>NZ_ARYM01000001.1 GCF_000685315.1 Hyphomonas polymorpha PS728
TTCGGCTCTGGCCGCCGTTGAAGACCGCGACGCCGAAATCGGCCAGAACGCGATCCTCGAGCTGATGAAGGCTGTCGACGAGTACATCCCGACCCCGGAGCGTCCGCTGGACAAGCCGTTCCTGATGCCGGTGGAAGACGTGTTCTCGATCTCGGGCCGCGGTACGGTTGTGACCGGCCGGGTTGAGCAGGGCATCGTGAAGGTCGGTGAGGAAATCGAGATCGTCGGCATCCGCCCGACGGTGAAGACGACCTGCACGGGCGTCGAGATGTTCCGCAAGCTGCTCGACCAGGGCCAGGCCGGCGACAACATCGGCGCGCTGCTGCGCGGTGTTGACCGTGAAGGCGTTGAGCGCGGCCAGGTTCTCTGCAAGCCGGGCTCGATCACGCCGCACACGCTGTTCGAAGCTGAAGCCTACATCCTGACGAAGGAAGAGGGTGGCCGTCACACGCCGTTCTTCACCAACTACCGTCCGCAGTTCTACTTCCGCACCACCGACGTGACGGGCATCGTCAAGCTGCCGGCTGACAAAGAGATGGTCCTGCCGGGCGACAACGTGAAAATGGACGTCGAGCTGATCAGCCCGATCGCCATGGACAAAGGTCTGCGCTTCGCCATCCGCGAAGGCGGCCGCACCGTCGGCGCCGGCGTCGTGTCCGAAATCAAGAAATAAGCTTCTCGCTCCGGCAAGTCCGTAATCGAGAAGGCCGCCCCGCAAGGGCGGCCTTTTTGCTGCAGAATGCGCTTGAGGAGAGCATCTTTGCGGTCTTGAGCGCAGACAGGGCAGGGGATGCGTCAATCCGGGTCAGTTGGCCTGCAGATTCATCTAAACCAGCTGTTGACGCACCCGATTCTCTGGCATAGAAGCCGCACTTCGCCGGGATGGCTGCGCTTCTTTAACAGCGAACGCTCCCTCGAAACTGACAATTAATCCACACCCCCACCCGGGCGCTCGATGCTGACGAGCCATCGCGCCTTGGGTTAAAGTGTTTTGCGCGGACGGACCAAACGATGGAACGACAAAATATCCGGATCAGGCTGAAGGCCTTTGATCACCGCGCGCTCGACATGTCGGCGAAGGAAATCGTGAACACGGCGAAGCGCACTGGCGCTGAAGTTCGTGGCCCGGTTCCGCTCCCGACCCGTATCGAGCGCTTCACGGTGAACCGGTCGCCCCACATCGACAAGAAGTCGCGTGAGCAGTTCGAAATCCGCACGCACACCCGTATTCTCGACATCGTCGATCCCACCCCCCAGACCGTGGACGCGCTGATGAAGCTCGACCTGTCTTCGGGTGTCGGCATCGAGATCAAGCTCGAGGGAGCCCGCTAATGACGCTTCCTGCTGCCCGTACCGGCGTTCTTGCCCGCAAAGTCGGCATGACACGCATCTTCGCTGAAGACGGCCGCCATGTGCCCGTCACCGTTCTGTCGCTCGATGGCTGCCAGGTTGTTGGCGTGCGCACCGAAGACGAGCGCGCCGTCACCACCAAGAAGGGCGGGGAAGTTACCCGCACCGACGGCTACAAGGCCGTGATCATGGGTGCCGGCGAGAAGAAGGCGAAGAACACCACCAAGGCTCAGCGCGGCCAGTTCGCCAAAGCCGGTGTTGCGCCCAAGGCGAAACTGAAAGAGTTCCGCGTCAGCGGCGATCTGCCGGAAGTTGGCTCGACCGTTCAGGCCGACCATTTCGCTGAAGGCCAGATGGTTGACGTTTCGGCTCTGACCATCGGTAAAGGTTTTGCCGGCGCCATGAAGCGCTGGAACTTCGGCGGTCTGCGCGCCACGCACGGCGTCTCGATCTCGCACCGTTCGCATGGTTCGACTGGTATGCGCCAGGATCCGGGCCGCGTGTTCAAGAACAAGAAAATGGCCGGTCACCTTGGTGATGAGCGCGTCACGACCCAGAACCTGGTTGTTGTGCGCACTGACGTCGAGCGCGGCCTTATCCTCGTCAAGGGTTCGGTTCCGGGCCATGATGGGACTTTCGTTGAAATCCGCGATGCTGTGAAGAAGGCCCTGCCGGCGAACGCGCCTGCTGCTGGTTCCTTCAAGGCTCCGGAAAAGCTCTCCGCCGGGGGTGAAGGCTAATGGAACTCGCAGTTAAAACCCTCGCTGGCGACGCCGCCGGCAAGATTGATCTCGACGACGCGATTTTCGGTATTGACGAAATCCGTGGCGACATCCTGCAGCGCACCGTGCGCTGGCAGCTCGCTCGCCGTCAGGCCGGTACGCACAAGGCAAAATCGCGTTCGGAAGTGAACCGCACGACGAAGAAGTCGATCAAGCAAAAAGGCTCGGGCGGCGCCCGTCACGGTTCGCGCAATGCGCCGATCTTCGTTGGCGGCGGCGCAGCTCACGGCCCGCGTGTTCGCAGCCATGCGCACGACCTGCCGAAAAAGATCCGCAAGATGGCTCTGGCGCACGCCCTGTCGTCCAAAGCGAAAGAAAGCTCGATCCTGGTTCTCGACAAGGCCGAGCTCGACTCGCCCAAGACCAAGGCGCTGCTGGAATCGTTCAAAGGTCTCGGCATCGAGAACGCTCTGATCATCTCGGGCGCGGAAGTGAATGAGAACTTCGCCCGCGCTGCGCGCAACATCCCGAACATCGACGTGCTGCCGGTTGCCGGCCTGAACGTCTATGACATCCTGCGCCGCCGCACGCTCGTCATCACCAAGGAAGCCGCCGAGGGTATCAAAGCCCGCTTCGATGGCGCCAAAGCGGAGGCTGAATAATGGCCGAAGTGAAACCCCACCATTATGACGTGATCCGCCGTCCGCTGATCACCGAAAAGTCGACGCTCGTTTCCGAGCAGAACAAGATCATCTTCGAAGTTGCTCCGGGCGCTGACAAGAAAGCGATCAAAGAGGCTGTCGAAGCCCTGTTCAAAGTGAGCGTCACGAAGGTCAACACCCTGACCCAGAAGGGCAAGACGAAACGCTTTCGTGGCTTTGAAGGCCGCCGTTCCGACGTGAAGAAAGCCATCGTTACGCTCGCTGAAGGCCAGTCGGTCGACATTTCGACGGGCCTCTAAGGGAGAAGGACGAAGCTCATGGCACTGAAGACATTCAATCCGACCTCTCCCGGCCGCCGCCAGCTCGTGCTGGTGGACCGCACGGGTCTGCACAAAGGCAAGCCGGTCAAGGCGCTCACCGAGGGCATCAGCTCCAAAGGTGGCCGCAACAACCAGGGCCGCGTGACCGTCCGCCACCAGGGCGGCGGCGTGAAGCGCCTTTATCGCAAGATCGATTTCAAGCGTAACCGCTGGGACATCCCGGCTGTTGTCGAGCGTCTCGAATACGATCCCAACCGCACGGCTTTCATCGCCCTCATCAAGTATGAGGACGGCGAGCTGGCCTACATCATCGCGCCGCAGCGCCTTGAAGTAGGGGACACCGTCATCACCTCCGCCACGGCTGACATCAAGCCGGGCAACGTGCTGCCGCTGAAGTCCATCCCGGTTGGTACGATCATCCACAATATCGAGCTGAAGCCCCAGAAGGGCGCGCAGATGGTCCGTTCCGCCGGCACCTATGCTCAGCTGGTTGGCCGTGACGCTGGTTACGCTCAGATCAAGCTGGCCTCCGGCGAGCTCCGCATGGTGCTCGACAACTGCCTGGCCACGATCGGCGCTGTGTCGAACCCGGACAAGATGAACGAAGTCAGCTCCAAGGCTGGCCGTAACCGTCACCTGGGCAAGCGCCCGACCGTCCGCGGCGTCGTCATGAACCCGGTCGACCACCCGCACGGTGGTGGTGAAGGCAAATCTTCGGGCGGCCGTCACCCGGTCACGCCGTGGGGTAAGAAAACCCGCGGTCCGAAAACTCGCAACAACAAGGCAACGGATCGTCTCATCATCCGTCGCCGTAACGCTAAACGCTAATCAGGGAGCCCGAGAGACATGTCCCGTTCTGTCTGGAAAGGCCCGTTCGTCGACGGCTACCTCCTGAAGAAGGCTGAAGACGCCCGCTCTTCGGAAAAACGCGCTGTGATCAAGACCTGGTCGCGCCGCTCGACGATCCTGCCGCAATTCGTCGGCCTGAACTTTCAGGTCCACAATGGCAACAAGTTCATCCCGGTCACGGTGACCGACGAGATGGTCGGCCACAAGTTCGGCGAGTTCGCGCCGACGCGGACCTATTACGGTCACGGCGCCGACAAGAAAGCGAAGAGGAAGTAGTCATGGCAAAGGCCAAGAATCCTCCAAAGCAGGCAGCGAATGAATCGCGCGCCGTGCTGCGCATGTACCGCTCGAGCCCGCAGAAGCTGAACCTTCTGGCTCAGCAGATCCGTGGCATGCCGATCCAGCGCGCGCTCAACGAGATGAAGTTCTCGCCCAAGCGCCCTGCAAAGGATGTCTACAAGCTCCTTCAGTCCGCTGTCGCGAACGCCGAGAACAATCACGGCCTCGACATCGACAGCCTGGTGGTTGCTGAAGCACATGTCGGCAAGAACCTGGTCATGAAGCGCATCCGCGCCCGCGCCCGCGGCCGTGCTGCCCGGATCATGAAGCCGTTCTCGCAACTCACGATCGTCCTGCGGGACAATAGCCAGACTGCGGAGGCCGCATAATGGGTCAGAAAGTCAATCCGATTGGCCTGCGCCTCGGCATCAACCGTACCTCGGACAGCCGCTGGTACGCGGATAGCGCCGACTTTGGCCGCCTGCTGCACGAAGACCTCGCGATCCGCAAAGCGATCCGCGAGAAGCTGAAGCAAGCCGGTATCTCGAAGATCATCATCGAGCGTCCGCACAAGAAATGCCTTATCACGATCCACACGGCCCGTCCGGGCCTGGTGATCGGCAAGAAGGGCGGGGACATCGAAGTGCTCCGCAAAGAGCTTGCGAAGATGACCTCGGACGAAGTCCGCGTGAACCTGGTTGAAATCCGCAAGCCGGAAATCGACGCCACGCTGATCGCCGACGACATCGCCCGCCAGCTTGAGCGCCGGGCTTCGTTCCGCCGCGCGATGAAGCGTTCGATCCAGTCCGCCATGCGCCTCGGCGCTGAAGGTGTGAAAGTGGTTGTCTCCGGCCGTCTCGGCGGCGCAGAGATCGCCCGTACCGAGAAGTATGCCGAAGGTTCGGTGCCGCTGCACACGCTGCGCGCCGACATCGACTACGGTACGGCCGAAGCGGAAACCACCTACGGCATTATCGGTGTGAAGGTGTGGGTCTACAAGGGTGAGATCCTCGAGCACGATCCGATGGCTCAGGACAAGCGTCTTGAGACGTCTGGCCAGTCGCGCGCTCGCGCCAACGCCAACCAGCGCGGCCCGGCATCGGGCGCCCAGGCTGCAGGAGCTTAATTCATGCTGCAACCGAAACGCACCAAGTTCCGCAAGGCCTTCAAGGGCCAGATCAGCGGACAGTCGAAAGGCGGCTTCACGCTGGCTTTCGGCCAGTTTGGCCTCAAGGCTCTCGAACCGGAGCGCGTTACCGCGCGCCAGATCGAAGCCACCCGCCGTGCCATCACGCGTGAGATGAAGCGTCAGGGCAAGGTCTGGATCCGCGTGTTCCCGGATGTTCCGGTTACCGCGAAGCCGATCGAGGTCCGCATGGGTAAGGGTAAGGGCGGCGTTGACCGCTGGGTCGCGCGCGTTGCGCCTGGCCGTATCCTGTTCGAAATCGACGGTGTCCCGGAAGAGGTCGCCCGCCAGGCTCTTGCCCTCGGCGCTGCGAAGCTCCCGATCAAGACCAAAGTCGTCAAGCGTATCGAGGGGATCTGATCATGAAGGCCGCCGATGTAAGAGCCAAGAGCGTCGATCAGCTCAATGACGAGCTGGTGAAGCTCAAGAAAGAACAGTTCAATCTGCGCTTCCAGGCAGCCACGGGCCAGCTGGAGAAGACGGGCCGCGTTACCGAGGTTCGTCGCGACATCGCTCGGATCAAGACGGTCCTGCGCGAGAAAGCCCAGGCAGGCAAGTAAGGAGACTGAGATGCCAAAACGTATTATGAAAGGCGTTGTTGTCTCCGCGAAGCAGGACAAGACCGCTATTGTCCGTGTCGAGCGTACCTTCACGCACCCCATGCTGAAGAAGATCGTCCGGAAAACGAACAAGTACCACGCCCATGACGAGAACAACGTCGCGGTCGAGGGCCAGACTGTTGCGATTCGCGAGTGCGCGCCGAAGTCCAAACTGAAGCGCTGGGAACTCGTTACCGATGAAGGGAGTGAGGCATGATCCAGATGCAAACCCACCTGCGGGTCGCCGATAACTCTGGCGCACGCCGCGTGATGTGCATCAAGGTGCTCGGTGGCGCAGGCCGCCGTTACGCCTCGGTGGGCGACGTCATCGTCGTCTCGATCAAGGAAGCGATCCCGACGGGCCGCGTGAAGAAAGGGGACGTCCGCAAGGCCGTCGTCGTTCGCGTCGCCAAGGACATCAACCGTCCGGATGGCTCCACGATCCGCTTCGACAGCAACGCTGCCGTTCTGATCAATAACAATGGCGAGCCGATTGGCACGCGCGTCTTTGGCCCTGTTCCGCGCGAACTGCGCGGCAAGAACCAGGTCAAGATCGCTAACATGGCGCCGGAGGTCCTGTAGTCATGGCTGCAAAGATCAAAAAAGGTGACACGGTCATCGTGATCGCCGGCAAGGACAAGGGCACTAAGGGCGAAGTCCTGAAGGTGATCCCGGACGAGAGCCGGGTGGTCGTGCGCGGCGTGAACCTGGTAAAACGTCACCAGAAGCCGAGCCAGATGGACCCCGGTGGTCTGAAGACCTTCGAGGCACCGGTGCACGTTTCCAACGTTGCCCTTGCAGATCCGCGTGATGGCAAGGCCGTTCGCGTTGGCTTCAAGATTGACCAGCATGGCCGCAAGACGCGCTTTGCGAAACGCTCAGGGGAATCGATCGATGTCTGAGGCATATGAACCCCGCCTCAAGCGGAAATACCGGGAAGAGATCCGGACGAAACTGCAAGAGCAGTTCAACTATTCGAACCCGATGAAGGTTCCGAAGCTCGACAAGGTCGTGATCAACATGGGTGTTGGCGAAGCCGTCAACGACTCCAAGAAGATCAAGGCGGCCCTGGCTGAGCTGGAGCGTATCGCTGGCCAGAAACCCGTTGCCACCAAGGCTCGCAAGTCGATCGCCGGCTTCAAGGTCCGTGAAGGCATGCTGATCGGCGCAAAGGTTACCCTGCGCCGCGACCAGATGTACGAATTCCTTGACCGTCTGACGACGATCGCTCTGCCGCGCGTGAAAGACTTCCGTGGTCTGAACGGCAAGAGCTTCGACGGCCGCGGCAACTACGCCATGGGTATCAAGGAGCACATCGTGTTCCCTGAGATCAACTATGACGAGGTCGAAGAGGTGCGCGGCATGGATATCATCGTCTGCACCACTGCCGAAACGAACGAAGAAGCCAAAGCACTCCTCGCCGAGTGTGGCTTCCCGTTCCGGAACTAGCGCCAGGAGATCTGCTGATATGGCAAAGAAGAGCGCAATCGAGAAGAACAACAAGCGGAAGGCTCTGGCCGCCCGCTACGCGGCCAAGCGCGCCCAGCTCAAGGCAGCTGCGATGGACGAAAATCTGTCGCTGGAGGAGCGCTTCAAGGCGCGTCTCAAGCTTGCCGAACTGCCGCGCAACTCGGCTCAGAACCGTGTTCGCAACCGTTGCGAAGTCACCGGCCGTCCGCGTGCATTCTATCGTAAACTCAAAATGTCGCGTATCGCGCTTCGTGAGCTTGGCTCGCGTGGCCAGGTCCCCGGCCTTGTAAAGTCCAGCTGGTAAGAGAGGAGGGAAGCACATGAACATTTCCGATCCCCTCGGCGATATGCTCACCCGGATCCGCAACGCGCAGATGCGCGGCATGTCCAAAGTGACGTCGCCGGCATCGAAGCTGCGTGCACGTGTTCTCGACGTCCTCACGGACGAGGGATACATCCGGGGTTACGCCGAGATCGAAAAGAGCGGTCACAAGACCCTCGAAATCGAACTCAAATATTATGAAGGCCAGCCGGTCATCTCCGAGATCAAACGTGTCTCGAAGCCTGGCCGCCGTGTCTATTCGTCCGTCTCGGACATTCCGCTGGTGCGTAACGGCCTCGGCATTTCCATCCTGTCGACTTCGCAGGGTGTGATGTCGGATAATGCCGCGCGCGCCAAGAATGTCGGCGGCGAAGTGCTTTGCCGCGTATTCTAGGAGGCAGGTTCCATGTCCCGTATTGGTAAGCTTGCGATCCCGGTTCCGGCAGGTGCAACTGTCACCGTCGCCGGCCAGACGATCAAGGCCAAAGGTCCGAAAGGCGAGCTTGAGCTTGTCCTGCCGGAAGTCATCACGCCGAAGCTCGAAAACAACGAGCTTCTGGTTGCTCCGCGCGCTGACCTGATGAAGGCTGCGAACGACGCGATCGAAGCAGAGAAGGCGAAAGGCAAGCGTCCGCCGACGCTGGCTCAGTCTCTCACGCAGGACGCGCGTACCCAGTGGGGAACCGCTCGTGCCCGTGCCGCCAACCTGGTGGAAGGGGTCACGAAGGGGTACACCAAGACGCTCGAACTCGTCGGCGTCGGTTACCGTGCCCAGATGCAGGGCACTGACCTGAAGCTGGCGCTCGGCTACTCGCACGATGTGATCTTCAAGGCGCCGCAGGGCATCAAGCTCGAAACGCCCAAGCCGACTGAGATCATCATCTCGGGCGCTGACAAACAAACCGTTGGTCAGGTTGCTGCCGAGATCAAGAAGTTCCGTCCGCCGGAGCCGTACAAAGGCAAGGGTATCCGCCTGCAGGGCGAATATGTCCGCCGCAAGGAAGGCAAGAAGAAGTAACGCCATGAAGACGTCACGCGAAAAGATGCAGCGCCGCGCCCAGCGCGTCCGCACCAAGCTCCGCCGGGTCGCTGAAGGCCGTCCGCGCCTTTCGGTGTCGCGCAGCCACAAGAACATCTCGGTGCAGATCATCGACGACGAGAAGGGCATCACGCTCGCCTCGGCATCGACGCTCGAGAAGGAAGTTATCGGTAGCGCGAAAACCGGCGGCAACGTCGAAGCCGCCGCACTCGTGGGCAAGGCAATCGCCGAGCGCGCGAAGAAGGCTGGCGTCGAGGATGTTGTCTTCGACCGCGGTGGTTACATGTTCCACGGCCGGGTGAAAGCCCTGGCAGATGCTGCCCGCGAGGGCGGCCTGAAATTCTGAAGGAGTCTGCCTGATGGCTGAGGAAAGAGGTGAGAAAAGGGGCCGCCGCCGCGACCGCGAGCAACCGCGCGATCGTGAGGAGGAAGGCTCTGAACTCGTCGACAAGCTGGTTGGCATCAACCGCGTTGCGAAGACGGTGAAAGGCGGCAAGAACTTCGGTTTCGCTGCGCTCGTCGTTGTGGGCGACCAGAAGGGCCGTGCCGGCTTCGGCAAGGGCAAGGCCCGTGAGGTTCCTGAAGCCATCCGCAAGGCGACTGAAGAAGCCAAGCGCAACATGGTTCGCATTCCGCTTCGCGAAGGCCGCACGCTGCACCATGACGGCAATGGCCGTCACGGCGCCGGCAAGGTCGTGCTTCGCGCAGCCCCTCCGGGTACCGGCGTGATCGCCGGCGGTCCGATGCGTGCCGTGATGGAAGTCCTCGGCGTCCAGGACGTCGTCGGCAAGTCGCTCGGCTCGTCCAACCCATACAACATGGTGCGTGCCACCTTTGATGCCCTGAAAGGTCAGGCCAACCCGCGTACGGTTGCCTCCAAGCGCGGCCTCAAAGTCCAGGATATCGTTGGCCGCCGTACCGATGGCGCCTCCGAAGCCGGCATGGCCGATTCGGTGAACTGATAGGAGACCTCTATGTCCCAGAAGAAAGTCACCGTCCGTCAGATCGGCAGCCCGATCGCGCGCAAGCCGAACCAGCGTCAGACGCTGATCGGCCTCGGCCTCAACAAGGTCGGTCGCACGCGTGAGCTGGTCGACACGCCGGAAGTCCGCGGCATGATCCGCACGGTCTCGCATCTCGTGGAAGTGGTCGGCGAATAAGGCTCCTGCAGCCTGCCGGCCGTTTCCTTCGCTTATTCGAAAGTTACTGCCATGAAACTCAATGAACTTTCTCCCGCCGATGGCTCCACCAAGAAGCGCATGCGCGTTGGTCGCGGCGTTGGCTCGGGCAAGGGCAAGACGGCTGGTCGCGGTGTGAAAGGCCAGAAGGCTCGTTCGGGCGTTGCTGTGAACGGCTTCGAAGGCGGTCAGATGCCGATCTACATGCGTCTGCCCAAGCGCGGCTTCAAAGCGCCGGGCGCCAAGACCATGTCCTGGGTCAACCTGGGCCGCATCGCCAAGGCTGTCGACGCTGGCACGCTGGACGCTTCCAACGTCACCGAAGAAACCCTCGTGGCTTCCGGTGTGGTCCGCAACGCCCGCGACGGCATCCGTCTGCTGGCCAAGGGCGACGCGCCCAAGAAGCTGAACATCACGGTTACCGGAGCCTCGAAGGCTGCCGTGGAAGCCGTTGAAAAGGCTGGCGGATCGGTCACCCTGACCGGCACAGCGAAAGACGCTGCTGAGGAATAATCTGGGGTTCTTGCTTAACCCCTCTTCACAAATCCCGTGTCGCCGCCGATCTTGGCGGCGAACGCTTTTCAGGGAGGCTCGTGCAGCCGATGGCGAATGCTGCGGAACAAATGGCTCGCAACCTTAATTTTGCGACCTTTGCAAAAGCCAAAGACCTACAGGCGCGGATCCTCTTCACGCTCGGTATTCTGGTCCTCTACCGGCTAGGGACCTTCATTCCGATCCCCGGCCTTGACCCGTCACAATATGCGGCGCTGTTCGAAAGCCAGTCGAGCGGCATTCTGGGCTCGATGAACATGTTCGCCGGCGGCGCCGTCGAGCGGATGGGCGTCTTCGCGCTCAACGTCATGCCCTACATCACCGCCTCGATCATCATCCAGATGATGACCTCGGTGTCTCCTTCGCTTGAGAAGCTCAAGAAAGAAGGGGAGGCGGGCCGCAAGCAGATCAACCAGTATACGCGTTATCTGACACTCGGCTTTGCCTTGGTGCAGGCCTTCGCCATCACCGGCGGTCTCGTGGCCGTGCGCCTTGATGGAATCGCGTCCTGGTTCTTCATCCTCACGGGCGTTGTCACGCTGACGGGCGGCACCATGCTGCTGATGTGGATGGGTGAACAGATCACCGCGCGCGGCATCGGCAACGGCATCTCGCTGATCATCTTTGCCGGCATCGTGGCAGAGCTGCCACGGGCAATCTACAACCTCGTGGCCCAGGCCCGCACCACCTCGGTGGATATCGGCTTCGTCCTGGCCATCGTGGTGATGGTGCTGGCACTCGTCGTCTTCATCGTCTTTGTGGAGCGTTCGCAGCGCCGCCTGATCATCCATTATCCGAAGCGCCAGCAGGCCCAGGGCTTTGCCCAGGGGCAGAAAAGCTTCCTGCCGCTGAAGATCAACACCTCGGGCGTTATCCCCGCCATCTTCGCCACAGCGCTGCTGATGCTGCCGCTGACGGCCGTTGGCTTCCTTGGTGGCAATGCCGCCGACCCGGAAACGACGGGGATGACAGGCGTTCTGGGCTGGCTCGCGACGAATTTCGCGCCCGGCTCCTGGACCTACATTATCACCTATGCGGTCCTGGTGGCGTTCTTTGCCTTCTTCTACACGTCGATCATGTTCAATCCGCAGGAAACGGCGGACAATCTGCGCAAGTATGGCGGCTTCATTCCGGGCATCCGTCCGGGCTCCAACACGGCCGCCTATATCGACTATGTGCTGACCCGCCTGACCACCATCGGCGCCCTCTACCTGGTCTTCATCTGTATTCTGCCTGAGCTCCTGCGGCGATATTTCCCTCAGATTCCGTTTTACATTGGGGGTACGTCTCTGCTCATTGTCGTTTCGGTGACTATGGACACTGTCACACAGATCCAGTCGCACCTGATCGCCCACCAGTATGAGGGGATGATCAAGAAATCGAAACTCGGGGGCAAGAAGAAGTGAACCTGATTCTGTTTGGTCCGCCTGCTGCGGGCAAGGGCACTCAAGCCAAGCGACTCGTTGAGCAGCGCGGCTTTGTGCAGCTTTCTACAGGCGACATGCTTCGCGCCGCTCGGGCTTCCGGGTCCGAACTTGGTCAGCGCGTGGCAAAGATCATGGATGAAGGCGGCCTGGTCTCCGACGAGATCGTGATTGCCCTGATTGACGAACAATTAACCGTCCAGGCCGGCGCGCCGGGATTCATCTTTGATGGCTTCCCCCGCACGATTGGACAGGCCGAAGCGCTCGACAGGTTGCTGGAATCGCGCGGTTCACAGGTGGATCTGGTGATCCGCATGATCGTGGACGATACCAAGCTGCTTGAGCGGGTGACCAAGCGTTTTGAGGAGCAGGGAAGGGCGGACGACAATCCAGCCACCTTCTCCCGCCGCCTGGAGCGCTATTACGAAGACACCGCACCGCTGGTTCCCCTTTATGCCGAGCGGGGCGTGCTGACCGAGATCGATGGAATGGGCACGATTGATACCGTGTCAGGCGAAATCGATGCGGCTCTGAAACAATCCGCGTGAACGGCGCAGTTCTGCTGTTGACGGGGAGAAAACCGTGGCTATAAGCCTCGAAACTTAGCTTCAGGCTTAACCGCCGGTGCGCGCGACGGGCGTGATACTCCCGCTTGGCGCGCATTTCATGTTTTGACATCCGCTTGAGGAGAAACGGCCTTGGCCCGTATTGCAGGCGTAAATATTCCGACCAACAAGCGCGTCGAAATCGCGCTGCGCTATATTCACGGGATCGGCCCGGCTTTCTCCAAAGAGATTTGCGAGAAGGTTGGTGTTGAGCCGTCGCGCCGCGTGAACCAGCTGACGGACGCTGAGGTCATCAAGATCCGCGAAACCATCGACGCCGGTTATCTCGTTGAGGGTGACCTCCGCCGTGACACCTCGATGAACATCAAGCGTCTGATGGACCTTGGTTGCTATCGTGGCCTGCGTCACCGCAAGAAGCTCCCGGTGCGCGGTCAGCGTACCCACACGAACGCACGGACCCGCAAGGGCCCGGCCAAGCCGATCGCCGGCAAGAAGAAATAATAGGACTGACGCCCCATGGCCCGCGAAGCTACTCGTATCCGCCGCCGGGAACGCAAGAACATTACCTCTGGTATTGTTCACGTGAACTCGAGCTTCAACAACACGATGGTCACCATCACCGACGCACAGGGCAACACCATCTCCTGGTCGTCCTCGGGCGTGATGAACTTCAAAGGCTCGCGCAAGTCGACGCCTTATGCCGCTCAGATGGCTGCTGAAGACGCCGCCAAGAAGGCGAAAGAGCATGGCCTGCAGACGGTTGAAGTGCGCGTGCGTGGTCCGGGTTCGGGCCGTGAGAGCGCCCTGCGCGCCCTTCAGGCCGCTGGCCTCACCGTGACGGCCATCAACGATACGACGCCGATCCCGCACAACGGGTGCCGCCCGCCCAAGCGCCGCCGCGTCTGACGAATACTCTCCGGCAGCGCCTCTCCGGCGCTGCTGTCCTTTTCGAGGAACCCTGAATGACCACTGTGAATGACCGTAACTGGAAAGTGCTGATCCGTCCGAACCGTCCTGTCGTCCAGGCCGGATACGACGCCAAGCGCAAAGCAAAGCTCGTGGTCGAGCCTCTGGAGCGCGGCTACGGCACGACGCTCGGCAACGCCCTGCGCCGCGTACTTCTCTCGTCGCTGCAAGGCGCCGCCATCATCGGCGTCCAGATCGACGGCGTTGTCCACGAATTCTCCGCCATCCCTGGCGTGCGTGAAGATGTCACGACGATCGTGCTGAACCTCAAGCAGGTCGCGATCTTCATGGAATCCGATACGCCCAAGCGCATGGTTCTGCGCGCCAAGGGGCCCGGCGAAGTCAAGGCTGGCCAGATCGAAACCCCCGGCGATGTGAAGATCCTCAACCCGGATCTTGTCATCTGTACGCTGGACGGCGGTTCTGAAGTCCGCATGGAATTCACCGTTGCCACCGGCAAGGGCTATGTCGCCGCCGAAGGCCACCGCCCGGAAGACGCGCCGATCGGCTATATTCCGATTGATGCCATCTATTCGCCGGTTCGCCGCGTTGGCTATCAGGTTGAAGACACCCGTGAAGGCACCGTCCTCGATTATGACAAGCTGACCCTTGACGTGGAAACCGATGGTTCGCTGTCGCCGGAAGATTCTGTCGCCTATGCTGCCCGCATCCTTCAGGACCAGCTCCAGCTCTTCATCAACTTCGAAGAGCCCACGCTCGAAACCGGCGGCTCGGCAGACGAAACGGATCTGGGCTTCAACCCGGTTCTGCTCAAGAAAGTCGACGAGCTCGAACTCTCTGTTCGCTCGGCCAACTGCCTCAAGAACGACAACATCGTTTACATCGGCGACCTGATCCAGAAGTCCGAGGCGGAAATGCTCCGCACGCCGAACTTCGGCCGCAAGTCGCTGAACGAGATCAAGGAAGTTCTCGCCGGCATGGGCCTGCATCTTGGCATGGAAGTGCCGGATTGGCCGCCGGAGGACATCGAAGGTCTCGCCAAGAAATACGACGATCACATCTAGCCCAGGAATGACCGGGGCCTGACCACCTCGGAAGGAATGTAGCCATGCGCCACCAGATTGCCCACCGCAAGCTCAACAAGACGACCTCGCACCGCAAGGCGATGTTCGCGAACATGGCTGCCAGCCTGATCGAGCACGAGCAGATCATCACCACCCTGCCGAAGGCCAAGGAAATGGCCCCGATCATGGACAAGCTCGTCAGCCTCGCAAAGAAGGGCGACCTTGCTGCCCGCCGCGCCGCGCTGTCGCAAGTCCGCAATGAAACGGCTGTCCGCAAGCTCTTCGAAGTCTTCGGCGAGCGTTACAAGGACCGCAACGGCGGCTACACCCGCGTTCTGAAAGCCGGCTTCCGCCCGGGCGACAACGCCCCGATCGCCGTCCTCGAACTCGTGGACCGTGACGAATCGGCCAAGGGCGCTGCTGACAAAGCCCGTCACGCCGCTGAGCTGGAAGCTGCAGAAGACTAGTCTTTCGCTGGATCTTTCCAGATCGATTTCATGACGCCCTGGAGCCCCGCTCCGGGGCGTTTTGCTTTTTGCCGTCTTCCGGCCGGGGAAGGGGGCGGGCCGCTGTAAAAACTGTCATCCATGCGCGTTAGGCGCAGAGGGCCACCCTCCTGGAGACAGTCCGATGAAACGCCCTCACCTCTTGTCAGCGACGGCGATGCTGGCCGCGCTTGGCCTGTTCGCCGCCTGCGCCGCCACACCGGTGCAGCCCGCTGCCCTCGCCCCTGAAATGCCCACCGCAGCCACCACGACCGATGCCCGCTTCACCATCGCGGTGATCCCCGACACGCAGAACTATACCGACTACACGCACCAGACCGCAGAAGGCTTCCCGTTTGATGCGGCCGATCTCTTCATCGAGCAGATGGGCTGGATCGCCGATAATCTCGAAAGCCAGGGCGGGGATATCGCCTTCGTTACGCATGTCGGCGATGTCTGGCAGCACGGCACCGTCAAGATCGATCCCGAGCATGAGGCGCGCGGCTTCAAGGCCGTCCCCAATCCGATTTTCGACGCCCATCTCTCGCCCAGCGACAAGGTGAAAACCGTCGAGATGCCCAAGGCCCGGGAAGGCTTCGAGCTGATCGCCGGCAAGACGCCGTTCTCCGTCGTTCCAGGCAATCATGACTATGACGCCACCTGGACCGATTCCAAATTCCCCCCGCGCGTTACCAGCCCCGCCGAAGTCGATCCCAACGACCTCACCTCCCTCGGCATGCTGCATGCTGGCGGGCTCGATAATTTCCGCGAAGTGTTCAATCCGGACTCTGCCTTTTTCAAAGACCAGCCCTGGTATGTTGCCTCCCATGATGGCGGCACGGACAGCGCCCAGATCTTCGAAGCGGGCGGCTATCGCTTCCTGCATATCGGCCTGCAGTTCGATCCGCCGGATACATCCCTTGTCTGGGCGTCTTCGGTGATCGATCAGTATGAGGGCCTGCCCACCATCGTCACCACCCACGACTTCCTCAACCGCAAGGGCGAGCGCGTGCCGAGCCCCGTTGTCGACAGCCATGCTGCCGATCCCGACGCACACAACACACCCCAGATGGTGTGGGACAAGTTCATCAGCCAGAACGACCAGATCTTCCTTGTGCTGGCCGGTCACCAGCATGGCCAGTCGATGCGCGTGGATGACAACGCTTCGGGCCAGAAGGTCTGGCAGATCCTTGCCGACTTTCAGGATCGCGGCCAGACCGCCAAGGATGCGGGACTTCAGTCCGCCTGGCCGGTTGGCATCGGTGATGGCTGGCTGCGCCTGATGACCTTCGATTTCAGCACCGATGTGCCCAGCGTGAAGGTCTCCAGCTACTCCACGCACTACAAGAAGTTCAGCCGCGAAATGCCCGAATATGCCGCCTGGTATCGCGGCCATGAGCAGCCGGAAATGACCGATGCTGAATTCCACGACGCGGATGATTACACCATCACGCTGGAAGACTTCCGTATACGGTTTGACCAATCCGGCCGCGCCGTAAACTGATTATCCGGGAATTATTTTTCCGAAGAAGATCAAAAGGCTCCGGACAATTCCGTCCGGAGCCTTTCATTTTCTGCTTGACGGTTTCATCCGTCTCCATCATAGGGCGCCTCCATTCAGCAACGGAGTGCCCGATGACGTATCGGCCCTTAACTCAGCCAAGGAAGGACGCGGGCCTGGAACAGGTCGCGGCGCGTTTCCGCATGGAGGTTGCTGGATAGGGGCTGACGATCAGTCCCGAAGGCCCGAAAGGGCCTTATGCCCGCCCTCCGCGCGTTTCGCCCGGAGGGTTTTTTCTTGTCTGAAATCCGAAGGGGCCGCGTGGAGGGCTTGAAAAGGAGGCGCTTCCGGGAGGAAGCTGTAAAGACGATGAGTGAGTTTGAAGTCTTCGAAACCTACGCTGCGGGCCGCATCAAGGCCTGGGTGAAAGGTGTTGAGGTGGAGCCTGAAGCGCGCGAGCAGTTGGAAAACGTTGCCGGTCTGCCCTTCGTGCATTCGCATCTCGCCGTGATGCCGGACGTTCATTTCGGGCGTGGCGCGACCGTGGGCTCCGTCATCCCGACCAAAGGCGCCATCATTCCGGCGGCTGTGGGCGTCGACATCGGCTGTGGCATGATGGCGATCCGCACCAGCCTCACCGCGAATGATCTGCCCGATAGCCTTGCGGCCGTCCGTAGTCAGATCGAACGCAAGATCCCGGTCGGCAATGGCCCTGGTGGCAATCACAAGGATGCTCCGGCGCGTGCGGCGACTGCGCTGCGCAATTCGGGGCTGCCCGAGCGGCTCGATAAGGTGCTTGCCAAACACCGGCGCATCCAGCGCACGATGCTTGCCAGGCAGCTCGGAACGCTCGGCGGCGGTAACCATTTCATCGAGCTTTGCCTTGATGAAGAGGCCCGCGTGTGGGTGATGCTGCATTCGGGTTCGCGCGGAACGGGCAACATCCTCGGCACCTACTTTATCCAGGAAGCTCGCGAGGCGCTGGAGAAACGGGTGCTCGGCTATCACGTGCCGGACAAGGATCTCGCCTTCTTCATGGAAGGAGAGCCCCTGTTCGGCGACTATATCGAAGCCGTCGGCTGGGCGCAGGACTATGCGCGCCTCAACCGCGAAGTGATGATGGACCGTGTGCTGATGGCCATGCGGGAGGTGCTTCCGGCCTTCACGCTGGAGAAGTCGGCGGTGAACTGCCACCACAATTATGTGGAGCGGGAACACCATTTCGGCGCCGATGTCTGGGTCACCCGCAAGGGCGCCGTGCGCGCCCGCAAGGATGAGCTGGGTATTATTCCGGGCTCGATGGGGGCGAAATCCTTCATCGTGCGCGGCAAGGGCAATGCGGAGGCATTCTGCTCCTGCTCGCATGGGGCAGGGCGCACCATGAGCCGTGCCGAAGCCAAGCGCCGCTTCACCCTTGAGGACCACCTCGCCGCAACCGCCGGCGTGGAATGCCGCAAGGATGCCGGCGTGATCGACGAAACGCCGATGGCCTACAAGGACATCGATGCCGTCATGGCGGCGCAGTCTGATCTGGTGGAAGTGGTCCACACCCTCAAACAGGTCGTCTGTGTAAAGGGCTGAGGCGCGCCAGCGCTTCAGCCTTCCGCGGCTTCTGCTGAAAATAATCTCTAGACGGAATTTATTTTCGAGAAGGCTCATTGACAGATTGTCGCGCCATTGGCATGACGCACATCCTGGCGCATAAAATGATCCGTCAAAGGATTTGATGGCGCCGCCTCAGAAACGGAAACACCCATGAAGCAGTGTATTGAAGTCCATACCTGCTCCTCGCTTTACCGGGGAGCGCCGTCTGCGGCCCCCGCGCGTTTGCCGGTGGCTGACTGACCCTCGCAGAATTGATCTGACCCTGCCCAGCGCGCCTAGTCGGCGCCTGCGCATAATCAGTTGGAGGTGATCATGGGAACGCCCATGAGCCTGCCGGTGCTCCTGGCCGATAGCCGGGCGTTGCCGGTCACGCCGCTTATAGTTTTCCTTGCCGGTCCGCATGCGGAAACAATCGCGCGCATCTGGCCTGCGCCGCATGAGGATTTCCTCATGCTGCCGTCGGCGCGCCGCCATGCCGCAGCCATTCTCGCCCTGCGGGATGGCTACACCGCGCAGCGCGTTCAATGGCTCGCGAGCCGCGCGCGGGATAGTGAGCTGGCGGTCGAGCTTTTCGGCAGTCACCCGCCCGGCGGCGTGATGAAAGCGCTTGGGCGGATGGGCGAGGCGCTCTGGACGGAGGCGGCCTACGCCCAGTTCTTCGGTCTGTTTCGCGATGAGGCCGCGCGCCAGCTTATCCGTCATATGGCGGATATTCAGTCTGCGGTTCTTTCGGTGGTCGCCGCGCTTCCCGCGCTGCTCCGCCGCCCGTCCATTGTTGCGGCCCTCGGGCCGGATATGGAAGCGGCGCGTTGCCTCGTTGCAACCTGGAACATGGCCCTGCATATCCGCGGTGAGGGGGCAAGCGCAGACATTGCCCGCCAGTTCGCCCGGGCGAAGGATGCAACGGCCCTGTTCGAAATGGCGCTCTCGGCGATCCAGCCGCCAGCGTTCGGCGAGACGACTGCGGTGCCCACCCTTCCGGCGCCGTTCTCGCCGGTCCGCCGGATGGAGCATCTTCAGGCCGTCGCGCTGGAAATGCGCAACTGCTTGAGGGATTACGCGCCCGCTCTTGCCTCCGGCCGGATGGCGCTGTGGATCTGGCAGGGGGGAGGCGGCCCGGTGGCCGTCGCGCTCTGGCGGGATACGGGCGGCTGGCGCCTGGCCGAAGCGCTCGGGCAGGACAATGCCGACTTGCCTGACGAGGTTCTCCACGAGATCCTCCCGGTCCTGAGGCAGGCGGGTATCCGCGCGGGCGAGCCCTGGCACCTGCTGCGCAGCCAGCTGACCGATCAGGTCCACAAGGCCCAGGATCTGCAGGGCGCGACACGCCCGGCGGCCAGCACGCGCCAACGGCTCTATCTCGGCTATCTCTGGGATTAGGCTGCGGAAATCTCGGGCGCCCCCTGACCCTGCGTCCGGCGGCGCCTTGCTTTGCAGCAGGCGCTTTCCGGGTTAGGCTGCCTGCCGGGAAAAGGAGGAAACATCATGGCCGACGGACAGGAAGTAGAAACCCGCGCAAAATTCCGCGAGATGCTGGAAGGCTCGAAAGATGATTGGGACATCATCGCGGAGCATTCGCGCCACTTCAACAAGGGGCTGGCGGGGCGCGTCATCGACCATCTGAAACTGCTGGATGGCGATTTTGGCGGCTTCCCGGTCGACCGGCTGACCCATTCCCTGCAGACCGCCACCCGCGCCCACCGCGATGGCCGGGATGAGGAATATGTCGTCTGCGCCCTGCTGCACGACATCGGCGATACGCTCGGCAGCTTCAACCATCCCGATGTTGCCGCCGCGATCCTCAAGCCCTTCGTGTCGGAAGCCAATCACTGGATGGTCGCCAATCACGGCATGTTCCAGGGCTATTATTTCTTCCACCATCTGGGGCTCGACCGGAACATGCGCGACCAGTTCCGCGATCATCCGCACTTTGAATACTGCGCCCAGTTCTGCCACCTTTATGACCAGTCTGCCTTCGATCCAGACTATCAGAGCGAGCCGCTGGACTTCTTCGTGCCAATGGTGGAGCGCGTCTTCTCAAGGCCGAAGAACTCGATGTATCTCCGCAAGACCGAAGAATAGCTTGAAAGGGCGGCCATGCTGAAACTCCTCGTTCTCGCGGCGCTTCTGCTGGCCGTCATCTACTTCTTCAACTGGGTAAACCGCCGCCCGCCGGGCGACTGGCGGCGTGATGATGACGATGAGGGCAACGGGCCAGGCGGCCCGCCCGGCCGCCGTCTCGGACTGCCGCAGGAAAGTACTCCGGGCACGGATAATGCATCCCGCCCGCGCGAGACGGCCGGCGCAGACGATGACTTCAAAGGCGGCTGACGCGCAGCCTCAGCCTTCTTCGGCAGGTGCGCATTCGCCGGGCGTATCGACGCTGACACCGGCGGCCTGGGCGGCGCATTTGTTGCCGTAGGTCTGCCCGTCGCAGCCGCAGACAGGAGCATATTCATACGTACACATCTGCGGGCGGGGCAGGCAGATGCCCGCAGCGTCGGCAACCGTCCGGCAGGCGCCATCTTCATAGAAGCAGCTGAGGCCGCCCGCGCACTCGATGCCGGCAATACCGCCACACATGCCGCCGGATTCTGCCAGTGGCCGGCTGACCGGGGGAGGCTCAGGCGCTGTTGTCCCGGTCGTGTCTGTCGTTCCCGGCGCGGCGCAAGCGGCAAGCAGGGCAAAGGCGGCGGCAAAAAGAAAGAGGCGCATGGCTGAATCTCCGTTTCCGGAGGCCAGCCTGCGCCTCAATCATTCTGTTTGGCAAGCCTTGCAGGCTTATTTCGCGGCGGCAGCGGCCACGGCGGAGAAGATGTTCTGGCCATGCTCACCGCCAGCCTTGAAGGCGGGGCGGGTGGTGTTCACATCCGTGATCTGGTCCCATTTGGCGGCAACGGCTTCGGCGGTCAGCGCGTCGCCCTGGCCAACGAACACGCCGGCGGTCTCCACGATGCGCGCCATCGAGAAGGCGCCTGCGCCCGCCGACAGGATCATGCCGGTGGGGGCATCTTCCTTGACGAGGTTGATGACGCCCGGCGTCACGAATTCCGGCTTCAGCGCAGCCAGCATCTGCTCGGACATGATGTCCTCGGTCATCCGCGTCGCGGCGATCGGGCAGACGGCGTTGATCTTGATGTCGTTCTTCGCGCCTTCGATTTTCAGCGTGTTCATCATGCCGACCACGCCGAGCTTGGCGGCGCCGTAGTTGGCCTGGCCGAAGTTGCCATAAAGGCCGGTGGAGGAGGTGGTGACGACGATCCGGCCGTAATTCTGGGCTTTCATGATGTCCCAGGCGGCGTGCACGGGCAGGAAGGTGCCGCGCAGGTGAACCGCCAGAACCAGGTCGATGTCTTCCACGCTCATCTTGGAGAAGGAGCGGTCGCGCAGGATACCGGCGTTCGCGATGATGATGTCGATCCGGCCCCATTTGGCCATCGTGTCGTCGATCATGCGCTTCACGCCATCAACGTCGGACACCGACGAGCCGTTGGCGATCGCTTCGCCGCCGAGGGCTTCGATTTCCTTGACCACGGCCTGCGCCGCATCCGAGCCGCCACCCGAGCCATCGCGCGAGCCGCCGAGATCGTTGACCACGACCTTTGCGCCGCGGCGGGCGAGTTCAAGTGCGTGAGCGCGGCCAAGGCCGCCGCCTGCGCCGGTCACGATGGCAACGCGGCCGTCAAAACGGATGTCGGACATGGGTATCTCCCTCAAACGGTGGGTTTATATGGCCGGTGTCACACCAGACGTTCACGTCAACGTCAAGCATGTCCGCTGCGTCACCCCTTGCCGCAGGGGCTGCGGCATGATTGCTGTCGCGGCGCGAATAGGGAGGACACCATGCTCGCTTACCTGACCCTCGGAACCAATGACAAGGAAAAGGCCTTCGCCTTTTATGACGCTGTGCTCGGCGAAATGGGCGCCAAGCGCTTCTACGCCAATGACCGGCTCCAGTTCTATGGCGTCGCGCCCGGCCAGCCGATGTTCGCGATCGGCACGCCCTATGAAGGCGCTGCCACCGCTGGCAATGGCGTGATGCCGGCCATCGCCGTGGCCGACAAGGAAACCGTCGACCGCGTCTACAACAAGGCCCGCGAACTCGGCGCCGCCTGCGAAGGCGCCCCCGGCAACCGTATGCCCACCTTCTATGGCGCCTATTTCCGTGATCCCGACGGCAACAAGATCTGCGTCTGCAAGCTCGGCTAAGCCCGCTTCAGGTGCTGTAACAGAATGGAGCCCTCCGGTTGTTCGCCGTGAGGGCTTTTTTCCATCGGCGTCCCCACCGGCTCGCAATTGCCATTGCCGCTTTCCAAGCCTTTCCGTGCCCGTTAAGTCTGAAGGCTTGGGTCTGATTTGCGGGAGGGCTATCGCAACATGCCGGCAGGATTTGAATGGGGCTGGGACAATGCCCGCGCGCTGATCGGGATCGTTCTGATCTACGGCCTGTGCTGGGTGCTTTCGGAAAAGCGCAAGCTCTTTCCCTGGAAGATCGTGCTCGGCGCCACGGCGATGCAGTTTGCCTTCGCGCTCATCCTCTTCGGCATTCCCTTCATCAAGGAAATCCTGCTCAAGGCCAATGCGCTGGTAGATGGCCTGCAGAACGCCACGCGCGCGGGCACCAGCTTCGTCTTTGGCTATGTCGGCGATAACGTCGCCGCCGGTGAGCTGATCGGGGGCGCTCCCCCGCCGCTGTTCTTCTTCCAGATCCTGCCCATCATCATCGTGGTGGCCGCCCTCTCGGCCATCCTCTGGCACTGGCATATCCTGCGCTGGATCACCAATGGCTTTGCCTTCGTCTTCCGGCGCGGCATGGGCCTGGGCGGGGCCACCTCGCTTGCCGTCTCGGCCAACGTCTTCATGGGCATGACCGAAGCCCCCGTCCTCATCCGGCCCTACATCAAAGGCATGACCCGGTCTGAGCTGCTCATCATGATGACCGCCGGTTTTGCCACCATCGCCGGCTCGGTCCTCGTCGTTTACGGCGCGTTCCTGGAAGGGAAGATGGCCAATCCGCTGCCCCAGCTTCTGGCCGCCTCGATCATCGCTGCCCCTGCCGCTGTCGGTGTCGCCCTCGCCATGATCCCGGAAACCACCCCGGTATCGGAGCGGATGAAAGACCCCGATTTCAAATACGCCTCCACCATGGACGCCTTCTCTACCGGCGCCACCGATGGCCTCAAGATCGTCTTCAACATCGCGACCATGTTGATCGCCGCCCTTGCGCTGCTCTGGCTGGTCAATGCTGGCCTCGGCCTCTTCCCGGATGTGAACGGCAGCCCGCTCTCCATTGAGCGTATCCTCGGCTGGATTTTCGCGCCCCTGATGTACTTGATCGGCGTGCCGTGGAGCGAAGCGTCCCAATCCGGCTCCCTGATGGGCGTCAAAACGGTGCTGACCGAATTCGTCGCCTTCCTTCAGCTGGCAGAAGTGCCCGTCGAGGCGATGGATCCGCGCACGCGGATGATCACCGCCCACGCCATCTGCGGCTTTGCCAACTTCGGCTCGATGGGCATCCTGATCGGCGGCCTCTCCATCGTTGAGCCGGAACGGCGGGAAGATTTCCTGGCCCTCGCCTGGCGCACACTGCTGGCGGGCACGCTCGCCACCTGCCTGTCCGGCGCTGTGGTGGCCGCTTTGCCGTACGGCCTGTTCGCCGCAGGCTGATGGCCGTCAGGGCCTGCGCGCAGCAGACCCGTGCCTCCGGATACAGCTTTCCTGACATTTGCCTTGAGCAAATGCCCATGGCCCTGAATCCGAAACTCTAGTCATTAGGTAGGCTAAGTTGGGTATTCCTCGGGGCCGCCGATGCCGTTTGCAATTGATGAGCTGTTTCTCTGGCTGGTGCTGGTGGGGTTCCTCGCCCAGATGATCGATGGCGCCCTCGGCATGGCCTATGGCGTGGTTTCCACCTCGGCCATGCTCGCCCTCGGCATTCCGCCCGCCATCGCCAGCGCCAACGTCCACACCGCTGAAATCTTAACCACCGCTGCCTCGGGCACCTCCCACGCCATCGCCCGCAATGTCGACTGGAGCATATTCTGGCGCCTTGCCCTCTTCGGCTCCATCGGCGCCGTCATCGGGGCCGCCTTCCTCAGCCATGCCGATACCAGCTTCATCCGCCCCTTCATCGCTGCCTATCTTTTGTTGATGGGCCTCATCGTCATCTGGAAGGCCCTGCGCCCGCCAAGCGCCCCGCCGCAGATCCGCAAGGTCGGCCTCCTCGGCTTCTGCGGCGGCATCGCAGATGCCATCGGCGGGGGTGGCTGGGGGCCGGTTGTCACCTCAAACCTCATCGCGCGGGGCGGGGAGGCGCGGAAGATGGTTGGCACGGTCAACATTGCCGAATTCGTCGTCACCGTTTCGGCCAGCGCTGCCTTTCTGGTTGCCCTCGGGCCGAATTTTGGCAAGGCGGCGCTCGCGCTGCTGATCGGCGGCCTTGCCGCTGCCCCCATCGCGGCGTGGACAGCCAGCCGCGTGCCCCGCAAGGCGCTCACCCTTATCGTCGGGGCCGCCATCTGCCTCGTCAGCGTCTACAATCTGTGGCGCGCCTTCAGCTAGGCTCCGCTGACGCCACGGCATCGCGCTTCTGAACCGCGCCGGGGTCGCCATCGGCGCGCCAAGCCTCTAAATGGTGCGCGGGCCGCCCCTTCCTGCGGCCAGGCTGACAGGAGGCCCCGCTTGTATCATCGGACCGGACTTGCCGCCCTTACCGCGCTGCTGATGGCGCCCGCTGCCCTTGCAGAGCTGCCCCAGCGCCTCGAGCCGGTGGAAGTCTATTCTGACCGGCCCCAGCAGGCCGCCGGCGCGCGCTCCGTGCTCGATGCCACCCTGATCAGTGAGACCGCCGCAGACCGCCCCGCCGAAATTCTGAACCAGGCCCCCGCCGTCAACATCCAGATGAATTCCGGTCAGGAGCATCTGATCTCTATCCGCTCGCCTGTGCTCACCGGCGGGGCAGGGCAGGGCAGCTTCCTCATCCTTGAGAATGGCGTGCCCATCCGCTCGCCGGCCTTCGGCAACGTCAACTCGCTGATCGAGCCCCATCATGAAGTCGCCGATGCTATCGAGGTCGTCCGCGGACCGGGAAGCGCCAAATATGGCTCCAATGCTGTTCACGGCCTGCTGAACTTTATCCTGCCGGATGCCGGCAGCCCGCAAAGTGCGCGCCTCAGCTACTCCACCCTCGGCCGCCTGCGGGGCGATGCTTCGGTCAATCTCTCTGCCAGCACGCGCCTCAACCTCTCCCTGATGGAGGATGACGGCTGGCGTGATGATACTGGCAGCCAGCAGCAGAAGCTCTCCCTCGTGACGCAGGCCGACCTCGCCGGATGGGACGCGTCCTTCTGGCTCGCCGCCTCCAGCCTCAATCAGGAAACGGCCAGCTTCATCCAGGGCCCGGACGCTTACAAGGACCGCGATCTCTCAGAGACCAATCCCAACCCCGAAGCCTTCCGCGATGCCTGGTCGGCCCGTCTCGGCGCCCGCCTCTCCCGCGAGCTTGGCCCCGGCACGCTGACCCTTCTGCCGAACATCCATTCTCAGGCGATGATCTTCTCCCAGCATTTCCTGCCCTATGGCGGGGTGGAGAAGAACGCCCATACCGGCGGCAGCGTCCTCGCCCGCTACGAGTTTGCCCCCACCGGCCCCGTCCAGTGGCGCCTGGGCGCGGATACCGATTTCGCCACGGGCTACCTGCGCGAAATCCAGCCCGATCCAAACCCCAGCCCGAATTTCCCCCAGGGCATCCATTACGACTACACGGTGGATACCGCCGTCTTCGCGCTCTGGGGCGAAGCCGATTGGCAGCTTACGGACAATTTCCGCCTCCTCGCCGGCCTGCGCGGGGAGACCCATGGCTACGACTACACCACCCGCGCGCCCACCGGCATTAATGGCCGCTTCAATGTCACGCCGGACCGCACGGATGATTTCACCTTCCTCACGCCCAAGCTCGGCCTCGTCTGGGATCAGTCCTGGGGCGCTCTCTATGCCAACTATGCCCGGGGCGCCCGTGCCCCGCAGGTGTCGGATCTTTATCGCCTGCAAAGCCTCCAACTCCCCGGAGAGATCGACACCGAAACGCTCGACAGCCTCGAAATCGGCGCGCGCGGCGCGCTGCTCTACGGCCACCTCACCTTCGATGTTGCCGCCTGGTGGATGGAGAAGAAAAACTTCTTCTTCCGCGATTCCGATGGTCTCAATGTCACCGATGGCGCCACCCGTCATTTCGGTATCGACGCCGAAGCCACCTTCCGGCTTACGGACACGCTCTCCGCCACCGGCAATCTTGCCTGGAGCGACCAGACCTACACCTTCAACCGCCCGGTCGTCGCTGCCCAAGAACGCATCGTGGACGGAAACCTGATCGACACCGCCCCCGAATGGCTGGGCAATGCACGGCTGGACTGGCAGGCAAGCCCCGCCCTGAAACTCTCCCTGACGCTCGATCATGTAGGCGAGTATTTCATGGACCCGGCCAACACCGTCACCTATCCCGGCCACACGGTCCTCGGCGCCCGCGCCGGCTATGTGTTTACGGACGGTCTTGAGGGCTACATAATCGTCCGCAACCTGACGGATAAAAAATATGCCGACCGCGCCGATGTCGGATTCGGCAATGAACGCTATTTCCCCGGAGAGCCCGTCAATGCGGCCTTCGGGCTAACGAAAAAATTCTAGGAGGAAGCAATGAAACTCTATCACAGCCCGATGGCGCCCAATCCGGACCGCGTCGTCTATTTCCTGCGCGCCAAGGGCAAGCTCGACGCGGTCGACCTGCAGGAAGTCTCGATCATGCAGCAGGATCATAAAAAGCCCGAATACCGTGAGGTTTCGCCTTTCTCGCAGGTGCCGGCGCTCGTTCTCGATGATGGCACCAAGCTCACCGAGAGCCGCGCCATCTGCACCTATTTCGAAGGCATCTTTCCGGAGCCGAACCTGATGGGCGCAGACCCCAAGGAGAAAGCCCTGATCGAGATGTGGGATCGCCGCATCGAGCTGATGTTTTTCATCCAGTTCGCCGGCTGGTTCCGAAATGTCCACCCGATGATGGCCCCGCTCGAAGTGCCCCAGAGCGCTGAAGCGGCCGCGAAGAGCGAGAAGGCCGCCCGCAAGATGGCCGAACGCCTTAACGAACACCTGGCGAATAACGAATTCGTTGCCGCTGATCGCTTCTCGATTGCCGACATCACCCTCTTCATCACCTGTGGCTTCTGCCGTGTGATGAAATGGGCGCCGCACAAGGAGCTCCCCAATCTCGGCCGCTGGTATGACGTCATGGCCCAGCGCGGCTTCGCCGGCTGAGCGAGGTAGGCCGGAGTATCCAGCCCACCCCCGTCAAAAACGGGGGTGGGCGGAGTATACGGTCAGCGCGGCGCCATGCGGATGCCGCCATCGAGACGGAGGCACTGGGCGTTGAAATAGGTGTTGCGCACCAGTTCCAGAACCAGCGAGCCATATTCTTCCGGCTTGCCGAGGCGTTTGGGGAAGGGGACTGACGAGGCGAGGCTGTTGAGCACCTTGTCCGACGCGCGCAGCATCAGCGGGGTAGCGAAGATGCCCGGCATGATCGAATTGACGCGAATGCCGATATCCATCAGGTCGCGCGCCATCGGCAGGACGAGGCCATTGACGCCCGCCTTGCATGATCCGTAGACGACCTGTCCGATCTGGCCATCCTGGGCGGCGACAGAGGCTGTCAGTGTGATGCAGCCGCGCTCGCCATCTTCCAGCTCGGGCAGGTTTGCCATGCCCTCGGCCGACAGCGAGGCAATACGGTAGGAAGCCACCAGCACGCCCTTCGCGCCGAACTCATAGTCCTCGGTGGAAAGGCGTTTGTAGCGGGCGTTTTCCTTGTCCCAGGAAAGCGTCTTGCCACCTTTCGAGGCCATGGCGCAGTGCACCGTGATCCGCTCCTGGCCATGGGCGGCGCGGGCTTTCTCGAAGCCGGCGACCACGGAAGCTTCATCCATGATGTTCACATTGCAGAAGATGCCGCCGATTTCCTTGGCGGTGGCTTCGCCGGCTTCGGCATTGATGTCGAAAATGGCAACCTTGGCGCCAGCCTTTGCCAGGGCGCGGGCAGTGGCCTGGCCGAGGCCCGAGGCACCCCCGGTGACGACGGCGGCGGTCTCTTTGGTGATTTGCATGGACGGTTTCCTTCCCTGTCTGGCTGTCTTTATTCCTGTTTAGGCAGGGGCGGGCGGGTTGCAAATGGTGACGCAGCGCCAAGGATAATGCGTTCCAAAAAGCAACCCGGCGCGTCATTCCTCTTGCCGCAGGTTCAAACTCCCGTCACAAACCCTTTCCATGGATTGGGGTAAGCTCAGATCATTCCACGCCGCCGCCGAATCCGGCAGCCTCACCCTTGCGGGCGAGCGCCTTGGCATTTCCCAATCAGCCGTCTCCCGCCAGATTGCGGCGCTGGAGGAACAGCTTGGCGTCTCGCTGTTCCAGCGCCATGCCCGCGGCCTGGTGCTGACCGATAGCGGCCACACCCTCTACCGCTCGACGATGGAGATGGCCTCGGCCGCCCAATCAGCCAACACAGCCCTGCGCGACCAGCAGGAAACCCCGCAGGGGGAGCTGATCGTGGCCGCCCCGGTGGCGTTCGGGTCGATCTGGATGGTGCCGCGGCTGGGCAATTTCGTCCGCCGCCACCCTGATTTGCGGCTCGATCTGCGCCTGGATGACCAATTTGAGTATGATTTGCTCAAGCTGGAGGCCGAATGCGCCGTGCGCCTCTGGCCGGCGGACAAGGCAGACCTGATCCAGCGCAAGCTCGGCACGCTGGGCACAAACCTCTATGCCTCGCCCGAATATCTGAAGACCCATGGCGTGCCCAAGGAGCCTCAGGATCTCGATAACCACCGGATCATCGCCTATGGCGACGAGTCCACGCCGCTGTTCGAGATGGCCTTTGCCTGCCGGGTAGGGCGTGATGACGCCCCCCCGCGCAACGCGACCCTGAAGGTGAATAATGTGTTCGCCATGCTCCGGGCGGTTGATGCTGGTCTTGGGATTGCCGATGTGCCGGACTATATGGCCGCTACGTTGCCCCGTCTGGTGCGGGTCCTTCCTGAAGTAACCGGGCCGGTTTTCGATCTTTACTTTATTTACCCCAGCGACTTGCGCCGGTCTAAGCGCGTGGCTGCGTTCCGGGAGTTCCTGACGGCCGAGACGGAGCCCCTGCGCCGGGTTTCTATGCGTCAAGGTTCGTGAATTCTAGGTAACACATGCAGAATTGCATGAGTGAGCTGCTGTGTCGCATGTTGCAATGCAGCGAAAATGCCCTATCTAGGCGTCATGCCAAGGGTCCTGGGCATAACCCGATCATTCCTCCGATTGGGCGTTTCCTCCCCCCTTCAGGACCCCACTTTATGCCCGGCGCGTCTTATGATGCTGCCGGGCTTTCTTTTTTCCGGCCCGCTGCTCCCGCTTGTAAGGTCTGAAAAGCCGGGTTTCTGAATTTACAGAATTTACAAAACACACTTTACCGCAAGAAGCCACGAATAAGGCGCCAGACCAGGAAAATCACGAGGGCGATCGTGAAGGTCATCGAGGCGTAGAGCACGAATACGGAAAACTCGTTCCAGGGTTGATCGAGATTCCCGCCGGACAGGTCCAGGAAGGGTGGCACCCAGCTGAGGCTGACAGAAACCTCGTCATTCCGGCT
This sequence comes from Hyphomonas polymorpha PS728, assembly GCF_000685315.1. Taxonomy (GTDB): domain Bacteria; phylum Pseudomonadota; class Alphaproteobacteria; order Caulobacterales; family Hyphomonadaceae; genus Hyphomonas; species Hyphomonas polymorpha. Next base: position 29,778 of record NZ_ARYM01000001.1, read on the forward strand.
GAGATCGCGCAGTTTGTCGGCCCACATCATCGCCAATTGGAAGAAGCCGAACACGCCCAGCGCGCCAAGCAGCAGGTTCATCGCGCTCTCGTCCTTCTTGGCGAGGCGCGCCTCCCGGTCCCGGGTCTGGCTTTCCATGTTGGAGATCAGGCGTTCGATATAATCATTCCGCCGGCCGATCCCGCGCAGCTGGGTCATCTTCTCGAATACTTCGCTCTCGGTGTCATAGCGGAACACGTTCATGTACCGGTCGCGGTAATAATTGGCATACTGCCCGGTGCGGAAGGCGTAGAAGGCTTCGGCTGCGCGTTTCAGCCTGCCCTTGTTGCCGAGCTTTTCCACCTCGTCGATCAGCTCGAAGGCGGAGGCTTCATATTCCCGCGTCATGAACTCGTTATGCATCGAGACGACATGGATCATGAAGGCGTAGGGGCAGGTGCCGATATAGTCATTGGCCGCTTCCAGGCTGCGGGCCTTCTCGACATAGGTGGTCAGCGCGCGCGGATTGGCGAAGCGCACGAATTTCCGCTCGGTCGCCTGTTCCTCGGTGGCCGGATAGATCGGGTCGGTCGAATCCAGGATCTCTGACGGGTCCTGGTTCATGAAATCGATGATGTTCTGGTTGAAGCCAGCGATGAACAGGTATTGCAGACAGTCCTGCCGCCGGCGGTCATCCATGCCGGGCCGGGTCTTGCGGGCCGCGTCGATCTGCGCGTCGGTGAACTGGTCATAGTCCGGCCGGTTGATCACCCAGTGCCAATAGTCCGGCCCCATGCGGATTTCGGGCACATCCACCAGCCCGCGCGGGTTCAACCCGTCCAGCTTCCGCTGATAGGGCAGATAGCACTCCTCCTGCACCATCAGCGTGCGCGGCGGAGGCACACCGGTCACCTTGTCCGGTTCTGGCAGCAGGCGGCGGAAGAAGGTGGCATCCTCGAAGAAGAAGAGAAGACGGGACACCGGCATCACAAGGCCGGGCACCTCGATGAAGGGCGCTTCGGCCACCAGCGCGTCAAAGGTTGGCGCCAGCGGAGGGGCCTGACCCTTGCCGGGATCGCGCGGCAGCTTTCCAAACAGGTCTTCCGCATCCAGATCGAAGGAGGCGCGCACATATTGCCAGAAGCTCAGGTCTTCTCCGCGCGGGCTTTTGACGCGCAGGAGGTCCAGCGGGGCAATGCCGGTGCGGTCATCGGTGGCGCGGAAGGGCGGGGCGCCGTGCGGGCGGGGTGCGGCTTCAAATTCCTTCGGCGCGGCCGCTTTTTGGAGCAGGGAGAGAAAGTAGAACTCCCCTGGCGTGTGGTCGTAATTGTAGCGAAAGGAAAGATGATATCCGATCGCGCCATTGGCATGGGTGTACCAGAAGCGACGTACCCGGAGGGTGCGCGCCTTGCCAAGGCCAGGCGGTGTGGCGATGAAGCGGCGTCCCTCGGTTGACCAGGCAATCTCGTCCGGCGCCGTGATCTCGATGAACTCGCCATTCTGCGGGCAGAGGGTGTCCAGCAGGAAATCATCCACTGCGCCCAGCCGTTCGCGGTCGGCAATATCATTGAAAAGGGGCTCTACCGCGTCGCGCAGGCGCTTGCTGCCGCGATAGCCGCGCTGAAAATCCCGTACCGTTTCAGCGCCCAGAGGCGCGCCAAGCGCAGCAGTGACCTTCTTTTCACTAACATAGAGCGAGAGGGTGAAGTAGACCGACTTGTCCTCGCATTCCTCAAAGTCGTGCGTGATGCTCGCCATTTCGGTCATCCGGGCCTCTCCTGCAGTATCGGTCGCCGGCCCCCCGCCGGCTAGCTTCGGTCCCGGGACACCTGTGCGGCGGCGGCAAAAACCGCGTCAAACCCTGTCAGGGAAATGTGATCGCCGCGCTGGCAGGCCGCTTCCAGCACCTCCAGCTGGGCGGCAGCCACCGGCGAGGAGGCAGGATCGCGCCCCTTAAGCACGGTCACACCGAAAAAACGCCGCATGTGCGCCAGCATCCGGCAGGCGGGCAGAGACTCCGCGCCGCCAGAGCCGAGCACGCCGAGCAGCAACTCATCCTCCGATCCCTGATCATTTGACAGGGGTGGTTGGCGATACTCCATCCCGACAAGCCGGGCCCCGCGGCGCTCCCAGATTTTCAGCCGGTCAACCTGGTCGAGCCCCGCATGCTGGCTGTCGAGGGCGTAGTCTTCCGGGCTCATCTTCACCGGATTGTTGATCTCGATGAAGATCAGCGGCGTGGGTATTTCGCCCTCGGGCCAGGCAAAAGCCTCGCGCGCTTCCTCGCGGACGAGGTGCATCAGGAGGCCAAACAGGCCGCGGCGGCGCTGGTTTGCGTCCACAAAAATGTAAGAGAGAGAGACGGTCGGGTCTGTTCCATCGCCAGCGAAGGCGATGAAATTGGCCGCGCCCAGCACCGGGCCATTGGCCCCTTCCGTCAGCAGGATCGCCATCTCCCGGTAGGGCCCGTAAAGCGCCGACAGACGCTCATACGCCTCGCCCTCATTCAGGGCGAGGCAGGCACGAAAGCCATCCAGGTCTTCTTTTTCATCGGGCAGGATGAAGGCGGCGTCATAGGCCGCATAGAAGCGCAGGAGATGAGGATCATCAGGCCGCGTGATGTAATGGGCAATCACGCCGCCTTCGAGGGCGTCGCTACGCTCGCGTCCGGGCAGGGAGGTTATCGTCATGCGGTTTGAGTGGTCGCATGTCAGCGGCTTCTGTCAACGGGATTCTCTCTGGCTGCCCCGCCGCAAGGGCTCGACGCTCCCTTCAGGATCGGGAATGCTGGTGGCGATAAACTATCCGGAGGAAACCCATGTCATCCCGCCATCTTGTTGATCCTGAACTGCTGCCCTTCCTGGAGAGCTTCCCGACGATCAACATCAATGCTGAAAATCTGCCTGCGGTGCGCGAGATGAACCGGGCGGGGCTCGCGCTGCTGCCGCCGCTGCCCGAGACGGCGGTGATGGAGGAGCGCTTCATCCCCGGCCCGGCGGGCGCCCCCGATGTGCGCGTGAAACTCTACCGCAGGAAAGACGGCGCCAAGGGCCCGCGCCCGGCGATCCTCCACCTGCATGGCGGGGGCTATATCTCCGGCAATCCGGAATTCATGGGCCCGCAATGCGCGCTCTGGGCAGAGCTCTTTGATGCGGTCGTCGTCTCGCCGGCTTACCGCCTCGCCCCGGAGACCAGCTATCCCGGCAATGTGGAAGACGCGTATGCCGCCACCGCCTGGATGAACCGGGAAGCGGCCAGTCTCGGCCTCGACCCGGCCCGTATCGCGGTGACGGGGGAAAGCGCCGGCGGCGGGCTTTCTGCCGCGCTCGCCCTCTTGGTGCGTGACCGGGGCGAATACCGTTTCTGCCATCAGCAGCTGATCTTCCCGATGCTGGACGATCGCACGGCGGTGCGCGCCGATCTCTCGCCAATGTATGGCGAGTTCATCTGGACAAATGGATCAAACCATTTCGGCTGGGCTTCGCTTCTGGGCCAGCCGCCGGGCAGCCCGGATGTCTCGCCCTATGCGGCGGCCGCCCGCGCAGAAAGCCTTGCCGGCCTGCCGCCCACCTTCATCTCGACTGGCGCACTTGATCTCTTTACGGAGGAAAATCTGGAATATGCCCGCCGCCTGATGGCCGAGGGCGTGCCGGTGGAACTGCACGTCTATCCCGGCGCGCCCCATGCTTATATGCGCGATATGCGCGCCAAAGTCTCACGCACCTATATGCGCGACGCGCTGGCTGGCATGGCCCGCGGCCTGGGGGTAGCGTTTGAGGGGTAGGGGGCGCGCCTCGGCTCACCCTGAGCAAAGTCGAAGGGCGAGCCGGGGCTTGGCGGCAACGCTTGTGGCCATCCTTCGACTTCGCTCAGGATGAGCGTTGTACGGAAGGATGGCAAGGAGCGTATCAGACTGAAGCCCGCAGCATCCAGGCTGTCTTCTCGGCAATCTGCGCGCGCTGGGTGAAGAGGTCGACCGACACCGGGTCGGCATTCTTCTCGGCGATGGTGATGCCATACTTCGCCGCGCGGCTGACGGCTTCATGGCCCGCCGCAAGGTTCTTCACCATCGTGTCGGCGTCGGGCACGTCGTTGTCTGGCTTGATCGTGGCATGTTTCATCATTTCGCCCGAGGAGCCCGGCGCGAAATGGCCAAGCGCCCGGATTCGCTCAGCGATCTCGTCGAGGGCCGCCCACAGCTCGGTGTACTGGGTCATGAACAGGCTGTGTAGCGAATTGAAGCGCGGGCCCGTGACGTTCCAGTGATAACCGTGGGTCTTGATATAGAGCGCATAGGTCTCGCCCAGTAGGGTCTTCAGGGCGTCAGCTGAGGATTTGCGGGCTTCGTCAGACATTCCGATGTCGATGGACATGAAATTTCTCCTTTTGAAACAGAATGGGGAACAGCTCCCCGTGCCCAATGCATATTGGGACTGTGAGACTGATTTTCCAATCCGAAACCCGCCCTGCGGCTATAGGTTCCGCCTATGGCGGCTGATCAGGACAGACTGCCGCAGAAGCGCTGGATGCGGACCAGTGCTTCCTTAAGGATCGCGTCAGATGTGGCGTAGGAAATCCGGAAGGTGCCGGGGAGGCCAAACGCTTCGCCGAAGACGAGGGCGACCTTTTCCGCTTCCAACAGTTCGGCAGCGAAGGTCTTGTCGCTGTCGATCACCGTGCCGGCAGCGGTTTTTTTCCCGATCAACCCCTCGCAGGAGGGATAGACATAGAACGCGCCTTCCGGCTTCGGGCAGACGATCCCGGCGGCCTGGTTCAGGCCTTCGACCATCAGGTTGCGGCGGCCGGCATAGGCGGCGCGGAAGCCGGGCAGGAAGTCCTGCGGGCCGTTGAGCGCCTCGACGCTTGCCCATTGGCTGATCGAACAGGGGTTGGAGGTGGACTGGTCCATCACCTTGCGCATCGCGCCAATCAGTTTCTCCGGCCCGGCGGCATAGCCGATACGCCAGCCGGTCATGGCATACGCCTTGGAAACACCGTTCATCGTCAGGGTACGGTCATAGAGCGAAGGCTCGACCTGCGCGATCGTCTTGTATTCAAACCCGTCATAGACAAGGTGCTCATACATATCATCCGTCAGCACCCAGACCTGCGGGTGGCGCAGCAGCACATCGGCAAGTGCCTTCAGCTCGGCGCCGGTATAGGCCGCGCCGGTAGGGTTGGAGGGCGAGTTGAGGATCAGCCATTTGGTCTTCGGCGTGATCGCCGCTTCCAGGGCAGCCGGCGTCAGCTTGTAGGCTGTCTCTGCGCCGCAGGTCACCGCCACCGGCGTGCCGCCGCACAGCAGCACCATCTCTGGATAGCTGACCCAGTAGGGCGCCGGGATGACCACTTCATCGCCCGCATTCAGCGTGGCCATGAAGGCGTTGAACAGCACAGCCTTGCCGCCGGGCGATACGTTCACCTGAGAGGTCTTGTAGGTGAGGCCGTTCTCGCGGGCGAACTTCGCCACGATCGCTTCCTTCAGCTCCGGAATGCCGTCCGATGGGGTGTATTTCGTCTTGCCTTCGCGGATGGCGCGGATGGCCGCTTCCTTGATGTTTTCCGGTGTATCGAAGTCCGGCTCGCCCGCGCCCAGGCCAATCACGTCCAGCCCCTGACGCTTCATCTCGTTGGCCTTGGTCGTAACGGCAATCGTGGCGGAGGGTTTCACGCGGTCGATTGCATCGGACAGGCGGAGGTCGGCGGCCATTGGGGCGGTCCTTTTTTCTGGAGGGGCGGTTGCGGCGCACGCTTACTGGAGGCCCGGCAGGCCTTCAAGGCGCTGAATTGGCGCTACCCCATCCCGCCAGAGGCAAGGCATGGGCAGGGATGCCCGGCGGGTGAACCAGATCGATGAAATTTTACCGGCTTTTTCGCGAGCCGATAACGCAACTGGCCCATAATGAGCGGTGTTGCGGATAAAACTGCCTGAAAGCAGAGTACCACATCCCGAGCAGTGCCATGAGTATGGATAGCTGGACTCAGAAATTTGACGCCGCCCTTACCCGCGCCAGCTACGAGCTTTCGGGGCTGACCGAGACTCTTTCAGAGTTTCTCGGCGGGCTGAGCCTGGTCGAGAAGATCCTGCTGGGCGCTCTGGGGGTGGCGACGTTATGCTACATGTTCATGCCAGGTGGCCGGGGCGATGGCGCGGGCAATCCCAGCGGCAGATATTTCGCCGGTATCCTCCTGTTGTTCGTTGCCACTGGCGTGTTTGCCGGGCTGGTGATGTCCGGCGACATTTCCCTCTGACAGTTCACGCGCAGCGCACAAGCTTTCCCGCCCCGCCGGTCTCGACTATCTCTGCCCCATGACCGATACGAGCCCCGGCGCTGCCCCGATCCGCGGGGTGGACGTCATCAGAGAGAATTTGAAACACCTCCCGGCCAAGCCCGGCGTCTACCGTATGTTCGGTGAGGCGGGGGAGGTGCTGTATGTCGGCAAGGCGCGCGACCTGAAGGCGCGGGTCTCCAACTATACCCGTATGGGCGGCCACACCCAGCGCATCGCCCGGATGATCTCGATGACGCGGGCGATGGAATTCGTCGTCACCGAAAGCGAGACAGAGGCGCTGCTGCTGGAAGCCAGCCTCGTCAAATCGCTCAAACCCCGTTTCAACGTGCTGCTGCGCGATGACAAGTCGTTTCCTTACATCCTTATCCGCCGCAATCATGAAGCGCCGCAGATCAAGAAGTATCGTGGCAGCAAGCAGGATGAGGGCGATTATTTCGGTCCCTTCGCCAATGCCGGCGCGGTGATGCGCACGCTCGACACGCTGCAGAAGGCGTTCCTGCTGCGCACCTGCGAGGACAGCGTGTATTCGGCCCGCACGCGGCCCTGCATGCTCTACCAGATCAAGCGCTGCGCCGGGCCATGCGTCGGCCTCGTCTCGAAGGAAGACTATACCGAGCTTGCCAATGAGGCGGCCGACTTCCTGCGCGGGAAGGGGGCTGACCTTCAGAAGCGGCTCGCCGCAGAGATGGAAGCGGCCTCCGAGGCGATGGAGTTCGAAACCGCCGCGCGCCTGCGCGACCGCATCCGCGCCATCGCCCATGTCCGCTCCACCCAGGACGTGAACCCCGACGGGATCGAGGAAGCCGATGTGTTTGCCATCTCGATGGAGGGCGGGGTCTCCTGCGTGCAGGTCTTCTTCATCCGGGCCGGGCAGAACTGGGGCGCGAGCGCGCACTTTCCCCGCCATGAGCGCGATCAGTCCGTGGCCGAGATCCTCGCCGCCTTCCTGGTGCAGTTCTATGACAAGCGCCCGCCGCCCCGTCTGATCCTCGTCAACGAGTTGCCCGAACAGGCCGAGCTCATCGAGGAAGCCCTCGCCCTGAAGGCTGGCCGCAAGATCGAGCTGCGCCGTCCCGAACGCGGCGCCAAGCGTGATCTGCTGACCCAGGCCGAGCGCAATGCCCACGAAGCGCTCTCCCGCAAGCTGGCTGAAAGCGCCAGCCAGGAGCGGTTGCTGACGGAAGTGCAGAAGGTGTTTGATCTTCCCCGTCCGCCGGAGCGGATCGAGGTTTACGACAACTCCCACATTCAGGGCACCAACGCCGTCGGCGGCATGATCGTTGCTGGCCCCGAAGGCTTCCGCAAACAGGCCTATCGGAAGTTCAATATCAAGGACACAGAGCTCACCCCCGGCGATGATTACGGAATGATGCGGGAAGTCATGCGCCGCCGCTTTGCCCGCGCATTGAAGGAGAAAGAGTCCGGAAATGTCCAGGAATGGCCGGATCTGGTGCTGATCGATGGTGGCCTTGGCCAGCTGAATGCCACTCTGGAAACGCTGGCGGAGCTTGGTTTGACCCCGGAGGATGTCACCCTTGTGTCCATCGCCAAGGGTGTTGATCGCAATGCTGGCCGCGAACAATTCTTCCGCCCCGGCAAAGCTCCGTTCAAGCTGCCGGAGAATGCGCCGGTTCTCTATTATCTTCAGCGATTGCGGGATGAGGCTCACCGCTGGGCTATCGGCGCGCACCGCCAGAAGCGCGCTGCCGAAGCGGCCCGCTCACCGCTCGATGAAATCGAAGGCATCGGCCCGGCCCGCAAGAAGGCCCTGTTGCACCATTTCGGCTCTGCTCGCGGTGTTTCCCGCGCCAAGGTGGCCGACCTGATGGAGGTGGAGGGCGTCAACGAAGCCCTGGCCATCCGCATCTACGGCCATTTCCACGGCGGTTAGGGCTTGCCCGATGCCTTCTCGGCGCGCGCGCCCAGGGCGATGAGATAGCTCTCGATCAGCAGCACCAGCTCGTCTTCCAGTGCCTTGGGATCAAGTTCCAGTTCCGGTTCGGCCGCCGCAGCCCTCAGCAGGCAGATCACGGCATGGGTCAGCACAAAGGCAGACTCCCGGCCCAGCACAAGATTGAGATCGCTCCGTGAGCTGATCGCCTCGACAAAGGCGAGGTGGTGCTCGCTCATGATGCTTTCGCCGCGCGCCTTGAACAGGGCGTCCATCAGCACGATGCGCGTTTCAGGTGAGCCCTCAATGCCCCCCATGATCGCCTGGATGATGGTGCGGATAGCATCCTGTTCCGGTGCGGCAAGCACGATCTCGGTGACCTTCTGGCGCAGCGCTTCGGCCTGGCGTTCGCCCATGGCTGCAAGAATGTCGTCCCGGTCCCGGAAGTATTGGTAGAGCGTGCCGATGCTGACACCGGCCCGCTCAGCTATGCGATTTGTGGTCAGGCGGCTTTCGCCTTCGCTCTCAAGAAGCTGAAAGGTTGCCGCCAGAATTGCGTCCACAGTGGCTTGCGCACGCGCTTGTTTCGGATTTCTCCGCGTCTTTTCAGTCATTTGCGTCCCCCAACCTTCCGTCGCTCAGCATTTTTCTGATGCGAGTGGAAAATCTGAGAATTGCTTACATTATTTCTCGAAGGTAGCCAAGGACTTGTCTCGATGACCGTATCCCTCGACGCTGTTCACCAGCGCATCCAGCTCCAGAAGACTGTTTTGCCGGTGATGTATGGCGGCGTGGATTTCTCGGCGACGCCGGAGCGCTACACCGACGATATTTCCGTCAGCTCGATGGCCGCTTATGCGGACAAGTTTCCGGCCCCGCCGGCAGATATGGTGGCGCGTGTGCGCGCCTACACGATGCTGGGCGATGTGACGGCCGATGCCTATGCGGCGCTGATGCCGAAATACGGGTTCAAGCGGCTGGTCAGCATGCTGCAGACCGCCTGCGATGAGGGCATCGGCGCGCCGCCGGATGCGCCGCCGGAACTTGCCGCACTGATTGCCGAGATGGAAGTCAGGCCCGCCTGGTTGGACATGGACCTGGTGCGCAAGGGCGCCGAACTGAACCGCCTGCCGATGGCGGTGTTTGCGCCCTGGACGATCCGGGGCGCCTTCCTGGCGACGTTCATGAACAAATACACTGCTCTGCCAATGGCGCTGACCGGCACGCTCTCCAACACCACGGCAGCCAAGCGCGTGAACGAGACGGCGACCTTCTTCACCGTGACGACCCTTCCGAACGCGCTGGAGCCGCGCGGGGAGGGGTTCAAGGCGGCGGCAATGGTGCGCCTGATGCACTCGATGGTGCGCTTCAATGTGCTGCGCGGGATGAGCAAGAGCTGGGACAAGTCCGTCTACGGTATTCCGATCCCGCAGGTGGACCAGATGCCCGCCGGGCTGATCGACGTCTTCCTGCTGGCGTTCAAGATGGTGGAACAGGGCCGCACAGAGTTTACGCCGGAGGAGCGCGCGCGCGTCGAGTTCAGCCGTTATCGCTGCTATCTGCTGGGCCTGCCGGAAGACCTTCTGATGGATACCCCCCAGGGCATTATCGACATCATGAATGCCCGCAGCGCCTCCATCCGCGAAGGCTTTGACGACGCCACCTGCGGCGAGCTGGTGCGCGCAACGCTCGCCGCCTACCTGCCGCCAGACCGGTCGCTGGGCAACCGTATCCACAATTCGCTGGAGCGCCGGGTGGGGCGGATGGTGCTGGTCCAGAGCTTCCTGGGCGGCAGCGTCCAGGCTGCCCGCGACATGGGGGTGGAGGTGGGGTTCCTCGACTATCTGGTGGCCGGGCTGGTGTTGCCGATGATCGGGGTGAAAATGGCGCTCTATGGCGCGGCGGCGAAGGTGCCCGGCCTGCGGGAGCTGGCAGACCGGCGGCTGGTGGCGAAAATCCACAGGCTGCTCAGGCGCTATGGCCATGCCGAATTCACAACAAATGCGGAGGCATACCGCCCGGCTCTCCCGGCCGGCGCGGCAGGGCAGGCCGGGTGATGGCTGCCCGAGGGGCCTATAGGGGATTGTGGGGGCTTACCTTTGCGCCCGCGATCCCCTATATTGGCCCGGTCTTCGGACTATGGCGATAAACGCGCGTGTAATAAGCGGCTCGGACCCGGGGGCGGTACCCGGCGGCTCCACCACAAGCAGACCTCCCCGCAGGTCTGTTTCTGACGGGGCCGAAATAGTGTCGACGGACGTGTAAAGACGAGGCTTTCGCTCGCATGAGCTGCGTTAGAAGCTCACAAGCAAATAGTTGCAAACGACAACTTTGCTGAAGGCGAACTGATGGCTGCGTAAGCGGCCGGATGTTTTCCGACCTTAACTCCTAGGGTATCAGACCCCTAGGCGGGGCCCGGAGGCGCCTGGCAACAGAAGCCTCCACCTTCTCCTCCTGGAAATTGCCTTGTGAACGCCGTGATTGGCGTCCACTCTGCGCGTCAGCAGCGATGGCGATCCGGGGGAGCCTATGGCCAACAGCATACTGACAGATTTCGTCAAGGAAGCGCTCGAACGGGGGCAGGCGCGGCCCGCAATCCGAGCGGTCCTGCTGGATGCGGGATGGCGGGCAGAGGAGGTGGATGAATCCCTCTCCGCCTTTGCTGAGACAGTCTTCCCAATCGCCGTGCCCCGGCCGCAATCCTATCTTTCGGCCCGGGAGGCCTTCTTCTATCTGCTGTTCTTCATCGTGCTCAGCGTGGTGGCCTATAATCTCGGCTCGCTGCTGTTTGCGCTGATCGATACGGCCGTGCCGGACAAGATCGAGCAGCCGTACCGTTACTGGGGCGGACCGGATACGCAGATGCGCTCGGCGATTGCCGGGCTGGTCGTAGGTACGCCGATCTTCTTCTGGCTGGCGCGGATCCTGCTGAAGGCCCGGCGGAGCAATCCCGCCCTGCAACGCTCGCGCATCCGCAAATGGCTGATCTATGTCAGCCTCGTGATCGCTGGCACGATCCTCGTCGCCGATGCGATCTCGGTCGTCTACAATTTCCTCAGCGGCGAGCTGACCCTGCGCTTTGCCTTGAAATCGCTTGTGGTGGCGGCAATTGCCGGGGCGATCTTCAGCTATTTCATCACCAATGCGGAGCGGGATGAGGCCAATGGCATTTAGCCGGGATACGGCCATCGGAACCGGGCTGGGGGCGATCGTGGTGGCGGCGATCATTGCCGGCCTGTTTGTGACGGGCGGGCCTGCCGAAGCACGGCGGCAGAAGGAAGATCAGTTGCGGGAAGCGGCGCTGCTTTCGACGGCCAATGCGCTTGTCTGTCTGGAGAGGGCTGGGGTGGCGTTTCCCGAGGATCGGGCTCAGCAGGAGGCGGTATGGAAGGAATACCGGTCTACGGGCCAGGAGAAATGCTTCAATAGCGACCTGCGCGCCGACCCTGTAACGGAGGCGCCGTTTGCGCTGATGCGTGAGAATGGCCGCGTCATACAGATCTGCGCCAACTTCGCCACCAAACGAAAACAAGACAACGGGCCGTTGACATACGCCTCCCTAACCGCGCTGCCCGCGCTCGGCGAGCGGCGGGATACGGCGGGCGAACACTGTTTTGATATCGACTATTCAGCCGGCATCGGGTGATCCGGAAAAAAGGGGAAATGCCGGCGGTTTGGAGTCACCGCCGGCGATGAGGCTGGCCCCGAGGGCGTAAGTAAAAGGACAGCCCCACCTTTCCAGGATCAATCCATCGCGGCGAATTGCCGGGTGGGCTGACGATCTCCAGACTTTGCGTGGTGAAGTGCGGCGATTTCCTTATTGCCGGCCTTCTTGACGATCCGTTCCATCATGTCGCTCTGGCAGGCGGCTTCTTCACGCGCCTTGACCAGCAGCATCTTGGAATCGCTTCTGCAGGCGCTGCGGGCCTGCTTCTCGAAGCTGGCATAGGTCGCTTCGGCGGGAAGGGCGGGATCATAGCGGAAGGTTGCGGTTGGGCCGGCGGCTGAGGCGGCGCCACAGGCAACACTGGCAGCGAGGAAAGCGGCGGCACTTTTGAATGATAGGGTCATGACTGTCTCCGGGGGGCAGGGGGTGTGTGCAGTTGCGGGCTGCAGAATGACCCTGCCCTGCAGAAGCTGGCGCAAGTCCTGAGGACTAGCGGATTTTTTCCTGATGGATTTATGAAGCCTCAGAATCAAAAGGAAAAAATTGAATACCAAGAATGTTTCCAGCCGCTCGCCTTATGCTAGAGTTCAGATGTAGGGGAGGGCATCGAGACAGAGAGGAACTGCGCCTTGAGCCGTAGTGAGGAAGGCATGAACAAGGCGGGGCCGCACGGCGGGACACTCTGCACACTCATGATCGGTCCGTTTCGCGTCGAGCCTACTGCTCTGACCATTGCCGGACCTGCCGGTACTGTAACGCTCGAGCCAAAGGTCATGGATGTCCTGCTTGTGCTGGCTGCCCGGCGGGGCGAGGTTGTGCTTCGTCAGGAGCTGATCGAGGCAGTCTGGGCGGTCGAGCATGGCGGCGATGAAAGCCTGACCCGGGCCATATCCATTCTGCGCAAGGCGCTGGGAGATGTGCATGGCCAGCGCACGCTGATCGAAACCGTTCCGCGACGGGGATACCGGCTTCTGCTGGAACCTCAGCCTGCTGCGCCAGTCCCTCTGGCCGTCCCTGATGCGCCATCCCCCGCGCTGCCGCCGCAGAAAAGACTGCTGCACCGGATATGGCCGCTGGCCGCTGGCAGCACGCTTGCCCTGGCCTTCCTGATGGGCAGCACAGCGTGGATGTCCGGGGAAAAGAACGTGCTTGAGCCGCTGCCGGGCGTGGTCTCTGTCGGCGAGTTCACCATCGCGGGGGACGATCCTTCCCTGCGCGACATTGCCGATGCCCTTCCGATTGCCGTGTCGACGGGCCTCAGCGGCAATGGTTTGCGTCCGATGGCGGAGAGCGCAGAAGCCCGGCCGGATGCACAGTACAGGCTGACAGGATCCATCAGCCGCCGGGGTAGCGCCGTGCGCGCCGACCTGCATCTCACCGATCCGGCCTCGGACTACGTGGTCTGGTCATTGGGCATGGTAGCGCATGAAGAGAAGGCGGTGCGGCTGCCGGAGTTTACGGCGGTGAAGGCTGCTCAGATGCTGCGCTGTCTGCACGATCTGCGCACACAGATACCCGTCCGAAATACCGAAGGGCTGATCCTCCTGCGCGAGATCTGCGAGAATGCCCGGTCCAAGTCGCTGGAGACATCGTCCGCCATTCGGGCGTTATACGTCAACGACCCATCCCTGCCCGGAGCAAAGGGACTTTCAGCTTTTGCCATGGCTGCGGCGGGAAGCAGCGAAGGCGGAGAAGCGGAGAACCCTGCTGCCCGGCAATTGCGCGAGGAGAGCCAGCGTCTTGCCGAGGAAGTGCTGAGCGAAGATCCCCACAACCTCTTTGCCAGCCTGGCAATGGCGGCTCTTGAGGCGCACAACGGCGATTGGCTCGCCGAAGAAGCCTGGCTTTTGCGGGCAGCGCGCCAGGCGGATGCCCGCAATCTGGTAACCTCGGACATGGTCGCGTTTCTTCGCCGGACCGGGCGTGTGGAAGAGGCAAGTTTCGGCCTGCGTGATACACTCCGTTCGCATCCTTCCTCCAGCGTCTGGCGTACGCGCCGAGGGTGGCTGGAAGCCTCAATGGGCAACCTTGCGGAAGCGCGCCGGGAATTTGATATCGTCGAGCGCGGCGATCCAGGTTTTGAGGAACTTGCCCAACGCACCGATCAGTTCGCCCTCTTTCATGAAGAGCCGGCGATTGCGCTGGAAAAGAAACGTGCAGCGATCGCTGCCGCTGGCCGGCCCCCTGATAACCGCGAACGCTGCCAGATTGCCTTTCTTGAAGAGAAGCTTGCAAGTGAGCCCGATGTGGCGCGCGTCGACAGCGTCTGCGTCCGGACCCAGATTGACTGGCGGATCCGCATGTTCACCCAGCTGGGTGATCTTGACCGGGCATTTGCCGAAGTGCGCAGCTTCAGAAAGGGGCGGAGCTATCATGAAATCGTATTCTTCTATCCGGATATGGCCCCGTTCCGGAACGATGCCCGGTTCTGGCCGCTGGTCGCGGACATGGGCCTTGTGAATTATTGGCGTGAAACCAATCGCTGGCCGGATTTTTGCCGCGAGCCTGACCTGCCACAGCCTTGCCGTGTGGGGGCAGATCTCGCCTTGCGCGCCCACGCTTCAAATCTCTGAGAAGGGTGAGGCCTTGCCGGGGCCGCAGGCCGGTTTCGTTTGTCTCCCCGGATTTTCTGCCTATTGTTTCTGTCAGCAAGCAGGCAGGGAGAGAGCCATGGGCAAGATGGGCGCAACGCGGCGGCAGATGATCGGCGGCTCAGCCGCTGTGCTGGGGGCGATGAGCGGGGCGCCCAAAGCCCTGGGCGAGACGAGCCCGCAAACCCCGCCGCCCGGCGCGCTGGAAGGCAAGTCCATCCTGATCACCGGGGCGGCCTCCGGCTTTGGCCGTCTTGGGGCGGAGCATTATACCCGCCTTGGCGCGCGCGTGTTCGCCACAATGCGGAACCTGCCCCGGCCAGAAGCTGAGGAATTGACGCAGCTTGCCCGCGATGAAGGGCTCGCCATCGAGGTGGTCGAGATCGATGTGATGTCGGATGAAAGCGCCGCCAGCGGCGTGGCCACCGTTCTGGAGAAGACGGGCGGCACGCTGGACGTGCTGATCAACAATGCCGGGATTGGCCTTGGCGGGCCTGCCGAGGTGCAGGACATGGAAGCCACCAAGCTGCTCTTCGAAACGAATGTGTTCGGCCCCCACCGGATGGCGCGGGCCGTTCTGCCGGCCATGCGCGCGGCGGGGAAGGGACAGATTTTCCAGCTATCTTCGCAACTCGGCCGCGTGATCGTGCCGGGCATCGGCCACTATTCGCCGACGAAGTTTGCGCTGGAGGCATTGTCGGAGAGCCTTGCCTATGAGGTCGCCGCACAGGGGATTGAGGTGACGATCATCCAGCCGGGCGGCTATCCCACGAAGATCTGGGAAAAGAGCACCGCGCGCGCCGCCGCCCTCAAGGCGCGCACGCCGCAGGAATTGCTGGATGCCTATCCGGAGATGACCGCCGGCATGGGCCAGCCAAACAGCGGCGGCGGAACCACAGATCCGATGGATATTCCCCGCGCGATTGCCGAAATCATTGCCATGCCGCGCGGCACCCGCCCGCTGCGCCGCCCGGTTCACCCCGGCAACAAGCCGCAGGAAGCGATCAACGCGGTCTCCCGCGAGACACAGCTGGCAATGCTCGGCAATTCACCCTGGGGCCCGGCCGTGAAGGATGTGCTCGACTAGACGCCGCTCCGCAGGCTGATCAGATCAGAGGAGGATGGTGCCTTTGCCATCCTTCTCCATCGCGCGGATGTAGGAGGGGTATTCGCGCATCTGTTTCAGGAAACGGTAGGCGTTGGGATAGGTTTTCTCGTCCATGCCGGCGCGGTGAACGCAAAGCTCCATCGAATAGCCCATCACCATGTCTGCTGCGGTGAGGTCATCGCCCGCAAACCATTTGCTTTCCCCAAGGGCTTTCTCGATCTCGCGGAAGAGGGCGGCCAGGCGCGGGCCGAAGAAGGCCTGGTCCAGCGCGCCGACGAGGGATTTGGCAACCGGGCGGACGAGGAAGGGCGCGCGCGTCTGCATTGCCATCATCACGAACTTGTTGGTCAGCAGGGGCTGCAGGCTGCCTTGCGAGGTGTGGAACCAGAAGAGGTATTTGACGCGCTCCGGCGCGCCGGGCGCCGGGCGCAGGCGGTCGGTGTCATGCTTGTCGCAGATATAATCGACGATGGCGTTGGTTTCGGCCAGCGTGACGGGCCCATCGGTGATCACCGGCGCGGTGCCGAGCGGGGAAATGGCCTTGTAGGCCGCCGGGGCAAGGCGTGTCTGCGGGTCGCGGTCGTAAAGCTTGATCTCATAGGGAACGCCCAATTCCTCCAGCAGCCAGAGAATGCGGATGGACTGGGATTTCTCAAGATGGTGCAGGGTGATCATGGCGTGTCCTCTCGGCCGGGGCGGCGCCCGCCTACACTTAGCGCGCCGCCCCGCGCGGTCGAGAGGAAAATCAGTTTCCGGCGGCGAACGCCGCTCTTTCCCGGGAAGGACCAGGAAAGAGCGGCAGGACGCGCCTTATTCTTCCGCCAGAACTTCCTGGAGGAACATGGTTTCTGCCTCGCGCTGGGCTTCGCGGTTCGATTTCTTGCGGAAGCCGTGCCCTTCATCCATCGCCATCAGGAACCAGGCTTTCACGCCATTGGCCTTGACCGCTTCAAGGATCTGCTCAGCCTCCGTATACGGAACGCGGGGGTCGTTATAGCCCTGAATGACGAAGAGGGGCTTGGTGATCTTCGAGGCATTCTTCAGCGGCGAAATCTCGTCAAAGAAGGCGGCAATGACAGGGTCCCGTTCATCGCCATATTCGGCCCGGCGAAGGTCTGCGCGGTAGCCTTCGGTATTCTCGAGGAACGTCTTGAAGTCCGAGATACCAACAATGTCGATGCCGCCGGCAAGCCGGTCTGCGTAATCGATCATCGAGGCGAGAACCATGTAGCCGCCATAGGAGCCTCCATGGACGATCACCTTATCACTGTTGAGATCGGGCTGTGCTTCGATCCAATCCAGCAGGGCGCCGATATCTTCGACAGACTTTTTCCGGTTGAGGCCGTTATCGAGCGAGACATAGGTTTTGCCATAGCCGGAGGACCCGCGGACATTGGGCACTACAACCGCGATGCCAAGCTCATTGGCCCAATATTGGTAGGAGGAGGCAAAGCCGGGGCGCGACTGGCCTTCCGGCCCGCCATGGATGGAGATGATCACCGGATGCGGGCCTTCGCCTTTCGGCCGGTAGATGAAGGCGGGAATATCCATGCCGTCCGCATTCAGATAATCGAAGAGAACCGGCTCAATGAAGGCGTCGGGGTTGAGGCCTCCGGTTTCCGCTTCGGTCCAGCGGGTGAGGTTCAGCGTTGCCACATCGAACGACCAGGCGTCAGCCGGGCTGGTGGCGGCATTGAAGGTGAAGCCGACATGGCTGCCGCTGCGGGAGAAGACGAGGCCCGAAGCGATGCCCACAGGCAGGGTAGGGCCGGGGCGCACATGGCCACTTTCGACCTCCAGCAGATGGATCGTGCCAAGGCCGCCTTCATTCAGCGTGAAGGCCACCGTATTGCCATCGGGCGAGAGCGTCCAGTCGGACACGCCCCAGTCGATATCTCCGGTATAGTTGGTGAAAGTGCCATCGGGCGCGATACGAACGAGGTTGGTGAACTCGCTGTCCTTGTCGGTGGCGGTGAGGATCGAGCCATCGGCAAGCAGCGCGCCGCCGGAATAGGAGACCGTTTCGCCAGGATTGATCTGCGTCAGCTCGCCGGATGTCAAATCCAGCACGAAGAGACGGCTTTCGGCAATGGAAATATAGCGCTGCAGCAGCAGTTTTGATCCGTCATCGGACCAGTCGACCGGGCCAATGGCGCCTTCGCCTTCCAGCGCCACGCGCACACTGGCGGGGTCGGCCGGGTTGCCCACGATGATGTCATTGTTCGGGTCGCCCGGATTGGTGCGGGCCCAGGCGGCAAGCTGGCCGTCATCGGCCCAGAGGGGCGAGCCATTGCGCGTGCCCGGCTCGGTGAAGCCCGTGATTGTGCCGGTCTGCAGGTCGAAGCGGTAGCCCTGGTAATATTCATCCCCGCCCTTGTCGCGGGCGAAGAGGAAGGCGCCGCCTTTCGGGCTCATCGCGGCGTTGCTGACCGTTTCGTTGAAGAAGGTGAGCTGCCGGCGCGCCCCGCCGGGCGCCTTCACTTCATGGATCTGATTGGTGTCGCCAAACCGTGTGGTGATCAAGATGCTGCCATCGCCGGTCCAGTCCAGGAAGCCATGGCTGCGGACATTCTCATAAGCAGAGAGACGTTCGGAAACGGCAGCGGGGATTTCCGGAATCGATTCGAGGACGAGATTGCCCCGGGTCACGCGCTCGGCGGCGACCGTTGGGGCGGCAGCTTCAGTGAGTGTGGCGGCAGGCGCCGTAGCGGTCTGGGCGCAGGCGGCAAGAGCAGCGGCAAGCACTGCAATAGACACGAGGCGAAGGCTGCGTCGTTTCATGGCGGTTTCCCCATCAGAAGTTTTTCATGACGTTTTGTTTAGTGCTTTCAGCCTCGCCGTCACGCCTTTTTCAGTTCCTGGGCTTCACATCGCCGCTACATTCAGGGTCTAAGGCTGAAACATGTTTGCCGATGGCACGGAGGAGCAGGGCATGGGTCGGTTCAGGGCAGGGATGATTTCGGCAGTGGCAGCGGTCTTGATGGCCGCATGCCAGTCCGCGCAAAATGAAGTGCCCCCGCCCGCATCGCTTCTCTCGCCGCAGATCACCGAGACAGACGCGGCCCCGCCGGTTGCCGAGGCGCCTCTGGTGCTGATGATCGGGCTGGACGGGCTCAACCCGCCGATGATCGACCGCTGGGACGCGCCAAATCTCAAGGCGCTGGCCGCGCGCGGCGTGCGGGCCGAAGCCATGCGCCCGGTGATGCCGAGCGTGACCTTCGTGAACTTCTATTCGCTGGCGACCGGCCTTTACCCCAAGCATCACGGGATGGTGGAGAACTATCCCTATGACAAAGCCGCCGACGAGCAGTTCGACCGCGCCACCGGCCCGCAGGAGGAGCGCTGGTGGCAGGGCGAGCCGATCTGGATCACCGCTGAAAAGCAGGGCCTGCCCACCTCCATCATGTTCTGGCTGGGTTCCGAAGTGGCCCATGATGGCGTGCGTCCCACGCGCTGGACGCCCTATGAACACAACAAGCCCTATCAGGACCGGGTGGACGAAGTGCTCGGCTGGTATGATGCGCCCGAAGCTGAGCTGCCCCGTTTCGCTGCGATCTATTTCGACCGGGTGGACACAGCCGCGCATTATTTCGGGCCGGGGTCTGACAAGGCAAAGGAAGCGGTTGCTGAGGTGGATGGCTATGTTGGCCAGCTCGTCGAAGGGCTGGGCGCGCGCGGCCTGCTGGAACGCACCACCGTGATCGTGGTGTCAGACCATGGCATGGTGTGGGTGGATCCGGCCAAGGTGCTGGACATCGGCCAATTCCTGGACCTCACCGCGCTGAACGTGCCGCAGTTCAACGGCCCCTATGGCGGCTCCAACCATCCCTTCCTGCACATCTATGGCGAGGGCGAAGCGCTGGAGAAAGCCTATCAGGGCCTGAAGAATTTCGACGAGCATATCCATGTCTACAAGCGCGGCGAGATGCCCGCGCACTATCATTTCGACCACCCGACGCGCGGGCCGGATCTCTTCCTCGTGGCCGATCCGGGCTGGTCGGTGCGCAATGCCAATCTCGGCGGCTGGCGCGCGCCGATCCCCGGCCAGCACGGCTATGACAATCTCCATCCCACCATGGCGGCCACCTTCATCGCCGCTGGCCCGGTCTTCCCGGAAGGGGAGATGACCGCCCCGTTCGAGAATGTGAACGTCTATCTGATGATCGCCTGCGCGCTCGGCATCGAGCCGGCAGAAACCGATGGCGACCCGGCGGTGGTGGAGCAGGTGACCGGCGGGCGCTGCCCGGCGGCGCGATAGGGGCGTATCAGTCCGACAGCCGGTCGATTTCCTCGCCGACGAGGCTCGCCAGTTCAGGATTGTTCTGCTGCAGCTCATTCATCCGCGCCATGATCCGCATCTGCGCGGCGCCGATATCCTGCGCGCGGGCGCTGAGGGCCGCAGCGGCTTCCACCTGTTTCATGCCCGACCCTTCCAGGGCCTCCGTCAGGTTTTTCATGCCCAGCGCCGCGGTGCGAATCTCCGCGGCTGCGGCGCGCGCGCTGGCCTCATCGGTCACACCGTCCAGCGCGTCGGCCACGCGGGTCATCTCCTTGACATAGGCAGACGCCATGTCCTTGCCTGACGACGCCCGGGTGATGCTCTGACCGTCAGTCTCACCTGTCTGTCCGCCGCAGCCGGAGAGTGAAAGCGTAGCCGCGAAAAGAGCGGCAGCTAGGAAGGTGCGTGTCATGGCCTTGTATCCTTCAAGAAGTCGCAAGCCAGAATTCCGCTTGCACCCTCTCTAACCCCTTTCACGGTCAAATCCGGACATTTGCAGGGTCAGGAATAACGCGCTTCCACCTTCGGCGCCGTATTGCCGGCCTTCACCGCCTCCAGACACGCGGCGAGGTCGGCGAGGTAGTCATCGGCCACTTCGGCATGTTTGGGCGAGAGCATCAGGTGCAGGCTTGGCGGCTCCACGGTGAAGGAGGTGAACCAGCCGCGCTGGCGCATCGCGCTGTAAAGGGCGAGCGTGTCTGCTTCCGGATGGCGGAAGGCGACGAGGCCGAGCAGCGGGCGCCCGAGCACTTCAAAGCCGAGCGCGCGCACGCCGTCCTCGATTCGCTCCCGCGTCTGGCAGACGAGGCCCTGTTTCTCCCGGTAACCGGAGACGCCAAGCACATTCATCACCGCCCAGGCCGCCGAGATGGCGCCGCCCGGCCGCGTGCCTGCCAGCGTGGGTGTCTTCATGGGCGCGCCCGACCAGTCATGCAGGGTGAACGGCATATGCTTGTAGAGCTCGGCTGAACGGAAGAGGACCGTGGAGGCGCCCTTGGCGCAGTAGCCATATTTGTGCAGGTCCGCGCTCATCGATTTCACCGCAGGCACGGCAAAGTCGAAGTCCGGCACGGGCACGCCGTTCATCCGCGCGAAGGGGGCAAAGTATCCGCCGACGCAGGCATCCACATGCAGCCACACGCCTTTCTCCTCGGCCACTTTGCCGAGCTCGGCGATGGGGTCGATGATGCCGTGGGGAAAGTTCGGGGCCGAGCCGACCATCATGATCGTGGCCTCGTCGATGGCCTCCGCCATAGCGGCGGGGTCGGCTTCATAGCTGCCATCGGTTTTCAGGGGCACGCTGCGGATTTCGATGTCCATCAGCAGCGCGGCCTTGTGGAAGGCCAGGTGGCCGGAACGGGGAATAACGATATTGGCGCGGTCCTTAGGCTTGCCATTGGCGCGGGCATAATCCCGCGCGGTCTTGATCGCCATGGTGATCGAATCGGTGCCGCCGGAGGTGATGGCGCCCGCCGCGCCCTCCGGGCCGTGCAGCAGGCCGAGCGCCATGGAGATCACATCCTTCTCCATCTGTGCCAGCGAGGGGAAGGCGAGGGGGCCAAGGCCATTCTCCGCCATGAACAGGCCATAAGCCTCATGCTGGAGGGCGTGCACATCCTCCCCTGCATTGAAGACATAAACCGCCGTCTTGCCTTCCCGCCAGGCCACATCGCCTGCGCCGCGGCTCAGCATTTCTGCGCGCACCTCGTCCCAGGGGCGGCCCTCTTTGGGCATCTGCATGGCGGTCCTCCTCCGTTTTCAGGCTCTGTTTGCGCAGGAGAGTAGAGGCGAACTCCCCAACTGGCCACCCGCTGCAGGTTACCTGTTCTTGTCACCCGAAAAGCGCTGGGGAAAAGAAAAACCTCGCCCGTTGTGCGAAGCCCGTTGCGAGGCTAAAGCCACCGCCTTAGTTTGTACCTGAAACGAAAAATTAACGGGGATGCAGAGCGCCAGCATGACGGACTATATCGGTTACGAAGCGCTTTCCCAGGCAGCCATGCGCGGTGTCGTGCGCGAAGCGCTGCGCCGCGGGAAGACCAATGGCGGCCTGCCGGGCGAGCACCATTTCTACATTTCCTTCCGCACGCGGGCGCCCGGCGTGAAGATTCCGCCCCAGCTCGTGCAGCGGTTCCCGGAAGAGATGACCATCGTGATCCAGCACCAGTATTGGGATCTGGAAGTGTATGACGGGCATTTTGAAGTCGTGCTGAAATTCTCCGGCGTGCCCCAGCACCTGTCGATCCCGCTGGCGGCGATCACGCGCTTTGTGGATCCTTCGGTGAATTTCGGTATCGCGTTTGAAGCCCAGTCCAAGGATGCCGGCGTCATTGCCCCGGCAACGGCTGCGCCGGTTGAGGAGCCTGCGCCGACGCAGAAGGCCGCTGGCGAAACGGTGGTCAGTCTCGATGCGTTCCGGCGCAAGTAAGCCCGGACAGGCACATTGAGCACCGAAGAGAAACCCCGCGTTACCGACGCCGAAATGCTGGCGCGGTTCCAGAATTCCAAGAAACGCCCGCCCTGTTCGGAGACGCTCGGTATGCGCCTGGCGGACCTGAATCAGGACAGGCAATGGGTGAAGATGGAGTTCGACGTTTCGCCGAGCTTTGCCAACCCCACCGGCGCGGTGCAGGGCGGCTTCATCGCGGCCATGCTGGACGAAGCCATGAGCACGGCAGTGATCATCGCGTCCAATGTCACCATGACGGCGCCGACGCTGGAAATGAAGACCAGCTACCTGAAGCGCCTGATGCCCGGCAAGGCGAGCGTCGAGGCGCGCATCCTGAAGCTCGGCAAATCCGCTGCCTTCATGGAGGCAGACTGTTTCGATGCAGACGGCGAACTCGTTGCGCGCGCCACGGCCACCGCGATCCCGATGGCCTTCAAGCGGCTCTGAGTGTCCATGGCTTTCGACAAGGCAGCCTACTGGCAGGCGATTTTTTCCAATCCCTCCCACATGCCGCCGGCCACGCAGTTTCTCGGCTTTGAGCCCCTTGGCTGGGACGTTGATGCCGGATGGTGCGAGGCTGCATTCCTCCTGCCGCGTGAGGCTTCCAATCCGGCAGGCGACGCTCAGGGCGGTATGGTCACCGCCGCGCTCGATGAGGTGATGAGCCTTGCCGGCTCCATGGTGCAGGATGGGCCAGCCATGGCGCCGACGCTGCAGATGACGATCAGCTTCATCCGCCCGGTTCCGGTCGGCCGGCGCATTCTCGGCCGGGGAGAGGTCATCCGCCGGGGGCGTCAGGCGATCTTTACCGAAGGCTGGTTGCGTCTTGAAGATGGCACGCTGCTGGCTCAGGCCACCGCCAGCTGCATCCCGCGCGCGGTGCCGCTGGGCGATGCAGACGCCAGGAATCACCAGCCATAGGGCCTGCCCCCGCGTGATGGGGCGCCAACCTTCCGGATATCGGTTACACTAGTCCCATAGAGTCATTGGGAGGAAACCGGCCATGGCTGACGGGAACCGGCCGCCGGAAGGCGTGACACAAACCATTCTGGAACTGATGCCGGATAATCCGGCAGCGCGGGACAATCCACATCCTCTGCTCAAGGCCTTGCGGGAAAGCTGCCCCGTGATGCGGGATGAGACGATCAAGACCTGGTTGCTGACGCGGTATCGCGACATCCGCGAGACCTCGAACGATCGCAGCTTTGTGCGCCATCCCTCAAAGGCGGAGCGGGGCACGCTGGCGGGTGGGGGCGCCGCCCGCGAGGATCAGGAACCTCCCCAGGAAGCCCCGTTGAGCATGTTGTTCCTGGACGATCCAGATCATTCCCGCGTCCGCCTGCCGATTGCCAAAGCGTTTTATGCCCGCATTCACCGCATGCGTCCGGACATCGAGGCGATGATCGATTCGGTGATCGATGCGGCGCCTTTGGCTGGCCGGTTTGACCTGATGGAGCTGATCGCGGTGCCGATCCCCATTCTCGTTATTTCGCGCATTCTGGGCGTGGATGAAGACCGGTTGGTTGAATTCCGAAAATGGTCTGAACAGGTGATTCTCGGTCTGAAACCCACGCGGACGCCGGAAGAAGACATGCAGCTGTTCTCCGGCGGCATGGCGCTGATGGCCTACTTTACCGAACTGATGGAAGCCCGCCGCGCCGCGCCGAAGGATGATCTGGTTACGGACCTTGTCCAGATGCAGGGGAGCGGCGAAGCAGACCTGCGCGACGAGGAACTCCGCTCCAATCTGTTGGGGCTGCTCGTTGGCGGAAACCTGACGACCACAGACCTGATCGGCAATGGCATCTGGCTGTTCCTCACCCATCCGGACCAGGCGGCTCTGCTCCGTGCCCAGCCCCAGCTTGCCTCGCAGGCGGTGGAGGAAGTGCTGCGCTATGAGGCGCCGGTCACCATGTCGTCCCGCATTGTGCCGGACGCACGCACGGTGGGCGGCTGCCCGATGAGCCAGGGGCAGCCGGTCTGGATGATGCTGCCGGCGGCCAATCGCGATCCGGAAATCTTCGAGGCGCCGGAAGTGTTTGACATTGCCGTCAAGCGCACGGGCCATGTCGCCTTCGGCGGCGGCGCGCACATCTGCATCGGTGCGCCGCTGGCGCGGATCGAGGCGCGGCAGGTGTATCTGAAACTGCTGACGCGGTATCCCAACCTCAAGCTTGCCGGGCAGGATCTTTCCTGGCGGCCGCTGCCCTTCTTCCGGGGTCTGGAGACGCTGATCGTGGAGGGGTGAGGGCGCTCTAGCCGTCCATCGCTTCGGCCAGCATCCAGATCCCGTCGCGCTCCGCCTGCCGCCGCTCGACCAGCAGGCGGGCAACCTGATGGTCGTCCTCGAACACATTGCCGCAGAGGCTGTCGAGCAGGGCCTTGGCCAGATTGTCGAGGTCCATCCAGGGCGCCGTGCCGGCATATTCCATCACGATATGCACGCTGTAATCACCATACCCCGGCCGCAGGCGCGGGAAGTCCTTGCGGAAGAACTCCTTCAGCAGGGTTTTATAGTATTTCGTCTGGGTGGTGAGCCCCGTGCAGGAGACTTCGAGCGCTCCATCCTCAGTGATGCGCGCGCGGACTTTGCCGGAGGAAATCCAGTCTGAAATCATTTCAAAGAACCATCCTCTTCCGGAGGATATTTCTGGCGGGCGTCGAGAATGCGCTCGACGTCCAAATGGTAGGCGTCAGGCAGGGTATAGATCACGATCAGCGAGGTTCGAGGCACCACAAGTTCGCGTGTGCCTTCAACACGGCCTTCCCTGCCCAGCAGGGGAAAGCCCTCCAGTTGCGCAAGTGTTGTAAAGACGGCGGTTAGAAGGCGGTCCAAGCCTTGCGCGCTGCGGGGTTGGAGCCATTCAGCAAGCTGTTCCAGATCGGCTTCGGCATCGGCCGAAAGCCTAATGTGCATCGGGGAGGAACCTGCGCGCCACGGCTTCCAGAGGCCGGTACGTCATCTGGCTATCTGTCTTGGCCTTCAATGTCTTGCGGATCTCTGCCTGCATCCAGGCATCATGCTCGGGCGTGACGGTGAAATCTGCTTCCAGCGCCCGGAAGGCATCTAGCGGATCATTCGACGGAGAAGCTGTGTCGGCCATAGACCAAAGATAGCTTTGATCGGTGGCGATGCCTAGACCTGCCGTGCCTCGTCCATTCTCCGAGGGAAAGAGGCGGGCTCACCGCTTGATGGCAGGGGATTGGGGGGCTAAACCGCCCGGCGACATTGCTTCAGCTGAGCTTCAGGAGCCACCCCATGACCAATACCCGGACAGAATCGGACACTTTCGGCCCCATCGAGGTCGAGGCGGACAAGTATTGGGGCGCGCAGGCGCAGCGGTCGCTGGGGAACTTCAAGATCGGCTGGGAGAAGCAGCCCGCCCCGATCATCCGCGCCCTCGGCATCGTCAAGAAAGCCGCCGCCGAAGCCAACATGGCGCTCGGCAAGATGGACCCCGAACTGGGCAAGGTGATCGTCAGGGCCGCCGAGGAAGTGATCGAGGGCAAGCTCGACGCGCATTTCCCCCTCGTCGTCTGGCAGACCGGCTCGGGCACGCAGTCGAACATGAACGCCAATGAGGTGATCTCCAACCGCGCCATCGAGATGCTGGGCGGGGAGATGGGCTCGAAAAAGCCGGTTCACCCGAACGACCATGTGAACATGTCCCAGTCGTCCAACGACACCTTCCCGACCGCGATGCACATCGCCTGCGCCGAAGAGGTCGTCCACCGGCTGATCCCGGCGCTGCAGGTGCTGCGCAACGCGCTGAACGACAAGGCAAACGCCTGGAAAGACATCATCAAGATCGGCCGCACGCATACGCAGGACGCCACCCCGGTCACCCTCGGCCAGGAATTCTCCGGCTACGCCCAGCAGATCGAGAACGGCATCAAGCGCATTGAGATGACGCTGCCGATGCTGATGGAACTCGCCCAGGGCGGCACGGCGGTCGGCACGGGCCTTGCCTCGCCGGCTGGCTTTGCAGAAGCGGTGGCGCAGAAGATCGCGCAGATCACGGGTCTGAAATTCACCTCCGCCCCCAACAAGTTTGAGGCGCTGGCCGCCCATGACGCGATGGTGTTCACCCATGGCGCGATCACGACGGTCGCCATGAGCTGCTTCAAGATCGCCAACGATATCCGCTTCCTCGGTTCGGGCCCGCGCTCGGGCCTTGGCGAGCTGGCGCTGCCGGAGAATGAGCCGGGGTCGTCGATCATGCCGGGCAAGGTGAACCCCACCCAGTGCGAAGCGATCACCCAGGTGGCCGCCCATATCGCCGGTAACAACACCGCCATCGCCTTCGCCGGCAGCCAGGGCCATTTCGAGCTCAACGTGTTCAACCCGATGATGGCCTACAACTTCCTCCAGTCCGTCCGCCTCTTGGCCGATGCGGCGGTGTCCTTCACCGAGAACTGCGTCGTCGGCATTGAGCCGCGGCTCGACAATATCCAGCGCGGCCTTGAAAACTCGCTGATGCTGGTGACGCCGCTGAAGGAGAAATACGGCTACGATCTGGCCGCCAAGGTCGCCAAGACAGCGCACAAGAACGGCACCACCCTGAAAATCGAAGCCCTTGCCCTCGGCATCTCCGAGGAAGACTTCGACGCCATCGTGCGCCCGGAAAAAATGATCGGGCCCGACCCCGCATAAGGCGCCGGAGGCGGGCGGGGGTAGTCCTGCGCATCATTTATGCGTATAAGTTGTGCGTATGAACTCGCCCTATCGCCCGCCCAACCGCTCCAAGGCCCGTGTCAGCATCACGGTCGACGAAATTCTCGTGGCCGAGGCGAAGGCGGTGGGCATCAACCTTTCGGCCGTGGCGGAAGAGGCGATCCGCCTTGCCACCCGCGCCGAGGAAATGCGCCTCTGGCGTGAACGCAACAGCGCTGCCATCGAGGCATGGCACCGGAAGATCGAGGAAGAAGGCCTCTGGTCTGACGGGCTCAGGCTGTTCTGAGGGTATGGCGGTCTTTAGCGTTCATCGGATCAGGCAAACGGCTCAGCGCGTTGTCGTGCTGCAATATCCGGGACTCGATACGGGGCCGGCCCTGATGGTCGCGCCGCTTTACCCGGCAGAGGCAAAGCTGGAACTCGAAGTCGTTACGCCCAGGGTCGAAATCGGCGGTGAAGCGTTTCTCGTGGCAACCCATCTGATGGCGGCCGTGCATCGGGGCGATCTCGGGGCAGCCGAAACGAGTCTGGCTGCCTATGAATACCCCATCGCCAAGGCCATCAATCGCCTCTTCTTCGGCATCTGACTTCTTGCAGTCAGACTGCCCTTTGTTCATCCGCCGTTTGGCCCCGCGCTGATAAGAGGGGCTGAAACTTGGGAGGACTCTGTCATGTCCCGGCTCCGTATACTTTTTGCAGCCCTTCTCATTGCGTCCGGCTCAGCCGCACCCGCGATTGCCCAGCGCGGGGGCGATGACCGCTCATTTGCCGGATTTCAGGTTTCCCGCGCGACGGCGGTGGACATCGCCCGGGCACAGGGCGTCCAGGAGGTGCTGCGCGTGGAAGCCCGCCGGGGCGTCTGGCGCGTCGAAGGCCGCAGCTCCGAGGGACAGAAAATGACCGTCGAAGTGGACGGCATGACCGGCGCCGTCGTGCGCGTGGACCGGTCTGGCCGCTGAGGCGGCGGTATGTCCGGGCTGACGGGGCGCCAGGCCGGGAGTAGGATGCAGGAATAGAATCACCTGCGTCCAGAAAGGTCAGGCCCCATGTCCAAGTCGCCCGTCGGCTCGAAGTCCAATCCCTCTCAGTTCGATGTGCTGGGCAAGCTGGCAGAGGATGAGCCCTATTTCGTCATCCGCGCGCATGACCCCCTCTCGTCCGCGCTGGTGGAACTGCACGCCTATATCGGGGCAGGGCAGTCCGGCGCGGCGCACAACAAGCTGGCCGAGATCATGGCGATGACGGCAGTGCGCCCGCCGCGCCCGGCTTCCAGCCCGAAATACCGGGAAACCTTCGCCATCTCGCTGGCCATGGAACAATGGCGGGAAAGCCACAAGGAATGAGCCTCGGCGCGCTGACGCTGGAAAACCGGTTTGTCCGCCTGCGGCCTTTTGTGGCCGGGGCGGATCGGCCGGAACTTTACGCGCTGGCTGAGCGCGCGCCCGAAATCTTCCGGCTGTGGTCACATCGAGGCCCTGGAGACTGGGTGGGCGAATGGATTGAAGCCATCCGCAAGCGGACAGAATCGGGCACAATGATCCCCTTCGCCGTGACGCGGCCAGAAGACGGCGCCTTCCTCGGCATCACCAGCTTTCTGGACCCCAGCGAGGGGAACAAGAGCGTCGAGGTCGGCATGACCTGCTATGCCCCGGAAGCTCAGGGTACGGTGATCAATCCGTCCTGCAAACGGCTGCTGATGGGTCATGCTTTCGAGGATTGGGGCGCGCGGCGGGTTCAATATCAGGTCGATAACCGGAATGAGCGCTCCAAGGCGGCTGTGCTGAAACTTGGCGCGAAGCTGGAAGGGGTGCTGCGCAATCACAAGACGCTGCCCGACGGATTTGTGCGCGATACGGCTTTCTTCTCCATTCTGGATACGGAGTGGCCAGAGGTGAAAGCCAGGCTGGACGCGCGCCTCCCGGCTGACGTGGCAGCGCGCGCATGAGCGATCCGGTCAATCTTAACAAGTTCCGCAAGGCTAAAGAGAAGGCTGGCAAGGAACAGCGCGCGAAGGAAAACCGCGCCAAATTCGGCCGCACCAAGGCTGAGAAAACGCTGGACCAAGCCCGCACAGAGAAGCTCAAAAAGTTAACGGATGCGCACCGCCGTCAAGATCCTGGCAAGGAAGGTTAAAAAAGCGTTGACAGGCCCGGAACTTGCACTGAAATCACCGGCTGTATCAGTGCGGGAGGGCCGTCCATGTTCAAGCGTGTCATGCTCAAGACGGTCTTTGCCCTTACGGCCTTTGGCTCAGGCGTCATCTGGGGCATCGCGGCTGAAGCAAGCGCCGCAGGCATCCCTCTGATTGGCCTCTTTCAGGGCTGATCCCTTCCGGGACAAATCAATACCTGCGCGGGTTCTGAACCTGATCAATCAGGCTGTTTTCATACCGTCCCTGTGAGATGCGCCCGAGCGCGTCGAAGATCGGCTGGGCATCCTTGTCCTTGAGCAGGGGAATGCCGCGCGCGATTTCGGCTGCCTGCGCGTAGAGCAGGTGCGCCCCGGCCAGATCGCCGCGCGCCTCGGTGCAGGCGGCAAGATTATGCAGGATACCGGGCGCCTTGGGATAGGCAGTGGCCAGTTCCTGCCACTGCGCGCAGGCGCCGATGTATTCGCCGCGGCGCGTGGCCTTCACGGCAGCGGCAAAGCGCGGATCGCCCGCCTCCTCGGGCACCAGCGGCTTCTCCACGATCTCTGCCCGCAATGTTGTCATGTAGGGGGCAATGTCGCGGCGGAAGCCGGGGATGGCCGCGGCCACAGCGTCGGCGATCATGCCGATCGGCGCATCCCACTGGGGAAGGGGTTCGCGGATGACCTCTCCGAACGGCCCTGTGGATTGATCCGTGTCGGGATATTCGGCCACATCATAGCAGTCTTCGCGCTCGGTGGCGCCGCCCTGGGTGGAGGTGAACACGGCCCGGCCCGTGTGGAAATCAACCAGCGTGGCACTCACGGTCACATCCACGATGTCTTTCGGGCAGCGCATCTCGATCACGACATGCCGCTCGCAGTCGAACAGCCCCTTGTATTTGTCGCAGCGCCGCTCCCGCTTGAAGCTGGTCTCGCGGTTGAAGCCGGCGATCAGCACTTCGCCTTCATAGATGCCCTGGGGGCGGCCGGGGTCGATCACGGTAAACCAGGGCGCGCCCTCCAGCCGGGTATTGTCGATCAGCGCCTGGAACTCTGCCTCGGCCACATCGCCCGCCGGCCCCCGGAACCGGCCCACGCCGACATCGGTATAATTCAGCGCTTCGGCATAGTTTGGCGCGGCGCGGGCGGCATAATCATATCCCGGCGTCTGGCAGGCGGCCGCAGCGCTCAGAACTCCGAGCAGAACAAACAGATGTCGCATTATTATCCCCACTAAAGCGTCCGTTCAGGCGTGCCCCTGCATTCCTTTAACGTCAATGGTTGACGCAGACCGGACACTTGCCCAACTCATCGCCTGCAAAAGCGCAAGGAAATAGCTGATGACCCGGACCCTGTTCACGCCCTTCCGGCTGAAAAACCTGGAACTGCCCAACCGTATCGTGATGGCGCCAATGACGCGCTCCTATTCGCCGGGCGGTGTGCCGGGGGACAATGTGGCGGATTACTATGCGCGCCGGGCGGCGGCCGATGTCGGCCTGATCGTCACCGAGGGCACCACCGTGCGCCGCGGCGGCTCCTCCAACGACCCCAACGTTCCCAACTTCTACAAGGCCGACGCCCTTGATGGCTGGGCCCGCGTCGTCTCCAGGGTGCATGCCGAAGGCGGCAAGATCGCTCCGCAGATCTGGCACCAGGGCATGGTGCGCAAGACCGGCACAGGGCCAGAGCCGGACGCGCCGACCGACAGCCCCTCCGGCATCACCCATACCGGCAAGCAGATCCTGCCCGAGCCCACGACCGCCGAGGTCGACGATATGGTGATGGCCTATGCCGATGCCGCGGCAGACGCCAAGCGTCTGGGCTTTGACACGCTCGAAATCCACGGCGCCCACGGCTATCTGATCGACCAGTTCTTCTGGGACGCGATGAACAAGCGCTCCGACAGATACGGCGGCAGCCTGGCCGACCGCGCCAGCTTTGGCGGCGACATCATCCGCGAGATCCGCAAGAAAGTCGGCCCGGATTATCCGATCATCCTGCGCTATTCGCAGTGGAAGCAGCAGGATTATACCGCACGCCTCGCCCCCACCCCGCAGGAGCTGGAAGCCTTCCTGAAAGTGTTCGTGGACGCGGGCGTTGACTGTCTCCACGTGTCCCAGCGCCGCTACTGGGAACCGGAATTCCCGGATGTCGACGGCGAAAACGGCCTCAATGGCGCCGGCTGGGCCAAGAAGCTGACCGGCCTGCCCACCATCACGGTCGGCTCGGTCGGCCTCAATGGTGATTTCGAGAAGGCCTTCGCCGGCGAGGGCGCGTCACAGCGTTCGCTGGGCGACCTCGAAGAACGCCTCGACCGGGGAGAATTTGATCTCGTCGCCGTCGGCCGCGCCATCCTTCAAGACCCCGAATGGGCCAGGAAGATCAAGGAAGGCCGTTTCGCCGAGATTGCCGACTATAACGGCAAGGCGCTTGCCACGCTTTTCTGAGACGGCGCCTCTGCCGGGAAATCCAGTCGGGTCCGGTCTGCGTAAGGGAGAACAAGTTCAACCCGCAGACCGGACCTGACTCATGCCCAATGCCCGCCGCGTTGCGAATGTGCTGGCTGCCGGCGTTGCTTCGGCAACGGCCACAGCCTGCGCCTCTTCTTCCTCCCTCGAACAATTCCAGGCCGCCCCGCGCCAGCTCGTGCTGGAGGAATACTTTCTCGGCGAGACGACCGCCTACGGCCTGTTCGAGGATCGGTTCGGCAAGGTCCGCCGCCAGTTCAAGGTGGACATTGTGGGTGAGCTGGAAGGCGACCGCCTGACGCTCACCGAAGAGTTTTTCTATGATGATGGTGAGCGGGAAACCCGCATCTGGGAAATCGATGTCCTCGGCGACGGACGGTATCGCGGTACGGCAGGGGACGTCACCGGCATCGCCGAAGGGCAAGTCTCCGGCAATGCCTTCAACTGGAAATACAAGGTCGACCTGAAGGTCGGCGGCAGCATTTGGAATGTCGGCTTCAATGACTGGATGTTCCTGATGCAGGACGATGTGCTTCTCAACCGCGCCTATGTCACCCGCTACGGCATCGAAATCGGCCAGGTAACCATTGCGTTCAGGAAGGGCTGATCTCTGCAATCTCAGGGCTTGCAGGGAGGTCCGCCGCTGTTCTACTGCTTTCCGAGGCTGAAGGGGGCAGTATGTCGAGACGGTCACAATATCGCAGCGGCGGGGAAGCCGGGGCTGAAAGAACGCCGCGCGTGCGCACAATAGATGATGTTCTGGAAGACATCTCTCACGAGCTAAAGCTCATCGACATAAAGCGGCGCATGATCGCGGAAACCACGGCTCGCCTGCCATGGCTCTATATAGCCACTGCGGTCCTCGGCTTTTTTCTCTTGGGCTCCATTCTTTCTCTGAGCATTTTCTTCATCTTCATTTTCGGTTCCTTGTTCTCCGGCGCGCTCGCCAACATCGTTGGCCCCTTGGGCGCCCTCACGGCGCGCAAGCGGGCCTATCGCGAGGTGGCTGATATCAAGGAGCGGCTCTTTCCGAAGCTTCTAGGCCTGACACCTGAGGTGTCGCCCGTGCTTGTCGGCATATCCCATGTCGGCAAGGACGGCGTGCGGTTCACCGAAAGAAAGGTAAGTGTCGCGGCGCTTCGGGAAGAAGACATCGACGTGCGCGGTGCCATGGCTTTTGGATACTACAAATATCTCGCTTTCCTGTTCAGGACGCCTGCAGGAACTATCGATCTGAAGCATCCTGCAATCCGCCAGCAATACTGGTTGGCTGAGGCAAGGCGGCGCGGTCTCGGGCCGGATGCGCTGTCGCGTGCCGTCGCAGAGGTGGTTTGATCGCGCCGGCTTCCGGCATGGCCACCGGGTGGGTCAGGGCGTTGCATGGGTGCCCGGCCAGTCCGGCCGGCGCGCGCCCCACAGCGTCAGGAAGCCGCCGTCTCCCCGGGCTTTCTCAAGCTGGCGCACCGGCACGCCGGCCGCCTTCGCCAGCGCGTCCGCGGCGTCTCTCATAAGCTTGGTGTAGCTGCTGGTCTTCGGGATCGGCCGGTCTTCGCCCAGAAGGATCACGCGCCCATCCTTGAGCCGCACACCGTAGACGCGGTTGATGGTCGTCAGCCCCAGGCTGGAAGTGACTTCCTCGCGCCATTCGATCTGCCGGATGGCGGCAGAGCTCAGCGTCTCCATCACGGCCGGGACCGGGCCGAACAGCAAACGTCCGGGCGGCAGAAGCAGCGCTGCCTGCGCGTCGCCGAGCAGGATCCGCCAGCGCCACCGCATCAGGCAGTCCCGCAGGATGATGTTGCCCAGCAGCAAGAACAGGAGGGCGGCCCCGCCGAGCGCCAGCGCTGCCGCTCCTTCGCCGCTGAGCAGGAGGACAGTTGCCGCCCACGCCATGCCCACCAGCATCAGCCAGATCAGTGCCGTGGCAAGGGCAATGCCCAGCCGGTCGGCCAGGCTGAAGCGGAAGTCTGTCCTGGAAGGGGAAGAGTGCATGGCGCCGCCCGGGTGTGTTACCTCTACAGGCGTCACAATCGCCGCAAACAGGTCAATTCCCCCGAACGAGGGGGCGGGCAAACGGAACACTTACTCCCGTGTCTGTTCTGCGCGGGCGACAATATCCGCGCACGGCGCATCCGAGGCTTCGCCCAGTTCGATGAAGGGCAGGGCGGCGAGGCCACCGGTAATACTGCCGAGCACGGCCGCCGCCCCGATCTGCAGAACCGTTTCCGGGCCGAGAGCAGACAGCTCCGGCGACCGGAACGTGCCCCCCACCTTAACGTCCACTGCAAGCGTCGCGAAGGACGGATCCTTGGAGTCAGACTGAACGCTGAGATCGATGGTTTCATTGCCGAGATTTACGTCCCCCGTCACCACCACCAGCCGCTTCTCGGTATCAAAGAGAACGGGATCGGCCCGCCCTACACCCTCCTGAAGCGCGAGGGAGGCGACCGCGCAGCTTGTCGGCGCATAGGTCTGCTCGCCTTCGTTTTCGTCCAGCAGCGCAAGCGTGTTGGGAATGTCGAGCGCGGAGGCCTCGGCCACCAGCGCCAGCAACTGCGCGTTCTGCGACCAGAGTGAGACCCGTCCGTCCAGGGTGGCCGCCGTATCACGGAAGCCATCGCCGCGCCCCTCCAGCTTGAACTCCCCATAGGCGGTGCCGCGCACATAGGGATCGGCGGCAAGATTGTTGAACGGCACGCCGGTAAGCTCGCCCTCGGCGGTCGTCATGGCCGGCGATTGCGACCCGTCCAGCGTCACATAGGCGGCCAGCTGCCCTTCGGCGAAACTCAGCTCCAGAACCGGCGCGCGCACCACCCGGCCTTCGATCTCGAATTCGAGCTTCAGGCCCCGGATATCAAAGATCGCATCGCTCACCTCATCGGCTGCGAAACGGATCGTGCCATCAACGGCATCCAACCGCGTGAAATCGATGGTTGCGTCGGGGATCAGCCGCCCGCTGGCGTCGAGTGCGGCGCGGGCTTCGGCCTGTTCTTCATTGGCGGTTTCATCTGCCCCCACGCCGATCGGGATGCCGAAGAGGATGCCCAGATCGTCAAAGTCGAGATTGGCTGAGCGCAGGTCCGCCTCGATCATCGGCGTGTCTTGGCCCGTGCGTATGGTCAGTGGCCCGGCAAGGTCGCTATCCCCGATCCTCGTGTCCGGCTGGAAATCGATGGTCCAGAGGTTCCGCTCAATTCGGATGTCGGCCACCGCGTCATAAGGCGGCGTGTTCGGCGCAGCAAAGCCGGCCACCCAGGCGAAATCGGCAAAATTCTCGCCGCGCAGGCGCAACTGGCCAGCCAGAGCGTTCAGGGTGGAGGCCTCGGCGCTGCCTGCAAACTCCAGTTCCGAGCGCCCACCAGCCGCTTTCAGTTGCACAGAGCCCGCGCGAAGGGAGCCGGACGCCTCACTGATGCTGATCACGTTGGTTTCGCCGCGACGGGTATAACGCACGTCAATATCAGTCAGCGCCACTTCGTCGATCAGCCGCCGCACCTGCGGGATCGTGATGCCTTCATCCCGGTCCTGTCCCCGCTCCACCGCAATGAACCCGTCGCGTGCCTCGGCGCGGGAAATCCATGCCACACGAGGCAGAAACCCCAAGAAATTCAGCCGCACGGATCCCGAAGAAATCTCGGCCCGGTCCGCCTCAAGTCCCTGAAAGACAACCGTGTTCAGCGACGAAAATCTTGTATGGGCGCGGCTCACGGAGGCCCCGTCAGGTCCGGCAACGCCCAGGGCCATATTGGTCACCGGCGTGCCGATGGGCGGAAAGGTCATCAATGCCAGCAGCAGCACCAGCGCCCCTATCAGGGTAACGATCACGGAAAACGCAACGGTAACGGCGCGGGGGAGCTTGAGGTCCGGCATTCTTACCTAACGCATCACATACAATCGGGTTCACAAAATGCAGTCTGGCCTGCCCATTATGTCAGGGCCTGCTATATGTTCCTGATGAGTTCCAATCCGAATCGTCTTTCGATCAGCCAGATGGCCGCCGCCCGTCCGCCTGCCGCAGCGGGGGAGGGCGCCGCCTATCTCAAGGGGCTGAACCCGGAGCAGCGCGAGGCTGTGCTGCACACCGATGGCCCGCTGCTCGTGCTCGCAGGCGCGGGCACCGGCAAGACCCGCGTGCTGACCACGCGCCTCGCCCATATCATCGCCACCCGGCTTGCCTTTCCCTCTCAGACACTGACGGTGACCTTCACCAACAAGGCCGCCCGCGAAATGCGCGAGCGGGCGCTGCACCTCCTGGGAGACGCCGGCGAGGGGCTGAGATGGCTCGGAACGTTCCACTCCATCTCCGCCCAGATACTGCGCAAACATGCCGAGCTCGTGGGTCTCAAATCCAGCTTCACCATCCTCGATACCGACGATCAGATCCGCCTCTGCAAACAGATCGTCCAGGCCGAAAACCTTGACCCCAAGCGCTGGACACCGCGCTATCTCGCCGGCCTCATCGATGGCTGGAAAAACCGCGCGCTGACACCGGACCGTGTGCCGCCGGAAGAGGCGGAGCTCTTCGGCAATGGCAAGGCGATCAAATGCTACGAGATCTACCAGGCGCGCCTGAAAGTGCTGAACGCCTGCGATTTCGGCGACCTGCTCATCCACAATATCACGATCTTCCAGGAAAATCCGGACATCCTGCGGGAATACCACCAGCGCTTCCGTTACATTCTGGTCGACGAGTATCAGGATACCAACGTCGCCCAGTATCTCTGGCTGCGCCTCTTGGCGCAGGGCTCCCGCAACATCTGCTGCGTGGGCGATGACGACCAGTCCATCTATGGCTGGCGCGGGGCGGAGGTGGATAACATCCTGCGCTTCGAGAAGGATTTTCCCGGCGCCAAGGTGGTCCGGCTGGAACGCAACTACCGCTCCACCCGGCATATCCTGGCCGCCGCCTCCAGCATCATCGCCCATAACAAGGGCCGCCTCGGCAAGGCGCTCTATGTCGGCAATGACAGCGCAGTGAACGAGGACGCCGACGCGCCCAAGGTCAAGGTGCGCGGCCTCTGGGACGGCGAGGCGGAAAGCCGCCTGATCGCGGATGACATTGAAAGCTGGGTCCGCTCGGGCGGCAAGCATGATGACTGCGCCGTGCTGGTGCGCGCCTCCTGGCAGATGCGCGCCTTCGAGGAACGCTTCATCCTTCTGGGCATCCCTTACCGCGTGATCGGCGGCCCGCGCTTCTTCGAGCGCGCCGAGATCCGCGACGCGCTCGCCTATCTGCGCCTCATCCGCTCACCAGACGACGACCTTGCCTTCGAGCGCGTCGTGAACGAACCCAAGCGCGGGGTGGGGGACGCCAGCCTCGCCAAGCTGCAATCCTATGCCCGCGCCGATGGGCGCAGCCTTTTCGTGCTGACGCCCATGGTCCTGCAGACCGACGAGATCAAAGGCGCCGCCAAACGCGGCCTCACCCAGTTCATCGACCAGATCAACATGTGGCGCGGCAAGCTCGCCGGCGGCATGCCCCATACCGAACTCGCCGAGATGATCCTGGAAGAGTCCGGCTATACCGACATGCTGCAGAAAGACCGCAGCCCGCAGGCGCAGGGAAGGCTCGATAACCTCAAGGAACTCGTCCGCGCCATGGGCGAGTTCGACTCGCTCGCAGGCTTTCTCGAACACATCGAACTGGTGATGGATGCCGCCGCCGGCGGCAGCGGCGAAGATCAGGTGCAGATCCTCACCCTCCACGGCGCCAAGGGCCTCGAATGGCCGATGGTGTTCCTGCCCGGCTGGGAGGAAGAGGTCTTCCCCTCCCGCCGCAGCCTGGATGAAAGCGGTCTCAAGGGCCTCGAGGAAGAGCGCCGCCTCGCTTATGTCGGCATCACGCGCGCCCGGCAGCGCTGCTACATCTCCTTCGTCGCCAACCGGCAGATCTATGGCCGCTGGCAGGCCGTCATGCCCAGCCGGTTCATTGACGAGCTGCCGCCCGAACATGTCGATGCCGTCTCCGAAACCGGCTATTCCGGCCTCCCGGCAGGCTCAGATGCCTTCACCGGCACGATCGAGGATCTGGGCGAACGCTCCGATTATCAGAGCCCCGGCTGGAAACGCCTGAAGGAAAACGCCGGCAAACCCACAGGCACGCCCCCGCGCGACGCCGCCGGGCTCACTGCCACGGCGTCGGGCACCTCCGGCTTCATCACCGGCGCCCGCGTCTTCCATGACAAGTTCGGCTATGGCCGCGTCGCCTTCACCGAGGGCAACAAGCTGACGGTGGATTTTGACAAGACAGGCCGCAAGAAGGTGATCGCTACCTTCGTCACAAAGGCCTGATCCGAAGCTTCAGGAGGTTTGCAGCGCCGGGAGGCTGAAGCCGGCGCCCGGGGAGGGCAGGGGGCGTCCGGCGAACACTCGCATTACGGCTGGGAGAGGGGTTGAAGCGTGGTGCGCTTGCCTTCTCCGGCGCTGCAGGATCACCTTCCCACATGCCAGGCAAACGCCATCCGAACGAACCGTTCATCTTCCGCTCAGGCTCACGAGACCTCCTCCGCCGGGAGGCCAAAGGTTAACAAAATTCCGCAAACTGTTTACATTTAGTGTACGCTGCGTTCCATGCCTGCTGCGCAGGCAACGGCCAAGGCAGCGCTCACGGCCTTTGGAATCAGTGCATCCCCAATATAAGAACGGTTCGTTCCGATTATGTGATGAGCGGACCTTGCTTTAAAGCGGCGTTAACGGCACATGATGTATGGGGCTGATATCAGGAATGCGCGCGTTGTCGGACGGAACGATCCGGACCGTTTCAGAAAGAGCTTGAGAACAGCATGATCGGTAGCCTCCTCGGCCTGTTGTCCACAGACATGGCCATTGACCTCGGGACCGCAAACACACTCGTCTATGTGAAGGGTCAGGGCGTCCAGCTCGATGAACCCTCCGTCGTCGCCTACATGACGCAAGGCGGCCGCAAGATCGTCTATGCGGTCGGCGAGCAGGCGAAAAACATGCTCGGCAAGACACCTGTTAACATGGAGGCGATCCGCCCCATGCGCGACGGGGTGATTGCAGACTTCGAAGTCGCCGAGGAAATGATCAAGCACTTCATCCGGAAGGTTCATAACCGCCGGGCGTTCGTGTCCCCCCTCATCATCATCTGCGTGCCCAGCTCCGCCACCAGCGTTGAGCGCCGCGCCATCCACCAGTCGGCCCTGGCAGCAGGTGCCCGTCACGTTGAACTCATCGAAGAGCCGATGGCTGCCGCAATCGGCGCCGGCCTGCCGATCGATGATCCGGCCGGCTCGATGGTCGTTGATATCGGCGGCGGAACTTCGGAAGTCGCCGTGCTGTCGCTCGGCGGCATCGTCTACTCGCGCTCCGTGCGCGTGGGCGGCGACAAGATGGACCAGGCCATCGTCAACTATCTGCGCCGCGAGCAGAAAATCCTCATCGGCGAAATGTCGGCTGAGCGGATCAAGAAAGAGATCGGCACCGCTATGCCGCCGGAAAACGGCACCGGCATGGCGCTCACCGTCCGTGGCCGCGGCACGCTGGACGGCGTTCCGAAGGAAACCGAGATCACCGAAGCGATGATCGCCGAAGCGCTGAAGGAGCCGGTCACCGACATCGTCGATGCCGTGAAGATCGCGCTCGAAGCCATGCCGCCGGAACTCGCCGCTGACATTGTGGACCGGGGTATCGTGCTGACCGGCGGGGGCGCGCTCCTGCGCAATCTCGACGCGGTGATCCGCAACCAGGCCCAATTGCCTGTGATGATCGCGGACGATCCGCTGAAATGTGTGGTCAATGGCTGTGGCCATGTCCTCGAAAATTATTCAAAAATGAAAAGCGTCCTCTGCCCGGAAGTCTGAGTCGCGGGCAGCGCGGACGGCGAGGGAGCCAGAATAGATGGCGCGCTTCGGACCATCAGGTCAGAAAACTGCGGCTCGCGGGGCGCGCCGGCTGACGCTTGGCGTGCTGATGGCGGCCGCGTTTGCGCTGGTGCTCGCCCAGACCGCGCCGCAGATTTCCGCCTTCTTCGTCCCCGCCCGCACCACGGTCAGCGACCGGCTGCGCGCGCCCAGCGAGATCAGCCTCTGGGCCCGGGTCACCGGCCAGGCCGAGCGCGAGCGCCGCATCCGCGAGCTTGAAAACGAAGTCCGCGATCTCGCCCGCTACAAGGCCGCCGCCATCTCCATGGCTGATCGCCTCGAAGCCTATGAGCGCATCCTCAACCTGATGGGCGAGCCCCCGGAGAAGGGGGTCACCGCGCGGGTGACCACCGAAGTCGACGGGCCGTTCTCCCAGACGCTGCTGGCCAATGCCGGGCGCCTTCAGGGGGTTGAGCCGGGCGCGGTGGCTGTCAATGAAGGCGGGCTGGTCGGCCGCGTCGTGCATCTGGGCGAGCGGTCCTCGCGCATCCTGCTGATCAGCGATTACTCCAGCCGCCTGCCGGTTCTGGGAGAGGTCTCCGGTGTACGCGCCATCATGTATGGCCAGGACCGGGAAGGCGGCCGCCTCAGCGACCTGCCCGAAGACGCCGATTTCGTGGAAGGCGAGCGCATCCTCACCTCCGGGGATGGCGGCGCCTATCCGCGCGGCCTGGTGGTCGGCTCGGCCCGCAACGATACCAGTGGCTGGCGTGTCCGCCTCGCCATGCGCGATCATGGCGGCACCTATGTCCGCATGATCCAGCCGCCGGTCATCCTGGCGCCCATTACCGAAGCGCCGCCGCCGCAGGAAACGCCTGCAGAGCCCTCCGCGGAGGCCGCCCCGGCGCGCGCCCCGCAAACCCAGCCGGCGCCCGCGCCGCAGCCTGAGCCCTCCGCCGCTGCCAGCCCGCCGGATGACGGCGCCGCCCAGGCCGCGCCTCCCGAGGCCAGCCCCACACCCGGGGGGCAATAGACATGGCCAGCGGAAAGCTCAGACGGCGGAAGAAGTCCCTGTGGAGCCAGACAGCGCCAAGTGCCCGGCTCGCCTTCGGTGCTTTCTTCATCGTGCTGACCGGCGCCATCGGCATGCTGCCGCGTGAAATTTTCGGCATTGCCATTGCCTGGCCCTTTGCTGCCCTTTGGGGCGCGATGGGCTGGGGCAAGGTGGGGCTCGCCATTCGCCCGATGATCCTCTTGCTGCTGTTCGGCCTGATGCAGGACATCGTATCCAACGCGCCGCTGGGATGCTTTGCGGTCATCAATCTGGCCGTGTACGGACTGAGCGCGGGCTTTACGCAGCAGACAGACGGCATGCGCGATGCCTTCGTGGCGGTGCTGGGCCCCGTGGTCATGCTGCTCGTGGCGCTGGTGCTGATCTGGATATTCGCCAGCGTCACAAGCGATCATCTTGTGCGTTCCACGCCGATCCTGGCTTCCATCATCACGACAGGGCTTGTGTATCTCGTGGGATATCGCATGTTCGATCTCGGGCGCAGGCCAGGTGAACCACCGGGGCAGACGACATGAGCCGCAAGAGCAAGAATGCCGATGAGATGTTCGACCGCCGCATGTTCATGGCGGCCGGGGTCGGAGGAATTGTCTGGGCCACGCTGGTGGGCCGCCTGTTCCAGCTGCAGTTCCTGGAGGCAGAGCGCTATCAGGATCTGGCCGAGGCCAACCATGTGAAACTGGTGATGGCCCCGCCCGAGCGTGGCCAGATCCTCGACCGGTTCGGGCGCCCCCTCGCGTCCCAGCGCCAGGCAGGCCGCGTCTCCGTCATTCCCGAGCAGATGAGCGATCCCGAAACGGTCCTCAATCGCATTTCCAACCTGATTGATCTGCCCGACGCGCGCCGCGAAAGGCTGGTCGAGGAAATCCGCAACGCCCGCCGCCGCAACGCAGCCTTCCTGCCGGTGATTGTTGCGCAGGAGCTGACCTTCGAGGAATTTTCCCGCATGCAGGTGCATGCCGTGGAGATGGCGGGTGTCGACGTGCAGATGGCGTCCACCCGGTCCTATCCGCGCGGGCGCGATTTCGGCCATGTGCTGGGCTATGTTGCCCGCGCCAGCGCCGAGGATCTTGAGCGTATGACCGACGGCCTCGTGCCCGAAGACCGGCGCATCTATCAGGAAATGTTCCGCCATCCGGACATGCGCACCGGCCGCCAGGGTATGGAACGCTTTGCCGAAGACTGGCTGCGGGGCCGCCCCGGTCGCCGCCGCGTCGTGGCCAACGCTCATGGCCGCCCGCTCTGGGAACTGGAGCAGGATCCCAAACAGGCCGCTGTTCCGGGTAAGGATCTTTACATCACCATCGATGCCGAGCTTCAGCGCACGGCAATTGACCGGTTCGAGGGCGAAAGCGGCGCAGCCGTGGTGATCGACATCGAGAATGGCGATGTCCTCGCCATGGTCTCCACACCCGCCTTTGATCCCAACAGCTTCGTCAACGGCATCTCCGGCGCCGATTATGCGGTGTTGCGGGATGATCCGCGTTCGCCGCTCTATCCGCGCGCCCATGGCGGGGTCTATCCGCCGGGGTCGACCTTCAAGATGGTCGTGGCCACCGCCGCGCTCGAAGCCGGTGTGATCAAGCCGGAAGAACGTATCCGCTGCTCCGGCCATTACCGGTTCGGCAACCGCACCTGGCACTGCTGGAAGCGGGGGGGGCACGGCGCCATGAACATGCACGACGCCATCAAACAGTCGTGCGACGTGTATTTCTACGAAATCGCGCGGCGCGCGGGCGTGGAAAAGATCGCCGAAGTCTCCCGCAAGTTCGGCTTCGGCCACACCTGGGTACTCGGCATGACGGGCGCGCGGGGCGGCCTTGTGCCCGATCCTGCCTGGAAACAGAAGGCACGGGGTGAGCCCTGGTTTGAAGGCGAAACGCTGAACTTCGGTATCGGGCAGGGGCAGCTCGGCACCACGCCGCTGCAGCTTGCCCTGATGACGGCCCGGATCGCGGCCACCGGCGCACCGATACGTCCCCGGATGATCGGCCTTGGCCCCAATGATGAAGATGATGCCCTGCTGGACGAGCCGCTCGATCCGGCTGTCATGGAGCGGATGAAGGCGGGCATGTATGGCGTCACCTCCGAAGGCGGCGGCACGGCCACGCGCTCGGGGGATCTTGGCCTTGGCGGGCCGCGCCTCGCAGGCAAGACGGGCACGGCGCAGGTGCGGCGCATCACGGCTGCAGAACGCGCAAGCGGGGTCGTGCGGGGCGGCGACGCCATCGCGCGCGAGCTGCGCGACCATGCCCTGTTCGTGGCCTATGCCCCGGCGGACAATCCCAAATACGCCATCTCCGTCATCGTCGAACATGGCGAGGGCGGCTCGCGCACGGCGGCGCCTGTGGCGCGCGATATCCTCGCCGCCGCCATCCGGATGAATAGCGGGCGCACTCCTACCTATGCCCAGCGCGCCTCCACCACGCCGGAACCGGAGCCGGGTGACCCTGCATGAGCCGTGACGGTTTCACCGGTTTTACCAGGGGCGAAGCGCGCGTGCGCACGGCCGCCTCAACCCTGCAGTTCGCAGAGCTTGGCCCCTTCAGCAAGCTGGCACGGATGCCCTGGGGCATTGTCCTTCTGATTTTCGGCGTCGGCCTTGTCGGCGTCGCCATGCTGTTTTCGGTCGGCTGGGATCCTGTCGTCCAGGCCCCCTCGGCCAAGGAGGCGGGCCTCTGGCGTGAGCAGCTGACGCGCCTCTCCATCGGCGGGGTACTGATGGTTCTCCTGGCGCTCTTGCCGCTCGGCGTCTGGGCGCGGCTCTCCTGGCTCGCCTATCTCGGCGTTGTCGTGCTGCTGGTGCTGGTCGATTTCTTCGGCATCATGGGCGGGGGCGCGGCGCGCTGGCTCAAGGTCGGGCCGATCGTGCTGCAGCCATCAGAGCCGGCAAAGCTCGCCGTCACCCTGGCGGTCGCCAGCTATTACCAGCGCATGATGCCGCTCAACGGGCGCAGCCTGCCGCTCTGGGTGCATCTGGGCGCCCTCGCCATCATCCTCATTCCCGCCGCGCTGGTCTTCAAGCAGCCCAACCTCTCCACCGCCCTGGCGCTGACAGCCTCCGGCATGATGATCGTCTTCTTCGCCGGCATCGGCTACCGCTATGTGGTCAGCGCCATCCTCGCCGGGATCGCTGCCGTCCCCGCCATCTACGCCTTCGTGCTGGAGCCCTATCAGCGCCAGCGCGTCGATACGCTGATCGCCGGCATCACCGGCCAGACCACAAACGGTCTGGGGGAAAGCTACCAGATCGAGCAGGCCAAGATCGCCATCGGGGCAGGCGGGGTCAGCGGCAGGGGATATCTGCAGGGTATCCAGTCCCAGCAGGAATATGTGCCCGAACAGCATACAGACTTCATCCTCACCGTGATCGCGGAAG
Source organism: Hyphomonas polymorpha PS728 (assembly GCF_000685315.1). GTDB lineage: Bacteria > Pseudomonadota > Alphaproteobacteria > Caulobacterales > Hyphomonadaceae > Hyphomonas > Hyphomonas polymorpha. Next base: position 73,577 of record NZ_ARYM01000001.1, read on the forward strand.
AGTTCGGCTTCATCGGCACGGTGGGCCTGCTCACGGTCTTTGCCTTCCTGTTTGTCTGGTCCTTCCGGGTCGCGGCGCGCAATCGCAGCTGGTTTGGCCGCCTCGCCACCATCGGGGCCACCTCCACCATCGCCTTTTTCACCATCTTCAACAGCGGCATGGTTCTGGGCCTGTTGCCGGTGCTGGGTATGCCCCTGCCGCTGATCTCTTATGGCGGCACGGCGCTGATCACGGTCATGGCCTGTTTCGGCCTGATCCTGTCGGCCCATCTTCACCGGGATGAGAAGATGACCACCCACGGCCCCATTTGACCCCCTGATGCGCCAATTGCGTTGATTTCTCACCGCTTGACGCTACGGTCCCGCCAAACATTTCCACGGGGAGCGGGATTCATGGCAGATATTGGCCGCAAGTCAGACACTTTCAGCTCGCGATTCGGCTTCATCATGGCTTCGGTCGGATCTGCCGTCGGGCTGGGGAACTTCTGGCGGTTTCCCTATACGGCCGGCGAGAATGGCGGCGGCGCCTTCATTCTCATCTATATCCTCTGCGTCCTGCTCATCGCGCTGCCGCTGCTGATGGCGGAATATTCGATGGGCCGGAAGTCCGGCATGTCGGCCATTGAGGGCGTCCAGTCGCTCGCCCGCGCCGAAAGCCGCAGCCAGAACTGGGGCCTGGTCACCTGGATCGGCTCGCTGACGGCCTTCTTCATCCTCAGCTTCTATGTCGTCATTTCTGCCTGGCTTCTGGCCTATCTGATCCAGGCCATCGGCGGAGACCTGCACGGCACCACAGCGGCCGAATCGGGCCAGAACTTCGCCAACACCATCGGGCAGGGCGAAGATCCCATGCCGTCCAAATGGTACATCCTCGCTCTTCTGGGCGTCTTCCTGGCCGCCAACGTGTTCATCGTCGGGCGCGGGGTGAAGGGCGGCATCGAACGGGCCGCCACTATCCTGATGCCGGCCTTCTTCGTCATGCTCATTGTCGTCGTCGGCTTTGCCGTCGCCACCGGCGACACTGCCCGCACGGTCGCCTTCATCTTCGAGCCCAAATGGGAGGATGTCGGCTTCAAGACCTTCCTGGCCGCCCTCGGCCAGGCCTTCTTCTCCATCGGTGTCGGCGTCGGCCTGATGATCACCTATGGCGCCTATCTCGACCGCGAGACCAACATTCCCAAATCCTCCGCCATCGTGGCCGGGTCGGATACGTTTGTGTCGCTGATCGCGGGCTTTGCGATTTTCCCCATCGTCTTTGCCGCTGGCCTGCCGGAAAATGCCGGGCCCAGCCTTTTCTTCGTCTCCATGCCGGTGGCGTTCGAGGCGATCCCCGGCGGGGCGATCTTCGCCATCGTTTTCTTCGCGCTTGCCCTCTTTGCCGCCTTCACCTCGTCCATCTCGCTGATGGAAGTGTCGGTGTCGTGGCTTGAGGAACGCCAGGGCGTCACCCGTTTCGGCGCGGCCATCGGCGTCGGCTTCGTCCTCTTCATGGTCGGCGCGGCTTACGTCTTCTCGCTGGAATATCTCGACTTCATGGACTTCATGACCGAGGGCCTGCTGCTGCCGCTCGGCGGCTTCCTCGCGGCCATCTTCGCCGGCTGGATCCTCAGCCGCGACATGCTCACCTCGGAACTGGGGGAGGGCACGATCATGAACCTCTGGCGCTTCCTGATGCGCTGGTTCGTGCCGCCCTTCATCGGCCTCGTCCTGGTCTTCGGCTTCCTCGACAAGATCCAGGACCAGTACCACGTCCAGCTCCCCGGCGCGCTCGAGATGCTCCTCGGCCCGAACTACGATCTGACGCTGCAGGAGTAGGCACGTCGCGCATTGAGACACGGAGTGACGGCGGGAAATCCACCGGTCATTGCCATTCGGGCGCGGCGAATTCATAAAAAGCGAGTGGCAGTCTCAGCTGCCACATCAGCTTTTGGCCGCGCCGCTTCAACAATGACTACGCTTTCTGAAGACCAGAACCTCAGGGTCATAGACTATGTGTGCACGGCCTCTTCCGGCGATGCGCCGTTCGAGGAAGTGCACGAGCGGTATTCGCTGTCTTTTGTCCGCCGGGGGAGTTTCGGTTGCCAGGCCCGGGGACAGCGCCACGAGCTTTTTGCGGGCGGGTTCTTTGTAGGCGCGCCCGGCGACGTGTTTGCCTGCACTCATGATCACCATCATGGCGGGGACGAATGCTTGTCCTTCCAGTTCTCGGCCGCGCTCGCAGAGGAAATCGGCGGCGACCGGGCAGTATGGAGCCGGGTTTCGGTGCCCCCCATCTCTGCGCTCAGCACACTTGGCGCGCTGGCGCAGGCGACAGCGGCCCGCACCACCGATTTGTCGCTGGCCGAGACGGGCATGCTGCTCGCCGCCCGCTTCGTCGATGTTATGCGCGGCGATGCGCGGGCCCGTCTTTCCCCGTCCAGCCTTGACCGGGTCCGCGTCATCAGGGCGACGGAGTGGATAGAGGCCAATCACGAAGGCCAACTCAGCCTGGACGCCGCCGCGCAGCAGGCGGGGCTCAGCCCGTTTCATTTCCTGCGCATCTTCTCGAAGGTCGTGGGCGCAACGCCCAACCAGTTCTGGGTGAGCTGCCGGCTGCGTCATGCGGCAGAGATGCTCCTTGGCACGGATCAGTCTGTAACAGAGATCGCGCTCAGTGCCGGTTTCGGAGACCTCTCCAATTTTCAGCGATCCTTCAAGCGTGCGGCCGGCGTAACGCCCGGCGCATTCCGAAGGATGTCCGAAGGCGACCGCAAGATTCTCCAAGTCTGGCAGGCAGCGTCAGCGCTAGGGTGAGCCCTTCTGAAAGGGAGTGCTCATGTTTGATCATATTGGCCTGAAGGTCAGGGATATTGGTGCAAGTGTCAGGTTCTATTCTGCAGCCCTCGCTCCGCTGGGCGTGGAAATCTGTGCGCAGGACGCGTCCAGCGCGGGTCTCGGCCCACCCGGCAAACCCTGTCTGTGGCTTTCGGCAGGCCCAGGTCAAAGCGCGGCCCATATCGCCCTGAAGAGCGCCAGCCGCGACGCCGTCAGCGCGTTTTACAAGGCCGGGCTCGACGCCGGTGGCCGCGATAATGGCGCGCCCGGCCTGAGGCCAGACTATGGCTCCGGCTATTTCGCGGCCTTCCTCATCGATCCGGACGGCAACAATGTCGAAGCCGTATGTATGGGGGAGGGTCGCTGATGGCTTCGGTTCACCTGGATATCGGGATTAACGCGCCGGCTGATGCCGTCTGGTCCGCGCTGGCTTCAACTGGAGAGGCGCACAAGATCTTTGCGCCCGTCCTGTCCGGTTGCCGGCTGGAGTCGGCCGATGTGCGCATCGCAACTTTTGCCAACGGTATGGTCGTCAAGGAACGGATCATTGACGTCGATGCAGACCGCATGCGGATCGCCTATGCCGTGATTGAGAGCGCGTTTGTCCATCACAACGCGTCGATGCAGGTCGTGGCGGCAGATGATGGCACCTGCCGCTTCGTGTGGACGGCCGACCTGTTACCGCACGCCGCCATCGATGACGTCGGCCCCTTGATGAGGGCAGGGGCGCTTGCCCTGAAACAGAATATGGAAAGCGCCCTCTGATCTGTGGGCCGCTGGAACTCGCCCTTCAGCCCCTAAGCCTTCGTTCGCGCGCTCAGCTTGTCCGCAAAATCATCGGTCGCCTGCACCAGGCGGTCGATGATGCCGGGCTCCATGGAGGAATGCCCGGCATCGGGCACCACATGCAGCTGCGCCGCCGGCCAGGCCTTGGTCAGCTCCCAGGCGGTTGAGAGCGGGGTGACCACATCATACCGGCCATGCACGATCACGCCGGGCACCCGGCCGAGCTTCAGCCTCGCCTGTTCCAGCAGCCAGCCATCCTTCTCGAAGAAGCCGCCATTGACGAAATAATGGCATTCGATCCGGGCAAAGGCGTCAACGAAATCATCCTCATTGAAGCGCGGTGGCGTCGTCAGCGGGCCCTTGATTGAGAGGGTATGGCCCTCCCATTGTGCCCAGGCGCGGGCCGCATCGATCCGGGCGCGCGGGTCGCTGCCCGTCAGCCGCTTATGGAACGCATGCAGAAGATCGCCCCGTTCCTCATGCGGGATGGGGGCGACATAAATATCGTAAGCATCCGGGAACAGACGGCTCGCCCCGGACTGGTAGAACCAGTCGATCTCGGCCTTGGTCACCAGGAAAATCCCGCGCAGCACGAGGCCCAGCACGCGGCTGGTGTGCGTCACCGCGTAGGCCAGCGCCAGGGTTGAGCCCCAGGAGCCGCCAAATACCAGCCAGTTTGACACCCCCACATGTTCGCGCAGCGCCTCGATATCGGCCACCAGATCCCAGGTCGTGTTCTCCCGAAGCTCCGAATGCGGCGTCGAGCGGCCACATCCGCGCTGGTCGAACAGGAAGATGCGGTAGCGGTCCGGATCGAAGAAGCGGCGCATTTCCGGGCTGGAGCCCCCGCCGGGCCCGCCATGCAGGGCGACCACGGGAATGCCCTTCGGATTCCCTGATTCTTCCCAGTAGATTTCATGCAGATCCGAGACGCGAAGCCGTCCGGAGGCATGAGGTTCATGCCGGTGATACAATATACGGCGAGACTGGCGTCTGTTCATGCGCTCTTCACTTATGGTCTGCCACAATGACGCTCGTGACTGGACTTATCTTATTCACACCCATAGTGTTAACAACACTTGGGGAAACTGGCTTTTGGCGGTTGGCGAATTGATGCGTATCGTTCTTGTTTGTGTATCCCTAGGGTTTCTGGCGGGATGCGCAACTGTTTCGGTTGTGCCCGGCGAAACCACGGTTGAAACCGCATTAACCAAGAGCCAGTCGCAGCTGCGCAAATCATCCGATGCCTATTGCGACCATCTTGCCGCCAAGGGCTGGGCAGAGGCCGACAAGGGCCTGGCCGGCTTTGCAGACCTGCTGATCCGGGGACGGAGCGCTTCGGAGCAGATGCCCCCGGCCTATGCGTCCGATATCGGGGCAGGGACGCGTGCCCCGGTTCTGGTGCTCGCCAAGATTTCCGCTGACAGCGAATCAGCCCGCAAGGGTCTGGAAGGCGTCACCCTGGAAGCGCGCGAAGTGCTCGACAATTCGCGCAGCGATGCCTCTAACCGCAATGATGTGATCGCCTATGAGCGCGCACTCGTCCGTGCGCAGATGGCCCACCGCAATTTCCGTGAGGCGCTGGACATTGTTTCGGCTCGCGCCGATCTGGATGTCAGCCCCATCGAGGCCGAGCTTGGAAATTTCTCCGATGCCATCGATGATGCCCGCCGCGTCGCCGATGATCTGGCCGAACGCTATACCGGCTCTTACGGCACAACGTCCTGAGCCGTGCGGGCGGCGCTCAGCCCGCCCAGCCCGATCATCACCCAGCCTGCCAGCAGACTGATCCCGCCTACCGGCGTGACAGCCCCCAGCCAGCGCGGCGCGTCCAGCGCCATGGCATAGAGCGTCCCGGCAAAGATCACCGCGCCTGCCACGATCATCCATCCGCCTGCGGCAATCTTGCCGCCCCGGCCGGATAGCCCGGCCGCCAGCGCCGCGCCCGCATGCGTCAGCCCGTAAAGCGTTGCGGTGTGCCACCACTCGGCGCCCTGCGCCGTCAGCCGGCCATCCAGCGCATGGGCGCCAAACGCGCCCAAGGCGACGGAGAGGAAACCAACAAGCGCCGCAGCAGGGATAAGCCGGTTCATCGCAAACCTTCGCACGGGATCAGGAACGGTCAGCCCTTCCGGGGAAGGGCATAGGTCACGATAGCGTGGCTCGCCGGCTTGTCAGCGTGCTCAATCCGCACATCCACCTCAATGATCGCCAGCGCCTGGCCAATCTTCATCAGCTTGCCTTCGGCAATCACCACCTTGCCGATGCAGGGGCGCAGGAAGTTGATGTTGAGATTGCTGGTCACGGTCATGGGCTCAAAGCCTGTCACCGTCATGATCGCCATATAGGCGGCGGTGTCACACAGGCTCATCTGCGTCGGGCCGGAGATATAGCCGCCCGGACGCAGATGCGTCTCGTCCGCTTCCAGCCGGATCACGGCTCGGCCCGTCTCCATCACCAGCACTTGGTTCTGGTGCCCGCGGCCCGGAAACGCCTGGCTCAGAAATGCATTGGCCTCATCGGCGGTGAACTTTGTCATGGGCCCCTCCCGTCGCGGCACCGCTTGATCCGCGCGCGCCGCCTTGCAAACCTACCCGCTGAGACCCACCCGCCAAGAGGTCACCCAGAGGAAGGAACGCCCCATGCTGACTGCCGGAGACGAATACCCCATCCACCAGACGCCGGAGCCGGTGGCCTTCTCGGGCTCGGACCGCAACTTCTATGACCGGTATTTCTTCAACGGCTACAGCGCCGACGGCAAAACCTTCTTCGCCGCCGCCATGGGGGTCTACCCCCATCTTAACGTCATCGATGGCGCCGTCTCCGTGCTGCGCGATGGCAAGCAATCCTCGGTCTTCTTCTCCCGCCCGCTCAACATGGAGCGGATGGACACCTATGTCGGCGGCCTCTCGGTCACCGTGCTGGAGCCGCTGAAACGCATCCGCCTGAAGCTGGAAGAGACCGAAGGCATCGCGCTGGATGTCGAGTTCACCGGCCGCGCTTTCCCGATCGAGGAGCCGCGCTTCACCCGCCGCATCGGCCCGCGCATGATGATGGACCTCACGCGCATGACGCAGAACGGCACATGGTCGGGCAAGCTGCGCATCGATGGCCAGGAAATCGCCGTCACGCCGGATAGCTTCACCGGCACGCGGGATCGCAGCTGGGGCGTGCGCCCCATCGGCGCGCCCGATCCCCAGCCGATGCACCCGCCCGTGCCGCCGCAATTCTATTGGATCTGGGTGCCGACAAACTTCCAGAACCTCTCGATGTTCTACCATGTGAACCATGACGAGCATGGCGAGCCCTGGAACACGCGCACCTCCATCGTCATGGATGGCGCGCCCCAGGGCGCAGGCATGCATATGGGCGACGTGAACATGGATGTGCGCTACGCCAAGGGCACCCGCCGGATGGCCTCGGCCACCCTCACCGCGAAGGATCATGAAGGCCGTCCGCACACGGTGGATTACGAGCCGATGGGCACCTTCCTCATGAAAGGCATCGGCTACAACCACGCCAAATACCGCCACGGCGTCTTCCATGGCGACCAGCTGATGACCGCGCGCGAAGATTATGACGTGGCCAAATCCCCCTGGCACGAGATCGAAAACCTCCACATCCAGGAAATCGTCCGCGCCACCCATAAGGGCCCCGATGGAAAATCCTCGGTCGGTGTCGCCGCCTATGAGCAGCTTTTCCTCGGCAAGCACGCGCCCAGCGGCTTCAAGGATATTCTCGACGGCGCTGCCTGAGGCTCAGGCGCTCTGATCTGACGGCGCGCGGGCCGGGGCAGGGCGCCTCGGCCCCAGCGCCTCGCGCAGATCGGCCAGCGCTTCGGGCGCTACCATCTCGTCCAGGCGCTCTGCGGCCGTTGCCGCATCAAACTCGAACGTCACCACCAGCCCGTCGCGCCCGGCAGCATGGCCGCCCATCGCCCGGAACAGCGCGCGCGCCGCATGGTTTTCCGCCAGCGTATCGGCGGCAAAGCGCGTAATGCCCGCCTCGATTGCGTCATGCACCACCGCCGCCATAAGCAGCCGGGCAAGCCCCTTGCCATGGTGGGCATCCAGCACTCCCATCGCCAGATCGGCCACATCGCTGCCATCCCGGCGGATCGCGCGCACCACGCCCATCAGCGGCGCCCCCGCCGTCTCCAGGTCCAGCGCGCCCCAGGCAATGTGATGATAGCCATCTACATTGACCAGCTGGTCAATCACGGCCTCCGGAACAGTTTTGGCCCCGGTAAAGAAGCGCAGATACCGCGAATGATCGGAAAATCCGGCAATCAGCGCCACTTCCCGGGCACGGTCACGCGGCCCGATGGGCCGCAGATACACCGCATCCCCGGATTTCAGGCGGGTCGAGAAGGTGTGCGTGTTCATGAGGGGAATTTGTGCACTGCACAACGAGAAGAAAAGGACGGAAAACACTTATGCGACGATATGGCTGCGTTGCAAAAACGGGGTGCCTTTTGCGCCGCAGCAGGGTAAAGCCCGCCGCATGCTTGAGATCAGGAACCTTGATTACCGGGTTGAGGCCCGCCCGCTGTTTGACGCGGCCTCCGCGCGGATCTCCGCCGGCTGGAAAGTCGGCCTCATCGGCCGCAATGGCACGGGCAAATCCACGCTCCTGCGCCTCATCCGCGAGGAAATCGCCGCCCCCGCCAGGGACAGCGCCATCCGCCTGCAAAACGGCGCCCGCCTCGGCTGGGTCGCCCAGGAAGTGGCCCCCACCGATCAGACCATCCTCGATGTCGTCCTCGAAGCTGACGCCGAACGCCACGCGCTGATGCTGGAGTCCGAAACCGCCACCGATCCGGACCGGATCGGCGACATCCACGCCCGCCTTCTGGACATCGACGCCTGGTCTGCCGAGGCGCGCGCTTCGGAAATCCTGATGGGCCTTGGCTTCACCCATGCCGATCTCTCCCGCGCCACGCGCGAGTTTTCGGGCGGCTGGCGCATGCGCGCGGCCATCGCCGGCGCCCTCTTCGCCCAGCCAGACCTGCTGCTGCTGGACGAGCCGACCAACTATCTTGACCTGGAAGGCGCCGCCTGGCTCGAAGGCTATCTGCGCCGCTACCCCAACACCGTCCTGATCGTCTCCCACGACCGCGAAATGCTCAACCGCTCGGTCACCCACACGATGGCGCTGGAACACCGTAAGCTGACGATCACGCCGGGCGGATATGATGACTGGCTGAAGCTGCGCGCGGCCAAGCTTGCCCAGCTTGAAAGCCAGAAAACCAAGCAGGACAAGGACCGCGCCCACCTGCAATCCTTCGTCGACCGGTTCCGCGCCAAGGCGTCCAAGGCCCGTCAGGCCCAATCCCGCATCAAGATGCTGGAAAAGATGCAGGAGATTTCCATTCCCCTGGAAGAGCGCACCGCGCCCTTCAACTTTCCCGCTTCGGAAACCGTGCTCGCTCCGCCGCTGCTGGAGATCGAAGACGCCGATATGGGCTATGGTCCGCAGGCGGTCATTCTGCGCGGCGTGCGCCTGCGCATTGATCCGGATGACCGCGTCGCCATCATCGGCACCAACGGGCAGGGCAAGACCACGCTGGTCAAATCCATCGCCGAACGCCTGCCCCTCTTGGCCGGCAAGCGCCGGATGCCCAAGAAAGTCGAGATCGGCTACTTCTCGCAGGACCAGCTCGACGAGTTGACCATCGGGGATACCGTCCTCGAACACGTCATGCGCGCGCTGCCCGCAGACACGCCGGTCGCCAAACAGCGCTCGGTCGCCGCCCAGCTCGGCTTTTCCCATGAGAAGGTCGAAACCAAGGTCGAGAAGCTCTCGGGCGGCGAGAAAGTCCGCCTCATCCTTGGCCTCATCGGCCTGCAGAAACCGCAGATCCTGATCCTCGACGAGCCGACCTCCCACCTTGATATCGATAGCCGCGAAGCGCTGATCTACGCGCTCAACGATTTCGCCGGCGCCGTCCTGCTCATCACGCACGATGTCTATCTCGCCGAGGCCACCGCCGATCAACTGTGGCTCGTCAAAGCCGGCAAGGTCGCCCCCTATGACGGAGACCTCGCCGACTACCGCGTTCTGGTGATGAGTTCAGACCGCGAAAAAGCTGCCCCCGCCAAGGCTGCGGTCATCGAAGAGGCCCCCGCCGACAAGGCCGAGCAGCGCCGCCGCGCTTCCCAGGCCCGCGAAGCGGCCGCCCCGCTGAAGAAAAAGGCAGACGCCGCCGAAAAAGCCTTCGAGAAGGCAAACGCCCGTATAAAGACGATCGATGCCGAGCTTTCAAAAACCGGCCTCAGCCCGCAGAAGATGACCGAACTCTCCATCGAGCGCGGCAAACTCGAAGCCGAGGCCGCCAAAGCCGAAACCGAATGGCTGACCGCGCTGGACGCCTATGAAGCCGCCGTGAAGGAAGCGGTGGGCTGATGCTCAGCCCACCGGAAAAACCCTCAAACCGTGCGCTTGGCGCGGTCCTTGGCGTTGGTCGCTTCGATGGCTTCGCGGGCGGCGGACCATTGTTCGTCGCCCCAGGCCGTCAGCATGCTGAAATTGCCGCCCGAAGCGTTATACATCGCCCCGTCGATGGCAATCGTCTGGCCGTTCACATATTCGGCGCCCGGTGCCATCAGGAATACGGCAAGGTTCACCAGTTCGTGCATCTCGCCCACCCGGCCCATCGGATTGGCCACGCCCCGGTCCATCCGCTCGGCGCCCTCAGCGTCGGGTGAAAGGCGTTTCGACATGCCCTCGGTCGGGAAGGGGCCCGGCGCAATCGCGTTGAAGCGCAGCCCGTAATGGCCCCACTCCACAGCCAGGGATTGCGTCATCACATTGACCCCCGCCTTCGACATCGCCGAGGGCACCACAAACGGCCCGCCATTCCACACCCAGGTCGTCAGGATGGAGCAGACATTGCCGCGCCTCTTCTCGGCAATCCAGCGCTTGCCGATGTCATGCGTCATGTAGAAACTGCCGCGGAACACGATGTTCGAAATCGCGTCGAATCCGCGGATCGACAGATCCTCCGTACGCGAAATGAAATTGCCCGCCGCATTGTTGATCAGGCCGGTCAGCGGCCCATGCTTGGACCAGATCTCGTCATTCATCTCGGTGATTGCTTCGGCCACGCGAATGTCGCACGCATGGGGCACAACCTTGCCGCCATGCTTGTCCATCAATTCCTTCGCGGTCTCTTCCAGCACGCCGCCCCGGCGCCCGCAGATATGCACTTCAGCGCCGAGTTTCAGAAAGCCTTCGGCCATTTCCTTGCCAAGGCCGGTGCCGCCGCCGGTGACCAGGATGCGCTCATCCTTCATCAGCCCGTCGCGGAACATCAGTTTCGATACGTCCATTTCTGGTCCTCCCTCATATGTCCTTAACGAGCGTACAGGTGCCCTGATCCCGCCGCCAGCCGCTACGTCGCGGAAGCTGCCCCCTCATTTCCTCCAGGGCAGGCTGACGACGCGCCAGATCACCCAGACCGGTAGCACCACCAGCGCCCCGGCCAGCGCCGGCTGCCAGAAATTCGTGATCGCCCAGCCCAGCGCCGCAAAGGATTGCCGCAGGATCGCGCGCAGCGCTTCGGCCAGGTTGAAGTCCGGATTGCCGGGATCAAAATTCGCCGCCATCACGAAAAAACCGGTGAGGATACACAGCCCCAGCAGCTTCAGCGCCCCCCAGAGGCTGATGCCGAACAGGCGCTTCAGCAGCGGCCGCTTCTCGGGCGGCGCGACTGGCGCGACCGGCGGGGGCGGCGGCGCTGCGGTCACCGGCTCGGGTTCCGGCGTGGCGGCGGGGCGCGGGGGATCAGACGGGTCCATCATGTTTCCAGTCTAATCCCGCCGCCCGTTTCCCGGAAGGGCGCCTTATTCTGCCGCCACCTTCTGAACCACAGTGCGGTGCGGATACGGAATGGAAATGCCTTCCCGGTCGAACGCCGCCTTCACCTTGTGTGTGATGTCGAGGCGCACCGGCCAGTAATCTGCCGAATTCACCCAGCTGCGCGAGGCAATGTCCACCGAACTGTCGCCCAGATTGACCACCCGCACAAATGGCTCAGGATCGCGCAGAACACGCGCGTCCGCGTCAATCACCGACTGGATGATGCGGATCGCCTTGTCCATGTCGTCGTCATAATCGATGCCAAAGGTGACATCCACGCGCCGCCGGTCGAAGCCGGAATAGTTCTTGATCACATCGTCGATGGCCTGGCTGTTGGGCACGATCACCTTGATATTGTCCGGGGTCGCCAGGATGGTCTGGAAGAGGGAAATATCCTTCACGGTTCCGGCCACGCCGGCCGCCTCGATATAGTCGCCCAGCTTGTAGGGGCGAAACACCATGATCATCACGCCCGAAGCGATATTGCCGAGCGCCCCTTGCATCGACAGGCCAATCGCCAGCGTCAGCGCGCCCAGCACCGCCACAAAGCTCGTGGCCTGCACCCCGAACACCTGCAGCGTGGCAATCCCGACCGCCGCAATGATCGCCCACTGAACCAGCGAGGCAAAGAAGTTCGACAGGGTCGCATCAATCTGCGGGTTGCGAACCGCCTGCTTTCGCACCAGACCGGCCAGCCAGCCTGCGATCCGCAGCCCCACGATCACCAGAACCAGGGCGCCTATCGCCCTCAATCCAAAGGGCAGCAGATAGGGGCCTAAATTCTCCCAGATGGCCTGGGGCGTCATTGTGTCTTCCATGTCAGTCTCCTTTTGAGGTGAGCCTGCTGTCATTGTTCAGCATACGGCTGTTCGGGCGGTGGGGTGTTCCTTTTCAGTCTGAAGGGGGTTGGTTCTATGGCGTGGCTTATCCGCTCGTGTCGCGTCCGGCCGGCGGTGAGGGCGCGGTCTCGCTCTCATCTTCAGGCCGTCTTTCGCGCGGCGGTGTTTCCACCTGATACTGCGTCGAGGTCGGGAAGGGGATGGTGATGCCCGCCCGGTCGAGCGCCTGTTTGACAGTCTTCATCAGGTCGGCGCGCACCTGGAAATTATTGGGCGTGGCCACCCAGGCCCGCAGGGTCAGCGAGACGGACCAGTCATCCAGCGACCGCACGCCCGCCCAGATCGGCATATAGCCGATCACCTGCGGATGGTTCTCCGCCGCGCTGCGCAGGATCTGCAGCGCCTTGTCGATGTCATCATCATAGGAAATGCCGAAGATCAGATCGATCCGGCGGAAGGGCTGGAGCGTGTGGTTGATCAGCGGCGATCCCCACACCTTGTCATTGGTGATGGAGACGATCTTGTTGTCGATCTGCTTCAGCGAGGTGGTGAAGGGCGTGATATTGGTCACTTCCCCGTCCAGGCCTGCCAGCGTCACGAAATCCCCGATCCGGAACGGGCGGAACACCGCCAGCATCACCCCGGCCGCCACCGATTTCAGCGTGTCCTGCAAGGCGAGGCCAATCGCAAGGCCCGCCGCGCCCAGCACGGCGGCCAGCGAGGCGGCCGGAAAGCCGAGCTGGATCAGCGCCATCACGATGGCGATGGCGAAGATCACATATTTGATCAGCGAGGCGGAAAACGCGATCAGCGTGTCGTCGGCCCCGGCATGGGCGTGGGCCTTTTCGCCGAACTTGCGCAGCGAGCGGGCAATCATGTTGGCGCCCATCAGCGCAAAGAACAGGATCGCCACCGCCGCCATCGCGCCCGGGCCCCGTGTCTCCACCAGCGTCCGCCAGTCATAGCCAGCCAGGCCCAGCGGCAGGGGCGAGAAGAGGATCAGCGCAAACACCCGCGCCACAGAGGCCATCAGATCCCAGGCGGAGCCTTCAAACTCCTTGTCCTTGGGGGTCAGCCGCTGGCCGGTGAACCGCACGATATGCTTCACCGCCGTCGCCAGCAGCCAGATCAGCACCACGGAAGCCAGCACGAGGCTCCACTTGACCATATGTGGCCAGGACGCCGCCAGCCAGACAGGCCAGGTGGACGTATCGATGTTCAGCTGCGCCAGCAGGCGCGTGGTGTCGGCAGGTATCGTCATGGCGCCGGTCTAACCGGCTTTGCACCGCGCGTCAGCCTCACCAGCAGCAGCAGAATGAGGCAGCCAAAGGCGATATGGCCGATAAGGTGCATCCCCGTCTCCACCCAGTTGTGGAAGGCGATGCCCAGGATGCCCCAGCCCAGCGCGGCGAAATACCAGAGGCTGGCGCTGATGCGGCTGGCAAACAGCCAGGCAAACACCCCGGCGCTGCCCAGCGTCGCCCAGAACATCGGCCAGGGAAAGTCCGTTTCGCCCAGCCCGGTCAGGTTACGGATTGTCAGCGGGATCGACACCGCCGTCGCCGCAGAAATCCACCCGGCCAGCAGCCCGCTGGCCGTCGCCCCGATATAATAGCTGGCAGAGGCTGCCCCGCCGCGCAGGTCATGCGCGCTGCGCGCCGCCAGCCAGGCAAACAGGAAGATCGGCCCCAGAAGAATGAAGTTCAGAAGCTGCAGGTTCAACAGCTGGGCGCTCAGCATCCATATGATGTTGCCCACCCCCGCCAGCAGCAGCGGCAGACCGATCGCCTGCGGCCAGCTCTCCGGCTTGCGCAGCCCGGCCAGGCCGAAGGCAATGTAAACGGCAAAGATCACGCCCCAGATGGAGAAAAAGAGCGGCATGGGCTGCTCTGGCGCCTGGGCGGCGCGGTTGGCGTCGCCCACAGGAATCCCGATGCCCGTCAGCGGTGCCAGCGCGCCGGCCAGCGGCTGCAGAATGCCCACGATCAGGACCAGAAGGGGAAGTGTCCGGCTTTGCATGGGGCGGCCCTTTCGCTGTCTTCCAACTATAGACCGGCCCACCCCTCCGTCCATCCCCGGATCAGCGGCAGGCGCCCTGATCGGCGTCACACAGCGCCATCACTGAGGTGATCCAGTCGCCATAGCCCTGCAGGTTGGTATAGCGGCCGTTATATTCCCCCTCGCAGAAATGCCCGGTCGTGCGGTTCTGTTCGACAACGGAGAGAATCCCCACCGCCGTCTTGCTGCCATCGGCCTCGGTCACATAAAGCGGCCCGCCGCTGTCGCCGATGCACGGGCCCGCGCCATTGTCGCTCGCCACGGTGATCGCCGCCGGCCCGGCATGGGTGATCTTCAGCCGCGTGGTCAGAAGGTCGTTGGACAGCTGCCCGTCAAACCGGGTGAGGCCCCAGCCGGCCATCTCGCCGATGGGATAATTCGCCGGCGCCAGCGGCCGGCTGGTTGCGCCAAACCGCGCCACCGGCACATTGCCAAGGCCTGCCACCTGATCCTCGCTCAGATGCACCAGGGCAATATCATTGGCATAGCCATTGTCCGTTCCCTGATAGCCTGCATGGCACACGGCATATTCGGCCGAGGCGCGTTTGGCCTCCGGGCTGCGCAGATTGGCCGCCTCGCCGATCACCCGGATCTCGTCGAACGGCTCGTCGATGCAATGGGCCGCCGTCACAAACCAGTTGCGCGCCACCCGCACGGCCCCGCAATGGCCGCTGGCCACCGCGCCCGTCGGCTCGGCCCGGCGGGGCTCGATCTTCACGATGCCGGGAAACGCGCCCAGCGTCGCGGCGAGCGCGTTCACCGCTTCGGTGCCCGCCATCGGTTCTTCCAGCTCGGTCGCCCCGGCGGCCATCGCTACGGTTGGCGTCGGCGCCGCCCCGGCCGGCAGGCTGCACCGGGTCGCATTGACGAGGCCCAGCGTCGCGGCCAGCGCCGTTTCGGGCGCCAGTCTCGCCTCCTCCTCTGAGGGCGCATCCGGGGCAGAGGCTGCGGCCTCGCCCGGCTCGCGGCTCGCCCCCGCCGCAGGCATCTCTTCTGCCGCGGCCGCTGCCGCTTCTTCGGCCTTGCGTGCCGTCTCGGCGCGTTCGGCCTCAATCTCCGCGGGCGTCGGCTGCAGGTCGGCTTCGGTATAGCCGCCGCTGGCGCCGTCTGCCTTGCTGGCCGGATCGGGGGAAGCCGGGTTCAGCCCCGGCAGTCTCACCTGGTCACAGCCCGCCAGGATCAGGCCAAGTGTCAGGGCAGCGCCTGCATAGGCGTAATGGGTGCGTCGCATTCCAATGGTCCCCTCTGAAAGCATCGCGTTGGTTCATAAACGCCCGGCGGGCAGCCCCGGTCAACTGGTGGTGAATACCGCCCGGAAACTGCCGCGCCGGGCTTGCCCGAACCGCCCGCCTGCCTACACTTGCGCCCAGCCTAGGAGACTCGCCCATGCCCACATTCCGCGCAGCCCTTGCGGCGCTGGCCCTGTCGATCCCGCTCGCCCTTCCGGCTATGGCCCAGGAAGGTGGAACCACCGAGGAGACGCAGCGCGCCCTGGCCGCCGGATGGAAGGCCACATTCACCTGTTCGGGCCTCTTCGTCGCCCGCCAGACCCAGCAGGAACTCGACCAGAACGAGCTTTCCGGCATCTATCCCGATTATGCCCGCTATTTCGACCAGCTGCCCCCGGCGCGGATCGATCAGGCCCGCAAGACCGTCTCGGTCGATTATTCCCCGCTGATGCCGCCCCGCATGGCGGCCTACCGTCCCGGTTTCGGCTGCACCCAGCTGCCCGTCGGCGCCACTGAAAAGGCTATCGACTTTCTGCCCCGCTTTGCCGCCTGGCCCGAATACACCACCCAGGACCGGGGCAGCGCCATCGGCTCGAATGTGAAGCTGGAGCTGCGCCTGGAAGAGGCCGAGCGGCTGGAAATGCCCGTCATCTCCGCCTTTGATGAAATGACCTATGGCGCCGGCACGCGGACCAGTTCGGTCATCGTCGTGCGCGATGGCCAGGTCGTGGCCGAGCGCTATGCCCGCGGCGTCGAGCATGAAACGCCCCAGCGCACCTGGTCGGTCGGCAAATCCCTCACCGCCACCCTCATCGGCGCTGCCCGCCGCCAGGGCCTGATCGACATTGACTATCCCGCCGTCATCGCCGCCTGGAACAAGGGCGCAGATCCCCGCCGCGAGATCACCCTCCGCCACCTGCTGCATATGGCCAGCGGCCTCGACAGCGGCGAAAACGGTTCGCGCACGGATCGCCTGTATTTCGGCGGCGGCCGCGTGGTCGATCAGGCCGCCACCGGCATCCTCGAAGTGGAGCCCGGCTCCCGCTTCAAATACGCCAATAATGATACCGTCATCGCCATGCGCGCCCTGCGTGAGGCGATGGCCGATGACACCCGCTTCCACCGCTTCCCGTATGAAGCCGTCCTGCACAAGATCGGCGCCGTGCGCACCACGATGGAGATCGACTGGAACGGCGATTTCATCTCCTCCAGCCAGGTTTGGGCCACGGGGCGCGATCTTGCCCGCATCGGCCAGCTTTACCTGCAGGATGGCATGTGGGCCGGTGAGCGCCTGCTGCCGGAAGGCTGGGTGGAATTCGTCCGTACACCCGCCCCGGCCCAGCCGGCAGACGCTGCCTCCAGAGGCGGCTATGGCGCCCAGTTCTGGCTGATGAACAATGTGCCCGGCGTGCCCGAAGGCACCTTCTATGCCGCCGGCAATCGCGGCCAGTATATCGTCATCATACCCACCCTCAACACGGTCATCGTGCGTCAGGGCTATGACATGATCGGCGGCGCCCGGTTCGAGATTGAGCGCTTCGTGCTGGATGTCAGCCGCGCAATCCAGGCGGCCGATGCAGACCGCGGCCTGGCCGCCGAGGACCTGCGCCGCGCCGCCGAAGCCGAAAACGCCCCGGCCCCCCGCCGCCTGCGCTGACACCTTCCCGCGCCGGTCTCCGCACGCGCGGAGGCCGGCGTCTGCCGCCCTTATGGCGCTCCGTAGCCCGATTGCGGTGCTGCCCTCAGGTTCGACACCTTGCGTGTTTCGGTCTGGCGGAAGTCCTGCATCATGGCGTTGCCCGCCACCTGCATCGTAAACGTGTCGATATGGCTGCGCCCGTCCGGCGCGGCCTTGCACGCCACCTTCATGCTGAACGTGTCGATCTTCGCCGCCATCGCCGGCTTGAAGGCTTTCGGCGCGGCCAGTTCAAACGCCAGCACATTGCCCGTCGCCTTGTCCAGCACGGCCGTGCCCGTCAGATGTTTCACCATGGCGCGCATGTTCTTGTCGTCGCCGGGCAGGGGGGTGAAGTTGTAGGTCGCCGTGCTGCCCGTCTCCGAAACGCGCTTGGCCCCTGCCGGAATGCTTTCGGTAAAGCCGCTGCACCAGATGTCGCCCTTGGTTTCGCTTTTCAGCCGCTCGCCGCGCTTGGCCGCGTCCCCGCTCAGCGAGGCCGGCTCCGGCGTCATCGCAACCACCCGCGCGCCTTCGGGCTGGGCCTGGTCCACCTTGATGGTGAAGCGCTGCGCCCCGTCATCAAACGCCATGTCAAAGAGATAAGCCGGGCCCTCCTTGGACACCTTGCGCGCCTTTTCCAGCAGCGCGTCCGCGCTAGCGGGCAGGGCAAGGGGGATGACGCAAAGTCCGGTCAGAAACAGGCGGGTTCGCATCAGTTGGCTCCATCAGGTTGCAGGCGATGTGCAACTTCTGCTTTTCCGCCGCAAAATGAAAGAGCCAGACGCCGCGCCTTGCCCTAGTTTAATCTTCCCATGGCCGACACCGCCCCGCTTCCCTTCCGCCTGCCGCCCGCCTTCGAGGCGTGGTTTGCCGCGCGCGGCTGGTCGCCCCGGCCCCACCAGCTTGCCTTGGCAGAGGCGTCGCTGTCCGGCACCAGCGCCCTCCTCATCGCTCCCACAGGCGGCGGCAAGACGCTGGCAGGCTTCCTCGGCACCCTGATTGAGCTTGCAGAGCGCCCCAAGTCCAACTCTGACATTCCCTCTCTCCACACCCTTTACATCTCGCCCCTCAAAGCCCTCGCCGCCGACGTTCAGCGCAATCTGATGACGCCGGTGTCGGAGATGGCGCTCCCCATCCGCATCGAGACGCGCACCGGCGACACCGCCCCCCATATTCGCCAGCGCCAGCGCAAGACCCCGCCGGACATCCTGCTGACGACGCCCGAACAGCTCGCCCTGCTGATCGCCTCCGATCACGCCGCCAGCTTCTTCGCTGATCTCAAATGCGTCATCATCGACGAGATCCACGCCATCGTGCCTTCCAAGCGCGGCGATCTCCTCGCCCTCGGTCTCGCCACGCTGGCCGAATGGTCCCCTACCTGCCGCTTCCTCGGCCTCTCCGCCACCGTCCGAGACCCGGAACACCTCGCCGGCTGGCTCGACGTGCGCAGCCTCGCCGCGCAACCTTCCACCCCTCCCGCCAAAGGGGTGAGGGGGCTTACAAGCAAAGCGCAGGCGCAGCCGCCCCTCGCCGCGGGCGAGGGAATAGCGGCGAGCAATCCAGAAAACCGTGTACGGATTATAGAGACCCCCTCCATTCTCACCCCCGACATCTCCATCCTCGTCTCCCGCGAGCGTATCCCCTGGTCGGGCCATTCCGGCCGCTTCGCCGTGCCGGAAGTCTATGAGGCGATCCGCGACGCCACGATGACGCTGGTGTTCGTCAACACGCGCAGCCAGGCAGAGCTTCTCTTCCAGGAACTGTGGGCCGCCAATGAAGACGGCCTCCCCATCGCCCTGCATCACGGCTCGCTCGCCCGTGACCAGCGCGAGCGGGTGGAGGCCGCCATGGCGGCGGGCCAGTTGAAAGCGGTCGTCTGCACCTCCACCCTCGATCTGGGGATAGACTGGGGCGAGGTTGATCTCGTCCTCCAGATGGGCGCCCCCAAGGGCGCGGCCCGCCTCATCCAGCGTATCGGCCGCTCCAACCACCGCATGGACGAAGCCAGCCAGGCCATCCTTGTGCCTACAAACCGGTTTGAAGTCCTCGAATGCCGCGCCGCCGAAGCCGCCGTCGAGGCCGGCGAAATCGACGGGGAGGGGCCACGAAACGGCGCACTCGACATTCTCGCCCAGCATGTGATGGGCCGCGCCTGCGGCGAAGGCTTCCACCTCGCCGCCCTCTATGACGAAATCCGCCGCGCCCAGCCCTATCGCGATCTCGACTGGGAAACCTTCGAGCGCATCGCCGATTTCGTCGCTACCGGCGGCTATGCCCTCAAGACCTATGACCGGTTCCACCGCATCGTCCGCCGCGCAGACGGCCTCTGGGTCGCCCGCACCCCGCGCGACAAACAGGCCCACCGTATGAACATCGGCGCCATCGTCGAAGCTCCCATGCTCAGCGTCCGCCTCGCCAGTTTTGCAGGGCAACCTTCTCCTCCCCCGCCTGCGGGGGAGGTGCCCCGCAGGGGCGGAGGGGGGCAGCCCAGCAATGCCAAGCCAACGGTCGCCACCCCCACAAGCAAAGCGCAGGCGCAGGCGCGCTCCGCCGCAGGCGGAGCAACAGCGCCGAGCAATAGAATAATACGCCCCGGCCGCAAGCTCGGCGAAATGGAAGAATACTTCCTCAGCCTGCTGACGCCCGGAGACACCTTCCTCTTCGGCGGTGAAATCCTCCGCCTGCTGGGTATTGACGGCATGGATGCCCTCTGCGCCCGTGCCCAGTCAGACAGCCCCGCCATCCCCACCTATAATGGCGGCAAGTTTCCGCTCAGCACCTTCCTGGCAGACCGCGTGCGCCACATGATCCACAACCGGGAAGCGTGGAAACACCTGCCAGACCCCGTGCGCGAATGGTTCGAGATCCAGGAGCTGCGCTCGGTCATTCCGCCGCCGGATCATCTGCTCGTGGAAACTTTCCCCCGCGCAGACCGGCACTATCTCGTCTCCTATCCCTTCGAGGGGCGCCTCGCCCATCAGACGCTGGGGATGCTCGTCACCCGCCGCCTCGAACGCGCCGGGGCCAAGCCAGTCGGCTTCGTCGCCAGCGAATATGCCATGGCCGTCTGGGGCATGGAGGATATGCGCGGCCTGGATATGGACGCGATCTTCCATCCGGACATGCTGGGCGATGATCTGGAAGAATGGCTCGATGAAAGCGCCCTGATGAAGCGCACCTTCGCCCATTGCGCTCAAATCTCCGGCCTCATCCACCGGAACCTTCCGGGGGCGGAGAAAAGCTCCCGCCAGGTCACCTTTTCAACCGACCTCATCTTCGATGTCCTGCGCAGCCATGAGCCTGATCACATCCTGCTGCAGGCCACCCGCGCCGACGCCGCCACCGGCCTCCTTGATGTGCGCCGCCTGTCAGACATGCTGGCCCGCATCCATGGCCACATCGTCCACAAGCCCCTGGCGAAGATCAGCCCCTTCGCCGTGCCCGTCATGCTGGAAGTCGGCCGCGAGCCCGTCTTCGGCGCCTCCGCCATGGAAGCCATCCTCCGCGAAGCCCAAGAAGACCTCGTCCGCGACGCTATGGGGTAGGGAGCGCAGGCTTCAGCCATCCGCGATAATGCGCCACGAGGCCAATCATCGGCAGGCGGATCGATACGTCAAACTGGCAGGCTCCGTCCCCTGTCACGCTCTCATATGTCTCGCTCACTGGCAGCAGAAAGCGGGGCAGGGGCACGCCAAATACGCGCCCGGAGTGCACGGGAAATGCCAGCCGCGCGCCCTCCAGGGTGAGCGGAATGGCAAACTCCATTACGCCAAACCGTTCACGGACCATGCCCGCCGGATCGGTCGTCGCCCGGCGTAGGTGAGAGCGGAACTTTCGGGCTCCGAACTGGCGCGTCCAGGTTTCGCCGGTCCGGGTCCGTTGCATGGTCACCAGCACGGGCACCGCGCGCCCAGCCGGGGGGAATCCGGCCAGCGCGCCGGCCATTCTTGAGAGCAGACCCCCGCCGCGTGTAATGTCTGCCTCGCCCCGCCAGTGATGTACATGCGCCACGCGGTGTAGCGTCTTGAGGGGCACAGGCAGCGCCCCGAATTCATCCCCCATCGCTGCGGCAAACACCATCGGCTGCGCCGCCGCCGTCTGCGCGGTGGTCACGCGCAGCGTCTTCAGGGCCGCCTCCGCTTCCGCCAGCGAAAACGCGCCAAGGCACGCCCTGGCGCCTGGCAATGTCTCGCCCGCAAGTATCTTCCCGGCCATGATCCGTGCCGGGACGGCCGGAATGTCGGGCCCGTCGCCTGCTTCGGCAATCAGGGTCCAGCTTCTGCGCTCGCACGTTCCCTGCGCCGTAAAGCCGGTCACCTCCACGCCCATCCCGCCCCGGTCGCTGCCAAACGCAGCGAGGCGTTCGGCCACCCATTTCAGAAGTCCCGTCCAGCTTTCCAGAGACCGGATCAGTCTCAGCGAGACGAGCTGCCCCAACGCCCACAGCCCGCCATGCATGAGTTTGAGGTCCAGCCCTGCGCTGAAGCGCACACTGGCTGCGCCATATCGGCCGGGCATCAGGCGCAGGTCTGGCGCGCCGATCGGGCTGGCCCACCTGCCTTTCAGGGGCGCGGTGCCGGGCGTCTCCAGCGTCACACTCCGGATTGACCCCCATCCGTTTACGGATTTCCACTGATCTCCCTCCCGCTGTTCCAACGGCTTTCCGGTTTGCGAGAGGATGGACCGGATGACGGATTTCCCCCTCGGCGCCCGGTTGCCCGGCAGGATCACCGTGTCGATCAGCGCAATTTCACTCAGTCCGGCAGCCAGCGCCTCCACCGCCGCCGAAGACAGGCCCGGCACGCTGGAAACGCCTGACAGGACCGTGAGCCCCCTGGCGGCCGCATCCGCGTCCAGCGTGGCAATGCCTGCGGTGAATGCGGCATCGTCGGAGAGGTCCAGATAATGCGCCCCGCAGGCGATCGCCGCCTGCGCAATGGCATAAGGCGCGTTGCCATAGGCCTGCCAAGGGCCCGCCGCATCAATCAGAATGGCGGGCGCCAGCGCGGCCACCTGCGCGGAAAAATCCTCCGTGTCCGTATCCAGTTGCGCGGGCGTGCCGCCTGCCTCCCGGCAGAACGCTTCGGCTGCCGCAAGATTCCGTCCCGCGACGACAACATCCGTATACCCGGCCCGGACCAGCGCGCGGGCCAGCCTTCCGCCGAATACGCCATATCCGCCGATGATGAGGATACGCCTATTCAATCAGCCTCGCCCGGATCTCGTCTGAGGGCAGGGGGCATTGCCCGCGCTGCAGCAGCTTGCGATTGTTCGCCACCCGCCGGTATAGCCAGCCGGCAACCGGCCGGGGCAGCGCGCGCAGAAGGCCCGCCGCCTTCCAGGGCCAGCCGATCGCCACCAGCGTCTCGGTAAACACATCCAGATTGCGGTAAATCCGCCCGTCAATGCGCAGCAGGGCTGTCTCCATCGCATCGGGATCAAGCCCCTCAGCGCGATAGATCGCCCGGCCCGCTTCTGATTGCGCCGTCATCAGCGCAAACCGCCCCTCCAGGTCATGCGCCACCAGAAACCGCACAAAGCGGGAGCAGAGCGCGCATTCGCCATCATAAACATAAAGATCCGTCGTCAAATGGTCGCGCATGGCCGGTTCCCATTATTGGCAGGATCATCCGGTAATCATCTGGGGTTGAAAATGCGTCAATTCCGCGCCGCCCGGGGGCTTATACGCCGCGCATCAGCCATCCTCCGCGACGCTATGGGGTAGGGGCGGGCGGGGGCCCCTGCCGCAGCCATCCGGTCACTGCCTGGCGCGCGCCCTTGGCAAAGGGCGCCACCGCGCTCACCGCATGCTGCTGAGGCACCTTGAAGAAGGAGAGCGTGTTGAACATCGGCGTGAACGCCTCCTGCACATGCCCGTCCTTTCCGGTAAACATCAGCAGGCCGCCCATATCGGCGTTCCAGTCTGGCGTCAGGTTCACCACGAACGCCGCAATCCGCCGGAACTCGGGCAGCTCGTCATCATGCGAAGTCAGGAAATGCCCGGCGCGGTAGCGTGTCAGCTGCCCATCGCAGAATGTCTCGCCCGCCACATAGTCTGCGCCCATGATGTCATGCAGCAGCGCAATGAAGGCTTCCGAGTTCAGCGTCTCGGCCATCTGCCGCAAGGGCCCATCGGGCAGCTTTCCGGCCCGCAGATTGTCATACAGCAGATGCCGTTCAAACCGGTACTGGAACCCCGCCCGCGCCTCGGCCGCCACCAGCTCCTCGAACGGCGCCAGCCGCTCGGCCGGCAGCGCCGCCATCTGCGCGGCGTCAAACTCCCGGTGCTGCCCCTGAATGCGGGTCACCAGCAGCCAGCCATCATGCTGCTTCGCCGTGTCCAGCACCGATCTGGCAAAATCCGGCTCAAAAATCCCCGGCACCAGCACGCGGCTGGTCCGGGCAAAGCGGTCCTTCAGGGCAGACAGATCATTACGGCGCGCGAGCAAGGAGGCCTCCGGGGCAGGGCATTGGCCGCAAGGCCTAGCCAGCCCCCGTCCTTCAGGCAACCCCCGGCCAGCTTATCCCGCAGGTTTGCTCGTGAAAAATCTTTCAAACACAGGGAGCTGACAGAAAATGGGCCACCCCTTGTCCACCCCCCTCTCGCTCATGCCTATACTTGCACGCATGAGCGAGACAGATCCGCAGACGGAAGATGAAACAGGCGTCGCCGCCCTCCTGCGCCGCGCGACCGGGCTGGCGCTGGGGCTCATGGCCATGGCGCGCGCGGCGCTTGCCCAGTTTGGCGCTGCGCCCCCGCCGGCGGCCTATACGCGGCTCATCCTGCGCCGGTTCGTGGTGCCGGCCGAGGCGACTGTGCGCCGCGCGATCCTCCTGCTGGCCGGCACGCTGCCCCAGCCTGTCCTGCGCCCGGCCGCTTCTGCGCGCCCTGCGCCGAAAGCTCCGCCCAAGGCGCAGCCGGGCATCCGCTATCCGGTCTTCTGCCTGACAGAGGCAGAGCCGCGCGCCCGACGCCCGCGCCCGGCGCCGGAGGCCGCGCTGCCCCGCATTCTTTTTCTGGACACGCCCACGCCGTCGCTCCCGGCGCCAAAGCCTCGTCCGTCAGCGGATGAAATTGAAACTGCCAGCCAGACCCGTCTCCTGCGCCGCCTCTTCGCGCTGGAGCGGGCTTATCTGAACCCCTGGCGCGAGGCACGCCGGTATCTGCGCCGCTGCGCCCGCGCCGAGGCAGATGGCAGGGCGCCCCACCGCCTCGCCTTCACGCGCATCCCCGGCGACACGCGCCATCTCTATGCGCCCTTCCGCAATGTCCTTCAGGATATGAACCTCGCCGCCCAGGATTCCCTCCGCTGGCAGACGGATACCTCCTAACCTGTTATCCCGGCCAAAGGCGGCAAAGCCGCCGATTGAGCCGGGACCACCTAACCGCCGAAGCAAAACCCCCCGAAGGCCCCGCCTCTCGGGCCAAAAGCGCTGCGCCTAATGCCCCGGCCCCAGCTTCGCCAGCGCCTCCCCCCTGTTCCGGGGTGGCATCTTCCTGCCCTGTTCCTCCTGCCGCCGCCCTGTTGACCCGGCCCCCGCGCCGCGCCAATCCTCCTCTGCATGACGTCCGCCCGCGCCCTTCCCAGTGAAACGCTGCTCCATCTGGCCGGAGAGCTGCTGACGCCGCTGCCGGAGGGCGGCCTCTGGTGGGCCGCGCGGCGGTTGCTGGTGGTGTCAGACCTGCATCTGGAAAAAGGCTCGAACTACGCGGCCGCCGGCCAGCTTCTGCCCCCTTATGATACCGGCGCCACCCTCACGCGGCTCGAAGCCCTCTGCGCCGCCCTGCGGCCGGAAACCATCCTTTCCCTGGGCGACAGTTTCCATGATCGCCAGTCGGAACATCGCCTGCCGCCGCCCTATGCCCAGCGCATCCGCGCGCTGACGGCCGCGCATGACTGGGTGTGGATCGAGGGCAACCATGATCCCGATCCCCCGGCCCATCTCGGCGGGCGCGCGGCCAGGGTGCTGCGCCTCGATGGTCTCGTCTTCCGGCACGAGCCGGAAGGGGAGGCGGGCGAGGTTGCCGGCCACCTTCACCCCGTGGCGAAGGTTTCCGGGCGCGGGCGCTCGGTCCGCCGCCGCTGCTTCGCGTCGGACGGCGCCCGCCTCGTCATGCCCGCCATGGGCGCCTTTGCCGGCGGCCTCAATATTCTGGATACGGCCTTTTCTGCCGTCTTCCCCGAAGGCTGCATGGCTTTTGCCATGGGGGAGGGAAGGGTCTATTCGCTGCCCCGCAAACATCTGATCCCGGATGTCCGCCCCGGCGGCGCGGCCTCTGGCGGCTGGCGGCTCTGACCGTTTCGGTGCGAATAACCGTCACAGTTGCGCGCGCCCCCGGCTTACTTTAGATCTTCCTGAAGTACGGACGCCCGCAAATCCTCGCGCCCGCCAGCGATGTGACCCCGAAACTCCTTACCACCCTCAAGACCTACACGCCTAAACTCTTCGCGGCAGATGCCTTCGCCGGTGTCACGGTCGCCATGGTCGCCCTCCCGCTCAGCCTCGCCATCGCCATCGCCTCGGGCGCGGAACCCGGCGTCGGCCTCGTCACGGCGATCATCGGCGGCTTCCTCATCTCTGCCCTCGGCGGCAGCCGGGTGCAGATCGGCGGGCCAACCGGGGCGTTCATCGTGGTTGTCTATGGCGTCATCGCCCATCACGGCTTTGACGGGCTGGTGCTGGCCACGCTGATGGCCGGACTCATCCTGCTGCTGGCCGGCGCCCTGCGGCTCGGCAACCTCATCCAGTTCATCCCCGAAGCGGTGGTCAACGGCTTCACCATCGGCATCGCCCTGATCATCGCCACCAGCCAGCTCAAGGATCTCTTCGGGCTGCAGATTGATAATCTGCCCGCAGATTTCCTGCACAAGCTGCCCGCCCTCTGGGAGGGCAGGGAAAGCTTCAATCCCGCCGCCCTCGGCATCGGCCTTTCCACCATCCTGCTGATCGTCCTCTTCCGGCGCCTCGCGCCCCGCTGGCCAGGCCTCATCGCCGCTGTCGGGCTCACCTCGGCAGTCGCCGCCTTCGCCCATCTCCCCGTCGATACCATCGCCAGCCGCTTCGGCGATCTCCCTTCCAGCCTGCCCATGCCCGGCCTGCCGGAGATCACGCTCGCCCGCCTGCGCGAGCTGCTGCCGTCGGCCTTCATCATCGCCTTCCTGGCCGGGGTCGAATCGCTCCTTTCTGCCATGGTGGCAGACCGGATGATCGGTGGGCGCCATCGCCCCAATGCGGAACTCATCGCCCAGGGCGCGGCCAATCTCGGATCGGGGCTTTTCGGCGGTCTGCCCGCGACCGGCGCGATTGCCCGCACCGCCACGAATGTGAAGGCCGGTGGGCAGACGCCGGTGTCCGGAATTGTCCATGCCTTGACCCTGCTGGTCATCATGCTGTCCCTCTCTGGCCTTGCCGGGCAGCTGGTTTTACCCGCCCTGGCCGGGCTTTTGCTGCTCACCGCCTGGAACATGTCCGAGCCGGACAAATGGCGCGATTATGCAAAACTCCCCCTGGAAGACCGGCTGCTCCTGCTGCTGACACTGGTGCTCACGGTCGCCGCTGACCTCACCATCGCCATTGGCGTGGGCGTCGCCCTCGGCCTCGCCATCCGCCTGCGCCGCCGCCATGTGCCGCCGTCCGACTGGACGCCCCCAACCCGTTGACGATAGGGAAAAATTCCTGCAATAGGAATATATTCCACCGTTTCAAAATGGCGCATCCTGATGCAGCACAAGGACATCTGGCGGGGGCTTGACCAGCTCGCCGCCCATCACGGCCTCACCCCCTCGGCCCTGGCCAGGCGGGCGGGGCTCGACCCTACCAGCTTCAACCCGTCCAAGCGCGAAGGCGCCGATGGCCGCCCCCGCTGGCCCAGCACCGAAAGCCTCGCCCGCGCCCTCGAAGCGGTCGGCGCCGGCTTTGACGATTTCGCTGCCCTGGTCGAAGGCCGCCGGGGGGGCTCGGCCCCCCTCATCGGCTTCGCCCAGGCCGGCCAGGATGGCTTCTTTGACGATGCCGGCTTCCCCGTCGGCGCCGGCTGGGAGGAAGTCCGCTTCCCCGGCCTCGGCGCCGAGACGGTCTATGCCCTTGAAATCAGTGGCGATTCGATGGAGCCAGCCTATCGCGCCGGCGACCGGATCATCGTCGCCCCCGGCGCGGAAGTGAAGATCGGAGACCGGGTCGTCGCCAAAACCACCTCCGGCGAAGTGATGGCCAAGGTGCTGGCCAAGCGCAACGCCCGCACCATCGAACTCGCCTCCCTCAACCCGGCCTATGACCCGAGGGAATTCAGGCCCTCCGAGATTGCCTGGATTGCGCGCATCCTCTGGGCGAGTCAGTAAGCGCCCAGTTTCCAAAGGCCTGTCCTCCCATGACCGACCCCAAATCACCCGCCCCCGGCCAGGGGCTCGACCCTGCCGACTGGGCCGCCTTCCGCCAGACCGCGCACGAGCTGCTCGACGCCGCCATCGACAAGATGACCGCCAATCGCGAAGGCCGCGTCTGGACGCCGTTTCCGCCGGAGATGAAGGCCGCCTTCGCGCGCCCGCTCCCGCAGGAAGGGCAGGGCGAGGCCGAGCTTGCCAGCCAGCTCGCCGCGCTACTCCCCTATGGCGTGGGCAACACCCATCCCCGCTTCTTCGGCTGGGTGCATGGCTCGGGCACGCCGCAGAACCTGCTGGCCGAAATCGTGGCCAGCGCCCTCAACGCCAATGCCGGCGGGCGCGATCATGGCGCCATTTATGTCGAGCGGCAGGTCATCGCCTGGTGCCGCGAGATGTTCGGCTTTCCCGAAACCGCCAGCGGCCTCATCGTTTCGGGCACATCGCTCGCCACGGTCATCGCGGTAAAGACCGCGCGCGACGCAGCGCTGGACTTCCGTAGCCGGAAGGAAGGTATCTGCGGCGACAGGCTGGTGGGCTATGCTTCGGCTGAGGCCCATGCCTGCAATCCGCGCGCCTTCGATGTTCTGGGCCTGGGCACAGAGGCGCTGCGCCGTATTCCCGTCAACGATGCCTATGAGATGGATACGGGCGCCCTGCGCGCCGCCATTCAGGCAGACCGGGACGCGGGCCTCACGCCCTTCCTCATCATCGGCACAGCCGGCACCGTCAACACCGGCTCAACCGATCCGCTGGCGGAGCTTTCCGGCATCGCAAAGGCCGAAGGTCTCTGGTTCCATATTGACGGCGCTTTCGGCGCGCTCGCCCGCCTCTCGCCCGAACATGCCAGCCGCTTTGCCGCCATCAGCCAGGCTGATTCCATCGCCTTCGATTTCCATAAATGGCTGCATGTAAACTATGATGCCGGCTGCGTTCTGGTGCGTGAGGAAGCCCATCACCGCCACGCCTTCTCGGATCGGCCAGACTATTTGAAGGGCACCGAACGCGGCATCGCCGCGGGCAATCCCTGGCCGGTGGAATATGGGCCGGAGCTGTCGCGCGGCTTCCGTGCCCTGAAGGTCTGGTCCCAGATTGCCGGCTTTGGCACGGAGCGCCTTGGCGCCGCCATTGCGACGAATTGCGCGCAGGCAGCTTATCTTTCAGGCAAGGTCGCGGCTGATCCGCGCTTCGAACTGCTCGCCCCGGCGCGGCTCAATATCTGTTGCTTCCGTCTGCGCCCGGAAGGGCTGGAGGAAGCCGCGCTGGACGCGCTGAACGAGGAAATCGTGCTGCGCCTTCAGGAAAGCGGCGTGGCGGCCCCTTCCACCACGCGGCTCAAGGGCCGCCTCGCCATCCGCATCAACCTCACCAATCACCGCACGCAGGAAAGCGATCTCGATCTTCTGCTCACGGAGATTGTGAGGATTGGGGAAGGGGTGCGCCCTTAGACGCCTTCGACGAAGATCACGCGATAGTCCGCCGCCTGATAGCGGTGGCCGCGCGCCTGCGTATAGGCGGGGCTCTCATACCAGGCCTTGGCTTCGGCCATGGTCGGGAAGGAGAGGATCACTACGCCATCGGCATCGGCCCCTTCGGTCACTTCATGCTTGCCATAAAAGGCCAGCGGCGTGATCTGGTGATCGCCCCGCGCGTCGGCGGCGGCCTTGCCATAGCGCGCCATCGCCTCGCCATCGCGCAGTTTCTCGCGGATCAGGATTACATAAGCGGCCATGTCGTTTCTCTCCCGTTTTGGTGCAGGCGGCACCATCGGCGGAGAGGGCGGGGCTTGTAAATCCCTGCCGTTGGGGCGGTCAGATCGTCAGGCCCTTCGGCGCGATCTTCTCCAATTCGCCCAGCATCTCGGGCGGGGCGGCCACGGCCTTGCGCGCGTCGAGGTCCAGCGTGATGGCCACCACCTGGCTCGTCGCCCAGGGGGCGCCGGTGGCCGGGTCCATCACCCAGTGAACAAGGGAATGGGTCTTGCCCACCACGCCGCCAAAGGAAGAGTGCGCCACAAACAGGTCGCCCGCGCGCGGATAGCGGTGGTAGCGCAGGCGGTATTCCAGAACGGCCGCGCCCATGCGCTTGCCGCCATTGCTCGTGCCCACGCGCATCCGCCAGTCGTAAAGCAGGTTCGGCACCATGTCAGACAGGCGCCCGATAAACCAGGAAGGTTCCATCCATCCGTGTACGCCGCAATGGCCGGGCGGCACGGCGCCCATGCCGATGCGCGGCGCGCCAACGGATTTGGCATAATCCAGCGTGATCTCCGAAACCGGCATTCCCGGCGCATCGGGATCAAAACTGCGGGGCAGGGCCTCTTCCGGCGTCTCGCCCTTCAGGGCTTCCATCCGGGCGCGGGTCTTGCGCGTCCAGGGAAAGGCTTCGCCTTCGGTCGTATCGATATGGCGGATCCGCGTGCGGAAAGAGGCCGCCAGCGCGCCGTCCGAGTGGCGCAGCTCCTGATACACCACCGCGTCGCTTTCCCCGATTTCCAGGATACAGCCGCGCATCGAAATCGGCTTGCCCGGAAGCACCTCGCGCACAAAGCGGATATGCTGGTCCACGGGAATGATGGTCGAGGGCGCATTCTGCCGGAAAGCCTCCGGCAGGCCCAGCTCATGGGCCAGGGCCACAAGGCCCTCCAGCTGTTTTTCGACATAGATGCGCACATTCATGTGCCCCATCTCATCGCAATCCCACTGGTTACAGCTACCCTGCCAGAGTGGGATCATGCGTGACATCTCCTGCACCGCCCGCGCACTTCGATCACGGCGCGGGTCATCTGGAAGCCGGCGGCTTCGGTTTCTTTTTTGAGCGCCTGGCTGGTGGCCACGGCGTGAAGTTCCTCGGCGTTCTGGCAGATATCGCAGATCAGGAACACCGCCGAATGATTATGGCTCGTATGGCCGCACGCCACATAGGCGTTGAGGCTTTCGATCTTGTGGACGAGGCCCGTCTCCTGAAGGAAGTCCAGCGCCCGGTAGATGGTCGGCGGCTTGGCCGCGCCTTCCCCGTCCAGATTGGCCAGCAGGTCATAGGCCTTTGCCGGCCCCTCATTCTCCAGCAGCAGGCGCAGCACCTTGCGGCGGATGCGTGTCATCCGCTGGCCCTTGCGGACCACCAGTGCTTCGGCCTCGGCCAGGAAGGCGTCCACATCCTGCGGGGCGCAGGGCGTGTTGGCGGAAGCATGATCATGAGTGTGTGACTGGGCCATGGCTCTAATGTCTGGTGTTTTGTGCCGAATGTGAAGGGGGAACACCGCAAGAGGCACTGGACGCTACCGGCAAATCACCTGAGATTCTGTCTCGTAGCGGAATAATCGTAGCGTGGAGGCATGGCCGGGATGCAATTGTCGGAGCGGGATGGTCTGGAACTCTGGCGCAAAGCGGTCACGGCCTCCGTCCGGTCGGATGCGCCCGATCTCACCGCGCGCCAGCAGGCGGTCCTGATGACCATCGCGCTCACCCCCGGCCCGCACACCGTCCGCGGCCTTGCCGAACATCTCGGCATTGCCAAGCCGGCGGTCACCCGCGCGCTCGATGCGCTGGAGCGCCTCGATTTCATCCGCCGCCTGCCGGACGACACAGATCTGCGCTCGATCTTCGTCGAGCGTACGCCTGAGGGCATGGGCTATCTGCGCGCCTTCGCCCGGCTTGTGCTGGCGGCCGCTTCCGGCGAAGAAACAGGCTCGGGCAAGCCCTCCCGCCGCAATTCTGCGGTGGCCTGAGGCCGGGCTGCCCCTCAGGGAGGCCGCCCGCCATGCCGGTTTTCAGTGACAAGCGCCTCGCCCGCCCCCAGGGGGAAGGGGCGCCCTTCCAGGTCACCGCCGGCGCGCTCGCCCTCCGCGAAACGCCCGCCCCGGATGGCCTCGTCTCCACCTTCGCCCTGCATGGGGAAGCCGTTGAGGTGTTCCGGGAAGAGGGCGAGTTCGGCCTCGTCCAGTGCCAGCGGGACAGGTATGTCGGCTGGGCGCTGATGGAGGCCCTTTCGGCGCCCATCCGCCCGGTCACCCATAAGGTCTCTGCCCTGCGCACCTATGCCTTCTCGCAGGCCGATCTCAAATCCGCCCCGCATTTCATGCTCAGCCTCGGCGCCCGGGTCGCCGCCACTGGCCGCCGGGAAGGCCCCTGGGTGGAGTGCGCCCGGGCCGGCTGGGTCCATGAGCGGCATCTTGCCAGTCCCGGCAGCTTTGAGGATGACCCCGCCGCCGTCGCCCTCCGCTTTCTCGGCGCGCCCTATCTCTGGGGCGGGCGGGAAAGTCTGGGGCTCGATTGTTCGGGGCTCCTCCAGCAGGCGTTTGAGGCGTGCGGTGTCCTCTTGCCGCGCGATTCTGACATGCAGGGGGCCTGGGTTGGTACCGAAGTGTCCGGAAATGTCCGGCTCTGTCGCGGCGATGTCGTGTTTTGGGATGGCCATGCCGGTATTCTGATCGCGCCTGACACGCTGCTGCACGCCAACGCCCATCACATGGCCGTTGCTGAAGAACCCCTGGCCGAGGCCGTTGAGCGAATTGGCAAGATCGCAGGCCCGGTCACCGGCGTGCGGCGGATCGATCTGGCGGCCGAACGCGGCAAACGCCCGGCCTGGCTCGCAGACTGAAGTGTATCCCCTTGTTCCCAAACGAAAAACCCCGGCCAAGGCCGGGGTTTGACGTTTGATGGGGTATTGGCTGGCCAGATTACTCGGCCGGGGCTTCTTCCACCGGAGCCGGTTCCACCGGGGCTTCGGCAGGGGCGGCGCCCTCTTCAGCCGGTGCCGCTTCGCCTTCGGCCGGAACAACAGCGCCTTCAACAGGAACAGCTTCCCCGTCGATCAGTTCGCCATCGCTCGGAACAGCATCGATGTCTTCATCAGCCACCGGCAGCGGCTCCGGGAAGGCAGGCGGGTTTGCGGTATTGGCGGCCAGATAGGCAATCACGGCAGCGCGGTCATTGTCACGGCGGATACCGGCAAAGGACATCGACGTACCGCGCAGATAGGCGGCCGGGTTCTTGATCCACTCGTCGAGGTTCTCATAGGTCCAGGTACCCTCGGCATTGTTCATGGCGCCCGAATAGGCGAAGCCGGGGATGTGGGCCTTGTCGGCGCCTACAGTGTTGTAAAGATTGGGGCCAGTGCCGTTTGCGCCGCCCTGGTTGATGGTGTGGCAGGTGGAGCACTGGCTGGCGAACAGGCGCTCGCCGCGCGTCAGGTCCGCGCTGGCTAGGGCCGCGCCCAGGTCGAACACTTCTTCTGCAGCGGCTGCGCCAGCACCGGCGGCTTCGGCCACTTCCACGCAATAATGGAACTTCTGGCACATCTGCTCCGAAAGCGAGGCTGCCTCACCGTGCTCATCGCCGTGATGGCCAGCGCCGCTGGCGAACACCACGTTCGGGAGCTGCATGAGGAACATGATGCCGAGCGCGCTTGCGAGCAGCGCTCCGAAGATCTTGTTTAGACCGAGCTCTCCCATGAGGCATTCCTTCGAATCTGTAGCGTTATTCTGTCTTGGCGCGCGCCTTTTGGCACGCTAACCGGGAGCGCACAATATAACGGGTGCCTGTTCGGGGCGCTTCCCCCCGCCGTCGCGGCGATCAGACGCATGCCGGGGGTCATTCAGACAGGGATTTCCGGCATGACCAGCAAAATTGCCTATCAGGGCGAACCCGGCGCGAACTCGCATATCGCTTGCAGCGAAGCGTTCCCGGGCTTCGAGCCGATGGCCTGCCGGACCTTCGAGGACTGTTTCATCGCGGTGGAACGCCGCGATGCGGACCTTGCCATGATCCCGGTGGAAAACACCATCGCCGGCCGGGTGGGCGATATTCACTATCTGCTGCCCACCACCCAGTTGCACATCACCGGGGAATATTACCTGCCCATCCGGTTTCAGCTGATGGCTCTGCCTGGGACGAAACTGGGTGATGTCCGGAAGGCCCGCTCGCATATCATGGGGCTGGGCCAGTGCCGCAACTTCCTGCGCAAGCATGCCATTGACCCGGTGACCGCTGCCGACACCGCCGGGGCGGCACGGGAGGTTTCCGAACTCGGCGATCCCAGCATCGCCGCGATTGCCCCCCGCCTGGCTGCGGAAGTCTACGGCCTCGAAATCCTGGCGGAGAACATCGAGGACGCGGCCCATAACACGACGCGTTTCGTCATCATGTCGCGCGAGCCTGCCGAAATCGATGCCGGCGACGGCCCGGCCAAGACCGCCTTCATCTTCGAGGTGCGCAACATCCCGGCGGCGCTCTATAAAGGGCTCGGCGGGTTTGCCACCAATGGCGTCAACATGACGAAGCTGGAAAGCTATCTCGTCGGCGGCTCGTTCGAGGCTTCGCAATTCTATGCTGAGATTGAAGGGCATCCCGACCAGCGCCCGGTGCAGCTCGCTCTGGAAGAACTTGGCTTCTTCTCTCAGTCGCTGAAGATCCTCGGCGTCTTCCCGAAGGCGATCAACGCGCGGCTGTAGCCGCCTCCAGCCGTGCCATCGAGCAGGCATGCGCGATGGCCGGTTCAATATGTTCCACGAACAGCCGCGCCTTGCCGCGCAGCTTTCCGGAAGTCCACACTGCATGGATCGGCAGGGAAGGGCCCTGCCATTCCGGCAGCACACGGACCAGACGCTGATCCCCGAAACATTCAGACGCGAGCCAGGCAGGCGCCAGCAGAATGCCAAGCCCGCCCGCGGCGGCTTCCAGCAGTGTCTCACCTGAGGATGCGCGGAAAGGGCCATCGACGCGCGCTTCGAAATGTTCCTCGCCGCGCCGCAGATCCCAGACCGTCTGGCGCGTGTGGCGGAAGACGACGGCATTATGATTGACGACCTCTTCCACCGTCTGCGGCGCGCCGTGGCGGGCAATGTAATCGGGTGACGCCCAGAGTACCTGCGGCGCCTCTCCGAGTTTCTTTGCCATCAGCCGCGAGTCGCGCAGCTCTCCCAGGCGGAAGGCAATGTCGACCCCTTCGGCAACAAGGTCCGTGAGCGAATCGTCAGAGACAAGGTCGAACCGGATGCTGGGATAGGCGGCGAGGAAGACCGGCACGGCAGGCGCGACGACCCGCCGGGCAAAGGAGTGCGAGCAGGACACGCGAAGCAGCCCGACCGGTGAATGTTCCAGCCCGCGCGCTTCGGCTTCGGCTTCATCAAACTCGGTGAGGATATCGACCGCGCGGCGATAGAAGCGCTCGCCCGCCTCGGTCAGGCTGAGGGCGCGGGTCGTCCGCTGGAAGAGGGTTGTGCCAAGGCTGGCTTCCAAATCCTGGATCCGCCGCGAGACAGTCGGCTGGCCCAGTTCGAGATCGGCAGCCGCGCGCGAAAAGCTGCCGGCATCGGCAACCCGCACGAACAGTTGCATGGCTTCAATTCTGTCCAAACCGGTCCTCCGGAAACTGACGGGCCGCCATCACGCGGCTGTGTAGAGTATTCACGACTACTTGCTTTGCCGCAAAAACCCAAGCGGGCGCATATGAGGCCACCAGACATATGGGGAGGGGCCCTTGGCCATTCATCTTAAAAATCTTGCCGGGCCGGCCTATAGCCTGACCGCCGCAGGCGTGTTTCTCGACAGCCTGCGCTTCAAGTTTACCAACGCGCCGGAGACGCAGACCATCTTTGGCAAGCTCGATGCTTGGGCGGCAAGCCTGGGCGCGGCGGGCCTCTTCGCGCAGACGGGTCTCTTCAGCCAGTATGTTATCGGCAGCGCAGAGCTTGTGGCGTCCGCGCTGCTGCTTGCCAGCCTTGCGCCGCGCCTGAAGCGCCTGCGGGTCATCGGCGCGCTGATCGCCGCCGCCATCATGACCGGCGCGGTGAGCTTTCATCTCTTCACGCCGCTGGGCGTTGATCCCGACGATGATGGCGGTGGCCTGTTTGTAATGGCAGTTGTGGTGTGGCTCTCCTCGCTGGGGATGCTCATCGCAGGGCGCGAGACATTGTTCGAAGCCGGACGCGCGCTTTCCCGCGCGCTGGTTCCGGCGCCAGCTTCCCTGCCTTCAGAAGAACTGCCTTCAGAAGAACTGGCTTCAAAAGAAAAGGTTCCTCACGGATGAAACCCCGCACGCTTGTTGTTGCCCTTCTGATGGCGGCTTCGCCCATGCTGATCCTGCCTGCGCCTGCTGCCGCAGAGCCGCCGGTCTATACCGACCTCTTCTCTGATGTTGCAGTGCAGGGGTATGATCCGGTTGCCTATTTCAAGGACGGAAAACCCAGCAAGGGGTCAAAGGATTTCACCGCCGAATACAAGGGCGCGATTTTCCGATTTGTCAGCGCGGCCAATCGCGATGCCTTTCTCGGGGATCCGGAAAAGTACGCCCCTCAATATGGAGGGTATTGCGCCTGGGCTGTCAGCCAAGGCTACCACGCCAAGGGCGATGCGCGCTTCTGGAAGATTGTCGATGGCAAGCTCTACCTGAACTATAACGGAGCGGTTCAGGAGAAGTGGGAAGGCGACATCCCGGGCTTCATCGCGCAGGCCGACGAGATCTGGCCAGACCTCAACCGGAAGAGGTGATCCGGGCACGCAGGGACCGGTTGCGCAGGCATCCGCAGGCCGGGGAAGCCGGGGGCTCTCAGGGTTTGAAGAAGACGCTGCGGCGAAAAGAGATGCGCGCGGTATGTAAAACATCAGCGGCAGATCAATGATCGGCGGCGCGGGGCGAGCAGTGTCATAATGCCTTGATTTGAATATAAAAAAACGGGCGAGACCAGCTCGCCCGTTTCATGTGAAGATTGTCCGTAGACTTACTTCTTTTTCGCGGCCGGTTTTTTAGCGGCCGGTTTTTTTGCCGGGGCTGCTTTGGTGGCAGCTTTAGCGGCGGGTTTCTTTGCAACTGCCATGTCTGATCTCCTATCATCTGGCCAGCCAATAATATCGTGATTCGGGAGAAATCAACTCCTGATTTTCACAAATGAGGAGAATCCGTGTAGCAGTCCGTACACGATCAATCGTTCCGGAAGGCCCAGACCTTCATGATGTGATGGGCAATGGCGGTCGGCGGCGGGCAGAAGAGTTCGCCATGCGTGCCGTTGAGGATGTCTCGCATCTCTTCGCGCGTGACCCATCGCGCGCTCTCAAGCTCCTTTGAGTCGATGACGATTTCCTCTGAGTCAGCAGGCAGAATAAAGCCCATCATCAGCGAGGAAGGAAAGGGCCAGGGCTGGCAGGCAACATACTCTGCTCTGGCGGGATCACACTGGATTCCGGCTTCTTCCATCATCTCGCGCGAGGCAGCCTGCTCGATCGTTTCGCCTGGTTCGCAGAAGCCGGCGAGGCAGGACATGAAGCCGGCAGGCCAGAACTTCTGACGACCGATCAGCGCACGCTCGCCTCTTACGGCAAGCATGATGGCGACAGGATCGGTACGCGGAAAATGTTCGGCGCCGCACGCGGCGCACTGTGCCTTCCATCCCGCTTCGACGATGCCATTCTGCCCGCCGCATTTTGCGCAGTACCTGTGGCTCTGGTGCCACAGGAAAAGACTGCGCGCGGTGGACGCGCAGTTGGCATCCATGTCCGGCATGCGCGCAGACGCCTGGCGGAAATCGAGGAACTCTCCTGCGCCGGCGATCAGGGAGCTGGCCACATCGAACTTTGCCGGAAGGTCGAGCGCGAAGACCGGCGCGCCGGATTTGTCTTCGCCGAGGAAGAGGCGCGGGCTGCCGGGCGAGATGCGCAGCGCTTCGGGGCCGAACCAGTAGAGCCCGCCATCACTGGCGACAAAAGGTTCGCCTGCGCGCAGCATGAGGATCAGGGCGTTGTCCTGCTGGATGGCGGTTTCAAGCCAGGCCTCATCATTGCGGCGGTGGGCGGCGCGGTTGATGGGCTTGGCGGCGAGGGGCATGTCGTTCGAGTTCGTCATGGGCCAGAGGACTAGATCGGTTTTTCGGAGAAGGGAACACCGGACGCCGCGCCAGCCTTGCCACGGGTCTGCCACTACTCCGCCGCAGTCGCATGCGGTAGTGTGCGCATACGTTTGAGGGGACGCACATCATGAAACGCTATCTCGGATTGCCGCTGGTCGCACTTGCCGTCAGCGGCTGCGCTTATTTTTCACCCCGGCAGACCTTCGTGGATCCGCCCGAGCCGCCTGCAGCCGACCAGAACCGCTATGCGGATTTCAAAGTGCCGGAGCAGGACGAAACGCTCGCCGCGTTTGAAGACCCGGCGCTTGCCGGGCTGCGCGCAACATCGCTTTCGAAGTTCCGCAGCGAAGAGGAATTCAAGGACTGGATCCGGGCAACGCGCGAGGCCGCTGACGCGCGCGGCATCGGCCGGCCCTATCCGGTGCTTTCCGCGCCGGCGCCTACGGCGGATATGGCGATGGCGGTTGGCACGCCTGCGCCGGCAGCGGAGGCTGCGCCTTCGCAGGAAGTCACCGTGACCGGCAGCGCCGTTCCGGGGTCGGCAGACAATCCCGAGATCACCAACAACCAGAAAGCCGGCGTGGATGAAGGCGGCATCATCAAGCAGATCGGCCAGCATCTGGTGATCCTTCAGGATGGGCGCCTCTTCGTGACCGACCTGATGCCGGGCGGAGAGCCGGGCCTGAAGCTGGCAGACCGCGCGAATGTCTATCGCTCCAGCCATGAAGACACCTGGTATGATGAAGTGCTCGTCGCCGGGCGCACGATCTTGGTGACCGGATATTCCTATCGCGAGGAAGCCACCGAATACACGGTGCTGAACCTTGGCGAAGATGGGAAGGTGACGCGGCAGGCGACCTTCTACATTTCTTCCAACGATTATTATTCCGGCTCCAACTATGCGACGCGGATGATCGACGGAAAGCTGGTCATCCATACGCCGATCTATCTGGTGGGCCGGGGATGGTGGGATGAGTTGGAGATCCCGGTGATCCGCGAATGGCGCCAGGAGGAGGGGGACGGGTTCCGTGAGCGTACGGAGCTTGAAGATGGCCGCCCGCTGTTCAGCGCCACCGACATCTGGATGCCGGTTCAGCAGACGCTGAAGCCGGTGATCCATACAGTGACGGTGTGCGATATTGCCGGGGTCAGCGATGGCACCGTGCCTGCCTGCAAGGCGACCGCGATTGTCGGAACCGAGACGCATGAGTTCCTGGTGACCAAGGATGCCTTCTGGCTCTGGATGAGCCCTACCGATGATGAGCGGGAGCGGGATCTCGGTGAGCGTGCGCGCTATCCGGAATGTTCGGAAGGCCCGCGCCCGCAGCTTGCCGATCTTGCGCCTTCAGCGCTGGTGCGTCTGCCTACTGATGGGGCGAAGCCGGCGGTGCTCGGCGTGCGCGGCGCGCCGCAGAACCAGTTCTCGATGGATATGGACGCGGGCACCTTCCGTGCCGTGCTCGACTGGCGCCACCGCGATTGTGATAGCTGGGACAGCAAGGATGAAGCCGATCTCACTTTCTTCGACGTGCCGCTGAGTGAGCTCGATGACGTGTTCCACGATACCGCTGGCGGACGTTACTTTGACCTGCCGACGCCGGGCGCCTCTGACTATGAAGCCCGCTTCACGGAAAAGCATCTGGTCTATGGTGCGCGCGAAGGCTGGGGCAGCTGGCCGCCAGGGGATGGCGAGACACGGGATGCGGGCCGCGCGATCATTGTGCCGGTCGATGCGCCGGACCAGCCGGTGACGGTGGAGCTGACGCATGACGTGATCCGCGCCGAGCGGGCGGGGCCATACATGGCGCTGACCGGATACCATGACAACAAAGGCCTCAGCCTGTCGCTGATCGACCTCAGAGCGGAGCCGCGCATCTCCGGAACGATCACGCTGAAGGGGCGCTATGAGAGCGAGAGCCGCAGCCACGCCTTCAACAGCGGCATTGGCGCCGATGGGGCGGGCCTGATCGGCCTGCCGACTGTTCCGCGGTCAGAGGAGGCGGATCGCTGGTGGTGGTGGTCGGCCAGCTCCGACATGAGCTATATTGCGGCGGCGCCTGATGGTGGCCTGGCGGAGGCCGGTATGCTGGACGCCACGCGCCGCGATCCGCAGCTGCCTTCGGAGACCGGTTACACCTGCGAAGTGTCCTGTATCGACTGGTATGGGAATGCCCGCCCGATCTTCACCGGCGGGCGCGTGCTGGCGCTGATCAATTCCGAACTGGTGGAAGGCCGCGTTGAAGACGGCAAGGTCACCGAGATTGGCCGGATCGACCTCACCGCGCCCTTGGCAGACTAGGAAAGGGCGCCTCAGCCCCGGCCGCGCGACGCGCCGGTGTTGAGGCGCTCGATCAGCTCGGGCGTCACGGTGCCGGTTACGGCGAGACCTTCGCTGCGCTGATACTCGCGGATGGCATTTGCCGTTTGCGGACCGATCACCCGTCAGGCTGGCTGGAGAGATAGCCAAGCCGGGAGAGCGCCGTCTGCACGGCCTGAACCTGCAGCGGGTTGCCCGTGTTCCAGCGCTGGGCGCCGAAGCGGCCATTGGCGAGCGCGATGCTTGGCAGCTCGCTCCACACATCGGCGGCTTCCATAACTTCGCGCACGGTTTCCGGCGGCAGACGGCCGGTCAGGTTGCGGACTTCCAGAGCAGCGGCGCTGTCGCCCTTGCGGGAGGCCAGTTCGAACCAGTAGAGCGCTTCGGCCAGATCCTGCCCGGCGCCGATGCCTTCGGCATACATCACGCCGAGATTGTATTGAGCGTCCAGGAAGCCGTGATCGGCGGCCTTGCTGAACCATTCCACGGCGCCGGCTTCATCCAGTTCGCCGCCTTCGCCTTCGGCCATGAAGAGGGCGAGATCGTACATCGCGCCGACATGGCCTGCCACAGCCGCCTTGGCGATCAGGCTGCGCGCCTCGATCATGTCCTGATCAACGCCCAGGCCCTGCTCATAGAGTTTGCCGAGGTCATACTGCGCAGGCGCTGCGCCCTTGAGGGCGGCGCGGCGCAGCAGGGGAATGGCCGCGTCCAGATCATTCTGCGTCAGATAGCTTTGCGCCAGCTGGTATTGGGCAATCGCATTGCCGGCATTGGCTTCAGACTCGACCGTCACCACGGCCGGGATGGCTGGATAGCTGGCGGTGGGCTGTGGGCTGAGGGAGGCGATGGTCGGCACGTCTGCCGGCGGGGGTGCCTTGGGCGCAGCGGCCGGCGCAGGCGCGGGGGCTGTCTCGGCAGCCACGGCGCCGGGCAAGCCGAAGATGTCTTCCTCGATGGCGCCTGCGGCGCTGTCGAAGAGTTCGTCTTCTTCGGCAGGGACGCCCTGCAGCGGGAGAGAGCCCGCGGCCGCGTCGAGCCTCGCCAGTTGCTGGAGGTCGGCCTCGATCGGTGGCGCAGAGGCGAAGATCGGATCAACATAGGTGTCGACCGGCCCGGAGAGGGAGGGATCATGCGGCTGCTTGCCGCGCAGGTAGAGATAACCGCCGGCGGCCGCGCCGGTCAGCACGGCAGCGGAGGCGGCAATCAGCAGCGGCGCGCGATTGCTGGAGGGCTTTGTCTGCTTGGCCGGGGAGACCGGCGTGCGGCGGGGCTTGCCCTGCGTGTCGGCCGCGGCCAGCGCGGCGCGGCGCGCGCGGGCGATGTAGTCGGTTGTTTCCGCGTCACGGTCGGTGGCGGCATTGTCCAGCGTGTCGATCAGGCCGGAGGCATCATCGCGATCAGCATTCGGCAGTGTTTCGGCGATGAAGGGCGCCCCTTCGATCTCGTCATCGAAGATGTCCGACTCGCGTGCCTCGCTGCGGGCTTCTTCCAGCCCGGCGAGTTCTGCCAACGGATCATAGTCTTCTGCCCCGATATCCGGCGGGGCCGTATCGGGAATACCGGCCATGAACTGGCTGTCGTCCAGATCATCTTCAAAGTCGTGCTCGAATGCGTCGTCAAACACATCTTCGCTGATCGCAGGCGCGGCGAGCTCGGGCGCGCTGTCTTCGGTCTCTTCCAGCGCGGGCGCGGCGGCTTGCGCGCTGACATTGCTCAGGCGCTCGACGGCGGCGCGAATGGCTTCGAAATCTGAGCCGAAGGGGCTTTCTTCTTCCGGCTGGGCTTCTGCGTCTGTCTCGGCGGGCGCGTCCCAGTCTTCAAAGCCGGAGCTGAAGTCTGCTTCTTCGGCCTGCGGAGCATCCGGCACCAGGTCTTCAAAGGCGATTTCGGGAAGGCCGGCTTCAAACTCGCCATGCGCGTCCTCATCGCTATCTTCGGCAGAGGTTTCCGTCTCTGCATAGGGATCGGCGGCGACTTCTTCGGTGAAGCTCGTGGGCGGTTCGGGGGTCAGGGCAGGGGGCGGCAGCTCGGCGCCGGGCGGCACGGTGAAGGCTTCCAGGCTCTCGAGGCGCGAGGCCAGCGTGGCGATGGCGCGCTGCATCGGGGAGAGGGAGTCGGTGGACTGATTGTGAATCTCTTCGAGGCGCTCGGACACGCTCGCCAGCGCGTCGGAGAGGCGCGCATCGGCCGATTTGCGGCTGGCTTCGATTTCCTGGGCAAGCGCGGTGAGGGCTTCGTCCTGACGCTTCTGGAGGCGGACCGCCGCAACCGTGACCTGCTCGCCAACCTGTTCGATGGCTTCGGCGCCGCGGATCTCGCTTTCTTCCAGGCGGGTCTCGACATGCTCTGCCAGCGCATCGATCCGTTCCGTGACGGTTGTGCCGAGGCGCTCGATTTCTTCGCGCACGCCGGAGGTCAGTTCTTCGGGATCCCGCGCTTCCACTTCCGCCAGGCGCGCCTTCAGTTCACCGATTTCGGTGCGCAGCTGCGTTTCGGTTTCTGCGTCGTGTTCGGCGGCGCGGGTGATCTCACCGGCCAGTTCCATCCGCGCATTGTCGACGGTGGAGCGCACAAGCTGGGTGATGTCTTCAAAGCGTGCGTCAAATTCCTTACGCAGACGATCGGCCAGTTCCGGGTCAACGGTCTTGGCGACGGCATCGATGCGTTCGTCGAGCGAAGCGAAGGTGGATTCAAGGCCCTTCAGGGCTGCGTCGGTTGTGGTCTCGGCGCGGTTCAGGCGTTCCTGAACGCGCAGGAGCGTTGCCTCCATCGAGGACAGTGCGCCGGACACGTCATCCTCAACCGCGTTCAGGCGTTCCTCTGCCTTCTGAGTGTCGGCGGCGCTGGCGGCGGTTTGCAGTTCCAGATCATCAAACCGGCTTTCGAGTTTTGATGCCTGTTCGCGCACTTCCGTTTCCAGCTGCCCCATCCGTTCGGAGAGGTGGCGGGTGACGCCTTCGGCGCGCTGCTCAGCCTGTTCGACGGCGCGGTCGATGCGGGCGGCAGTTTCCGATAGTGTGCGCTGAACGCGGGTGTCGATGGTCTCGACGCGCTCGGTGACATCGGCAAAACCGGACTCGACGCGGCCCTTGATGGCGAGCGCTTCGTTCTGGGTCAGCTCGGCTTCTTCGTAAACATGATTGGCGAGCTTCCCGAGGGCGGCTTCGAGCGCTTTCAGGGCTTCAATGTTCTGCTTGCCGGTCTCGTCCTGCTCCATCCGGCGGACTTTGGCCTGCAGCGCCTCATGCGTTTCGCGCATCTCATCGATCAGGCCTTCGACATGGCCGGCCACGGCGGCGCTGGTCTGCTCGGCATTCTGGATGCGGGCGACGAGACCCAGCACGGTATGGTCGATGCCGGTAATGGCGAGGGTGGAGCGGGCCTCGGTGGCCTCGATGCGGCGGGAAAGGCGCTCAAGCGCGGTGGCGGCGTCCTGCTGGGGACGGGGCTCGCCGCGATAGTCGCTGCGCGGGGGGCGGGGCGGATTGCGGTAGGACGGATTGCCATAGGACGGCCCCTCATAAGGAGAGCGCATCTCCTCATAATGAGGTTCGTCAGCCGACATCAGCAGGCGGTTGAGATACTCACCCAGCGTGATTCCCTCAGCCATCGCGGCTTCGCGCGCGGCTTCCCGGGCACGCTGATCTATCCCTTTTACGCTCCAGGGCCCCGTCTGGCTCATCGCGCCCACTCCTTGCGCACCCGCACCGCTGCGCCGGGTTAAGGCGAACGGCCGATTTGTTCATACTTCGGGAGAAATGCGGCTTATTCCCTTAAGGGCGCGTTAATTCTGTTAATTCCGGGGACTAGCCTGGCTGCAGGAAGCTGTCAGAGGGCGTGCCAACACTTTCCGTTCGCGTAAGCGGAAAATTGACGTTGACGTACGCGGAAAGCTGGATAGTCTGCGCTGACTAATAATAAGAACAATAAAAATTGCACTTCAAGGGAGACAGCCATGCACAAGCCAACTTCATCCATTTCTGCTGCAGAATCACGTACTTACACGATCTCCGAACTCGCCCGCGAGTTTGGCGTTACGCCCCGCGCCCTGCGCTTCTATGAAGACAAGGACATGCTGCATCCGGCCCGCGACGGCATGATGCGCCTTTATTCCAACCGCGACCGCGCGCGCCTCACCATCATCGTCCGCCTGAAGCGTCTTGGCCTGCCGCTGGCCGACATTCGTGAAATTCTCGACCTCTATGCGCTGAATGACGGCAAACGTGCCCAGACGCGCATGATGCTGGAGAAATTCCGCAAGCAGGCCCGCGAACTGGAAGTCCAGCGCCAGGATATCGATACCGCCCTGACTGAACTTTATAAGGGCATCGACTGGCTGCAGGGCATCGTCGAAAATCCTGGCCCGTCGGAAGAGACCAAGCGCCAGGCAGCCGCTTATGAACAGGTTGCCCGCAAGCAGCTCGACGAAGTCTGATTGACCGTTACTGACATTTTTGAAGATAATGAAGCGCGTTGGAATGACTTTTCCAACGCGCTTTGGCATTGAAGGCGCCAAACTTACTCATTCCAAGGAGTCGTCTGAAGATGCCCCGTTATGATGCCCCCGTCCGTGACATGCAGTTCGTGCTGCACGAAGTGCTTGAGCTGCAGAACTATTCAAACCTTCCGGGCTTTGCCGATGCCGCGCCCGAGACAGTCGACCAGATCCTCGATGAGGGCGCCAAGTTCGCCAAGAATGTGCTGTTCCCGCTGAACGCGGTGGGCGACAAGCAGGGCTGCAAGCGCGCTGCTGATGCCAGCGTGAAGACGCCGGATGGGTTCCCCGATGCTTACAAGCAGCTGGTCGAGAATGGCTGGCCGCTGCTGGCGACCGAGCCGGATATGGGCGGGCAGGGGCTTCCCCATGTCGTCAACATCGCCTGGACCGAGATGGTCTCCTCCTCGAACATGGCGTTCGGCATGTATCCCGGCCTCACCCATGGCGCTTTCCAGGCGCTGATGGCTGGCGGGTCTGACGAGCAGAAGCAGAAATACGGGCCGAAGATGGCGTCGGGCGAATGGGCCGGCACCATGAACCTGACCGAGCCCCATTGCGGCACTGACCTCGGCCTGATCAAGACCAAGGCCGTTCC
Organism: Hyphomonas polymorpha PS728; assembly: GCF_000685315.1. Classification (GTDB taxonomy): domain Bacteria; phylum Pseudomonadota; class Alphaproteobacteria; order Caulobacterales; family Hyphomonadaceae; genus Hyphomonas; species Hyphomonas polymorpha. The sequence continues at coordinate 118,476 of NZ_ARYM01000001.1, forward strand.
GCAAGCGGATGGCAGCTACAAGATCACCGGCCAGAAAATCTGGATTTCCGGCGGCGAACAGGACCTTACCGACAACATCATCCACCTTGTTCTCGCCCGCATCGAAGGCGGCCCGGAAGGCATCAAGGGCATCTCGCTGTTCCTCGTGCCGAAATTCCTGGTCAACGAAGATGGCAGCCTCGGCGAGCGCAACGCCGTCTATTGCGGCGGCCTGGAAGAGAAGATGGGCATCCATGGCAACGCGACCTGCGTGATGAACCATGATGGCGCCACCGGCTGGCTCGTCGGGGAAGAGCACAAGGGCATGCGCACGATGTTCGTGATGATGAACGAAGCGCGCCTTGGCGTGGGCCTGCAGGGGCTTTCCCAGGCAGAGATAGCCTATCAGAACTCGCTCGACTTCGCCAAGGACCGCGTTCAGGGCCGCTCGCTCACGGGCGCGCAGGCTCCCGAAAAGCCGGCAGACCCGATTATCGTTCATCCCGATGTGCGCCGCATGCTGCTGGAACAGAAAGCCTTCATCGAGGGCGGCCGCGCCTTCACCTACTGGATGGCTTTCCAGGGCGACCTGCAGCACAAATCTCCCGACGAGAAAGTCCGCGAGAAGGCAGGCGACTATATGGCCCTGCTGACGCCGGTGGTGAAAGCCTATCTTACGCACAAGGGCTATGAGAGCGCCAATCTCGGCCTGCAGGTGCATGGCGGCTCAGGCTTCACCCGCGAATGGGGCCTTGAGCAGATCGTCCGCGATTGCCGCATCACCCTGATCTATGAGGGCACCAATGGCGTGCAGGCGCTGGATCTCGTTGGCCGTAAACTCGGCGCAAACGGGGGCCGCGCGGTCTTCTCCTTCTTCGGCGAGATCGACGAATTCATCTCTGCCAATGAAAAGATGGAAGGCCTTGAGCCCTTCATCGAGGGCCTGAAAACCGTCCGTGCCCAGCTTCAGGATGGCACGATGTGGCTGATGCAGAATGGCATGAGCGACTTCAACAATGCCGGTGCTTCCAGCCATGATTATCTGCACCTGATGGGCCTCACCGCGCTGGCCTATATGTGGGCCCGCATGGCGAAGATTGCGCTGGAAAAGCAGGAGGGCGGCGACCCGTTCTATGCGTCCAAGATCGCCACCGGCCGTTACTTTGTCGAGCGGATGCTGCCCGATGCCGGCGCCCACCTCATCAAGGTGAAGACCGGCGCGGCCGCCATGATGGCGCTCGACGCCGCGCAATTCTGACGCGGTATCCCTGACGTGGCGGCACGGCTGGAGAATCCGGGCCGCCACGCTTACATGCTGACGTGAACGTAAGCGGCAACTTTACGCTACGACAAGATGTGGAGATACCGATGCATGAGAGCCCTCTGAACGTCCCCAAGGCTGCCTGGCGCCAGGATGAAGAGCTCGACATTTTCGCCGATGCTGTGGGCCAGTTCTTCGAGAAGGAATGCGCCCCGCATGTGCCCGCCTGGCGCAAGGCCGGTATCGTGCCGCGCGAGATCTGGAAGAAGGCCGGCGAGATGGGCCTGCTCGGCGCGTCGGTTCCGGAAGAATATGGCGGCGCAGGCGGGGACTTCCGCCATGAGGCCATCATCATTGAGCAGCAGCAATGGAAGGGCATCGACGGCTTTGGCATCACGCTGCACAATGCCATCATCGCCCCCTACATCACCGCCTATGGCACCGAAGAGCAGAAGCAGCGCTGGCTGCCGAAAATCTGCTCCGGCGACCTCGTCACCGCCATCGCGATGACCGAGCCGGGCGCAGGATCTGACCTTCAAGGCATGAAGACGACGGCGAAGCTGGACGGCGATCACTATGTCATCAATGGCTCGAAGACCTTCATCTCAAACGGCCAGACAGCTGACCTGATTCTCCTCTGCGTGAAGACAGACCCGAGCAAGGGCGCCAAGGGCATCTCGATCATCTGTGTCGAGACAGACGCGGTTGAAGGCGCAGGCGGCTTCCGCCGTGGCCGCAACCTCGACAAGGTGGGCCAGCACGCCGCCGACACCTCCGAGCTGTTCTTCGACGACGTGCGTGTGCCGGCCGCTCACCTGCTGGGCGGGGAAGAGGGTAAGGGCTTCATCCAGCTGATGCAGAAACTCCCGCAGGAGCGCCATATCATCGGCCTTCAGGGCGTCGGCATGATCGAGCGCGCCATCCACGAGACCGTGAACTATGTCAAAGGCCGCAAGGCGTTTGGCCAGACGATCTTCGATTTCCAGAACACCCAGTTCAAGCTCGCTGAATGCAAGACCGAGGCAACTGTCGCAAAAGTGTTCGCTGATCACTGTACAGAGCTTCTCCTGAAGGAGGAGCTGGATGCGTCCACGGCCTCGATGTCGAAATACTGGATCTCGGATCTTCAGTGCAAGATCATCGACGAATGCCTCCAGCTGCATGGCGGCTTTGGCTATATGGATGAATATCCCATCGCCCAGATGTATGCCGATGCCCGCGTCCAGCGCATCTATGGCGGCGCCAACGAAGTGATGAAAATGCTGATCGCGAGGACGCTCTGAGGTATCATGCCTGACCGGCACCTGCTCCGCGAAGTCTTCCCAAACCCCGCGCGCAGCTCGGTGTCCCTCGGCTTTGAGCTTGTTGAGCTGGACGCGAAGGCGATGACCACGCGCGTCCGGTTCAATGGCAGCCCGGAATTCACAAATCCCGCCGGCTATATCCAGGGTGGTTATCTCGTGGCGATGATGGATGATGCCATCGGCATGCTGACGACCATCAAGGCCGGCACATCGAAATATCCTTCCACGGTGGATCTGCACACGCATTTCCTCCGCCCCGTCCGCGTTGGCCCCATCGAGGTGGCCGCGCGGCTTCGCAATGTCGGCCGGGCGATGGTGTTCGCCGAGGCCGACCTTTTCGACTCCCGCGGCAAGGAAGCCGCGAGAGCCACCGCTTCGCTTACGCTCAACCCGGTGAAGGCACCGGCCGAAACCCCAAGATCCTGACTTCCAAAGGAGCCACCCCATGCCCGAAGCCTATATCTACGACGCCGTGCGCACGCCCCGCGGCAAAGGCAAATCCTCCGGCGCGCTGCACGAGATCACCGCGCTCAGCCTCGGCACGCAGGTGCTGCAGGCCATCCGTGACCGGAACAATCTCGACACCTCCAAGGTCGACGACGTCGTCTTCGGTTGCGTCTCGCCCGTGGGCGAGCAGGGCGGCGACATCGCGCGCATCGCGGTGCTGAATGCCGAGTATGCCGAAACCACGGCCGGGGTTCAGGTTGACCGTTTCTGCGCCTCCGGCCTGGAAGCTTGCAACATGGCCGCCTCGAAAGTCATGACCGGCGAGGCCGACATGGCCATCGGCGGGGGCGTGGAAAGCATGAGCCGCGTGCCCATGGGCGCGGCTGGCGGCGCCTGGTCCACCGACCCGCAGATTGCGCTCAAATCCTACTTCACGCCCCAGGGTATCGGCGCCGATACGATTGCGACGAAGTATGGCTTCAGCCGCGATGACGTGGACGCCTTCGCGCTGGAAAGCCAGCGCCGCGCCGCGCAGGCCTGGAAGGAAGGCCGCTTTGGCAAGTCCATCGTTCCGGTGCGCGACCAGATGGGCGGCATCCGCCTTGCCCATGACGAGCATATGCGCCCTGACACCACCATGCAGAGCCTCGCCGCGCTGGACCCATCCTTTGCGGGCATGGGCGCCATGGGCTTCGATGAAGTCATCAAGCAGCGCTATCCGGAGCTGGAAAAGATCAATCACGTTCACCATGCCGGTAACTCCTCGGGCATCGTGGACGGCGCGTCTGCCGTTCTCTTCGGCTCGAAGGAAATGGGCGAGGCGATGGGCCTGAAACCCCGCGCCCGCGTTCGCGCCATGGCCTCCATCGGTTCGGAGCCGGGCATCATGCTGACCGGCCCGACCTATGTGACGCAGAAGGTGCTGAAGAAAGCCGGCATGAATGTTGGCGACATCGACATCTATGAGCTCAACGAAGCTTTCGCATCCGTCGTCATGCTGATGATGAAGCTGCTCGACATTCCGCACGAGAAAATGAACGTCAATGGCGGCGCCATCGCCATGGGCCACCCGCTGGGCGCCACCGGCGGCATGATCCTCGGAACGGTGCTCGATGAGCTTGAGCGCTCCGACAAGGAAACTGGCCTCATCACGCTCTGCGTCGGCGCCGGCATGGGCACCGCCACGATCATCGAGCGCGTCTAATCACGATACGGAATATTGAGAACAAGATCATGAAACTCGAGACATTCAAATTCGACATCGATGCCGATGGCATCGCTCACGCCATCTTCGACGTGCCCGGTCGCAGCATGAATACGCTGACCGGCAAGGCGGTGGCGGACATCATCGCCATTGCCAATGAGGTTGCGTCCAACGCGGACATCAAGGGCCTGGTCATTTCTTCCGGCAAGGAAACCGGCTTCTGCGCCGGGGCAGACCTTGGCGAGATGGGCGACCGCGCCGGCAGCGGCGGCGGCGAGAAGAAAAAGTCTGCCGACGAACTGAAGAAAGAACAGTTCGAAGCTGGCTTTGCCCTCAACGGCACGCTGCGCAAGCTGGAAACCTGCGGCAAGCCGGTGGCGGTTGCCCTCAACGGCCTGGCCCTTGGCGGCGGCCTCGAAGTGGCGCTCGCCTGCCATTACCGCGTTGCGGCCAGCGATAATCCGCGCATCCAGTTCGGCCTGCCCGAAGCCAAGATCGGCCTTCTGCCGGGCGCTGGCGGCACGCAGCGCCTGCCGCGCCTCGTCGGCGTGCAGGCCGCGCTTCCGCTGATCCTTCAGGGCGAAAGCTTCAATGCCGAGAAGGCCCATGCCATGGGCGTGGTTCAGGAGCTTGCTCCGGGAGCGGAGACTGTTGCCCGCGCCAAGGCCTGGGTGAAGGCTAACCCGAAGGCGAAAGCGCCTTGGGACGAAAAAGGCTTCAAGGTTCCCGGCGGCGTGCCGCACAAATCGCCTGGCGCTGGCCAGGTGGCCACCATGTCCAACATGATGCTGGCGGCGAAGACCTACGGGAACTACCCGGCCCAGAAGAACATCCTCTCCTGCATCTATGAAGGCATCCAGGTGCCGATCGATGCCGGCCTGCGGATCGAGACGCGCTACTTCATCAACACCCAGCAGCGCCCGGAAGCCAAGGCGATGATCCGCTCGCTGTTCCTCTCCACCCAGGCCCTGTCGAAAGGTGCAAACCGCCCTTCAGGCTTTGAGAAGGCAGAGATCAAGAAAGTCGGCATCATCGGCGCTGGCCTGATGGGCGCTGGTATAGCTTACGAGCAGGCCCGCGCGGGCATCCGCACGGTGCTGGTCGATGTGAAGCAGGAAGCGGCTGACAAGGGCAAGCAATACTCCGTCCGCCTCGTGGAGAAGGATATCTCGCGCGGCAAGAGCACGAAGGAGAAGGGCGATGCGCTGCTCTCCCTCATCACGCCGACCACGGACTATAAGCTTCTGGAAGACTGCGACCTGATCGTTGAAGCCGTTTATGAAGACATCGATCTGAAGCACAAGGTGCTCTCCGATGCGGAAGCCGCCCTTGGCGAGAACGCCATCGTTGGCTCCAACACCTCGACCCTGCCGATCACCCAGCTGTCCACGCCACTGAAGCGCAAGGACAAGTTCATCGGCATCCACTTCTTCTCGCCGGTCGAGCGGATGGGCCTGGTCGAGATCATCATGGGCAAGGAAACCAGCCAGGAAACCCTCGCCAAGACGATCGACTATGTGCTGAAGATCCGGAAGACGCCGATTGTCGTCAATGACAGCCGCGGCTTCTACACCTCGCGCTGCTTTGGCACCTACACCCAGGAAGGCCTGGAGATGCTGTCGGAAGGCATCAAGCCGGCGATCATCGAAAACGTTGGCCGTCAGGCCGGCATGCCGATGGGCCCGCTGGAAGTGTCTGACTCTGTTGGCCTCGACACCGCCCTCAAGGTTGGTCGGGCAACCGCCAAGGCGACCGGCTTTGACTATAATGAAGCCCCGCTGGGTCGCATGATGGCCTGGATTGTCGAAGACAAGGGCCGCGTGGGCCGCAAGGCCGGCAAGGGCTTCTACGACTATAACGAGCAGGGCAAGCCCGACCGCATCTGGCCGGACCTCAATGAGCAGGTCGAAGTCAAGATCGATGAATGCCCGCCGGCGCTGAAGAAAGAGCTGACCAATCGCCTCCTGATCCGTCAGGCGATCGAAGTGGCCCGCTGCTTTGAGGAAGGCGTGATCCAGGACGCGCGTGATGGCGACATCGGCTCGATCCTCGCTTGGGGCTTCGCGCCCTATACCGGCGGCTGCGTCAGCTACATGGATCTCATCTGGGGCGTGCCCGCTTTCGTCGCCGAGGCAGACCGCCTTGCCGACAAGTATGGCGAGCGGTTCCGCCCCGGCAAACTCCTGCGCGAAATGGCGGAGAAGGGCCAATCCTTCTACGACCGTTTCCCGCCGGCTGGAGAGAAGAAGGCGGCTGCGTAAAGCAGCCGCGACCTTTCGGTCGTCACAATGCAAAAGGCCGGAGCAACTGCTCCGGCCTTTTTTGTTTTGTCCGTAACCTGATGGATCAGGTGATTACTTTTTCCCGCGGTTCCACCAGCCGCTGCGTTTCGGGCCGGTGGGCTCGGCTGGGGCAGGGGCGGCCGGTGCCGGCGCAGGTTCCGGCTCAGCCGCTACAGGCGTGGCCTCGGCTTGCGCCATGGCAGGCTCCGGCTCCGGCGCGGCTTGCGGCGCGGGCGCTTCCACGGGGGCGGGCTCCACATGAACGGGTTCTGCTTCTGCAACAGGCTCCGGCGTTTCGGGCGCAGCTTCCACAGCAGGGGCGGCCTCTGCAGCGGGCGTTTCCTCCGGCGTAGACTTGCTGCCCCGACCACGGCGCGAGCGGGACCGGCCCGTGCGCGGCTCGTCAGCGGCGGGCGCAGGCGCGTCCTCCGCCTCAACCGTCTCACCTTGAGTCTCAGCCGCAACCGGCTCTTCGGCCGTTTCGGCTTCGACCTGCGGCGCTTCAACGGGCGCGGGCAGGCCAATCGCAGGTTCTTCTTCCGACAGCATCACATCGGCGCTGACCGAGAGGCCATCGAGGAAAGCCCCGCCATCGGCAATGGCGGCAATCTCGCCGCCCTCGCCACGGCCTTCGCCCCCTCTGCGGCGGCGGCGGCCACCCCGGCGGCCCCGGCGGCGGCGCTTGCGCGCAGCATCGCTGTCGTCAGAGCCCGCCTCGGCAGTGCCAGCGGTCTCGTCACCGTCTTCGTCGTCATCGTCTTCGTCGCCGGTGTCCGCATCTGCCTCTGCATCGGCAGGGCGTTCGGCATCCACCACTTCCAGACCGGTTTCGCGGGTTTCCCCACGGCTGCGGCCACCCCGGCGGCGGCGCCGGCGGCGCCGGCCGCCCCCCTGTTTCTCGTCAGAGGCTTCGGAGCTGCGGGGCTCGCCCGCCTCGTCCTCATCGCCGGCTTCGTCATCGGCCTCGATCAGGTCTTCGTCCTCGATGTCCTCGTCATCCTCATCGCGGACAGACGGCGGCGTCGGCTTCATCAGCGAGCGCGGCGTCGGGCGTTTCTTCGGCTTGGCGCCCGGATCCCGCTCGGCATTGATCTCGAAATCGCCGGGCAGCATGTCTTCGGAGGAATGGATCGAGATGGCAAAGCCTGCGACCCGCTCAATCTCGATCAGCGCTTCACGTTTGTTGTTGAGAATGTAGAGCGCCACATCCGTCGGCGCCTTCACACCGATGCCCTTGAGGCCGCCGGTAGCCGCGCGCGCCTCGATCGCCCGGATCAGCTGCAGCGCAGCCGACGGGATGGAGCGGCGCCGTCCGGTGCCGTTACAGGCCGGGCAGGGGTCAGACGTTGCCTGCAGCACGCCCTGGCGGCGGCGCTGGCGGGAGATTTCCATCAGGCCGAACTGCGAGATGCGGCCATGCTGAACGCGCGCCCGGTCCACCTTCAGGCACTCCTTCAGGCGTTTTTCGACGGCGCGGTTGTTCTTGTTCTCCTCCATGTCGATGAAGTCGATCACGATGAGGCCGGCAAGGTCGCGCAGGCGCATCTGGCGGCAGGCCTCTTCGGCAGCCTCCAGATTGGTGCGCACGGCGGTCTGCTCGATGTTGCGCTCGCGGGTGGATTTGCCGGAGTTCACGTCGATGGCGACGAGGGCTTCGGTCTGGTTGATCACCAGATAGCCGCCCGATTTCAGCTGCACGACCGGGGAATAGATGGAATCGAGCTGGTTCTCGACCGCCTCGGCGACATAGAGCGGGTCTTCCTCCCGCCATTGCTGAACCTTCTTGGCCTGGCTCGGCATGATGATCTTGGCCAGGTCTTTGGCCTCGCGATAGGCTTCATCGCCCTGGACCCAGACTTCCTCGATCTCTTTGTCGAACATGTCCCGCATCGCGCGGTGAACAAGGCCGCCTTCGGCATTGATCAGCGCCGGGGCCTCGGAGGAGAGGGTCTTCTCGACGATCTGTTCCCACAGTTTCGAGAGATAGTCATAGTCGCGCTTGATCTCGGCCTTGGTGCGCTTGGCGCCGGCCGTGCGCACGATCAGGCCCTGGCCTTCGGGCACATCCAGCTCTGAAACGATGGATTTCAGGCGCTTGCGGTCAGCCGAATTGACGATCTTGCGGGAAATGCCGCCGCCGCGCGGGGTGTTCGGCATCAGCACGGAATAGCGCCCGGCCAGCGACAGATAGGTCGTCAGGGCCGCGCCTTTGTTGCCACGCTCTTCTTTCACCACCTGTACCAGCATCACCTGGCGGCGGCGGATCACTTCCTGGATCTTGTAACGCTTGGAGATTGGCGTGCGCTGGGCCTTCTTCTGGCCACCCCGGCGCTCGGGCTTTGCGGCGCGCGGGCGGGCTTCTTCGCCGTCATCCTCGCCATCGCCCTCTGCATCGGCAGAAGCGTCCGCGTCGGTGTCGTCTTCGTCGCCGTCTTCGTCATCGCTGTCATCGGCGCTGACGGCTTCGCCGTTGCCGCCGTTTTCCAGCTCGGCGCTCATGCCGTGGGGCACGTAGGGGCCGTCATCATCATCCTCGATGGCGGCGGCGGCCTCCTCGGCAGCTTCTTTCAGAAGCAGTTCGCGGTCCGCAGCGGGCAGCTGGTAATAATCGGGGTGGATCTCGCTGAAGGCGAGGAAGCCGTGGCGGTTGCCGCCATATTCGACAAAGGCCGCCTGGAGCGAGGGCTCCACCCGGGTCACTTTGGCGAGATAGATGTTTCCGCGGAGTTGTTCGTTGCCGGTTGCCTCGAAGTCGAAATCGTCAACCTGGCCATTGTTGACGATTGCCACCCGCGTTTCTTCGGGGTGGGCGGCGTCGATCAGCATCAGTCTGCTCATTAAACAGAACCTTTCGGTCCGGCGCCGCTCGCCAGGGCGCAGGGCGCCTCTGGTTGGCTGGCAGGCCGGAATAAGTGGTGAGGGAGGCGCCTTGCGGGCGCAGGGAGCCGTCTCGCCTCGGCGAGTCGATCAAACCTGCAGTGTTCGCGGCACCAGTGCGCATTTTTCCTGCTTTCCGGAGCGCGCCGCCCGCTTGCCTTTCCGGGGAAGCCGGGCCGGGGTGCGCTGTTGGGAAACCGTTGGGCCGACCCTTTACGGCGGCCACATGAGAATAGTGCCCAATTTTCCCTGCAATTGAAAGAGCCAAATTCCCGCTGGGGGTGCTGTAACAGCTAATCTGCGGTCAAGGCTGGGTTAATCTTCCTGTGGGTATCCACGTCAGTGACCTGAAATTGGGCAGCGACTGCCCCTTCCACCCTGCAGAGCTGATGCTGACACGTATTGTTTCAGTCTTGTTAATACTTTGCTTTGGCGCCGTTTTTGGCGCCGTTGCGGACGTGTCACAAGTGCGCGTGGTGGGCGACGGGGCGCCGACCCGAATCACGATTTGGACCGACGCCCCCGAGGAGGCGGAAGCCTATGCCACCGAAATTGGCGGTGTGCGGCGCATCATTTTCCCGCTAAGGTCGAACGCCTATTCGACGGAAGGCCCCGGCGGCGGTGGGGTGACCGTCTGGTCGCTGAACCCGGGGCGGCTGGAATTCGCGCTTGACCGGCCCATGTCGGTGGCGCGCGTCCTGCGCCTGCCGCCAACAGGCACCGAAAAATCCTACCGCGTGATCGTCGATCTCGACACCGTGTCGGAGGCCCGCTTCTCCAGCCTTGCCAAGCGCGACCAGCGCCGGCTGGCCAAGGCGGAGACGGACGCCGCGAAGGCGGCTGAAAATCAGACGGCGCTCCTGGCAGGCGCGAGCGGCGCCGCAGCCGGCCGGAAAGCGCCCCCGCGCAGCAAGGGGCATGTCGTGGTCATTGATGCGGGCCATGGCGGGAAGGATCCCGGCGCCATGGCGATCAATGGCGGCCGGGAGAAGGATGTCACCCTGAAGGCGGCCCTTGCCCTGCGAGACCTGCTGGAGGCCGATGGCCGCTATGTTGTCAAGCTCACGCGTGACACCGATGTCTATGTCGATCACGAAGACCGGGTGACCAAGGCGCGCAACTGGGGCGCCGAGCTGTTCATTTCGCTGCATGCGGATGCGGCGGGGTCCAGCTCGGTTGCGGGGGCTTCGGTCTACACCATATCCGCGCGCGGGGAGGGGCGGATCGACCGGGAAGCGAGCCGTAACAATTGGGTGATCCCGATTGAGGATGGCACGCCCCAGCGGCTCACCGGCATCCTCTCCGATCTGGTCAAACGCGAGACCAAGACGCGCTCGGCCGAATTTGCCGAACTGCTGCTGCCCGAGCTTGAGCAGGCGGGCCCGGTCCTGCGCAACACCCACCGCAGCGCCGGCTTCTATGTGCTGCTCGCGCCGGATGTGCCCGCTGTGCTTCTGGAGCTTGGCTTCCTCACCAATGCCGACGACGCCAAGCGCCTTCAGTCGGACAAGGGCCGCCAGGCATCGGTGCGCGCCATCAAGAACGCCATCGATACCTATTTTGACCGTCAGGACCTGCGGATCGCCTCGCAATAGCGCCCAAATGGCGCGTGGCAGACCGCTGCGCGCCACTTGTAGCGCCCATCGGATACTGCAAGTGTTTGCCCCATGAAACGCATCCTTTCGCCGATCCTCCTGGCCAGCCTTTTCGCCCTCGGGGCCTGTGCCTCCTCCGTTCCGCACGGGCCATCCTACGACTTTACCGGCGACCGCCCGGCCGAAGCGCAGGCCTATCGGGATTTCATGATCGCGCGGATTGCCTCGCTGACGAATGACCCGGAGACCGCGTCCCGGCGCTATGCCGCCATCATTGATGTCATGCCCGAGCAGGCCTCGATTGCTGAGCGCGCGGTCTTCTCTGCGCTGCTGGCGGGGGATTATCCGGCGGCAGCCGGGCTTTCCAGCCGCGCGCTGGCAGCCGGCAGTGAGGCAAGCCTCGTCCGGCTCACGCTCGCTGTCGATGCCATTGTGCGGGGCAAGCCTGAAAAGGCACGGCCTTATCTGGAAGAGTCGGCCTTTCAGCCTTTCAACCGCAATATCGCCAACAGCATGTCGGCCTGGCGCGCGCTGGACAAGGACGGCCTTGCTCTGGCGACGGGTTATCTTGAGCAGGGGCTGACCGGCGACCTGCGTTATGACAGCCCCACCCTCTACATGCTTGGCCTGCTTCAGATGTCGGGCGGCGCCGAGGATCAGGCCCTTGCCAATTTCGAGCGTGTCTGGGCATCGGGCGCCCGCCTCGCCATTGGCGTAGAGGCGCATGCCGAACTTCTCGCTGCGCGCGGAGACACCGGGCGCGCGCTTGAAATCATTGAGGCGTTCCGGGCCGAGGTCGGCACGAATGCGGCCCTGGCCGAGCTTGCCCGCCGCATCGAGGCGGGAGAGCAGATCAAGCCGCGCCGGCTGACCACCCGTCAAGGGGCCGCGCTGGCGCTGTACGTTCCGGCGGCCGCGCTGATGTATCAGACCAATGATGATCTCTCCTCGGTCTATTTTGTGCTGGCGCTGGCGCTGGACCCGGACCTTCAGGTTGCCCGGTCCCTCTGGGCGCAGGCGCTGGAGAATGGCGGGCGGCGCGATGATGCCATCCGTGTGCTGCGCCAGGTGCCGGTACCGTCTCCCTATTACGCCAATGCGCAGGGCCAGCTAGCGAGCCTCCTGAACGCGCAGGGCAAGAGCGATGAGGCCCTCCGCGTGGCGGATGAAGCGCTGGCCGGAACGCCGGATCGCAGTCTTCAGCTTCAGCTGGCCGATCTCTACATCTCGCTGGAACGCTATGCCGAGGGCGAGGCTGTGCTCAGCGAGATCATCGAGAGCGACGGCGCCAAGGAAGACTGGCGCGTGATCTTCGCGCGCGGCGCCGCGCGGGAGCGTCAAGGCAACTGGCCGGAAGCCGAGGCCGACCTGAAACATGCGCTTGAACTGCGCCCGGAAAGCGCCACCGTTCTCAACTATCTCGGCTATTCCTGGATCGACCGGGGCGAAAACCTCGAAGAGGGCTTCGCCCTCATCCGCCGCGCGGTGATCCTGGAGCCGCTGTCGGGCCACATCATCGACAGCCTCGGCTGGGCTCATTACAAGCTCGGCCAGTATGAGGAAGCCGTCGACTATCTTGAACGTGCCGTCGAACTCGTCCCGGGCGACCCCATTCTCAACGACCATCTGGGCGACGCTTACTGGCGCGCAGGCCGCAAGCTTGAAGCGACGTTCCAGTGGGAACGGGCCCTGACGCTGGACCCCACCGAGAAAGACCGGGAACGGATCAATGCCAAGCTGCACTCGAAGCTCGGGCCAGACGCGCCCGAGGCAGCCCCCACGCCTGCGCCTCCGGCCGGTGTGCCGGAAACTCCCTGAAGGGCGGGGACATGACTATCTCGGAAACGGGCCTTTCCGGCTGGGCGCCTGCCAAGGTGAACCTCTACCTGCATGTCGGCCCGCCGAAATCCAATGGCCGGCATGATCTCGATTCGCTCGTCGTCTTTGCCGATGGGCGGGCTGCAGATCATCTGCAAGCCGAGCCCGCAGATACGATCAGCCTTGAGGTCTCGGGCCCTCGCGCGGCTGAAGCCGGAACGCTTGAGGACAATCTCGTCCTCAAGGCGGCCCGCGCGCTTCAGGCCGCCTCGGGCACGCGCCAGGGCGCCCGGCTGACGCTGCAGAAATGGCTTCCCGTTGCCGCCGGCATCGGCGGCGGCTCGTCGGATGCGGCAACAGCCCTCCGCCTGCTGACAAAGCTCTGGGATATAGACCCCGCCCATGCCGCCGCCATCGCGCCCCGGCTTGGCGGCGATGTACCGGTGGCGCTTTCCGGCCAGCCTGCCCTGATGCGCGGGGAAGGGGAGCGCGTCACGCCGGTGCCGTCTCTGCCGCCGCTTGATGCCCTCCTGGTCAATCCCGGCGTGCCATGCCCCACGGGGCCGGTTTTCCGCGCCCATGATGAGGCAGGCGGCGGCGCAGGCTTTGCCGAAATCCATCCGCTGCCGGAATTTCAGGATGCCAAAGCCGTCGCTGCCTGGCTGCACGAGCAGCGTAATGATCTGGAAGCGCCTGCCATCGCAATGGTGCCGGAGATTGCGGAAGCGCTCACCTTTCTGCGCGCCCAGCCCGGCGTCCTCCTCGCCCGGATGAGCGGATCGGGCGCCACCTGCCTTGCCCTTTTTGAGGCCATCGCCTTTGCCGAGCGCGCGATGGTCGTCCTCCGCAATGACGCGGCGAGGAAGCACTGGTGGACGGCAGCCTGCCGCCTGGGGCGCGCGCCATGATCGGGCTTTCCCTTGTCTGGGCCGTGGTGCCGCTGATCGTCAGCTTCCTCGTCTGCGCCCTGATGATCCGTCTGGGCCCCAAGGATGCGCCGGATGGCGGCCGGAAGACGCAGGCCCGGCCGGTGCCCAGCGCCGGGGGACTTGGGGTTCTGGCCGGTATCGGCGCCGCGCTCCTCGCCGGGAGTCTTCTGCTGCCGGGCGGCCTTGATAATCCCATCGCTGCCCTGGCGCAAAGCGCGCTGGCCGGGCCGATGCTCCTTATGCTGATTGCAGGCCTTCTCGGATTTGCCGATGACAGGCTCAACCTTCCCGCCGGCCGCAAGCTGCTGGTGCTCGCGGCCGCATCCGTCTTTGCCGCGATCTATGGGCCGCATGTCACGCAGCTCTGGCTGCCCGGATTCGGTGATGGCGGGCTCGCGTTGCCTGTCTTCATCGGCATCCTGTGCGCCGCGCTCTGGCTGTTCGTCATGGCCAACGCGGTGAACTTTCTGGATGGGGCCAATGGCATCGCCATGGGGTCTTCCGCCATCCTGCTCGCCGCGCTGGCGGTCATCGTCGCGCCCCCGCCGGGAGCCGCGCCGGGCATCCTCTTCCTGCTGCTGGTGGCGGCGATTGCGGCGCTGTGCGGCTTCCTTGCCTGGAACCTGGCTGGCCGCCTTTATGCAGGCGACACCGGTTCTCTCGCCATCGGCGCACTGATCGGCGGGGCAGGGCTCGCGACCGCTGTCATCCATTCCGCCTGGGTTCCGGCAACGCTTGTCCTGCCGATCCTGATCGATGTGTTTCTGACGCTCATCTGGCGGGCACGCCTGGGCCGCCCGCTGATGCAGGCGCACAGGGATCATGCCTATCAGCTGTTCCTGCGCGCGGGCTGGAGCCATCTGCAGGTCGCCGGTCTCTGGTGGGGCTTCTGCCTCATCACAGGGCTCGCCGCGATCACCGGCGCGCGTCAGGGCGCAGGCATTGCGGCCAGCCTGTTTGCAGGGCTGTTGCTGCTGGGCTGCGGGCTCTGGATCTGGCAGCGCGTCACGCTGGGCCGCCGTCTTGCGGCCGAAGGCAAATAGCTCAGTAAGCCCGGCTCACGCAGAAATCAGCGAGGTCTTCCAGCGCGTCACGATAGGCCGATGTCGGCAGCGTGCGCAGCGCGCCCTTGGCAAGCGCTGCATAGGCCTCAGCCTCCTGCACGGTGGCCTCGGCCGCGCCAGTGGCGCGGATCAGGTGAACGGCGTGGGCGAGGTCGGAATCTTCCTGCGTTTCCGGGTTCAGCGCCCGGTCCCAGAAAGCCCGGTCTTCATCTGATCCCCGGCGGCGCGCAATGATCACCGGCAGGGTGATTTTGCCTTCGCGGAAATCATCGCCGACCGACTTGCCGATCACCGAAGTGGTCCCGCCATAGTCGAGGGCGTCATCAATGATCTGGAAGGCGAGGCCCAGATTCTTCCCATAGGTCGCCAGCGCGTCGGCGTGTTCTTCGCCCCCGCCAGACATTGCACCCGTCTCGGCGGCGGCTTCAAACAGGGCGCCGGTCTTGGCCTCAACGATGGCGAGGTATTCCTCGGTCGGCAGGTCGCGCGCGGCCATCGCGGCCAGCTGGCGCACTTCACCTTCGGCAATCACGGTTGAGGCCGTGGCCAGCCGGTTCAGGATCTCCAGGCTGTTGGCTTCGACCAGGAGATTAAACGCCCGCGCAAACAGGAAGTCCCCCACCAGGATCGAGGCCTTGTTGCCCCAGATCGCCTTGGCGGCGGGTTTGCCCCGGCGCAGGTCGCTCTCGTCCACCACATCATCATGCAGCAGGGTGGCGGTGTGAATGAACTCCACAGCGGCTGCCAGCGCATGGGTCGCATGGGTCGCCTTGCCCACAGCATGGGCGGCGATCAGGGTGATCATCGGGCGCAGGCGCTTGCCACCAGCCGAGACGATATAGCCCGAAAGGTCTGGAATGACGGCCACCGGGCTTGCCGCCCGCTCTGCCAGCAGGCGTTCCACGGCGATCAGGTCGTCTGCAACAAGTGCCTGCATACGCTCCGTGATCGAGGAGAGCTGGGCCTTGCTCTTCGGTTTTGGCGCGAGGGTCAAACGGGGCACTCCGGCAGCGGGGGTCTTAACATAGGTAAATCTACGCAAATACCCGGGCAACTCGACGTGGCACCGGGCCGCATGCCTTTGAGCGCATTGGCGCGGGCGCGGCAATAGGATAGCGTGCAACCACCTGACAGGTCGGTGCGTTTAGTTCGGTATGACCCCCATGAAACCTCTGCTCATTGCCCTCGGGGCGCTTTCGCTGGCCGCCTGCGCCACAACCCCGGTTTACGGCCCGGCCGCCAGGGAAGGCGCCATGGGCTACACCTCCCAGCAGATCGAGGCGGGCCGGCACAGGATTGCCTACACTGACCAGGACCCCGGCAAGGCGCGCAATCTGGCGCTGCTGCGAGCGTCCGAGATCACGCTCATGGAGGGCAGGGACTGGTTTGAGGTCACCTCCGAATATCTGGACGCCGAGGCAAACCGCAGCGGCGGCTCCTCCATCAGCATCGGCGGCGGCACTGGTTCTTACGGGCGCTCGTCCAGCGTTGGCGTCGGGGTGGGTTTCGGCATCCCGCTGGGCGGGGGAAGCTCGAGCGGAAAAGCTACGGCGGTTCTGGAGATCGTCACCGGCGCCAATCCCAAGCCCGACAAGGCCACCGTTTATGATGCCCGCTCGGTCGATATGAACCTGCGCGGCCAGATCCAGTAATGGAAGAAGTACTCCGCACCAACGACCCGGTTAAGCTGTCCTATGCCCAGCATCTGCTGGCAGAGGCGGGCATAGAGGGCTTTGTTGCCGATCAGCATATCTCGGCGGTCGAGGGCAATATCGGCGCATTTCCGCGCAGGCTGATGGTTAAGAGCGACGACAAGCTGCGCGCCGATGCCCTGCTTGCCGAATTGCGCCGGGAGTAGAGGCCCGTTTTCCTTCCCTTGCGTCGGACTTGAACCGCGGGCCAAAGTCCTCAAGAGAAAATCCCGAATTTAACTAGGGGTGTAGCGCGTATGGCCGATCCTCTTATATCTTCGGCAGGCGTCCGGGCCTTGCCGGGACATTTCGGAGCCGACGGGATCGCGCCTATGCACCAGCTTGAACCGGCGGGCAGGTATTCGCCCTATCATGTCTTCACAGCCGCCGAATGGGCGCAGTTCCGGGCCGATACACCGCTGACGCTTACCGAGGATGAAGTCCGCCGCCTCTCCTCCCTTTATGATCCGGTTGATCTGGACGAGGTGCGCCGCATCTATCTGGCACTATCCCGGCTGCTCTCGGCGCATGTCGAGACGGTCCAGCGCCTTTTCCATCAGCGCCGCGCCTTCTTCAGCACGCCCGATGCTGCACCCTCGCCCTTCATCATCGGCATGGCCGGCTCGGTTTCGGCCGGCAAATCGACCACCGCCCGTATCCTCAAGGAGTTGCTCGGCCGCTGGCCTGCCAGCCCGAAGGTCGATCTCGTCACCACAGACGGCTTCCTCTATCCCAACGCTGTGCTGCAGGCGCAGGGGCTGATGCAGCGCAAGGGCTTTCCGGAAAGCTATGATGTCGGCGCGCTCCTGCGCTTCCTCTCCACCATCAAGTCGGGCGAGCGCAATGTCCGCGCGCCGGTCTATTCCCACATGACCTATGACGTGATCCCCGGCGAATACGTGACGGTCGACCGGCCGGACATCCTGATCTTCGAGGGGCTGAACGTGCTGCAGACGCGGGACCTGCCCCGCGATGGCAAGATCGTGCCCTTCCTGTCGGATTTCTTCGACTTCTCGATCTATATCGATGCCGATGAGGAATTGCTGCGGGAATGGTATATCGCCCGCTTCATGCGCCTGCGGGAAACCGCCTTCCGCAGCCCGGAGTCCTACTTCCACCGGTATTCCACCTTCTCTGAAGCCGAAGCCCTGCAAACCGCCATCGGCCTCTGGGAGAACATCAACCTGAAAAACCTGCACGAGAATATCCTGCCCACCCGCCCGCGCGCCGATCTCATTCTGCGCAAGGGGGCAGACCATCTCGTCAGCGAAGTCGCCCTGAGGCGGCTATGACCGCGCCCGAAGACGAGACCACGGAAGACACTGTCTATCAGGGCCGGGTCCGCCTCGTTCAGCCGGTGAAGGGCTTTCGCACAGGCTTTGATTCCCTCCTTCTCGCCGCCGCGCTGCCGGTGTTGGACAAGGGCGAGGCGCTGGAGCTTGGCTGCGGATGTGGCGGCGCGTTGCTGCCGGCGGCCTGGAGGATGCCGGGCGTGGCGTTCACCGGTCTCGAATTGTCCGAAAATGTCACGAGAATGGCCCGAGAGGGCGCCCGCCTGAACGGGTTTTCCCCCCGCGTCACTATCGAAAATACCGAAGCGTCAGAATGGGTTAAGCCCCACGAAAACCGCTTTGACCTTGTGTTTGCCAACCCGCCTTATTTTGAACCCGGAAAAATTTCGCAGCCGGGGGAAGGGAAGGCGGCGGCCTATATCGAGACCCTCCCGCTGGAAGGGTGGATCAAGGCGATGATTCATGCCGCAAAGCCCCGCGCCCCGGTGATCCTTGTCCACCGCGCGGCCGAGCTTGCCCGCATCCTGGCCCAGCTGGACCGTCAGGCGGGCGAGATTACCGTACTACCGGTTGCCTCCAAGACAGGCGAGCCAGCCCGGCGCGTACTGGTGCGCGGCCGCAAGGGGCTGAAGCGCGGCCCGCTCACCCTTCTGCCGCCCCTGATCACGCATACGGACGACGGCAGCGCGCGAACACCGGCAGCCCAGGCTATCATCGAAGGCCATCCCGTAGCATGGTAGCGGCGATTTACCCTTGAACCGCGCAGAAAAGCCCTCAAACTGAACCTGACGGCAATCTGACGCCGGGGGACCGCTCCCATGTTCACCTTTCTCTTCATCGCCAGCCTGGCGCTTGGCCTGTTCATCGCCATCTACGGCGCCTTCGGCACGCGTGACCATAACAGCCCGGGCAAGAAGAAAGGCTGGTGGTAGGCGGCGCCCGGTTGCGAACTTTCCCGGGCGGCGCTAGGTGCGGGAGTGTATCAAACGCCGGAACGCCCCGCATGTCTGCCCCAAAAGCCTACGCCAAGCCGAAATCCTTCCAGGACCTGATCCTGACGCTGCAGGCCTATTGGGGGGCGCAGGGCTGCGCGATCCTTCAGCCTTATGACATGGAAGTCGGTGCCGGCACGCTGCATCCGGCCACCGTGCTGCGCGCGCTGGGCCCCAAGAACTGGCGCGCCGCCTATGTGCAGCCCAGCCGCCGCCCCAAGGATGGCCGCTATGGCGAAAACCCCAACCGGCTCGGCCATTATTACCAGTATCAGGTCATCCTGAAGCCGAACCCGCCAAACCTTCAGGATCTCTATCTCGAAAGCCTCTACCGCATCGGCATCGACCCGGCGGTGCATGATATCCGTTTCGTCGAAGACGACTGGGAAAACCCCACCGTCGGCGCCTGGGGCCTTGGCTGGGAAGTGTGGTGCGATGGGATGGAAGTCAGCCAGTACACCTATTTCCAGCAGGTTGGCGGGCTCGACGTGTTCCCGGTTTCCGGTGAGCTGACCTATGGCCTGGAACGCCTCGCCATGTATGTTTTCGGCGTCGATAATGTCTACGATCTGCCTTTCAACGATCCGGACTCGGCCGTTCCGCTGACCTATGGCGACGTGTTCCTGGAAAACGAGCGCCAGCAGAGCGCCTTCAACTTCGAGCATTCCGATGTGGAGATGCTGAAGCGCTGGTTTGCCGATTGTGAAAGCCAGTCGGTCGCCCTGCGCGAGGCCGGCAAACCGCTGCCCGCCTATGACTATGCCCTGAAAGCCTCGCACACCTTCAACCTGATCGACGCCCGCGGCGCCATCAGCCCGACCGAGCGGCAAGCCTATATCGCCCGGGTGCGAGACCTTGCGCGCGGCGCCGCTGCCCAGTGGGCCGAGCAGCAGGCCTGAAACTTCGGGTGAACGGATCTCGGGCTCAGGCGTTGATAGCGCCAGAGGAGATTTCCGATGAAATCATTTTACGCCCTGTTTGCGCTGACGCTGGCGGCCTCCGCCGCTGCCTGCAAGCCTTCCCCCCAGGCGGAAAGCGTGAGCGCGGGGACGCCGGAGGCGGCGGCTTCCCACTCTCCGGCGGTGGGGGCAGCCGCGCAAACTCCGCCTGCGGGTGAGCCTGACACCGCAGACACTCTGGCGCTCACGCCGTTTGAGCCCACCACCGTTGAAATCTATTGCCGCTTCCAGCGTCAGGCCGAAAACGGCGAGCTCGGCGGCGCGCTGTTCATCACCGAAATCGCCGGTGTTCCGGCGCCTGCGGCCATCGGGCTGGACGGGCAGGCGGTCGGCCTGGAAGAGGTCTCCAAGACAGAACAGGAGGGCGCCGCCATCTGGACCTACCGCAATGCCGAGCGGCCGGTAGAAGTTCAGCTGACGCTGACGGAAACGGACGAAGGCTTCGAATACCGCGCCTATGAAGGCACAATCCGGATTGTGGACCCGGTACAGGGTGAAATCATCCCCATCGAGGGCACCTGCGGGGTCTGAGGCCGGCGGCCGCTGCGCAATCCATAGCCCCGCCCGCTTGACCCTGCCGCCCGTAGCTGTAAGCCGTGCCCACCCCTAATTCCGGCGATTGCAGGGCCCATGTCCGAACTCCTGATCGAACTCTTCTCCGAAGAAATCCCCGCGCGCATGCAGGCGAAGGCGGAGGCTGACCTTCTGGCCGCCCTGACGGGCAAGCTGAAAGAGGCTGGCCTTGGCTGGAAGAATGCCTTTGCCGTTTCCGGCCCGCGTCGCCTCACGGCAGTGATCGAAGGGCTGGACGCGCGCTCTGTCGATGTGCGCGAAGAGAAGAAAGGCCCCAAGGTGGGCGCGCCGGAACAGGCCGTGGCCGGCTTCCTGCGCGGGGCAGGGCTGAAGGATATCAGCGAAGCGCAGGTCGTTTCCGATCCCAAGAAGGGCGACTTCTACGTTGCCTATTCCACCGTTCCGGGCCGGGACGCGAAGGATGTGATCGCCGAGGCTGTGCCCGCCATCATCCGCGAATTCCATTGGCCCAAATCCATGCGCTGGGGCACCGGGGAGCTTCGCTGGGTGCGTCCGCTGCAGGGCATTGTCTGTGTGCTGGATGGCAAGATCGTTCCCCTGGAAGTGGGCGGCGTTGCCAGCGGCAACACCACCGAAGGCCACCGCGTGCATGGCCGCGGGCCCTACACGGTTACGGGGTGGGCGGATTATAAGGCTCAGCTGGAAGGGAAGGGGCATGTGATCCTCTCCCGCGAGGATCGCCGTAGGATGATCCTTGAGGGCATCGCCAGGGTCTGCGCCAGCGCGGGCCTGCAATGGATCGAAGACAAGGGCCTTCTGGAAGAAGTGACCGGGCTTGCCGAATGGCCCGTGGTCGTCCTTGGGCAGATGGATCCGGATTTCCTGGACCTGCCGCCAGAGGTCATAACCCTCTCGATGCGCACGCACCAGAAATACTTCGCGGCCAATTCGAAGAAGACCGGCAAGCTCGCGCCAAACTTCATCGTTGTCGCCAATATCTCCGCCAGCGATGGCGGCAAGAAGATCGCTGAGGGCAATGCCCGCGTTCTCTCCGCGCGTCTCTCGGATGCCCGCTTCTTCTGGGAGAAGGACAAGGCGACGCCGCTGGAGGCGATGGGCGAAAAGCTGAAAATCATCGCCTTCAAGGAAGAACTTGGCAGCCTGGGTGACAAGGTGGAACGCGTCGCCGCGCTCGCCCGCGAACTCGCCCCGAAAGTGGGCGCAGACCCTGATCTGGCAGAACGCGCCGCGCGCCTCGCCAAGGCCGATCTCGTCTCCGAAATGGTCGGAGAGTTTCCGGAACTTCAGGGCGTGATGGGCCGCTATTACGCCCTGGCCGCCGGTGAAGACGCCCGCGTCGCCGACGCCATCCGCGACCATTACAAACCCCAAGGCCCAAGCGACTCGGTCCCTACCGATCCGGTTTCCATCGCCGTCGCCCTCGCCGACAAGCTGGACACCCTCGTCGGCTTCTGGGCGATTGATGAAAAACCCACCGGTTCGAAAGATCCGTTTGCGCTGCGCAGAGCAGCGTTGGGGGTGGTTCGGTTGGTGTTAGAAAACAAGGTTCGGTTTTCACTGCGCGAAACCTTCATCCTGCATATGGACAATACAGGTGTTGATGTATCGGCATCTGGTCCAGTCGGCTTTTCTGGCGATGTAGCAGAGGTAGGCGTGATCCAAGTTCGAAAGAACTTGTACGATTATGTAACTGCTGATCTTCCTGCCTTCTTCGCCGATCGCCTCAAGCAAGTCCTCCGCGACCAGGGCAAGCGCCACGATCTGATCGACGCCGTCTTCGCCCTCGGCGAGGATGACCTCGTCCTCATCGTCAAGCGCGTCGAGGCGCTCGCCGCCTTCCTCGCCACCGAGGATGGTGCCACGCTGCTGGCGGGCTATCGCCGCGCGGCCAACATCCTCAAGGCCGAAGAGAAGAAGGGCGCGCTGCTGGAAGGGCTGACGGTCGATCCCGCGCTCATCGCCAAGGGCCCCGCCGAGGAGCAGGCGCTCTGGAAAGCGCTGAGCGAGGCCGAAGCCGCGCTCGAAGCGCCCCTCAAGGCGGAGGACTTTGTTGGCGCCATGAGCGTGCTCGCTGGCCTGCGCGGGCCAGTTTATGCGTATTTGGACGGCGTAATGGTCAACGATTCGGATGCCAAAGTGCGGGAAAACCGTCTCGCTCTGCTGCTGGCGGTGCGCGGCGCGCTCCACAAGGTGGCCGATTTCTCGAAAATCGAGGGCTGAGGCGGCCCCATCCTACCGATATAGGGGCCCGATAAGAGGGCGCGGCATTTGCATGACTGGCAATTCGCACGCGCATGCAGCATAGGACTTGCAAGCTGGCCGCCAGCCTTGGGGGCCGGAAGATCAAAGCTGAACACGGGGAACGCTTCGTATGAGCAACGCCGCAGTAAAAAACGCTGACGAAACATGGGTTTACGCTTTCGGAGGCGGAACCGCCGATGGCGATGCCTCGATGCGTAACCTGCTCGGGGGCAAGGGCGCAAACCTTGCCGAAATGGCAAAGCTGGGCCTGCCTGTGCCGCCCGGCTTCACGATTTCAACGGCTGTCTGCGTTGCGTATTACGAAAATGCCCGCGCCTATCCCGCCACGCTGGAGGCCCAGGTCGCCGCTGCGCTGGCAGACCTTGAAGCCAAGACCGGCAAGGGCTTTGGCGATCCGGCCAATCCGCTGCTCGTCTCCGTCCGCTCGGGCGCGCGCGCCTCGATGCCGGGCATGATGGACACGGTGCTCAACCTTGGCCTCAATGAGGAAGTTGCCGCCGGCCTCGCGGGCAAGGCAGGCGACCGCTTCGCCTATGACAGCTATCGCCGTTTCATCCAGATGTATTCCAACGTCGTCCTCGGCATGGGCCATGACGAGTTCGAACACATCCTCGATGACTATAAAGAGCGCGAAGGCCTCGACCTCGACACGGACCTCTCGGCCGATAACTGGAAAGAGGTCATCGTCCGCTATAAGGAGGCCGTGCAGAAGGAACTCGGCCGCCCGTTCCCGGAAGACCCGCGCGAACAGCTCTGGGGCGCCATTTCCGCAGTGTTCAATTCCTGGATGTCGGACCGCGCGATCATCTATCGCAAGCTGAACGATATTCCCGAAAGCTGGGGCACGGCTGTCAACGTGCAGTCCATGGTGTTCGGCAATCTGGGGGACACCTCTGCCACCGGCGTTGCCTTCACGCGCGACCCGTCCAATGGCTCGCCGATTTTCTATGGCGAATACCTGATCAATGCTCAGGGTGAGGACGTTGTTGCCGGCATCCGCACGCCTGCGCCGATCTCGCGGGAGCGCGCCAACACGCTCGGCTCCTCCGATGCCCCGCTCGAAGAGGCGATGCCGGCGGTCTACAAACAGCTGGTCGAAGTCGCCGCCACGCTCGAGCGTCACTACAAGGACATGCAGGACATCGAGTTCACCGTCGAAGACGGCACGCTCTACATGCTGCAGACCCGTAATGGCAAACGCACCGCCGCTGCCGCCGTGAAGATTGCCGTGGACATGGTTCGCGAAGGTCTGATCACGGAAGATGAGGCGCTGCTGCGGATTGACCCGGCGGCCCTTGACCAGCTGCTGCACCCGCGCATCCCCAGCGATGACGAGAACAAGAAGCTCGGCAAGCCGAACTATGATGTAGCCTTTAAGGGTCTGCCCGCCAGCCCCGGCGCCGCCGTCGGCAAGGTCGTGTTCGATTCCGAAGAAGCCTTCCATATGGCGGCCAAGGGCGAGGATGTGATCCTCGTCCGTGTCGAGACGAGCCCGGACGACATCAAGGGCATGCACGCTGCCCGCGCCATCGTTACCGCGCGTGGCGGCATGACCAGCCACGCCGCTGTTGTGGCGCGCGGCATGGGCCGCCCCTGCGTCTGCGGCGCGTCGGACCTGCGCATCGACACCGCCAAAGGCGAGTTCACCGCCCGTGGCCGCAGCTTCAAGAAGGGCGACATGATCACGGTGGACGGCGTCAATGGCCGCGTCATCGCCGGCGCGGTCGAGCTGATCAATCCCGACCTTTCGGGTGATTTCGGCGAGCTGATGGGCTGGGCCGACAAGCGCCGCAAGCTGAAGGTTCGCGCCAATGCCGAAACGCCGCTGGACACGCGTACCGCGGTCGAATTCGGCGCCGAAGGTGTCGGCCTCTGCCGCACCGAGCATATGTTCTTCGAGGAAGAGCGTATCCCGGCCGTGCGCACGATGATCCTCTCCAATGACGAGACGGGCCGCCGCGAGGCGCTTGCCAAGCTGCTGCCGATGCAGCGCTCGGACTTTGAGGAAATCTTCCACATCCTGGGCGAGCGCCCGGCCACCATCCGCCTGCTTGATCCGCCGCTGCATGAATTCCTGCCGCATACCGATGAAGATATTGCCGGTGTGGCCAAGGCGTCCGGCCTCAGCGCTGAGGAGCTGCGCCGCCGCGCGGCAGATCTGCACGAGTCCAACCCGATGCTCGGCCATCGCGGCTGCCGCCTCGGCATCACCTATCCTGAAATCTACGAGATGCAGGCCCGCGCCATTTTCGAGGCGGCTGTGAATGTCTCGAAGGAAGGCAAGTTGAAGCCGGTTCCGGAAGTCATGATCCCGCTGGTGGCCACCCACCGCGAACTCGACATCCTGAAAAAGCTGGTGGACGAGACGGCCAAGAAGGTCTTCGCCGAAACGGGCGTCACACTTGATTACATGGTCGGCACGATGATCGAGCTGCCCCGCGCCGCGCTCGCGGCAGGGGAAATCGCGCAGGCCGCCGAATTCTTCTCCTTCGGCACCAACGATCTCACCCAGACCACCCTCGGCATCTCCCGTGACGACGCAGGCAAGTTCCTGCCGGCCTATTCGGAAAAGGGCATCTACGAGAAAGACCCCTTCGTCACCCTGGACCAGGAAGGCGTGGGCGAACTCGTCAAGATCGCCGCCGAGCGCGGCCGCAAGACGCGGGGCGACATCAAGCTGGGGATCTGCGGTGAACATGGCGGGGACCCGGCATCGGTCGAATTCTGCCACCGCGCCGGTCTCGATTACGTGTCGTGCTCGCCTTACCGGGTGCCGATTGCCCGTCTCGCAGCGGCACAGGCCGCCATCCGCGGAGCGAAAAAGTAGCGCTTCCGGGCGGTTCGGCCCAAAAGCCGGATGGCCTTGAACGTTGCATTTGTGCAACAACTTGACATTTCATGCACAGGGAACGGAGCCGCTTGCGGCTCCGTTTTCCTTTTATTTTTCAGATAATTATACCGGTTTATTCGTGTGATGCGCGAATCCCGGGATTCGGCCCGGTTCCAAGGCTTTCTGAATTGTCACTCAGGAATCTGGCTGAAATATTGCTAGATAGTTGCGGGTGGGCCAAGTCCCTCCGGTCCCTGCGGGGTCTGGCCGGGCACTTTCGGCCGAATAGAAACGAATAAATCTCGGACACTCCGGGGCTTCAGGCAAACCAATAATTGCCGGCCGGGGATAAAGAGGAGCGGTGATGTTAAGGTTTCTTAAACCAGGCCGGGTGAGTGTGTCCCGGGTTAAAGGGCTGCGTGAAAAGCTCACACGGTGGTGGCTTGGAATGACCGACCAGGAACAGCGCGACGTTTTCATTCGCGGCGGCATGGTTGCCGTTGTAGCGGTTACAGCGTCCGTTTCGCTTCCGGCGATTTCTGAACAACAGGCAGGCCTGCGCGCCGACGCGGAATTCCGCGCCGAAGCCGAGCGTCTTGCCCTCTATGAAGATGGCGGCCTTGCTGTCCGCACCGCCGGCCACACGCCGGCCCTGATGGACTCGCCCTGGCTGCGCACGGTCGAATACACCCTGAAGCGCGACATCGACTCCTCGATGAGCCGCTATGCCATGCGCGACCGCGATGGCGCGGCCCTCGCATCGCTTGCTTCTTTCCGCCCTGAGCAGATCCAGCGCGCCGAAACGATCGACGCTGAAATGATGTGCATGGCGCAGGCCGTCTATTACGAATCGGCCTGGGAGCCGATCAACGGCCAGATCGCCGTGGCCGAAGTGATCGCCAACCGCGTTCGCGACCATCGCTATCCCGACAGCGTTTGCGGCGTCGTGTTCCAGGGCGCCACCCGCACCACCGGCTGCCAGTTCACCTTCACCTGTGACGGGTCGATGGACCGGAACAAGCCGGCCGGGGAGGCGTGGGACCGGGCCCAGCGGATTGCCGCGCATGTCATGATGGGCCTCAATGAGGACCGCACGGGCGGGGCCACCCATTATCACGCCACCTATGTTGATCCGGTCTGGAATGCCGGCCTGATCAAGACCAAGCAGGTTGGCCTGCACATCTTCTACCGTTTCCCGCGCGGCGCCGAATGGGCGAGCGTGGAGCGCAATTTCGAGGCCCGCAAGCGCCAGACCGAACTGCGCCTGGCTGAGCTCGACGCCACGAAGGAAGCCGATATGGCCGCCCTCGACGAAGGCCTGCTCTTTGCAGACGCCTCCAGCGCGGCCGATGACGGCTATTACACCATCACGCCCACGGTTGCGCCCGCCGGTGTCACCACCTCCACCCGCACGGTCTCGGCGCCTGCGCCGCGCCTGATGTCGGTGCAGACGGTGAAAACCGTGAAGGCGGACGCTCCGGCTGAGGCCGCGCCGGTCGCCGAGGAGGCCGCTGTGCCCGCGCCGGTTGTCATCGACGACTATCTCGCCCGCCAGCTCGAAGCCGCCCGCGCCGCCGCCCAGTAGGCCATGGCAGACAACCAGATCTTTGAGGCCGTCGATCAGTTCATCGACGGCCTTTTTGGATCCGAGGATCAGGCGCTCATCCGGCTGCGCCAGCGGGCCGCAGAGGCGGGCCTGCCGCACATTGAAGTGTCAGCCGGGCAGGGGAAGCTGCTCTACCTGCTCGCCAAACTCATCGGCGCCCGCCGTATTCTGGAAATCGGAACGCTGGGCGGCTATTCCGGCGTATGGCTTGGCCGCGCGCTTCAGGCCGATGGCGAGCTGGTTACGCTGGAACTCGACCCCGCCTATGCCGCCTTCGCCCGCACATCGTTCAACGAGGCCGGCATCGGCTCACAGACGCTGATCCTGCCCGGCCCGGCACTTGCGTCGCTGGCCAGCCTCACCGGCCCCTTCGATCTCGTTTTCCTTGACGCCAACAAGGATGAGTATCCGGAATATCTTGCGGAGGCCGCGCGCCTGTTGCGCCCTGGCGGATTGCTGCTGGCAGACAATGTTGTGCGCAAGGGCGCGGTGCTTGATCCGCTGGCGGATGATCCCCTGGCGAAGGGCGCTGCGCGCTTCCTTGCAGAGCTTTCAGCCCACCCGCAGTTTGAAGCGATCGTGCTTCAGCAGGTGGGCCTCAAGGGCCATGATGGCCTCGCCCTGGCGATCCGGCGTTAATCCCTCGCCGGAACATTCTTCCGGATATTCTTGCGCACAATGCCGGGCAGCCAGCGTGTCATGAAACGTGCCTTCTCTGCGTCCCCGCCCACCATGTAATAGATGTCGTCGCCTTGCGCGGCTTCCCACACCTTCTCCGCCGCCATGGAGACGGGATAAACCTTGGCGCCGTTTTCCTTCATCTGGTCGGACATTTTCACATTGGCGCCTTCCTTGTTCCCCATCTCGAGGATTGGCGTATCCACAAACCAGGGCATCAGCGTGGTGACACGGATGCCCAGATCCCGGAATTCCGCGTCCAGCGCTTCTGTCAGTCCACGGACGGCCCATTTCGACGCGGAATAGACCGCCAGTTGCGGCGCGCCCACAATGCCGGCGGTTGACGCGGTGTTGATGATGCGCGCGCCGGGCGTTGCCTTCAGCAGGGGCAGGGCAGCATAAACCCCGTTGATCACGCCTTTCACATTGATGTCGATCACAAGGTCGGAATCTTCGGGTGGCACATCCTCAAACCAGCCATGGCGGCCGATGCCGGCATTGTTGAACAGCACATCCATCTTGCCTCCAGTGGCGGCGCCAAAGCCCTCCATGGCGGCGGCCCAGTCGGCGCGTTTGGTCACATCGAGTTTGGCGAGGTGGCAGGCGTCTGCGCCGATCTCGGCCGCGACCGACTTCAGGCCCGTCTCGTTGATGTCATACAGGCCGCAGAACCAGCCTTTGCGCGCAAAATAGCGCGCTGTTTCCGCGCCGATGCCCGAGGCCGCGCCCGTGATGAAGATTGCCTTGCGGCCGTTTGCGCCTGCCATGTTTTCCTCCGCCATGATCTGTCACCGGCCGTGCCAGTGTTTCTGGCGGAGACTGTCAGACCACATCGAGGCCAAGGTCAAGATTGGGCGCCGAATGTGTCAGCGCGCCGGACGAAATAAAGTTCACGCCCGTCTCGGCAATTGCGCCCACCGTCTCCAAGGTTACCCCACCGGAAGCCTCCAGCGCCACCCGCCCGGCGGTCATCGCCACGGCCTCGCGCAGCTGTGCAAGGTCCATATTGTCCAGCAGGATGGCGTGTGCGCCATGCTTCAGCGCCTCTTCGAGCTGGGCAAGGGTATCCACCTCGATCTCGATCATCCGCAGATGCCCGGCATAGGCTTTGGCCCGCTCCAGCGTCGCGGCAATCGAGCCCCCGCAGGCGGCAATATGATTGTCCTTGATCAGGATGGCGTCATCCAGGCCGTAGCGGTGAGACGTGCCCCCGCCACAGCGCACGGCGCGCTTCTCCAGCGCGCGGTGCCCCGGCGTGGTCTTCCGCGTACAGACAACCTTCGCCTGCGTATGGGCTACTGCATCGACATATTTCCGTGTCAGGCTGGCGACGCCGGAAAGCCGGCCCAGGAAATTCAGCATCGTGCGCTCGGCAATCAGGATGGAGCGCGCAGAGCCGGAAAGGCGCGCCACCACATCGCCGGGTGTCAGCGCGCTGCCATCGGGCTTTTCGATCTGCAGTTTCAGCTCAGGGTCTACCAGCTGCGCGGCATAGGCGGCCACGTCCATCCCCGCAATCACGCCGGGTTTCCGCGCCGCGATCACCACCGAAAGCCGCGTCTCCGGCGGAATGGTCGCGTCCGTCGTCAGGTCTCCCGCCCGTCCCAGATCTTCGGCCAGCGCCAGGCGCACAATCGGATCAAGGATGATCGGAGAAAGAGGGGGGATATAGGGTGTCATCGGCAAACGCCTCGCATTGGTAATCTGAAACCACTAGAACAATCCCCGTTCCATAAAAACAAGGGATGACCGAAGGTTTACCCGCGGGCAGATCATTTCGCGACGGAGTTCACCTCTATTCGCACAGGGCCGCGCATCTGGCCCGCCTGCGTGAAGCTGAAAAGCTCATAAGTGCCCTCTGGCAGCATGAGAACATGGCTTTCTCCAGGAGCAATCAGAAGCCTGTCGTCAGGAACAGTCAGCTCGTCCGCGCCTTCTGGCATCGCTTCCACGATTACGGGCAGGTCGTCATCCCTTAAAACGGCCGGAACAGGCACCGGCTGAAATCCCAAGCGGCGATGCCAGGTTGGGCGTCCGTCCGTGAAAGACCATCCGGCAGCGCCGATGGCCAAGTCTGTTGCATAGAGCTTATCCTCTCCGCCTTCACTGTCGCTCCGAATGAGGACCGCCTTGTCTCCGGCGGCGCGGCAAAAGGTCTGGGAAATAGTCAATGGATCAATGCCCGACTTTTCTTTCAGTCTTTGGGCCATCCAAGCCATGCCGTGTTCATCCTCGGGTATCTCAAAGGCATGTGCCCATCCTACATGGATCAAAATCTTTGCTTCAGGATTTTCCTTCAGTATTCGATCTATAATATTCTGAGCCTGCACCTGTTCGCGCAGAATGCGCCGGTCGCCGTCCACGCGGTCTGTTAGCCGCGCTTCAAACGGAACAAACTCAAACCCCAGGCGCGCCAGTTCTCTAAGAAGCCTGCCATGAAATGGCTCCGTGGAATAAAATCCCGCATCCAGCCCGGTTTTATTCCCGTCCGTGGCAACGCCATCCTGAAAGGTTTCCGCGGCATAGTAGGTGAAGCCTTCCTCTGCGAAGATTGGGACCATATCGAGTATGCGCTGCCGGTCATCAGGGGAATGGTGGGTTTCGTTGATGATCGTCACTTGGTGCGCCTTGACCGCCTCTCTTATTTTCTCCGGATCGAACGGGTCTTCAGAAATGCAGGGCTGGCTGACATATCTCGCGACAACGTCCTGGATAAGATCTTCTCGTCCGTAGGCGGATGCAAATTGGATAGTCCAGTCGATGACATTTGGGTTGATTTCGCCAGAGGTTACGTAGGCGTAGGATTCCCAGAGCTCCTTGTGAAGAGATGCCCGGTCCGGAAAATAGCCGAGAGCGTCATTCTGCGCCTCGGCGCCCTGCCAGATCGCGGATGTTGAGAGGAGGATCGCAGTAATTGCGGTCTTGAAACCAGTGCGCATGAGGTTCGCCTCCCATGATGATGGCAGGCTTACGCTAGCGTTCGCTAGGCCAGCTGGCAACCAAAGGTTCCGCCCGGGTTCTCTTCCTTGTCTCCGATTACCTTTGACGCGAGCGTGTCGCTGCGGAAAACAAACTGGCGTTCGGGCGCGCCGGTTTCGGGGAAGTCGGTGCGGAAGTGGCCGCCGCGGCTTTCGGTGCGGGCCAGTGCGCCGCTGGCGATCAGGCGCGCGGCGGTCAGCTGTGGCGCGCCGGGGCAGCCGGCTTCCAGCCGCTCAATCAGGTTCAGCAGCTCGGTCAGCCCGCCCGCCGCGCGCACCACGCCGCAATGGCGCGACATGGCTTCGCGCAGTTCCAGCATGTCCGGCCCGGTGAGGCGCGGAGTGACGGCGCCGCTGCTGGCGCCCGCTTCGGAAAGGTCTGCGTCGCGCAGGCGCCGGGCAATCCGCTCGGCAAACACCACCGCTTCCAGAAGCGAGTTCGAGGCCAGCCGGTTGGCGCCGTGCGCCCCGGTGGACGAGCACTCTCCGCATACGGAAAGGCCGTCCAGGGTGGAGCGTCCCCAGAGGTCGGACACGATGCCGCCCATATGATAGTGCGCGGCAGGGGCCACCGGGATCATGTCGCGGCGGGGGTCGATGTTCGCGCTCATGCAGGCGGCAAATACGGTCGGGAAATGGTGCGGGAATTCTTCGCCCACCGCCGTGATGCAATTGAGGAATGCACCGCGTCCCGCTGCGCGCTCGGCATGAATGGCGCGGGCCACCTCATCGCGCGGGGCAAGCTCTGCCAGCGGATGATAGTCGGCCATGAAGGCGCGCCCGTCAGAATTGTGCAGCGTGGCGCCTTCCCCGCGCAGCGCCTCGGTGGCCAGCGGCGCAGGGTCGCGGCCAATGTCGATGCCGGTGGGATGGAACTGCACAAACTCCAGGTCGGCCAGCACGGCGCCGGCCACATGCGCCATGGCGATGGCTTCGCCCTGCGCTTCCTTGGGGTTGGTCGTCACGCGGTAAAGCCCGCCCGACCCGCCCGTGCACAGAACGGTTTCCCGCGCCGCTTTTACAAACGGGCGGCCATTGTTGCCTCGCAGAATGACCCCGCCGATCCGTCCGTGCACATCCTGCAACAGCGCTTCGGCCCGCGCCCCCTCGATCAGCTCGATATGCGGGGCCGCGGCCACGGCGGCCACCAGCGCGTCCATGATCGCCTTGCCGGCAAGGTCTCCTGAAACCCGCGCCACGCGCGGATGGGAATGAGCTGCCTCCAGAGACAGGGCCAGCTGCCCGTCCGGCGTACGGTCAAACGGCACCCCGAGGGCCACCAGATCGCGCACGCGGGCCGGGCCATCTTCGGCGATCAGCCGTGCGATCACCGGGTCCACAAGGCCCGCTCCGGCGGCCACGGTATCGGCGGCATGCTGCGCCGGGCTGTCGAGCGGGTGGAGCGCGGCGGCCAGGCCTCCCTGCGCCCAGGCAGAGGAGGACGCCTGACCCAGCGGGGCCGGCGAGACGACCAGGCAGGGGCGGGGCGCCAGCTTCAGCGCCAGGAACAGGCCGGCAAGGCCCGCCCCGACGATCAGCACATCCGTCGCGGCCCCCGCGCCGGCCTGGAGGCGGTCATCTGTCCCCGCAAGCATGGTTCTGTCCGATCAGGAAATGCCGTCATTCGCGCGGCGGAACTCCACCGGCGCGGTGACAGCAGAGACGAGGGCCCCGAACATGCGTTCGTGAGACTGGATCGTCAGCGTGAAATTGTCAGGAACATAGAGCAGGCCTTCAAATTTCGATTCCAGCATCTCCTCGATGGTGGAGCGGATTGACACCTGGTCGCCAAACCGGCGCGCCTCGCAGGACTGGCGCACAACCGAGCGGCCCCACATGGAGCACATCTCGACCGCCGTCAGTTCGCACGTATAGCGCCCTTCTTCCGGATGCGGAGACAGGCGCATCGTGCCGCTCATCACGCATTGGCCGCTGCGATAGGGGCTGGTCTGGAAGCTCCAGCTGCCCAGCACATCTGACGGGTCCTTGCTTTTGCCCGAATTGGCGAGCGCCGGGCTCGCCATCATGCAGGCCATCACCAGCACCGCTGCAATCCGTCCACCGAACATCCGCAAGGTCATCCTCCTGAACACGCCATGCTGACTTCAACCCTCCGGGCCACCTCTGGCAACCCGGTTTACGCACTAGATGACGAGTTCGAGTTCCATCGGCTTGAGGCCGGTCACGAAATCGAGCGGCCGCTCCATCTTCGGCAGCGCCAGCATCGCGTCCAGCGCCTGTTTCGCGCGCACCCGCACATCTTCCGGAATGGTCACCTCATGCGTGCCCGTCACCAGGCAGTCATAGATGTTTTCCAGGGTGATGCGCTTCATGTGCGGGCAGAGATTGCACGGACGGATGAAGTTCACGCCGGGGTTTTCCGCCGCCACATTGTCGCTCATCGAGCATTCGGTGAGCAGGACCACCTTGCTGGGCCGCTTCTCCGACACATAATTGGCCAGCGCCGAGGTTGAGCCGGCATAGTCGGCCGCTTCCAGCACTTCGGGCGGGCATTCGGGGTGGGCCAGGATGACGACGCCCGGATGGGCCTCGCGCAGCTGTTTCACGTCTTCGGCAGAGAACTGCTCGTGCACTTCGCAGGCGCCGGGCCAGGTCAGGATACGGATGCCGGTCTGGGCGGCCACATTCTTCGCCAGATACTGGTCCGGTACCAGGATCACCGTGTCCGAATTCCATTCCTTCGCGATGGCTTCCACTACCTGCGCCGCGTTGGAGCTGGTGCAGGTAATGTGGCACTCAGCCTTCACCTCGGCGGTGCAATTTACATAGGTCACGATCGGATAGTTCGGGAACTTCTCCTTTATCAGGCGCACATCGGCGCCCGTGATCGAGCTGGCGAGCGAGCAGCCCGCCTCCAGCGAGGGGATCAGCACGGCCTTCTCCGGGGCGAGGATTTTCGAGGTCTCGGCCATGAAATGCACGCCGGCCTGCACGATCACCTTCGCGTCCACCTTCGCGGCTTCGCGCGCCAGCTGCAGGCTGTCGCCCCGGAAATCGCCCACCAGGCTGAAGATGTCCGGCGTCATGTAATTGTGCGCCAGGATCACCGCGTTCTTCTCACGCTTCAGCCGGTTGATACCGGCCACCAGCGGCGCAATCGCGGGCCATTCCATCGGCGTCACGAAATCCTGCACCAGCGGATAGAGCGGATCGGTTTCCGCCTTCACGGCCTCGTCATAGACAAGGCCGCGCGCCTCTGCGCCGGATTTGCCGCGCAGCGGGGTGGGGGTAGGGCAGCCGGGACCAGCATCGATCAAACGCGCCATGGTGAACCTCCTTCAACCAATCGAGCTAATTATGCTCGATTTGAGTATAAGTTAGGCCTGAAAAGAAGCGTTTCAAGGGCTCCCTCAAAAACGCTCTGGCTTTCAGGGCTCGTTTGCGACGGAGGCGTGAACCTTATACGCAGTCTGAGCAAAAGGGTATCTAGCGCAGACCCCCCCCCAAAGCAAGGCCGCTGCCTAAATCCTGCCTTTATTGAAACTGGGTCTGGACCCGCTGGCCGGCGCCCGTTTAAGCTCGGTCCTCAACAGGAAGCCCCGTCATGCAGTCCGTCCGGAAACGCTAAGCCCTGAAACATCCGTTTCACTGCCCCTGCCGCCGTGCAGGGCGCTTGGCTTTGCTTTTCAGGACTTACTCACATGAAAACCTTCACCACCTTTGACCAGCCCACGGGCTGGCCCTCCCTTGCCGCTGCCTTCGAGGCCGATCTCGCCGCCGGTGACCGTATACAGAAGGCCCCCTGGGGCGGCCTCGCCGTTCTGGGCCATGCCCAGCTTTCGGCGCTGGCTCGCAACCCTGCCGCAGATGGCATGGCGCCGGACGCGGCAGCGATGGCCGATACCCCGGCCATATATAACCTGCTGGTGCGCTCGGTCTTCACCAAATCCGGCCCGGCCCACCGGGCAGATCGCGCCGCTCTCATCGCTGCCCTGAACCTTGTGGATGTGTCCGCCATCGCTGAAGCGGCCGTGGCGGGGCTCCCTCGTCAGGCCACCGGCCTTGATCTGAGGACGGAGGTGATTGCGCCGGTTGTGCGCGCTGTCTGGGCCTCGGTGATCGGCTATAACGAGAAGGCTGCGCTTGCACTGGAGCAGGCCGTCGCCGACATGGCCCATGTCCTCTCGATGGCGCCGGACCTTTCAAAGGCCGCGCTGGCCGAGGCCGCCGCCCTTGAGGCGCGGGCGCTTTCCCTCGCCGCGCTCGCCAATGACGCGCCCTTCAGCCGCGCTCTGGAGGCGGCGGTCGGGGCAGGGAAGGCTGCAGACCTTATCGCCGGCATGGTCTTCGATGCCATTGAAACTTCCACCACCGGTCTTGCCGCCTGCCTGCGCATCGCTGCAGAAAACCGGGATACCCTCGCCGCCACCCCTCAGTGCACGAACGAGCTGCTTCGCCTTGCCGGCCCCGCTCCCATGACCATGCGGCTCACCACCGCGCCCCTCCGGCTGGACGAAACCGAAATCGCGGCCGGAACGGCGCTCTCCATGCTCTGGGCTGCGGGCAATCACGACCCGCTGGCCTTTCACCGGCCTGAGCGGTTTGATCCTGCGCGTCAGGAGGCGCGGCCCCTGATGTTCGGCATGGGCCAGCATGCCTGCCTCGGCCATGCCCTCGTGCGCGCCACGCTGCAGGCATTGCTGGCTTTCTTTATCGCGCGGCAGCCGCAGATTGAAGGCGATACCGGCGTCTGGAACATTCTCCAGCCGTCAGACATGCCACCGCTGAAGATCAGCTGGTAACGGTCTGCTCCCGCAGGGGGCTGGGCGGTCCTCCCCGGCCAGGGGAGGGCCGCCTTCAGTCCTTGAACAGATCCATCGCCGCCGTGGTCATCGCTTCCACGCCGGTGGCGATCGCCGGATCATAGTCTGGCCCGAACAGCGGCGAGTGGAGCGAAGGGAGGGGCATGCCATCCATCTGCGAGGCGGCAAACCGGTCGGGCGACACCGCGCCCAGCCAGAAGATCAGACCAGGGATCTTTTCATCCGTGCGGGCAAACTGGCTGAAGTCTTCCCCGCCCATCACTGGCGGCACCGCGCGCACATTGTCTGCGCCCAGCTTCCTGGCCACCGCTTTCATCGCCCGCTCGGTCAGGTCGGGATCGTTATAGGTGGCGGGCGTATAGTCGCTCTCGATCTTGATCTCCGGCGCGGGCGCGCCAAAGGCGGTGGCTTGGCCTTCGGCAATGCGCTTGATCCCGTCCAGCAGCATCTTGCGTGTTGCATCGTCATAGGAGCGCACGGTGACCAGAAGCTCGGCCTCATCCGCGATGATGTTGTGCTTGGCGCCTGCCTTGAACGAGCCGACCGTCACCACGGCAGAATCGAGCGGGTTGGTATTGCGCGAGACAAGGCTCTGCAGCGCCACCACGATATGGCTGCCGATCAGCACCGGGTCGCGCGTCGTATGCGGATAGGCGCCGTGCCCGCCCGCGCCTTTCACGGTAATGTCGACGCTGTCGACATTGGCCAGCGCAAAGCCCGAAGAATAGTTGATCACACCCGCCGGCGCGCTGGCCGAAACATGCAGCGCCAGATTATAGTCCGGGAGCGGAAATTTCGTGTAGAGCCCGTCCGCCAGCATCGCCTGCGCGCCCAGGCCAATCTCCTCGGCCGGCTGGGCAATCATCACCAGGGTGCCCTTCCACTTGTCCTTGTTCTTGATCAGCTCCCGCGCGGTGCCGACCCAGACGGTCATGTGAATATCATGCGCGCAGGCATGCATCACCGGGCTCTCCACGCCGGTCCAGGTCTGCGAGATCACCTTGGAGGCAAAGTCAAAGCCTGTCTGATCGGGCACGGGCAGGCCGTCCATATCCGCGCGGATGAGGATTGTGGGCCCTCTGCCATTCTCGAACACGCCGACCACGCCATAGCCGCCGACGCCCGGCTTCACCTCGCCAATGTCCTTCATGGCCTTCTCGCGCACCCAGGTGTCGCCAAGGCCTTCGGTCACCGTAAAGCCCAGCGCGCGCAATTCGTTCGCCATCAGCTTGGACGTTTCCACCTCGCGGAAGGAAAGCTCGGGATTGGCGTGCAGTTTCTTGTAGAGCTCCACGAGGCTCGGATCGGCTGAGCGCAGCTCGCCCACCGGCATGCCGCTCACGGCGCTTGCGGTGGATACGGCCGCGCCATTGTCCGGGCGCAACTCCCTGGGCGCGCCGCCATCTTCCGGCTTGTCCCCGCCGCACGCGGCCAGGCCCAGCGCCATCACGGCAACAAGCAAACTCCGGCGGATCATCATGGTATCACCCCTTGAAACAGATTTCCCTCAACGGCCTCAAGCCTAGTCAGGAATGCCGCAAGGGGGAAGGGGGCGCCCAGGCAGTGGCCGGAACTGTTCGGATTTGTCCAAATTCTGGTCCCGGGAGTCTCTGGAGCCGCAGGCAGAGTTGTACGCTTCCCCCAAACGCAGACCGGCCGCGCCCAGAGAGCGCGGCCGGCCGGAAGAGTTCGTGGGAAACGCCTTAGCGTTTCAGGAAAGCCGGAATGTCCTTGCCGAAGCCGACCACGCGGTCAGGCGCCGGCTCCAGGATCAGATCGTCATCCTTGCGCTTGTAATCGCGCTGCGGGCGGTCGCGATCACGCTCGCGTTTTTCGCCTCGCGGCTGGTCGTCATTCCGCTCACGGCGTTTTTCATTGCGGGCAGGGCGCTCGCGGCGGGGTTTTTCCTGAACAGCAGGGGCCTCGACCGTTTCCACGGCGTCCACCACCTCAACGGCAATGGGCGCTTCGGCAACGGCCACATCGCCGTCTTCCTGCTCGCGGCGGCGCGGGCTGCGCTCGGCACGGTCGCTGCGGTCGCTATTGCGGCCCCGGGCGCTGCGGCCACCCCGCTCCCCGCGGTCGCGGTCACGTCCGCCCTTGCGGTCGCGCTTTTCTTCGGGGGGAAGGGTTTCAAGTTCCTCGAGCAGGCCTTCCGGCATGAATTCCGGAACGTCCTTCTTGATCATCTTCAGCACGAAGCCCCAGGACTTATCGTCCGCAGGCGTCACAACCGTATAGCTCTCTCCCTTGCGACCGGCGCGGCCCGTGCGGCCGATACGGTGCACATAGTCTTCATCCTTCGGCGGCGGGCCGAAATTGAAGACGTGGCCAACATCGGGAATGTCGAGCCCGCGCGCGGCCACATCGGAGGCCACGAGCAGTTTCAGCTTGCCATCCCGGAAGCGCTGGAGCGTTTCGGAACGCACGCTTTGCGGCAGGTCGCCATGGATCGGCGCGGCGTCATGACCATGCTTGGTCAGCGAGGCGGCGACGATGTCCACCTCGACCTTGCGGTTACAGAAGACGATGCCGTTCTTTACATTGGTCGCTTCGATCACGCGGCGCAGCGCCGTGCGGCGAGCCTTGCCGTCATTGGTCGGCAGCTTGACCACGAATTGCGAGATCGTCTCGGCGGTCTGCGCGGGGCGGGCCACTTCGATCTTCTTGGGATCTTTCTGGAAGGTCTTGGCAAGACGCTGAATGTCGGCCGGGAAGGTGGCGGAGAAAAGAAGCGTCTGGCGGTTGGCCGGCAGCTTGGTGCAAATCTTCTCGATGTCCGGAATGAAGCCCATGTCGAGCATCCGGTCAGCTTCGTCGATGATCAGCGTTTCCACGCCCATCAGCAGCAGCTTGCCGCGATCGAACTGGTCCATCAGGCGGCCCGGCGTTGCGATCAGCACGTCCACGCCGCGCTGGAGCAGGGTTTCCTGATCCTTGAACGACACGCCGCCGATCAGCAGCGCCATCGTGAGCTTCAGGTATTTGCCATACTTCTCGAAGTTTTCGGCCACCTGCGCGGCAAGCTCGCGCGTCGGGCAGAGGATCAGGCAGCGCGGCATCCGTGCGCGGGCCCGGCCGGTGGACAGGCGCTGGATCATCGGCAGCACGAAGGCGGCCGTCTTGCCGGTGCCCGTCTGGGCGATGCCGGTCACGTCGCCGCCCATCGCGATATGCGGAATGGCTTCGGCCTGGATCGGGGTAGGGATGGTGTAACCAGCTTCGGTAACGGCCTTGAGAATGTTCTCAGCCAGGCCAAGGTCAGCGAATGTTACAGTCTGGGTGTCGGTCAAGTGTAGTCTCCGGGATGTCTGGTTGATTTGCCCGGCCGCCCGTATTGGCGGCTCTGTCCTGCGTCTGCCAGACCCCATGCCTGACCAGCCACAGCCGGGCGAATCCCATGCCCGGAGCGTTTGATGTGCGCCCCATATAGCAAAAACGCCCGCCGGGGAAGGGCGGGCGTTCGCTTTTTGTGCAGTCTCAGAAGGCCTTACGCGCCGGCATCGGCCAGATTCTGGTTCACGAAGTCCCAGTTCACGAGGCTGTTGAGGAAGGTGTCGATGTAGTCGGGGCGGCGGTTCTGGTAGTCCAGATAGTAGGCATGTTCCCACACATCCATCGTCATCAGGGGCGTGGTGCCCTCTTCCGTGAGGGGCGTTTCAGCGTTCGGCGTCTTCGAGATCACCAGCTTGCCGCCCTTGTAGGAGAGCCAGGCCCAGCCAGACCCGAACTGGGTGGCGCCAGCCTGTTTGAACTCTTTGACGAAGTTGTCATAGCCGCCAAGGTCGCGCTCGATCAGCTCGGCCACCTTGCCGTGGGGCTTGCCGCCGCCATTCGGTTTCATCGAGTG
This sequence comes from Hyphomonas polymorpha PS728, assembly GCF_000685315.1. Lineage (GTDB taxonomy): Bacteria > Pseudomonadota > Alphaproteobacteria > Caulobacterales > Hyphomonadaceae > Hyphomonas > Hyphomonas polymorpha. The sequence goes on from NZ_ARYM01000001.1 coordinate 157,713, forward strand.
CCAGTAGAAGGTGTGGTTCCACACCTGGGCGGAGTTGTTGAAGATGCCAGCCTTGGATTTGTCGGCGGCAGAAATCTTGATGACTTCCTCAAGGGATTTGCCGGCAAGGTCGGTGCCTTCGACAAGGCCGTTGAGGTTGGTCACATACGCCTGATGGTGTTTGCCATAGTGGAAGTTCAGGGTTTCTTCCGAGATATGGGGGGCAAGGGCGTTGCGGGGGTAGGGAAGTTCGGGGAGGGTGAAGGCCATGGCGGTGTCCTCTTTGCGCGGGTTTTGGTCTCTTTCGCTCGCGAGCGGTTTCGCACATATGGGGGCCATGTCAAACGAGACCAGACCCCTGACCCAAACCCCTTGGGAAGAAATTGACAAAAGAGTCCGGCGTGTGGACGAGGACCGGTGGATTTCCAGCCGGTTTGCCCCTGCCGCCGAGCGCCGGGCGCTGATCGCGCTCTACGCGCTCGCTTACGAGCTTGTCAGGGTGCGCGAGGCGGTTTCGGAAGAGACGCTGGGGTTGATCCGCTTCCAGTGGTGGCGCGAAGCGATCCAGGAAATCGCCGAGGGAAAGCCCCCGCGCGGGCATGATGTGTGCCTGGCGCTGGCTGAAGAGATTGCAGCAGGCCGCCTGAAGCCCGGCGCGTTGCAGAAGCTGGTCGATGGCTATCAGACCGCCTTCCTGGAGAATGACCGCGCGCGCGAGCCCGAAGGCTGGCTTGGCCTGACGGCGGCCAATATCCTGATCCCGGCGCATAACTGGGCAGGCGATCTGCAGACGGTCGCCGCCGCCTATGCCGCCGCGCGCCGCCATGCGTCCAAGGCATTCGGCCCGATCGTCTCGCCCGCGCCCAAACAGATGCGCCCGGCGATTGCCCATTACCGGCTACGCAAACTCTATTGCGAAGGGAAGAAGCCCAACCCGTTCACCAAGCGGTTTTCGATCATGAAGGCGATCAATACCGGCGAGGTCTGAAGAGTGCCCGGAATGCGTGGATAAGCGCTCCGAAAAAGCGGGGATAAGTCCGCAAAAAACTCCAGGAAAAACTCCAACGGCAAGCCTGAAAACTCCAACCGCGTTGGAGTTTTTTTGTGCCTTACAGCACGCCGGCCTCTTTCCACGCTTCCTTCGGCCAGCGGCGGTGTTGCCAGAACCATTGGCCGGGATGGGCGCGCACCTGGGCTTCGATGAAGGCGGTGATGCGCTCGACCGAGCGTTTCACATCGGCTTCCTGATTGCCGGTGTTTTCAGGAATGAAGGGCGTGTGGAACTCGATCCGGAACCGGGCGGGGCCGGTGCGCGTGGTCGATACCGGAACGATGGGCACCTGGTATTTGAGGGCAAGGCGCGAGGGGCCGGGCGCGGTCATCGCGGCATGGCCGAAGAAGGGCACCGGGATGCCTTCATTGAACTTCTGATCATTCATCAGCGCGACGGGGGCGCCCTTGGCGAGGGAGCGCATGAGCTCGCGTGTGCCGATGCCCTTGGGCGCGTTGACGGCGGTGCCATAATCATGGCGCAGCTCTGCAATGCGCTTGTCGATGTGCGGATTGTTCAGGGCACGGTAGGTCATCACCGCATGGGGAATGCGTTTGGTGATCGCCGCCGGCATGATTTCCCAATTGGCGAAATGACCCGAGATGAAGACGGCGCCCTTGCCGCTGTCGCGGATGGCATCGAGCACGTCGAGGCCGATAATCTCGACGCGGCCGGACGTATAGGGATCAATACTGGGCAGATGCGGCAACTCGCCCGCCGTGCGCCCGGCGCTTTCCCAGGCGGCGAGCGCGGTGGCTTCCACCTGTTCCTCGCTCCAGCCCGGAAAGGCGAGGCGGAGGTTGCGCCGGGTTGTCTTGTGCTGAGAGAGAAGCGGGCCGATCTTCTTCACCAGCCAGCCGCCGAAATCGGAGGCCTTGTCCGGCCCCAGCATTTTCATGGGCCCCCAATAGATGAGATCCCAGGCGATGGTCTCCAGGCGCCATTGCAGCCGCTGGCCGAAGCTGGCGCGGTTATCGATGTCCTTCGGGCGGACATAGGCGGTGGGGGTCTGGTCGTTCATGGGCTGCGTCAGCTTTCCGTCAGCTTTTGAAGAGCGGCGCGAGCACCGCGTCAAGCGCTGCGGTATCCTCGAATACTGCGGTTACCGGCCAGGCGTGGATTTCCTGCCGCACTTCCGGCGGCAGGCGGACATGATCCTTGGTGGTGGTGACGAGGCGCGCGCCATGATCGCGTGCCAGGCTGCGGAGGAACTGGATGTCGCCTTTGGCATAGGGATGATGATCCCCGAAGGGCACCGCGTCGGAGAGATGACCGCCCGCCTCGGCCAGGCTGTCGAAGAATTTCTGCGGGCGCCCGATGCCGGCAAAGGCGACGAGGGGCCCGAGCGGCGGGGCCTCCGCCGGGGCGAGCCGCGCGCGCAGTACGGGCAGGCCGCTGGCGGTAACTTCACGCGGCACCGGGCCTTCGCCCATGAGCACGACGGCATCGGCGCGGGCGAGCCCTTCAGGCACCTTTTCCCGAAGCGGCCCCTGGGGCAGCACCTGGCCATTGCCGAAGGGCGCGCCCGCATCAATCACGATGAAGGTGAGGTCTTTCTTCAGGGACGGGTTCTGATGGCCATCATCCATGACGATTACGTCTGCGCCCGCCGCCGCGATGGCGCGGGCCGCTTCCGGACGGTCGCGCCCGATCCAGGCCTCGCCGGTGGCGGCCAGGAGCAGCGGCTCATCGCCCACATCGCGGTAAGTGTGCGCGCCAGCGTCAACCTTCAGGGGGCCGCGCTCTTTTCCGCCATGGCCGCGCGAGAGGCTGGCGGCGCGCAGGCCGCGGGCAGTGATCCGGTTACGGATGGCTTCGGTTACCGGCGTCTTGCCGGCGCCGCCGGTGGTGAGGTTGCCGATACAGACGACCGGCACGGGGGCGCTGTCGGGCACGGCGCGCGCCAGCTTCCGCCGGAGCCCCCAGAGATAGAGCATCGAGAAGGGCGTCAGCAGCAGGCGGGTGAGCGGGGCAGCTTCACGGGATTGCGGATCAAGGCCGGCCGACCAGAAATGCGGCGCTCTCACCGCCGCCCCTCCGAGGCCGCGCCCGCGCCTTCCAGCAGCGGCCTGGGCAGCAGCGGCAGCAGCACGCCGAGCGTCAGCAGCATCGGCTCGTCGGCTTCGGCGGCGAGTTTGGCCAGCGCATCTTCGGGCACCGGCGGGGGCGCCTGCAGGAAAGTGTGCAGGGCGGCCGGGCCATCGACCGTGTGGACGAGGCCGGTCGCCTCCAGGCTTGCCATCAGGTCTGCGAAATTATGGACGCGCGGGCCGGTGGCGACGGGGCGGTTGAGGCGGATCGGCTCGAGCGGGTTGTGCCCGCCAACGCCTTCGGCATGGCCGCCGCCGAGATAGACCGCCGTGGCCAGGCGCAGCCAGGTGCCCATCTCGCCCATCGTGTCGGCCAGCAGCACGCGGTCGCGCTTGTCGGGCTGGACGCCCTTGCTGCGGCGGGCATGGCGCAGGCCGCGCTGTTTCAGCAGGGCTTCGATCTCGTCGCCGCGCTCGGGATGGCGCGGGGCAATGATCAGGGCGACATCTTCGTGCAGCGTGGCGGCGGCGTCGAGGAAGAGTTCCTCCTCACCCGGATGGGTGGAGGCGGCCAAGAGGCAGCGGCGCCCGGCGATGAAGTTGGCGGCGATGCGGCTCATCTCCACCTCATTGGCGCCGGGCGGGGGCAGGGCGGATTTGAGATTGCCTGCCGCGCGGACCGGGCGGCCGAGCAGATTTTCCAGCCGCTGGCCGGTATCGAGATCTGCGGCCAGAACAATGTCGAAATTCCCGACAAGCTGGCGGAACAGGCTGCGCACCTTCTGCCAGCCTTCGGCGGATTTCTGCGTCATCCGCGCATTGACGAGCGCAGTGCGAGACCCTGCCTTGCGGGCTTCATGGATCAGGTTTGGCCAGATCTCGCCTTCTGCGAAGACGCAGAGGTCCGGCTTCCAGTGCTGGATGAAGCGGCGGGCGGCCTGGGGCGTGTCGAGCGGGGCCATGGCATGAATGGCGTTGTCGGGAAGCAGGGGCCCCAGCACGCGGGCGGAAGTGACGGTCTGGCTGGTGAAGACCAGCATCAGTCCGGGGCGCTCGGCAATCATGCGGCGGCCCAGCTCCAGCAGCAGGCCGCTTTCACCGACACTCGCGCCATGCAGCCAGACCAGCGGGCCGGGCCGGCGCGGCGGCAGGCGTTTGGCGTAGCGCTCATGCAGGCGCAGATAGTCTTCCTTGCCCTTGCGCGCCCGGTCGCTCAGCACAAAGCCGAGGAAGGGCGAGGCGGCATAGGTGGTAAGCCGGTAGGCGAATAACGCAGGCGTCATTCTGTCATAAGCTCCGGCCTGGCGGGTTGTTCGGGATATCCGGCAAGCGTTTCGGCACGCCGGGTTGCCTCATCCATGCCGCGTTGCAGCGCTTCTTGCAACGCCTCGGGCGATGCCTCGCGGGGGCAAACGAGCAGCGGGCCGAAGACAATGGCGCCGCGCGTGAAGGGCAGGGGGATGATGAAGCGGTCCCAGCTTTTCAGGCGCGGGGCGGGCCGGGTGGAGATGGCATAGGGCAGAACAGCGGCGCCGCTGCGCTGGGCAAGGGTCACGGCGCCCTGGCTGGCGATGCGGCGGGGGCCGCGCGGGCCGTCCGGCGTCATGCAGACATAGCCGCCGCTGCGCAGGCGGCTGGCGGCCTCGGCAATGGCGCGCATGCCGCCTTTGTCCTTGTTCGTCTTCTTCTTGTTGCCCTTAGAGCCGCGTACGACATCCAGATCGAGGTGTTTGATGGCGCGGGCGACGGGTTCGCCATCGGGGGAGAGGGAGATCATCATGGCGGCGCGGCCGCGCTTTTCCGGCCAGTGGCGCACCGCGCGGTTCCAACCTGCCGGCATCAGCAGGATGGTCTCATGCCAGCACGCTACGATGAGGCCGGGCTTTTCCACGGCCAGCGCGGCGCGCGCTTCGGCTTCGCCTTCGATCATCCAGCGCACCGTGCGGCCGACCAGCGCCATCCAGGCCCAGATGAGGAATCCGAGCACGGCAACAACAGGGGCAGAGCGGAAAAACGCTTTCATCGAGCGGCTTATACTGCGCTTCGCGCCCTGCGCCATTGAACAGTTCAGAAAGCTGGGGAACCGGCAAGAACGCGGACGGAAAGGAGAATGGTGGGCGATACAAGGTTCGAACTTGTGACCCCTGCCGTGTGAAGGCAGTGCTCTACCGCTGAGCTAATCGCCCGACCGCGAGCGGGGTGGGTAATCTTGCTTCAGGATGAGGTCAAGCACATATCGCAAGGCAGCTGCGAGATAGGCGAAGGTGGGTTTTCGTGGTTAAGTACGGAAATGTGGACGCATGGATCGTCGTTGAAGCCATGCGGAATTGCATGATACGCGAGCGGGCGTGTGCGTTATACTTCTTATGAGGGTAGATGGCGGCAGGCGCTGGGATTGTGCGCCGCAACTGCAAACGGTTGCAATTAAACGGGCAATACCCTGATCAGGATCACAAGATGAACGCCAGATGAATGAGCGTTCATGATGAACAGTTGTTCATCTTCTTAGTTTAAGAAAATGTTATATAGAATTGCTCTTGAGAAACCCGGCAAACATTGTCATCTACCGGACATACACAGACGGGCCGGCAAGGTCCGCGTGATGAACCTTAAGAAGGACAGGCACAGATGGCCCCCCATAGGGCTGTCTCAACTTCAAAAACGATAAGATCGCCTGGAGAGAGCAGAGTGAAAGACTGGTGTGACGAAGAAGGCGCAAAGCGCCTCCGTGAAAAAATCAATTCGTATTGGGCAGAGCGCGGTTATGAGGTCGACGTAGACCTCGTGGACGCAGGTTTTGTTCCCGCGATGCGGAGCGCCCGCTGCGACGTGCGTTCCAATATGGTCAATGGCATGCCGCGCCGCCGCGCTGCCGGTGAGGTTGGGTCTTCGCGCCCGACTTACCGTCCGCGCAACGAAGCGACGGCTTGATCCCTCAGGACTGACAAAGCTGGTAACAATTCGGAATAGTGGCCGATGACCGCATCGGGCGCGAGATTTTCGACTGTTTCGGCTTCGTAGCCAAAGGTCACAAACAGGAAGGGCAGTCCGGCATTCCGGGCTGCCCTTTCATCTGTTCGGCTATCGCCCACGAACAGGGCGCGGGCCGGTGTGCCGCCCGCCGCGCGGACGGCTTCGAACACATGATCCTGGTGCGGCTTGCGATTGGTTGCCCGGTCCGCGCCAAGAATGGCGGCGAAGCGGGTGGTCAGGCCAAGCTCGCTGATCAGCCGCTCACTGAGATCCTGGCGCTTGTTGGTGCAGACGCAGAGTGTGGCGCCCGCATCCAGCAGAGCATCCAGCGCGTTGACGCAGCCTTCAAACGGGCGCGAGCCGACAGCGATGTTCTCCACATAATAACTGATGAAGCGATCAAAGGCGGCGTCCATGTCTGGCGCCGGCAGGTTAACCCCGTGCACGCCAAATCCGCGTTCCATCATTGCGCGGGCGCCATTACCGATCAGGGTGGCAATCGTCGGCAGGCCCACCGGGGCAAGGCCGGCATCGGCAAGCACATGGTTGAGCGCGCCCAGCAGGTCCGGCGCGGTATCCACCAGCGTGCCGTCGAGATCGAAAGCGACAGTCCAGCCCTCGAAGCTGCCCATTTCCGCCATGCCAGACCCTCCTTCGCCCTCGCCAAGATGCGGGGTTTCGTCTAGGCGATGGGGCAGAGGAAAGCGAGAGGGAGCCCGCACTTGACTGACACGCCCAAACAGCGCGCCGCCGTCATCCTTGCTGCCGGCAAGGGAACCCGGATGAAGTCGCCCCTGCCCAAGGTGATGCATGCCGTCGCCGGGCGGCCGATGGTCGACTGGTCAATCGCATTGGCGCGGAATGTTGGCGCAGAGAAAATCGTCGCAGTGGTGCATCCCTCGCAGGACGTGCTGATTGCGCATCTGGAAAAGCACCATCCCGACATTGCCATTGCCTATCAGGACCCGCCGCAGGGTACCGGCCATGCGGTGCGCTGCGCTGAGGGTGCGCTGGCTGGGTTTGAGGGCGACCTGGCGGTGCTCTATGGCGACAGCCCGCTGGTGCCGGCGGCGACCATTGAAGCGCTTTTCGGCACACTTTCCGGCAAGACCGGGCTGGGCGTGCTGGGCTTTGAGGCCGAAGACCCCGGCCTCTATGGCCGCCTGATCACTGCCGAGGATGGCAGCTTGGAAGCCATTGTTGAAGCGCGTGAAGCCACGCCGCACCAGCTCAGGGTGCGCCTCTGCAACTCAGGCGTCATGGCAGGCCGCGCGGGCGACATGTTCCGCCTGCTGGCAAAGGTGACCAACAACAATGCCAAGGGCGAGTATTACCTGACCGACCTTGTGGGGCTTGCGCGCGCCGAAGGCATTGGCTGCGCGGTGGCAGTTTCGGGTGAGGATGATCTGATCGGTTGCGATTCCAAGGTGGACCTCGCCGAGGCCGAAGCGATCTTCCAGAGCCGCCGCCGCCGCGCGCTGATGGAGGCCGGTGTCACCCTGGTGGCCCCGGAAACGGTGTTCTTCTCTCACGATACCGAGATCGGCCCCGACGCCGTGATCGAGCCGAATGTGGTGTTCGGGCCCGGCGTGAAGGTAGCGGGCGGGGCGCAGATCCGCGCGTTCAGCCACCTCGAAGGCGCGGTCGTTGGCGCGGGCTGCAGTGTTGGCCCTTATGCGCGGCTGCGGCCGGGCACGGTGCTGGCCGCAAACGTTCACATTGGCAATTTCGTGGAAACCAAGAACACTGCCATGGGCGAGGGCGCCAAGGCAAACCACCTGGCCTATCTGGGCGACGGCGCCATCGGCGCGGGCGCCAATATCGGCGCGGGCACGATTTTCTGCAATTATGATGGCTATCTGAAACACCAGACGGATGTGGGCGAGGGGGCGTTTGTCGGCTCCAACTCTTCCCTCGTTGCGCCGGTGCGGATCGGGAACGGCGCCTATGTCGGCTCTGGCAGCGTGATCACCAAGGATGTGCCCGATGACGCGCTTGCCGTGGGCCGGGGCCAGCAGGTGACCCGCGAAGGTTGGGCGAAGAATTACCGGGCAAAGAAGGCCGCCGAAAAGGCTGCCCGCACCAAAGGCAAGGACTAGCAGAACGGAAAGCCTCTCATGGCCAGCGATACCGAAAAGCAGAACGCCGCCGCCGCCGCGATGGATTTCGTCGAAGAGGGCATGACGATTGGCCTTGGCACCGGATCGACGGCGAAGTTCTTCATCGAGATGCTGGCCGACGAGATTGCCGATGGCCTGCTGGTGCGCTGTATCGAGACCAGTGTGCAGACGCGGGACCTCGCCCGCAGCCTCGGCATTCCGCTGATCCCGTTCGAGCAGGTGGACCGCATTCACCTCACCGTCGACGGCGCCGACGAGATTGGCCCTGGCGGGGTGCTGATCAAGGGCGGCGGGGCGGCGCTGCTGCGCGAGAAGATCATCGCCAACGCTTCCGATCACATGGTGGTGATTGCCGACAGCTCCAAAGAGGTGCCGCATATCGGGGCGTTTCCGCTGCCGGTGGAGGTGACGCCGTTCGGCTACACCATCACCGCGAAGAAGGTGCATGACGCGCTGGTTGCCTCCGGCGTGGAACGCCCGCGCATCGAGCTGCGCAAGGCGCCGGGCAGTGTGGACCTGCTGGTCACCGATGGCGGCAACCATATTCTCGACTGCCATTGTGGACGCATTCCCGACCCGGCAAAGACGGCCGCTTTCCTCTCCGGGGTGCCCGGCGTGGTGGAGCATGGCCTCTTCATCGGCCTCGCCCGCACCGTGATCATCGGTGACGAAAATGGCGCGCATATTATTGAATACTGAGGCGGACGCCTCACATCTGCTGCCGGTAATTCATTAGAAATCCAAGGAATATCCCATGACCGACGCCGCCTATGACTATGACCTGTTCGTGATTGGCGGCGGATCGGGGGGTGTGCGCGCCGGGAGAATTGCGGCGCAGGCGGGCGCGAAGGTGGGTCTGGCCGAGGAATACCGGATGGGCGGCACCTGCGTTGTGCGCGGCTGCGTGCCCAAGAAGTTCATGGTGTATTCCAGCAAGTATGGAAAAGACATCGAACTTTCTGCCGGATACGGATGGTCTGTGGGGGATGTCTCCTACGATCATGAGAAGTTCATGGTGGGCCTGCATGCCGAAGTGGACCGCCTGTCAGCCATCTATGACCGCAACCTGAAGAATGCGGGCGTCGATGTGTTCGATGACCGGGCAGAGTTTGTGGACAAACATACGCTGCGCCTCAAAAAATCCGGCAAGACGATCACCGCGAAGAAGATCCTGATCGCTGTGGGCGGGCGGCCCTGGCTTCCGTCGGCGGAGGAACTTCCCGGCGTTGAGCATGTGATCGATTCCAACGGCGTGTTCGAGTTGACCGAGCTGCCCAAGCGCATGGTGATTGCGGGCGGCGGGTATATTGCGGTCGAGTTTGCGCATGTGTTTGCCGGGCTGGGCACGGAGGTCTGCCTTGTCTATCGCGGGGATACCGTGCTGCGCGGATTTGATGATGAAATCCGCCTCGCCGTGCATGAAGGCCTCAAAGAGGCCGGCGTGCGGGTGGTGACGAAATGCGTGTTCAATTCCATCGAGAAGACTGATGCCGGCCTGACGGTGACGCTGAGCAGCGGCACGGAAATTGAGACCGATGTTGTGCTTATGGCCGTGGGGCGCCGGGCGAATACGGACGATCTCGGATGTGACAAGGCGGGCGTGAAGCTGGCCGGGAATGGCGATGTGATCGTGGATGAATGGTCGCGCACGAATGTCGAGAATATCTGGGCGGTGGGTGATGTGACCGGCCGTGTGGCGCTGACGCCTGTGGCGATCCGCGAGGGCCATGCCTTTGCCGATACCGAGTTTGGCGGCAAGCCCTGGAAGATGGATCACGCCAATATTCCGACGGCGGTGTTCACCCAGCCGGAAGTCGGCACGGTGGGTATCTCAGAGGCCGAAGCGCGCAAGACCTATGGCGAGATCGACATCTACAAGACGAAGTTCCGCCCGATGAAGAACATGCTGAACGGCGACCAGACGCGCACATTCATGAAACTCGTCGTGCGCGCCTCCGATCAGCGCGTGCTGGGCGTGCATGTGGTGGGCGATGACGCCGCCGAGATGATCCAGACAGCGGCGATTGCCGTGAAGATGGGCGCCACCAAGCAGCATTTCGACCAGACCTGCGCGCTGCACCCGTCCGCCGCTGAAGAACTCGTCACGATGCGGACGAAATGGGTGCCGGAAGGGGTTTAGTGCCCCTTCTTCCTCTCATTCAAATCACGGATTTCCAGCGCGACCTGTTTCAGGCTTTCGCGGATGGGTTTGAGGCCGCCGCCCCGCCCGGCATGGATGACCAGTTGGCGCCAGGCGGGCTGGCCTTCCTGCGGGGCTTTGACGGCAAAATGCGCCGAGCGGGGCAGGGCAGCGGTCAGCAGCGCTTCTGACAGCGGGAAACCCGCAATCTCGTCAAACACCCCATTGCGCGCATCGGCTTCGAAGGTGGATTGTTCGTTCCGGTTCACGGCGTTGAAGAGGATCGACAGCTCCGGGCGCCTCGCCTCTTCGATCTGATTGCAGATCACCTGATTGAGCAGGCGCACGCCGCGCAGCGAGTAGATGTCGGCATGCATCGGGGCGATCACCCGGTCTGCCGCCTCCAGCGCGCAGCGCGTCAGGAAGGTGGCGTTGGGGTTGGTGTCGAAGACGATGAGGTCATATTCGCTGCGATAATGGTCCACGCTGCGCAGGAAATGCTGCTTCACGGCGGCCAGAGCGTCCGGGTCGCCCGAGAAAGCGTATTTGGAAATCTCGAACTGGCCGGAGATGATGTCGAGGCGTCCCGGCGGGCCGTCCACGCCCAGAACGGGGTGTACGAACTGATCGCGCGGGGCGGGGGTGAAAGGCTGGATGGTGAGGCCGAGCCAGTTTTCGGCAGGCGAGGCCGCGTCGCGCGCATGCAAGCGCGAACGCTCGAAGAGGGAGATGACCGAGCGGTCCTGCGCGGAGGAGGCGTCGGCGAGATCCATCGGGTAGAACGTCTGGGTGAGGTTATATTGCGGATCGAGGTCGATCAGCAGCACGCGGCCCCCGAAGGCCTCCTGCCAGGCGCCAAAAACCTGCGCCGTGACGGTGGTTTTGCCGACCCCGCCCTTGAGGTTCATCACGGCGATGACCGGGCATTTCTTCCGATAGGCTTCCTGGGTTTCAGCGACGAGCTGGTCGAGGCCGTCCGGCATGGCAGAGGAGAGGCGCAGATGGGGCTGGACTTCCTGCTTGAAGAAGCCGTTGAGGCGCGCCTTGTCGACCTGGTAGGGGATGAGCTTGAGGCCCATCGCCTTGGCGGCCTCCACATCCTGGCGCACGCGCCGGGAGCGCACGCCCTCGGCGGACACCAGCACGATGATCGCAAAGGCCCGGTCGATGGCGGCGTCGGCTTCCGCGCGGGAAGTGTCTTCGCCGGGGTGGAATACCGTAACGGAAGCTGCCCGCAGCGCCTCATGCAAAGCGAGCAGGGCGTCCGGGTCTTTGCCCGAATGGCTGATATACACGTGCGACATCTGGCCCCGCGGCGCATGAATCTTCTGTCTGGACCGGCCTTTTAACGGGACAGCCCGCGATTCCGCCATCTTCTTGCAGTGAAATTATGGTGAAACTTGAGCAATGGGCGCTCATATGTTTTATCGCGGCGAAAACTGAGTGAGACCCGAGCAATGACCTGGCATCCTTCCGACTGGCGCAACCTGCCTGCCAAGCACATCCCGCAGGACTATCCTGACGCGGCCGCCCTGGCAGCTGTTGAAAACCGCCTCCGGAGCTTTCCGCCGCTGGTGTTTGCCGGCGAGGCCCGGCGCCTGAAGGCGCGGCTGGCCGATGTGGCCGCCGGCAAGGCGTTCCTGCTGCAGGGCGGGGACTGCGCCGAGAGCTTCAAGGAATTCCACCCGGACAACATCCGCGACACGTTCCGCGTGATCCTGCAGATGGCCGTGGTGTTGACCTTTGCCGCGGCCAAGCCCGTCGTGAAGGTGGGCCGGATTGCCGGCCAGTTCGGCAAGCCGCGCTCGGAGCCGACCGAGACAATCAATGGCGTGACGCTGCCCTCCTACCGGGGCGACAATATCAATGGCATGGAATTCACTCCTGAGTCCCGCATTCCGGACCCAGAGCGCCTGATCCAGGCCTATTCGCAATCGGCCGCCACGCTGAACCTGCTGCGCGCCTTCAGCCAGGGCGGCTATGCCAGCCTTGCCAACGTGCAGCGCTGGATGCTCGGCTTCGTGGATCGCTCCTCGCAGGGCGAGCGCTATCAGAAGCTGGCCGACCAGATCTCTGCTTCGCTGCGCTTCATGGAAGCCGTTGGCCTCAACGCTGAAAGCGTTCCGCAGATGTCGCAGGTGGAGTTCTACACCAGCCACGAGGCGCTGCTGCTGGGCTATGAGGAAGCGATGACCCGCATCGATTCCACCAGCGGCGACTGGTATGACACCTCCGCCCACATGCTGTGGATCGGCCACCGCACGCGGCAGGTGGATCACGCCCATGTCAATTTCTGCAAGGGCGTGAAAAATCCCATCGGCATCAAGTGCGGCCCCGGCATGGAGACAGATGAGCTGCTCCGCCTGATCGACACGCTGAACCCGAAGGACGAGCCCGGCCGCATCACGCTGATCTCGCGCTTCGGCTCGGAAGGCGTGAAGGCTGGCTTGCCGCCGCTCGCCCGCGCGGTGAAGAAATCCGGCCGCACGGTCGTCTGGTCGTGTGATCCGATGCACGGCAACACGCTGAAAACCGGCACCGGCTTCAAGACGCGGCCTGTTGACCGCGTTCTCTCCGAAGTGCGCCAGTTCATTGACGTGCTGTCGGCCGAGGGCTGCTATCCGGGCGGGGTGCATTTCGAGATGACCGGCCAGAACGTGACCGAATGTATCGGCGGCGCGCAGGCGATCTCCGAAGAAGACCTCTCCAGCCGCTACCACACCCATTGCGACCCCCGCCTCAATGGCGAACAGGCCCTGGAACTCGCCTTCCTGATTGCCGAGAAGCTGCAGGCCGCCGAAGCCGACGCCGCTGGCGCGCGCAAGGCGGGATAAAACCCGGCATAGCCTGCATCCAAACTCCTCTGCCGCTGCATCTAAGCATCGGCAGAGGAGGCAGGATGCATGAACGAGCTGATCCGGACATTGATCGAGACGGGGGTGTTGGCAGGGCTTGGCCTGCTGGGCGCGGCCGTTTTCCGCAGCGGTTTCCGGTGGCGGTGGCTGGTGGCGGCGCTGGCGCTCAACCTTGTCTATCAGGCGCTGCTGACACGCGGTTTCTGGATGATCCCGGACCCGTTCCCTCAGGCAGACTGGAACTGGGCCGGCAAGCTGGCGGCGATTGCCGGCACGCTGATCGTCATGGCTTTGCCCGCCTTCGGCTGGAAGCGTTGCGGCATGACGCTGGACCAGGGGCCGCGTTGGGGCGGGGCACTGGGGGTGTTCGGCGCGCTCGCCGGCTTGTTCTTCTGGCTGGCGCTGAGCGGGGCAGACGGGAAACCGGACAGCCTGGAAACCATCGCCTTCCAGTGGACCATGCCGGGGCTGGACGAAGAACTCTTCTATCGTGGCGCGCTGCTGCTCGCCCTCAATGAGGCCTTCCGTGGGCGGATCGGAATTGCCGGCGCGCCCATCGGCTATGGCGGCGTGCTGACCAGCCTTCTCTTCGGCATCACCCATGCGCTGAGCTACAAGGCAGGCGCGGTGGATTTGGACCTGATGACCTTTGCGATGACGGGCCTGCCGGCCTTCCTGCTGCTATGGCTGCGCGAGCGCACCGGCAGCCTGCTGCTGCCAGTGATCGCCCATAACATCGCCAACGGCGCCTCGACCCTGTTCTGACAGAAAGCCCCCCGATGGGGGCGCGCCTTCGCCCTGCCTGTTGCTCTCAGGCATCGCCGGAAAAATCCTTGCCCGGACGGCTTGCTCTCTGACTGTCTTTCGGGCATCACGCCCGGCTGCTCAGAAATCAGGCAGAGGCCTGGATAAGATCAAAGGGAGGGCAGTCATGGCGGCGACGTCGCGCCTGCCCGCCTGGGCGCGGGCAAAGGATATTGCAGATCTGATCCGGCTGTCGGTGCCTATCGCCGTCAGCCGTATGGCCATGATGCTCATGGGCCTGACAGATGCCATCGTGCTCGGCCAGTATGCGCCGGGCGAGCTGGCTTATGTGCTCTCTGCCTGGCTGCCAATCGGCGTGTCGCTGGGCTTTGGCATCGGCATCCTGCTGGGTGTTCAGGTGCTTACCTCCGAAATGCTGGGCACGGGCCGGGCGGCTGGGTCTGGCCGGGTCTTCCGGCGTGGGCTGTGGTGGGCCATCCTGTTGGGCGTGGTGCTGACGGTGGCGCTGGTGCCCTTTGCCGATCCCTTCTTCCATTGGGTCTTCGTCACCATCGCCCCGGCCAGCGAGGAAGCGGCTGCGACCGCCTCGCCTGAAGTGGTTGCCGCGTCCACCGCGGCGGTCACCCGCATCCTCGCCTTCGGGCTTGGCGGGCACATGATCTCGCAGGCCTGTTCGTATTATCTTGAGGCGCTGCGCCGTCCGCTGCTCGTTACCATCGTGATGTATGCGGGCGTGGCGATTAACCTTGTGGCCAACCTGGCGCTGGTTGCCGGCTGGTGGGGCTTCCCGCAGATGGGGGCTGAGGGCGTGGCCTGGGCCACCACCATCACGCGTTGGCTGATCGCCGTTGTCATGCTGATCTTCGTGGCCGCGCTCACCCCCGGCTTCCGCCGCTCGCCGGAGGCGGAGAAGGGGGAAGCCCGCCGCCAGCTTTCGGTGGGCTCGGGCACAGCCATTTCCAACATCGCCGAATGGGGCGGCTTCAACGTCACCTTCATCATCGCCACCTGGGTCTCCATCGCGGCCAATGCCGTCTATGGCTATTCGGTGCAGGTGATGGGCGTGTGCTTCATGTTCTATCTCGGCATCGCCACGGCCACCTCCGTGCGCGTGGCAGAGGCCATCGGCCGGGGCAATCCGGAAGAGGTGCGCAATGCCGGCCGGTTGGGCGTGGTCGCCACGCTGGTGATGGGGGTGCTGCTTGGCGTGCTGCTGATCAGCCTCGCCGGGCCGATCTCGCGGCTGCTGGTGCGCGAGGACGCTGTTATCGGCGGCATTGCCATTGCGCCGGCCATTGCCGCGCTGCTGTGGCTGGCGGCGGCGGCCACGGTGTTTGACGGGCTGCAGGCGACGGCCTCCTTTGCCTTGCGCGCGCAGGGCATGGTCTGGCTGCCCAGCGCCATCCATCTTGGTTCATTCTTCGTGGTGATGATCCCGGTCTGCTACTGGCTGGCCATTCCGCTGGGGCGGGGCGCTTCAGGCGTGCTGGAGGGGGCGTTCATCGGCGTCTTCGCGGCCGGTACGGCGCAGGTGATCCTGCTGGAATGGAAAGCGGCGCGCCCCGGTGTGGAACGCGCCGCCTGATCCGGAAAGGCTCCCGTGGGGGCCGGAACCTTAGATGTCTTTCAGAGCCGATGCCGGTTTGAAAGCAAGAGAGGTTTTCTCGGGGATCTTGATGGTTTCTTTGGTTGCCGGGTTGCGGCCTTCGCGCGCATTCCGGGTCTTGGCCGAGAAAGTGCCAAAGCCGGCAATTGCAACCTGCTGGCGTGACTTCACTGCCGAAGCGACGGTGTCAAAAAGAGCGTCGACGGCTTTGCCAGCGTCGCTCTGCGACAGGCCGGAAGCTGCTGCCACCGCTTTGGTCAGTTCACCCTTGTTCATAGGGGTTCTCCTCTAGGTTAAATGACGTTTGCACGCCATTGGGCCGACTTACCCACGATTCGTAGCCCGTGAATACGTCGAGCGCCCTATAAACACGGGCTAAACGCCGAGAATCCAGCCCTCTTCTTCGGTGATGTGCCGGTTTTGTTCAGGGGAAAATGATTTGGCTGTGGAAAAAGCCGCTGCCAGGAGCCCTTTTTCGTCCAGATCGGCGTAGTGGCGGGCGATTCCGCGAACCTGCGCTTCGTCAGCAACCTCACCTTTTTCCGGTTTGGCCTTCACCAGCGCGGGGTAGATCTCCGCCATAACCACGTCGATTCCCTCGAGCGCCTCTGCGGTAAGGGGCTCTGTGCCGAGTTCGAACGGCCAGATGCGGGATGTGGGCCAGGCCTGCCGCAGGGCATGGACGTGCGGGATGCCTGTCAGCGTCTGGCTGCCTACCGAGCCGGTATAGGCGAGCTGCCAGACCGATTTCGGCTGGCCGATCTTTTTCTCTTTAAGGTAGCTCTCGCAGATCCGGTATTCCGGCAACACGCCGCCCTCATAATCGGGCCGGGTGGCCGAAAGGGTGGAGACGACATCGCGTGCCGGCGCGCCCCAGAAGGGGAAGGCGCTTTTGGAGATCGCATAGTTGAGACCCGCCGCGATGGCATAGCGGGCGTTGGAATTGTCCGGTTTGTCCTTCAGCTTGCTGGCAAGATGGGCATAGGTCGCCTGCCACGGGGCCTGGGCCGACGTGTCGAGGCCCAGCGCCGCCGCAGTGCCCGCCGGAAAGCCGAGGGCAAAGTCGAAGCCGATCAGCACCTTGTCGCCGCGCTTGGTCAGCTTGGCGACCATGTCCTCGAGAAAGGCGCGGGCCTTCAGGCGCGTGTCGATGTTCACGCCGCGATATTGCAGCTTGAGACGCGCATCCTTCGCCAGAATGCCGATCCAGATCGAATTGGCGCCGAGCGACGGCTTGGCTGCCGCGCTCCAGTCAACCATGATGTAGGCGTCAAAAAGAGCAGCCATGTCTATCCCAGTTTTACCAGCATCTTGCCGGTGTTTGCGCCGGTGAAGAGGCCGAGGAAAGCGTCGGGCGCTTTCTCGATCCCGTTCATCACGGTTTCCTCATATTTCATTTTCCCGCCGGCAATCCATTTGGCCATGTCGGCGTGGAAGGCGGGGGTCATATCCGCATGTGACGAGACGATAAAGCCCTGAAGCTTCAACTGCTTGCCGACGGCCTGGATGATGTTGTGCGGGCCTTCGGGTTTGCCGGTCTCGTTATACTGCGCGATCATCCCGCAAAGGGCGAGGCGCGCGAAGGGGCGGGCAGCCACAATCGCCGCGGCCAGATGGTCGCCGCCGACATTGTCGAAATAGACGTCGATGCCTTTGGGGGCGACCGCCTTCAGCGCTGCGGTGAGGCCGTCAAAGCCCTGCGCCTGTTTGTAATCGATCACATGATCGGCGCCGAGCGATTTGACGAAGGCGCACTTCTCCGCCCCGCCGGCAGAGCCGATGACGGTACAGCCCTTGATCTTGGCGATCTGGACAACCGTGGAGCCCACTGCGCCCGCCGCGCCGGAGACAAATACGGTATCGCCTTCCTTGAGTTCCCCCACGCGCAAGAGACCGGCATAGGCCGTCAGGCCCGGCATGCCGGCCACGCCCAGATAGGCGCTCTCGGGCAGGCCGGTATTCGGCAGCTTCTGCACCATGGCGGCCTGCGGCGCGGCCACCCAGGCTGTGCGCCAGCCGAGCATGGAGGAGACAAGATCGCCCGTCTTGAAATCGGGATGGGCGGACGCCGTCACCCGGCCGACCGCGCCGCCCTGCAGCGTCTCGCCGATCTGGAAGGGCGGCACATAGCTCTCCCGGTCATACATCCGGCCGCGCATGTAGGGATCGACCGACATCCATGTGTTCACCACCTGGATTTCGCCGGGCTGCGGGTCGGCGACCTCCACCTGGCGGCTGGCAAAGTCGGACAGCTTCGGCATGCCCACGGGGCGGGCGGCGAGGCTCCAATCAGTGGAGGTGAGCTTGGACATGGCAGTTCCTTCCCTTGTGATTTTTGTGTCCGGAATTGTCCGGTTTTGTCCCGGATGTGTCCGGCATAGTCCCCTCCAGATGACCCGGCAGACCCGGTATGTGAAGGGGGTGTATCGAAGATTCCCGCGTCCGCGCAGCAGTCCCGGCCTGAGGCCAAGGGTTGCCGAGGCGCCCCGGCACATGTCATGTCGGCCCAGAAAAAAGGATCAGGGCAGGAATGACCAGGCTCAGGGTGGGCGTTGCAGGCGCCGGCGTCTTCGGAAACTATCACGCACAGAAAGCCGCCGCTTCGGCACGCGCAGACCTTGTCGGTATCTTCGATGTGGACCTCGCCCGCGCCCAGAAACTGGCCGATACTTTCGGCGCGCAGGGCTATTCCGATTATGCCGAATTCCTAGGCCAGTGCGACGCAGTTGTGATCGCTGTGCCTGCAGTCTGGCATGAGCCGCTCACCCGCCAGGCCATCGAGGCACATTGCCATGTGCTGGTGGAGAAACCTCTCGCGCTGACGGGCATTGCCGCGCGTGATCTTGCCGATGAAGCTGCCGCCCGGGGCCGCATTCTGCAGGTGGGCCATCAGGAACGCTTCGTGGCGATGGCCATGGGCGTGCTCGCCATCAAGGAAACGCCGCTGCTGATCGAGTCGGTCCGCTCCGGTCCGCCCGCGCCGGGTGGCCGCGCCGGAGACGTGTCGGTGATCTGGGATCTCATGATCCATGACCTGGACCTGGCCGCCATGATGCTCGGCCGGGAGTTCACCCATGTCGAGGCGACCGGCCGAAAGGTGCATTCGGCGCATATCGACGAGGCCGAAGCGGTGTTCGATTATGCCAGCGGCGGGAAGGCGAAACTGCGCGCCAGCCGCGCGGCCGAGTTCCGCGAGCGCACGATGCGCGTGGTCTATCCGTCCGGCGAAATCGACATCGACTTCCTGACGCGGCGCCTGAAGAACACGACGCCTTATGAAGTGCGCGTAGATATTGCCGCTGACCTGCCTGACCCGCTGGGCGCGGCGGATGAAGGCTTCTACGCGGCTTGCCTTGGCCTTGCGCGCAGCCCTGTGCCCGCGCACGGCGCGGTGGCTGCCGTGGCAATGGCGGAAGCAGCCGAGGCAAAGGCGCTGGCGGGCGCCCCGGCGAAGTAGGCTCAGTTGACCGCGATCTCTCGGTAGACGACACGGGCGCCGGTGCGGGTCTCTTCCGGAGAAACCAGCTTCACGAGCTCCTTGGCAACCTCTTCCGGTGTGGGCAGGGTCATCGGGTCTTCGCCGGGCATGGCTTCGGCGCGCATGCCGGTGCGCACGGCGCCGGGGTCGAACAGGTTCACCCGCAGCGGCATCTTTTCGCTCTCATCGGCCCAGGCTTTGACGAGGGCTTCCAGGCCTGCCTTGGAGGCTTGATAGGGCCCCCAGAAAGCGCGCGGACGCGGGACGACCCCGGAGGTGATGAAGACGGCGCGCGGGTTTTCAGAGCGGTGAAGAGAGGGGCTGAGCGCTCGGATGAGGTGGGCATTGGCCGTGAGGTTCACCTGGATGGTTTCCTCAAAGCTGCGCGGGCCGCAGGTTTCCAGCGGGCCAAGCGTCCCCAGCAGGCCGGCATTGGCGACGAACCCGTCGAGCTTGCCGAACTTCTCGGCGATGATCTTGCCGAGGGTCTCGATCCCTTTGGTGTCTTTGAGATCCATTGGCACGAGTACGGCTTCAGAGCCGAGCTTCCGGATTTCATCATCGAGCTTTTCCAGGGCCGCCTTGGAGCGGGCAATGGCGATGACGATATTGCCCTGGCGGGCAAGCTCAAGGCTGACGGCGCGGCCGATGCCGCGCGAGGCGCCGGTGACGAGAACGAGACGGGGTTTGGTTGTCATCGCGCGGCTTTAGCGCGAGGCTTACACATCGTCCAGCAGGGAGAGCTGACGCTCTTTGTCCGCCTGGTCGCGCTGATGGTCGGCCAGCGGGGTGGGATATTCGCCGGTGAAGCAGTGGTCCGCGAATTGCGGCTGCATACCGTCGCGCACCGGTTCGCCGATGGCCTTGTAGAGGCCGGGCACCGACAGGAAGCCAAGGCTTTCCACCTTCAGCTCACGGACCATTTCCTCATGGGTATGGATGGCCGCGAAGAGTTCGGATTTGGCAGCCATGTCGATGCCATAGAAATCCGGGTTCACGATCGGCGGGCTGGCCGAGCGGAAGTGGATCTCGCGGGCACCGGCTTCGCGCACCATCTGGACGATCTTTTTCGACGTGTTGCCACGCACGATGGAGTCGTCGACGAGGATCACGCGCTTGCCTTCAAGCACGGCGCGGTTGGGGCTGTGCTTTTTCGAGATGGCGGTCTGCCGGCCCGTCTGGGTCGGCTGGATGAAGGTTCGGCCGACATAATGGTTCCGGATAATACCCATCTGGAACGGGATGCCGGAAGCCTCCGAAAAGCCGAGGGCAGCCGGAACACCGGAATCGGGCACGGGCACGATCACATCGGCATCGGCAGGCGTTTCGGCAGCCAGCTGCTGGCCCATGCGGCGGCGCACTTCATAGACCGAGCGGCCCTGGATGAAGCTGTCCGGGCGGGCGAAATAGACATATTCGAAGATGCACGGGCTGGGCGGGCGCGGCGGGAAGGCGCGGATCGATTCGATGCCTTCCTCGCTGATGACGACAACTTCGCCGTTTTCGATCTCGCGGACAAACTCGGCCCCGATGATATCCAGCGCGCAGGTTTCCGAGGCGAGGACATAGGATTTGCCGTGACGGCCGAGGATCAGCGGGCGCAGGCCGATGGGATCACGTGCGCCGATCAGTTTCTTGCCGGTGATGCCGACAAGGGCATAGCCGCCTTCGATCTGGTGCATTGCATCGACGAGGCGCTCGACAAAGCGTTTCTTCGGGCTGCGGGCGACAAGGTGAAGGATGACTTCGGTGTCCATCGTGGACTGGAAGATGGCGCCATTGCGGACGAGTTCCTGACGCAGGATGCGGGCATTGGTCAGGTTGCCGTTATGCGCCACGGCGAAGCCGCCGGTATCAAGGTCTGCAAAGATCGGCTGAATATTGCGGGCCATGGGGCGGCCCTGCGTGGAGTACCGGTTGTGGCCGATGGCGGCGTGGCCGGGAAGGCGCTGGCGAAGGTCTCCGCCGAAGCTCTCACCGACGAGGCCCATATGGCGCTCGGAGGAGAATCGCTTGCCGTCAAAGCTGACGATGCCGGCCGCTTCCTGTCCTCGGTGTTGCAGGGCGTGAAGCCCCAGGGCTGTCAGCAGACTTGCTTCAAGGCTGCCAAAGACTCCGAAAACGCCGCATTCTTCGCGGGGTTTATCGTCATCATGATCGAAAAAGACCATCGGACGTTCCGGCTTTGCTGGTGGGGGCCTATGCCTAGGCGGGGATATAGGCTGGTTCTTCTGCGGGCGAAAGCCCGGCAGTGACATTCTTGTCATCAAATCACAGCGCGTGTCTCAGAGCGGGGCTGATGGGGTGCGCCCGGCATGCCGGAAAAGAATGTCCGCAGACGAGGGATGTTGCGGCCGGAGAAGGGGCTCGGTAACTGCCCGGTCCTGCCGCCAGGTCACAACGTCTGAGGTGCCGGGAAGGGCACGCAGGTCAATCCAGCCGGAAGCTGGAAGGATGCCGGAAAGCCCTTCATCATCGGTCTGCACCAGCCAGACATGGTTTCCGGACGGCTCACCATATTGCAGGGCCGCGGCGGCGAGATCTTTCTCTCCGGTATGGGCCGGCAATTGATCGAGGCCCCAGAAGACTGACACCCGTTCCGGATCGGCGCTGGCTGCGGCCTTGCAATGCTTGCCCGACACCTGCACAGGGCGGTCCGGGTTTACGGCGTTCCATCCGCGCAGCACCGTGAGGATGTCTGCCAGAGCTGCGGTTTTCTGGCTCTGCTCAATCGGCGCGGACCTGACCACGTCGGCAGCCAGCATGCTTGTGGCGTTGCCGCTGGCGTAGCCGTTCAGCACCTCCGCGCCGTCGCAGGACACATCCAGCACCAGCAGCCCCAGTCGGCCGGAGTGGACAAGAGCCTCGGTGAGCGCGCCTTTGAGATCCTCGTCTTCCTGCGACGCTGACCAGCCGCTCGCAAAACTGACGAGTTGGGCGCCTGACACCGCGCGTGCGAGCGCGGCGATCCCGGGATCCTCGGGCTTCAGCGCCGCGACCGGGATGGCATGGGCCTTCAGCGTGTCGGTCACGCTTTGCCGCTGCGCCGGGGGCTCTGCCGGTGGCGGCGGGGCTGGCTGGGTCGCGCAGGCGGCGAGCAGGGCGGACGCAGCGCCGGCAAGGAGCAGGTGGCGGGCAAGGGCCGGCATGCAGAACGGCTTCATATCGTGTCCCCCGAAAAAGTGCTGGAGCAGAGACTAGCTGGCCCGGCCCGCCTGGCAAGCAGCGCGATTATGGCTGGCGCTGGGCACTGATTTCACGGCTGGCTTCTTCGGCCTCTCCGGTCACCCTGTCGGCAATCTGCTCAAGATAGGGATAGCTGAAGCTTTCGGAGATGAAGGGGGGCACGCGGTCATGCTCGACGGCGACGTTGAGCAGCACGGCAAAAAAGACCAGCGCAATGAAGCCGCGGAAAATACCGAAGACGAGGCCGGCGATATGATCGAACAGACCGATTTCGCCATTGGTCATGATCGATTTTGACAGGCTTTGACCAAACCAGGCCACGATCACATAGACGATCAGAAAGGCGGAGACGACGAGGATGATGTCGGGCGCCAGCGGGTGGCTGCCTTCCGGCAGCAGGCCGGCGACCGTCGTGCTGAAGAATTTGCGGGCATAGTAGGCTGCTGCCAGCGCGCCGATGAAGGCGCCGAGCGTGGCCAGTTCCCGGAGGAAGCCGCGCGCAAAGGCCATGATCGCCGAAACGATGATCACACCGACGACGATGCCGTCAAAAGCTGAAATGTTTTCAAGCATCAGGCGCGTCCGGCGCGAGTAAGTCGACGAGCGCGATAAGCCTTGCAATCGGCGTCACCGTCAAGCCGCTCTCTGCTGAAGGTGCGCCCTCAGGCACAAAAGCGGTGCGGAAGCCCAGCCGGGCGGCCTCCTTGAGGCGCTGATCCATGCGCGGCGCTGGCCTGACGGCGCCAGAAAGCGCGATTTCGCCGAAGAAGACCGAACGCTTCGGAACAGGGTTTCCAGCGAGTGAGGAAAGCAGGGCGGCGGCGGCGGCAAGATCGCCTGCCGGCTCGTTGATCCGGTAGCCACCTGCGACCGAGAGATAGACATCCATTCCGGCGAAATTCACCCCGCAGCGCGTCTCCAGCACCGCCATCAGCATGGCGAGGCGGCCGGAGTCGAAGCCGATCACGCTGCGCCGCGGCGTTCCGAAGGGGCTTTTGGCGACGAGCGCCTGAACCTCGGCCAGCACGGGGCGGGACCCCTCCATGGCGGCGAACACCGCTGTGCCGCCGCTGCCTTCATCTTCGGCCGAGAGGAAGAGGGCAGACGGCTCCTTGGCCGGGGCGAGGCCATACTGATGCATCTCGAAGATGCCGATTTCGTCCGTCGGGCCGAAGCGGTTCTTCACCGCGCGCAGGATGCGGAACTGGTGGCCGCGCTCGCCTTCAAAATAGAAGACGGCATCGACGAGGTGTTCCACCACGCGGGGGCCGGCGATGGTGCCCTCCTTGGTGACATGGCCAACGAGCACGAGCGCGGCGCCGGACTTCTTCGCCCAGCGCACCAGTTCCTGCGCGCAGGCGCGGACCTGCGCGACCGAACCGGGGGCCGCTTCCAGGCTGTCGGACCAGAGCGTTTGGATCGAGTCGATCACCACGAAATCGGGTGAGGCCTCTTTCAGCGCGGCGAGGATCTTGCGCAGGTCTGTCTCGGTGGCGAGTTGGACGGGGGAGTTGGCGACCTTCAGGCGCTTTGCCCGTTCCTGGATCTGGGCGGCGGCTTCCTCGCCGGAGACATAGACTGTCTTCACGCCATTGCGGGCAAGGCGCGCAGCCGCTTGCAGCAGGAGCGTGGATTTACCGATGCCGGGGTCACCGCCGATCAGCGTGGCAGAGGCCGGCACGATGCCGCCGCCGAACACGCGGTCGAGTTCGTCCACGCCGATGACGATGCGGTTTGGCGTTTCGGTTTCCGCATCGAGGGCAATGAATTCGGCTTTCGGCCCGCGCTTTGTGCCGGCTTTCTCTGCCTTCAGCGCGCCGGGCGGGGCGGAGACGGCCTCTTCCACCAGCGTGTTCCATTCCCCGCAGGCTTCACAGCGTCCGGCCCATTTGGCGTAAACGGCGCCGCAATTCTGGCAGACGAAGGCAGAGGTGGGCGGTTTCGCCATGGGGAATCGGTTCCAGCAGGTATTTCAGAGCGCTGGAGTCTAGGCGTGCGCCCGTGGCAGCGCAAACAGCAAGCCCACCTGAACCGGTGGTTTTCAGCGCGGCTTTGTGGGGGCACAGATAGCCCAAAGGGGATCATCCATGATTATTCGCACGCTCGCCGTTGCCGCGCTTCTGGCCGCCACCTCTCTGCCCGCGATGGCGGAGTTTGACGATTCTTCGAACATCAATGGCGCCTTCGCCCACGGCAAGGCCTCAAGCGACAAGCCCGTGACCGCAAACCATTATTGGACCTGCGCGGCGTTCTGGCACGTCTGGTCAGTCTTTGCCTACGATGAGCTCGGTGAGGTGGTTTTAGGGAAGCTTGATCCGGCGCTGAGCCAGGCCGCTGCGCGGGACGCCTCAGCGCAATGGGAGCGGCAGGCGGCCCTCAAGATGGGGCTCGGCATGGGCGAACTCGACGCCGAAACGGAAGTCTACATCGAGAACCAGACGGAAACGGCCTGGGACCTCGCCGAAGGCGTATTCTGGGGAGAAGATTACTCCCTTGTGGCCATCCTCGGCCAGTGCGCCGCGCCGCCAACGGCCGACTAGCTGGCCACGCCTGCGCCCGCCCGCTAAAGGGACGGGATGAAACGGGTTGCGATCATCGGGGCGGGGCCGGCGGGCCTGATGGCGGCGGAAGCGGCGCTGGAACGCGGCGCGCGCGTGGCGATCTATGACGCGATGCCGAGCCCGGCGCGTAAATTCCTGATGGCGGGCAAGAGCGGCCTCAACATCACCCATTCCGAAGACGAGGGCGTGTTCCGTTCCCGGTATACTGCGCCGGACGGCCGGCTTGCGGCGATGGTGGAGGCGTTCGGCCCGGCGGAGATAGCCGCCTGGATGAAGGGGCTGGGCATTGAGACCTATGTGGGCTCTTCCGGCCGGGTGTTTCCCGTCGGTATGAAGGCTTCTCCTCTGCTGCGCGCCTGGCTGGCGCGGCTGGGCGAGGGCGGCGCCACGCTGCACACGCGCCATCGCTGGACAGGCTGGGGTGAGCGCGGCGCGCTGGTCTTCGATACGCCTGAGGGCGAAACGCGCGTGGAGGCAGACGCAACCATTCTGGCGCTGGGCGGGGCAAGCTGGCCGCGCCTTGGATCGGATGGGGCGTGGGCGGACATTCTGGCCGCGCGCGGGGTGGAGATCGAGCCCTTTGCGCCATCCAATTGCGGGTTCACGGTGGATTGGTCTGCGCGGATGCTGGCGGCGCAGGAAGGCGCGCCTGTGAAGGGCGTGGCGCTGAGCGCAGGCGGGCGGACGCAGCGCGGGGATTTCGTCATCACGCAGGCGGGCATCGAGAGCGGCGCAGTCTATCCGCTGTCGGCGGCGCTCCGGCAGGAACTGGCGGGCCGGGGCGCGGCGACGCTGCTGGTTGATCTTCTGCCGGACACGGAGGAAGGGACGCTTGCGGCGAGACTGGGCGGCGTGAACCCGAAGGAATCCGCGTCAAACCGCCTGAGGAAGGCGGCAAAGCTCGACGGCGTGAAGGCCGCGCTGGTGAATGAGGTGACGCGCGGGGCGCCGCCGAGAGAGCCGGGCGCGCTCGCCCGCCTGATCAAGGCGCTGCCCCTCACGCTGACGGGCACCGCCCCGATTGATACTGCCATCTCTACCGCCGGCGGCGTCGCCTGGGAGGCGCTCGATGAGCGCCTTATGCTCAAGGCTATTCCGGGTACGTATTGTGTGGGCGAAATGGTGGCCTGGGACGCGCCGACGGGCGGCTATCTGCTCACGGCGTGCTTGGCGATGGGGCGGGGTGTTGCGCGGTTTGTCTAAATCGCCGGCTGGATCGGCCCTTCAGCTCGTCCGTTGACGAACTGGTCTACGTATTCGTTGCCGCTCGCATACACATCCTTCGCCGGGCCGCGCCAGATGATCTTGCCGTCGAGCAGCATGGCGATTTCGTCGGCGATCTTGGTGGCGCTGGCCATATCATGGGTGATCGTCACGGCGGCGGCGCCGAGGCCGCGGACCATTTCGAGGATCAGGTCGTTGATGGCATCTGCCGTGATCGGATCAAGGCCGGTGGTTGGCTCGTCGAAGAAGATGAGGTCTGGCTCGGAAATGATCGAGCGGGCGAGCGAGACGCGCTTCTGCATGCCGCCGGAAATCTCTGCCGGATAAAGCCCGCCGACATCGGCGCCGAGGCGCACTTTCTTCAGCGTCTCGATGGCGCGTTCCTTGGCCTGCCTGCGGCTCATGCCTTCGGAATTGATCAGGCGGAAAGCGACGTTTTCCCAGACGGTGAGCGAGTCAAAGAGCGCGCCCGCCTGGAACAGCATGCCGATGCGCGCGCGCATGGCTTCGCGCGTCTTGCCCTTGGCGTTCGTCACGTCCTGCCCATCGAAAACGATGCGGCCAGCGTCGGGAGACATCAGGCCGAGCGCGTTTTTCAGCATTACGGATTTGCCTGAGCCCGAGCCGCCGATGATCACGAGGCTCTGGCCAGGGGCGACATCTATATCGACGCCGCGCAGCACCTTCTTGGGACCGAAGGATTTCTCGACGCCTTCAAGTTTGAGCAGGGAAGCTGTCACAGGCCGATCTCCACGAAGATGGTGGACATGATGTAGTTGAAGGCAAGGATCAGCACCGCTGCGCCAACCATCGAGAGCGTGGCCGCGCGGCCAACGCCGGTGGCGCCTGCCTGGCTGCGGTCGCCCTGATAGCAACCCATGACCGCGATCACGCCGCCGAAGACGACTGCCTTGATGAGGCCGGCGAGAATGTCGTTCCGGGTGACGAAGTCGAGCGTGTTGCGCAGGTAGACGGTGGAATCGAAATCGAGGCCATAGACGCTGACGAGCCAGCCGCCCATGACGCCGATCACGTCAGCCAGCGCCACCAGCATGGGCAGGGTGATCAGCGCCGCGATGAAGCGCGGGGCGTAGAGGTAGCGGAAGCGGGAGGCGGAGAGCGTTTCCAGCGCGTCGATCTGTTCGGTGACCCGCATCGCGCCGATTTCGGCGGCGATACCGGCGGTCACGCGGCCGGCCAGCATCAGGCCGGTGATCACGACGCCAAGTTCGCGGGTGATACCCAGCACCACGATGCTGGGCACGAACTGTTCGGCGCCATAGCGGCTGCCGCCTTCATAGATGTTGAGCGCGAGGGCCGCGCCGATGAACACGGCCGACATGCCGACCACGGGCAGGGAGTAGAAGCCGATCTTCACCATCTGGCTGAGGATCTGGCCGCCATACCAGCGGGGCGTGAAGGCAGCGCCCATGACCTGCGCGGAAAACACCGCAAGGCGGCCAATCTCGGCAAACAGCCCAAGCACAGCCCGGCCAATAAGTTGAAAGGGATTCTGCATGGTCAGGCCTCAGCGGTAAACACGTTGCACTCTGGGGCCAAGGCCTGTCAGCAGTTCGTAACCCAGCGTGCCACAGGCAGATGCCTGCGCCTCGAGTTTGGCGTTCTCGCCCAGAAATTCAACCCGTTCGCCGATTTTCGGTTGTTTGGTGCAGCCCGTGATGTCGATCGTTATCAGATCCATCGAAATACGCCCCAGGACGGGGCACGGCAGATCGCCCAGCCAGGCGGTCATCTGGCCGCCGCCGGAGCGGGGTATGCCATCGGCATAGCCAAGGCTGCAGGTGGCCAGAAGGCGGTCCTCGGTCAGCGTATGAGTGGCGCCATAGCCGACATGCCCGCCGGCGCGCCCGGTGAAGACCGAGAGAATGCTGGCCTCAAGGATCACGGCGGTCTTCAGATCGATCCCTGCCGGAGGCTGGGTGCCGCCATACAGGGCGAGGCCGGGGCGGGTCAGGTCGTAAGCGAACTTCTTGCCCAGATAGCAGCCATTGGAATTGGCAAGGCTGGCAGGGGTGTCAGGGAAGGCATCAGCCACTTCGTTGAAGGCCTTGCGCTGCTGCGCGTTCATCGGATGGTCCGGCTCATCGGCGCAGGCAAGATGGCTCATCACCAGCACCGGCTGCAGCCGCCGCAGGCCGGCCAGTTCCTTCTCGCCCAGGTCTGTCGGCAGGCCGAGGCGGTTCATCCCGGTATTGAACTGCAAGGCGCAGGAGCCCTGCACGGTATTGTTCCAGAGGAGGACATGGGCCTCGCTGGAAAGGACGGCTGTGAGATCTGCGTCCCGGTAAAGGGCGAGATCCCGGCCGGGCATGGGCCCGTTCAGCACAAAGATGCGGGCCGCCTTGCCGGCCGCCTTGCGGACAGCGGCGCCTTCTTCCGGATAAGCCACGAAGAACGTCTGGCAGCCGGCAATCCGCAGGGCGCGCGCAATCCGCGCGATGCCCAGACCATAGGCATCTGCCTTGACGACAGCTGCCGTGGTTGCGCCCGGATGCAGGGCATCAAGCGTCCTCCAATTATCGGCAATATTACCGGTCAGGACCGTGGCGCGGGGCATGTGGCTCATGGGCCCATCGCTAGGCGAGTTTCAGCGCCTTGTCATCCTGCCCGCCTGCTACTTGCCGCCTTCATGATGGGCGACCCAGGCAGACCCCTTCATGTTCCAGACAGGCGTGAAGAACACCATCCAGAGGATCAGCAGGATCATGCCGCCGGCAGGCACCACGGCGATCTTCTGAGGGCCGAAAAGGTCGACCAGCAGCCCCATCAGCGCGGCGCCGAAAGGGGCCCCTGCCATGAAGCCAAGCTGGTAAATGGAAAGGACGCGCGCGAGTTTCTCTTTTGGGGCTGCGTCCTGGACGATCGACCGGCTCATGGCGATGGAGATGCCCGCCGCATTGCCCCAGATGAACACGATCATCAGGAACGCCCAGTGCGGCACTACCCAGAGCATCGGGATCATGCCGGCAGATGCGATGAACTGGGCGGTCAACAGCAGGCGGCCCTGGCGCTTGATGCGGCGGAAGATCGCCAGCACGACGGATGAAGCAAAGGCGCCCATCCAGAAGGTGACGAACATGTCCCGGATACCGGACGAGCCGAAATGGTAGACATCCCGGTTGATGATCGGCAGCACGACCAGGAAAGACCCGATCACGAACACGCCGACACCGAACATCAGCAGTGTCATGGCCGAGAGCTTTGCATCGCTGCGCACGGCTTTCACGCCATCGAGGATGTCTCCGACAGCCGCGCCGAGCCCCTTGCGGCCTGTGCGCACCTGGCGCCCGCGGGCCATGAAGAGGGCAAAGCCTGCGCCGCAGGCCAGCGCGATGCCCTGAACAATCAGCAGGGTGCTGGCCGAAATCGGGCCGACCGAGAACCCGCCAAGCCAGGGCGGCATACGGGTCGCCTTGTCGGCATAGCCGGCCAGGACGAGCCCCCCGATCTGCGCGAGGAACTGCGCCATGGTGGCGAGCGTCACCCCCAGCTGCAGGGTCACGCTTGAGCCGACGCGCATCCGCCGCTCGACCACTTCATTCACGATGGCGTCGCGCGCGGGCATCATGAAGGCGCCAATGGTGCCGATGGCCAGCGCGTAAAAGATCATTGCCAGATAGCTCAGCTCTCCGCGTGACACAGCCAAAGCGAGAAAGAGGGATGGCACCGCAGCGAGAAGATGAAGCAGGATGAGCAGGCGGCGGCCATCGGCGCGCTCTGCCACCACGCCGCCAATCAGAAGGAACACCACTGACGGGGCCGACAGGGCCATATTGGCAAGACCGAGCGCGAGGCCGTCCAGATGCAGGTGGTTTCGCCCGGTGATCAGGTACGGAAAGAGGACAAGCTGTAGCCCGAACGCCATGAACCAGCTGCACTGGACACCGAGATAGGCGGGCAGTTCGATCTTCACGCCGCGGCGCAGTTTCCTGGCCCGCCAGTTGGTGGCGGTTACCAGAAAGGATGCGCCGGCGGTAATCGCTTCGCTGACGCCGCTGACCGGTGACGTCACGTTGACGGTCGCATCCACGGCGGCCGGGCTGGTTTCCTGCGCGCGCGTTTCTTCGGCGTCTTTTCCGGCGTCTTCTGTCACTGATTGGTCCCCACGCGGCGCATACTCATACAAACCTGCCGATAATGGAACCCGACCGCTAGCAGCAGCCGGGCATGGTTGCAAAGGCAGGACTGTGCCGATAGGTTTTTTATGACTTGTAAACCATGTGGGTGAGGTCTCTTCCAATGCGGACGTTCCGGTACGCGGTCAGCTGGGGCATCGCCTTGGCTCTGGCGGCGATGTTCCTCCATTTGACGCTGCATCCCTGGCCGGCACCGGTTGCAGGAGACGTGAAATTCTTCGATCCGCCGGGGCAGCACGCCGTGTTCGCCGCGCTGGCCGAGAAATCAGGGATCACGCTGTTCGAGCCGGCTGGCCGGTTTGTTGCCGGGCTGCTGGAGCTTGTGGCGGCGATCCTGATCCTTTTGCCCTTCAGCCGCCGGCTGGGGGCCGTGATTGCCGTGCTGATTTTCGGCACCGGCGTTGCGCTGCATCTTTCTCCCTGGCTGGGCCGGGAGATTGCCATGCCGGATGGGGCGCTTGACGGCGGAACCCATTTCCTGGTGGCGGTGATCCTGCTGGCGCTCAGCCTGTTGCTGCTGGTCGTGCACCCGGGGCGGTCGCGCACCAGCCGGGTGCTGACGCCTGCTCAATACTGGCGGCAAGCGTAAACCTGGCTCCATTTCTCATTAATCAATTGATGCAAATCTGCCGGGCGCTGCCCGAGGTTTGCGCATGGCTGACGCCACAGAATCCAGGACACATCTGCCGGTAGGGGCTGCTCAGGAAGCGCTTCTCCGCCGGATACTGGATGTTGTCTCAATGCCGGCGTCCCGCATTCCGCCGCAGGACCGGCAGATGGCCGGCGATATTCTGCTCGATATGCTGTTTCATGCCGGCGAGCGCGAGCGTGTGATGTGTTCCGCGCGCCTGGCGGGCAGCCGTGAGGCGCCCCGGCGGCTCCTGCGGTATCTTGCCCAGTCGAACTTTGCAGTCGCGCGGCCTCTGCTGGAAGAAAGCGAGGCGTTCGACGATTGCGACCTTGCGGAGATCGTCCGGCAGACTACCCCCGAACACAGGCTGGCGGTGGCCCGCCGGCGCAACCTCTCTGTGGCCGTCACCGCTGCCATTTCAGATGTGGGTGAGCCTCATGTCGTGCGCGAGCTGCTGGCAAACCGGACAGCGGCCTTCGCCGAGACGACCATGGACAGGCTGATCGCCGCTTCCCGGGACGAGCCCGGTTATTGCCCGCTGCTGGCTGACCGGATTGAACTGAAGCCCTCTCATGCGATGGCAATGTTCTGGTGGGCAGATGCCGCCACGCGGCGGAAGATACTGACACGCCATGCGGCCGAGCGTCAGGAGATGATCTCCCTCTGCTCGGACGTGTTTGAAATGGCAGCGGCAGAAGGCTGGCAGGATCCCGTCACGCGCAAGGCGCTGCAGCTGATCGAAAGGCGCCAGCGCAACCGCGCTGCGATTGAGCGCAGCCCGTATGAGAGTCTTGAAGACGCGGTTCATGCTGCGGCCAGCGAGGGCATGGAAGCCAAGATTGCCCAGGAGATCGGGTATCTCTCAGGCATCAAGCCGGTGACGGCCGCCAAGATATTGTCCGATCCGGGCGGGGAAGCCCTGGCTGTACTCTGCAAGGCAACCGGTCTGAAGCGCGAATATCTCGCGATGCTGTGGACGGCATTACGCCGTCCGCTGGAGCTAGACCCCGGCATGCCTCATCCGCAATTCCAACTGGTTGCGGAAACATATGAGGTCCTTTCGGTGCTCAAGGCGCAGACAACACTGCGGTATTGGAACTGGGCTTTGTCCTCGGCTTACTCGCCTGCGGCGCTACGCCACGCCCAATCCTTGGGAGAGCCCGCCAATGAAGAGGCTGCGTTCTCGACCGCACAACGCACCGCCCGCCTCGTCTTCGGGCGTTAGTGTCTTTTTCGGGGCGAACGGGCTTTTCAAGCGGGCCCGCGCCCTTTAGGTGGGTCGTTCACCAAATTGGGATCGGTCGGAGCTGAGGGGCGCTGTGGCGTATTTCTTGGGACTACTGGCGGCCTTGGTGGCTTTCTGGCTCGGTAATTCGGGCCACTACAAGCCGCTGATGCTCGGATTTGGCGGCGCCTCGGTGCTGCTGACGATGATACTGGCTTACCGGCTGGACATCATCGATCGCGAAGGCGCGCCGTATGTGCGGCTGCCTCAGCTGATGAAATATTATCCTTGGCTGGCGGTTGAAGTCGTGAAGTCGAACTGGGTTGTGATCCGGGCGTGCCTGCGCGCTGATCTCGACATCACTCCCACGCTCGCGAAGATCAAAACCACCTGCAAGACCGACCTCGCCCGAGTGACATTCGCCAACTCGATCACCATGACGCCGGGCACGGTGACTGTGGAGATCGAAGGGGACAAGCTCCTCGTGCATGGGCTCTACGAGTCCGGCACGGAGCCGGAGGGCTTCATCGAAATGGACAAACGTTGTGCCGCCGCCTGCGACCCGAAGGAGGGCCGCGTATGACCGCTGCTGCTCTGATCGCCATTCTGATCGGAATGGTGCTTCTGCTCGTGCGCGCGCTGATGGGGCCGACGCTCTATGACCGCATTCTGGCGGTCAACGCCTTCGGCACCAAAACCGTGCTGGTCATCGGGCTGCTCGGCTATGTGATGGGCCGGCCCGACTTTCTGGACATCGCAATGATCTACACGCTGATCAACTTCGTCACCACGATCGCGATCCTGAAATTCTTCCGCTACCGTTCTTTCCAGGTGCCTCTTGCCCGGCGGGTTGATCCTGCCAAAGGCGGTGAATGACATGGGCGAATTCCTTGCGAACATTGGAAATTTCTGGGAGTTCCTGCGTCATCCGCTGGGCGGGCTGGCATGCCTTGCCGGCGGGTTTCTCTGCATTGTCAGCGCCATCGGTGTGCTGCGCTTTCCCGACTTCTACACCCGCCTTCACGCGGCCAGCGTGACCGATACATCCGGCGCCGCGCTGCTGTTGATCGGCATGGCGCTGATGGCGCCCAACTGGCTTGTCCTGGTCAAGTTGCTCTGCATTTTCATATTCCTGTTCCTCACCAGCCCGACAGCTTCACATGCGCTGGTGAATGCCGCGCATGTGGCCGGCCTGCAGCCGCGGATTGGCCCGGTGGGTGCTGCTAATCCGGAGGACGAAGCATGAGGGAGCTGTTTACGGCAGATGCCGGCCCGCTGCTGATCAACATCACGCTTCTGGCTATCCTGTTCATTGTGGCGCTTGCCATTGCAAGACTGCGCAGCCTGTTTGCGATCGTCATGCTGTCGGGCGTCTATTCGCTCGTCTCCGCGGCCTGGTATATCGCGGTGGATGCTGTCGATGTGGGCTATACCGAAGCAGCGGTTGGGGCGGGCATGTCCACAGCGGTGCTTCTGGGGGCGATGCTGCTGACGGCACGGACCGCCAAGCCGGAGAAGCCGCTGTCGAAACTCGGCCCGTTCCTGGTCTGCGGCGCCACTGCTGCCATGCTGATCTACGCAACCGTCGACCTGCCGGGCCTCGGCGATCCCAATTCCCCCGCCAATACCGGACCGGGCATGACCTATGTGCATGTGAACTGGTTCGATACGGGCGTTCCGAACGTCGTGACCTCGGTTCTGGCTAGCTATCGTGGCTTTGATACGATGGGCGAAACGGTCGTGGTCTTTGTTGCCGGTCTGGCCGTTGCCATGCTGCTGGGCTTTGGCGAGCGGTCTCTTGCCGAAACGCTGCGGAACAAGAAGCGCAAGGGCAAAGAGGGCGATGCATCATGAAGAGTGATCATCACGTGATTTTGCGCGTCATAGGCAAGTGCTTCATTCCGCTGATCGTGATCTACGGATTTTACGTCCAGTTCCATGGTGAAGTGGGGCCGGGCGGGGCCTTCCAGGCTGGCGTGGTGCTGGCCGTTGCCATCATCCTTCATTCGCTGACATTCGGCCTCGTTACTACGATGCGCGCTGTGCCGCCGGTATTCGCCCGGACGCTGGCTGCCGTTGGTGTGCTGATCTATGTCGGCGTCGGTTTCTGGTCGATGATGCAGGGGGGGCTGTTCCTGGAATACCAGGCGCTGTTCGGCGAGCCTCCGGGCGGTCATGACGGTCAGCATGCAGGCATCATCATCGTGGAACTGGGTGTGCTGTTTGCGGTCACCGGCGCGATGATTACCATCTTCTACGCGCTGGCCGGCCGCGTGGCTGAAATCCGTGACGAGGACTGGTAAGCCATGGTCGAATTTGTTCTCGAACGCGCAGGCTACTGGGCAATCATCTGTCTTATGATGATCGGCCTTTATATCGCCTTTTCTGCAGAAAATCTCATCAAGCGCCTTGTCGGCCTGTCGATCTTCCAGACGACGATCTGCCTTTTTTATGTGTCGCTTGCCAAGGTCAGCGGCGGAACGGCGCCGATCCTTCTGCCGGAAGATACCCCTTATCATTCCGACCCCGTACATGATGGCGTGAATGGTCCTGACTCTTTACTGGCGGCGACAGGCGAGCGGTTTGCAGACCTGCATCACGCCTATTCCAATCCGTTGCCGCACGTTCTGATGCTGACGGCTATCGTCGTCGGTGTCGCCACGCTGTCGCTTGGCCTCGCGCTGATCGTCCGTATCCGTGAAGCTTACGGCACCATCGAAGCTGATGAGGTTCGCGAGATCGACATGCAAACCGCGCTCGCCCAGGAACTCGAAGCAGACAAAGACATCAAAGAGGCTTCGGCATGACGCTGGAATCCGTGCTGACCTCCGCGCCCGCCTGGGCGCTTGCGCACGCGCCGGTGCTGCTCGTTGCGGTGCCGATGCTGATCGCGCCGCTCGTGGCGATCTTGCCCAACGGGCGCGCAGCCTGGCTTATTTCCGTGCTGACGGCGGGCGTTTCCTTCTACCTGGCCATCGTCACATTGGCATTGGTGCAGTCCTCGCCGACGGGAATACTCTCTTATGAGATCGGCCGCTGGCCACCGCCCATCGGCATTGAGTTCCGGACCGATGCGCTGAATGCGATGATCCTGCTGCTGGTGACCGGTATCGGTTTCCTGGCTTCGGTATTTTCCTGGCCGACGATCACGTCCGAGCTCAGCAATCGCAACAAGCTCGGCATGTTCTATGCGGCCTTCCTGCTCTGCATGTCCGGCCTCCTGGGCGTGGCATCCACCGGGGACGCGTTCAACCTCTTCGTCTTCCTCGAGATCAGTTCGCTGGCGACCTATGTGATGGTTGCCATGGGGGCGCGGCGTGACCGGCGCGCGCTGCCGGCGGCCTTCAACTATCTGATCATGGGAACGCTGGGCGCCAGCTTCTACATTGTTGGCATCGGCTTCCTCTATGCGGCCACCGGCACGCTGAACATGGCCGATATCGCAGATCGTCTGCCCGCGCTGACTGACAATCGTTCGGTCCAGGTCGGCTTCGCCTTCATCATTGTCGGCCTCGGCCTGAAGGCGGCAATGTGGCCGCTCCACCAATGGCTGCCTAACGCCTATTCCTACAGCCCGAGCTTCGTTACCGTCTTCCTGTCGGCAACGGCGACCAAGGTGGCGCTCTACGCTCTGGTGCGGTTCCTGTTCACCGTCTTCCGCCCGGAATACAGCTTCGAACTGGCAAGTTTCTCCTGGGTGCTCGCGCCGCTCGGAATAGCTGCGATGGTGATCTGCAGTTTCCAGGCTGTGTTCCAGACCGATGTGCGCCGTGTGCTGGCCTATTCCTCCGTCGCGCAGGTCGGGTACATGCTGCTGGGCGTGTCGCTGGCGACGGCCCCCGGTGTCGCTGCGGGCCTGCTTCACCTCTTCAATCACGCCCTGATGAAGGGCGCGCTGTTCATGGCGATCGCCGGGATCGTGATGACCCATCAGGGTACGACGATCCGCGACTTTGCCGGCCTTGGCCGCACGGCGCCGTGGACGATGACGGCCTTTGCCATTGCCGGTCTCTCGCTGATTGGTGTGCCGCTGACGGCAGGCTTCATGTCGAAGCTGCAGCTCGGCTACGCGCTGTTTGCCGAGGGCTGGTGGTGGGCGGTGCTGCTCGTCGTTTTCTCGAGCTTCCTGGCTGTCTTCTATGTCGGCCGTATTCTTCAGGCGGCCTTCTTCCAGCCGCCGCTCAACCCGCGCAAAACCCATAAGGAGGCGCCGCTGCTGATCCTTGTGCCGCTCTGGATACTGGCGCTCGCCAATCTTTATTTCGGCATCGCCGCCGACTTCCCGCTGGGTCTTGCCCGTGACGGGGCGGTGGCTGCCCTTGGTGTGGAGGCGTTCCGATGAACCCGGAAACCCTCATTGCGGCGGTCCTTATCCTGCCACTGCTGATCGCGGCGGGCATTGCCGCCATGGGCAAGTTCCCGAACATCCGGGAAGGCGTCACGATTGTCGGATCGATTGCGCTGTTTGCCGTGGTGATCCAGCTGGCGGCGCTGGTGTCGTCCGGGGTGCGCCCGGAACTGTTTGTCGGCCAGGCGGCGCCAGGGCTGGCGATTGCGTTCAAGCTGGAACCGCTTGGCGCCTTGTTTGCAGTCGTGGCCAGCGGTCTCTGGATCGTGAATTCGTTCTATTCCATCGGCTACATGCGCGGGAACCGCGAGCGGAACCAGACGCGTTTCTACATCTGCTTTGCCATTGCCATCTGCGGCGCCATGGGCGTTGCCTCTGCGGGCAATCTGTTCACGCTTTTCATCTTCTATGAAGTGCTGACGCTGTCGACCTATCCCCTCGTCGCGCACAAGGGAGATGCCGCAGCCCAGCGCGGCGCACGCATCTACCTGCTGACCCTGCTTGGCACTTCCATCGGTTTCTTCCTGACCGCGATCATGTGGACCTGGTTCGTGGCCGGTCAGCGTCTGGATTTTGTCGATGGCGGTCTTCTGGCGAATGTCCAGATCTCGCCGGCCGTGGCCAGCGCCCTGCTGCTGCTGTTCGTGTTCGGCATCGGCAAGGCCGCGCTCATGCCGTTCCATTTCTGGCTGCCCAACGCGATGGTCGCGCCAACGCCGGTCTCTGCGCTGCTGCACGCGGTGGCCGTCGTGAAGGCAGGGGTGTTCACGGTGCTGAAGGTGTCGATGTACATCTTCGGCGCAGACTTGCTGAATGCGACACCTTCCCGCGAATTCCTGATGGATGTGGCGTGTATCACCATTGTGGTGGCGTCGCTGATTGCGCTGACCAAGGACAATCTCAAGGCGCGTCTTGCCTATTCGACCGTGGCGCAGCTGGCCTATGTCACCCTCGGCGCCATGCTGGCAGACAAGGCCGGTTTCATGGGCGGTTCGCTGCAGATCGCTGCCCACGCCGCCGCCAAGATCACGCTCTTCATGTGCGCCGGCGCCATCTATGTGGCCACGGGCCTCACCAACATCTCCGACATGCGCGGCCTCGGCCGGAAGATGCCGCTGATCTTCATCGCCTTCTTCATGGCCTCTCTGTCGATCATCGGGGTGCCGCCCTTTGCCGGGGACTGGCCGAAATATGAGCTGATGCAGGGCGCGGTCGACCGCGGGGCAGACTGGGTGCCGTTCATCCTGATCGCATCCTCGGTGCTCAACATTGCCTATCTGCTGCCGATTCCGATCCTGGCGCTGATGCCGCCGCCGCCGGAAGCTCCGGTGAAGGAGTTTAAACGGCCGGGCGGGGCACCCGCATTGACGGTGGCGGCACCGCTGTTCACGGCCTTCCTCTGCCTCATCCTCTTCCTGCTGGTCGATCCGATGGGTGACTTCCTGGCCCCGCGCTCGATGCGGCCATAACCACAGTTCAGGAGGCCGCGCTGCCATGAGCAACGACACGACCCCTCCCGTACGGGATACGTCTGGCCGCTTCGTGAAAACGGCGGCCGAAAAGGTCAATGCCATGAGCCGGACCCCGGACGACGGTATCCATCCCATGTCCCGCGTTCTCTTTGGCTGGACCGAGAAGAAGGGTATTGGCGGGATCATCTTCTGGGGCATGGCGGCCCTGTCGATCATTCTGGTTCTGCTGGACCTGATTGTGCCCCGTCATGAGAAGATCGGGATCGCCAATGCAGTGGGCTTCTACGCCCTCTGGGGCTTTGCGGCCTTCTCCTTCGTTGTGCTGATGGGCTGGCCGCTGGGCAAGCTGCTGCGCCGCGACGAAAACTATTATGGCGATCTCAGCGGCCCGCCCGCCGATATCGATCCAGCTATTGCTGACCGCCTGAATGCGGGCGAACCCAAAGCGTTTGAGGGAGAAGAATGATGCCGGCTTGGCTTGCTGCCCTCAATCCCGGCTGGCTGATGATCCTTGTGGGCATCGCCGCCCTGTTCATCCCATACCGCCAGGTCCGCCAGGTGCTCACCGTTGGCACGCCCATCGCCGCGATCGCGCTGCTCGTAATGGCGCCGCATGAAGTGGACCTGCTGACCGCCGAAGCACTCGACATTACCTTCAGCTTCTACCGCGTCGACAGCCTGAACTTCATTTTCGGCCTCGCCTTCCTCATCGCGTCGCTGCTGAACGCCATCTATGCGCTGCACACGAACAATCCCCGCCAGGACGGTATGGCGCTGGCCTATGCCGGCGCGGCCGTTTCGGCGAGTTTCGCCGGCGACCTGATGACGCTGTTCGTCTTCTGGGAAATCACCGCGATCACTTCGGTCTTCCTGATCCTGCAGGCAGGCACGCGTGCGGCCTACTTTGCCTCGATGCGCTATCTGGTGATCCAGATCCTGTCGGGCGTGATCCTGCTGGATGGCCTGTCCTATGTCTGGCGGTACAATGGCACGCTGTCACTTGAAGCCTTTCAGAGCTTCAGCGATCCCGGTGCGATCTACATTTTCATCGCGCTCGGCATCAAGGCGGCCTTCCCCTTCATGCATAACTGGCTGCAGGATTCCTATCCCAAGGCCTCCGTGGTCGGAGCGGTGGTTCTGTCTGCCTTCACCACGAAGCTTGCGGTGTATGGTTTCGCGCGCCTGTTCCCAGGTTTCGATGCGCTGATCTGGATCGGCGCGATCATGACCGTCTTCCCGGTCTTCTTCGCGGTGATCGAAAACGATCTGCGCCGGGTTCTGGCCTATTCGCTGAACAACCAGGTCGGCTTCATGATCTGCGCCATCGGCGTGGGCACAGCCGGGGTTGGCAATGCGCTCGCCCTCAATGGCGCCAGCGCGCATGCCTTTGCCCACATCATCTACAAGGCCCTGCTGTTCATGAGCATGGGCGCGGTGCTTTACCGGACGGGGACGACCAAGGCGTCGGAACTGGGCGGGCTTTACCGCTCCATGCCCTGGACGACGCTGTTCTGTATCATCGGCGGTCTGTCGATCTCGGCCTTCCCGCTATTCTCCGGCTTTGTGGCCAAATCGCTGACGATGAGCGCGGTGGCCTATGAAGGCGTGTCGGATCCCCCCATGGTGGTTGTCTGGCTGATGCTGCTCTTTGCCTCTGCCGGTGTGCTTGAGCATTCAGGCATCAAGATCCCGTATTTTGCCTTCTTCGGCCATGACAGTGGCAAGCGGGTGAAGGAAGCGCCGTTCAACATGCTTCTGGCCATGGGGATGGCGGCGTTCCTGTGTATCGCTGTCGGCCTGCCGGCGATCATTCCGGGCTTTGGCTATCAGTGGCTCTACAGCCTCCTGCCTTATCCGATTGAGGCCTCGAGCTACCAGCCCTTCACGCTGGAACATATCCTGACCCAGATGCAGCTTCTGGTGCTGGCCACCTTCGCCTTCATCCTGCTCAAGCGTTTCGCGCTCTATCCGGCCGAGAAGCCCGGCACGATCCTCGATACCGACTGGTTTTACCGCAAGGCCGGCTATGGCTTTGTCCAATGGTCGGGCACCGTCTGGGGCAAGATGGGGCCGGCAACGTCCACTCTGTTCACGCGGTTGTCGGAGCGGGCCTACAAGCGGTTGGAATCTGCCTTCAGTCCGCGAGGCGAGATCGCGCGGGGCGGCTTGTCCGGCGGGGCATCCATCTGGACCGCCGTTATCCTGGCGGCCGTACTGCTGATGTCTTTCCTGTCGGCATAGCGGGATAACAAAACGGCCAGCCGGTTCATCTTGGCTGGCCGATTTTTTCCATTCGAACCTACTCTCACTGGTGCAATAAAGCCTCAATGGAAGCAGTCCGGCAGCCAGTGTCGGAATTTCTGTATTTGACGTTTGTCAGAGGTGACATACGCTTCCCAAGTAATCGATGGGGTGCTGGGTATGCCGGAAGAAGAGAACGTATCGGTCAGGTCGAACGATTTCGTTGTATATGCTACAGAAATCGTGGCTGCGTATGTCCGGAATAATGCGGTGCAAACGACTGAACTTCCGGATTTGATTCGCAATGTTCACCGCTCTCTTGTGGAGCTCGGCGACCCGGTAAGTGAACCGGAGCGGCTCAAACCGGCGGTTTCGGTGAAAAAATCCATCCAGCACGACTATCTGATCTGCCTGGAAGACGGGCTGAAATTCAAATCTCTGAAGCGCCACCTGCGGTCCAAATACGACATGTCGCCGGATGAGTATCGCGAGAAGTGGGGATTGCCGGCAGACTATCCCATGGTGGCGCCAGGTTATTCCGCGCAACGTTCAAAACTGGCCAAGAAAATGGGTCTCGGCCGGCAAGAACGCTAAGCATAGCGCAAGAAAACGCGGGTCGTTGCGAAATCGAAATGAAATATTTCGCTAATCTATGTTAACAAATTCCTTCGTTGACTCTTGATCCCGGAGTCTACTCGCGCGATAGGTGATTCTTATCGAATCACCGCGGGGGCGGCAGTCATGCGTCAACAGAATGTTTTTGCAGGCATCACCGATGCTCAGGAAGTGCTGATCCAGCACTGGCAATCGCGCCGTGATGGCCATGGCCGGGTTGCGCGGGACAATATCGATCCCGGCGCCCTGCGCAGCGCGCTGGCCTGTATTTCAATCGTCGAAGTGGATGGGGCCGGGGAATGCCGGTTCCGGATCGCCGGATCGAGGCTGCGCGAGATTTTCGGTGTCGAGGTGCGGGGCATGCGCCTGACTGAAATCGCCGGAGCTCATGGCGAGTGTTATGCTCTCGGACTATCAGCCGCGCTGGAGCGGGGCGAGCCGGTGGGCGGCATCATCGAGACCGGCGGGCGTATCCATGCCTGGCTCCGCTTACCGCTGGTGGGTGATGATGGCGCGCTCAGCCAGGTTCTGTGCCATGACGAGCTCCTGCCAAGCCGCCGCTTGCTCCGGACCATCCCCAAGGATGACCGGCTTATCCAACATCCCAGATCGCGTTTTGCCGCCTGATCCCCAGCATTTTCCGGGCGCTTGCTTGCCGCGGAGGCGGAGGCCCAAGACAGCCCTCTCTGCGCTGATTGCGGCTTATGACCTTGCCGTCAGGGGGCGCTGAAGGCGCTAGCCTGCCAGCGCGGCCCCGGCATCGCGCCGGATGCGCGCCAGCATCGAAGCGAGCCCATTCGACCGCTGCGCTGTCAGAGCGCCTTTGACGCCGATCTCGTCGAGGAAGCTTTCCGCATCGAAGGCCGCCGCTTCCTTCAGGTCCGATCCGGAATACAGCCGGATGAGCAGGGCGATCAGTCCGGAAACGATCATTGCATCGGATTCGGCCCGCACCTTGATCTGGCCATTCTCGATCCGGGTGACCATCCAGACCTGCGAGGCGCAGCCGCGCACCTTGTTCTCCTCGGTGCGCTCCTCGGCGTTCAGCGGCGGGTTCTGCTTACCCAGATCAATGATGTGGGCGTAACGAGCCTCCCAATCCTCCAGCCAGGAGAATTCTTCTCGGATGTCGGCAGCGGCGTCTTGAATGCTCATCGGCGTCATCTGGGGCAAGCGGGGCAAAAAATAAACCCCGGCGCAGGCGCTGCGCCGGGGTTCAATGAAAATCTGCAGCTTGCGCCTATTTGTAAACGGCGCCGAGGCAGTCAGCGATTTCGGCAAGCGCGTGCTGGCTGATGCAGTGGGGAACCTCAAACTCCTGACCCACGCCGGCGACGCAGCCTTGCAGCTGAAGGTTCTGCATCTTCATGCAGCTCTGGACGCTGGGCTCCAGCATCACACGGCTGAGCTTGGCTTCTTCAACCGCGTCGGCGCCCAGAATGCGCAGCGCAGCCACCGAAGCGATCTGGTTTGCCACCGGCTCCTTGCCATACTTCACCTTCTTCTTGCCGCCGGTGAAACTACCGGTGAGGAAGGTGGGCAGGCGTACGGCCGTTGCCACATCAGATGCGGTCGCAACGGCTGTCGTCACGCCGGCTGCATTGGTGTCTGAAAGCGGCGTGGCGCTGGGCGCGACGAGGGCGGCGAGGATAAGATTGTCGGCCGCCTGGCCTTTGCCTTGCAGCACTTTGACGTTTTCCGCGCGGCGGCTGCCATCGCGGATGCGCGACTTGGCCCAGCCATAGCCTTGAAGGGAATAACCTTGCTCCTTGACGATGGCAGCGTTGGAATAAAGCCGTGCGAGATCTTCATCTGTCACAGCGATCGCAGAACCGACCGCATCGTCACCGCCTTTGAGCGAGCGGGCATAGCCCCCACCGGTGGCGAAGCTGTTGACCACACGGTCACGGCCATAAAAGGCCTCGATATCGCGTACGTTGGCGCGGAAATCGGGATCCTGCGAGGCGACCAGGGCGGAGTAGGAAATCCAGCCCCGCGTCAGCTGATCGGCATTGTAGGAGCCGAGCGTTTCAAGGGCGGCATCAATGTCGCCCGAAGATTTGAAAGGTTTACCACCGACTTTATCTGCGTCGGACTGGTAGGTCATATAGACGGCGGCCTTTTCCGAGACCGGGTCCTTGCCTTGAGCTATCGATACGCCGGCAAGCCCAGCTACTGCCAGAACCGCTGCGAAAACCCGCAATGCAGCCATGTTTCTCTCTCCCTCACGCGACACGCGATAGTGATGCCTTAACTTCCCTGACGGGGGAACCTCGCCTTGTCTGTTTGCCACATTACAAATACAGCAGGTGATCGTTCTGGCAGAAAATGCCTAATAAATCTCTCTGGGGTGTTAACGCTTGGACCCCCGTATGTCGCAGAAGCGATTACAGTTTGTTCACGTTGCCTGGCTCGCATTGTGCGGCGGCAGCGGGCTTGCGGGCCTGATCGCAGGTGCGCCCCTGTGGCCGGTGCTTGCGATCATGGTTACCGCGAGCGTGCCCGGAATCGCGGGAAGCCTCGTTCCGGCAGGTGATTCGCTTTGGCGCGGACTGGTCGTGATTGCCTGGACGGTGGTGGCTCTTGCCGGACTGATTCTGACCGGTGGGGGCGCTTCTCCCTTAACCATACTGCTACTGGCGGCGCCTCTGGCCGGGCTTCTGGCCGGCGCCCGCCGCATGGCCGCCGAAGCGGGGGTTT
Organism: Hyphomonas polymorpha PS728; assembly: GCF_000685315.1. Classification (GTDB taxonomy): domain Bacteria; phylum Pseudomonadota; class Alphaproteobacteria; order Caulobacterales; family Hyphomonadaceae; genus Hyphomonas; species Hyphomonas polymorpha. The sequence continues at coordinate 201,070 of NZ_ARYM01000001.1, forward strand.
TTGCAACCTTCGCCCTGTTCCTGGTGCTGGTGGGCGGGGCCCTTGGCTGGGTGCCTCAGCCTGCCGGATGGGCCGGGGCCGTAGCGGTTCCATTTGCCTTTTCCGGGCTCGTTGTTTCCGCGCTGATGGTGTGGATGCTGGTGCATTCCGGACTGGCAGAAAAACTCCAACAGAAACTCCAACCAGACGCCGCTGCGCTACCGGAAACCTCCAACCATGCTGCGGCCCCCGCCCGCCCGATGGTGCCGCCTCTGCCCGGACATGGCGCCGCGCTGCTGGATGTGACGCCGGAAGGCCGCCTGCGCGGCGCGGCCGGGGACACGTTTGGGCTGCGGGCCTTGAGGCCGGGCGCGGCGTTGACCTCACTTTTCGAACCAGGCGGGCTGCCCGGCGATATTACTCAGCCGGGCGCATGCGTGACCGGGGAAGCCACGCTGATTTCCGGGCAGCGTGTTCTGATTGCCGCCGAGACCAGTTCTGGCGGCGCAGCGATACTCCTCTTCGCGCCGCCGGCGGGGCTGCCCGACCCTCAGGAGGATGCGCGCGCGGACTTCGAGGAAGAACTGAAAAGGCGCACGGCCTTCTTCGCCTCTCTGGGCCATGACCTGCGTACACCCCTGCACGCCATTCTGGGCTATGCCGAGATCATGCAGGCAGAACTCATGGGGCCGATGCCCGAGGTGTATGCGGATTATCCGGCAATCATCCATGAGAGCGGTACGGACCTGCTGCTACTGGTCGATGACATACTCGACCTGGCCCGCGCCGAGGCTGGCCAACCCCGCCTTGATCCCGAGCCTGTGGATCTGTCGGCCTCCGCAGAGTCCGTCATGCGCCAATTGAAAGGTCACGCTGACCGCGCCGGGGTAACGCTGAAGCTGAAATCCCAAGGCGAGGCCTGGGCAGAGGCTGACGCCCGCGCCGTGCGCCAGATCTGGCAGAACCTGGTCTCCAACGCGATCAAGTATTCCGGCAATGGCAAGACCGTTACCCTGGAAACCCGGATTGAGGGGGGAGCTGCGATCCTCAGCGTTCAGGACAGGGGCGCGGGCATTCCCGCCGCCGATCTTGCCCGCCTCACCCAGCCCTTTGCGCAGGCGACGGGCGCCAAGGCCGGGACCGGGCTTGGCCTGTCGGTCGTGCGCCGGTTTGCAGAGCTGCATGGCGGTGAGCTGCGCCTGAGTTCGAAACCGGGCCGGGGAACCAAGGCAGAGGTGATCCTGCCTCGCGCCAGTGACGCCGATCTCAGACCGCTCGATGAAGCGGCGGAATGACCACCTTTTCGCCGTGTTTGTGTGTATTTCTGGGTTAACGCGGTTCTGAGGCACGCTTCAGACGATGGGACTTTACGGAGTTGTGGTAGGACGCGCTCCGGGAATGTGGTGGGACATTGTGAAGGTACTTTATATAGCGACACGCTGGCCGTGGCCGGTCGAAATGGGGCGTCAGCGCATGATTGTGCAGACGCTCGAATTTGCAGCGACACTTGGTGAGGTGCATCTGCTTTCTTTCGGCGACCCGCCGAAGAAGCCTGCGCCAGACTTTATCACCTCTTCCGGGATACTGGAGATGTCCGGGATGATGGGGATTGCCGGGAGTATGCTCAGGCGTCCCTTGTTGCCGCTGCAGAGCCACCTGTTTCTGAATGGGCCTGCGACTGCGGCCGTCATGGAAGCGGTGGAGCGCATTCGCCCGGATGTGATCGTGTTCGACATGGCGCGCCTCTCCCACCTCGCTTTGGCCATTCATCGCCACTATCCGGGCATTCGCCTTGTCCTCGACATGGATGACCGCCTGTCGAAGCGGTACCAGCGGATGCTGACCAATGAGACGGCAGGCGATCTGGGCGGCACATTCGAGGCGCGGCTTCCAGGTGCCATCCGTTTCCTGGTCCCAAGGCTCAAGAAGCTGTTACTGCGTGTGGAAAAGAGCCTGATGGACCGCTCCGAGCGGCGTGCTGCGGACGTGTTTGATGCGATCCTGATGGTGTCGGCCCTGGAAGCCGATGAGATGCGAACCGATTGCCCCGGCAGGGCTGATGTTGTTGCCTTCCCGCCTCTGATCAACGAATTGCCGGTTCCCCAACAGGATTTCAGCCGAAGTGTCCGCTTCGTCTTCATTGGCAATGCCGGCTACGCGCCCAACGCCGAAGCGCTGGAGCTGCTGGACCGCGCAGCGGTTCAAGTGAGCAAGAATACAGGCAGTTCGGATACGGATTACTGTTTCCAGGCAGCCGGCAAGCCGCTGGCCCATGCGGTCTACAAGAAGGTCGAGGTGGCCGGCTTCGTGCCTGACCTTTCCGCTTTCCTGGCTGGCAACGCCGTGCTGGTGGCGCCCATCCTTCAGGGCACGGGCATCAAGACAAAGATCATTGACGCGCTCGAGCACAGCGTTCCGGTCATCACCACGCCGGTCGGGGCCGAAGGCCTGGGGCTGACCGAAGGCGAACACTTCATCTGCGTGCTGGGAGAAGACGATCTGGCGCAGGCTTGCCTCCACATCATACGCTCTCCGGAAGCGCGCGGAGGCCTGGCCAGAATGGCCGCGGCGGCACGCAACAAGGGCCTGACAAGCCAGAACCGGACGATCCTGAGGGACCGGCTGACTTTTGCGTTCGGTCTTTGAGCCCGCCTCCAGGCGCGCCGAAAAAGCGGTGGCATAGCCCCGCGAAGCGTGTCACGCTTGCCTATTACTATCAGCCAAGGGGATATCTCAAAATGAGAATGGCAATTGTGGCAGGCGCGCTGGCGCTTGCGCTGGCAGCATGTGGTGGCACGGGCGGGTCCAAGGCAACCATGGTGAAAGCCTGCACCGATGCGGGTGAGGACAAGGCAATGTGTTCCTGCATCGCCGATGGCCTGGAAAAAAGTCTCGACGCCAAGACGTTCAACACGGTCGCCAAGGCGATGGCGCAGGGGGAAGAAAAGGGCGGTGAAGTTCTCGACAACCTCCCGGCTGACGAACAGTCCAAGATCATGGGCGCGATGATGAGCACCGGCATGCAGTGTGCCTTTGGCGGCGCCTGATGCTTGACGGGCAGGCGTGACACGGGACATTCGGACCGATGATGGAACGCCTGCCAGCCAGACTATGGACCGACGCGCTGATCCGCCGGGCAAATCTTGCCGGGGCCAGCGCGTTCGTCACCCAGCACGGCGATGAAGATCGCGGCGATGTGCTGGTGAAGGTTGCCCGTCTCGATGGCACGGCCGCAGCCTATATTCCTTCCATGAACCTCGAGGGCGAGCGTATCTTCCTGAACCTGGCGGTCCAGGGGATCGGCCCGGATGAAGCCGCCGTGGACGAATACGTCCGCCGCGCGAAAGCGCGCGACAGCGATCTCTGGGTTATCGAGATCGAAGACCGGCAAGGCCGGCATTTCCTGACAGAAGACGTTGAAGGGGATCCCCCCGGATCAGATGGGCCCTGAAGCAGCCCCCTGAACAGGTGGAAGACATTCCTGACGGAAAGCCTTTAGCTGGCTGGATAGCCTTTCCGGTCCACACCTTGGAACTCAGAAGATGCTTCGCTTCTCATTGATCGCCACCGCTGTCCTCTGCGCTGCGCCGCTCGCCATGGCTGACATACCGGCCTGCGGACCCGAGCTTGACCGGGCCACAGCCGAGGCGCGGACCAACGAAGCCCGGCTTTCGTGGGTGGCCAGAGAGGCTTACGAAATGATCGGCTGGATCTCGATGGACTATGAAGAAGGCATCATTGATGCCCAGGAGGAGTCGCGTCTCCTTATGGAAGCAGAAGACAAGCATCGCGCCGCCAAGGCGGAACATGCCGCAGCCGAAGACCGGCTCGCGGCCCTAAGGAAGAAATACATCGAATGCGGAGCGGCCGAGCCATGAAAGCCGTAAGTGTCTTCGCCGTTTTCTTCGCCGTCTCTTTTGCCGTGAGCGCTTTGACAGAAAGCAGCGCGCAGCCGGTCGAAGAGGGCGTTACACCTGCCGCGCTTGAAGGCGGCGTCCCAGCCTGCGGCCCTGAACTGGACGAGGCGATCCGCGCCGCCAGCGCCAATGAACGTCAGAAGGATGCCGATCTGAACCTGCTGATCGATTATCTTTTGTGGGTCGAGTACGAATTTGACGACGGCGCCATAGACGAAGATCAGTTCCTTGAGGAAATGGCGCAAGGTGAAGCTGAGTATCTGGTCGCCCTGGCCTTCAGAAACGAGGCGGCCGCGCTGCATGCGGAGCTGAAGGCAGCCCAGGCCGCTTGCCCGGCCGAGTGAGGCGCAGGCGCCGCGCCCCTTTTCTGCCGCAAGACTGATGCGACTGTAATCTGGCCAGAACGCAATGTGCGAGGCATCCTCCCTTCACTGACAGGAGGAGATTCCATGAAATTGATCATTGCCTGCGCGATGGCTGCGCTGACGCTGACCCCCGCCGCTTTTGCCTGCGAGTCCTATGTGGCCGATGTGAACAAGGCGGGCCTTGCCGTGAAGGCGGCCAATAATGAGCGGATGGCCGTGCAGACCCGGTTTGAGGAAGCCGAAAAGGAGCGTGGCCTCGTCCGCAAGGAAATCGATACCAAGGGCAATACGCCCGAGCGTCAGGCGGAGATTGATTTCTTCCGCGCCGAAATCCGTAAAGCCGAGCTCGACTGGACCGACCGCCAGCCGGAATGGGACGCCGCCGAGGCAGAACTCGTGACCGCGATTGACGCGCATGAAGGCGCTTGCGGCGCAAATGCCCGCACCGGCGCCCTGATGGAAGCCCTCGGGCTGAAACTCAACCGCTGAGGCCAGCGGCATAAACCGCCTGTTTACCCTATCCCAGCAGGTTGTGGCCTGCTGGGATAATCGGGGGCCTGGGCGGCAATGCTGTTCCTTCTGAATGACATCGTGACCGACATCGAGGCGCCGGAGATGCGGCTGCTCGTCCGCAAGGCCGTGTTCGGCGGCGATGTGCATGGGATGCGGCCGCGGGAGGCGATGGAGCTGGTGCGCAGGCGCCTGCAGGCTGTGCATGACCGGGGAGAGGTACCCGACCGGGCGATGGTCGACGACCTCGCCGCGCTGATCATCGCCAAGACCGGCGCCAATGCCGCGCTGTTTCCGGTGCATGATGGCCGCGTGGCCGAAGCCCGCCTGACGATCCTGCCGGAAGCCATCCTCGACGCCGTGCGCACCCGCCTCGCCGAAGGCCGCGGCGCGGATACGGGCGCGTTCTGGACGCGGGCGGCCTGAGCAGCTTCTGGCTCGCCAAGGCAGGCAGCCCCTTCTATCCACGGCCTAAATCGGTTAGGGCCACGGCCAGATCATTGAAGACCGGTCCATGCCCATGTCGCACATTACCGAAGCCGCCCGGCGGCGCACCTTTGCCATTATCTCCCACCCTGACGCGGGCAAGACGACGCTGACCGAGAACCTGCTGCTGGCGGGCGGCGCCATCCGGGCGGCCGGTGAGGTGGCTGCGCGCGGTGAGGCGCGGCGCACAAAGTCTGACTGGATGAAGATCGAGCGCGACCGGGGCATCTCGGTTTCGGCCTCGGTGATGACGTTCGAGTTTGACGGCTTCATGTTCAACCTGCTCGACACGCCGGGCCACGAGGACTTCTCCGAAGACACTTACCGTACGCTGACCGCCGCTGACTGCGCCGTCATGGTGCTCGACGCCGCCAAGGGTATCGAGCCGCAGACGCTGAAGCTGTTTGAAGTCTGCCGTATGCGGGACATCCCCATCGTCACCTTCATCAACAAGATGGACCGCGAAGCGCTTGAGCCCATCGCGCTGCTCGATGAAGTGCAGGACAAGCTGCAGCTCGACACTGCGCCCCTCTACTGGCCCGCTGCCAGCGGCCAGCGCTTTGCCGGCATGCTGGACCTTGCCCGCAACCAGTTCCTGCAGTTCGAGCGCCGCCCCGGCGAGCCTGCCCGTATTGGTCCGGCCACGGAAATCTCCGGCGAGCCTGAGAGCCTTAAAGCCAATCTCGACCCCTACGTGTTCGCCGAAATGGTGGAAGGCATCGAGATGGCCCGCAGCCTGCTGCCGGAGTTTGATCCGGAAGCCTTCCGCGCGGGGAACATGACGCCTGTGGTGTTCGGCTCTGCGCTGCGCTATTTCGGTGTGGCGGAACTGCTGCGCACGCTGCATTCTTATGCCCCGGCGCCGCGCGCCCAGAAGGCGGTGAAGAAGGGCGCCGAGGTGATGATCTCGCGCGATGATCCTTCCGTCAGTGGATTTGTCTTCAAGATCCAGGCAAACATGGATCCCAACCACCGCGACCGCGTGGCCTTCCTGCGGCTCTGCTCGGGCGAGTTCCGGCGCGGCATGCGCCTCAAAACCACGGGCGGCAAACAGCTCAACATCCACAATCCGCTGATGTTCATGGCGCAGGACCGGGAAATCGCCGAGACTGCCTATGCCGGCGATGTGATCGGCGTACCCAACCATGGCCAGCTGCGCGTGGGCGACTCCCTGTCAGAAAATGGCGACATCCAGTTCGGCGGCATCCCGAACTTCGCGCCCGAGCTTCTGCGCCGCGCCCGGGTGAAAGATCCGATGAAGGCCAAGCATCTGCGCAAGGCGCTCGAAAGCCTCGCCGAGGAGGGCGTTACCCAGCTGTTCCTGCCCGCCATCGGGTCTGACATGATCGTCGGCGCCGTGGGCCAGCTTCAGTTCGAAGTAATGATCGAGCGGATGACGGCCGAATATAATCTCGAAGTCATGTTCGAGCAGGCGCCTTATAACGTTGCCCGCTGGATGGCATCGGACGATCCGAAGAAACTCGAAGAGTTCCTTGAGCGGAACAAGTCAGCCACTGGCACGGACCTGGATGGCGCGCCCGTATACCTTGCAAAGAATGCGTGGGATGTTGGCTATGCCCAGGAGAAAAACCCTGGCATCCGCTTTACGGCAACGAAGGAAAGGGCTCTGGCGTAACGCCGCCGCGAAGCTGGCCGGGATCGGCTGCGGGTGCCGGGGCAGGCACCGGCATATCGCCCAGGGTTGCCGTTTTCAGCTTTGTAGCCACGCCGGAAGTGGCGAGCGGGTTTTCTTCCTTCCGCCCCTGGCCTGCCTTCAGTTCGCAGCGGGCAGGCGAGGCGCCATAGGTGTCCACGAATGACCATGCCTTGCAACTGGCGTCACCATCACAGGCCGTTTCGCAGATGAGCGCCGTTCCGGTGTCGGTGACAGAATAGGTCGCGCCAAAGCGATAGGTGTTGGGCTCATGGCTCGGCGGCGCGGTGTAGGCGGCCTCCTGCATCGCTCCGGTGGCTTCCAGCGGCGCAATCGGCGGGACCGAGAGCGTCTTGCCATCCTTGCCATCGGCATGGGCGCTGGCGGCAAGGCCAAGGCAGGCGGCGGCGATCAGCGTGGCAAGGCGCATGGGTTCGGGCTCCGGCAATTATCCGCCGACAAGGCTACCCGCCCCGTATTAACGAAGCGTTTGCCTTAAAATCGGGGGTTAGCTGCCAAGGCTTTCCCGCTTTTCTTCGATCTCCAGCCATTCCATCTCGATCCCTTCCAGCTCATCGCGCGCTGCGCCGATGCGGGCAGACTTCTTGTTGAAGCCATTGGGATCGCGGGCATAGAGCTGCGGGTCGGCAAGGTCGGCCTCAAGCTTCCCAATCTCCGCCTGGAGTTTGGGAATAAGCGCGTTGATTTCTTTCTGGCGGTGCTCGTCCTTGTAGGAGAGCTTGGTCTGCGGTTTGGGCTTGGCCGGTGCCGGTGCCGGCGCGGCTGCTGGCGATTTCTGAGGCTCCGCCTTCGGAGCCCCCTTGCGGCGCACGTCTTTGAGTTGTTCCTGCGCGTCGCTCCAGCCGCCCGCAGTCTGGATCCATTCGCCCCCGCCGATGGGCGAGAGACAGCTTGTCACCGTCGCATCCAGAAAGGCCCGGTCGTGGCTGACGAGGATCAGCGTGCCCTCATAATTCAGGAGCATGTCTTCCAGAAGGTCGAGGGTCTGCATATCAAGGTCGTTGGTCGGTTCGTCCATCACGAGAAGGTTTGACGTGCGCGCCAGGCCGATGGCCAGCGCCAGCCGGTTGCGTTCCCCGCCCGAAAGCGCGCCGACAGGCTGGCGCAGCTGTTCGGGCTTGAACAGGAAGTCCTTTGCATAGGCGGCCACATGGCGCTGGTGCCCCTGCACCATGATCGAATCCCCGCCCTCCGGCGCCAGCGCTTCCCAGATCGTGTCCCTGGCATTCAGCGTGTCGCGCGTCTGGTCCTGATAGGTCACCTGCAGCGTTTTGGAATGGTAAAGCGTACCGGCATCGGGCGGTATTTCGCCCAGCAGAAGGCGCACGAGGGTCGTCTTGCCCGCCCCGTTGGGCCCAATGATGCCGATCCGGTCGCCCCGCAGGATGCGCAGGTCGAGATCCTTTGCGATGACGAGATCAGTTCCTTCCGGGGTCTGATAGGTTTTCGAAAGGCCCTTGGCCTCGATCACCTTCTTGCTGAGGGAGTCGCCCGCATCCGCCGTAATCGTCGCCAAAGCCTTGCGGTCGTTCAGCGCGCTACGCACCTGCGCATGCTCCACCTTCAGCTGCCGCAGCCGGGCTAGGCGGCCCTGATTGCGCTTGCGCCGCGCGGTGACGCCGCGGGCCAGCCAGTGCTGCTCATCCTTGAGGTGGGTCGTCATCCGCTTCAGCTGGCGCTCGTCCTCCTCCTCGATCTGTTCTGCCCACTGATCGAACTTCACATAGCCTTCGGGGCTTTTCAGCACCTTGCCCTGGCGCAGCCACAGCGTGTTGGTGGAGATATTCTCCAGAAAGCGCCGGTCGTGGCTCACCACCAGCACAACGCCGTTAAAGGCTTTCAGCCGGCCTTCCAGATATTCGATCATCGGCACATCAAGATGGTTGGTCGGCTCGTCGAGCAGCAGGATCGTCGGTTCCTGCGCAAACGCCTTGGCCAGCGCGGCGCGCCGCATCTGCCCGCCGGAAAGCGTTTTGGGGTCAGCCGCCGGATCAATGCCGAATTCCATCAGCTCGGCCTGCGCCATATAGGCGGCCTCCAGCCCGTCGCTCGCATAGTCCAGAACAGTGGCATAGCCGGTGAGATCGGGCTCCTGCGCGACATTTGCGAAGGTCACCCCTGGCTGGCGCCACACCTCGCCGGAATCGGGCTCAGCGGCTTGCGAGACGATCTTCATCAGCGTGGACTTGCCTGCGCCATTGCGCCCGACCAGCGCCGCCCGCTCTCCCTTGGAAAGCGCGAGCGTCACGCCCTCGAACAGGGGCGTATTGCCAAAGGAAAGGCGCACATCGGTGAGGGTAATCAGGGGAGGTTGAGCCATGGCGAGGGAGATAGCGGCTGGTGGCGCGCCGCGCTAGGGGATGACTGGACAAGCGGCGAGGCCATCTGCAAACTCAATTCATGACAGAATCCACGGTCCCCGAAGGGTACAGCCCGCATTTCCGCAAATCGCGCTTTACCAATCCATGGGAACCGCTCTTCTCGAAAACGCTGGCGCGGGAGGTTTCCATTGGCCTTGTCCTTTCAGAAGCGCATTGTAACTCGCGGGGGCTCGTCCACGGCGGTCTGATCGCCTCCCTGGCTGACAATGCCATGGGGCTTTCGTGCGTGGCGGCCCTTCAGGAGGACGGCCGCGGAGCGCCCGGCGGTCTCGTCACAATCACCCTCAACACCGACTATCTCGGGTCGGCCAGGATCGGCCAGTGGCTCGCCACCGACACGCATTTCGTCAAGGCGGGCGGGTCGATCTGCTTTGCCGATTGCCTGGTGCGGGCAGACGGGGTGCCGGTGGCCCGCGCCAGTGCTACCTTCAAGGTCCTTCAGGCCGGCTAGACGCTCAGCCCAGGCGAGCGCGTTCCTCCGGCGTCAGCAGTCGCCACTCCCCCTCAGTCAGATCACCCAGCACCAGCGAGCCAAAGCTCGCGCGGTGTAGTGTTTCGACATGGTTGCCGGCGGCGGCGAACATGCGGCGCACCTGGTGGTAGCGGCCTTCGGTGAGAGTGAGGCGGGCGATGCGTTCGCCGGTGACTTCGAGCGTGGCAGGCAGGCAGGGCTTGTCTTCGCCGCGCAGGACCAGCGTGCCGGATGAAAACAGCGCCGCCTCGTGTCCTTCAAGCGGGCGGGCGAGGGTGGCCTCATAGGTTTTCGGGATGTCTGACTTGGGCGAGATCAGCCGGTGCAGCAGGGCGCCATCATCCGTAAACAGAATAAGTCCTGTTGTGTCGGCGTCCAGCCGGCCAATGGATGAAATCTTCGGATCCCGCTTCAGGAAACGTGGTGGCAGAAGATCGTAGACAAGGCGGCCCTGATCCTGATGCGAGCAGGTATAGCCCGCCGGCTTGTGCAGCATCAGCACCATGCCGGGCGCGGGGTCCAGCGGCTCGCCGTCAAAGCGCACCTCCTCGCCCCAGCCCGTCACGCGGCCGCGCCGGATTGCAACTTCCATTTCCTTGCGCGAGCCATAGCCGAGCCCGGCGAGATACTTTGCCAGCTTGCGTGTGTCGTTCATGCCCTGATCACGTCCTGATCATTTCTGGCGCTTGGGCTTTTCGGCATTGATGATCTTGTAGCCGTCTTCATCTTCCAGCATTTCCTGGCTTCGGAAGCAGGCGGAAAGTTCTGCCTCATACGGAAGGTGGCGGTTGGCCACCAGCCACAGCGTGCCTGAAGGTTTCAGTGTGGCGGCAGCGGCGCGGATGAAGGCGCGGCCAAGTTCTGAATTGTCCGCCCGCCCCGTATGGAAAGGCGGGTTCATCACGGCAAAATCATAGGTCGCCCGTGGCATATCCTTCAGCGCGTCGCCCCAGGTCAGGGTGCAGCGCCCGGCAAACTCCGCCATCGTCTGCTCCTGGCAGAAGAGGGCGCGGTAATCGGCTTCGAACAGGTCCATCCGCTCAACGTTCGCGCAATGGCGCAGGATTTCGCGGCTGAGGAAGCCGTTGCCCGCGCCGATGTCGACGCCAATGCCTTTGGTATATTCCGGCACGCTGTCGGCCAGAAGCTCACTGCCCGGATCAATCCGGTCCCAGCTGAAAAGGCCCGGCCGGCTCCAGAGGCCCGGCTCGATCTCGCGGGGCGCGTCTTCCTCGATCCAGTCCTGCGCCAGATCCTCGTTCACGAGGCTGGCATGTTTCACGGTCCAGAAGGCCCGGCATTTGTGCTTCGAAAGGCTTTCGGCATCCCCGGCGATCTCGGCCAGCGTCTTCTCCGCCGTCTTGCCGCCCAGCGTGTTGGGCAGGCTCGCCAGCACATAGCCGCCCTCGGGCGCCGACAACAGGGCGCGGGCATAAAGCGCGCGCGCATAGTCGCGCTGCCGGGGCGGCACCACGATGGTCAGCATGGCCTCGGGAATCTCCACGCTATCGGGCTCCAATACGGAGTAACCGGCCGCCTTCAGCGCGTCATAGGCTGGCTTCAGGCTCGTGCGGCAGACCACCCGCTCCTTCGGCAATTGCGCCAGCCATCCGCCCGGTTCGGCGTTCAGCACCAGGATCGGGCCGGTTTCAGGCACGGGAACGGCGCCCGTTTCGAGCGCCAGCAACAGGGTATCAAAAACAACTGTATCCATCATCCGGGCAGCGATAGCCGCCCAATTGCCCGGAGGAAAGCCATCTCGCGCGGCGGAGGCAGAGGATTTTACCGTGGCGCGTCCGCCAAAGAAAAACCCCGCCGGCGCAAACCGGCGGGGTTTCTTCGTTTCCCTGACGGGAAAATCAGGCGTCGAGACGCTCGATGATGATGGCCGGGGCCATGCCGCCAGCGGCGCACATGGTGACGAGGCCATAGCGCTTCTGCGACCGCTCAAGCTCGTCCAGCGCGGTGCCGATGAGGATCGAGCCAGTGGCGCCGATCGGGTGGCCGAGCGCCATGGCGCCGCCATTGATGTTCACCTTCTCGCGGTCGAGTTTCAGGTCACGGATGAATTTCTCGGCAACCACCGAGAAGGCCTCGTTGATTTCCCAGACGTCGATGTCGCTGGTGGTGAGACCGGCTTTCTCGAGCACTTTCTTCGCGGCCGGGACAGGGGCGTTCAGCATCAGCGTCGGGCAGTCGCCCATGTTGGCGGTTGCCACGATGCGGGCGCGCGGCTTCAGGCCGTGCTTCTTCATGTAGGTGTCAGAGGCGAGCAGAACGCCGCCCGAGCCGTCCACGACGCCCGAGGAGTTACCGGCATGGTGCACGTGCTGGATCTTGCCTTTGAGCTGCGGGTAGCGGCTCTCGATCAGGCTGCCATAGGTCGTCCCCTTGTCGTCGACCGGGATGTTCCAGAACATGTTGAACACGGTCTTCAGGCCCGAGAGGCTTTCCATCGTGGTGCCGGGGCGGGGGAACTCTTCATGGTCGAGGGCCAGCGTGCCGTCGACATTGTAAACGGGCACAACCGACTTGTTGAAACGGCCTTCCTTGATCGCCTGGGCTGCGCGCTCCTGAGAGACAACGGCGAGGCGGTCAACAGCTTCACGGTCGATGCCTTCCAGCGTGGCGATGGCGTCGGCGCAGCAGCCCTGTTGGGATTGGGGGTGACGCTCGCGCAGGCGCAGGTTGCCCGCGTCCATCATCGGCGGCGATTTCGGATCTGCCGAAGCAGCCGTGTAGCTCATCATTTCGCAGCCGCCGGCGATGACGCACTGTTCCATGCCCGACATGATCTGCGCTGCAGCGAGGTTCACCGTGGTGATGCCCGAGCCGCAGAAACGGTCCAGCGTTACGCCCGAAGCCTTGACGTTATAGCCGGCGTCGAGGGCGGCCATGCGGCCCATGTCTCCGCCTTGCGCGCCGCGCTGGCTGGACGTGCCCCAGATGATGTCGTCGACGGTCTCGGTGTCCAGCTTGTTGCGGTCGCGCAGCTGGCTGAGAACGGTGGCCGCAAGATGCTGCGGGTGCATATGGGCGAGGGCGCCCTTGCCGACCTTGCCAACGCCGCGCGGCGTACGGACGGCATCAACGATAAAGGCATCAGCCATGTTGTTACTCCCTGTCTTTTTAATGATAGGCGCGCTCAGGCAGCGTCTGTTTTCAAGGCTTACGCGTGCGTAAGGAGCATGGGAAGCCGTGACGCCGGGGCAGTGGGTGCGATCATTTTCCGGCCGTTAAGTCTGATCCGGGTCGTCCGGAGGCTGACTGAAATAACAGGATGGGTGTCCGGTTTCAGACCAATTCCTCCGGCCATCCTTCTCAGGAAGCGGATTTCACCTCCTGATTTGGTTGAACTTTTTCCTATCCCCCTCCAGGCAGCCTCCAGGATTTTTACGCGTTAAGATTGCCGCTTCACTTTTACACCCTGTAAACGACACGGCCGCCATCATGGGGCGAATAATCAGAACTGCAGTGTTTTCTGCAGTCAGGCCGGGTTTAGCCAGGAAGGAGATTGCCGGCTCAAGCGATGGAGGCAGTGGATGGTCCACAAAGGGTTGAAAAACGAGTCGGGCACAGCCGCGCTGGAGTTTGCCATTATCTCCCCGGTCTTCCTGTTCATGATCGTCGCTCTGCTTGCCTACGGTCTCTACTTCGGCGCGGCCCATACCGTTCAGCAGATTTCGGCCAATTCCGCCCGCGCCGCGCTGGCGGGTCTCGATCTGAATGAGCGCCAGGCGCTTGCCTCGGCCACGGCCTTTGCGTCGGTCGGCAGAAACGGCCTCATCCGGTCCGACGATCTTGCGGTTCAAGTGACCGCAGATGCCGATCAACCCGAGCTGATCTACGTCACGGTCACCTATGACGCGGCGAGCCTGCCGATCTGGAATCTGGGCCCGCCCCTCCCGCTGCCCGGCAAGACCATCCGGCACGTCTCCGTGATCCGGGCGGGAGGGTTCTGAAATGGCCCCCTTGCGCGCACTTCTTGCGGCGCGCCTTCGGCAGGCGCGGGACGAGACGGGTAATGTTGCGATCATGTCCGCACTGATCTCGCCGGTGGCCATTCTGATGATGGCAATGGCGGTAGACCTTGGCAGTGTCAGCCTTCAGCGACGCGAATTGCAATCCCTGACAGACCTTGCCGCCATCACTGCGGCTGCAAACCTGAATTCAGCGGAAAGTCATGTTCTCACGCTGCTTACCGAAAATGGCATGGGCGATGTCCAGCTTCTGAAAAAGGAAGAATGGCCCACGCGCCGCGATCCGCGCTTCCCCTCCCGCGCGTGGGCCGAGGTCGTCAAAGGCCACTATATCGCCGATGCCAAGCTCCCCCCGGCCATGCGTTTCAAGGCCGGGGGTGAGCCCCTCAATGCAGTGCAGGTCACGGTTGTCCGGTCTGGTGAGTTCTTCATCCTCGCTGGCATCAAGGAGCCCGCAATGATGACCACCAGCGGCGTTGCCTATGCGTCGTCGGAGGCGGCCTTCTCGGTCGGCTCGCGCCTGGCCCGCGTGGAGGGCGGCGCCATCAACGCACTCCTCGGAAGCCTCCTTGGCAGTGAGCTGAACCTGACTGTGATGGACTATAACGCGCTACTGGGCGCTGACATCTCCCTGTTCGAGATGCTGGATGTTCTGGCTACGGATCTTAGCCTCTCCGGTGTCAGCTATGACGATATCCTGGGCACCCGTATCAGCGTTGCCCAGCTTGCGGCGGCCATCCGACAGGCGGGATCGCTGACTGTCCAGACCCGCGCCGCGCTTGGCAAGATCGAACAGAACGCCGGCGCGCAATCGACGCGCATCCGGCTCGCAGATGCCATCGATCTTGGTGGCACCGGCAAGCTGAAGCCGGACGACCCGCGTGCCAAGCCCGCCCTTCAGGCGCCGGTGATGGAGCTTGTCACCGCTGCGATCACCGCCTCGAACGGCGCGCATCAGGCAACCCTGGACCTTGGCACCACTGTGCCCGGCCTTCTGAAAACCAGCGTGGAACTCGTTATCGGGGAGCGCCCCAAGAGCTCTCCCTGGCTGCGCCTCTCGGGCCCCAATGCCGTTGTCACCACGGCGCAGACCCGTCTCAAGGTGGAGTTTGAACTGCCTGGCGCTGCGTTGCTTGCCGGCGCGAAGGTACGCATCCCGCTCTATGTCGAGGTCGCTTCGGCCGAGGCCCAGCTGCGCGCCGTTTCCTGTCAGTCCTCCCGCTCCGGAGCGCCGGTGGTCACCATCGCGGCCCGGCCCGCGGTTGGCCGCGTCATGATCGGGGACATCAAGCGCAACGAGTTTGCCCAGATCGGGCGAACCATGAACGTGTCCCTCACCAAGATTGTCGATACGCTGCTTCTGGATGTGCGGGCGAAGGCAGATGTCCGCGTCGGAAATGAGCGGTCTACGGATCTTTCCTTCTCCCGCGCAGATATCGACGCCAACCGCAGCCAGACAGCCACCACCCGCGATTTTACCTCATCGCTTCTCGGCTCTGCCCTGCGCGAGCTGGATGTGCGTATCGATGCCGGGCCCCTGTCCCTGGCAACGCCGTCGCTGGTGCAGGCAGCCCTTGCTGCAACCCTGACGCCCGTGCTGGAACCCGTCGACAGTGTGGTTTTCAATCTGCTCGCAACGCTCGGCGTGCATCTGGGAGAGGCGGATGTCCGCGTCCATGGCGTCACCTGCCAGGCGCCGGTGCTCGTCCAGTAAATCCGCTGCAGTTCAATGCGCCGGGCCTGCGGGCGCATTCACGGGTTTCTTCAGCACAAGCAGCGCCAGAAGCATCAGGCAGAAGGCCATCGCCATCGCCATGAACAGATTGTTGAACGTCATCGTCATCGCTTCGATCTTCATCCGCATCACCAGCTGCGCATAGGCAGAGGCTGCCGGATCGGCCAGGCCATGGGCCGCGCCCGCCGCTTCGGCCTGCTGCAGGAAGGCCTGCACTTCCGGCCGCGCCGGGTCGAGGCCGGATGCGATTTCCTGCTCGTGCAGCGCCGTGAAATGATAGGTCATCGTGTTCAGCGCCGCGATGCCGAAGGCCCCGCCCAGGTTGCGCACCACGGTAAAGAGCCCCGATGCGTTCGCCACCATCGGCGGGGGCAGCGTGCCCAGCGCCAGATTGGACACCGGCACCATCGTCATGATGAGGCCAATCCCGCGCAGCGCCTGTGGCCACATCAGTTCGTTGAAGCCTGATTGCGCGGTCAGCTGCGCATTGCCCCAGAGGCCCGCCGTCACCAGCACGATACCGATACCCACCACAAGGCGCGGATCGTAACGCTTCGTCAGCGCGCCCGAAAGCGGTCCGCCAATGAACATCGCGATGCCGGAAATACTCATGATCTGGCCAATCTGCAGCGGCGAAAATCCGCGCACCTGCCCGAGAAACAGCGGCAGGATATAGACCGACCCGTAAAGGCCGAGGCCGACAATGGTGGCAATCATCGCGCCGGACCAGAAGTTCCGGTTGCGGAACACCATCAGGTCGACAATCGGCGTATGATAGGTGAAGGAGCGGAAGAAGAAGATCACGCCCGCCACCGCGCAGAGGGCCGCCCCATACACGATGCTGCGGTCGGTGAACCAGCCTGCGCTCGGGCCTTCGTCGACCACCCATTCAAGGCTGCCCAGGAAGAGGGCCATCGCGGCGAATCCGAGCACATCCAGCCTGCGCAGAAGGGCGAAGTCACCCTTCTGTTTGGGTACGAACAGATACACAAGCACGCAGGCGGCAATGCCTGGGCCGATATTGATCAGGAACAGCCAGTGCCAGCCCAGATGCTCGGTCACCCAGCCGCCGAGTGTCGGGCCAATCGACGGGGCCAGCGTGGCCACCATGCCGATCATCACCTGTTGCGTCATCGAGCGTCCGCCGGGGAACAGGGTAAAGGCCGCTGCCATTGTGGTGGGCACCATGGCCGCCCCGGCAAAGCCCTGAATGGCACGGAAGAAAATCAGCGAGTCGAGATCCCAGGAAAGCGCGCAGAGCAGGCTGGTAACGGTAAAGGCGCCCGCCGACAGGATGAACAGGCGGCGCAGCCCGAACACCCGGTTGAGAAATCCCGAAAGCGGAATGCCCACCACTTCGGCAATCAGATACCCGGTCTGCACCCAGGCGATTTCCTCGCCGCTGGCGGCCACGCCGGCCTGGATCTGACGGATGGAACTAGCGACGATCTGCACGTCGAGGATCGACATGAACATGCCGATCACCATGGCAAAGAAGCCGATATGCAGCGTCAGGGGTATCTTCTCCTCCGCCGCGCTGGCGGCGGGGGGAGCGCCTGCACCGGGTGAGGCCGTCGCGGCGGTCATGTCAGCTCTTGGCGGGCTTTACCGAAACAGTCGCTTCCACCGACAGGCCGGGCCGCATCAGGCCGGTGGCGAGGGCATCCTGCGAAATCGCGATCCGCACCGGCACCCGCTGCACGATCTTGGTGAAGTTGCCGGTCGCCGTATCCATCGGAATGAGGCTGAACTGCCCGCCAGAGGCGGGGGCCAGCGACTCCACCGTCCCATGCACCTTCATGTCCGGATACGCATCAATATGCAGCTCCACCGGCTGGCCCGGCTGCATCCGGCCAAGCTGGGTTTCCTTGAAGTTGGCAATCACATAAGCGCTCTGTGTGGGAACGATCGCCATCGTCTGCTGGCCGGGGTTGACCAGCTGGCCCCGCGCCACCGTCCGGTTGGTGACGATCCCGTCAACCGGCGCGCGGATATCAAACCGGCCACTGTCAAGCGCGGCAGCTTCCACCCGCGCCTTCGCGGCGGCCACCTGCGCATCGGCGCTGGCGATGGCGGCTTCTGCAGCGCCAATATCTTCCTGCGCGCGGGCCAGAGATGTGCGGGCAACCGAGATGCGGCTTTTCTGCGAAACAATGGCGGCGCCTGCCTGATCGGCCGATGCATTGGCCGCGTCTGCCTTGGCGGCGGCCGTGTCGAGGCCGGCCTTGGGATAGAAGCCGCGCTCAGCCAGTTGCTCGTCCCGCGCCAGCTCGTCCTTGGCAAGGCGGGCATTGGCGTTGGCCGCTTCGGCCCCGGCGTTCAGCTCGGAGAGGCGGTCGTTTTCGGCGGCGAGGCTGGCTGCGGCGCCCGCCGCGGTGGATTTCAGCGAAGCCAGTTGTGCCCGGGCGCGGGCAGCTTCCGCCTCTGCGGCGGCCAGGGCGGCGCGCGCCTCTTCCATCCGTGCGGCAGCGTCAGCCCCTTCCAGCCGGATCAGCAGGTCGCCCGCCTTCACCGCCTGATTGTCGCTTACCGCCACGTCTTCGACATATCCCTGCACCTTGGGTGCCACCAGCGTGATGTCGGCGCGCACATAGGCGTTATCAGTGGAAACGTCGAACCGTCCGGTGGTCCACCAGTCGGTCCCTTTCCACCCGATGATCAGAGCCAGCAGCAGGCCAAGCCCGATCAGGATCGGGCGGCGATGCCGCGCGACGAAGCCTGCCGGCTCAGCCTCTGCGCTGGCATTTTCCGGATCGGCTCTTCCGGCGGGGCCGGCGGGATTTTGCGGGGACGGTTGGGAGGAGGCAGGCCCGGGCTCAGAACGGGGAGGAAGCGGCTGAGCGGCGGGCTTCGGGGAGAGAGTTTGTTGGCGCATGGCACTTGTTTCTGATGGTCGGGCTGATCATTTCCCGAAACTGTAATCTTGATTACACCACCAAAATGTGTAATGTCAATTACACCAATTCGTGAAAGTTCACCTATGTCTGCGTCTTCGGAAAAATCTTCGGAAACAGCGGCCGCCGGGCGCGCAGGCCGCGCCGCGCAGCGCCGTGAGGCGTTTCTGGATGCCGCGCGGGATGTGTTCCTGGAGCAGGGGTATGAAGCCGCCAGCATGGCCGAGATCGTTGCCCGCGCCGGCGGGTCGCTCTCCACGCTCTATGCCCAGTTCGGAGACAAGGAGGGGCTGTTCCTCGCCGTTGTCACCCGCCGCGTGAAGGAGCTTTCCGGCGCCCTGCAGCTGGAACTCTCCGCCCACGCCCCGGCCGAGGAAGGCCTGCGCCGCATTGGCCAGAACTTCGTGGCCCATCTGCTGACGCCCACCGGCATCGGTCTCTACCGCGTCATCCTCGGCCTCGCGCCAAAGTTTCCGGATCTCTCCCGCCAGTTCTACGAGAAAGGCCTCAGCGAAGTGCGCGCCGCCGTCGCCGCCTATCTGATAGACCGGGAAGCAGCCTGCGAACTCAAACTGCGCGACCCCCACCGCGCCGCCCACTTCTTCCTCGAAATGGTTCGCGGCACCCTGGCTCACCGCGCCCTGCTGATCCCCGGATATTTTCCGGATGCAGATGAAATCCGCGAGGTGGTAGACGACGCCGTCAGCCTCTTCCTGGACGGCCTGCGCCACCGTTGAGCAGGGCTGGGTTGCGATCCAGATACCAGTTGAGGTCATTGCCTTGCGTATCCCGCGCAGCCGTATCGGCGCCCGCTTCGATCAATAGCTGGATCAGGTCTTCGCCGGCATTCTCCGCCGCATACATCAGGGCGGAGCGCCGATCGCGCTCAAGCCGGCCACAACCGGTTGTGGGATTCCCCGCCCCGCGGCTGTCGGTGCGGGCATTCACATCGGCGCCCGCCGCAATCAGAAGACGCGCCGCCTCAATATTCCCGGTCTGGGCCGCATACATCAGCGCCGTCTTGCCGAAATAATTCGTAGGCGTATTGGCATCGATCCCAGCGCTGAGCACAATTTCCAGCACTTCCGGGCGGCTAACGGCTGCGGGCAGAATACCGCCGGCAAAGCGGACAGCCTCACGTCTATCGCCCGCCCGCTGTACATATGCCCAGCTCTCCAGAAACACCGGCTCGATCCGGCTGGCGGAAAGGCCGGCATGGATCGCGGCAGCAATGGCCGTCCGGGGCGCCGCGCGGTTCTGAGGAGAAGGCGGCAGGCTGAGCAGGCCGGGCGCGGTCAGGGCAGCGTCTGCCAGCGCCGCCGCGCCCGCGTCCAATTCCAACACCAGCGGAGGCTCGCCCTCGATTGCAAGAGAGGCCAGTGGGGCGTCACTGCTGCGGGCATAGAACACCCTGTCCATCAATGCCCGCCAGGCGCGCAGGGCTGCGTCTTCTGCCGCCTCGGGTGTCATGTCAAAACGCGCAGCATAATGCTCCGCCATCTGAGCGAGAAAGTCCGGCTCGCCGTGTTTCAGGCGTTGATACACTGCCCAGCCTTCCGGATCGCTTGCGCCCCAGTTCAGTGCGCGAAGCAGGCGCGCCGTGTCATCGGACGGAAGATCGTCCCTCGGTATTTCCAGAGGCTGCGCCGATGCCTGGGGGCGATGGAAAATGTCGGCCAGCAACCGGCGCGGATCAACTCCGGTCCACCCCATCGTGCCATAGCACATCAGGTTTTCGCCCGGCCCGCCATACATGGTCTGCAGCGCCTGAAGAAACGGGAAGGTGGCCGCAATCGCTTCCAGCTCGTCCTTTGGCGGACGAACCCTGATCTCGCAAACCGGCCCGGCATTCTCCGCAGGCCACACACGGCGCAGCGTTTCAATCTCCATGTCCGCCACGCGCGGGCGGTAGGTCTCCGGCGAAGCCGTGTAAAGCGCGCCGTCTTTCAGGAAGAGGCGCGCCTGAGCTACAATGCCAAACTCCGCCGTCGGCCCGCCCAGCGCCGCGTCGGCCAGATCGATCCAGCCCTGCTTGCTGCTGCTGATAGGGGCGCGGGCCTCATAGGCCTTTACCACGGCATCGAACGCCGCTTCATCCTCGAACACATAGAGCGCCGCGCCCAGATACCGCCAGCCGATATCCCGGCCGACCACCAGCAGCACCTCATTCTCGCCGTCCCCGTCAAGATCGTGGCGCACGGCCTGCTGAAAGGTCGAGAGGCCATCCTTGCGGCCTGTATAGTCCGTATCCGGAAATCTGAAGGCGGCGTCCTGCGGCATTCCGCGCAGGTCTATCGCCGCGGCGTCCATCTCGCCGGGGCTGCGGAACTGGTTTTCCCAGGCGGCGGCATAAGGCGCGCAGAGTTCGGGGGCATCATTGCGGACAAGCTGCGGCGTGAAAGGGGGAATCTCCCGGCCCGGCCTGCTGAGATCGGCGGCGGCGATACTGGTAAGTGCCGCAGGCGGATGCGCGCACGCCGCCAGCACTATCCCGGCCGCGCCCAGAAGCCACGCACTTCCTCTGGCCATGCCCCAGTCCTCCGCTTGCTGATCCCAGCACCTAAACGGAGAATATGGCATCAATCCAGAATGGATCGTTTATCTGCGAGGCAAAATCGCGGCGACCGGCTCAAACCGGGCGTTTTTCGTCGCCTTCGCCGCCCCAGAAGCGTTTGATCTTGCCGAGAAAGCCTTCGCTTTCCGGATGGCAGTCAGCGCCGGAACAGTCACAGAACTGGCGCAGCAATTCCTTCTGGCGGCTGGTCAGGTTCTGCGGGGTCTCCACGAACATCTCGACATAGAGATCGCCGGTCTGCCCATTGGCGCGTACGCTCGGCATGCCCTTGCCGCGCAGGCGCAGCTTGCGGCCGGTCTGCGCACCTTCGGGGATGGCCACGCGGGCACGGCCGCCATCGATGGTCGGAATGTCGATCTCGCCGCCCAGCGCCGCCGTCGTCATCGGCACCGGCGCACGGCAATAGAGGTTGGGCCCGTCGCGTTCGAAGATGTCGTGTTCGACCACTTCGACGAAGATATAGAGATCGCCCTTCGGCCCGCCGGCACTGCCCGGTTCGCCCTCGCCGGAAAGCCGGATGCGCATCCCGCTCTCAACGCCTGCGGGGATCTTCACCTGCAGCTTGCGTTCTTCCTTCACCTGGCCGGCGCCGCCACAGGTCTTGCACGGCTTGCGGATGATTTGGCCGCGCCCCTGACAGATATGGCAGGTGCGTTCCATGGTGAAAAAGCCCTGCTGGGCGCGCACGCGGCCATGGCCGCCGCAAGTCTCGCAGGTTTCGGGCTTGGTGCCGGGCGCGGCCCCCGTGCCTTCGCACGGGCGGCAGGTCACTGCCTGGGGCACATGGATGGTTTCGTCCTTGCCGTAGAAGGCTTCTTCCAGCGTGATTTCGAGGTCATAGCGCAGGTCTGCGCCGCGCTGCGGGCCGCTGCGGCGGCGGCTGGAGGCAAAGCCCCCGCCAAACACCTGGCTGAACAGATCCTGGAAGATATCCTCGGGGTTGCCGCCCTGGCCAAACGGGTTGCCGCCCATTCCGCCATTCTCGAAGGCACCATGGCCATAACGGTCATAGGCGGCCCGTTTCTGCGGATCGGAGAGCACGGCATAGGCCTCTCCCACTTCCTTGAACTTCTCTTCCGCTGTGGCATCGCCCGGATTCTGGTCGGGGTGATACTTCATTGCCAGCTTGCGATAGGCTGATTTCAGCGCCTTCTCGTCGACGCCGCGGTCAACGCCGAGCACTTCATAATAGTCGCGCTTGTTCATATCTTCGTCGCTGCCTGAACTCTGGTCCGCCCTGTGCGGGTCATTTGGGGCGCCCTCCGGCCCCCCGCAAGGGCCGGAGTCAGGCGCAAGTCAGGCCAATTAGCTACCACCCGGCGGGAATTGGGTAATACCTTTCTCCACGACAGACGCGCCGCCGCCGCCGATCTGCTTCACGGCCAGCCCGCGCTGGGCGGTCCCGTCGAGGCGATAGCGGAAGAGGCCGTTCACCCCCATGAAGCCGTTGGGATCGGTCACGCCGGAATGCTGGATCGCCCCGGTGGCCGACAGATTTACCGCCATCGCGGCGGCGTCATAGGCGGCTGCCGCCAGGTCGGTCGGCGCGCGGCCATAGATCCGGCGATAGGTGTCCTTGAAGGTCGTCATATTGTCCGGGTCAGGCGAGGCAAAGATGCCGCCTTCCAGCGTCGGTTCGCGCCAGACAGAGCTGTCGTCCCAGTTGCTCGTGCCCATCAGGCGCACGCGTTTCAGGTCCACGCCATTATAAGGCAGCAGCGGCGCCACCGCGAGCAGGCGGGTGCCGCGCTCGGGGATCATCACGCCCACGCGCTGGTTGGAGCCTGCATATTCGGCCTTCACCACGCTGGCGATCTGGCGTGCCTGGTCTCCAGCCCCAGAATCGGCCGGGTAGAACGCGCTGGAGGCCACCCGCCAGCCATTTCTGGCCGCTTCGGCGCGCATCGCTGCCTCCACCTGCCGGCCATACGGGCTGTCAGGCCCGAGATACACAAAGGTGCGCGTGCCCCGGCTGGCGGCATAGCCCATCACGCGGATCACTTCCTCTTCCGGCATCACCGAGGCCAGATACGCCCCGCCACCGGCAGCGGTCGGATCGTTGGAGAAGGCCACCACGGGAATGGATTTGCGGTTGGCCGCCTGTTTCACGCCGCCCACATTGGCGGCAAACAGGGGCCCCAGAATAATGTCTGCGCCTTCCTTGATGGCTTCATCGGCGCGCGCTTCAGCGGTTGAGGCGCGGCCTGCCGTGTCCATCGGCATGATCAGGAAGTCGGTCCCGGCCAGTTCGAACAGCGCGAGTTCAACCCCCGCCAGCATGCTTTCGGCTTCCGAGCGCACATTGGCGCTGGGATGGGTAAAGGGCAGCAGCACAGCGGCGCGTTTAACATCCTTGCCGCGCATGAAATCCGGTGTCAGGCCGCCATCATCCCGGAAATAGGGCTCGTCCACCTGGCTGGTGTCAAACGTCTCACCGGGCTTTGGCTGCACGGGCTCTCCGGTCACCGGATCGACGCGCGGCTGGCCTGTCCCGATGGAGACCGGCGGGCGCGCCGGCGCCGAGGCGCAGGCTGTCGCCAGAAGCAGCGAGGCCAGCACAAGGCTTGGCGCCCGGAGTTTCCTGAGTAAGGGTGGCAACAATGTCATCTTCCGATCCTTCCGACGCCAGTTCGATTCCAGCCGAGGGCGACTCTATGAGCGCCGCCGGTGCCGGGCAACAGCCCGTTGCCGTTTCTCCGGGCCTGTATGTTGTTTCCACCCCCATCGGCAACCTCCGGGACATCACCCTGCGCGCGCTGGACATCCTGTCCGCCGCTGATGAGGTTCTGGCCGAAGACACCCGCGTGGCGGCAAAACTTATGTCCGCCTACGGGATTAAAGCCCGTCTCAGCCCGTACCATGACCATAATGGGGCCGAACGGAGACCGCAGATCCTCGCTCGCCTGGCGGCGGGCGGCCGCATCGCGCTGATCTCGGACGCCGGTACGCCGCTGGTGTCCGATCCCGGCTGGAAGCTGGTGCATGACGCGCTGGAGGCGGGCCACAAGGTCCATCCCGTGCCCGGCGCTTCGGCCCTGCTGGCGGGGCTCGTCGCGTCTGGTCTGCCGAGTGACCGGTTCATGTTTGCCGGTTTCCTGCCGCCCAAATCCGGGGCCCGCAAAGCCGCCCTCGACTCGCTCAAACACGTTCCCGCGACGCTCGTCTTCTATGAAAGCGGCCCGCGCCTTTCCGAAAGCCTGGCAGACCTTGCCAGCGTTCTGGGCGGCGCGCGCCAGGCTGCCGTCACCCGCGAGCTCACCAAGATGTTCGAGGAAACCCGGCGCGGCACGCTGGAAAGCCTCGCCCGCCATTATGAAGAAGCCGGGCCCCCGCGCGGCGAGATTGTCGTTCTCGCCGGCCCGCCGGAGGAAAAATCCGCCACCGCCGCTGATCTCGACTCCGCCCTGCGCGACGCCCTGAAAACCATGCCCACCAAGGAAGCCGCCAGCAGCGTCTCGGAGGCGCTCGGCCTGCCGCGCCGCGAGGTCTATCAGCGCGCCCTGCAGATCAAATCGGAAGATGCCGGCTAAGCGCCAGATCGCCGAGGCCCGCGGGCGGCAGGCAGAGCGCCGCGCCGCCCTCTGGCTGCGCCTCAAGGGCTATTCCATCCTGGCGTCGCGGGTGAAGCTTCCGGTGGGAGAGATTGATCTCATCGCCCGCAAGGGCCGGCTGATTGCCTTTGTCGAGGTGAAGGCCCGCGCCCGCAGGGACGATGCCCTCGGCGCCGTCAGCGTCCAGTCCTGGCAGCGCATCGCCCGTGCCGCCGAGGCCTGGATGGGCCAGCGCCCGAAGTTCGCAGACTATGGCTGGCGTTACGACATCATCGCGCTGGCCCCCGGCCGCCTGCCGCATCATCTGAAGGATGCCTGGCGCCCCGGTCTGGCTTAGCCAGCGCCTCACTCTACCGCTGTCGGCGGGGTCTCCTGGATGCTCACCAGGTAGGCCAGCAGCACATCCATCCCGAGGTCTCCGAACACGAAGTCCGGCATGTCCTCATGGCCCACATGAATGCCCGCCCGGAAGTCTTCGGCCAGGTTTTCCGGCGAGTAGAGCGACAGCACATAGCGTAGCGGCGGCGCGTCCGCCCTCAGGCTCGCATCCTGATCCAGCCCATGGCAGATCGCGCAATGGGTTTCGGCAATCGCCTTGCCGTCGGCAATCGAGGCTTCATCCATCGGAATGCCCAGCGCGTCGGCATCAAACAGGGGCCCCTCGGGCTCTGCCGGCGTTTCCAGCCCCACGCCGGGCGAGGGCACATGCGGCGGCTCGACCGGCTGGCGTTCACAGGCGGCGATTGTCATCAGCCCGGCGGCCAGCAGCAGGGCAGCCGGACGGAGAGGCAGGGAAGGGCGCATCGGCGGGCTCCTTTTGCAGAAAGTTGGGGCAGGGCGGCGCAGGCCAGAATCGGCCATGGACCTTCCCTATACCACACATCCACCCTGCCACCGGCCTGCAGAAAGGCGAAACCCGTACTTTTCCCTAGCCGGAGGCGCCTGACGGCCTGTACTCTCCGTTCCGTTCCAGCTGGTGCCTTCACCCTGCCGTAATCTTCTATCAGTTAGGCTCCGGGTTTCAGGCACACTCCAGCATTCAGGCCGGGCCATTCACGCATGACCGACAGCCATCAACCGCCCCGTATGCCGAGGGTCATTCGTGTCCCGGCGCAGGCGCTCTCGCCGCGCCGGCTGAGCCCGCTGCGCATTCTGCTGATCGCCATCGGCGCCATCGCTCTCTGCGGTGGCGCCTGGGGTCTGTGGAAATGGCAGAGCCTGCATTCGGGCATGCCCCGCCTGCCCGAAGTGTCCGAGCTGTGGCAGGCCCAGCGCGAGGCCGCCATTGAGTTCGTCGATGCGCAGGGCAACACGCTCGCCGTGCGCGGCCCCCGCTATGGCCGCGCCATTACGGTGGCAGAGCTGCCCAAACACGTCCCTCAGGCCTTCATCGCGGCTGAAGACAAGCGTTTCTACGAACATGACGGCGCAGATGAAGCCGCCATCGCCCGCGCCGCCATTTCCAATGCCGCTGCCGGCGAAACCGTTTCGGGCGCGTCTACGATCACCCAGCAGCTGGTGAAAAACCTCGTTCTCGACAGCCGCCAGACGATGCAGCGCAAGGCGCAGGAAATCACCCTCGCCCGCCAGCTCGAAAAGAAGATGTCGAAAGACGAGATCCTCTCGCTCTATCTCAACCGCATCTATTTCGGCGCCGGCCTTTACGGCATCGACGCCGCCTCCCGCTTCTATTTCGGCAAACCCCCGGCTGAGCTTCAGATCCACGAAGCCGCCCTGCTGGCTGCGCTGCCCAAGGCGCCATCCAAGCTCAATCTGCGCGACAATCTGGAAGGCGCCAAATCCCGCCAGCTTTATGTGCTGAAGGAAATGGAGAGCGAGCGCTACATCTCCCGTCAGGAAGCCGCCGCTGCCCGAGAAGCGCCGATCAACATCATTCCCGCCCCGCGCTACGACCCCCAGCTCGGCTACGCGCTGGATATTGCCGCCGAGCGCCTGAAGACGCTCCTGCCGCGCGTGCCGGGGGATGCTGTCGTCCAGTTGACCATTGATCCCAAGGTCCAGCAGAAAACCCAGGCCCTGCTGTCGGACCGCATGGCCAAGGATGGCAAGGCCGTTTCCGCCAGCCAGGTCTCCGCCCTGATCCTTGACCGCACCGGCGCCGTCGTCGCCCTCACCGGCGGGGTGGACTATGCCGCCTCGCCCTTCAACCGCGTTACCCAGTCCAAGCGCCAGCCCGGTTCCAGCTTCAAGCCTTTCGTCTATGCCCTCGCGCTGGAAGACGGCTATTCGCCCTATGATGTGTTCAACGACCGGCCGATCTCCATCGGCAAATGGCAGCCGGTGAACTATAGCGGCGAATATCACGGGCCGATGACGCTGTCCGAAGCGCTCGCCCGTTCCACCAACACGGTGGCGGCAGAGCTTGGCAACGAAACCAATCCCGAGCGCGTCGCCGCCCTGGCCAAACGCTTCGGAATTGCCAGCGAGATGAAGCCTTACCCCTCAATCGCCCTTGGCAGCCAGGAAGTCAGCCTCTGGGAACTCGTGCGCGCCTATGGCGTGTTCCAGTCAGGCGGCTACCGGATGGAGCCCTATCTGATCGCCCGCGTCACGGACTCGCGCGGCCAGGTCTATTTCGAACATCCCGCCTCCGAGCGGGAACGTGTGTACCCGGAAGACCTTGCCGCCGAGATGAATGCCATGATGATGCGCGTCATCAGCGCTTCTTTCGGCACCGGCGGGCGCGCCCGCGTTCCGAACTGGACCGTCGCAGGCAAGACCGGCACCAGCCAGGAGTCCCGCGATGCCTGGTTTGTCGGCTTCACGGCGGCCTATGTCGGCGGCGTCTGGGTCGGCAATGATGATGACAGCCCCATGCGCCGCGTTACCGGCGGCGCCCTCCCGGCAGAGCTGTGGGCAGAGATCATGAAGGTCGCCCATGAGGGCAAGAAACCGGAAGCCCTCTTCGGGGCAAACCGCGCCGTGGTGCTTGATCCGGCGGCGGAACAGCGCATCACCTTCTATCGCGGCATGGCTCAGGCCTTCGCCGCCGCCTCAGGTTCGTCCCGCACTGCCAGCCGCGGCGGAAACGTTCAGCAGGCAGAATAGTCCGCCTGCGTCCGGTCAGTTTGCCATCGCGGTTCTGGGCGCGATATATTCGTTTTCCTGCGGCGCTGCTTGTGTCTCGCTGTCCTCGGAAGCGGCGTCAATCAGATGCCTCATGGCGTCCATGGGCTGGGGCCGCCCCACCAGATAGCCCTGAAGCTCGTCACAGCCATGCTGGCGCAGGAAGTCTGCCTGGTACAGCGTCTCGACACCTTCCGCCGTGCAGCGCAGCCCGAGCAGTTTTGCCAGCGTCAGCGTCGCCTGGGTGATCGCCCGGCTTTCCGCATCGGTCTCGATCCCGCGCACAAAGCTCTGATCAATCTTGATCTTGTGGAAGGGGAACATCCGCAGATAGCTGAGCGAGGAATAACCCGTGCCGAAATCATCCAGAGAAATTCTCAGGCCCATGTCACGCAACTGATGCAAACGTTCAAGCGCAAAGCCTGTATCGGCCATCAGAACGGATTCGGTAATCTCCAGCTCGATGCGCGAAGGGTCCAGCCTGTTGGCAGCCAGGGCATGCACGATCGTCGACACAAGGCTCGTGGCGTTCATCTGCAGCGGCGAGATATTTATCGCGATGCGGATACTGGAGGGTAGACGCGCAGCCTGCGCTGCGGCCGATCGGATGATCCATTCGCCGATGCTTACGATCAGGCCATTTTCCTCGGCAATGGGAACAAACTCCGAGGGCGGAATCATGCCAAGCTTGGGATGGTTCCAGCGCACCAGCGCCTCAAAGCCGACAACCTTCTGCGTTTCGGTGCTCAGTTGAGGCTGGTAGACGAGGAACAGCTCGCCGCGCGCAATCGCTTCGCGCAGATCCGATTCTCCGCGCAGGCGCGCTTCGGCCTTGTTCGCCATCTCCGGAGAAAACATCGCCCACTGGCCTTTTCCCTTGCTGCGGGAGGCGTGCATCGCAAGATCGGCGTGTTTCAGCGCCATCTGTGCGTCCAGATTGCGATCGTCGAATTTGCGCAAGCCAATTGAGGCCGTCGAAACGATGGTTGCGCCCCATATCGAATAAGGCTCATTGAGATAGGCACTCAGAGTGTCCATGAAGCTCTCAAGGCCATTCTCGCAGGCTGGCCGCTCAATCGCCATGACAAAGCCATCACTGGCGATCCGGGCCACAAGGTCATTGACGGTTGCGTGCTCGGTCAGCCGGTTGGTCACCTGGCGCAACAACTGATCGGCTGCCTGATGACCGAGTGTATCATTGATCACCTTGAACGTATCCAGATCCAGACAGATCAGTGCCCGGATGGATGCAATCTCCAGCGGCGCGCTGGCCCAGCCTTCCAGGAGGTCCAGCAGATGGGCGCGGTTGGGCAGCCCGGTCAGATCATCATAATGCGCCAGACGTTCGATGCGGTCTTCGGCCTGTTTGGCCTGCGTCACATTCGACGCCACGCCGCGAAAGCCAACGAACCGGTCATCTTCATAGATGGGCTTGCCGGTGAGCGAGACCCAGCAATTGTCACACCCCGATACGCGCACCTGCAGAACGATATCCTGAAATGGCTCGCACGCCTGCATCGCCTGCTGAAGTTTGCGGCGGCTTTCCCCGCTCTGGAACAGCGAAAAGAAATTGCGCCCCACGCTCATGAAGGATTTGGAATTGTCCGCGTCCCTGCCGTTGCAGGGCACGCTCTCCAGCCGGAAATCGCTGCCTGTCTGCCACAGCCAGTCAGAAGACGTCTCGCCAAAATCGCGCAGCAGCAGGCTGATGACCTGAGATTGCTCGCTTAAGGCCGCCTCGCTCAGATACTGTTGAACAAACTGCCGGTGTGCCCAGCGCACCGAATAGATGAGAACAAATATGTATACGGCAGACAGCACACCAATCAGATGGCTGGTCAGCCCCCCGCGCAGAAGGCTGGCGCTCAGCAGACCGATACCGATGGGAACAATGAAGCAAATGGCTGCCTGCGGCACGCGGGAGAGCAGGAAGGTTCCGCCAAACATCATGCCTGCGGTGATGGTGATGCAGGC
This sequence comes from Hyphomonas polymorpha PS728, assembly GCF_000685315.1. Classification (GTDB taxonomy): domain Bacteria; phylum Pseudomonadota; class Alphaproteobacteria; order Caulobacterales; family Hyphomonadaceae; genus Hyphomonas; species Hyphomonas polymorpha. Next base: position 230,651 of record NZ_ARYM01000001.1, read on the forward strand.
CATGAACTCGGTGTCGCTGGCATTGAGGGCGATCATCAGGGGCAGGGCGCCCCAGAACAGGCCATGCACAGTTGCGCTTTTTGCCACTGCATGCAGCTTGCGCGCAGCAAATCCGTCCGTGTGGCGATATTTCATCCCGCGCAGATGCTGCAGGAAGGTGATGCCGTTGAGCAGTGTCAGTCCCAGACCCCAGAGCGCGGCCATTGGGTTTTCCCCGTGCGGGCCAAGCTGGACCAGGATGATCGCGGTATTGAGCAATCCGACAAGCAGCATCACCATGATCAGATGGTTGATGGAGTTAACCTGCTTGGTTTCAAGTCCCGGCTGGAGTTTCGGGGGCACCGGAACCGGCTTTAAGAATTTTACCAACTTGTCAAAATGGATCTGAAAATCAAAAGCGGTTAACATTGCCAGACTCTTGGGGCCCCTGAATTAGCGCCCACATTAGCTGATCTGGGTTAAAGCTCCGCCCGGATGCTCCGGGAGAGTTTCAGCAAGCTGATTAAGCCCTTGTAAGGAGTTGGGCCGTCCTGACCTCCCGGCATGGTTGGCCGGGCGGCGCCCCTCGCTCGCCGGATTAACCAATCCCCGGCGCGCAGACGCGGTTGCGGCCCTTGGTCTTGGCCTCATAGAGGAATTTGTCCGCTTTCTGCATCAGTTCGCGGGCAGACATTCCCGGTTCGTATTTCGCCACACCGAAGGAAGCCGTCACGGCGGGCAGGGGCGCGGGTGCTCCTTCCAGCTGATGCACGGTCTTGCTCAAAAGGTGCTTGATGTTCACCAGCCGGTTATAGGCTTCCATAAGCTGGCTGCCGGGAAAGAGGATCGCAAATTCCTCGCCGCCATGCCGGGCCACCAGCCGCGGCTCATCCGCGCTGGACGAAATCAGCCGCGCAAAATTCTGCAGCACCACATCGCCGGCCTCATGCCCGAAGGTGTCGTTCAGCGCCTTGAAATGATCAAGGTCGGCCATCGCCACGCACAGCGGCTCGCGCGTGCGGGCGGCATGCTCGATGGCTTCTTCCAACGTCTTGTCAAAGGCGCGGCGGTTGGGAATGGAGGTCAGAGGGTCACGCAGGCTCTGGGTGCGTACTTCATCCAGCTGCTCGCTGAGGGTCGTGATGAGGCTCTGAGACCGGGCAAGGCCCTGGTTCAGCTCCTGCGTCATCGCGCTCATCCGGCGGTTTTCCTCGATCAGCCCGGAAACCAGCGAATTGAGTTGCTCGGGCGAGGCGGCGGCCTTGGGCAGGTCCTGCTCCAGCGTCGTCAGGGTGGCGGAAAAGGCCGAGTTCTGCTGCAGGCTGGTGCCGATCACGGCCAGCACTTCCTCAATCTCGTCGCCAATCGCCTGGCTGAGATCATGAGTTGCAAAAACGCTCTGCTCCTCGGCCAGATAGGCCTGGAACAGCAATTCGATATCATAGGCGGAAATCGTGTCCTGCCCCAGCAGCAACTCGTCAATCTCGGCTACCAGCGCCGGATCAGACTTCGTCGAATAGGCAAACCACACCGCATAGGCATTGGGGTAGGGCGCGGTCTTGTATTTCTCGCTGAGCTGAAACACCCGCACGGCAGCCTTGCACGCTTCTCGAAAATCCAGCTGGGCTCTGGGGTCAGAGGCAGTGGCCAGCGGGGTCCGGTCGATCAGTTGCGCGCCCATGTTGGGTCTATCCAGTCATTGTCAGATGTTATGTCGTACCAGAAGAGGGTTTGAGGACGGTTAATACCGGTTACGGTGTTTTTTTTTCGCCAAGGTTGCCGGGATTGTCCTGGATTGTCCGGATTGGCCAAATTCTGATCCTGAATACCGTTGCAGTATGTTTGGCGTTTTTTGGAGGTTTCCGGACAAAACCCCAATCGCGCAGCCCTGTCCAACAGGAATCTGCCCAAATCTGCAGCAAACACGCAGAAAAACTCTATTTCTCCACCCCCTCCGCAGACGGACGTATGCTTCAAGGTATACCTTTGGCTAGAGCTGCGCTGGATCTTCAAACGTCAGGGTGCCGAACTCCGTACCCTGCTGATCTTGTTCGCAAAATTGGGCCACATCCACATCGTCCAGGTCGGCGGCCCTTGGCGGGCTTAGAGGAAACCTGCCGCCGAAAAGCCAAGCTGGGACGACCTCGTATGGGAGCCCCCCCTGCCATCCCGGAAAATTGCGCAAGCGATTCTCCGGGACCTTTTCTCAGCGCTTTCCCTGCCCCCCTCAGCCTATCCCGGCACACTCGGCCTCTCGCCCTCCGGCCGGGACAACAGCTTCACCCCCCCAAAAAAACGGCCGCGCTCCTGCGCATTCCGGTCCTTCATACTGCCTCAAACGCGCCGCTTCCCGCCATCCTGCAATCGGTTTACCATGCGCCAAACGCTGGGAGGCGCGGCCATGACCTATCTCATTCTGGGGATCATCATCTTTTTCGGAGCGCATCTGTTCAGCGCCTTCCGCAGCCGCGCGCCGGGGAAGGATCTGAAAGCCCGTCTCGGATACGGTCCTTTTATGGGGCTCTACAGCCTGGTCTCGGCGGTCGGTCTTGGGATGATGATCTGGGGTTTTGGTGCCGCCCGGCCCGCGCCCATCCTCTACAGCCCGCCCACCGGCCTTGCCCATCTCAACCTTGCCCTGATGCTGCCGGCGATGATCCTGCTGGCCGCCGCCTATCTGCCCACGGGCCGCATCAAGAAGGCGGTAAAGCACCCGATGCTGGCTGCGGTGAAAATCTGGGCGCTGGGCCATCTGCTGGCCAATGGCGAGCTCAATTCGGTCCTCCTCTTCGGCAGCTTCCTCGCCTATGGGGTGATTGACCGGATTGCCGTTAAAAAGCGCGGCGATATCGGCCCCGGCCCGGACGCGCCGGTTTCCGCCATCGGGGATATCGGCGCCGTGGTCATTGGGGCAGGGGCGTATGCGGTGATCCTCCTCTGGCTCCACCCGATCCTCTTCGGCATGCCCGCGCTGCCACAGTAACTGGCCGGGCAAAGGCATTGCTTGCCCGGCTCGTTCCGACCGGGTAATCGCAAGGCCATGTCAAAACAGACCCAGACGACCCGCAAGACTGTCAAGGACATCGCCGCCGCCAAGGGCGCGACGCCGCTTGTCATGTTGACGGCCTATGACGCCCCGACCGCCGCGATCCTTGATCCCCATTGCGACATTCTTCTGGTGGGCGACAGCCTCGGCATGGTGGTTCACGGCCTGCCCTCAACGGTCGGCGTCACAATGGAAATGATGATCCTGCACGGCCAGGCAGTCATGCGCGGCTCGCAAAGCGCCATGGTCGTGGTCGATATGCCCTTTGGTTCCTATGAGACGAACGCCGATCAGGCCTTCCTGAACGCCGTGCGGATCATGAAGGAAACCGGCTGCCAGGCCATCAAGATCGAAAGCGGCGCCTATGCCGCTGGCCAGATTGCTCACCTCGTTGAGCGCGGCATTCCGGTGATGGGCCATATCGGCCTGCGCCCGCAGGCGATCCATGTCGATGGCGGCTTCCGTGCCAAGGGCCGCACCGATGGCGAACGCGACCGGGTCATTGCCGAAGCCCGCGCCGCCGCCGATGCGGGCGCCTTCTGCATCGTTATCGAAGGGGTCGCCGAAGACCTTGCCGCCGAAATCTCGGCTGAAGTCAGCTGCCCCACCATCGGGATTGGCGCGTCGGCGGCCTGTGACGGCCAGGTTCTGGTGACCCAGGACATGCTCGGCCTGTTCGACTGGACGCCGAAATTCGTCCGCCGCTACGCCGATCTGCGGGCGGCGATCGACGCGGCCGCCGCAGAATATGCAGCAGATGTGCGCGCCCGGCGCTTCCCGGGCACGGCTGAAACCTACAGCCTGCGAAAACAGGGGGCTTAACAGCGCTGATCCGTTGCAGGCCCGCCTTGGGCCGTCTAGGTTCGCGCCCGAGTCCCCCAACAATCCCGCCGGAGCCCCTGCGTGAGCGACATTTTCACTGAAGTTGACGAAGGCATTCGCCAGGAAAAGCTGGGAAGCCTTTGGAAGAAGTGGCGGCCCTTCGTATATGGCGGGGTGGCGGCTCTGATCATCGGCGTCGCCGTCAACGAGTTTGTGCTCGCCCCCCAGGCCGAAGCGCGCCGCGAAGCCCGCGCACTGGCTCTGGAAAACGGTATCCGCGCGCTGGAAGACGCCCGCTATGCCGAGGCTGAAGAAGCCTTCACCAAGATCATGAACGAGGATGCCAAGCTCGCCCCGCTGGCGGCCCATTTCCTCGCTCAGACCAAGTATGAAGGCGGCGGGGATAGCGCTGGCGCGGCCGAGCTGCTCGCCTCGGTCGGCGGCGTTGAAGGCGGCCCGTATGAGCGCCTTGCCCTGCTGAAATCGGCCTACTTCAAGGCGGACGAGCTGAACCTGGCAGACCTCGAAACAACCCTCGGCAGCCTCGTGACCGATGATAGCACCGTCGGCGCCTTGGCGCGGGAACTGGTGGCAGCCAAGGCCTATGAGGCCGGCGATTTTGCCCGCGCCCGTACTGAATATAACCGCCTGCGCCTCGACGCTTACGCGCCGCAGGGGCTGGTCCGGCGCGCAGAGATCGCCCTGGCGGCAATCCCGGTGCAGACCGGAACTGAAGAAGCAACAGAGGCCGCGCCTGCCGAGACGGCACCGGCCGAGCCGCAGGAGACCGGCCAATGAAGTTTGCCCGCACCATTCTTGCCAGCACGACGCTGGCGGCTGCGCTCGCCCTGTCGAGCTGCAACAGCCTGCCAAGCTTTGGGAACAACAAGAAGGCGGAGCAGACCGCTGAAGAAAGAGCTGGCCGTCTGGCGATGGTGCTGGATGATGAGCAGGTAACGCCCGAGCCCGGCCTCGCCGGCGTGGCCATCGACCTGCCGCCGGCCCTAACGGTCGATGCCTGGCCCGAAGCGGGCGGCAACCCGGCCAAGGTTACCGGCCATATCCAGGCCGCGCAGGATCTGAAGATCGACTGGCGCCGCTCTGCCGGCAAGGGTTCCAACAAACGGTCAGCGCTGACCTCTTCCCCGGTCACCGATGGCAACCTCATCTATGTGCTCGATTCCCAGCAGACCGTGCGCGCCATGCGCCTGTCGGATGGCGGCGCGGTGTGGTCGGAACGGTTGAAAGGCCTCTCGAGCCGTGACAAGGCCGCCGTCGGTGGCGGCCTGGCGGTTTCCGGCGATACGCTGGTGGTCGCCAGTGGCTACGGCTATGTCGCTGCCTTGAACGCGGCAAATGGTGACGAAAAATGGAAGCGCCCGCTTGGTGCGCCTATGACCGGCTCGCCCACGATTGCTGATGGCCGTGTGTTCATCAATTCCAACAACAACGAAATCTTCGCCCTTGATCTGGCCACCGGCCAGACACTGTGGAGCGATCAGGCCATCTCCGAAACCGCCCGGGTGCTCGGCAGCCCCAGCGTTGCTGCGGTCGAAGAGTTCGTGATTGCGCCTTTCTCCTCTGGCGAGATCATTGCCTATCTGGCCTCCAATGGCCGCCGCCTTTGGACCGATGCGATCCAGCAGGCAGGCGGTTTCACGCCGATTTCCGAGATAAATGATATCGGCTCCCGTCCGGTCCTCGGGGCGGGCCTCGTCTTCGCCTCGAACCAGTCGGGCGCTACGGTGGCTATTGACGGCCGCACCGGCACCCGCGTCTGGGGCAAGACCGTCGGGTCCACCCGCGCGCCTGCCCTGGCTGGCCGCTACCTGTTCGTTGTCGGCATCAATGGCGAACTCGCCTGCCTCGACGCCCAGAATGGCGATGCTTTCTGGGTAACGGAGCTGCCGCAGTTCAAGAATGAGAAGAAAAAGAAGAACCGGATCAGCTATTCTTCCCCGATTATTGCCTCTGACCGGGTTCTGGTGGCCTCTTCAGAGGGGGAACTGCTTGCTTTCTCCACGCAGACGGGGCAGCAGACCGCTTCGCTGAAACTTGGCGATACGGTGTATCTTGAGCCCATCGCGGCTCAGGGTAAGCTTTACATCCTGACGGATAAGGCACGCCTGATCGCCATCAGATAATTCGGGCCGGGGCGACCCTCCGGCTCATAGCCGCTGCGGAGGGCGTCTGCCTTGCCATTGAAGCTCGCCATTGTCGGCCGGCCAAACGTCGGTAAATCGACCCTTTTCAACCGTCTGGTTGGAAAGAAGATTGCGCTTGTGGATGACCAGCCCGGCGTGACCCGTGACCGCAAGATGGCCGAAGGCCGCCTTGCCTCGCTGCCCTTGTCGCTGATCGACACTGCCGGCTTCGAGAATGTAAAGGATGACAGCCTGGAAGCGCGCATGCGCGCCCAGACCGAAGCGGCCATTGCCGAGGCCGATCTTGTGCTGTTCCTGGTTGATGCCCGCGTCGGGGTGACGCCGGAGGACGAAACCTTCGCTGCCCTTCTGCGCAAGGCAAACCTGCCGGTCGTGCTGGCGGCCAACAAGGCTGAAGGCCGCGCCGGGGAAGCGGGCGTGTTCGATGCGTTCAGCCTTGGCTTTGGCGAACCGGTGGGCCTTTCGGCCGAGCATGGCGAAGGGATGGCCGAGCTCTACGACGCTATCCGCAACGCCCTGGGCGAGGAAGCGTTTGAGCGTGCGCTGGAAGAGGCCGAACCCGACTATGCCGGCGGCGCCGGCGACGACATTCTCGACAAGCTTGCCCATATCGACATTGAAGACACAACGATGTCGGATGAGGAGCTGGTCGCCGCCATCGAGGCAGCCGATGTGGACACGCCGGCCGCGCCGGTGCAGGCAGACCGGCCAATCCGTCTGGCCATCGTCGGGCGGCCCAATGCCGGCAAGTCGACCCTGATCAATCAGCTGCTGCAATCTGACCGTCTGCTGACGGGTCCGGAAGCGGGCATCACGCGCGATTCCATCACCATCGACTGGGAATGGGAAGGGCGCCAGATCCGTCTTGTGGATACGGCAGGCCTGCGCCGCAAGTCCAAGGTTCAGGAACGGCTGGAGCGGATGTCTACCGCCGAGACCATCCGTTCCCTGAAATATGCAGACATCGTCGCGCTCGTCATGGACGCGCATGAGGCGATGGAGAAGCAGGATCTGCAGATCGCCGACCTCGCCCTGCGCGAAGGCCGGGGGCTGGTGCTCGTTATCTCCAAATGGGATACGGTTCAGGATACGGACGCTGCTGCGCGGCATATCCGCGACATGGCAAACCGCCTGATGCCAAATGCGGGTGGCGCGCCCGTGGTGTTCCTCTCCGGCCTGACCGGGCGCAATACCGAGAAGCTGATGCCGGCGGTGGTAAAGGTCTACAAGGACTGGACCGCGCGGGCGAAGACCGGCGACCTCAACCGCTGGCTGCGTCATACCGTTGAGCATCACCCGCCGCCGAGTGTGCAAGGCAAGCGGATCAAGCCGCGCTACATGGCGCAGATGAAGGCGCGCCCGCCCACATTCGTGTTGATTGCGTCTCGCGGGGATCAGATGCCCGAAGGGTACAAGCGGTATCTTGTGAACGGTATCCGCGAGGCGTTCGACATGCATGGCGTGCCGATCCGCCTGTTCGTGCGCCAGGGCAAGAACCCCTATGCCGGCAAGGTCGGCCCGGATGGCCCGCCGCGCTACAAGCGCCGCAACGAATAGCTGCCCGCTATCTCGTCAGAGATAGCTGTCCAGCCCGCGATCCTTCAGGGCTTGCACCACCTTGCCGACATCCTGCGCGCTGTTCTTCGAGGCGACGAGCACGCGCTTGCCATCGGCAACCACGACCAGGTCTTCCACGCCGACGAGTGCCACCAGTATGCCTTCAGCGGCATGAACGACGCATTCGCCCGCAGAGATGCTGACCGGCTCGGGTGAGTTTGTGCGGTCTGAAACGTCGCCGATCATGGCCCAGGTGCCAATGTCGCTCCAGGCGCAGTCGAGCGGGGCATAGACCGCGGCCCGCCGGGTTTGCTCCATTACGGCATAGTCGATCGACGTGCTGCGGATCGTGGCGAAGATGCCAGGATCCAGATAGAGGCGGGCGCCGTCGGTTTTCGCGGCGCGGAGCGCCTGCGTGGACGCGTCCAGAATATCTGGCGCAAAGGCTTCCAGTTCGGCCAGAAGCGTTCCGGCATCAAACAGGAAGATGCCAGCGTTCCAGCTGTATTGGCCGCTGGCCAGATAGCTGGCCGCAGTGGCGAGGTCCGGCTTTTCCTTGAACGCGGCGACGCGGGCGACTGATCCGGAAAGCGGCGCGCCGGCCTGAATATAGCCAAAACCGGTTTCAGGACGGCTGGCCGCGATGCCAAAAGTGGTGATGTAACCGGCCTGCGCGGTGGCAGCAGCTTCAAGGACCGCATCGATGAAGGTGGAGGGCCGCCCGATATAGTGATCCGACGGCACCAGCAGGCCAAGGCCACCGGGAAACCGGTCAGCAATCAGGCGCGCGGCCATGGCGGCAACGGCGGCGGTATTCCGGCCCATCGGCTCCAGCAGGATGGCCGAAGGTACGACCCCGATCTCAGCGAGTTGGGCTTCAATCAGGTCAGCATAAGCCGCATTGCCAATGATGATCGGCGCGGCAAAGGCCTCCGCACAGCCTGGCGCCCGGAAGCGCAGGACCGTTTCCTGGAACACCGTCTTGTTTGAAACGAGGCTGTGAAACTGCTTGGGGCGCGCCTTGTCAGATGCGGGCCATAGGCGCGTGCCCGCGCCGCCGCACATGATCACGGGATGGATATTCATACGTCACTCGCATCATTTGCTGCCAGACGGCGGACATGGCCGATCAGCGCGAGATATGCAACCTGCAGGCCGTTGAGAGGTTGAACCTGGCTCAGATGCCGCTTCCGGGCCCGTCCCAGATGCTGAGGAAACCGAGCTTGTCCAAATAGGCAAAGATTTCTTCGGCCGCTTCATCCGCCGTCCGGTCGGCCGTGCTGATGCGGATTTCCGGGTTCAGCGGCGGCTCATAAGGGCTGTCGATGCCGGTGAAATTGCGGATCTCGCCGGCGCGCGCCTTCTTGTAGAGGCCTTTGACATCCCGGCTTTCGGCCACTTCCAGCGGGGTGTCGACATGGATTTCGATGAACTCGCCCTCCGGCATCAGGCTGCGCGCGAGCTGGCGTTCGGCCCGGAAGGGAGAAATGAAAGAGACCAGCGTGATAAGGCCCGCATCCGACATCAACCGGGCCACATTGGCGACGCGGCGGATATTCTCCACCCGGTCGGCATCGGTGAAGCCGAGGTCGCGGTTGAGGCCATGGCGGACATTGTCGCCGTCCAGGATGAAGGTATGGCGGCCATAGGCGAAGAGGCGCTTCTGCAGCGCGTTCGCGATGGTCGATTTGCCCGAGCCGGAGAGCCCGGTGAACCAGAGCACGGCTGGACGCTGGCCTTTCTGCTCGGCGAGGGCATCCCGGCTGATGTCGAGCGCCTGCCAATGGATGTTGGACGCGCGGCGCAGGGCAAAGTCGACGAGGCCAAGGGCAACGGTGTCATTCGACTGGCGGTCAATCAGGATGAAGCCACCGGTTTCGCGATTGTCCTTATAGGGATCAAACGGGATAGGCTGGTCCAGCGACAGCGTGGTGACGACGATCTGGTTCAGCTCTGCCGTGCGCGCGGAAGTTTCCGCCAGCGTGTTCACCTCGATGCCATGCTTGGGCGCATTGACGGTGGCAGTGACCGTCTTGGTGCCTGCTTTCAGGATGTAGCGGCGGCCAGGGAGAAGCGGCTGCTCACTCATCCAGAGAAGGTGGACCTGGAACTGGTCAGACACTTCCGCAGGCTGATCGGCGGAGACGATCATATCGCCGCGCGAGGTATCGATCTCGTCGGCAAATGTCAGTGTGACAGACTGGCCGGAAACGGCTTCGTCCAGATCGCCGCCGGCCGTGACGATCCGGGTGATCGTCGTCTCGCGGCCAGACGGCAGGGAGCGGATCCTGTCGCCGGGTTTGATGCTGCCGCTGGCAATCTGGCCCGCAAAACCGCGGAAATCGAGGTTCGGGCGGCTTACCCACTGGACCGGCAGCCGGAAGGGGCGGCCAGCGCGCTCGTCTTCGATTTCCACCGTCTCGAGGTATTCGATGAGGCTCGGGCCGGTATACCAGGGCGTCTCGGGCGAACGCTCAGTCATGTTGGTGCCAGCCAGGGCAGACAGGGGAATGGGACGGATGCTGACTTTACCCGGCAAGCCTTCGGCAAAGGCCATGTAATCGGCCACGATCTCGTCGAACACATCCTTGCGATAGCCGACAAGGTCCATCTTGTTCACGGCCAGAACCAGGTGGCGGATGCCAAGCAGGCTGGCGATGAAGCTGTGGCGGCGCGTCTGGGTGAGCACGCCCTTGCGCGCATCGATCATCAGGATGGCGGCGTCGGCGGTGGAAGCCCCGGTTGCCATATTGCGCGTATACTGTTCATGGCCGGGCGTGTCAGCGACAATGAACTTGCGCTTCTGGGTGGCGAAGAAGCGATAGGCGACATCGATCGTGATGCCTTGCTCGCGCTCTGCGGCGAGGCCGTCGACCAGGAGCGCAAAGTCGATACTGTCGCCCTGGGTGCCGACCTTTTTGGAATCGTTTTCCAGTGCGGCCAGCTGGTCCTCGAAGATCATCTTCGAATCGTAGAGCAGGCGCCCGATGAGTGTGGACTTGCCATCATCCACCGAGCCGCAGGTGATGAAGCGGAGCAGGGATTTGTTCTCGTGCGCCTCCAGATAGGCGCCGATATCGGAGGCGATCAGGTCGTCATGGAGGCGCATCAGAAATAGCCTTCCTGCTTCTTCTTCTCCATCGAGGCGGACTGGTCCTTGTCGATTGCGCGGCCCTGACGCTCGGAGGTGGTGGTGAGGAGGATTTCCTGGATGACTTCGTCCAGCGTTGTTGCCGTGCTTTCGACCGCGCCGGTGAGCGGGTAGCAGCCAAGCGTCCGGAAACGGACGGATTTGACCTCGGCCTTCGCAGCGATCTCAGCGGGCACCCGGTCGTCATCGAGCATGATGAGGGTATCGTTCCAGGTCACCACCAGGCGGGACGCGGCGAGATAAAGCGGGACGAGTTCGATCTTCTCCCGGCGGATGTATTGCCAGATGTCGAGCTCGGTCCAGTTCGACAAGGGAAAGGCGCGCAGGCTTTCGCCCTTGTGCATTCTTGTGTTGTAGAGGTTCCAGATCTCCGGGCGCTGGCGTTTGGGGTCCCAGCGGTGACCAGCCGAGCGGAAGGAGATGATCCGTTCCTTGGCGCGGGACTTTTCCTCGTCGCGCCGGGCGCCGCCGAAGGCGGCATCGAAGCCATACTTGTCGAGCGCCTGCTTCAGCGCGGCGGTTTTCATCACATCGGTATGATAGGCCGAGCCGTGCGTGAACGGGCCAATGCCCTTGCGCACGCCGTCTTCATTCATGTGAACCAGGAGTTCCAGGCCCAGCTCCTTTGCCATCCGGTCGCGGAAGGCGATCATCTCGCGGAATTTCCAGCCGGTATCGACATGCAGAAGCGGAAAAGGGGGCCTCGCCGGATAGAAAGCCTTCATCGCCAGATGCAGCATCACGGCTGAATCCTTGCCGATGGAATAGAGCATCACCGGCTTTTCACATTCGGCCGCAACCTCCCGCAGGATGTGCATGCTTTCGGCTTCCAGCCGGTCTAGATGGGTCAGGTTGGGCAAGGCTACTGGTCCTGTTCTGGCACTCTGCGCGTTCCGTAGCGGGCCTTGTGGAGAGAAGGAAGGCTCTGTGACCGCTCCGCATTGACCCTTCAGTAAAGCTAAACGAAAGCAGGCGCGGCGCCAGACCGGAATCTGCCGCAATCGGTGTCACAAATGCACATAAATCGTCATTGTGCAGCCCGACTCCCGGGGTTTATGGAAACGGTCAAACCCATGGCAGAGCATTTGCTGGGCTGGACCAGAGAACCGGAGCACCGATCATGTGTGGTATCGTCGCGATTGCAGGCAAGGATGAAGTAGCAGGCCGGCTGGTCGATGGTCTGAAGCGGTTGGAATACCGCGGCTATGACAGCGCCGGCATCGCCGTGGCCGCCGCCGGCGGGGTCGAGCGCCGCCGCGCCAAGGGCAAGATCGTTAACCTCCAGGAGCGCCTGAACGAAAGCCCGCTCAAGGGCTTCACCGGCATCGCCCATACGCGCTGGGCCACCCACGGCGCGCCAAATGAGACCAACGCCCACCCCCACCAGTCCGGCTCAGTTGCCATCGTCCACAACGGCATCATCGAGAACTATCGCGAGCTGCGCGAAGATCTTGAGGCGCGCGGCCGCAAGTTTGAATCGGAAACCGACAGCGAAGTCATCGCTCAGCTGATCGACGCCTACATGGCCGAGGGCCACGACCCGGTGGCCGCCTTTGAAGCAGCGCTGAAGCATTTCGAGGGCGCGTTTGCCATCGCCGCCATCTTCGCCAATGATCCGGAACTCGTGATCGGCGCCCGGAAAGGCTCGCCGCTGGTGCTCGGCTATGGCGAGGACGAGATGTATCTCGGCTCAGATGCCATTGCGCTCGCGCCGCTGACGCGCGAGGTCACCTATCTGGAAGAGGGCGACTGGGTGGTGATGCGCCGCAGCGCCTTCGACATCCGCAATGTGCGCGGTGAGCGGGTGAACCGTCCGCGCGTCACCTCTGCGGTCAATGACGCGCTGATCGAACGCGGCGAGTATGATCACTTCATGCTCAAGGAAATCCACGAGCAGTCTGAATCGCTCGCCCGGTCGATCATGCCCTATATCAACCAGGCCGATCAGACGATCAGCATACCGGAAGCGGCGCGCTCCCTGTTTGCCGAGGCCGACCGCGCAGTTGCGATCGCCTGCGGGACGGCCTATTATTCTGCTTTCACTGCGAAATACTGGTTCGAGCAGCTTGCCCGCCTCGCCTTTGAGCCGGACATCGCCTCGGAGTTCCGCTATCGACGCCCGGTGCTGCCGGTCAAGGGCCTGTCGATCTTCGTCAGCCAGTCTGGTGAGACGGCCGATACGCTCGCCGCGCTGCGCTATTGCCGCGAAAACCGCACGCCGGCGATTGCCGTGGTGAACGTGCCGGAAAGCTCGATTGCCCGCGAAGCCGCCTCGATCGTGCCGACCCATGCCGGGCCGGAGATCGGCGTTGCCTCGACCAAGGCATTCACCGCGCAATTGTCCGTACTCGCCATTCTGGCGCTATCTGCCGCCAAGGCACGCGGACATCTGCTGCCGGGCGATGAGGTGAAATTCGTCCGTAGTCTGCTGGCCTTGCCGCGCAAGGTGACGCAGGCGCTGGAATCAGCTGCGCATATCAAGGAAATCGCCAAGCATATTTCCGGCAAGCGCGACATCCTTTTCCTGGGGCGGGGCCGGTACTATCCGCTGGCACTCGAAGGCGCGCTGAAGCTCAAGGAAGTGTCTTACATTCACGCGGAAGGCTATGCCGCAGGTGAACTGAAGCACGGGCCGATTGCGCTGATCGAGAAGGGCCTGCCGGTGATCGTCGTGGCGCCTAAGGACGAGCTTTTCGAGAAGACAATCTCGAATGTCGAGGAAGTGCGCGCCCGCGGCGCCGAGGTGATCCTGATCTCCGATGCCGCTGGCATCAAGGCAGCCGGCAAGCGGGCCGATCACGTGATCGAGCTGCCCGACGGCGACGAGATCTCGCTGCCCATCCTTTCGGCCATTCCGCTGCAGCTTCTGGCCTACTATGTGGCGCTGACACGCGGCACCGATGTCGACCAGCCGCGCAACCTCGCCAAATCGGTGACGGTGGAATAACCTGCGACTTCCGGAATCAGGCGCAAGAGCAGGGCAGTGGTATCGATCAGCGAAATAGAAGAGCGCATTCTCCAGACGCTCTCGGAGAAGGGGCCGCAGCTTGGCAAGGAGCTGGCCTTTGCCATGTCGGATATTCCGGTGCTGGCGTTGTGGCAGGCCTGCTTCCGGAGCCAGTCTTTCCTGATCTCACACTTTGCGAGCTACTATCTGCGCTATGATATCACCCGCGAGGACCAGGTGCGGCTCAGCCCCTCGATCCTGCGGGACTTCCTGTCCTTTACCCTCTTCGGCCTGCCGGGGCAGCGCGAGCAGATGATCGAGCGGCAGGGATCACTCTCCAACATGCACCGCGAGATCAGCCGCGAGAAGATTGCGCTGGCCCAGTCGGCCATGAAAGCGGTGTTCCTGAAGCTTACCCGCGAAACCCGCAGCCAGCTTTGCGCCTTCATCGCCGGCGACCTTGCCTATTTCCTTGCCCATAACGAGCCACGCGAGCATGCCGCTTCCGGCGAGATGGTAAAGGGATCAGATGTTGATATCGTCATTATCCTCTCCGACGCGCTGCCCGAAGACGTGAAGGAGACCATTGACGGAGAAATGGTACGCCTCAAATCGATCTACCTGCGCCACCCGGATTATCGCCAGGAGATCGACTTCATTACCAAGCGCCAGTCGGTCATGGAACGCCAGTTTGGCTATGGGGATATCCACGACAAGATTGCCAGCAAGATTGCCTATGAATCGATGTTTCTCGGGGGATCGCTGACGCTTTACATGGAGGTTCGCGAGGCAATGTCGCGCCTTGGGGTCGATAAGCTGATTGAGGCGGATTTCGATCATGCGCTCAAGGACCGGAAGAACGCCATGCGCAAGCTGCTGCATGTCGACGCCACCACGATCGATGATGAGACCCGCTCGCTGTTCTATTTCTCTCAGGAACGCGTAGAGTTTTCCTGACACAGGCTGAAACCAAGTGTGACTGGAAAGCGCGCGCAAGGCGCGCCAAACAGCGCCGGCAAGCCCTTGCCGGCTCAAGATCAGGATACCGGACCCATGCAATTCATCGACCTTCAGGCCCAGCGCCGCCGCATCGAAAGCCAGATCAATACGGCTGTGCAGCGTGTCATCGAGAGCGGGCGGTATGTTCTTGGCCCGGAAGTGGGAGAGCTGGAGAAACAGCTGGCCGCCTGGTGCGGGGCGAAGCATGCGGTCTCCTGCGCCAATGGCACGGACGCGCTGGCGCTGGCGCTGATGACCTGGGCGCTGAAGCCGGGTGACGCGGTATTCTGCCCGAGCTTTACCTTTGTGGCGACCGCGCAGGTGGTTCCCTGGCTCGGGGCGACGCCGGTGTTCGTGGATATCCACGCCGACACCTACAATATGGACCCGGCGAGCCTGGAAGCGCAGATTGCGCGGGTGAAGGCGGAAGGCAAGCTGACGCCGAAGGTGGTGATTGCGGTCGACCTGTTTGGTCAGCCAGCGGACTATCCGGCCATCAAGGCGATTTGTGACCGCGAAGGGCTGAAACTGATTTCGGATACCGCGCAGGGGTATGGCTGCACGCTGAATGGGCGGCATCCCTCCGATTGGGCCGACATTGCCACGACAAGCTTTTTCCCGGCCAAGCCGCTTGGCTGTTACGGGGATGGCGGGGCGATAGTGACCAATGACAGCGCGCTGGCCGAGCTGATCGAGTCGCTGCGGGTTTACGGCAAGGTGACCCCGACAGACGCCGCGCAGCGCAACTTCCATCATGACCCGAAATACCTGTCGCTCCGGGTGGGGATGAACTCGCGTCTGGACACGATCCAGGCGGCGATCCTGCTGGAGAAGCTCAAGATATTCGCCGATGAGATCGAGAAGCGCGAGGCAGTTGCCGGGCGCTATACGCAGGCCCTGGAAGGCAAGATACGCCGTGTACCACATGTGATCGAGGGCGGCCAGTCAGTCTGGGCGCAGTATGTGATCGAGCATGAAAGCCGCGACGGCCTGCAGGCGCATCTGACGGCGCAGGGCATTCCGAGCATGGTTTATTATCCCGTGCCGATCCACCAGCAGGATTTTGCCGGGCGTTTTGCGCCGGCGGAGGGAACTCTGCCGGTCACTGAAACGGCGAGCCGGCATGTGCTGGCCCTGCCGATGCATCCTTATCTGGGGGCTGAGGATCAAGACCGGGTGATCGAGGCGGTGCTTGGCTTTAACGGGTGACCAGACCGTCAGAGGATCGAACCTTAAAACCCGAACCAAAAGGGCCGCTTTCAACAGGATCTGTGTCTTGGTTCCTGAAGGACGCGAATAATGAGGTGAGCCGACGCAACGGCAGCTGTTTGGAGACATTGACTGGCAGAGCAGGGATGCTCTTTTTTGGTAAAGACTCGTTGTCAGTGCATGCTAAGTTCACCGTCTCTGCTGCATAGGGCGCCCGCGTCGGCCATCTGGGCTCATCAGTTACGGGGCGGCGTCACGTCTCGCGTGCAGTGTCAGCTTTCAGCCTACTGATTTTATTTCGGGCAAGGGCTTCTACCAACTCCTGAAGTGTTGCCGCACGACTGCCCAGCCAGGCCAGCTCTTCTTCCGTTATGATATAATGCTCCGAATACCGTGCATCGATATATCCGCGCTTGAGCAGTTCAAACAGCCGCCGCTCGTGCTTTGTCTCACGCGGCCAAACAGCGATCAGATCCGGGGCGATCTGCTCTGCGAGGGAGCGCAGGAATTTGATGCTGTGCGTCGATGGTGAGTAGTTCGTCTCTACAAGGAGGAGGCAGGTGTAGAGACGCTCCACTGCCTGATGGAGCATGAACGCAGCATCATTGTAGCGCTTAGCTTTGAGGCCAAATTCGAAGAATTCGAAGGCGCTTCGAACGCCCTCCATACGCTGCTCAAAATGCTTCTCAGCCGTCGCCAGCGCCTCCTCCGCCGTCTGCGGCTGAGGCGTCACGAAGGGTATGCTGCCCTTGAGATCGTAGAGCGCAATGCCTTCTTTGATAATGTCGGTGAAGAAGTACTGGCCTTCGCGCAGCGCGTTGTTCACCTCCTCCAACGTGTGGACAATGAAATTGACCGGTGTCCTGATCCCTGTCTCCCGCATGATCCGGTCTTCGGCGCGGTACCAGTAGGTGGCGAAGTCCACGACGCTCTGCTGGTTGACGACGATCAGCAGGTCATAATCGCTGAGGTAGCCTTTGGCGGTATGGGGCTCGTCCACCCAGCTCCCGCGCGCATAGGACCCGAACAGGATGACCTTGAGGATGCGGCCTTGCTTCTTCTTCGGCGAAGAAGCGCCCGCCGTGGCGTCGGCGAACTCCTCGAACAGGATTTCAGTTACGCGGGCGAGTTCGCGCTGCTTGCCATGAGGGAGATGGTCGAGGTCGGTTCGCATCGCTTGCATATTAGGCATGGCTGCACTTTGTGCAAAGCGTCAATTCCTTGCCCGGTTGAAAGTTTCGGTGACTCGGATGGGGCCAGCTTGCGTCAGCAGGGTACTTTAATGGCTCTGGCGAGGTGTGTGAGCCCAAAAGAAAATGGCCGCTCCCCCGGAGGGAAGCGGCCTGCTTCATTGGAAAAGATAATCAGTTTACCAGGCGCTTCAGCTCGCTGGCGAGGTCGGTTTTTTCCCAGGTGAAGGTGCCATCCGTGCCCGGAGTGCGGCCGAAATGGCCGTAGGCGGCGGTCGGCCCGTAGATCGCATTAGCAAGCTTCAGATGCGTCCGGATGCCCTTGGGCGAGAGGTCAAAGAGTTCGCGAACGGCTTTGGCGATACGGGCTTCGTCGGCCTGGCCTGTGCCATGGGTGTCGACATAGATCGACAGGGGCTGAGCAACACCGATCGCGTAGGAGACCTGGATGGTGCAACGGCTGGCGAGGCCGGCGGCCACTATGTTCTTGGCCAGGTAGCGTGTTGCGTAGGCCGCCGAACGATCGACCTTGGAAGGATCCTTGCCCGAAAACGCGCCGCCGCCATGGGGGGCTGCGCCGCCATAGGTGTCGACAATGATCTTGCGGCCGGTAAGGCCGGTATCCCCATCCGGGCCGCCGATGACAAAGCTGCCGGTCGGGTTGATGTAGAACTTGTCTTCCGGGGGGAACCAGCCCTCCGGGAGGACTTCCTTGACGACCGGCCGGATGATCTCGCGCAGCTCGTCCTGGCTGACACCGGCCTTGTGCTGGTGGGAGACAACGACGGCATTGACGCCAACCGGGCGCGAGCCTTCATACTGCAGCGTGACCTGGCTCTTTGCATCCGGCTCCAGCTGCGGGTTCTGGCCCGAATGGCGCAGCCCGGCGAGCTTCTGCAGGATCTGGTGGGAATAGACGAGAGTGGCGGGCATCAGCTCCGGCGTCTCGTCGGTGGCATAGCCAAACATGATGCCCTGGTCGCCGGCGCCTTCTTCCTTGAAGAGGCCCTGGCCTTCTTCGACACCCTGGGCGATCTCCGCAGACTGTCCGTGAACGTAATTGTCCACGGTCATGTTCTGCCAATGGAAACCTTCCTGCTCGTAGCCGATCTTCCTCACGACAGCGCGGGCGGCTGCATTCATTTCTTCGGGCGTGACCACGGCGCCATTATTGGTGCGCACTTCCCCGGCCAAAACCACGCGGTTGGTGGTGCAGAGGGTTTCGACAGCTACTTTCGACGACGGATCCTTCGTCAGGAACAGGTCGACGATAGCGTCCGATATCTGGTCGGCGACCTTGTCGGGGTGGCCTTCGGCAACGCTCTCGCTGGTGAACTCATGGGACTTCAGGGGCATTCTGGGGCTCCTAATGGGAACGGGCGTTATCGGGCGAAGACGACGGTGCGTCCGGAATTGAGGAATATGCGATGCTCTGCATGGGCCTTGACGGCCCGCAGGAGCGCGATCCCTTCAATGTGGCGGCCGGTTTCGATCATGTCTTCCGGCGTGAAGGTGTGGTCGATGGTTTCAGTGGCCTGGGTGATGATCGGGCCTTCATCCAGGTCTGCGGTGACATAATGGGCGGTTGCGCCAATGACCTTCACGCCGCGCGCATGGGCCTGGTGATAGGGCTGGGCGCCCTTGAAGCCCGGCAGGAAGGAATGGTGGATGTTGATGACGCGGCCTTCCAGGCGGCGGCAGGCCTCCTCGCTGAGCACCTGCATGTACCGGGCCAGGACGACCAGTTCCGAGCGCGTCTCCTGGATGATTTCATAAAGGCGGGTTTCAGCTTGTGCCTTGCTGGCCGTCGTGACGGGCACATGAAACCAGGGCAGGCCCCAATGGGCAAAGGTGGATTTCAGGGAGTCGTGATTGGACACGATCCCTGTGATCTCGATAGGCAGTTCGCCCCGGCGGGCAGCGTAGAGCAGTGTGTTGGCGCAATGGTCCGACTTTGACACCATCAGCAGGGTAGGGAGTTTTTCATCCGATGGCCGGATCAGCCAGTCGGCTTCAATCTCGGCCGCAAGGGGCGCCATGGCCCCTTTGACTGCGTCCAGGGATCCGCCATTGCCCGGCGGGCTGAACACCAGCCGGGCAAAGAAGCGGTTCGTCTGCGGATCTCCGAAAGTGCGTGAGGTAATGATGAAACAGCCATGCTCTTCCATCAGCCGGGCAAGGCTGGCCACCAGGCCAACCCGGTCCGGGCAGTTCAGGGTGAGGATAAAGGTTTGAGACAAGGGCTGCTCTCCCGCCGCCAGATCAATAGCGATAATGGTCTGGTTTGAAGGGGCCGCTGGTTTCAACGCCGATATAGGAGGCTTGCTCGCCCGACAGTTCGGTTAGTTTCACGCCCAGTTTCCCAAGATGCAGACGGGCCACTTTCTCGTCCAGATGCTTGGGGAGGGTGTAGACCTTGTTGGCGTACGCGCTGCCGCGGGTCCAGAGTTCGATCTGGGCCAGCGTCTGGTTGGTGAAGGAGGCCGACATCACGAAAGACGGGTGGCCGGTGGCGTTGCCAAGGTTCACGAGGCGGCCTTCGGAAAGAAGGATGATGCGCTTCCCGTCCGGGAAGGTGATCATGTCGACCTGCGGCTTGATGTTGGTCCACTTAAAATTCTTCAGGCCATCGACCTGAATTTCATTGTCGAAGTGGCCGATATTGCAGACGATCGCCATGTCTTTCATGGCGCGCATGTGATCGACCTTGATGATGTCCTTGTTGCCGGTGGCGGTGACGAAGATGTCAAACAGCGGGGCGGCTTCCTCCATCGTGGTGACTTCATAGCCATCCATTGCGGCCTGCAGGGCGCAGATCGGGTCGACTTCAGAGACGGCGACACGTGCGCCCGAGCCCGAGAGGGAGGCAGCCGAGCCTTTGCCGACGTCCCCATAACCGGCGACGAAGGCGCGCTTGCCGGCCATCATCACATCGGTGCCGCGGCGGATGGCGTCAACGAGGGATTCCTTGCAGCCATATTTGTTGTCGAATTTCGACTTGGTGACCGAGTCGTTGACGTTGATGGCCGGGAAGGGCAGTTCGCCCCGCTTTTCCATCTGGTAGAGGCGGTTGACGCCCGTGGTGGTTTCTTCCGAAACGCCCTGAATGCCGGCTTTGGTCCTGGCGAACCAGCCAGGGCTGGCGGCAATCCGCTTCCTGATCTGGGCGAAAAGGATTTTCTCTTCTTCCGATTGCGGATTTTTCAGGACCGACGGGTCGGCTTCGGCCTTTTCGCCGAGGACAAGGTAGAGCGTTGCGTCGCCGCCATCATCGAGGATGAGGTTGGGGGCGCCGCCGTCATGCCAGTGGAAAAGGCGGTCGGTATAGTCCCAGTATTCTTCGAGTGTTTCGCCCTTGTAGGCCCAGACAGGGGTGCCGCCCGCGGCGATGGCGGCGGCGGCGTGGTCCTGCGTCGAGTAGATGTTGCAGGAGACCCATTGGACGTCGGCGCCGAGCGCTTCGAGCGTCTGGATCAGCACGGCAGTCTGGATCGTCATGTGCAGGGAGCCGGCAATGCGCGCACCCTTCAGCGGCTGGCTGGGGCCGAACTCTTCGCGCGCTGCCATGAGACCCGGCATTTCCGTCTCGGCGATCGCGATCTCCTTGTTGCCGAACTCGGCCAGGGAGATGTCCTTGACGAAATAGTCCTTCGGGAGGGCTTTGGCGGTCATATCAACGATCCTTTATATCTTTTTCAGCCGGTATCACGTGTGCCTCGCGGGTGCAACTGCGGGGCAGGGGGCTGCAGGCTGGCGGGCTTCAGTTTGTTGGCTGGAAGGCGGCAGCAAGCTGTGACAAAAGGCACCCGGCCGGGGATGAGCCAGGAAGGAAGCCCATGTCGATTAAAGTCGAACCGCTGAAGATTGCAGATGTCTTGCTGGTGACGCCCCAGCGCTTCAGGGATGATCGCGGCTTCTTCAGCCAGACCTATAGTGCCGCGCAGTTCAAGGCCGCGGGGATTGATGCTGATTTCGTCCAGGACAATCATTCCTTGTCGCGTCAGGCTGGCACAGTGCGCGGTCTGCATTTCCAGGCGCCGCCCTATGCCCAGGCCAAGCTGGTGCGGGTTTTGCGCGGCGCCATTGTCGATGTGGCCGTCGACATTCGCAAGACTTCGCCAACCTATGGCAAATGGGTGAAAGCGGAGCTCTCGGCGGAGAACGGCGTGCAGATCTTCGTGCCCCGGGGATTCCTGCATGGCTTCGCAACGCTCCAGCCGGACACCGAGATCGCCTACAAGGTCGATAATCCCTACTCGAGGGAGGCTGACGGAGCAGTCCTCTGGAATGATTCGGCCCTGGCGATCGACTGGGGCATCGATGCGGCGTCGGCGATCCTGTCGGAGAAGGACGCGAGCGCGCCGGCGTTCGGCAGCTTCTCTTCTCCCTTCTGAACGTTTGCCCGGCCTGCCTAGCTGCGGACAAGGCGGCAGGTCGCGGTATCAAGGGCGTAGTACTGGCGCTGGCCGGACGGGCTGACGATCACCGCGCCCTGGCCGGTACAGACCGCGGCGGGTGAAAAGATCAGCGGGGTGGGGAAGTTGACCTGCCAGCCCTCAGGCAGTCTCCGCAGGCCGCCAGCGGCGGTGCCATCGGCCAGGACGACCAGCTGCCCGAGGGTGACCGCGCGCTCCCGCGAGCCTTCGATCTCGTCGACCAACATCCGGAACTTCGCCTGGCTATCGAACCGTTCCACCATCTCTACGGCACCTGGCACGATGATGGTGCCAGCGAGGGCAAGGATAGAGAGGCTCACGACGATTTCGATCAAACTGTAACCGGTTTCCCTCTCGGGTTGATGGCAAACCCCGTTACCGGAGGCGGCCAGCGGAGGCATATGGGGCAGCTTGCCGTCCATTTATCAGTTCGCGGCTGGAAAGAGCGTAAGGGTCCGGGCCTGCCCCCCGCGTTCCAGCGTGACTTCATTGTCGGTGATCGTGGCGACACGCCATTCAGTCGAGGTTGTCTGGCCGGCAGAGAGGCGCACCGGAAGGGGTTTGCCTTCATCGATCATGGCTATCGCCTTGCCGTTGAGCCGCGCGATCGCGATAAGCTTGAGGGGTGGTTCGGCAGTGGCCTCTGCACCGGCAGGGCGCGCCTGTTCAGGCGCCTTGCCGAACAGGGACAGGCCGGCAAGGTCAAAGACGATCCGATCCCGGGAGCCTGAATAGTCTGCCGGCACAGGCGGGGAAGACCAGGAGGCGAGCAGGCTGTCAGCCTCCGGCATCAGGTCGACTCGCGGATCGAGGAAGCCGGCGAGGCCCGAGAGGCCAGCTGCTGCGGCGATCGCCATGGCCGGAAGGAGGGTCTGCATCCGCGCTCCCATCTCAGCCCGCCCGGAAGGGTGCTAGCCCTTCAATCTTGATGGTCACGCCGCCCGATCTCTGGGCGGCAAGCTGCACGTCTGTCACGAGCAGGTCGGGCCGCGCGGTTCCGAGGCCGGCGGCGAGCGTGTGGAAGCTTCCCGGCGGCATCTCGCCGGAGACACTGAAACGCAGGAATGTCAGCTCGCCGCGCCGGAGCGGTTCCGGGCTGACAGTCATCTGAAGTTTTGCGACCCCAGCCTCGTTACAGAGGCCGCGCAGGGTGACCTCAAGCTGCGCGGCGCCCACGCCTTCCGATACCGCCGTCCATATGTGCCCTTCCCAGGTGGCCTGGGCGCTACGGGCTTGCTCAAGCCGCTTGGCCCAAGTCTCCTCGGCTGAACTGTCCGACAGGAGCGCTAGGTCCCCGGCCGTGCGGCGGGCCTCGACCCTCAGTGCCTCGACCGAGCCGATCAGGGTGCGCAGACCGAAGATGCAGAGCAGCAGTGCCAGGACGACCACCCCGTAGCGGGCCGCCGGGGTCATCTGGGTTTCGATGCGTGCCCGCAGGGTCGTGGCGGGGGAGGAGGTGTCGCTCATGAGTTTGATCCTTGCCTTAATCCCTGGCCTCAATCCTTGCGTGCCGGGTTCAGCGTGCCCCGGATCACGAGCTCTCCCGCCCGGTTGACCGAGGCCGAGCTTCCCGACCAGCGGTCAGTCCCGTCGAGCCTGGCAACCAGGTCCGGAATGTCATTGTCCGGATAATCACGGACCCGGACCTCGGCCGCGCTGCCGGAGATATCCATGAAGGTGATCGTTGCCGGTTTCTCACCCAGCGCCTGCCTGAGGTCACTTAGCGCATCGGCGAGCATCATAGGGTCTCCGGCTGCGGCCATCGCCGTTGCAAATGCAGTTACCGATTGGGCCTCCTTCTGGGCAGCGGATATTGACTGGTTGCGCTCATCAAGCAGCGCGATCTGGGCCTTTGCCTCCGACATGAAAAGTGACAGGCGCACATGGCTGCCAAGATAATACCCAAAAGGCAGGGCGAGGATAAGGAGCGCGGAGACCGCAAGCTTCACAGGCGTGAAGACCCGCGAGATGGAGTCCCTGCCAAGGCTCATAAGGGAGAGGTCCGACCGCCAGGGGACCATCTCCACATCTGGCACCTGGCGCCAGTCGGCGTCAATTTCAGGCAGGCCATAGGCGGCATCGGCGCCGTCGACGAACTGGCGCCAGTCACCGGCTGAAGGTGGCAGGACCCACCAGCGGGTAGCCAGCAGGACGCCGCCCTCCCAAACCTGCCCTTCATAGCCCTCCGAGCACTGGACAAGCCGCGTACCGGTCGTGCCCGGCAGCCTCAGGAAGCCTTCGGGCACCCAGACTGAATGGGCCGATACCGCGCCGGGCGCACAGATCCAGGCATTGACATACCCTGCCCCAGGGCCAGGCGGGGGCTCCAGGAATACCGCCTCCCCGGCGCGCAGGTTGTTGCGGGCAAGAGCCAGGCGGGCCGCATCGAGCCCTTCCTGGGTGCGCGCCGGCATCCAGACCCGCTCGAGGCGGCAGCTTGCCCTGGGAACCACAGTCACCTTCCCGGCAAAGCGGATCTTCGGTGGGGCTTGGTGCAGGCTGGCGATCTTATTCATCAGCGCTCCTGCGGAAAACAGCGGGGCTGGGAAGGCCGGAGGTCTCCGGCGGCGGCGTGCCGGCTGGTTCGGGCCGGTCGAGCACGAGGCTCCGGCTCCACGGCGCCGCTGCCGCGCCGACGGTGCGGCTGATCTCCACGATGCGCAGGCGGGAACGCCCGGTCTCCTCGTCATAGGCCCTGAGGGTCAGACGGCCGTGCGCGCCCGGAACGAGGGAGGTGCTCGACACGGTTGCCAGGACATCTTCGTTCCGGCGCGCCACGACCGGCAGGGCCGCGCGCAGTTCGAGTACAGCCGGTGGGCTGAAGGACCACACCGGGTCCTGCACCGTGCTGGCGGCGGTGACAAGGGAGAGGAAATCAGCAGACCCGAGGGGAGCAAACCCTTCCCAGCCATAGATGCCCGACGCTTCGGCAACCCGGCGCAGGGGCGAGTTTGGCGGCGGCGGCAGGCCGCGCAGCCGGTACTCCTGGCGCTCAGCGCCGCGGGTCCTTCGGATATTGTCCTCATCAGTGAAGTCGCGCAGGCGGGCGGTCATGGTCAGGGCGTCTTCCGTGCTGATACCGAAACGCTCCAGCAGCGCCGCAATCAGGGCGGGATCGGACGAGTTGAGGGAAACGAGGCCCGCCAAGTCGTGATATTCAGCAGTGCCCCGTACGCCCGGGCTCAAGAGGGCGATTCTCCCGCCATCGGCCCGCCAGAGGTCTTCGGCCGCCGCGGCTTCTACCTCTACGCGGGAGGGCGCCGGCGTACCGAGGATCACCTCGGTCGCGTCACGCGCGCCGCCTGAGAGCGAAACTCCGTAGCGGACCGGCGGGCTGGTCAGGAAGAGATAGGTCGCCCGGGCTTCCATGTTGTCGAGCGCGCGCAGGAGCTTGCGGTCGGACTGCAGGGCGACCGACACGTCCCGGGCCTGGTCGAGGGCGGCCGCTCCGATCAGGATGATCGACATGGTCGCGGCAATGAAGGCAAGGACGCCTGGAAGGATGAAGCCCTTTTCGGAATCAACCGGCATCAGTGACCACTCCCCGTCAGGTCCGGTTCGAGCGCCAGGACAGTGTCTTCGGACGATACTCTGAGCACTTCAGCCACGGTCGTCATGCCCAGCCTTGCCTTTTCAAGCCCATCCTCGGCAAGTCGGCGGTAGCCCTGCAGGCGCGCGGCTTTCTCCAGTTCCGGAACGCCGGCGCCGCGTAGGAGGGCGCTCTTGACCTCGGCGTCAATGCGCACGAGTTCGAAAAGGGCAATCCGCCCTGCATAGCCCGTCCCGGCACAGCGCGGGCAGCCTTCCCCAGCCTGCCAGGTCGCCGGCCCGGTGCGGGCGGCGATCTTCTCGGCCTCTTGCCGGTCACAGGAACGCAGCAGGAGGTCGAGTTGATCAGGCATCTCTGACGGGCGGGCGCAGTGCGGGCAGACCTTCCGGACGAGCCGCTGCGCTGCGAGTGCCCTTACGGCCGCTCCGATCTGGAAAGGCTCAAGCCCGAGATCGAGCAGGCGCGGGATCGCCAGGAGCGAGGAGTTCGTGTGCAGGGTCGAGAGAACGAGATGGCCGGTCAGCGAGGCCTGGATGGCAATTCGGGCGGTTTCCGGATCACGGATCTCCCCGATCATGATGACGTCCGGGTCCTGGCGGAGGATCGACCGGAGCCCAGCGGCAAACGTCAGGCCGATATCGGGTTTGACCTGGACCTGCGTCACCCGCTCCATGTTGAATTCGATCGGGTCCTCGATGGTAATGATCTTCTTCTGGCCGTCATTGATGGATTGCAGGCCGGTATAGAGGGTGGTCGACTTGCCCGACCCGGTCGGACCGGTGACGAGGACGATGCCGTTGGGCTGGTTTAGGACGGTGGAGAACTGACTGCGGGCAAGGCCCGACAGGCCGAGCTGGTCAAGGCTTGGCAGGGTCTTGTTTTTTGGCAGCAGGCGCAGGACGAGGCTTTCCCCCCAAGCGCCGGGAAGCGAGGATACGCGCAGGTCGAAGGCCTGGCCCGAAATTCGTATCGACTGGCGCCCGTCCTGGGGCAGGCGACGCTCGGCTATGTCCATGGCGGAAATAAGCTTGATACGCGTACTGACGGCATCAAACCGGCTGGCAGGCTGGCGCTGCCAGGACTGAACTACTCCGTCGATGCGCAGCCGGATTTCGAAATACTTTTCATGCGGCTCAATATGGATGTCGCTCGCCCTGTGCTTGATGGCGGCCGCAAAGACTTGGTTGACTAGGTCGATGATCGGGGCTTCTTCGGCCAGTTCCCGCAGCCGGGAAAGGTCCCCGTCGGTCTCGTGATCGCTGCGCTCGCCGCCCGTCTCACCCAGCAGGCTTGCGAGCATGTCGAACTGGGCCCGCGACATCAGCCGCCAGGTGACGGTGACCGGCCGCTCGCCGGTTTCCGAAGCCCTTTCGACCTGCTCGTTAAGCGGAGGGTCTATGGGATTGCAGGCTGCCACGACCAGCCGGCCTGCTTCGGGTGGGCCGTCCCACCAGGCAAAGCATTGCCTCGACGCAAGCCATGCCTGGGAGAGCGCCAGCTCTGCGGGCGCTTCGCTCAGGGCGCCGGGATGGCGGGGAACGTCGGCTTCATCGAGCAGGGAAATGCCCCAAGCGGCTGCGGCGCAGGCCATCAGCGCGTCCTCATCCACCGCGCCGATGCGAACGAGACAATCGAGGAATTGCCCGCCGGTCTCAGCCTGTAGCCGCCGGGCTGCCTTTATATCGGCATCAGCCACCAGCCCTTGGCTGGTCAGTGCGGTGGCGAGACTGGATGAGGTCATGCATGGTCTTCCTGCCGTAAGGCGCGCAATCAGCCCCTGACTGCCCTTAATAGCCAGAGCCGGCTGCTGCGGCAAGTTGCTGGTGCAACAGGCCGGATTGACGTAACCGGGTAAGCGGCTTCAAAAAACCCCAAGTGGAGGGGCCATCAGGGACGCAATGCCGGTTTACAGGTTCAGGGCACTCAATCCTCAGGGAAAGGCAGTTGACGGGCGCCAAGCCGGGGCGACCCGCGATGAGGCTTATGAGCGTATCCGCGCACGGGGCCTTCATCCTGTGGACCTTTCCGAAGTCCGCGGCCGGCGCCGCCGGCGCTCCAGCAGCCGCCTGGACCGCAAGCTGCTGCTGCGCACAGTCCGCCAGCTGGCCACCCTGCTGAGCGCCGGCGTGCCCCTCCTTGAAGCGGTCGACAACCTTCGCCGCAGCGATGCGGAAGGGGAGGTCGGCAGCCGCTTTGCCCGCCTTTCCCAGCACCTGCGCCAGGGCGAGCGCCTCTCCGCTGGCCTGCGGGAACACTTCGCCGAACTCCCCGATTATGTGATCAGCCTGACAGCGCTCGGGGAGGCGACGGGCCAGCTGCCCCGGACGCTCTCTGACGCAGCAGACAGGATGGATGCCGATGCCGCGCTCGCCTCCGAGCTGCGTTCGGCGCTTTCCTATCCGGTCGTACTTGCCTCGGTGGGCGCCTTTATCATCCTCGGCATGTTCATCTTCGTCATCCCGCGCTTTGGCAGCCTCGTGGAACGCTCGGGCGCCGACATTCCGGCGATGTCGCGCTGGGTAATCGACAGCGGGGTGTGGCTGAGTTCCAACTGGCTTGTTTTCCTGGTCTGCGCGGGCGGGCTGTTCTTCCTCCTACGGAGGGTGCTTGCCGGTAATACCGAGCGGGTGCGCGCCGCCGCCGCGCGCCTGCCGGGGTTTGGCGCCGTCATGCGCCGGGTTGATCTCGAGAACTGGTCGCGCACCCTCGGGGTGGCCCTTGCCAACGGGGCCCAGTTGATGCCGGCGCTCGACCTGGCCGCGCGAACGGTGAAATCGCGGGAGTTTGCTGCGCAACTCGAGGGGGTGCGGCGGGACGTGCGGGGTGGGGCCCATCTTGACGAGGCCTTCGAGACAAACGTGCTGGGCGCCGACGCCATGCTGCTCGACCTCATGGCAACCGGGCGCAAGTCCGGAACGCTGGACCGGATGCTCGTACTGGCGGCCGATTCCTACCGTGAGGAAATCACCGCCATGACCAAGCGCCTTACCAGCATTGCCGAACCGGTGGCGATTCTCGTTGTTTCCCTGATCGTCGGCACACTGGTAGTGTCTATTGTGCTTGCCATGACCAGCCTGTACGACTTCGACATATGATTAACCGGGAGTGGAGTAAGGGCAGATGAGCTCTGTGTCAGGGGTCAGGCCGCGCGGCTGCCGCAAGCGCGCCAGGAGGGACGAGGCCGGCTATTCGATGATCGAGATCCTGATCGTCCTTGCGATCATGGCGGTCATCGCCACCCTCGTCGGCCCGGCGCTCTTCAACCAGCTCGACAAGTCCAAGGTCACTACCGCCCAGACCCAGATTCGGACGCTGGAAGCGGCGGTTGCCACAATGCGTCTTGAGATCGGCCGTTTCCCGACCGAGGAAGAAGGGTTACGCCTTCTCGTGGAACCACCCCAGGACGAGCAGACCCGGAGCAGCTGGCGCGGCCCATACCTGGACGGGAGCCTGCCGGTTGATCCCTGGGGCAATGCCTATCGGTACTCGCTCCCTGAGGCGCGCTTTGATGGCTATTCGGTCAAGCCAGTTATTTACAGCTACGGGCAGGACAACAGTCCGGGCGGGGCAGGCCTTGATGCGGACATCGGGCGCGTGGAAGACCTCGGCGACCGGGCCGGCAACTAGGAGCCGGGCCTGCTGGCGGGCCGTACAGGTGTTTATTTCGGGCGCTGCGCGCCTGACTGCGGGAAGTAGAGCATGACCAACAATCAGAATGATTTTCGCCGTATGCCAGCATGGGCCTTCTGGGCCATCGGAGCCCTGAGCGTAACGGGCTGCGCCACGGGCAGTGACGGGCCCCGGGAAAGCGGCAGCCTGCTGACTGGGACCCGAATCGGAGACGCCGTCAGCCGGTCCGAGCGTTCCACCGGGAGCTCGGACGCTTCCCTCGCCCCTTCTCAGCAGCCGACCGCAACGCAGGACCGCTCGAATGAGATCACGGTGCCGAGCGTAGCCCGCACCGGAGAAGGGGGCGGGGAGGTCCTGGGCGGCCCGGAAGACCGCCCGGTCCCGGAATCCCAGACAGTCGATGCAGTCGTGCCCGCCCTTGCTATCCCGCAGTTTATCGACGTGGTCTTCGGCAACATGCTGGGTGTTCCCTATGTGACTGGCCCGGGCGTCGCCGCCCGCACCGAACTCGTCCAGCTGCGTTCCTCAGGCCGGATGAATTCGGATGATTTCGTCGAACTTGTGAGCCTCTCCCTTGAAAGCTACGGGCTAAGGGTCTTTGCTGAGGACGGGGTCTACCAGATTGTTACTGATGAAAGCCTTGCGGCGAAGATGCCGCGTTTCATCAAGTCCCGTTCCCGCGCCGATATCCCGGAGGAACTTCGTCCCGTCGTCCAGTTCGTCGAGCTTGACGCTGTGGCGGCGAACGAGATGGAATCGATCCTGCGCCAGGCCTTCCCTGACAAGCAGGCGCTCAAGATCGAGACCAATTCCCGGCTCAATGTCCTGACCTTGACAGGCCTTCCCAAGGACCTTGATGCGGCGATCGCTATCATTGACCAGCTGGACGAGCTTGCCTACGCAGGCAGCACGGCCGAGCGCTTTTCCCCTGTTTTCTGGTCGGCGACCCAGCTTGCCCAAGAGGTGACCTCGCTGCTGGAAGCGGAGGGCTGGCAGGCGAGTACCAACAAGGCGCAGCAGAAGCCGATCCTGATCATGCCGGTTGAGTATTCCAACGACCTCTTCGTCTTCTCGCGGTCACCTGCCGGCCTTGCCCGGGCGCGCTTCTGGCTGAGCGAACTCGACCGGCCGACCCGCCGGGGCAACGAACCTCAAGTCTATGTGTATGACGTGGAGAATGTCGATGCCGAACTCCTCTCCCAGGTCGTCGCCAGGGTGATGACCGGGCAGGTGCCTGCGTCTCAGGCCCAGATGCCAGAAACTCCGTCGCCCGGCGCAGATATTTCCCGTGCGACGCTGTCCCAGCCGACCGGCATAAGTTCTGCCAACGGATCGATCGTGGTCAACAGGCTTTCCAATCAGATCGTCTTCACCGGCACGCCGACGCAGTATGAGGCGATCCAGCCCCTCCTGCGGCGCATGGACCGTCCGCCGGCCGAGGTCATGATCGAGGTCACTATCGCCGAGATTACCCTGACGGATGACACCCAGTTCGGTGTTGAGTTCTTCATCAACAATCTTGGGGGCAATGACCTTCAGGCGGTCATCGGCAACGAAGGCCTAGGCCTTGGCAGTGTGGGCACCTCTATCGGTGTGGTCACCGGCAATGTGGAAGCGGCACTCAATTTCTTTGCCAAGAACAATCTCGTCAATGTCCTTTCGACGCCGCGGCTGACGGCCCGTTCGGGTGGTACGGCCCAGATCCAGGTCGGCCAAGACGTCCCGATCATCACTTCCCAGCGTGCGACCGATACGCAGAGCACCAATAACGGCACCGATATCCTCCAGTCGGTAGATTACCGCTCGACCGGCATTCTGCTCTCTATTGAGCCTATCGTCTTCGGCAACAACCGGGTGGACCTGGCCATCACCCAGGAAGTTTCCACGGCCGTGCAGACAACGACCTCCCAGATCGCAAGCCCGACAATCTCCAACCGGTCGGTGACGACGCAACTCTCGCTCGAGGACGGCGCCACTGCGATCCTTGGCGGCCTGATTCAGGAGACGACGACACGCGATGAGACCGGCGCGCCGATCCTGAAAGACATCCCGTGGGTCGGAAACCTCTTCCGCAACACAACCTTGTCGAAGAACCGCACCGAGCTGATCGTCCTGATCACCGCTTATGTCGTGCGCGACGGGAATGAGAAAAGGGCGTTTACGGATGAATTGGTCGGGCGCTTCAACCTGACGACGTCTAACCCGGGCAATATGGACACTTATCTCGGGACCGATCTCAGGCAATGACACACCAGGAAGAGACAGGAGGGGAGGTCCCAGTGGGGAGCGCGGGCTTCTCGACCCTGGAGGCCGTCGTCGCGATCGGCATTCTCGGACTTTGTATCCTGCCGCTCATGGATTTCCAGATGACAATTTCCGAGGGTGCAGTGCGCCTTGCGTCCCGCAATACGGCGCTAGAGGCAGAAATGCGCGCTGAAGCCTACCTGAGAGCGCTGCCGCCCGCCGCCCTGGCGGCCGGGGAAGGGGCGATCGGCACCTACCAACTCGTCTGGCAGGAAGAGGCGTCTGCCCCTGTCCGGCCAGCGCTTTCCGAAGAAGGGGCAGCGGGGCGGTTCGACCTTCTTGTAAGCGTTCTGGCTTACGAAGTTCGTGATGGAGCCCGGACGATTGCTGTGGGTCGGCTCGAACGCCCTGTCTGGCAGGTGACCAGACCATTCCTGGATGAAGGCGGTTTCTAAAAAATACAATCGCCTACGGATGATTCGCGGAAATTCCTCGAAATCCTGCTGATCTCTGCCAACATGACCCCTTGTCAGCCTCCCGCCTGCAATGGTCCTGGCTGATATCGTCGTAAAAATGTCGCGCTTGCCGGAAAAGGAGGCTGAATATGCTGATTTTCCGGCGCGCATGTCGATTTAATGTAACGGTGGAGAAAATTCCCTCGAAAGCAGCCGACTTGAGCGTTGACACTTCTCTAGGTGCTTGGCTAGATCGGGCAGCGGCTGGGGTTAGGTTATGACATCGGCTCAGCCCGACGCGGGGGGTGTAGTTCCCCGAACCTCAACTTAGGAGCTATGTAATGCTTAAAAAGTTTCTTGCGACCGTTTCGGTTGCTGGGCTTATGGCCGGAGCGGCTCACGCCGTGGTCCTGGGAAATGCAACCTCTGGCGCAGCCGCTGCGGGTGAGCCCGTGCCGCTTGCGTCTGCGCTTGATTATGCCGGGGACGCTGTCGACGGTAACCTGGTTGTCAGGTTTGGTCCGTCTGCCGGCTTGTTCCCGACAGGGAACGTGTTGGCTTTCGTTACCGTCACAGGCGCAACTTTTGATGGTGCGCTCGACGGGAGCGAAGTCGTCGGCACGACCACTTCTGTCATTTCGAATGGTGGTTTGAATGGTGGCACGACCGTCACCTATCTCATCTCCGGGGCCGACCTTTGTGACGCGGGTACTCCGACCATCTGTTCGATGTCGTTGCCGGTAGTGCTGACCGGGTCCGATGTTTCGGTGTCCATCGGTTTTGAAACTGATGCTGGTGCAGATGTTGATAACACGAACCGCACCAGCCGCGTCTCTCTGGACGTTGTTGACGTGGTGCCCGCATTTGCTGCCGTGTTCACCCCTGACGCTGTAGCCACGACGGCCGATCTTTCTGCAGCTAACGGGCCGTTCACTGCGTTCACAGGTGCTAGCAACGACGATCTCGGTGACGTCCTCGTGCGCGCCAACACCGTCAACTACGGTGCTGGTGCCCGGACGGTCAAGAAAGACCTGGCAAACACGAACGTGGTGGCAGCTGACGTTGACTCGATCACCATCTCCGTTGCTGGTTCCATGGCGGCGTTTGATCCTGCGGCTACCCCTGCGGGTGACTTCCTGATCGGCGGTGCGTCGGCGGATGATGTGGATGTGGCTGGCCGCGTAGCGACCATCGAGCTCCCTGGTGGCGCACTCGGATCGGTTCAGGCCGTTACGGTTTCGGAGGACGGCGACACGGCAATCGAGCGTTCGACCTACGTTGCCAGCGTGAACGTTGCTGTGGCTGCAGCGAGCCCCCTGACCGCTGGTGCGTCGTTCTCTGGCGCCCTTCAGTCGATCACGCGCAACGGGACCCAGATCACGTTCCCGTGGACGCAGTCGGCTACTCAGGGAGCTGCTTCTGGCACCTCTAGCGTGTTCCGCATCGGTAACCTCGTTGGCACGGACGCCGGGGCGGTGTTCGTGGAAGCGAAGAACACCTCTGAGGCTGGTTACACCAACCCTGGTGTTGTCCAAGTGGCGCCTTCAATCGATGCAAACGGCGAACTCGTCGTGAACTCTGCTCAACTCGAGACGCTCCTTGGCAACTTCGGTCGCGGTGATGTCGAATTCACCGTCGAAGCGGAACCTTTTGACCTCACTGGCCGCCAGTTCGTTGTTCGCAATGGCAACGTTCAGCAGGTCATCGGCGGCACGATCGACCAAGACCTGAACTAACAGCTCCTAACTGTTGGGAACTAGGGGAAGGGGGGCTTATAGCCCCCCTTCTTTTTTGGCAGGATGAAACCGGGGACAGTTGAGGTAGCGCGCATTATGACAGTCAACATCTATAAGGAACCTGAGGAGATCGGGCGCAGGATCAGCGAAGGGGACCACCGGGGCGTGATCGGCGGCCTCTGGGAGGAGATGGGCGCCTGGCAGCTCGATTTCTGCCGGCGGATGGGCCTCTTGCCGGAGCATCACTTCCTCGATGTCGGCTGCGGCAGCCTCCGCGGAGGAGTGCATTTCGTCCGCTATCTCGAGGCTGGCCGCTATGCGGGGATCGATGTCCATGCCGCGCTGCTCGAGGCGGGTTATGAACGCGAACTCGTCCCTGCAGGCCTCGGACCGAAGCTGCCGCGCGAACGGCTGGTTGCCGACGGGCGGTTTGACTGTTCATCCCTTGCGACGCAGTTTGACATGGCGATTGCCCAGTCGGTGTTCACTCATGTGCCCTGGAACCAGGTTCGGCTCTGCCTCGCCCGGCTTGCGGATACGATGCGCGCGGGCGGACGGCTCTTTGCCACCTACTTCGAGGCCGCCGAAGACGCACCGCTGGACGCTGTGACCGACCGGGGGGGCGGGATCCTCTCGTCATTCGATGCAAACCCCTATCATTACAGGTTTTCTGACCTTCAGGGGGCGGCCGAAGGGCTGCCCGTGACTGTCCGAAGGCTCGGCGATGTCGGCCATCCTCGCGGACAGTACATGGCTGAATTCACCTTTCATACGACCGCTGAGGCTGGCCCCGGCCTGCGCGACCTACCCCCCGGGGACGCGCTTGGCCTGCCGGCGGGCGCAGACCATTACCGGGCCTATGTCGGCCCGCCCCGGCGTTACGACTTCATGAGTTCCACACAGTTTGCCCTGCTACATGGGCTGGGCCTGCGGGAAGAAGACAAGGTGCTGGACGTGGGCTGCGGCTCGCTGCGCCTCGGCCGGCTCCTCATCCCTTTCCTCCTGGAAGGCGGGTATGCAGGGGTCGATCCCAATGGCTGGCTCGTTGAGGAAGCGATCCGGCGCGAGCTGGGGCTGGACGCCATCCGGCTGAAGCAGCCTGCCTTTTCCACGAACGGGAACTTTGATTTTTCCGGTTTCGGCTGGCCGTTCGATTTCATCATCGCGCAGTCGGTGGCCACCCATACCGGGCCCGATCTTCTCCAGAAGCTTCTGTCGGGGGCCGCCGCTTCGCTAAAGCCGTCGGGTCTGTTCCTGTTTTCCTATATTCCCTCGCAAACGCCCACTCGACCCGCTGATGGCTGGTATTACCCTGACTGCGTCGAGTATGAAGAGGCAGACATGCTCGCGCGCCTCGCGCTGCATGGACTCAGGGGCAGACCTATTCCCTGGTATCATCCTGCTGCGCGCTGGATCATCGCCGCCAAGGATGAAACCGCATTGCCGGCAGCCGATGACCTTTGCGCCCTGACAGGGCATGTTGCCCGTCGGAGTACCGATACCAAGGGCTATGTGTTCAGAGCGTGAATTTTGGGATATTCACCTGTGTCAGAGAACTCATTCAGCAAGCCCGCCAGCGACCAGACCCTTCACTTGCTGACGGGCATGCATCGCAGTGGCACATCCTTCCTGGCGAAGCGACTGGCGCAGTCTGGACTCGCTTTTCCCGGGGACCTGCTGCCGCCCGCCGAAGATAATCCCGAAGGCTACTGGGAAGCCCGCGAGGTGGTGTCCCTGAACAATTCCATCCTCCAGGCAGCTGGCCAAGACTGGCGCAGTGACAGGCCTCTGAACGACGCGGCGATCGATACCCTTGTCCGGACCCATGGCGACAGTGCGCGGGAGGTTCTCGAAAGATTGGCGGCCCGCGCTGGCGGACAGGACTTTGCCATTAAGGATCCACGCCTCTGCCGGCTTCTCCCCATTTGGCGGAGCGCTGCTCAGCGCGCAGGGCTGGTTATCCGCCTGGCAGCGACAACGCGTCCGGCAAGAGAGGTGGCCCTGTCGCTGTATCGCCGTCGCCGGGATCCGCGTTTTGCCCCGGCAGCCATCGACACCCCGGCGAGTGCTGTCTTCCTTTGGTTGCGGTACCTTTTGGATCTGGAGCGCCATAGCCGGGACATGCCGCGCTCCTTCGTGCCATTCAGAGACCTGCGGGCCATAGCGTCCGTGAGCGACCTGAAAGACGCAGCAAGGCGTGGCGACGCAGCTGTTTCGTGCCGCGGCCCGGACAGTTGGCTGACCATGGCGCGCTCTGTTGACACGCTGCTTACCGAAGGGGACCTTACGGCCTCTGCCAGTGTTTTCGACGCCGCCCGCGAGGCGCTTGATCTCGCTCTGGACGCGCCCGACACTCCGGGTGAGGGCGCATCCGTGGGGGGCGGCGAGCTTCGCACGGTCCGTGCTTTTACCCGGCGTCCTTCTGGTTGTTCGCGCAGCGGCCCGGTGATCGGGTTCCTGTCGGGTGAGCCCGGTAGCCGCGGTCATATCTACCGCGTGGAAAACAGGATTTCAGCGCTCATCGGCGAGCCTGCTGGGGTTTTCCGCATCGATCCCCGCCTTCAGTCTCCAGAAGATATCGCTTCAGCCTGTGACCTAATCATTGTATTCCGTAGGCAGATGGATGTTTGGTTCGAACGCTTGGCCGGCCGAGCGCAGGGCTCAGGGGTCCCGCTCGTCTTTGATATCGATGATCTGGTCTTCGACCCTGAACTCATGGTGCCTGATGTGTTCCGGTTTCTGGAAGACAAGCCCCCCGAGGTCCGCGAAGAATGGCAGATGCGTGCCCGGGGTTACCGCGCCGCCCTCCAGGCGGCGAGCCATGGCTGGGCCACGACGCAGGCGCTGCACGATGAAATGCTGAACGTCCAGCCCCGCGTGTCGGTGCTGAAGAACGGCTTGTCGGATCATCATTTGAGGAAGGGCCAACAGCTCGAGCCTCGTGGTGCGGGCAGAGGCATCGTCATCGGGTATGCCAGCGGGACTCCGACCCATGACCATGACTTTGCCCATATTGCACGTCCTCTAGCCCAGTTGATGCGGACGTTCACTGACGTCAGGCTCGAAATTGTGGGCCCGGTGGGCCCGCAAGCCCTCGGTCCCTTGATGGACCTCGGCGCCCGGGTCAGTTTTCTGCCCTTGGTTGATTACTTCAGCTTGCCTGGGATACTCTCACGGTTCGATATGAATCTCGCTCCGCTTGAGCCGGGCAACCGCTTCTGTGCCTGCAAGAGCGAACTCAAATTCTTCGAAGCAGGCATCGTCTCAGTGCCTACTATCGCGAGCACAACTTTGCCCTTCCAGAACGCTATCCGACGAGGCGAGGATGGTCTTTTGGCGGGCTCGAACGCTGAGTGGGGAGCGTGTCTGGAAACTCTGGCCAGCGACCCCGAACTGCGCACATCCCTTGGCGCAGGCGCCGCACGCAGCGCCCTGGCCGGCTTCGGGCCGGATGCGCAGAAGCGGGAGTTTCTTACACTCTGCCAGCAGCTTCTTCCCGGTTTCTCGCCTGGCCTGGCGGGTGCCTGATGGAAACGAGCCGGACACAACAGATGGGATTTTCCCTGATCGAAGTGATGGTTGGCCTTGCCATCATGGCTATCATCTCGATGCTCATTTTCTCCTCACTCCTCTCGCAGATGCAGCAGGCAGATATCGTGAGATCTTCTACGCGAGATGCCTTCGAGCGCATTGCCCAAAGGCGGCTCGTCGAAACGGTCGTGTCGGCAACCCTCCCAACTTGGCCTGAGGACAAGGAAAACGCGTTTACCGGCACGGCGACACAGATGAGCGGGGTCAGCGCCTTTAGCCTTTTCGACCAAGTCCAGCGCCTGCAAGCCTACAGCCTAACCCTGCGCATGGAATCAAACCTGCAGGTTTTGGAGATCGTGACCGAGGAGGGGGTCTGGACAGTGGAGGACATTCCTCAGGATGTCGGGTTCCGCTATCTCGGCGGGGACGGGCTCTGGCACACATCCTGGCCTTTGGGGATGCCCGATCAGGCTGGAATTGCGCAAATGGAGCAGTTCTTTGCCAATCAGGGTTTGCCTCGGATGGTGGCACTCTGGGATGAGCAGAGCGGGGGGCCAGCGGGTGTTGAGATTGCCATCAGCAATACTGATATCTTAGGTGTCCGTGTCAGGGATCTGGCTGGCGAATTTCAATAGGCTAGGGCGATTGCCGGTCGGCGGAGGAAGAGAAACGAAATGTCCATCCCTTCAGGAGTCCGTTGCCGCGACCTCCGACTGTCAATTGTCATCGTCTGCTATAACATGGCGAGGGAAATTCCCCGGACACTGGAATCGCTTTCGCCGCGCCTCCAAAAAGATGTCGGAGCAGACGATTACGAGATTATCGTCGTAGACAATGGCTCCTCCGAACCGGCAAATCCGGAAGTCTGCCTCAGTTTCGGAGCGAATGTCAGGCTGCTTTCGACCCCGGTTCCGAACGCGTCACCTGCCAGAGCCATAAGCTGGGGGGTCGCTCATGCAAAATACCCCAATCTTGGTATCCTGATCGACGGCGCGCGGATGGCCTCACCCGGCCTGCTGGCGCGCGCCCGGGAGGTGCTTGCGATCTCAGGAACAAGCGTGGTCGGCACCATCGGCTTTCATCTGGGCCCCAAAGTTCAGATGGAATCTGTTGCAGAAGGCTACAATCAGGAGGCTGAAGACCGCCTCCTCGCTTCGGTCGACTGGCAGTCTGACGCATATCGCCTGTTCGAGATATCCAGCTTTGCAGGATCATCGTTAAACGGATGGTTTTCTCTCCCGGCGGAAACGAACGCTGTTTTTCTGTCCAAGGATTTTTTCGATATGCTGGGCGGTTATGATGAGAGGTTTGTTTCGCCGGGAGGGGGGCTGATCAATCATGATTTCTGGAACAGGGTCTGTGCCTGCCCCGATAGCAGGGTAGTGATGCTCCTTGGGGAAGGCACATTTCATCAGGTACATGGTGGTGTGGCCACAAATGCCAAAGTTTCTCCCTGGGAAAGCTTTACCGCCGAGTATGCCCAAATCCGAGGTGAGAGTTACCGGCAGGTCATGTGCTCTTTCAAGCTTTACGGCTCCCTCGGGGGCGCCGGTCTCAGAAAGATTTTATAGAAATTTAGGTCAGGCCTGATCTCCTGTTTCGCAATCGCTGTTAGCCCCGGATCTCGCAGGACAGCGGAGGCGCCAGCCAGGACGGCCATGCCTCAGGGGTGGGGGCAAGTGACGCCGCCAGCGGCTGTTAAGAGAGCCGAAGCGATACATACAAATCCGCGATGCAGGACCCGGCCGGAGCCGGGTCTGCTTATCCAGGAACTATTCCCAGCCGAGAGCCTGCAGATAGGTCTCGGGTCTGAGCGTACGGCGCAGGGAGGCTTGTGCGGCGCTGCCCAGCGACTGTCTTAGCTGAGGGGAAGCCGCCAGTCTTCTGAGCAGTCGGGCGCCTTCCTGAATGTCAGGCTGAGCCCAACGGTCGCCCGGTATTGCCGGATAAACGCCGGTTGAATCTTGCACCGGGACGGTGACACAAGGAATAAGGGCTGCGTTCTCTTGTGACATATATTCAAGATTACCTGACCAGGCCGTCGCCACAACGCACTTCCCGAGCGACATGGCTTCAGCAAGGTTCAAGCCGAACCCTTCGGACCGGTGGGGTGAAAGGAGGATATCCGCGCCCATTATGAGCTCTTCATGCTCTTCATCTGTCAGCGTCCCTTCAATCAGGCTGATCCTTGAGTCTGAGCCAATTGCGTCCCGAAGGCGGCTTGCATACTCGGGATAGGCAGACAGGTTCCGGCATTTTATGGTAAAATGGATATTAGGCGCATGCGGGAAGGCGGAGCGAAAAATGTTCACTGCCGCGAGGGGGTTCTTGCGCTCTAGCGACGAGTGCGCATCCGCCACGGTGAGTATGCTCAGAGCGGAGTTTCCTGACGTGCCCCTGTAACCCGCTTGCCGGCGTTGGGGAACCCAGTGAGGCACGGTGATAACAGGCCGGTCATACGCTGCAGAAAAGGCTTTCGAACAGAACCTGCTGGGAGACCAGATTTCCGAAACATAAGCAGTCTGACGCTTCCAGGATGCCGGTGCGGTTGGCGTTTCCCAAGCCCACGCGCCGATGATGCGCCAGTCATGCCAGCGCCGGAGACCGAGTGCAAAAAGGCACCTCTCGATTTCTGGAGGGTTGGCGAAAAGTATCAGCGTCCCGTGACGAGCGAGAGGGAGCTGGGCTAGCGGGACTGAAGCGAGAGTCACGGCCTGATCGAGCAGCAGACTTGTATCCGTGGCAACGGGCCTGAGACCCTGCGCGGCAAGCGCTTCATAGCAATACCGCGCTGCGCGCCCGATACCGTTTCCGGTCTTGAACATGCCGGCAACTACGAGCGGACGGGATGCGCCGCTACGGCGCAAACTGGCCGAGCTAGGCCTCGGCAAGACGGCCCTTCGCAGTTCTGACTTCCAATGCATAAAAGCCAATACCCGTTTCTTGAACTGACGCACAGGGGCAGACGTTTGTGTGCAGTCTATTAGCAGCACAGAATGGCATAGAAAGGCGAAGGGTGGGAAGTTCCATGATTGCTCCTTGGACCAAGTGCGGCACGGCCCCTTCTAGTGGCAAATCGCTTAGAAAATTGATCGGAATGCGAGATTTTTGCGGTTCCCGATTGCCCACCCGCCCGAACAGGGGGCCACAGGAATTCGGCGGGTCAACGACATCAAGCATTGGACCGCGAATGTGCTAGGTGATGACAGAGGCGGATGATGAACACACGCTCCTGCTGACTTGGATCTTCTGAGGCTTAAGGTGTTCTCCTCTGCCGCCGACATGCGAAATCCATCAGATCCAGCAAAAGATCCGCAACAAAGCAAGCCGCCTCTGCAGCCCCGGTAGACGGGTGGCCGGGGAGGGGCAGGTGCCCGCCGGCCGGTGACGGACGGGAGGATGGTCAGGATGAGGGGCAACCGCGTGATCAGGCCGCCTGCTGCTCTGCCTCAGGGGCGCAGACCCGGCACGCGGCGGCGGGCCGCAAGCCGCAACCTCGCCCAGAGGGAGCTTCGCGCGGCGGGGAGGTTTAACTCGCGGGCCCCGTGCGCATCGAACCAGTCCAGGAAGGCAGCCCGCCCTCTGCGCGTCGCCAGGGGAAACGCTGCCTGGAGGTCTGGCCGGCCCGAATGGATGGCTTCCATCATGCGTGTGAACCGGCGGGCCCCGCAAGGATCTATCCGGTCGCTCGGCGCCTCCCAATAGGCATGGTCGTAAGCGGCAAAGGGATCTGATCCGGGGCGGAAGGGGCGCCGCCGCGCGGGGGGCGGGATGGGCGAGCCGTCCCTGTACCGGGCGAATCCATAGGGGACTTTCGACCAGGTTTCATGCCCATGGGCCGACAGCTCTTCAAGATAGAGCGAGACAAGGGCGCCAGCCTCGCCGGCGCTGTTTATGTCAAACCGGTCCTGGTGCTTTGAAAACACGGCCGGGTTACCGGGGACCACCCCAGAAAAATGAAAGAAGCTGAGGGGCTCGCCCGCCGCCCGCCACTGCCCCTGCGTGCAGGTGACGGGGCGTTCATGCAGGTTCCAGTAGGCGACATTGAGGCCCTTCGAGCGAAGGATGCGCAGCGACGCCATGAAGGAGGGCGCAAGATCGACATAGCGCTGGTCCACGAAAAGGCCCTGCGCAAGGTCGACAAGGCAGCCGGTTACAAGACGTTCCCCCCACCAGTCGAGGAAGCGGCGTGCCTCGGGAACGTTCGCAAAGGCTGCAAATCCGAGATTGAAGGTGCCTGACTGCAGAAGGTCGGCTATCCCGGGCCGGGCGTTGTCGGTATAGGGCGTGCAGATATGAGGCGTGAGGGCGCAGGCTGCGCCTTCGTCAAGCGCGGCGTCCACCTCCCCGGGCCAGGCAAACATCCTGATGTCGGGATCGAAATAGACCGCCCTGTCAAAACCGAGCCTGTCAAAGACATGTTTGAAGCAGAAGGGCTTAATGGCGGTTGCTAGTTCAAGTACGGTATACCGGAAGGCCATGTCCCGGGCATCGGGCAGGGCAAGCGCCTCAAGAGTGATCGTGCGGTCCCGGATTTCATCTGCCACGGCATGTTCCCCCGTATCGGGAAGTCCCTCATCAGCCAGGAAGATGAAAAAGGGCACGTGCGGCGCGACCGCCTTGAGGCTGCTGCGCAAGGTCAGGGCGTAAGCTAGGTAGTTTCGCGCGCATATGGTGAAGGCGGCAAGAGGACGGGAGGGGAGCGGTCGCATGCTTTGGTGTATCGATTCTACTGGAGCGGGCCTGCTTCTGGCAGCACAGTGCCTCGAGTCGGGGGCTGGTCAGGTAGCGGGTTGATTTATGGGTCGTAAAGAGGTTCGTATGGACGCGGAATACAGATAAGCCAGCGCTCGAACCAGCGAGCCCGCGCTCCCAATGCGGCAATCCTTTTGCGAGGCTCTGACATGCAACGCCCAGATATCATCAATACGCTCGCCTCAAAAATGAAATATCAAAGCTATCTGGAGATAGGGGTCGAAGCGGGCGTCACCTTCCGGCAGGTCGAAGTTGCGTCCAAGGTGGCAGTGGATCCTGATTTCAAGACCGATACCGCGACCCTCGGCGGCGAAGCCCATTCCATAACAAGCGACGCGTTCTTTGCGCGCGATCACCGCA
The DNA here is from genome assembly GCF_000685315.1 of Hyphomonas polymorpha PS728. Taxonomy (GTDB): domain Bacteria; phylum Pseudomonadota; class Alphaproteobacteria; order Caulobacterales; family Hyphomonadaceae; genus Hyphomonas; species Hyphomonas polymorpha. Next base: position 272,413 of record NZ_ARYM01000001.1, read on the forward strand.
GCTTCGACTGCACCTTCGTTGACGGTTTGCACACGTTTGAACAATCCCTGCGTGACTTCGAAAACGCATGGGCCCGCCGTACGCCCCGCGGTATCGTGATCGTCGACGACTGCTACCCGTCCGATGACCTCGCCGCCTTGCCCGATCACGCCGAGTGTGTCCGGCGCAAGATTGCCAGGGGGGATGCCGATCGCAACTGGATGGGGGATGTCTACAAAACGGTTATATATATCCACGATTTCACGTCCCACGAAATTGCCTTTGTCGAAGGGAGCATGGGGGTAGTGGTCGTCTGGCCCGGCCACCGGGCAACAGCGCCCTGGCTGGGCACGCGCAGCGCAATCGAGGCTTGTACGCTTGACCAGTTTCGCTCGCTGACGCTGCCAGTCCTCCCGCTGGACGAGATCACAGCCCGTATCTGCGCGATGTGATCTTGCGCTGAGTATCCGGGTTGTCCGGGCCCTCTGCTTGGTGAATAAGGGGCGGCGGAGGCCATGCCTTTACCAGCCCTGATGGAGCAGGCCTTGAGAAGGTGTTTCTTATCCCTCGGTTGTCTGCAGGTTGCCATCGGCCGTTCAGGCGCGAAGTAGAGTGTGGAATTCATGATGACGGTTGCCCTGCAGGATCTTGAAGCGGTGTTCTCCCGCTGGCGCGTCTGGACGCTGCTTGCCTGGCAGGATGTCTATCTGCGCTATAAGAGATCCCTCATTGGTCCCTTCTGGATCAGTATCAGCCAGTCGATCACGATCCTGGCAGCGGCTTTCCTCTATTCACAGATCTTCAACCTCCCTTTCAAGGAGTTCCTCGGTTACATCACGGCAGGCGTACTCGTCTGGAACTTCATTGCTTTCCTGCTGGGGGAGGCAAGTACCTACATCGTCGAAGCCGAAGGACTGGTGAAATCTCTGCCTATCCCGATCCCGGTGCTTGCGGCGCGGATCGCCCTGCGCAACCTCATTGTGCTCATGCACAACATTGTTGTCTTCGGCGCCATTCTGATTTTCTTCGGAACCACCTTCACCTGGACGGCCCTGCTGGCGGTCCTTGCCATTCCGGTGCTGACCGTAATGGGTTTCCTGGCCGCCATCGCCCTTGGCCCGGTCTGCGCGCTTTACCGGGACCTCGCGCTGATCATTCAGAACGGGCTGGCGTTCATGTTTTTCCTAACCCCGATCATCTGGAAGGCTGACCAGCTGCCCGAGCGCGCGATCTTCGTGCTGGGCAATCCCTTTTATCATTTGGTAGAATTGGTGCGGTCGCCGCTGATTGACGGGACCCCGGCGAGCGGGCTCAACTGGGCGGTGGCCGCAGGATGCCTCTGCCTGCTTGCCGCACTTGCCTGGGTGTCCCTCGTCTCCTCGCGCGGCAAGCTGTATTTCTGGATCTGAGAAAGGCTTTCATGCCGAGCATCATCATCGACAATGCCAGTGTGCGCTATCCGGTGTTCGACACATCCTCCCGTTCGCTTAAGGTGTCGCTGCTCTCCCGGATTGGCGTCGGGGGGAAACAGGGGCCAGCCTATGTCAGGGCGCTTTCCGATATCAGCCTCACGATCGGTGACGGGGAACGCCTCGGGCTGGTCGGCCGGAATGGCGCAGGCAAGTCGACGCTCCTGCGCCTGATCGGCGGGCTGATCGCGCCGAGCAGCGGGCAGGTGAAGACAAAAGGCCGGGTGATCCCGGTGATCGAGCGCGGCATCGGTATCCATCCGGAACTGACCGGACGGCAGAATATAGAGCTGCCGCTGCGCCTCCTGGGGGCAACGAAAGCGGAAGTCCTTGCCGCCCGCGATGAAATCCCGGATTTCACCGGTCTCGGGGAATTCATCGACTTGCCTTACAAGACTTATTCGGAAGGCATGAAGGCGCGTCTGGTCTTTGCCCTGTGCACGTCGATCCCGGCAGATGTCCTGGTGCTGGATGAATGGTTGGGGGCCGGTGACATCGATTTTACCGAGCGCGCCCAGCGGCGCCTCACAGAATTCCTGTCACGGTCCAGAACGCTGGTCCTTGCCAGCCATTCGCTTGAACTCATCGAACGGGTCTCAACCCGGGTCGCCTGGATTGATGGCGGACGTGTCCGGATGACCGGAGACCCGGCGGAGGTATGCGACGCGTACCGCCATCACATGTCTGCGGCCGCCCCGGGTCAGGTAGCCGCTGCCGAATAGCGCCGGCTGCATGTGCCCTGAAACGGAGGACCCCCCTGCTTGCTCTATGACCTGGAAGTTTTTTCATTTGAAGGATTGCGCGCTGCCGGCCTGGCAGGGCGTCCGCTGCGCGAAGCCCAGGCCTGGCGTCGGATGGAGGTTTCCACGGCGCCGGAAGACACGCTTCCCGTCAACTTCGACAATGTCCGCGTTTTCAGCCCGGTATCGGCCCAGATCCGCGAAGAGATCGCCGCGGTCTGGACCAGCGTGCCCCGTTCCGGCCCGTCCACCCTGGACCTGGAGGGGTGGTGTCTGGCCGGACGCAACGGCTTCCTGTTCAATCCGGAGTCCGGGATCGCCATCATCGGCCAGGGGCTTGGCGGCTCGCCCGACTATGTCAGATGGCATACCGAAAGCGCGCTCGGAGCGGTCTGGTCGTCCGACGGCCGGCGGCTGCGGTTTGAAGGGCCTGGGCCGGTCCGGGCGGGCGCTTTGGAGGAATGGTCCTGCCTGCTCGGCATGCCGGGACAGGACATATACGGGCACTGGCTGCTGGACGCGGTGCCCCGGATGCATCTCGCTTCGGAGTTTTTCGAGGCGGCGATCGGGACGCGGGCTGGCATGCTGACCCCCTTTTCCCCGCCTTGGGCGCGTGAATTCTTCGAGGTCATGGGATATCCGCCCCCCCGGGTCACCACGCTCGAAGAAAACAAGGTCTACCGCCTGGTGTCTACCCTTACCCCCTCCATTCCGAAGAATGGATATGTGGTGCATATGCAGACCTGCCGGGATGCCTGGCAGGCCTTCCGGGCCGCGTCGCCCCGCAAGGCGTCCGGGCTGCGGGGCGAGCGGCTCTATGTCTCCCGCCGGAACTGGGCGGTCCAGCGTCCGATCGCCAATGAGGAGGCAGTCGAGGCCGCCCTGACGGCGCGCGGCTTTCTGACAGTCCATCCCCAGAGCCTTTCACTGGCAGAACAGGCCGAACTCTTCGCACGGGCGCGGCTGATCATTGGCCAGGACGGATCGGCGCTCCACAATATCCTCCACGCTGAAGCCGGGGCGGGGCTGGGTGTGATCGGGCTTCCCGAGCGCCGGAACTACTGGCATTTCGCGTTCACAGAAGCCATGGGACACCAGGTTGCGTTCATGGAGTGTCTGCCCGGGCCAGGGGGGATGACCGCAGATATTGCCGAACTCAACCTCATGGTCGACGCCTTGGAAGCGGTGCGCTAGGGCGCCGTTCCTCTCTCCCGGCGGCGTGTCAAAATGCGCGCTCTCTGGTTTCAATCCGCCCTCCATTGGCCTAGACATCGCATCAGCCCGACACAGAAGAGGACACACCAGAATGCCAGCAGAAGGCGGCTTGCAGCGGCACACAGCAGCGCATGGACATCTCCGGCCTGATGGCGCTGACGAGGCAGGCAAGCGCATCATCCTTGTCCTGGCGATGCACAGGTCCGGATCCAGCATGATCACGCGGGCTCTCAAGGTGCTCGGTGTCGAGCTCGGGGACCGGCTCATGCCCCCCGTGGCGGGCGAGAATGATACCGGTTTCTGGGAAGATACAGATATTGTCGAGCTCAATGAGACCCTGCTGGCCCGGGCGGGCCGGCGCTGGGATTCGCTGGAACCGTTAAATGAAGGGGCGCTTGAAGGGCCGGAGTTTTCAGATCTGCGCCAGCAGGCCGGCGCGCTGATCGCCCGCAAGATGGCCGCCGGCGCCGTGTTCGGCTTCAAAGACCCGAGAACGGCCATTCTGTTTCCCTTCTGGCGATGTGTCCTGGAAGACATGGGCATCACGCCGGCCTTCGTGATCCCTGTGCGCAACCCGCTGGAAGCGGCGGCCTCGCTCCAGCGGCGCAACGGGTTTGATATGGAAAAAGGCGTGGCCCTCTGGGCAAGGCACATGATTGAGGCGGTCGGCCTCACGGAGGGCGCCTGCCGCGTCTTTGTCGACTATTCGGCTGTCCTGGAAGATCCTGTTGCCCAGCTGGCGCGGATGGCGTCGATCCTTGATCTGCCGATGCCGCCCGAAACGAGCGAGGAAGTTTCCGCCTTCGCCAGCGGGTTTGTGAGCCGGGATTTGCGCCATAATGTCATCGGCCGGCGCGAGTTGACCCGCTCAGGCCTGGCAGCGAGGTTCGTGGAGGAACTCTACGATGACCTTGTGGCGTTTGCCCGCACGGAAACCGGGGCATCTGCTATTGGCGATCCGGCAAGATGGGCCGGTATCCTTGAGGGGTTTAGAGCCACCCGGCCCCTGCTTCGGCAAATCGACCGAATGACGCTCCGGCAAGAGGTTCAGGGCCGCGAACTGGAAGGCCTTGCCCGGCAGGTCGCCCAGCAACAGGCGGCCGCCGAGGCGGCGCTGAGCGAGCTTTCTGACGCGCGCGAAAGAGCAGCTCTTCTTGAGGCGGAGCGGCGAGAGGAGAAAAAGAGGTTCGAGGCCGAGCGCGAGGGGCTCGTCTCCGAACTTGAGGAGGCGGAAACGCGCGGCAGGGCGCGGATTGAAGCGCTCCGCGCCGAAATGCGGGAGCGGCTGTCAGCGGCCGAGTCAGTCCACGAGCAGTACCGCGCAGACATGGCCCGTGACCAGGCAGCTGAGGCTTCAGCGCTGGCTGCCGAGCGGGCGCATGCCTTGCAGGTGATTACCGATCTCGAACGGGACCTCAAACGGGAACAGGTTGTCTCCCTTGAGCGTCACCGGGCCTTGGGCGCCGCGCTGGCAGAGGCCCACGCTCTCCGCACCAGCACGACCTGGAAGCTTGCCGCGCCGGTCCGCCGCCTCGGCCAGATGGCGCCAGGCATGATCAGGGCGGCGCGCCTTGCGCTCAAAGTCATCTGGTGGACGCTGACCTTGCAGCTCGGCGCCCGCATCGCGGCGCGGCGGGACAGGCGTCGGCTGGAAGCGCAGCGCTCAGCATCGCCGCAATCTGTGTACGGGACAGCGCCGGAGCGCCGTTCCGGGGAGAGCATTCCGGCCAGTTCGCAAACTGCGGCCGGGGCAGGCTATGCTTACGCCCCGTTCGATCCGCAACCCGTTGCAAGGCTGCTCGCCGAGGTAGCCCCCGGGCAGGCCTTCCATGAGGAATGGCTTGACCACTGCGCCGCCTTTCCCCTTCCGTTCCAGGCTGAGGCCCGGCGCCAGGAGCCCGCCCAGCTGTCCGACGGACAGGCCCGGGACTGGATTTCCCGCTGCGCGCAGCTTGGCGGGCGCCTGGGGCCGGTCCTGGCTGTGCCGGATGTGACCATTATCGTGCCGGTGTACAACCAGCTCCCCTTTACCCTCTCGGTGATCGCCTCTGTCTACCGCTGGCCGTCCCGCTACACTTTCGAAATCATCATTGCCGATGACGGCTCACACGACCAGACGCGCTGGCTCGACAATGCTACGCTGCCCCGTGTCCGGGTCATTCACAATCCGCAGAATCTCGGCTTCCTCAGGAATTGCAATGAGGCCGCCTCCCACGCCCGCGGGCGCCATATCGTGCTCCTGAACAATGACACGATCGTCCTTCCCGGCTGGCTCGACGGACTTGTCGATACGCTGGAGGCCAATCCCGATATTGGTCTGGTCGGCTCCAAGCTGATCTTTCCGGACGCAAGGGTCCAGGAGGTCGGGGGCATCGTCTGGCAGGACGGTTCGGCGTGGAATTACGGGCGCGGCCAGAACCCGATGGAGCCCTATCTGAGTTTCATGCGGGACTGTGATTACTGCTCGGGGGCATCGATCGGCGTGCGCCGGGCGGACTGGGAAGCGCTGGGCGGGTTTGACGCACAGACTTACGAGAATGCCTATTATGAGGACACCGATCTTGCCTTCCGTATACGTGAAGCGGGCAAGAGGGTCGTGGTCCAGCCGCTCTCCCGGCTCGTGCATTTCGAAGGCATCAGTTCGGGAACCGATACCGGAACAGGCATCAAGAAGTACCAGGTAACAAATGGCGAGCGTTTCCATGCGCGCTGGCAGAAGGTGCTTGCGGCTCACCGCCCGAACGGGCAGCACCCCGAACTGGAACGCGAGCGCAGCGTGCGCAGGCGCCTGCTGGTCATCGATACGGTCACCCCGACCCCTGACCGCGACGCGGGATCCCTGATCACTTTCGAGATGATGCGTGGCTTCCAGCAGGAGGGCTGGCGCGTCAGCTTCGTACCGGAAGACAACTTTGCCTACCTGCCGCCCCAGACCCTTGCCCTCCAGCAGGCCGGTATTGAAGCGCTCTATTGGCCATTTTATGCGGATATGGAAGATCTCCTCAACAAGCGCGGCGATGAGTTCGATGCGGTCCTGATTTTCCGGGTGACCTCGACCCGGAAACATCTTGATCTCATCCGCCGCAAGCTGCCCGGCAAGCCCGTCTTCTACCATGTCGCTGACCTGCACCATTTGCGCGAACGGCGGGAGGCAGAGCTTAAGGGAGATACCGGGCTCCTGCGACGCAGCGAACAGACCCGCAAGGACGAGGTTGACGCAGTCCGAAAATCGGACGTTACGATCGTGCATTCCGAACAGGAAAAGGAGATCCTCAAGGAACTCGTTCCGGGTTCAGAGGTTTATGTCTTTCCCTGGATTGCCGAGCCGGCCGGCGTGCTGCCCGGCCCGGAGCCGCGCAGCGGGATCACGTTCGTGGGCGGCTTCAACCACCCTCCCAATGCGGATGCGGTGCTCTGGTTTGCAGGGGACGTCTGGCCTCTCATCATTGACCGCAAACCAGATGCCCGGCTGACGATCATCGGCCCGAATGCACCTGCAGCGGTTGAAGCCCTGGGGCAGGACCCGCGCATAGACGTGCTCGGCTGGGTGCCTGATCTCCAGCCCTATCTCGACCGGGCCCGGCTGAGTATTGCCCCCCTGCGCTATGGGGCCGGGGTCAAAGGCAAGGTCGTCAGCAGCCTTGCGGCCGGGCTTCCTGTAGTGACAACGCCCATCGGGGCTGAAGGCATGGGGCTTACCAGCGGTGTCGATGCTGAAATTGCCGAGAGTCCGGCCGCCATGGCCGATGCCGTACTGAGGCTGCTTGAGGACGATGCCCACTGGCAACGGCTGTCCCGCGGAGGGCTCGATTTCGTTGAGCGGCACTACTCGCGGGCGCGGGCCAGGGAAAGGATTGGGGAGATCCTGGCCTTGGGGGGGGTGACCTGAGGGAGGCGTTTGCAAAGGACCCCGCCCTGCCTGGCATGACGGCAGGTCCCTGGGACACGAATGGGTCTTCAGCCCTGCTTGCGCGCCCGGTCTGCGAGCCGCCGCGCGCGCGCTGACGCGATCGTGTCAATGAATTTTCTGGGGAGCGGCCTCACTAACAGGCGGCGGAACTTCCAACCCAGCGTCTCCCGGTCGGGGATTGCAGAGCCCGGCGGGATCCTCTGGTCAAGGATCACGCGGGAGAGGCGTGCCTGGCCGGCTTCATTGGCGTAAAGCAGCGTATTGAACCTGTACCAGTTCATGACTTCGCGCCTGTCCTTCAGTCCTGGCCGCACAAAGTCGAAGACGCTGTAGCCGAGATCCTCGAAGCGCTCGCGCCAGTAGCCAAGGGGCTGCTCGTTGATATGGTGTTCGCCGCCCTGGCCAGGAACCGCTGCCGAAAAGAGGATGACATCCCCGTGGCGGGCGAGGGAGGTCACTAACCCGGCAGCGGCCGTTTCCGGCAGGTGCTCTGCGACCTCGAGGCATTGCACGAGATCGAACCTGCGGCCAAGATCGAACGGCTGCTCGAGGTTGCGGGCGTGGAATTTCTGCGGCGCGATGTGGAGCGATGCGCGCTCGACATAATCTCCGTCTACACCCACCACATCTTCAAACCCGGCCTGCTGCCATTCACTCAGCCAGGCCCCGCGCCCGCACCCCACATCCAGAACGCTCGCGATCTCCATGCCAGATGCCAGGCGCGTGATCACCGCACGGGCGGACGCGCGGGACCCCTGCTCGATATAGTCATAAAAGGCATTGTCGTAAAAATGGGTCAAAGCCATAGTCCTCCGTCTGATAAGCCTGAGCGAGCCTGGCGGACCCTGTCGACATGGACGGGATCCACTCCAACAACTTCGTCCACCACGAAAAGGGGCCGGCGCTTCTGGCCCAGATAAGTCCTGCCGATATATTCGCCGATGACCGCGAGCAGCAGGAATTGCACGGCGCTGGTGAAGGCAACGAGCACCATCAGGCTCGTCCATCCCGATACGGTATCGAACGCGATCCAACTGAAAAGGGCATAACCCGTCACGCCCAGGAGTATGGCAAACATCAACCCGGCAAATTGCGCGGCGAACCGGAGCGGGATCATCGAAAAGCCCATGAAGGCGTCGCCAGCCAGGCGAAGCATTTTCTTCAGAGGGTACTTGGTCTGTCCGGCAAAACGGGGCTCCCGGTCATATTCAAAGGGAACCTGTTTCAATCCCAGCCAGGAGACCATGCCCCGGATGAACCGTTCCTGTTCGGGCATCGCGCACAGAGCGCGCGCCACCCGGGCCGTCATCAAACGGAAATCTCCGGCATCTAAGGGCAGGTCGATCTCTGAATGCCGCGACAGGAGCCGGTAGAAAAGAGAGGCTGAGAACTTCTTGAAGTATGTTTCCCCCTCGCGCTGGCGTCTCACCCCAAATACCACATCAGCCTGGTCGGCCTGCATCCTGTCGACCATTGCGGCCAGCAGTTCCGGGGGGTCCTGGAGGTCAGCGTCTATGACGAAGACAAGGTCGCCCGAGGCGATGCTGAGACCCGCAGTGAGGGCAAGCTGGTGCCCATGGTTCCGGGACAGTCGGATCAACCGGATGCGTGCATCCGCCCTGGCTGCTGCGCGCATCCGCTCCCAGCTGTTGTCCGTGGACCCATCATCGATGAGGATGATTTCAAATCTCTCCGGGAACCGCGCGGCGGCGGCTGCCCGGGTCCGGTCGAGAAGTTCACCAAGGCCTTCTTCTTCGTTGAAGCAGGGAATTACAACAGACAGCGCAGTGTGCCCGGCGCCGACGATAGGCCGGGCATCCTGGGAGACAGTGGATTGATCAAGTGTCATAAAAATTCCCTGTCTGCGGCCGGCCTCAGCGGCGCGCGAACACCCAAAGGCCAAAAATCACGAGGTTGACCAAGGGAAGCACCAGCATGATCAGCACAAGGCTTGCCGCCTCAGGGATCCCGAGTGCGGGCGCGGCCCAGGCCGTCACGCCGTGGGACACGAAGAGCCCGGTCCCCACAGTAATGACGAACCGTGCTGCCTGCTGCTGGTCCTTCCATGTGCGCCTGAATGTGAACACGGCATGCATGAAGTATTGCAGGCAGACGGCACAGACCAGGGCAACGGCCGAGGCCGGAACACGATCCCAGTGCGCCAGGCGGGTCATGAGAAAATAGAGGCCAGCATACAGCAGGGCGACGCAGGCGCCCGTGATCGCATAGCGGATGATTGCCGGAGCTGTTAAACCGTGCATAAGCGTAGCATCATCCTATGATTACGTCCAAGAAGTTCGCGATGAATGAACGGCCTTCTACCACACTGAGCCCGCTGACCAAGCCCCGCCTTGCCTTCCTGTCGCACTCGGTAACGGGCGCCATACTGGCAGCCGGCCTCATCCTTCTTCTGGTCACCTGGTTCTTTGCGATCCAGGCCGCCTATTGGCGGCATGATGCCTTCTACTACATCGACGCGCCGGCCGTGCTGCAGAAGGTCCGGGAAGAGGGCAGATGGCTGAACTATCTGCTCTATGACGGCCTGAGGGCGCTGCCCGGCTGGCTATGCTGGACCCTTAACATTCTGTGTGTTGGAGCCGGCCTGTGGACGATTGCGCGCGCGATCGGTCTCCCGCGCCTGGCAGCAGCCTCTATCAGCGTGACAATCCTGCTGTTTCCGGGTTTCTACGAGCAGAACACCTGGCCGGAGTCGATTCTGCCAGGATGCCTGCTGTTCATGCTGACGGCGATGGCGGCCAGACGCTGGGGATGGTGGATTGTGCCGCTGACAGGCCCGCTTTTCTTTGCGACCATTCCCTATTTCTATTTCATGCTCCCGCTCATTTTCCTGGCTGGCGCGCCCGCGCCGGCTTTCCGCGCAGCGGCCGCTATTATCGGCAAATGCGTGGCCTGGGGCGTGGGCTTGATTGCCGGTTATCTTATCGCTGCAGGCATCAATGCATTCGTCTTCGGTCATTTTGGGCTCGAGCTGTCCGCCTGGCGCCTGCCTCGGCCGGCAAAGGATCTGTCTTCTCTCCTGGACAATATTAGCCGCAGCTCACTGGGGCTCCTGGCAAATGTCTTCCTCTGGCTTCCCACTGCCGGCGTGCTCACCCTGATAGGCGCATTGCTCATATCTGTTCTCGGTTTCGCGCGGGCAAGACGTATCGAGCTGAACAATCTTGCCGGCGCGGCGCTCGCCGCTCTGGTGATGGTCCTGCCTTTCCTGATCGTCATTCCCTCAGGCATACTCGTACAGTCCAGATCGCTTCTCCCGATGGCTGCCGGCCTGATATGGCTGCCTGTTATGCTATCGGCGGGCGCAGCGCGCCCCGCGATCATTGCCGCCCTCGGTCTCTTCATTGGCCTTCCTTCCGGATGGCAGGCCCTGCAGGCGACCCGGTGGTATGCCGAATTTTCCCAGGCGCATATTGAGAATATCCGGTCCGTCCTGCCCGCCGGGGCGGGCACCTTCGACTGGGTCTATATCGATATTCCCGACGCAGGGGCGTACGGGGCACGGGTTCAGGGCACGCTGCCAACCGGCGTGAGGCGCCAGTATTTCCAGGAGGACCTTGTCGGGCCCGACAGGCTGGTGACCCCTTTGCGTGAACTCGGTGCCACGATGATAGTACCGTGCCAGTTCTGGCCCCATGAAAGATGCGAGGCTGTAAGACAGCGCGTGCCGTCTCAGGGAAGATGCGGTGATCCGGCGCACGGGTCAGTGTGCGCGCTGGCGGAGGGGGGCGATCTCCTGATTTCTGTCCAGCCCTGACCCGTGACCGGCAAGGAGCGGGACGCGCGGCGCGCCGGGCGGGGTTACCCTATTGTAACGGGCGATACGGCCTGCCTGCTGCGGTGACAACCGCCTCTGCCGGTTGAATTCGCCGCGGTGTTGGTCCAAGGAGGTTTTGCAGGAAATCCGGGCAGGCGCTCAGGGCTGCCCGGCCCGATCAGGAGCGTGCGTTTGTTGAAAGCCATCGTAACGGGCGGAGCCGGTTTTATTGGTTCGGCTCTCACACGTCACCTGGCGCTCGAGGCCGGCGCCGAGGTCGTCGTCATTGACAAGATGACCTATGCAGCCACCCGCGAGAGCCTCTCGACCGCAGAAAAAACCGGGCGGGTCCGCCTCATCGTCGAGGACATCTGCAACCAGCCGGTGATGACGGAGATCATCGCGCGCGAAAAACCCCAGCAGATTTTTCACCTGGCTGCGGAAAGTCATGTCGATCGCTCGATCTCCGGTCCCGGCGCCTTTGTGCAGACAAATGTAGTCGGCAGCTATAGCATGCTTGAAGCGGCCAGGGCCTATTGGGCCACGCTAGAGCGGGCAGCGCAGGACGCCTTCCGCTTCCTGCATGTGTCCACCGACGAAGTTTACGGCTCCCTCGGCGCCGACGGGTTGTTCACGGAAGAAACCCCTTATGATCCGTCCTCCCCATATTCAGCTTCGAAAGCAGCGTCTGATCATCTGGCCAAAGCCTGGCATCGCACTTATGGTCTGCCGGTTGTCGTGTCGAATTGTTCGAACAATTACGGGCCCTATCATTTTCCGGAAAAGCTCATTCCTCTGGTCACGCTGAACGCTCTTGAAGGCAAACCGCTGCCAGTTTACGGCAAGGGTGACAACATTCGGGACTGGCTGTTTGTGGAAGACCATGCGCGCGCGCTCGCTTTGATCGCGTCCAAGGGGCGCCCGGGGGAAACCTATAATGTTGGTGGGCGGAACGAGCGGACCAACCTGCAGGTTGTGGAAGCGATCTGCGACGAACTCGACCGTTTGCGCCCGGTGGCAGAGCCTCGCCGCAATCTGATCACATTTGTTACCGATCGTCCCGGTCATGATCACCGCTATGCTATTGATGCGACAAAGCTGGAGGGCGAACTGGGCTGGCGGGCCCAGGAGAATTTCGATTCCGGGCTTCGCAAGACGATCGCCTGGTATCTGGACAATGAAGCCTGGTGGGGACCCCTCCGGAACACTGTCTATTCAGGGCAGCGCCTCGGACTTGCAGAAAAAGTAAATGCCTGATCAGGCAGTCTATTCTGTTTGAAGAGTACAAGATGTCCAGATTAAAGGTTCTCGTGGCAGGCAGGGGCGGGCAGGTTGCCCGTGCGCTAGCCGCTTCGGCGCCCGCTGATCGTATTCAAGCAGTCTGCCTGGGCCGGCCGGAGCTCGACATCCGGGATGCCGGCAGCATTGCGCGCGTGGTTGAGGCTACCGCGCCTCACCTGGTGATCAACGCCGCCGCATACACGGCCGTCGATCAGGCAGAAAGCGAGCCGGATGAAGCCAGGCTCGTCAATGCAGCAGCGGCCGGCGTGCTGGCGCAGGCGGCCGCCGCCCGGGGCGCGCCTATCCTTCATCTCTCCACGGATTACGTGTTCAATGGCGAAAAGCCGGATCCGTATCTTGAAACCGATACGGTCAATCCGCTTGGAGTGTATGGCCGGTCCAAGCTCGAAGGCGAACAGCGCGTTGCGCAAAGCAATCCTCAGGCGGTGATCCTGCGCACTGCCTGGGTCTACAGCCCTTGGGGCAAGAATTTTGCCAAGACCATGCTGCGTGTTGCAGATACCCGTGATGAACTGGCCGTTGTGCATGATCAGCGGGGAAACCCGACAAGCGCGAACGATATTGCCGCCGCCTTGTGGGCCATCGCGCTGCAGTATGCTGAAAATCCGAAGGCAATTGTTCCCGGCGTCTTTCATATGACGGGGGCCGGCGAAGCCAGTTGGGCGGAGTTTGCCGAAGAAATATTTGCCGTGAGCTCTGCCGCAGGCGGACCTTCGGCTCAAGTAAAACGGATCACGACTGCCGAGTATCCAACACCGACGCGGCGGCCTGCCAACTCTCGGCTGGATTGCAGCCATCTGGCGGCGATCTATGGGGTTGCGCTTCCGGATTGGCGGTCAAGCACCCGCAGCGTCGTCGAAGAACTCGTAAGAACGAAAGGTTGGAGCGCATGAAGGGGATTATTCTCGCCGGCGGTAAGGGCACACGTCTGTACCCGATTACGCGCGGCGTTTCGAAACAGCTTCTGCCCGTGTATGACAAGCCGATGATCTTCCACCCGGTCACGACGTTGATGATGGCCGGGATACGCGACATGCTGATCATTTCAATGCCGGAGGCTCTGCCGGCCTATCAGCGCCTTCTCGGCTCGGGTGAGGACTGGGGCATGAATTTCAGCTATGCCGAGCAGGCAGAGGCGCGCGGCCTTGCTGAAGCATTTCTGATCGGCGCAGACTTTGTGCGCGGCGGTTCAAGTGCCCTGGCGCTGGGCGATAACATGTTCTACGGGGCAGGCCTGCGCGGCGATCTGAAAGAGGCTGGCCAGCTTCAGTCCGGCGCGGAAGTCTTTGCTTTTCAGGTGACAAACCCAACCGAATTCGGCGTGGTCGAGATAGACCGGGAGGGCAAGGCTCTCTCGATAGAAGAGAAGCCGTCAAAGCCCAAGAGCAACTGGGCAGTCACTGGCCTCTATTTTTATGACAACCAGGTGGTCGACATCGCGCGTGAGGTGAAACCCTCCGCCCGCGGAGAACTTGAGATCACCGCAATCAATGATTTCTATCTGCAGAAGGGGCAGCTTAATGTGAAGCGCCTTCCGCGGGGCACGGCCTGGCTTGATGCGGGCACGTTTGACGGGTTGATCCAGGCGTCGCAATTCGTCCAGACACTGGAAAAACGCCAGGGGCTGAAGGTTGCATGTCCTGAAGAGGTTGCCTGGCGCTGCGGCTTCATTGACGACGCGCAGGTGGAAAAACTCGCGGCCGGGTACAAGAACGAATATGGCGACTATCTGCGTCACCTGCTCGTGAGCGATCACTGATCGGCAGGCTTGTTCGTCAGATCACGGACATGCGCCTTCCGGGCGCTCATGAGCCAGGGATTCCAGGCCATCCTTGAAAGAAGGTGGCGCGTTTTCATCCTGTGCCGGGGAAGTTTCCAGGCAGATGGCCTGCGGATTTGCGGCAGGCCTGCAACGCCGTCCTTGAGGCCGCGCAACATTGGCTTGAAACGCGGGGTAAAGACGTTTCTGGCCGCAATATACAGCGTCAGCGCGACATGGCCCGGCAAGGTCGCCAGAAGGATCCCGGCGGGCATGTTCTTGAAATAGGTCCAGACCCTGTTGCGTGTCCCGTGATAGGTGGAGAATGCGCTTGTCCGTCCGGTTATTCCACTGCCGGCATGATGCACGACAGCCGTGTTGACGAACAGGCAATCATGCCCGGCCAGTTGCAGGCGAAATCCCAGATCAACATCTTCGCAATAGCAGAAGAAGCGCTCGTCAAAGCCACCGAGATCGCGGAACAGAGCCAGGTCATACATCGCCGCTGCGCCGCACGCGCTGAAACACCAGCCCATGCCGGGAAGTTCGCTTGCCGGCCGCCCGAACCCGCCCTGCCAGGGAATACCAAAGACAAGATAGGCGTCTCCCGCGCCATCGAGTGTATCGGCCGAGTTCAGGTCAAATTGAGCGGAGGCGAAGTTGCGGCAATCAGGATGAGCGTCGGCGGCCGCGAGCAGGTTTTCCAGCCAGTCGGGCTCGGCGACGGTGTCGGGATTGAGCAGAGCGAGCCACCTGCCGGTGGCAAGCTCTGCGGCACGGTTGTTCCCGCCAGCAAATCCGATGTTCCCCGGGCTGCGCACCAATCGCGCGGCGGGAACGGCCGATAGGTCAAGCGTATCGGCAGATCCATCCGTCGACGCATTATCAAATACGATCAGCTCGAAATCCCGCACCGTCTGTCGGCTGAGGGAATCGACCGCCTGCTGCAGGAACGCGCCGCCATTATAGTTGATGATGACGACGGAAACTCTGGGGGGGCTCATCACAGGCTGCCGACCACTACCCGTTCAGTGCCTGATGAATTCGTTTCAGGGTGGTCAGCAGCTCACTGGCGGCCGACAGCGGCAGGCAGCTGGGGCCATCACAAAGTGCCTTGTCCGGATCGGTATGGAACTCCAGGAAAACGCCATCAGCGCCTGCGGCCACGGCTGATTTGGCGATGATGGATACCCCATCCCGGCGGCCACCGGTGGAGGCGCCGGCGGTGCGGGGGTCCGCGCCGGGAAGCTGCACGGCATGGGTGGCGTCGATGGTGACCGGGCAGCCAAGCTTTTTCATTTCCGGAATGGAGAGCATGTCGACGACGAGGTTGTTGTAGCCGAAGCTCACCCCCCGCTCGCACAGGATGACGCCGGTTTCCGGCGCCACTTCGGCAATCTTGGTCAGGATGTTCTTGGCGTCCCAGGGGGCCATGAACTGGGCCTTCTTCGCTTGGATCAGGGCCTTCTCCTTGGCGGCGGCTTTTGCCACGGCAATCACCAGATCAGTCTGGCGCACAAGGAAGGCGGGCAGCTGGATGATGTCGGCAACTTCGGCCACGGGCTCTGCCTGGAAAGGCTCATGCAGGTCAGTCACGACCGGCACGCCCAGCTTCGCTTTGACGCTGGCCAGGTATCTGAGGCCCGCCTCGAGACCGGGACCGCGATAGGACTTGATCGAGGAGCGGTTTGCCTTGTCGAAGCTTGCCTTGAACACATAGGGCAGTCCCAGGCCGCCGCAGATGCGTTTCAGTTCCGTACCAACTTCCAGTGCCAATCCCTCGTCTTCCAGAACATTGAGACCCGCCATTACGGCCAGCGGGCCATTTCCGCCAATGGTCCAGCCAGAAGGTGTGTGGGTCAGCGCTGTCATGGTCGGGGTACTCCGGAATCCTCGTAACGCGGCTAGTTAGCGCAAATTCACTCTGATCGCGAACCTGTTTCATCATCTGCAGAAACAAAGAAGCCGCCCTGTCGAAGGGCGGCTCCCGTGAGCCCCGTGGGGCCCGTCAGATCGCGGCGCGTTTCAGCGCCGAACCTGTATCTCTAGGCGCGGACTGGAGGCTGCTCCAGCCAGACACCATAGGATACAGACCCAACGGCCTCACCTGGTTTCTCACTCGACATTGGATCACCTCCTTTCAGGCGTGCAACACGCACGTTCTTTTGCCCTGGACCATCCAGCGCAAGGAGAAGCTAATCACGATTTGCGCCAAATGTAAGTTAACATCGCGGTGAACTCGGAAATGCCCGCAAAACGCAAAAAAAGCCGCCGCGTGTGTGTCGCGGCGGCTTGGAAGGAAGGCTTGGAGAGGGGAGCCTTATTTCTTGGCGGCGGTGTTGCACTCGGCCAGTTCTTCAGCGGTCAGCTCGGCAGACGTGTTGCGGAATGCGGTGACGGCGCCGACTTCCTTGGCGATCTTCTTGCAGACGCGCACGGTCGGGGCTTTGCGCTTCAGATCGCCGGTGCAGACGGAGCCATCACAGGTCCAGACGACGCTTTCAGCGATGACGCGCTTCTGAGAGACAGGTTCAGCGGTTTCAAAGGTGTAGCTGGCGAAAGCCGGAAGGGCGAGGCCAGCGAAAGCCAGAGCGGCGATAGCGGAACGGAGCATGGGAGGTTGCCTGTGTTCGGTTGGTTGTTGCTGCGATTTTTTTGGTGGGGCATTGCTGCCTAATTTTCAGGCTAAAGAACGCTGAACATTTCGTCAAGCGTTCAGAGTGCTGAATTCAGGATTTTGGAGAACGGATCGTTCCATTTGCTGCGCTGCAGCACATTCTGCGGGCTTCATTGCCCCGGCGGCACAAATTGTCCAGCGCCAGAGCTGGCGTAAGGTGAGTGCATACTGACGCAGCCCGAGGAAACGCCCATGGATTTCAACATCCCAAAGGACATCGCCGACTATCTGGTCGTGCTGGACAAATTTATCGAAGACGAGATCAAGCCGCTCCAGGCCCAGGACGACAATGAGCGCTTTTTCGACCATCGCCGGGAATGGGCGCGTACCGATTTTGAAAATGGCGGCCTGCCACGTCCCGAATGGGAGCAGCTGCTGAAGGAAGCCAAGCGCCGCGCCGACAAGGCAGGCCACCTGCGCTACGCCCTGCCGAAGGAATTTGGCGGCCAGGACGGCACCAATCTCGGCATGGCGATCATTCGCGAGCATTTCGCCCGCAAGGGCCTCGGCCTGCACAATGACCTGCAGAACGAACACTCCATCGTCGGCAACTTCCCGCAGATCCTGATGCTGCGCGACTTTGCGCGGCCCGACCAGAAACACCTCGCCACCGCCGCGCTGGAAGGCAAGTTCATTGCCTGCTTCGGCCTGACGGAGCCCCATCACGGCTCTGATGCCACCCATATGGAAACCCGCGCTGTCCGCCACAAGAAAGACGGCAAGGATGGCTGGCTTATCAATGGCGAGAAAATGTGGATCACCGGCATGCATGTGGCCACCCACATCATGCTGTTCTGCCGCACAAGCGGAAAGGATGGCGACGCCAAGGGCATCACCTGCCTGCTCATTCCAGCCCGCGATCCCGGCGTGATCATTGAAGAGTATATGTGGACCTTCAACATGCCGACGGACCACCCGCGTCTGACCATCAAGGATGTCTGGGTGCCGGAAGATGCCGTGTTTGGCCCGCCGGAAGGCGGCCTGGCGCTCGCGCAGCATTTCGTGCATGAAAACCGTATCCGCCAGGCAGCCTCCTCCTGCGGCGCGGCGCTCTACTGTATTCAGGAAAGCGTGAAATATGCGTTGGAGCGCAAGCCCTTCGGCAAGGCGCTGGCGACGAACCAGGCGATCCAGTTCCCGCTGGTGGAGCTTGCCACGCAAGCAGAGATGCTCCGCTTGCTGATCTTCAAGACGGCGTGGGAAATGGACCAGATGTCGAAGCCGGAAGTGGCGATCAAGCTCTCCGACAAGGTGTCGATGTGTAACTACTACGCCAACCGTCTCGTCTGTGAAGCGGCCGACCGGGCCATGCAGGTGCATGGCGGCATCGGCTATTCGCGCCACAAGCCGTTCGAGCATATCTACCGCCACCACCGCCGCTACCGGATTACCGAAGGTTCCGAGGAGATCCAGATCCGCAAGGTGGCCGGCCACATGTTCGGCTTCATGGGCCCTGGCAAACACGGCCAGCCCAAAGGCGAAACCGGTAAAGGCGGCAAGAGCACCGAACCGACGGATTTCGCGGTGAGATAAACGCGCCCTGCCTTCCAGGCGCAAAAAAGCCTTCGCGGAAATCCGCGAAGGCTTTTTCTTTGGCGCAAGAGATCAGGTGAACTCGAAACGCACCGGCAGGCTCTTCAGGCCAGAGACGAAATTGGCGCGCGTGTTTTTCGGTTCGCCGGCGAGTTCGATGGATTTGAGGCGCGGGAGAAGCTCCGCAAACAAGGCCCTGATTTCCATCCGGGCAAGGTGCATCCCAAGGCAGAGGTGCACGCCATGCCCGAAGGCCACCTGCTTCTTCACGTCCCGGTCGACCCGGAATTCGAAGGGCTGATCAAACACCTCCTCATCCCGGTTACCAGACCAGTAGAAGAGGGCGAGCCCGTCGCCCTTGCGGATGGTCTTGCCGCGCAGGTCATAATCCTTCGTGGCCGTGCGCATGAAATGCTTCACCGGGGTCACCCAGCGGATCATCTCTTCTACGGCGTTGGGCAGCAATGAGAGATCATTCTTCAGCTTCATCAGCTGATCGGGCTGGCGCATCAGCTGCAGCAGGCCGCCGGACGCGGTCGAACTCGTCGTGTCATGGCCGGCGGTGGCCACGATGATGTAATAGCTCATCGCTTCGCGCTCGCCTATGGGGGCGCCATCAATCTTGCCATTGGCAATGATGCTGGCAAGGTCGTCCTTCGGGTTGGCGCGGCGATCGGCCGTGATGGCTCCGAAATAGGCGAACAGCTCCTGCGCCGTCTGCAGCAGGTCCACGCCCTGATCGCTGGTCATCGAGGCGCCGTCCTCGGAAACATTGCTGCTTTCGGCGGCCACATCCGGGTCGCCCGGCCCGAAGATCTCCTGCGTCATCTTCATGATGAATTTCTCATCCGAGCGCGGAATACCCAGGATCGAATTGATCACCCGCAGCGGATACCAGAGCGCTACTTCCTTGACGAAATCGCACTCGCTCCCAAGGCTCTGCATGTGATCGACATGCTCCTTGGCGAGGCCCGCAATGCGCTCTTCCAGCTTGCGCAGATTGGGCGGCATGAACCAGCCTTGGGTAAGTGCGCGCAGCTTCATATGGATGGGATCATCCAGATCGACCAGCGTGCGGAACAGGTGCGTGTCGCCGGTCATGGATTTGATCCACTCCTCCCCGGCAATCGGGCTGAGATAGGTCCGCGCGCTGTTGATGAAAATCGGATGCTGGCGTTCGATCTCCAGAATGTCGGCCTGTTTGGTGACAGACCAGAACGGCCGGAAGCCTTCGGGCTGCGTCCAGTGAAGCGGGTCTTCCCGCCTCAGCCGCGTATAGACATCATGGATCTCTTCGCTGGCATAAAGCTCCGGATTGACAATCTCATCATCAATCCGGCCCCGCTTGAAGCCTGGAAAGGGCGTCAGTGCGCCGTCATCTGCCATATCAGTTTCCTCCCGGCACTTTGTGCTCAGGGAGAAGGGTTGCGACTTGCCGTAAGGGGCGTCAAGCGTCTCGCCGGTCCGATTTCTTTTTCCTGCCCCGGCTGACTTCGGTGGCGAGCGATTCCAGCTTGTGCGTCCAGAAGCCTCTGAAGTGGCCGAGCCAGTCGTCCACCTGCCGCATCGGCGTGGCATCCAGCGTGTAAACGCGCCGTGCGCCGTCGGCATCGACCGTCGCAAAGCCGTTCTCCCTCAGCACCTTTAGGTGCTGGGACACGGCTGCTTGGGAAATGCCGAACTCGGCCTGGATTACCTCGACAACTTCGCCCGAAGCGTGCCGGCGCTCAGCCAGCAGTTCCAGGATGCGCCGGCGCACGGGATCGCCCAAAACATCAAATGCATGCATCAGCTCTCTCCGGGCGGGGCTTCGCCGAGATAGAAGGCGGCCGTGTTCGCCGCCGCCAGCCGTGCCGCTTCGGCGTCATTGCCAGCTGCCACCGAAGCTTCGCGCCAGCCATCGCTGCTGCGGCGGACAAAGCTGCGGTATTCCTCCGTCTGCATCCATTCTGTGTCGGCCTCGGGCGGTTTCGCCCAGCCGGTTGCGATATGCGTCTGCAAGCCAAGCAGGCCGAGATCCCAGCCGACGCCGGTGGCGCCGGGGCCATACTTGGCGGCCCATTCCGGATCGATATGCGCCTCATGCACCGGCTGCAGATGCGTTTCATCCTCCGAGATGACGCGCAGGTACACCTCCACCCAGCTGACATTCCCGGCAAATTCCCAGGTCAGCGTGAAGCTCCTGGGCGGATCGCAGGTGAGGACCGTGCCGCCGGCATTGCCCTCCACCTGATAACGCCCGCCAAGCTTCAGATCGCCGGTGACCGGGGAGAACCAGCGCGGCAGCCGCTCGGGATTGGTCAGCGCGTCCCAGAGATCATCGATATCCGTCGGATAGCTCCGCTCGGCGATCACCGCTTCCGCCGGTTTTCCCTCCCGCTCCCGCTTGCGGACAATGCGGGATGTTGCGCCGATTGCGGCGGCAATATCATGGCTCATGGCGAGGTCCTTCTTATAAGTCAAAACTTATATAAGTTCAGACTTATTTTTCGGTCAAGCGCAAATGCGCGGGCGCCTAAAGCCGCTCAAACGCCGCCGTAAAGTGCCGCATCATCGGTGGCTCTTTCACGATGCGCAGGCCCTTGAGCTTGTCCTTTGCGGCGGCGACTTCTTCCAGCACTTCAACCACATAGTCCGCATGGCTCTGCGTGTAGACCCGGCGGGGCATGGCGAGGCGGACGAGGTCCATGGCGGCAGGCGCTTCGCTGCCATCAGGCTTGCGGCCGAACATCACAGTGCCGATCTCGCAGGCGCGGATGCCGCCGGTTTCATACATCGCGCAGGTCAGCGCCTGGCCGGGATATTCCAGCGGCGGAATATGCGGCAGGAATGCGCGCGCGTCGATGAACACGGCATGCCCGCCTGCAGGCTTCACCACCGGCACACCCATCGCGTCCAGTCTTTCGGCGATATAGGAATTCGTCCGTACCCGGTAGCGCAGGTAATCCTCGTCGATGATTTCCGTGAGGCCCTGGGCAATGGCGTCAAGATCGCGCCCCGCAAGCCCGCCATAGGTGGGAAAGCCCTCGGTCTGGATCAGCAGGGTGCGGGCGCGCTCGGCGAGGGCGTCGTCATTCAGGGCCAGCCAGCCGCCGATATTGGCGAAGGCATCCTTCTTGGCGCTCATCGTCATGCCATCGGCCACAGCAAAACAATCCCGCACGATCTCCTTGATCGAGCGGTCTTTCTGCTCTTCCTCGCGCAGCTTGATGAACCACGCATTCTCCGCAAAGCGGCAGCCATCAATATAGAAGGCCTTGCCATGGGCTTTCGCCAGCGCGGCCGCCCCCCGGATATTCTCCAGGCTGACGGGCTGGCCGCCCCCGGCATTGTTGGTGATGGTCATCATCACGGCGGGAATGCGTTGGCCCTGTTCATTGAGCACACGTTCGAGCGCGGCCAGATCCATATTGCCCTTGAACGGATGATCCAGCGACGGCACACGCCCCTCGGCAATCGGAATATCCAGCGCCTCTGCCCCCATCGCCTCGATATTGCCGCGCGTGGTGTCAAAATGGGTGTTGGAGGGGATGAGGTCGCCTTTCCTGGCGATCAGCGTGAAGAGAAGATGTTCGGCGGCCCGGCCCTGATGGGCGGGAATGATGTGGCGGAAATCCATCAGGTCTTTCACCGCCGCCTCGAACCGGTAGAAGCTCGGCGCCCCGGCATAGCTTTCATCCCCGGTCATCACCGCGCCCCATTGGGCCGCGCTCATGGCGGAGGTGCCGCTGTCGGTCAGAAGGTCGATGATCACATCCTCCGAATGCAGCTTGAAAAGGTTAAAGCCCGCCGCCTTCAGCAGGGCCTCGCGCTCGGCGCGCGTGGTCATGCGGATCGGCTCGACCGATTTGATGCGGAAAGGTTCGATGATGGTCTTCATGAGGGGCACTCCCGGCTGAAACGTTCCTGGGAGTGGGGCCCTGGTGACAGATGCCCCGCGCACAGGAACTGGTCGCGCCGCGGTTGCCTCTCCAGTTGCCTGGATGACGGCCGCGCTCAGCGCCTGTTGCGATAGGCAGGATTTATCATGCCGGGTCGCCCGCTGCCAAGCGCAGAAGGTGAAATAAGGTTAACAGCACATTCACCATTTCAAGCCACCAATAGCGTCCTGATTTGCTCTCAGGATGAGACCATGACCCTGCTTGAACGCGTTATCCGCGCGCACCGCTGCCGCTCGACCCACCATTTCATCGCGTTTGATGCGCTCTCCCTGATCGAGGGGCCGGAAGCGGAAGGGTGGAAATCGCTGATGCTGGTGCATCATGAGCAGCTTCTGAAGGGGGCCAAGGCCCCCGACGACACCTTCCGGGATTTCAAGAACCATGTTCTGCATGTCGGCGAGGGCGAATGGGGCGGGGCGCGGGCCAAGGCGGCCGAATGGTATGCGGTGGCCGTTGACCTGCTGCGCCGCAAACGCTGGAGCGACGCGGCCTGGGCGCTCGGTGTGCTCAGCCATTACTATGCCGACCCGATCCAGCCCTTCCATACCGGCCAGACCGAGGCAGAAGGCGTCATCCACCGCGCCGTGGAGTGGAGCATCGCCAAGTCGCGCCCGGAAATCGATGCGCGCATCGCCCAGCAGGGGTATCCCGATATCAAGGTGCCGGATGGGCTCGGCTTCGTGTCTGACATGGTGCGCGAAGGCGCCCTGCGCGCGCACGCGCATTATTTCACCTTTATCGACCATTATGACATTGATGCGGGCGTCGCCGATCCGCCCTCGGGCCTCGACGAGACGATGCGCGCCGTCATTGTGGATCTGATCGCCTATGCCACCGCTGGCTTTGCCGCCATCATCACGCGGGCCATAGAGGAGGCGGCCGTTTCTCCGCCCAAGGTCAATCTCACCCTGCAGGGCTATATCGAGACGCTGGATATCCCGCTGCGCTGGATCACGGCGAAGCTCGAAGACATGGCCGACCGGTCCACGGTCGAGAAGATGTACAAGGAATACCAGAAGACCGGAAAAGTCATCCGCGCCCTGCCGGAGGATGACAAGCTGATCCGCGAGCAGCACGCCAAGGAAGTGCGCCGGATTTCGCTGAAGGAACTGAATGCCGAGCCGATCGCCCCGCTGGGCACAAAGCGGGAGCCGGAGGTCGTCCAGCCTGAGGAACAGGCTGAAGACCTGCTTCAGGACACCGCTGAGGCCGAAGAAGAGATCCTCGACGGGATCGAGGAGGAGGCCGATGAGGCCGTTGCGGACGAAGCCTATGAGGACGCCGGCGACGAGGAAGACCTCCTCGAAGAGGCCGAAGCAGATGCCGAAGAAGACTTTGAGGACGACGCCGAAGACGAAATCGACCCCGAATATGAGGCAGACCTGGACGCCTCCGACGATGAGGACGAGGACGTCTATGAGGAAGAAGACGACCTGGAGGACGAGTTTGAGGCAGACGCTGAAGACGAGACCGATGAGGAAGACGATCCTGGGCCGCCGGCCATCATTGCCCCGGCCGCTGCCCGCCATCACCGCGCTGCCCTGACCTTCGACTCCCCCGTGGTCGATGCTCCGTCGATCGGCCCCAAAACGGCCGTGCACCTTGCCAGAGCCGGGATAGAGACGGTGGGTGACCTGCTGATCTGCGATCCAGATGAGGCGGCCGAGATCATTGGGGTCCGTCACATCACGGTGGACGCTATCGAGACCTGGCAGATGCAGGCGACCCTGATGATCGAAGTGCCGGGCCTCCGGGTGCATGACGCGCAGCTGCTCGTCGGCGCTGGGATTTCCTCACGCGAAGACCTCGCCAATGCGTCTGCCGCCACGATTTTCGAGCTGGCGATGGAGTTCCTTCAGACCTCCGCCGGCTCGCGCGTGCTGCGCCCTGGCGAAACGCTGGAGGAAGAGGAAGTCGAGGAATGGATCGAGATGGCGCAGGAAACCGCCTGATCACGTCCCGCGCGGCTTCAGTCCGCCCGTTTCATAAATCGCGTCGATCATCGCCATATTGGCAACCGCGTCCGCCCCGCCGGTAAGAGGGGTTGCCCGGCCCGCGATGACATCCAGCACATGGGCCAGCTGGTAGTCATATGTGGTCTCTCCGCCTACGGAGTAACGGGTGACGTCCCTGCCACGCTGGATCGAGATCGAGTTCCCGAAGCTGGGATGGATCGGGTTTGTGGCGCGCAGGATGCCTTCACTGCCCTTTATGGCCAGGAATGCCTTGATCTTCTGATCGGGCTTCATGCTGGTTCTCAGCCGGGCGGGCACACCGCCGGGAAATTCCAGTTCAGCTTCGGTAACAAGGTCGATACCTGCGGCCCCTTCTTCCATCCGGGCGGAGATCAGGCGTGGCTCGCTGCCAGCGACTGTCCGCAACCAGTGCAGCGGATAACAGCCAAGGTCCATCAGGGCGCCGCCGCCCAGATCCGGCCGGTGGCGCAGTTCTTCCGCCGCATAGGGAATCCTCACGGAGAAATCCGCTTTCATCGCGCACAGCCTGCCAATGGCGCCGCTGCGGACCTTTTCCAGAATGTCGAGGAACATGGGATGGAAGCGGTAGTGAAAGGCTTCGATCAGATGCCTGCCGGTGCGCTCTGCTGCGTCGGCCATCCGCCGGGCCTCCGGCGCATTGAGGGCGAAGGGCTTTTCACACAGCACATGCTTGCCCGCCTCCAGCGCGGCAATCGACAGGTCCGCGTGCCGGTGCGGGGGCAGGGCGTTGTAAATGAGGTCTATGTCCGGCCGCGCGATCAGGGCTTCATAGCTTTCCACAACTTCCGGAATGCCGTGCGCGCCGGCAAAGGCGCCAGCCCGCGCGCCATCCCGCGCGGCGATTGCCACCACGCTGCAGTCTGCCCGCTTTTTTACCTGCGGGATCAGGGCTTTGGGCGCAATTTTCGCCGCCCCGAGAATGCCGATCCGGACCATGCAGAGCCCCCTCCCTCAAGCCATAGGTAAACAAACGCGCACGGTTTGTTTACCCCGGCCTAACACCGCTTAACCCCTTTCTTGATGAATGACCCAAAAAGATTCACTCGATTCAGGAATCGGAAACCACACCGCGCGTTTAGTGCGGGCTCCACGGGGCCGTTGGATCTTAGGAGTGCCTTCGCCATGATAAATGATCTCATAGCGCACATCGCTAACACCAACGGTCTCGAGGAGCCCGTCGCCCGCAAGGCGCTGGGCATTCTGCTCAATGGCGCCGACCGGCAGGGGGCGCCGCTAGCGGCTGTCACTTTCCGCACCCTTCCCGGGGCCCGCGCGCTTGCCGCCTCGGCCGGCGCTGAGATCGGCGCGCCCACAGGTGAAATTGCCCGTCTGATCGAACTCACCCCCGGCGGCCGCCGCCGGGTTGTCGAGCAGATGTTTGGCGCATTGCGCACTGCCGGCATCGATCACGAAACCATGGGCCGCCTGCTGCCTTCCGTCGGCAACTGGATGCATGAGGTCTGCGGGATTGAAGGCCTCGGCCAACTTGGCGCCCTGATCGCGCACGATGCCGAGACTGCCGCCGCAGCGGCTGCCCGCGCAGCCTGACGCACGGGCGAGGCTTTTCAAGCCTCTCCAAGCCCGCTACAGCCCCTCGTCAGAACTGACCCAAGGACTGACAGGGGCCCGCCATCATGACGACTGAAAGCCTTCACGCGGATGAAGCCATCGCCGTTCGCCTCATGCAGGCGATCCGCGCCGATGCAGAGGCCGCCTGCGCGCCGGACCAGTTGGATCTGGTGTCGGTGACGCTCGATCTTTCCGCGACGGCTGAAGCGCCCGGCGCGCTTGTCTACACGCCCCGGATCGACCGCAAGACACGCACCATTCTCTTCACCAGCGGCTCGGCCGCCGGCCCGGCTGGCGCGGTGATGACCGCCACCGTCGTCTACCGTATCCGCCCGGCGGGCTGAGAAGCCGGCTGACGGCCTGCTTACTCTGCCGCCGGCAGAATCTCCTTGGAGGATTTGCCGTCCTCATTGGCGGCGACACTGCCTGATGGCGGCGGCGTGCGATCGCCGCCCTTGCGGGCACGCAGCCAGCTCAGCACCTTGAGCACATAGGGTTTCAGCCAGTTGATGACCTTACGGGCCCGGCGCTTCATCCGGTAGGGCACCAGCAACCAGGTGGGCGTGACCAGCAGGATCATCATGGTGGAGAAGGCAAGGCCAAACACCACGGCGGTTGCCAGCTGGACCCACCATTCAGAGGTCGCGCCGCCGAAATTGATGGCGCCTTCGGAGAACACCACCGTCATCTGCAACACCATGGGCAGCAGGCCGCATACGGTCGTGCCGGTGGTCAGAAGGATCGGGCGGATACGCTGGGCAGCGGTTGCCAGCGCGGCCTCTTCGGGCGGGCGCCCGTCCGACAGCAGACGGTTGAAGGTATCGATGAGAACGATATTGTTGTTCACGACGATACCCGCCAGCGCCACGATGCCCGTGCCGATCATCAGGATGCTGACATAGGGCAGCACAAGGTTGATGCCCACGAGAACCCCGGCCGTGGAAATGATCACGGCGGTCAGGGTCAGGATCACCTGCCAGAAATTATTGTACTGCCAGAGCAGGATCACGGCCATCATGAAGAGGGCGGCCGCAGCAGCCCCGCTGAAGAAGGCGGCAGCATCTGCCGAATCCTCGTCAGCGCCTTCAAAGCGCACCTCAATTCCGGCCGGCATGTCCTGCGCGTCGATCCATTGCTTGAGTTCAGCCACAATGGCCGCGCCCGCGCCCTGTTCGGTTGCGTTGCCGCGCACCGAAATCACCCGCTTGCCATCCCGGCGCTCTATCGTGCTGACGCGCGGGGCAGGCTCACGGTCGACAAACAGCGACAGCGGCACATTCCCCTGCGGCGTTGCGATCCGCAGGCTGTCCAGCGCGGAGGCAGAACGGGCGTCTTCCGGAAATCGTACACGGATGTCGATTTCATCATTGGAATCGTCCGGGCGATAGCGGCCCACAAGGATACCGTTGGTCACCAGCTGGACCGCGGCGCCAACCTGCGCAACATCAACCCCGAACTTGCCGGCTTCGGACCGGTCGACGGTGAGTTGATATTCCACGCCAGGCAGCGGCCGGGAATCGTCCACCTCGCGCACGTCCCCGCGCGCTTCCATCCATCCCCGGATCATGTCGGCAGCCTGATACAGCTCGTCATTGTCAAAGCCGAGCAGGGCGACCTGAATATCCTTGCCGCCGGGCGGGCCTTGTTCGCGGGCGCT
Organism: Hyphomonas polymorpha PS728; assembly: GCF_000685315.1. Lineage (GTDB taxonomy): Bacteria > Pseudomonadota > Alphaproteobacteria > Caulobacterales > Hyphomonadaceae > Hyphomonas > Hyphomonas polymorpha. The sequence continues at coordinate 299,936 of NZ_ARYM01000001.1, forward strand.
GATCTGGAAGCGCAGCGCCGGCACATTGGAGAGACGCTCACGAACGCGCTCAAGCGTCACGCGGCCGTTATAGGGCCCGTCAGCAGTCGTTTTCAGATCCATCAGGATCTGGCCAATCGTATCTGCCGGCATGCCGCCGGAGGCGTCCATGTTGACCCCGCCGCCGCCGGACGACCCCGCGCGTGTGGACAGCGCCGTGATCCCGTCAAGGTCGGCGATGGCCGCCTCTGCGCGTTTCACCAGCTCAGCCTGCTCCGCAGCGGAAAGGGCGCCCTGTGCCTGCACGAACACATAGGCCTGTTCGGGTTCGATATCGAGGAACAGTTCGGATTTGTGCTGCTCCGAGCCGAACCACATGAAGATCAGGACGACGAGCCCGAAAGCTGCGCCCGTGGTCATCAGCGGACGGCGGATCGTTTCGCTGACAACGCGCACATACGCGCCCAGCCAGCCCTTCGCCTTGCGCGGGTCTGCGTCGGCTGCCAGCGCGGCGAGGTCTTCGTCGGTGCCGCCGGGGCGCGCGCCGAACGTGGCGCCCATCACCGGCAGGAAGATCAGCGCGGAAATCAGCGAGGCCGTCAGCACGAAAATTAGCGTGATCGGCAGGTAGGCCATGAACTTGCCGGGCATCGAGTTCCAGAAGAGGAACGGCACGAACGCGGCCAGCGTAGTCAGCGCAGAGCTGACGATTGGCCAGAACATCCGCTTGCCCGCCATCGCATAGGCGTCCCGCTTGTTCAGGCCCTCGGCCATCTTTCGGTCGGCATATTCGGTAACGATGATGCCCCCATCGACCAGCATACCGACCGCGATCACGAGGCCGAACATCACCATCATGTTGATCGTGAAGCCGAACGCGCCCAGCAGCAGGAACGCCATCACGAAGGTCGCGGGGATCGAGATACCCACCAGCGCGGCCGAGCGCAGACCGAGCGCGGCCACAACGATGATCATCACAAGCAGGATGGCCGTCATGATCGAGCTTTGCAGCTGGCCCAGCTGCGTGCCGATCATCTCGGATGTGTCGGAGGTGACAACCGCCTGCACCGTCGGCGGCCAGGATTGCTGCTCGATGGCCACCGCTTCGCGCACAAAATTGGCCGTATCAAGAATGTTTGCGCCGCTGCGTTTCACCACCTCGATGAGAAGGGCATTCTCGCCGTTGAAGGTGGCAAAGCCGGTGGGGTCCTTGAAGGTGCGGCGCACATCGGCCACATCGCCCAGGGTCACCACGGCATTGTCGGTCTGTTTGACCGGCAGGGAGAGCGCGTCGGCGCCCGTGCGGATAATGCCGGGCACCTTCACGGCAAAGCTGCCCTGGCCGGTCTCGATGGAGCCTGCCGCCACAAGCCGGTTATTGGCCGAGACGACTGCCATGATCTCCTGATAGGAGATGTTGTAGGTTTCCAACTTCACCGGATCGACAACGATCTCGAGCAGCTCCTCGCGCTTGCCCAGCACCCGGGCTTCCAGGATCGTGCCGTTGCTTTCCAGCCGGTCCTTGAGGTTGTCGGCGATCCGGGCAAGGCCGCGCTCGGGCGCGTCACCGTAAAGGTTGACCACCAGCACAGGGAACTGCGCCGCGTTGAACTCGGTGACAATCGGCTCGCGGGCGTCATCGGGGAAATAGCGTTTCGCCATATCCACCTTGTCTTTGACGTCGAGCACGGCCTGATTGATGTCCGCGTCGATCTCGAACTCCAGCACCAGCTGGGCCGCGCCCTCGGTACCGTAGGAGTTGAAGGTCTTCAGGCCTTCAAGCGACTGGATCTCCTGTTCGATCGGCCGCACCAGAAGGCGCTCAGCGTCTTCGGGTGTCACGCCGGCAAGCGGCACGGTGATGGCCACGAAGGGGATCGGAATATCCGGGTCCGCTTCCTTCGGCATGTTGATGTAGGTAGCCGTGCCAGCAATCAGCACGCAGACCAGGATGGTAAGGATCATCCGCGTCCGGCCGATTGCCCAATCGACAACGCCTGTCATTTTCCGGCTCCCTCGGCGGAGACCGGTTTGATCGTCACGCCGTCATTGAGATAGTCCTGGCCCATCGCAATCAGCCGCACGCGGTCAGGCAGGCCCGTCACCCAGGCGCCTTCGCTCGTCTCGTCGATAATGCGCACCGGCGCAAAGGCCACGGTGTTGTTCTCCGTCACATGGCGCACGCCCAGCTGGCCCGCGTCAGACAGGGTGAGAAGGGATGGCTTGATGAGCGTTGCGTCCGTCTCCCCGGCGGGAATGGACATGGACGCGGTAATCCCGGCTGCCACCAGCGCGTCGCCGGTATCAAGCTCGGCTTCAATCGGGAAGGTGCGGGTCTGTTCGTTGGCGGTGCGTGCCACAAAGCGCAGCTTGGCGGGAAACTTGCGGCCATCGGCCAGCACCACTTCGGCGGCCATGCCGACCTGAAGCAGCCCCGCCTGCGCCTCGGTCACCTCGGCCGCCACGATCACCGGATCCAGGTCCACCAGAAGGCCGCAGGCCCCGCCCGGAGAAAGATAGTCGCCCGCTTCGGCCATGCGGCGTTCGAAGACGCCATCAAACGGCGCGCGGATCTGTGTGCGGGACAACTCCACCTTGGCCGAGTTCACGGCTGCTTCGGCCGCATCAAGGCTGGCCTTGGCCGAGGCTTCGCGATTGGCGGGGGTGAGGCCCTTTTCGGCGAGTTTGACGGCGGCCTCATAATCCACGCGGGCGGAGTCGCGGGCCGCTTCGGCCTCTTTCACTCTCGCGCTGCGGGCTTCAACATCCAGTCCGCAAAGCAGGGTTCCGGCTTTGACGAAAGTGCCTTCGCGCACCGGCGTCGCCACCACCGTACCGGCGGTTCCCGCCTTCAGCGTCACTGATTTGTCTGGCGCCGTGCGGCCCTTGGCGGCAATCCGGATCGTATGCCGCTGGCTCTGCGCCTCAATCACGAGGGCCTGAGGGACATCGGAACGGGTTGAGGCCTCTGCCGCGGGTTGCTCCGTGCTGATACTTCCGCGCATGACGCTGCGAAGTCCGAAGTAGGCGACAATAGCCACCAGAATGATGGCGGCGATCAGGACGGAACGGTTCACTGTGTGGGTCTTTCCTGGGAGGGCGGACGGTAAAATAGGGCATCCCGACGCAAGAGTCAGGGTTTGTGCTAAAAGATTTCTAGCACGCCACCCGTTTCCAGCCTGCAAAGGACTGGACGAGTTTGGTTAATTGCTTGATCTGGCTGATTAATTCTTGCGAATATTACAGCGATGTTACAGCCGGTCTGCGCCCTGCCCAGGGCCGGGCGGCCTCCAGTTCCAGCGCCAGTTCAAACAACAGCCGGTCATCCCCCCTCCGTCCGGAGAACATCGCCCCGATAGGCAGGCCCGACGGTGACCAGGAAAGCGGCACACTCATCGACGCGGCGCCCGCCACATTCATGGGCGAGGTGTAGGCGACAAAGCTCAGCACGCTGTCCATCACCGCGTCGAAGTCCCTGTCGGGCGCCTGTTCCCCGATTGCCACGGCCGGGCTTCCGGTAACCGGGGTAAGCAGAATATCGAGGCCACTGAAGAAGCTGTGATACTCTTCCTCGAAGGCCAGAAGGTAGCCGACGATGCCCGGCAGGTCATCCATCCGGCTTGCCGCCATGTTTGCCAGGCCCAGGGTCCAGGGCTCCAGAATGTCAGGGCTGACCGGTTTGCCGGAATAAGCGCTGACCTGGCGGGCAAACTCTCCGGCGCCTGCGGCCCAGTACATGATGAACGCGTCAGTGAATTTCGGGCCGTCCATGGGGAGGGTATAGTCGATCACGGTATGGCCAAGGTCGCGGCAAAGCTGGGCAACGTCTTCGATTGCAGCGCGGGTATCGGAATGCAGCGTCGTTCCGCCAATCGGCTCGGGCGCAAAGCCGATCTTCAGCCGCCGGGTCAGGGGCTGGATTTCGCCGAGGGCCGGATACGCTCCGCCTGGCACTTCCGCCGCGCGGAAAAGCTCAACGGAGTCCCGTACACTGATGGTCACGGCATGGTTCACCGAAATCTGAAGCGGCGGGGCCGCCGCGCCGGGCTCGCTATAAGGCAGCCGGTCGCGCGAGGGCTTCATCCCGAAGACGCCACAGGTGGATGCGGGTATGCGGATCGATCCGCCCCCATCGCTGGCATGAGCAAAGGGCACGACGCCGGCGGCCACCAGCGCCGCGGCGCCGCCGGACGATCCGCCCGGTATGCGGGAGACATCCCAGGGATTGCGGGTTGGCCCGTTGGAGAGCGGCTCGGTGGAGGAAATCAGCCCGGCTTCCGGCGTCGCTGATTTGCCCAGCGACACAATCCCCGCCCGCCGCCATCTGGCGGCAAACACGCTGTCGGTGGCCGCCACATGCCCCTCAAGGCCCCGGCAGCCTCTCAGTGTCGGCGCGCCCCGCCAGTCGATCAGATCCTTGATGAAGCTCGGCACGCCTGCAAACGGCCCGGCAAGCACCCCGCCGGCATCGGCGCGGGCAATCTCGAAGGTTTCGGTAACGATGCCGTTGATCTGATCTTCCACGGCCCGCGCCCGCGCGATCGCCGCTTCCACTTCTGCCAATGCCGAGGTCTCGCCCGCGGCAATGGCGGCGGCGATCGCCACCCCGTCACGAAAGCCGGGGGGCGCCGGCGCGATGTCTGGCTTGGAGGCCGTATCGGACGCTTTGGGCGCGCAGGCGGCGAGGGCGAGCGTGGCGGCGCCTCCGGCGAGGGCGGCGCGGCGTGTCAGTCTTGTCATGAAAGGAAAGCTCCCGGTCCCATGCAATGTCTGCAGTTCATCGCCGCTCATCGTGGCGGGCAAGCCCCGCCAGCGCAAGCCCTCTCTGTCCTGACGTTGACACTGGCCCCGCCTGTCCCTTTACGGGTAAGTCTGCCGCGAAAGCCCGGAAAGGACCGCCCCCAGATGACAGAGCCCGTTTCGCCGGAACGAGACCGCGCTGACAGGTTGCTCGTCGCCCTCGGCCATTTCGAAAGCCGCGCCGGCGCGCAGGCCGCCATTGCGGCGGGCCGGGTCAGGGCCGATGGCCAGCTTGTCCGCAAGCCGTCTGAGATGATCGCCCGCAGCGCCCGGATCGAGGCGGAAGCGGCCCACCCCTATGTTTCGCGCGGCGGCCTGAAACTCGCTCATGCGCTTGATACATTCGGCATCGATGTCGCCGGAAAAACCTGCCTTGACCTTGGTGCCTCCACCGGCGGCTTCACGGACGTGCTGCTTCAGCGCGGCGCGGCCCATATCACGGCCATTGATGTGGGCCATGGTCAGCTACATCCGAAGATCGCCGCAGACGCCCGCGTCTCGGCCTTTGAAGGCCTGAATGCCCGCGACCTGACAGCCGGTCATCTGAAGGCCGCACCGGAAATCATTGTCTGTGATCTGAGCTTTGTGTCGCTGCACAAGGTGCTGCCCGTGCCGCTCATCCTCGCAGCGCCGGGCGCGCGCCTCCTTGCCCTCTTCAAGCCCCAGTTCGAGGTGGGCCCGGAGAATGTCGGCAAGGGCGGCATCGTCACCGATGAAGCAGCGGTGGGCGAAGCGCTCGCGCGCCTCCCGGTCTTCCTGTCGGAAATGGGCTGGCAGTCCGAAGCCCCCATCCCCAGCCCGATAGAGGGCGGAGACGGGAACCGGGAATATCTCTTCCTCGCCCGCAGGCTTCAGATCTAGTCGCGCGCGGCAACCGTCATCGGCAGTTCCACATCTTCCGTGGTGCCATCTTCAAGCTGTACACGGACGGTCACCGTCACGGCGGTGCCGGGCGTCAGGCTGTCAGGTTGCACGCCAAAGAACATCAGATGGTCGCCGCCCCGCGTCAGGGAATGGTCGCCATTGGCGGGAACGGTGAAGGTTTCCACCTTGCGCATCGCCATCTTGCCATCGGCGCTCATCTCATGGGTGTGCAGTTCAACGGCCTGCGCAAACGGCGCCTCTGCCCCTGTGATCGTCACGGCGCGGGCACCGGCGGCAAAGGTGCCAAAGCCGGCTGTCACGTCCCGCCCGGCCGGTGGCACGAGCACGCTGCCTTCGACCAGCGCCAGCGTTCCGGCGATGATGCCCCGGTCAACCGGCGCGTCCGCTTCCGTGCCCATGTCATCGCCGTGCATGCCGGCATGATCATCATGGACAGCCTCGGTTTCCACCGGGGCCACAGCAGCCTCACCAGCAGGCTGCTCATTTGCCGGCGCGCAGGCCGCCAGAAGCAGGGCCGAAAGGCTCGCCGCAGTAATCAGGGACATGCGCATGGGAAAGCTCCGTTCAGATCCACATTGGGGCGGAGTGAACATCAGCTTCCCGTTGATGGCAATTCCGTTTCTTGCCGCGCGTCAGGCTGCCTCAGTAACCGTAGAGCTCTTCCTCGCCCCAGCCATCCTGGATCTGCCACTGGCGTGTGTTGTTGTTCCAGCAGGCGGTCACCGGATCGCGCATCACCTGGCCATCGGGCATCTGCGTTTCGCGGTGGATCACCCGGCAGTCCGGCCCCCCGGAAGCCGGCTGGCCACCGCCATACTGATACCCGCCAGAGGGCGCATAGGATGGGGCAGGCGCGGGCGCCGGATAGGAGGAGGGATAGCTCGATGCCGGATAAGGCTGCGGCGCGGGGTGGGGATAGGAATTGGGGGCCCCGCGCATAACCTCGGCCCCGCCATAAAGGCCCTGGGTCGTCTGCGGGATCGAGCCGTAAGGCACGGAGGAGTAGCTGCTGACCGGCGCATAGGCCACCTGGCAGTCGGTTGAGGATTTCTTGGCGATGTCGCTGCCCGCCAGCCCGCCCACCAGCGCGCCCAGTGTCGCGCCGACGGCCACCTGCCCGGAATTGGACCGGCTTTCCTTATAGGTGCGCGGCGGGCCGCGGCGGCGGTATTCGGTGTAGTAGCGGTCATTGTCGATGTTATTGCCGATGGCGCCGCCGATCAGCCCGCCGACCACCGCGCCGACGACTGCGCCAGCCGTGCCGTCAGAGGATTTCTGCCGCTCGCACTGCACATTGCGTGCCGGCGCCGGGTAGGGATCATAGCCATAACCGTATTGGGCATGGGCCTCGCCCGGCAGGGAAACGGCCAGAAGGCTGACGCCGCAGGCGAGAATCGCCATCTTCATCATCACCACACTCCTTGTGATCGAAGGCCGAGGGCCTCCAGTGTTGCCTTTATACTGAGGCGGGCAATCTGAACCGGACCTGAAGAACGCGCGCGGCCGCCAAGCTGGCTGGACGGGCCGCCCTGTGGGCCACATATTCCCCTCATGGAATGGCGCAGGATAGCCGCAAGAACAGCAGGGCGCGCCCGGTATGCGGCCGGGCAGGGCCTGCGGTCTGCCTGGTATACGGCCCAGATGCAGGCCGCCCGTGCCCGCGCCGAAGGCTTCAACCGCCCCGGTGAGCCTGCCTTCCAGCCAAGCCGCGGCCGGCCCGACATGGCAGAGCTGCGGCGTGCTTATTTCGAGCTTTTCCTGCAGGACCGGGCCAATATCGAGGCGGGCCTCTATCCTGAGCCGCGCGAACTCCGCCTCGCGGGGCTTCCCGGCGCGCTCAAGGCCGCCCGCGCGTTCCAGCAGGATGTGAAGGCGGTGGACGAAAGACGCCTCGCCAGAGACGGCAAGGCGCTTCAGCGCGATATTCAGGCGGGCGGCGATTTCCTTCAGAGGAATGCCAACCGCTATCCCGATTATTACCTGCAGAATTTCCACTACCAGACTGGCGGCTGGTTCACCGATGAAAGCGCTGAGCTTTATGACACGCAGGTCGAAGCTCTCTTCTCCGGCACGGCCGACGCCATGCGCCGGGCCGCGCTGGCGGAAATTTCCAGGGCGCTGCAGGGGCGCGATCAGCGCCGGCAGAGCCTGCTCGATGTCGCTTGCGGAAACGGGCGTTTCCTCGAGAAGGTGCTGGAGGTGTGGCCGCGCCTCAATGTGACGGGGCTTGACCTCTCGCCTTCCTATACCGAAGCGGCCCGCGCGCGGCTTGCCCGCTGGCGCCAGGCCGATGTGATCCAGGAGATGGCCGAAGCCATGCCTGTGGAAAACGAAAGCTTCGACATGGCGGTGTCGATCTATCTTTTCCATGAGCTTCCGCCGCGTGTGCGCCCGCTGGTTCTGTCAGAGATATTCCGCGTCCTGAAACCGGGCGGGCTGTTTATTCTCGCAGACAGTCTGCAGTTCTCGGATCGTCCGCCTCTGGACGGTTTACTCGAATATTTCCCCCATGGTTTTCATGAGCCCTATTACAAGGACTATCTTGCATGGGATCTGGACGGCGCATTGACGCAGGCCGGTTTCGTTAAGGAGTGTGGCACACTTGCGTTCCTCACCAAGGTAACGGCCTGGCGCAAAACACATCTCTGACAACTATATTAAGTCTCTGCAATTAATCGTGATTTTTTGGACACAGTGTTCCGGCAAAGCCGGAAAATGACTGTATGGAAAGATGGAACACGGAGGATTCGTGGCTACGTCTCTGCCTGTGCCCGGCCAGAAAGCCAGGCGCCGTAATAAGGAGAAAGTAGATCATGAAACTTGCACTTGCTTCCCTCGCAGTTGTTCTCGCCGCAACGCCCGCTGCCTTTGCGCAGGGAGATGTTGAAATCAGCGGCGGCTATTCGAACTTTGATGTCGGCCCGGCAGAAGTCGGCGCGCTCACAGGCCGCGGCACCTACTTCTTCACCAACAATTTCGGTGTTGAGGGCGAAGCCTCTGTCGGCGTGAAAGACGATGATTTCGGCGTTGGCAAGGTTGAGCTTGATCATTCGCTCGGTGCCTATGGTGTCATGCAGGCGCCGGTTTCCGACCGCGTCAGCCTCTTTGGCCGCCTCGGCTATTCGTCAACCGAACTCAGCGCCAACAATCCTGCCCTCAGCGCCGCTGCGTCTGACATCAAGGGTGTTGCTTATGGCGTTGGCGCGAAATTCAATGCCAGCGAACGTTTCGGCATTCGCGGTGAATTCACCAAACACGAAGGCGACCGGAATGATGCCGACGTTGTTTCCATCGGCGGCGTGATGCGCTTCTGATGTAATTCCACAGCCAATTTCCTCCCAAACATCTTCCCGGCGCCCTGTGCGCCGGGATTTTTTTGTCTGTGGACAGAGTGTTTCCTAAAGGTAAACATTAAGGGCCTGTAATTAATCGTGCTTTTTCTGACACAGGGGTTAGGGTTTTCTGTCACATTGCTGCGAAGAAAGGTGGCACACGGATTTTTCATTGCTATTTCCGCCCTGCGCTCAGCGCAGTTATTTGGAGAAAGCGTATAATGAAAATCGCACTTGCTTCCCTCGCCATTGCCCTCACGGCTGCACCTGCAGCTTTCGCTCAGGGCGATGTCGAATTGAGCGCCGGCTATTCGAACGTTGATATCGGTTCTGCCGATCTCGGCGCTCTGACGGGCCGCGGCTCTTACTTCTTCACCCGTCACCTGGGTGTTGAAGGTGAGGCATCCATTGGCGTGAAAGACGATGATGTTGGTCTGGGCAAGGTCGAACTCGACCACTCCATCGGCGCTTTCGGCGTCGTGCGTGCTCCGATCTCTGAACGTTTCCACATGTTCGGCCGGGTTGGTTATGCCACCTCCGAACTGAGCGCCAGCGTTCCGGGCGTCGGCTCGGCTTCGGGTGATTTCGACGGCGTTGCTTACGGCGTCGGCGCGAAATTCTTCGCCACCGAACGGTTCGGCATCCGCGGCGACTTCACGAAATATGAAGGCGACGACAATGATGCCGACGTGTTCTCGATCGGCGCAGTGGTTCGCTTCTAAGCTTCCCCTGCATACTTGAATAGAAAAACCCCGGCACAGAACGTGCCGGGGTTTTTTGTTCTGCGGGCAGAATAATTGAGCTACCGCCCTGTCTGTCCCCGGTGGCGCAGCTTTGCGTCCGCCAGCACGCAGGCCATCATCGCTTCGGCCACCGGCACCGCGCGAATGCCCACGCACGGATCGTGCCGGCCGATCGTGCGCACATCCACTTCCTCTCCGTCGCGGGTGATGGATTTCACCTCGTTGAGAATGGAAGATGTCGGTTTGATCGCGATACGGACGACTACGTCCTGCCCGGTAGAGATGCCACCGGCCACCCCGCCATTATTGTTCGCGAGGAAACGCGGCGCGCCATTGCCCGCGCGCATCTCGTCGGCGTTTTCTTCCCCGCTCATCGCGGCGGCGGCAAAGCCTGCGCCGATTTCCACGCCCTTCACAGCATTGATGCTCATCATCGCGCCGGCGAGTTCGGCGTCGAGCTTGCCATAGACCGGCGCGCCCCATCCGGCCGGAACGCCGGAGGCATGCACCTCGACAATCGCCCCGGTCGAGCTGCCCGATTTGCGCACGCTGTCGAGATACTCCTCCCACTGCGCGGCCATCGCCGCATCCGGGCCCCAGAAGGGGTTCTCCTGCGTCTGGGCCCAGTTCCAGCGCTCCGGGTCGATCATGTGCGGGCCAATCTTCACCACGGCGCCGCGAATGACGACGCCCTCGCCGAGCACGCGGCGTGCCACCGCGCCAGCGGCCACGCGGGCGGCCGTTTCCCGCGCCGAGGAGCGGCCGCCGCCGCGATAGTCGCGTACGCCGTATTTCTGGTCATAGGCATAATCGGCATGGCCGGGGCGGTAGCGGTCGCGGATTTCGCGGTAATCTTTGGAACGCTGGTCAGTGTTCTCGATCATCAGCGAGATCGGCGTGCCGGTGGTCACGGGCCCGTCCGTGCGGTCGTCCTCGAACACGCCGGAGAGGATTTTCACCTCATCGGCCTCCTGGCGCTGCGTCACGAAGCGGGAGGTGCCGGGGCGGCGCTTGTCCAGGAATTGCTGGATGAACGGCGCGTCCAGAGGCAATCCGGGCGGGCAGCCATCCACGACACAGCCAAGCGCCGGCCCATGACTTTCGCCCCAGGTGGTGACGCGGAACAGGTGGCCAAATGTATTGTGGGACATGTGACAGGCTATCCTCTCGCGGCTGCGGGCCTCGTCCTATATGAAAAACGAAGGCTTACAAACCGCGAAAAGGTGGGCGTGCCCATGACCTCTCCTGTAATTCCGCCCAGCCCCAGCGCGGCTGACTATGCTGCCGAGGGCGACCGCCCGCTGGTGCCGGAGACAGATAACCCCATCGGCCTCTTCCAGGACTGGATGGCGCAGGCCCGCGCCAGCGAGCCCAACGATTCCAACGCCATGTCGCTGGCCACCGTCGATGCCGAGGGCCGGCCGGATGTGCGCATTGTGCTGCTGAAGGGCGTCGACCAGGAGGGCTTTACCTTCTTTACCAATCTTGAGAGCACAAAGGGCGTGCAACTCGCCGCCCATCCGGTGGCGGCGCTTTGTTTCCATTGGAAAAGCCAGCGCCGGCAGGTGCGGGTGCGCGGCGGGGTAACCCCGGTCAGCGCGGCCGAAGCCGACACCTATTTCGCCAGCCGCGCGGCGCAGAGCCGGATCAGCGCGATCGCGTCCGACCAGTCCCGCCCGCTGGCCGACCGGGCAGTGTTCGAGCAGCGCGTGGCCGAAATCTCGTCCATCTATGGCGACGACAAGGACATTCCCCGCCCGCCGCATTGGGGCGGCTTCCGCCTCGCGCCGACCGAGATCGAGTTCTGGCAGGACCAGGCCTTCCGGATGCATGACCGGTTGCGCTTCTACCGGAAGGAAAGCGGCGGCTGGGCAACGGTGCGGCTTTACCCGTAAACCGCCGCCCTGGCCGTCAGACGATTTCGGTGCCGGTCCGCTCCACGATCATGTGGGGCGCCCCATCGCTGGTGCGGGCCTGCGAGACGCCGGCCGCTGAAACGGTGATCGTCACACGCGTGCGCAGGTTCGAGAAGCTGTCGAACTCGACCACATCGACCGCCTCGTCGAAGTGGATCGTCACTTCAAACGCGGCCCCGTCATAAAGCTCCTTCACGCCGAGCACCCGGCCCGTAAAAGGCTGTTTCAGATACCTGCCCGAGACGAAATCTCCGACCTGCAAGGGCACTTCAGGTTCGTTCGACAGCCGGGCCGAGGCGGTGTTCCAATCCCGGTATCCCAGTTCACGGGCGACCAGTTCGAGCGCCTGGGAATGGGAAACAGGATCGCCGCTGCGGGCGCGCTCGGCGCGGATTTCGCGGGCGCGGGCTTTCGCCTGCTCGCGATTGGTGATGGGGGAAGACATCAAAAGGTTCCTTCTGCCGCCGGTCTCGATGAAGCAGGGCTCGCATTGCTGCAGGACTGGCAGGGAGAGGAGGTCTCATCTGCTGTCATGATCCCGCGCCGGCGCGCGGGGGGGATCTTCACCTTGAGGCGACAAGCCTTGCGAGCGGCGGGCGTCCCGAACCTTGGGGCGCGCAATACGCCGGCGCGCCGAAAACGTCAAGAATTGCCAATGCGTGCGGAACGATGGAGAGATGGCACCAGATGTGACAAAATCGACTCCGGATGAAACAAAATGAAACTCGGCCTGCAGATCGTCCTTGGAATTTTCTCGCTTGTTCCGCTGGCTTTTGCGGTGATGGGCGTCATGGGGGGCGCGGCTGCGCTGTCGCCCCATGCGCCGGTGGCTTCGGCGGTGGATAACCAGTTCCGGTATCTATCCGGGATGTATGTTATCGTCACCCTGCTGCTGTGGAGCATCATCCCGCAGATCGAGAAACACTTCCGGACCGCCGCGATCATCTGCGCGGCCCTCTTCATCGGCGGTCTCGCCCGCTACGTTTCCTGGCAGGCCGTAGGGCTCGGCACCAGCTATCAGCTGACCGGCATGTTCATCGAACTGGGCTCCCCGCTCGTCCTCCTGTGGGTCTGGCTTGTCGCCCGGCGTGCGAAGGGGTAGCGGCGGGGGTTCAAGGCGTCGCGCAGGAGGTCCAGCCTTCGTCATCGGCGGTCAGCCATTCGGCGACCTTGTAGGGCTCATCCGTGGCGATGAGAACGACGCCGTCATCGACGAGGCGCTGATACTCGCTGCCATCGTCATCGGCCCAGTATTGATCGTCGAGGCGTTCGCCGGGGCGGCCGAGGGTGCCGAACGCGGGCTCGACGCTTTCGGCCAGGAGGCGGGCATAGGCGGCGGGGTCAGGTTCGCGGGTGCCGGTCCAGGCGATGACGCGGCTGCGGTCAACGCCGAGGCCTTCAAGGCGTTCGATGTCGCGCCCGCCAAAGGCCGAGGCGGTCATCATGGCGCCCGGGGCGACACGGGCGATTTCGGCGGCTTCCTCATCCGAATAGGAAATCAGGATGGCGTTGCCCTCGGCGCCGGCGGCGAGAACGGCGGCCCAGATATTGGCGAAGGAGGTGGTCTTCTTCCGGTCCAGTTCGACAATGGCGCCCGTATTGCGGGCCCAGATCAGTGCGTCAGTCAGCTTGGGCGGGTGGAAGCTCGTCACCTCGCCGTCGATGTCCTTCAGGCGGTAGCCGGCGATGGTGGCCCAGTCGGTGTCGGAATTATAGCCGGTCGCGTCCACCGTGCGGCCGAACTGGTCATCATGGTGGAGGAAGAGGACGCCGTCGCGGCTTTCGGCCACGTCGATCTCGAAGACGCGGATGCCGCGCTCGAAGCCGTATTGCATCGTTTCAATGGCGTTCTCGGGAAAGCCGATGGCCGGGCCGCCGCGATGGGCGGCGACGACGACGCCATTGTTCTCGCGCAGGCAGTTGAAAAAATCGGGCAGCGGGGCGGTCAGCGCCGTGCTCATCGCCGGCGGCGTGCTGCCGGGATCCGCGATCACGATGGGGGTGTCTACCGGATCAGTGGCCGGGGCCTCGCTGCAGGCGGCAAGGAGAAGGGCAGAAAGGCCCGCTACCAGAAGTCGTGACATCAGCGTTGTCCTTTCCTTGCGTCAGCGCGTCTGCCCGAATAGACAGGGCTTTGATAAATCACAAGACACGACCCTGCGCAGAGACAGCGAAGACAAAACCTATTCCGGAGGAAGAGTTACATGAAAGGCATTATGCAGGACTGGCCGCTGACGGTGGACAAGATCCTCGAACATGCGCGTCTGCAGCACGGCAACCGCGAGATCATCACGCGCCGCGTGGAAGGCAATATCGCGCGCATCACCTATTCCGACCTCTATGACATGTCGAAACAGGTCTCCACGGCGCTGAAAGACGAAGGCATTGGCCTGGGCGACCGGGTGGCGACGCTGGGCTGGAACTCCGAGCGGCATATGGCCAGCTGGTATGGCACGATGGGCATTGGCGCCGTGCTGCACACGATCAACCCGCGCCTGCACCCTGAGCAGATCGCCTGGATTGCCAACCATGCCGAAGACAAGGTTCTGATCTTCGACAAGACCTTCCTGCCGATTGTCGAGGCGATCAAGGACAAGCTGGAAACGGTGAAGACCTTCGTGATCTATGCCGGCGCCGACACGATGCCGGAGAATACGCTCGGCGCGATTGCGTTCGACATCTGGATTGACGGGCGCAGCAAGAGCGTGCGCTGGGGCGACTTCCCGGAAGATACCGCCTGCGGCCTCTGCTACACCTCCGGCACGACGGGCAATCCCAAGGGCGTGCTTTATTCCCACCGCTCCAATGTGCTGCACACGCTGGTGACGATGGGCAAGGATGCGATGGGCATGGGCGCGTCGGACTCGGTGATGCCGGTGGTGCCGATGTTCCATGCCAATGCCTGGGGGCTGGCGATGTCCTGCCCCGCGACGGGCGCAAACATGGTGATGCCTGGCGCGCAGATGGACGGCGCCTCGATCTATGAACTTCTGGATACGGAGAAAGTTTCGCTGACGGCTGCCGTGCCGACCGTGTGGCTGATGCTGCTGACGCATCTTCAGCAGAACAATCTGAAACTGCCATATCTGAAGAAGGTTCTGATCGGGGGCTCTGCCATTCCGGAGAAGATCCTGCGGGCCTTCGAGGAGGAGTATGAGGTGGATGTGGTGCATGCCTGGGGCATGACCGAGACTTCACCGCTGGGAACCCTCGGCGCGCTGCCACCGCACCTGGAGAATGCGCCGGTTGACGCGCGCATGAAGCAGAAGCTGAAACAGGGGCGCCCGCCATTTGGTGTGGAGCTGAAGCTGGTGGATGATGACGGCCAGGACGTGGCGCGTGACGGGCAGTCTTCTGGCCGCCTGATGGTGCGCGGCGCCGCTGTTGCTGCGGGATATTTCAAGGGCGCAGGCGGGCATGTTCTGGATGCGGAGGGCTGGTTTGATACCGGCGACGTGGCCACGATCGACGAGATCGGCACGATGACCATCACCGACCGCGCGAAGGATGTGATCAAGTCTGGCGGGGAATGGATTTCCTCCATCGACATCGAGAACATCGCCGTGGGCCATCCCAAGGTCGCCAACGCCGCCGCCATCGGCATCTACCATCCGAAATGGGATGAACGCCCGCTGCTGATCGTCCAGCCCGCGCCCGGCGAAAGTCCGACCAAGGAAGAAATCCTCGCCAGCCTCGAAGGCAAGATCGCCAAATGGTGGACGCCGGATGATGTGCAGTTTGTGGACAGCATTCCGCTGGGCGCCACCGGCAAGATCAACAAGCTGCCGACGGCGTAAGGGGCCATGCAAAAAGATATCCTGTTCCTGCTGAAGCCGGGCTTTCGGGATCCGGCATTCCCGGAACAGGATTTCTATTGCTGGCACTGCGCGCTGATGGAGGGGGTGTTGGCTTCGTTTCCGGAGCACCGCCCTGCGCTGGACGTGCGCCGGATTGCCTTTCCAAGGCCGCGCGGCGATGTCGCCGCGCTGATCGGAGAGGCCAACCAGTCGCTGCCGGTTCTGGTCCTGGCAGAGGGGGCGCCCGCGCTTCTCTCAGCGGCATCGTTCAACGGGCGCCAGTTCGTGAACGAGCCGATGGCGATCCTCGATCTGCTGCACACACGGCATGGTTATCCGCGCGCCCATCCCTGACACCGCGCCTCATTGCGGGGCGGGGCAAAATCGCTAGGGTCGCGCGCGAAGCATGAGGACGGCCATGAGCGACACCCCATACACAGGCAATGAGCCGGCAGGCTGGCGCGGAAAACTCGCCGGGGCCGCGCTGCTGGCAGCGATTGGCGCAGTGGTGTGGTTTGGCGTGGCGGCGCTGGGCACGCGGGCGGGGCTCTGGAGCTGGCAGACGGGGCTGGAGACGCTGACGCTGCAGTTCGGGCCGCCGATGGTCTCGGCGGTGATCGGCCTGTCGCTCGCGGCGGGCATTGCCGCCCTGGCGAAGGCGCCGCGCAAGCGGCCGTTCATGATGGCGATGGCGGCGCTGCTGGTGTCCGGTCTCACCATGGGGCGGTTGGCCGCGCATGAAGGCCAGATGGACCGCCTGCCGCCGCTGCACGACATCCAGACCGACTGGAGCGACCCGATTGCGCCGAGTGACGCGCTGGTGACCGAGCGGGAAGCGGCCGGCGCGCAGAACGCGATTGAAGACGACCCGCTGATTTCGGCGGAGGCCGATGCGCGCTGGCCGGGGCTTTCCGGGCGGCGTGTCGCCGAGGTGCAGGAGGAGGCGGAGTTTGTGCCGGGCGAGCAGAAATCGCCGCGCGCCACACCCTATCCCAAGCTCGCCCCGCTGATTGCGCCGGGCACGCCGGAAGAGGGCTATGCCGCCGCGCTGGCCGCTGTGGAGGCGCGCGGCTGGACGATCGTGCTGGCCGAACCGGAAGCGGGGCGCATCGAGGCGACCGAGACCAGTTTCTGGTATGGCTTCAAGGATGACATTCTCATCCGTATACGCCCCGATGAGGCGGGCGTGCGCATTGATGTGCGCTCGGTGAGCCGGGTGGGATTGTCAGACCTTGGCGTGAACGCCAAGCGCGTGCGCAACCTGCTGGACGAACTGGAAGTGCGGCTCAACAAGGCGGCGTCCGCGCCGGGCTGAGGCTTACTCTTCGCTGGCCATCGGATCGCGCCAGGTCTGCATCGTGTCTTCGGTGATGAGGCTGCGATTGGGCTCGGCGCCCCAGCACATCTGGGAGCAGGAGCCGGCATGGTAGCGCCCGTCCTCATCCTGCGAGACGGCCACGGCATTCAGCCCCTCGAAACTGAACGTTACTCCGCAGGCGGCGGAGTTGGATGCGCTGCGCACCATGACGTATTTGGGCATGTCGCCCTTCAGGCTGCGGGTGACCTTGAAGAGGTAGACCAGCTGCGGCGGGTATTCGAAGCCGCCCTCGGTCTCGGCGGGGAAGTTCCCGGTCGCGGGCTTGCGCACCGACATCAGCTCGCCGACAAAGGCGCCGGCGGTGTATTCGCTTTCGAGCAGCGGGGGCTGGCTGTCACAGGGCAGGCAGCTGCAGGCAAGCGCGGCGGGGGCAGATACGGCGGCAAGCGCGGCAAGAGTGGCGAGGGGCTTCAGCATGGGGCGGTCTCCTTTGAGGCGCAGGCTGCCAGAACGCGCCGAACTTGGCCAGAGTTCCAGATAACCGGATTGATTGACCTATCAAACGGCTCACCCTGAGCGAAGTCGAAGGGCGAGCCGGGGCTAGCGTTGCGCTGTGTGGCACATCCTTGACTTCGCTCAGGATGAGCGTGGGCATTTGGGGCGCGGTCAGCGCTTCAGGTTCAACTCTTCCATCGTGCGGATGGCCTTGGCGGCGGAGACGCGGACGAGGTGGCGGCCTTTTTCGTCGCGCCAGTCGGCCTCGACGAAGCCGGAGGTCTTGCCGCGCGAGATGAGGCGGCCCTCGATTCTGATGAGGCCATTGGGCACCGGGCGGAAGATGCGGGTCTGCAGCTCTGTGGTGGTGAACCATTCGCCCTCTTCCAGCGCGCTGGCCATCGTCATCGAGACGATGTGGTCGGAGAGGCCAGCCACCCAGCCGCCGAACACGCGGTCCGGGCCAATGTCGCGGCTGCCATCATTGGGCCATTCATAATAGACGTGGCCATAGGAGACTTCCTTCAGCCAGTCCTGCGGGCGGATGCCGAGATTGCGGATGCCGGGGGGCAGTTCCCATTCGCCAGAGCGCAGGCGCTTGAAGAAGGCGTCCTGCTGGGCGGACATTTGCGTGCGCTGGGTCATGCGAGGCGGGCCCCGTTGGGAACGGGCTGGTCGGGCGAGAAGAGGACGATCTCTCCGGCGCTGTCGGCAAAGCCGAGGGTGAGGACTTCTGACATGAACTTTCCGATCTGGCGCGGCGGGAAATTCACCACCGCAGCCACCTGACGGCCGATCAGCGCGTCAGGCTCATAATGGGCTGTGATCTGGGCGGAGCTTTTCTTCCGGCCCACGCCCGGCCCGAAATCGATGACAAGGCGGAGGGCGGGCTTGCGCGCGCCCTCCAGCGGGGCGGCCTCAAGGATCGTCCCGATACGGATGTCTACCTTCAGGAAATCCTCGAAGGTGATTTCGGGCGCAGGGGGTGCGTCCGGCGAAGCGGTGTAGTGCATCAGGTAACCGTGGCGCCCCCGTCGACGACGAGCATCTGGCCAGTCATGTAGCTGCCAGCCTTGGAGGCGAGATAGACAGCTGCGCCGGCGATCTCTTCGGGTTCGCCGATCCGCTTCAGCGGGGTGCCGGTGAGGGAGCGTTTGAGGGTTTCGGGGTTTTCCCAGAGGGCTTTGGCGAAGTCGGTCTTGATCAGGCCCGGCGCGATGCAGTTGACGCGGATATTGTCGGCGCCGAACTCGGTGGCGAGGTTGCGGGCGAGCTGGAAATCGGCCGCCTTGGAAATGTTGTAGGCGCCGATGATCGGGGTACCGCGCAGGCCACCGATGGAGGAGACGATGATGATGGCGCCATCCTTGCGGGCCTGCATCTGCGGGGCGACCATCTGCACCAGCCAGTGATTGGAGATGATGTTGTTCTGCAGGATCTTGGTGAACTGATCATCCGAGATGCCGGCCATCGGGCCATAATAGGGGTTGGAGGCGGCGTTGCAGACGAGGATGTCGATCTTGCCGAAGCTTTTGGTGGTCTCGTCGACCATGGCCTGCAGCTCTTCCTTGGAAGAGATGTTGGCCGGGATGGCGATGGCGGTGCCGTCCCCATGCTTCTTGTTGATCTCGGCGGCGACTTCCTCGCACGGGCCAGGCTTGCGCGAGGAGATGACGACGCGGGCACCCTGATCTGCCATCGCCTCGGCGATGGCGCGGCCGATGCCGCGCGAAGATCCGGTGATGATGGCGGTTTTGCCGGTAAGGTCGAACAGGCTCATGGGGCGCTCCTCTTTGTGTCGTTTCCAAGTTTTTTGCTCGGCGCACGCTAGGGCGTACCTGTCAGAACCGCTAGGGGTTCCGTAAGGGAATTTCCGGGGGCTGGCACCTCTGCGGCGATTACGCAACTTTGCGTACGGGGCAGCCATGCTAGACCGCGCGGCGATGTCGCGCTCCCTCACCGCCTCTCTGGCCCGCCTGCTGGCGGTTGTCGCGCTGCTGATCCAGGCGGTGATGCCCTGGGCCATGGCAGCGGCGGCAGAGCGTTCGCCCGACCTCGTGGCCCATTACTGTTCGACACCGGGAGAGACCGCCGGCGCGGTGGCCATCGGCGCGGAGCTTTCCAAGCTGCTGGCCGAAAAGGAAGGCAAAAAGACGCAAGGCGACCCGCCGCATGATTGCGGGGACTGCGTGCTGGGCCAGCCGGTTCCGGTGCCCGATGCGGTGACCTTCAAGGCGCCGGTGATGCAGCCGGTGTCTGCGGATGTTGCGCTGTTCGAGGTGCGCTTTGTGAAGGTGGCCCGCGGGCCGCCGCTGGGCGCGCGGGCGCCGCCCGCCCTGGCAGATACGATCTGAGCGCTGCCCGGAGACCGGGTGGCAAAGCCGGGCGTGCCCGGACCTTATCTGTCTGAAGAATCCAAACACCATGAAACTTACATTCAAACAGGGCTCCGCCGTGAGCCTGACCGCCCTGTCGTTTGCCTTCGGGGCCATGCTGCCCGCCGCGGCGCAGGAAGCCACCGAAGACGCGCCGAAGATCGAAGAGACGATCCTCGTCACCTCAACCGCCCGCGCCGCCGCCGCGATGGAGCAGGCCGCCAGGACGCCGGGCGGCACGGACGTGATCACCTATGAGGAGTTTGCCGACCGCTTCCTCGTGTCGATGCGCGATACGCTCGGCTTCTCGCCGGGCGTCTACACCCAGCCGCGCTATGGCCAGGAAGTGCGGATCTCCATTCGCGGTTCGGGCATCAGCCGGGGCTTCCACATGCGCGGCATCACGCTGTTGCAGGACGGGGCGCCGATCAACCTTGCCGACGACAATGGCGACTTCCAGGAACTGGAGCCGATCTTCTTCGATCACCTGGAAGTCTATCGCGGGGCGAACGCGCTGCGTTTTGGCTCGGGCACGCTGGGCGGGGCGGTCAATGGTGTGACGCCGACGGGCGAAACCGCGCCGGGCGTTTATGTGCGCGCCGACGTTGGCAGCTTTGAGACCTATCGCGGGCTTGTCTCGGCCGGCGCCGTCAAGGGCAAGCTGGACGCCTGGGGCGCGGTGAGCGCTGACACCTCGCAGGGCGACCGGGACCATGTGCGCCGCGACTCGGTGCGCTTCCAGGGCAATGTGGGCTATCAGGTGACGGACGCGGTAAGCACCCGCTTCTATCTCAGCCTCAATGACATCGACCAGGAACTGCCCGGCGCGCTGACGCTGAGCGACGCGCTCAACAATCCCACCAAGGGCAATTTCGTGGGCGACCAGGCGCGCGACATCAAATCGATCCGTGTGCAGAACCAGACACGGATTGCCCTGGGCGAGGGAGAACTCGCCATCGGCGCTTTCTTCAATGACAAGGAGCTGTTCCATCCGATCTTCCAGGTGCTGGACTATACCTCTCAGGACAGGGGTGTGTGGGCCCGCTATGACTGGGAAAGCGGCAAGCTGGGCCTGACCGTGGGCGGGGCTGCGCGCGAAGGCGAGACCGACGCCAAGCGCTATGTCAACATCAATGGCCGCAGCGGCGCGCTGACCTTTCAGGCCGATCAGGAAGCCTGGACAGCAAACCTCTATGCCGAAGGCCGCTACAGCGTGACCGATCAGCTGACCCTGATCGCCGGGGCAATCTATGCCGAAGGCGAGCGGGAACAGCAGCTCAATTTCAACAATGGCGCCGCCACGGACGTTCTGGGGACGGCCAGCTTTGACGCGTTCTCGCCGAAGTTCGGCCTGCTCTATGATCTGGCCCCGGAAATCCAGCTCTACGCCAATTACAGCCGCTCGGCTGAGTTCCCCGGCTTCAGCGAAGTGGCACAGATTGCGAGCTTCGTGCCGGTCGATGCGCAGACGGCCTGGACGGCAGAGATCGGCACGCGCGGGCGCGCCGGGATCGCCAGCTGGGACGTGTCGCTCTATTCGGCCGATATTGATGGCGAGATGCTGCAGTTCACGGTCGGGCCGGATATTCCGGCCTCCACATTCAATGCCGACAAGACCATCCACCGGGGCATTGAGGCGGGGCTGGATCTGGAGTTCACTGACTGGCTGACCCTGCGCCAGGTTTATCAGTATTCGGACTTCAAGTTTGACGGTGACGCCGAGTTTGGGGACAATACGCTGCCGGTGGTGCCCGAGCATGTCTACCGGGCGGAGCTGCGCTTCAGCCATGACCGGTTCACGGTTGCGCCCAATCTTGAATGGGTGCCGGAGGGCGCCTGGGCGGATTACAACAACACGACCCGCACGGACGGCTATACCCTGCTGGGCCTGACCGGCAGCTATCAGGCGACCGGGAATATCGACCTCTTCCTCGACGCGCGAAACCTCGCCGGGGAGAAGGCCGCCGGGGATATTTCCGCGGTGATCACGGCAACGCCGGCTTCGGCGATCTACTATCCGGTGGAGCGGCGGGCCGTGTTCGGCGGCATCCGCGCACGCTTCTGATCCGGCTGGCTGCGGGCTTCCCCTTCGTGGGCGGCCCGCAGCTCTGCTTGCCAGACCCACCCTTGAAGGCGCAGACTGCGCGTCTCATTGAAGGGAGGGCTCGATGTTTCATGCTCTGCGATTTCTGGTGTCGGCGGCCTTGCTGGCGCTGCCGGTTGCCTGTGCAAGTGCCGGGAAAACGCCTGCGGCCACGGCCACGCCACCTGCCTATGATGCGGCGCTGGCCGAAAGGCTGGGGGCGGATGATCTGGGGATGCGGTCCTATGTGCTGGCGATCCTGAAGACCGGGCCGCAGGACGCCGCGATCACGGACAAGGATCAGCGGGCGGAGCTGTTTGCCGGGCATTTCTCGAATATGGGCCGGCTGGCCGAAGACGGAAAACTGGTGCTGGCCGGGCCGCTGGGCGGGGAAGACGGGCGGCGCGGCCTGTTCATTCTCAACACAGCCTACATTGCCACCGCGCAGGAATGGGTGGCGAGCGACCCCACGATTGAGGCAGGCATCTTCACGGTAGATTACAGCAAGTATTACGGCTCAGCTGCGCTGATGCAGGTGAACGAGGTTCACGCGAAGATCCAGAAGAAAGGGATTGGGGAGTAGGGCGGCTCAGCCCGCCAGGCCCCAGGCCTGCATCAGGATGTCGGCGAGCTTTTCCGTCCGGCGGCGGACGACATCTGAGGTCCAGGCATCCTGTTCCATCAGGTCGCGCGTCAGGGCAAAGTCCTGCCCGCCGCCGCCATTGAAGTAGATTTCCTTCTTGGCGCGATAGTCCAGCCGGTCTGCCTGCTGGTTCACCTTGTTCGTGAGCAGAACGAAATTGCCGAGCGTGTCGCACTGTTCGCGGCGTTTCACCGGGTCGGGCCAGGTGATCATCCAGTGGCTGTCTTCGGGCGGGTTGCGCGGCAGGACGTGTTCGACAGTAGCGTCGGATTCCGGCGGGATGGTGCGCCCGCCCGCTATGGCCGCGCAGAGGCGCAGGGCAATGGCGCGGCGCTGGCCATAGGTGCCAAAGCGCGTCGTCAGCCGGTCACGCAGCTTGCGGGCTTCGTCGCGGCTGATCGACAGGGGGCCGGATTTGCCAAACAGCACCCGGTCATTCTTCACCGCTTCGGTGATGCGGGCGAGACGTTTGTTGCGGGTTTCGCGCTCCTGCACCATGACCTGAGACATGTAGGAGAGGCGTTCGAGAGCGGCGAAGAAGTCCGGCGCCATCGGGTCTGTCAGGCCGCGTTCGACAATGAACTGGATGGCGGGCGCGCGCCAGGTCTTGTGCTCAAGGGCGCGCAGCTGGTTGATGCTGTCGAGCACGCCCTGGGGGGCGCCCATGTCCAGCGGGTCCTGCCCGGATTCGACCACGCGGAAAGCGGCGACATAGCTTGGCAGCATGTCGTCAAGGAATGTGCGCGGATCGATCTTGTTGAGCACCGCCTTCTGGAAGCCGGCGAAGAGGTCGCCCTTGGGCGAGCGGTCATGGATGGCGCGGATCTGGCGGAGAAGATCGTCAAAGGCGCCGCCGCCGAGGAGGGACTCATGCTCGGCCCAGCGCTCGGCATAGGCGTTGGCTTCGTCGGCCGTAAACTTTGCGCGCTGGAACAGTTCGGTCTTGATGATATCGTGAGCGCCCGGCTCCTTGCCGCGCGTATTCAGCACGCGGAACACCTTGAACCCCTGGTCCTTGTTGTCGACGACCACGCGGACGAGCGCGCAGCCGCCGGTGACGACATCGGCCAGCGCCCGGCGGCGCTCGGGCGCCATCTCGCGCAGTTCGCGGTGGAAGGCGGCGGCGTTGGCGATGATCTTCTGCTGGCTTTCGCTGTCGCCAGGCTCGTTGTCGAGCTTCAGCGTGGCGCCCGGCGTCTGGATGGAATCGCGGAAGAAGGCGCCGACATCATAGTTGAGGGCGATGCGCCAGTTGGCGCCTTCCCCCAGCAGCGGGCGGTCCTCGTCGGCGATCAGCTTGTGCAGCTCCTTGGAGAGGGCGGGGTCTGTCTCCAGATCGCGCAGCACGCAGAGCAGGATGGTGAGCGTGGTCAGGCGCTGCTGGCCGTCGACGATTTCCAGATGGCCGGGCTCCTCGCCATTCACGAAGACGAGCGCGCCGATGAAGTGGGCGATGGAGGCGTCCATCGCATCGACGAGATCTGCCAGAAGATCGAGCGCTTCACGGTCGCCCCAGGAATAGCTGCGCTGGTAATGAGGCATGCGCAGCCGCTCGCCGGGCGCGAACACTTCGCTCAGAGAACTTTCCTGCGCGCGGACTCCAAGTTGCATTAGTCTACCCTTCTACTCGCGCCCTCCCTAGCTCTTGCCAAAGGGGCCGACAACGCGAGATGAACACCCCGCAAGGTTCTTTGGGCATTTGTGTGACAGGAGAGTAACGATATGCGCCTCGTGAGATTCGTGGCCGAAGGGTTGGTCAGGTTTGGCCATCTGGAAGGCGATACTGTCGTGCCGGTTGCAGGCGACAGCTTTGTCGAGGCGCTGGAAGGCAAGGAGAAGGGCGCGCCGCTGGCGCTCAGCGTGGTGCATCTTCTGGCACCGGTGCCCCGGCCGGGAAAAATTCTGGGGATAGGTGTCAATTATGCTGCCCATGCCGCCGAGAGCGTAAGCTTCATCAACACCGCCAAACTGGAGGTGCAGAAATGGTTCAACAAGCAGGCCACGGCGGTCAACGGGCCCTATGATCCGGTCCACCTGCCCAAGGTGTCCGGACAGCTCGATTATGAGGGGGAGCTGGTGGCCGTGATCGGCAGGCATGGCCGGCATGTGCCCCGCGCGCGGGCGATGGAGATCGTCGCAGGCTTTTGTATCGGTTGCGATTATTCGGTGCGCGACTGGCAGAAGGCGAGCCAGACGATGATCATGGGCAAGGGCTTTGATACCCATGCCCCGTTCGGCCCGGCGCTGGTGACGCCCGATGAAATCGAGGACCTGCCGGGGCTGGAAGTGCGCTCCTATGTGAACG
Organism: Hyphomonas polymorpha PS728; assembly: GCF_000685315.1. Taxonomy (GTDB): domain Bacteria; phylum Pseudomonadota; class Alphaproteobacteria; order Caulobacterales; family Hyphomonadaceae; genus Hyphomonas; species Hyphomonas polymorpha. The sequence continues at coordinate 324,607 of NZ_ARYM01000001.1, forward strand.
GCGAGCAGCGCCAGTCGGGCCATGTCCGCGACATGATCCATGATATTGCGGCGCAGATTGAACATCTCACCGCAGCCTTTACGCTGGAGCCTGGGGATGTGATCTTTACCGGAACGCCGGCAGGGGTCGGCGCGGGTTTCGACCCGCCTAAATGGCTGAAGGCAGGTGACCGTGTACGCATCGAGATCGACGGGCTGGGTCATATCGAGAACGAGATCGTTCCCGAGCCTGACACGACGCGAATCGGGTGAACCGGGGCGCCTTCCGGCGGGAACGACGGGGCCTCGCCTTGTGGGCAAGGCCCCAGTCTCCCCCGAGATCGCCCCCGCTCCGGCCAGCACTGGCCGCGGACCGGGGGCGTTCACAACCGGGAACAGCTCCTGGTTAACCTTTGATAATCCCCGTGTCCACGCGCCTTCTGTAGCCAGAACATCAGGAAACGGGCCGTTGTGGCTGATTTGCAACGGATTGCGGCTGGCTTGCGGGAGGGGGCAAATCAGGACAATTCCCAGCAATTCGTTAACTAATTTCGCCTTATTTTTAAGATTGATGGGCTGTTTGCGGGTGCTGACCTGATGACTTTTTTCTTGATCCTCCTCTATCTCGCCGCAGGCGCGGGGACCGGCTACGGCCTCTTCACGCTGACCACGGCGGGCTTGCCGCTGTCGATTGCGGGCGGGGCGGGGCTGGCGGCGGTCCTCATTCAGATCCACGTACTGGTGCGCACCTCGCTGACCGCGAAGGCGGCTAAGCAGGCCGAGGAACGCGTTCACGGGTTCGAGCGCGAGCTGACCGATACGGCCCGCCGCATGAATGTGGTGGAGGCCCGGACCGATGCCATCGAGGAAACCGTCAAGATCGAACTGGGCGAACGCCGGGATGCGCTCGTCAACGAGATGCGCCAGCTGGAAGGGCTGATCGACAAGCTGACCCGCAGCTTCGAGACGCGCCTGACCGACAGCACGGCGCTGGCCCGTGTTCAGCCGGTGGAAGACGCCGCCCTGCGGGATGTGCGCGACGCGCTGAAGGATGGCCGGGTTGACCTGCACCTGCAGCCGATCGTGTCGCTGCCCCAGCGCCGGGTGACCTTCTATGAGGGCTTCACGCGCCTGCGCCGCCCCGATGGCAGCCATATCACCCCGGCAGACTTTCTGGACGCGGCCCGCCGCGCCAGCCTGATGGGCGTGATCGACAATTTCATGCTGTTCCGCTGCGTGCAGATCGTCCGCCGCCTGGCCGAGCGGGACCGGCGCGTGGGCGTGTTCTGCAACATCTCCTCGATCTCGCTGGAAGACCCGACCTTCTTCCCGATGTTCCTGGAATTCATGATGGAAAACCGCGACCTTTCCGGCTCGGTGATCTTCGAGATCCGGGCCGACCGGTTTGAGCAGCGCTCGCCCGCGATGCGCGCCAATATGGACAAGCTGACGGCGCTCGGCTTCCGCTTCTCCATCGACCATGTGACGGGCCTCGACCTTGACCTGCCGCGCCTGCAGGCGGCGGGGGTGCGTTTCGTCAAGGTCAATGGCAGCCAGCTGATCGACCAGCTGCGCGACCCGCAGGGCCCTCGCCCGCTGACCGCGCTCAACCGCAAACTGGCGGCCAATGAAGTGGGCGCCGCCTTCTCGCGTTATGGCATCATGCTGATCGCCGAGAAGATTGAGGACGAAGCCAGCGTGGTGGAGATTCTCGAATACGAGATCCCCTTCGGCCAGGGCCATGTGTTCAGCGCCCCGCGCCCGATCAAATCCTCCCTGATGGAAGACACCGCGCCCCCGCGCGAGCTGATCGAGCGCCTGTCGAACTATCACTGAAGTTCCGCGCGTTTCACGCTGTGATTTCAAACGGCCCGGTCGCCAGATGGCTGCCGGGCCGTTTCGTTTCGGGCGCAGAGCGCGGCACATGCGATCGCGCCCTCGCCGGGGGTGCCGGGAGGCTGGGGGAGATCGATTGTGGCCAGGGCGCGGCGCGTCAGGAAGTGTCGGCGGCGAAGAAGCTGAAGGCCATGTCTGTCAGGCTGCGGAGGGTTTCTTTTTCGGGGCCGGGGAGGGCGCTGCGCAGGCCGGGGATACGGTGGGGCGAGAGGGGGCAGGGCTTGGGCGCTGCGCCGGCGAACTGGCGGCGCAGCCAGCGGGCAGCGACGGCGTGGGGATTGTTCAGGGCGCCATGCAGCGCGGCGAGGCGGCGGGCGAAGCCTGCGGAAAGGTCGCGCGGCGGCGCAGCGGGCACGGTCGGGGCGCTGAGAACATCCTCTGTCAGGGCGCGGATGCGGGGCAGCCTTGAGACCGGGAGATGATCCGTCTCCGGACGGGGCTGAGGCTCTCGCATGTTGAAGACGGGGGCGCGGGGCTGGGCGGCTTTCTGC
>NZ_ARYM01000002.1 GCF_000685315.1 Hyphomonas polymorpha PS728
CCGGCAAACCCGGCGTGGTTCAACGCTGCGGTACTAAAGGCGCGTAAGGACGCTCGCGGTTGGGTCAAAACTGCCGATACAATTTATGCAGCTGGCTTTGCATTCTCTGGGCCAAATTGCGATCTAATTGGATTGCGCAACACCAGTCGCATAAATGTAGCTCCTGAGAGAAGCCTTCACTATTGTAATTATGATGGCTCAATCGGCGTGACTTTAAGTGCAGATCGATGTGATGCAATCGCGAATCGATTTCACACGAACGGCACATCCGAGAAGCCAATAAGCGTTGAAGATTGGATACTCTCCGGCCACTTGGGTGAGATGCCGGGCTAAAGCACGTCAGACGCCATTGGATGGCGCAAATAGGTTGGCGGGTTACGCCTTCGGCTAACCCGCCCTACGGGATCGACCTAAACCCTCTGCACACGGCCCATGCGGCGGACTTCCCAGCGGAGGTCAACGCCGGAGGTTTCCAGCACGCGGGCGCGGACGAGTTCGCCGAGGGCTTCGAGGTCTGCGGCGGTGGCGGTGCCGGTGTTGATCAGGAAGTTGCAATGGAGGGGGGAGACCTGGGCGCCGCCGACTTTCAGGCCGCGGCAGCCGGCCGCGTCGATCAGTTTCCAGGCCGAGCGCTGGTCCGGCGTGCCCGGCGGGTCGGGGTTGGCGAAGGTGGATCCGGAGGTTTTCTCTTTAATGGGCTGGGTCTCTGCGCGGCGGGCCTGAAGGGCGGCGATGGCAGCACTGATGGTGGCCGGATCATCCGTGCCCGTGCCTTCCAGGATGAGGCGCGTGACGATGAGATCGTCCGGCAGGTCTGTGTGGCGGTAGGAAAAATGGGCCTCGGGCAGGGCGCCGGGCTTGCCGGGGCCGCGCCAGGCGGCCGGGCTGCCATCGCGGCGGAAGCCATGCAGGGCAACGAGCCGGTCGCGCAGCTCGGCGCCGTAGCAGCCGGCATTTGTGCGCGTGGCGCCGCCGAGCGAGCCGGGGATGCCGGAGAGGAATTCAAGGCCGGTGATGCCGTTTTCGGCGGCGGCCTTGGCGACGGCAAGATCCAGCGCGCCGGCGCGGGCGGAAAGCGTGATGCCGTCGAGGGCTTCAATCTCGCCCCAGTATTTGCCCATCAGGCGGATGACGACGCCGGGGATGCCGCCATCGCGCACGATGAGGTTTGAGCCGACGCCGAGGACGGTGACCGGGATGGCGGGGTCCAGCGCTTTCAGGAAGGCGGCAAGGTCTTCCTCATCGGCGGGCAGGAAGAGGGCGTCTGCCGGGCCGCCGACGCGGAACCAGGTGTAGGGCGCAAGCTCTGCGCCGGGGATGAGTTTGCCGCGCACGGGCGGAAGGGGAGGCAGGGTCATGGCGGAAACGGGTTTCCTGAACCGCGCGCGAAGTCAAGGTGGGGGCGGGCGCCTTAGCGCTGGGGGCCGCCGGGCGGGCCTTCGCCGCGCGGGCTGCCGCCTTGGGCGAAGCGGCGGTCTTCCTTCTCCGGCTTGTCGGGCGCGGTGAGGCCGGCGGCGGCGATGTTGCCGGCGCTGTCCTGATACTGGGCGGCGAGTTGGAGGATCACCGTGTAGAATTCTTCATAGGTGACGATCCGGTCGAGATTGGGGTCAAACCGGACGGGATTGGCGAGGGTATCGTCGCGCACCGGGAAGCTGGCGGCCCAGGCCTGCTGTTCCAGCGCCGAGATCTGGCCATCGCCATTGGCATCGGCCTGCGTGAAAGCGGCGGAAATGCCCTCCCGCAGTTCTTCGGGGGAAATGACGCCGTCACCATTGGCATCGAAGCTGATGATCAGCACGCCGCCCGGGACGAGGCGTTTGGGCTTGTCGCCTGGCTGGCTGCCGGGGAGGGGCATTCTTTCGGGCCGGGCGGCGGCCTGCTGGCCGGGCAGGCGCACGATGTCGTCGGCTTCAGCGAGGTCTCCATCGCCGGAGGCCATCGCGGTCATCGGCAGGGCAAGGGACAGGGCAAGGGACAGGGCAAGGCTGGCAAGGAGGGCGCGCATACGGGATAGCTCCTGAAAGGCCGATCGAACTAACCTAGGTGGGTGTGGCTGTTTTGCAACACCAATCTGCAGGCTGGCCCGACCGCCGGACTGTTCTGCAGGCAGCGTGCTGAACTCAGTATTAACCCCGCCTTAACGCTCGCGGCACCATTCATTAACCAGTATAAACCCCTCGCGAGTCGCGGCGCCTTTTCTGCGCGCGGCCGGCAATGGTCGGCATGATTTGCCAATATATAGAGGCCCGGTAGCTCGATGACCGCTGAACAGATGCCCATCCTGATGGCTATTGGCACCGCGCTGCTGGCGCTTGGGGCGCTGCTCTGGGCGCTCAGGGTGTCAGACGGGGCGCGCGGGGCGGCCAAGCGCTACCGCGAAGTGGCCGGGGACCGGGAAACGGAGAATGCCGGCCTTAAATCTGTGTTAGGGGCCCATCCGGGCGTCATTCTGGTCTGGCAGGGCGACGCGCTGGAGCTGGACGGGGACGAGATCACCCCGCCGGAGCTTTATGGGTCGCCGGTGGCGCTGGCAGGCCTCCTCAGTTTTACCGATGACGCGATTTCGCCAGACCCGGCGGTGCGCATCGTCGAGGGGCTGGCCGATCTGGAGGCGCGCGATTCGGCGGGCCAGGACACGACGCTGCGCATCCGCCTGCGGGAGCTGCGCGAGAGCGGGCAGCCTTTCTCGTTGACGATCATCGGGCCCTCGGGCCGCTTCCTGGAGGCGGACGGGCGCACGGCGGGCGTGCGCGCGGTGGTGTGGGTCAACGACACGACGATCAAGGGGCTGGAGGAAAGCTCGGCCCGCGGCAAGCTGGAAGAGGCGCGGCAGGTGATTGCGCGCGACCCGACGGCGTTCCTCGACATGCTGGGCAAGGCGCCGTTCCCGGCCTGGCGGGTTTCGGGAATGGGACGCCTGCAATGGGCCAACCCCGCTTATATCGAAGCGGTGGACGGCGGAAACCTTGACCGGGTGCTGGAGCGGCAGGTGATGCTGGACCAGGCGGTCAACGAGCAGGCGCGCAAGACGATCACCGACGGGGCCGAGCATGACGAGACCCGGCATATCGTGATCAACAATCAGCGCCGGGCGATGCGGGTGCTGACCTTCCCGCTGTCGGGCGGGGCGGGGTGTATGGCGTTTGACGTGACCGAGCAGGAGAATTCCCGCGAGGAGCTCAACCGCCATGTGCGCGCCCATGACGAGACGCTGAACCATGTGGCCGATGCTGTGGCGATCTTCGGGCCGGACCGGAAGCTGAACTTCTACAACAAGGCCTTCCGCGACATGTGGGATCTGGAGGAGACCTTCCTTCTGGACCGCCCCAATCATGGCCAGCTTCTGGACCGCCTGCGCGAGAAGAAGAAACTCCCGGCGCGGACGAATTATGCCGAATGGCGCGCCGAGGAGATTTCCTATTATCTCGACATTGACGGGGTGAAGGAAGACAAGTGGTCTCTGCCGGACAGCCGCACGCTGTCTGTCACGCGCCAGCGCCACCCGATGGGCGGGCTGCTGGTCCTGTTCAAGGACATCACCGACCATCTGTCGCTGCAGACGCGCTTCAATGCGCTGATCAAGACGCAGTCTTCGACGCTGGACAATCTGCATGAGGCCGTCGCCGTGTTCGGCTCTGACGGGCGGCTGAAGTTGCATAACCGCGCCTTTGAGCGGGTGTGGGACATTCCGTCTGACCGGCTGAAGGACAAGCCGGATTATGACGATGTGGTGCGGGGCTGTGTGCCGCTGTTTCATGACATGGACATCTGGGAAGGCATCAAGGTTCACATCACCGACCCGTCCGCCCGCCAGTCCACCACCGGTGAGATGCGCCGCTCGGATGGTTCGCTGCTGACTTACCTCACCCATCCGCTGCCGGATGGAAACACGATGATCGCCTTTGCCGATGTGACGGCGACGCGGCGGGTGGAATCGGCGCTGCGCGACCGGGCCGAAGCGTTTGAAGCGGCTGACCGCCTGAAGACCGAGTTTGTGCGCAATGTGAGCTATCAGCTGCGCTCGCCGCTGACGACGATCTTTGGTTATGCCGAGCTCTTGGAGACCCAGCGCAATGGTCCGCTGACGGAGCGCCAGACAGACCATGTGCGCGCGATCCTTTCAGCGTCGGATCATCTCAACAAGCTGATCGAGAATATTCTGGATCTGGCGCTGATCGAGGCTGGCAGGCTTGATCTGGAGCTGAGCGAACTGGACCTGGAAGAGGTGATCCATCAGAGCGTTGAGCTGGTTGTATCGAAGGCGGAGGATACCGAAGTCTCGGTGCGCGCCGAGATCACCGGGCGCCTTGGCCAGATGCGGGGCGATGAGCGCCGGATCAAGCAGGTGTTGTTCAACCTCATCTCCAACTCGCTGCGCTTTACCGAGCCGGGCGGGGAGATCGTGGTGGCGGCCCAGCGCATGGGCGACATGATTACCCTCAGCGTGCGCGACAATGGATCTGGCCTTGAGGCAGACAAGCGCGCGACGAGCTTTGACAGCTTTGTTTCCGGCGATCAGCGCGGCGCGGGCCTGGGGCTCGCCCTGGTGAAGCACTTCATTCATCTGCATGGCGGTACGGTGGGCATGAAATCGGTCGATGGCGGGGGCCTGGAAGTGACCTGCTGGCTGCCCTCGCAGGCGCCGGTAACGGCGTCCCTGCCGCCGAGCCAGACGAGCTTCGAGCCGCAACCGACCGCGCACTGAGTTCGCGCCCAAAGCATAGGAAAAGCCCGGCCCTCGAAAGACGGCCGGGCTTTTTATTCTGCCGGTGATGTCTTTGGTTGCCTCGACCCCTCACCCCCCCCCTTCTCCCCAGGGGGAGAAGGGGGTGAAGATCAGACCGGATCTGTCGCCCGGAAGACTTCCTCGTCGAGATCGCCTTCCCATTTGGCGACGGCGGTGGAGACGGCGAGGTCGCCGGTGATGTTGGTGACGGTGCGCATCATGTCGAGGATACGGTCGAATGGGAACAATACGGCGATGATCAGCACGATCTGATCGGGGCTTGCGCCGACGATGCTGAGCGTGGTTGTGGCCAGCAGCAGGCTGACCGAGGGCACGCCGGCGGTGCCGATCGATACCAGCGTCGACATGATGATGATGGTCACATACATGCCCGGATCGATGGGGATGCCGAGGGCCTGCACGGCGAAGAGGGCGATGAGGCCCTGATAGAGCGCGGTGCCGTCCATGTTGATCGTGGCGCCGAGCGGCAGCACCGAGGAGGCAACCGGTTTGCCGATGCCGAGATTCTTGGTGGCGCAGGAGATGCTCATCGGCAGGGTTGCGTTGGAGGAGGAGGTCGAGAAGGCCACCATCTGCGCATCGAACACGCCGCGGAAGAAGGGGATCAGCGGCAGGCGCAGAACGCCTTTCACGATGAAGCCGTAAGTGAACAGCATGTGCAGGATACAGGCCGTGTAGTGGGCCAGCGTCATCTTGCCGAGCACGGTGAGGACACTGAGGCCCCGGTCGCCCATCACCCAGGCCATCAGGGCGAGGACGCCGAAGGGGGCTGTTTCCATCACGATCAGCGTGAGCTTCATCATCGCTTCGGCGCCGGAGTTGAACAGTTTCTCCAGCGGCTTGCCCATCTCGCCGGTCATCATGATGCCGACGCCGAGCAGGATGGCGAAGAAGATGATCTGCAGCACGTCGCCGCGCGCGAAGGCGTCGACCGGGTTTGACGGGATGATGGAGAGCAGGGTCCGGACAAGCTGCTCGCCGACGCTGCCAGCGGGCGCGTTGACGGCGAGGCGCGAGCGGGTCTCTTCAATATCTGCGGCTGAGGCGATGGAGGTGTCAAAGCCCGCGCCCGGCTGGACGAGCGTGCCCATCAGCAGGCCGAAGCAGATGGCGACCATTGTGGTGCCCATATAAAGGGCAAGGGCGCGGCCACCGAGACTGCCGAGACGTTTGGGATCGCCCATCGCCAGCACGCCGGAGACCAGCGTAACGAAGATCAGCGGCACGACCAGCATGCGGATGAGGTTGATGAAGGCGTCGCCCACAGGTTTGAACCAGGTGGTGACGAACTCTCCGGCGCGCTCTGGCCCGAGGCCGTAGCGCAGGGCAAGGCCGATCAGCGTGCCTACGACGAGGCCGACCAGCACCCGCTTCCAGAGATCAATGGCGAACCAGCCCTTCATACGCAACTCCCAGTTAGAACCCGCCGGGACGGTAGGGGGAGGGCGCCGCAATGGCAACTGCCGGAACTGCAGCAGGGATGCCGGCGCTTGCCATCAGGGCAGGGGGCGCCCTATCAGCGGGCAGATGATGCACGCCGATGCCCTTCCCATTGACGAAGTGATGCCGGAAATCCTCCGGGCATTGGCGGGCGGGCCGCGCCTTGTGCTGGCCGCCCCGCCCGGCGCGGGCAAGACGACGCGCGTGCCGCTGGCGCTGGCGGGCCTGCTGGGCGGGCCGGGGGTGATTGAAGGGCGGATCCTCCTGCTGGAGCCGCGCCGGGTGGCCGCGCGCATGGCGGCCGAGCGGATGGCCTCCTCCCTTGGCGAGCGGGTGGGCCAGACCATTGGCCTCACCACGCGCGTCGACCGGAAGGTGTCTAGGGACACGCGGATCGAAGTGATCACCGATGGCCTGTTCACGCGCCGCATCCTGGCCGATCAGGAACTTTCCGGCGTGGGCGCGGTGCTGTTTGACGAGTTCCATGAGCGGCGGCTGAACGCTGACCTTGGCCTGGCGCTGGCGCTGGAGGTGCAGTCTGTGCTGCGCGAGGACCTCCGCCTGCTGATCATGTCTGCCACTCTGGATACGGCCGCGGTCGCGCGCGCCATCGATGCGCCGGTGATCGAGAGTGAAGGACGTATGTATCCGGTGGAGGCGCGCTATCTCGGCAAGTCTGACGAGCGGATCGAGGACCGGATGCCCAAGGTGATCCGCCAGGCGCTGCGCGAGGAGGCAGGGTCTGTGCTGGCTTTCCTGCCGGGGGCGCGGGAGATCAACCGCACGGCGGAGGCGCTCTCGGGGCTGGGGCCGGATGTTATCTTGGCACCGCTTTATGGCGCGCTCTCGCCGGGGGAGCAGGACGCGGCGGTTTCGCCCGCGCCGCCGGGCAAGCGCAAGATTGTTCTGGCCACCGACATTGCCGAAAGCGCACTGACGATTGAGGGGGTGCGGATCGTGATCGATTCTGGCCTCTCGCGCGTCGCGGAGGAAGATTTGGGCGGGCTCGGCAGCCGGCTCACCACCGTGCGCGCGTCCCGCGCCTCTGCCGACCAGCGCCGGGGCCGGGCCGGGCGGACGGCGCCGGGCGTGTGTTACCGGCTATGGGATGAAGCGGCGACACGCGGGCTTATGGCGGCGCCGACGCCGGAAATTCTGGTGACGGACCTTTCCGGGCTTGCGCTGACGCTGGCCGAATGGGGCACGCAGGACGCGGCGGCGCTGACCTGGATGGACCCGCCACCGCCGGGCAAGTTGAAAGGCGCGCGCGCCCTGCTGACGGCGCTGGGCGCGCTGGACGCAGATGGCGCGCTGACCGCGCGGGGGCGGGAGATGGCGCGCCTGCCCCTGCCGCCGCGCCTTGCCGCGCTGGTGGCTTCCGCGCCAGGCCCGGCAGAGAAGGCGCTGGCCGCCGAGATTGCCGCCATGATGGGCGAGCGCGGCATGGGCGGGGAGAGCAGCGATCTGACCCAGCGGCTGCAGCGTTTCCGCGCCGATGGCAGCCCGCGGGCCCGGTCCCTGAAGCAGCAGGCCAAGAGCTGGGGCGGGGGCGCAGCGCCCGGCGGGGATCTGGCAAAGCTGCTCAGCCAAGCCTGGCCCGATCAGGTGGCGCGGCGGCGGCCGGGAAGCGCGGGCAGCTATCTGATGGCATCGGGGCGGGCAGCCGCTGTTCAGCCCTCTGATCTTCTGGCGAAGTCAGACTGGCTGATCGTGGCAGACCTGGGCGGGGCAGCGAAGGAGCCGCGCATCCTGCTGGGCCTTCCGCTCAGCGAGGCAGAAGCGCTGGCGAGCCAGAAGGCGGTGACCGAGGAACGGGCGGCGTTTGATCCGAAGACGGGCCGGTTCACCGCGCGCCGGGTGAAGGCGCTGGGCGCGATTGTGCTTTCGGAGGCGCCTCTGCCGAAGCCCTCGGCAGAGGCCGCGGCGGCAGCGATGCTGGCGGCGATTGAGGCAGATGGGTTTGGCGCCATTGGCGCGGGCGATGTGATCGAGGAGACGCTGAGCCGGCTGCGCATTCTGGCAGAGGCGGGCTTGATCGAGGCGCCGGGGCTGACGGTTGAGGGGCTGGCGGAAACGGCGGCAGACTGGCTGAAGCCGGCGCTGAAGCGGCGCGGGGCGCAGGTGCCCGAGCCCCATGATGTGCGCGAGGCGCTGGTGCAGTCGCTGGACTGGCCGGTGCAGGAAGCGCTGCGCAGCCATGCGCCGCTGAGCCTGGAGCTGCCCTCTGGCCAGAGCGCGCGGGTGGACTGGCTGGACCCGCGCGCGCCGCTGGTGTCTGCGCGGGCGCAGGCCTTCTATGGCCTGACCGAGCATCCCAAGATTGCGGCGGGGCGCGTGGCCGTCACGGTGGAGCTGCTTTCGCCCGGCATGAAGCCGGCGGCGGCGACGCAGGATCTCGCGCGCTTTTGGGGCGCAGGTTACAAGGACATGGCCAAGGATATGCGCGGGCGCTATCCCAAGCATGACTGGCCGGACGACCCGGCAAATGCCCGCGCGCATGAGGGGCGCACCAAGAAGCGCCTCTAGAGATAAAAGGACGGTTACGGATGAACTTCCCCCGCTTGCTGAAGGCCATCACCGGCGCTGCGCTGATGGGGCTTGCTGCCTGCACCACGACGCCGGCAGAGCCGCCCCGGCCGGCGCCGTTTGCCGAGACGGAGGTGGCCGGCGTGCGCTGGGGCGCGGTGGTGATGACGCTGGACGGACGGGAGGTGTTTTCGCTGAATGCCGATGAGCGCTTCATCCCGGCCTCCAACACCAAAGTGTTCACCACGGCGGCAGCGTTTCAGTATCTGGCGGGGCTTGATGTGGCCGATCCGGCGGCGGGCACATCGCTGTGGCTGGCGCCGCGCGGAGAAGGGGCGGCGCCCGATCTTGTGCTGATGGGAGCGGGCGACCCCATGCTGGCTGACCGGCCGGACTGCCTGAACAATTGCCTGCATCAGCTGGCGGACGCGGTGGCCGCTGCCGGGATCACGCGCGTGGGCGACATTATCGGCGACGATACGCTGCTGCCCGCCGAGCCTTGGGGGCAGGGGTGGAGCTGGAACAATTTCGTCTGGTATTATGCCGCGCCGGTTTCTGCCCTTTCGGTCAACGAGAATGCACTGAGCCTGATTGTAGCGCCAGGGGCGGCGCCGGGCGATCCGGCAGCGGCGGACTGGGCGGCGGGCGATGACCTGCTGACGGTTGATAACCAGCTGATCACCGGCCTGCCGGGAACCGAGCAGACGCTGCGGATGGGGCGCGTGCCGGGCCTTGAGATATTGCGGCTGACCGGATCTATCCCGGCGGGCGCCGCCCCGCGCGCCTATGCCGTGGGAATGCGCGACCCGGCGGAGACGGCAGCCTTTCGCCTCTTCCGCCTGCTGACGGAACGCGGCGTGGCCGTGGAAGGCAGGATGCGGGCACGTCATGAGCCCGCCGAATTTGGCGCCGGGCAGGGCGCGCCGGTGCTGATTGCGCAGCTGACACCGCCGCCGCTGATGGACAGTCTGCGGCGTATTCTTGTGAACAGCCAGAACCTTCATGCCGAGCTGCTGCTGCGCCGCATTGCGCTGGCGCGGGGGGAGCTTTCCCCCGAAGGCGGGCAGGAGGTGCTGGCCGCGCTGGTGGCCGAGGCCGGGCTGACGCCTGTGGAGGCGGAGCTGTTCGATGGCTCGGGCCTTTCCAGCTATAACCGCGTGACCCCGCGCGGCATGGCGCAGTTTCTCCAATGGGCCGCCCGGCAGGCCTGGGGCGAGGATTGGCGCGGCCTGATGCCGGTGGGCGGGGAAAGCGGCACGCTGGCGCGCCGGTTCCGGGGCACGCCGCTGGAGGGGAAAGTCTATGCCAAGACAGGCTCTCTGCACGGCGTCAATGCGCTCTCCGGCTTCATGACGGCGCGCAGCGGGCAGACGCTGATCTTTGCCGTCTATGCCAATGACCGGCCGGCCGATGCGCCTTCGATCATCGGAGAGATGGATGCAAACCTCGTGCGGATCGCGCAGGAAAATTAGGCGGGATTATTCCTCCTTGCCCTTCTCCCAGTACACCTCGCCCTTGACGAAGATCTCTTCCGGGGCGGCAGGCTTGTCGCCGTCTCGGATGGCAAAGAACTGGCGCTCTTCGCCTTCAGCCGTTTCGATTATCAGGGCATAATCCTCAAAGCGGTATTTCTGGCCTGTCTGGCGATCATCGCCCTTGCCGCCGCTGACGATGATGTAGGAGGCGCCAATATTGCCGGCAACAAAACCGCTGCGGGTAAAGTCCAGCTCTCCATTCTGCCGGAAAGCGTAGCTGCGATCGCTGCGCGCGCCCATCATGGCGATCTGGAGGTAATAGTATTCCTTGTCCAGGCGCGCGCCATTGCCGATGGGGCGCAAGCGGGCGGGTGCCTTCAGTATAAGGATTTCTCCGCCATCGGCGGGGCGCAGGACAATATCCTTGCCGCGCGCGCTCCATTTATACCATTTTCCCGGCTCGCGCTTGCGCAGCAGATCGGTGTTTACATCCGTGACCGGGAAGGGCCATTCATGCAGGAAGGCGCTGCCATCTTTCTGCAGCACATAGATCGCTTCGTTCCGGTCGACATAGCCATTACCGAACCCGTCCATACGGGTGGAGAAGTCTGCGTCATAGATCACCCGATCGATGCTGCGCATCGAGGGGCCGGCGCGCGGACCGGCATAAGCTTCGCTGACATCCAGTGGACGGTCGACAAGGCCTGCGACATCCTCAGGCTGGAGCATCAGGGCAGGTTGCAGCTTGGCCGGCGCCAGCGTGCAGGCGTCCAGGGTGATCGTGCCGCCATCCTGCGTTTCCACGAAATGCCGCAGGCGCCCGGTGACAACCCGGTTTTCACCGGCGGCTGCGGCGAAGGCGGTCTCCTCGGCATCGTTGGCAAAGCTGCGGCAGGAGAGGGTGTAGCGGGATTGATGATCGCCGCGCCATTCGCGCAGATCGCGCTGGCTGATGACGCGGCCAAAGGTGGAGAGGGGGCCGCGTGCCTGCAGCCAGGTTTCAGCATAATCGCCGCGCGCCTCGCGCGTTTTCCGGTTGGCGGAGGCCTCTTCGGCGGGGGCCACCTCTTCCATCAGATCCAAGAGCATTGCCGAGAGACGGGAAAGCGGGATGATTTCCGGCGGCGCCTCTGGGGCAGCAGAATCCAGCCGCACGCCCAGGTCGTCTGCCTTCTGCAGCAGGCTGCGGATCTTGGGGCGGAGGGTCATGTCCTCCTTGGCCAGAAGCTCGTCCATCTTTCCGCAGGCTTCAGGCTCGGCCTCAAGCTGAGGCAGGATCTGGGTGCGTGCCTGCGCGCCGATGCTTTCAAGCTCGGGACGCAGCTGGCTGTATTTGGTTGCGACACCTTCGATCAGTGTGTCGAACAGGGCGACTTCGTTTTCCGATTCCCAGGCCTCTGTCTTCGCGCTGCGCGCGGCAGCGTATTCGGGATCGCGCTCATTGCAGAGGAGAGTGATGGTCCGCGCCAGTTGCACCTTGCTGATGACGGCGGAGAAATCTTCCAGGAACAGGGTGAGATCGTCAGCGGCCGCTGGCCCGGCGATTGCGGCGCAAAGCCCGGCGCAAAGCGCGCTCCTCAGCGGTCTACGGGCAGTCTTGCGATCAGGCGTGTCGGCGGCGCGATGAAACATGCAGGGGGGCCTCCTTCTCCGGTTAGGAGAGGGAACCTGCACAGGAATGTGGCGTCAATCGGTCAATGCAGGATGCGTTTGCGCCGGTCAGTTGGGGCGGCGGCCTGTTTCCTCGCCCCAATCCATGCCCATGGATTTTTTCATCCAGTCAGAGAAGGTGGCGGGTTTCTTGAGGGCGTTGGCCTCCAGCGAGCCATAGGAGACGAGCGCGCCATTCTTGCCTTCCAGGCGCACGCCGCGAATACGCTCGCCGACATGGCTGAAATCGTAGGACTGGGCCGGATCGAGGATCAACATCACCTGCTCGCCGCCCTTGCCCTCAAGATCGCGCCCGAAGACGAGGCCATAGACCTTCTCGCGCCCCCAGAGGCCGTGGCTCGCCGCCTGGCGCTTGCCATCGAGCAACACTTCATCCCAGAGCAGGTTGCGCCGCCATTGCAGCACATGCATCCGCTCGCCTGAGACGATCTTGATATCGACTTCGTGCAGCGCGACGCGAACGAGTTCAGCATGCATGGGGTGGCTCCTCAGGTTCTTATCGTTTTTCAATATATGAGCAGAGCGGGGGCGTCAACACCGGTATTTGGTTTCCGGCCACGCCGGTCGCTGCTTGTCGCGTGCTTGACCGCCGCTAGCCGCAAGTGCACCGATGAAGGATGAAAAGGTTGCTCAAGATTACCGCCGCGGCCCTTGCTGTTCTCGCCCTTTGGGCGGCGCTCGTGGTGCTGGGGGCGCGCGAAGGCTGGTTGCGGCCGATGCCGGCGGCCAAAGATGATACGGCGGCTTTCCTGAAATGGGCCGAGGCCCAGTATGCGTCGGAATCGCAGGGCAATATTGCAATCATATTGCTCGAGAACGGCCACACAGCGCAAACTTACTTCGCGTCTCATGGGCGGCCCGTTGACGGCAACTCGCTCTTTCAGATCGCTTCCATAAGCAAATGGGTCACCGCCTGGGGCGTGATGGCGCTCGCCGAGCAGGGCCGGGTCGATCTTGATGCGCCCGTGTCGCAATATCTTACACGCTGGCAGCTTCCGCCGGGGCCGTTCAATAATGAGGAGGTTACCGTGCGCAGACTGCTCAGCCACACGGCCGGTCTCACCGATGGCCTGGGATTCCTCGGCTTTGAAGAGGGGCAGCCTCTGCCCACACTCGAAGAGGAGTTGGCGCAACCGCGAGACGTGATGCCGGGAGCGAATGGGAGTGTGCAGGTCGGCGCTGAGCCGGGGTCCGCCTGGCGCTATTCCGGCGGCGGCTATCTGATCCTGCAATTGCTCATTGAGGACGTGACGCAGGAACCGTTCAACGACTATATGCAGCGCGCGGTGCTTCAGCCGCTTGGGATGACCGGCTCCACATTTGTTGAGCCAGACCCGGGCCGGCTGGTTGATTTCTATTCAGCAGGCGGATCACTGGCGGCGCACTACCGGTTCACTGCGACGGGGGCTGCGTCCCTTTATACGTCCGCTGCGGATATGGCGCGCTTCCTTCAGGCTGACTTTGACGGCCCGGAGGGGGCTCCGCCCGGGCGCGGTGTGCTCAGCCGCGCCACGCTTGAAGAGATGCACGCGCCGGAAGCGTTTCTGTATGGCCTGCCCGTCTGGGGGCTTGGGCCAACCCTCTACGCGCCCAATGGGTCCGGGGGTTATGTGATCGGCCATGATGGGGGCAACTACCCCGCCATCAACACCACCGCGCGGATTGATCCTGCGACAGGCAACGGCATCGTCGTGCTTCAAACCGGCAGCGCGACACTGGCCCGAAAGATTGGCGGGGAGTGGCTGTATTGGCAAACGGGCAAGGTCGGGCTGGATACGCTTATTGTTCTGGAGGCCCGTACTATCCTGATCGTGTTCGCGTCGGGCGCAATCCTGATCCTGATGGGGGCGATTTTGATCGCGCGGACCGGGCGGAGACGGCCGCCTCACTCTGGGGGCACAGACTGAGCAGATCGGGTGGTGGAAGATGCCTCGTTCTGTGTGTTGGTTTCCAGGATATAACAGCGTCAGAACGGGCAGGGCGCTTCAAACTCCATGCGTTCATCCGTTGCCGGATGGACGAAGGCAAGGAGCGCGGCGTGCAGCGCCAGGCGCGGTCGGGCGGCGAGGGCTTCGCCGGTAGCGTAGAACTCATCGCCCAGGATCGGGTGGCCGATGGTGGCAAGGTGGACACGCAGCTGATGGGAGCGGCCGGTCAGCGGGGTGAGCTTCAGGCGGGCATGACCATTCTGAACACTGAGGGTTTCATAGAGTGTCCGGCTCGGCTTGCCGATGTCGTGATCGACCTTCTGCAGGGGCCGGTTTGGCCAGTCCGTGATCAGGGGAAGGTCAATCTCGCCACGGGTGGGGGAGGGCGCGCCCCAGACATCGGCGAGGTAGGCCTTCTCCACCTCGCCGCGCTCGAAGAAGCCGGAGAGCGCTCGCTGCATGTCCTTGCCGCGCGCCATCAGCAGGAGGCCGCTGGTGGCCATGTCCAGCCGGTGGACGGTGAGGGCATCTGGAAACTCTGACTGCACGCGGGCGATGGCGCAGTCGGTTTTCTCAAAGCCCCGTCCGGGTACGGAGAGGAGGCCGGAGGGTTTGTCGATCAGGATCAGGTGATCGTCGCAATATATGTAGGAAACCGGCGCGGGCGCCGGGGCGTAGGCGTTCATGCCGCAAGGCCCGGCAGGGCGAGGCGGAAGACGGTGCCATCCGGGCCGGTTGAGGCGAGCGTGAGATTGCCGCCCAGGGCCTGCGCCAGTTCATGGGCAATCACCAGGCCGAGCCCCGTGCCGCCCACCCGGCCGGAGCCGGAGAAGGGGCGGAAGAGATTTTCCTGCGTCTTTTCCGGAACGCCGGGGCCATTGTCAGCAAACATCAGCGCGCCGCCTTCTATCCGTATCCGGATTTCTGGGTCAGGTGTGTTCACCTGGCGCATTGCCTCGGCAGCGTTGCGGATGAGATTTGCGGCGATGCGGTGCAGATGGTCGGCGTCGGACCGGATGACGAGGGTTTCGGGCACATCGATCCGCGTCTTTACGCCGTTCTCCACCAGCGCTTCTTCGGCGGCGCCTTGCAGAACGCTCAGCAGGCGCACGGTCTGCATCACCGGCGCGCGCGGGGCGGCCTTGCCATAATCGAGCGTGGCGGTGGCCAGTTCAATGGCGCGTTCGAGGGCGCGTTTGAGGCGCGGAGCGGCGCGCTGCACGCGGGGGTCTTCAGAGGTGGCAAGGCCGTCAGAGACGAGCTGGGCAGAGGCGAGGGAATTGCGCAGATCATGGTTGATCTTGGCCACGGCGCTGCCAAGTTCGGCCAGGTGGGCACGCTGGCGGAAGGAGTCGGCGACGACTTCCTCCATGCCGGCAAGGGCGTTCTGCGCGCGGCCGATCTCGTCGCGGCGCTTGGTGGGGGAGAGGCGCCGGGTCCAGCTGCCGGGGTCGCGGCTGAACTGTTCCACGCTGACGGTCACCCGCCGCACCGGGCCGACCACGAGGGCATTCAGCACAAGGTAGATCACCACGGCTGCGACCAGCGCAATGATCAGCGAGAAGCCGGTGACCCGCCAGGCAAGCTCCACCATCGTTGTCTTGAGCGGCGCCTGGGGCACCACAACCTCGATCACCCGCCCGCTTTCGGAGCCTTCCGCCAGGATGACCAGCATTTCGCCTTCGGGCGCGAAATATTCCCCCAGCGCCGCCGCGCTGCGGCCCATCATGCCGGCTGCGCGCAGGTCCACGATGCGGGTGGGCGCTTCTTCGATTTCCATGGCCGGGGCGAGCAGCTGGAAGCGCATGTCATCTTCCACCTCGGTGACGGCGAGCACTTCAGCCTTCTCCAGCAGGCTGCTGGAGAGTTCTTCGGAGACCTCGCGCATCGGCGCTGCCTCAAGGGCGAGGGCGGCGATCCGGGCGGCCTGGGCGCGCTCGGTCAGCCATTGGGTGCGCACATTACCGGCCGTGGGGATGAAGACCAGCGCTTCAGTCAGCAGGATGGCGCCCAGCGTCAGGGCGAAGAGGCGCGCAGCAAGGCTCTCCGTCAGGCGCCGCACGCGGCGCTGCGGGGCTTGGTCCGGGGACAGGTCAGGCTCGCTCACGGCCGGAGACTTAGGCCAAAAGCGCCGCGAGGGAAACGGGGGCTATTTCGCGGCCCCGGCGGCGGGCGGGTCGATCCGCATCCAGTCATGCGGGGGGAGGCCATAGATCATGTCCATCACTTCCAGCTCGATGCCGACCGGGCGGCGGGAATTGGAGTTCCAGAGCACCACCACGCCGGAATCGAGCTCGGGATCAAACAGCATCAGCGAGCGATACCCCTCCACCGCGCCGCGATGGCCCACCACGCGGGCGCCGGTGATGTCGTATTTGTAGGTGCGCCAGCCAAGGCCGTAGCGGGCGTCGCGCATCCGGTTTTCGTACTGGTTGCCCAGGCGGGACTGCTCGCGCGGGGTGTAGACGCGCGGCGTGTGGAGGGTGACCAGGGTTTCAGGCGTCAGCACATCGGGCGCCAGGCCCATCTGGGCGCGGGCAAACTGAGCCAGGTCGAGGATCGAGCCATTGACGCCGCCGGCGGCGGGCACGCGGTAATAGGGCTCCTTGACGGTCTGGCGGACGGGTTGGGGCGCGCCGCGCTTCATTTCATAGGGCTTGGCCCAGGAGGCAGAGCCGACGAGCCCGGCGCGGCCGGTGCTGGCGGTGGTCATCTGCAGCGGCTTGAACAGGGTGACATCGACGGCCGCGCCATAGGACATGCCGGTGGCCGCTTCGACGATCTCGGTCACCGCATCAAAGGCGACATTCTGATAGGAGTGGCAATCGCGGATCGGGCAGACAACCTTCAGGCCGGCGAGGCTGCGGCGGATATCAGCCGGGTTGCGGCCATCCTCCAGCATCGTGTCATAGGCGTTGGACACAACGCCCACCCGGTGGGCCAGGAGGTCTTCCAGAGTGGCCGCCTCTTCGCCCTTGCCGGGCAGGCGCAGGGTGGTCTTGAACGAGGCAAGGGTATCGTCCAGCGCAAAGCGGCCCTCATTGGCGAGTTTTGCCGTCAGGCTGCTGGCGACGCCTTTCGACAGCGAAGCCCAGCGGAACACGGTATTGCGCGTAACAGGATCTTCCCCATAGGCGGTGACGCCATAGCCGCGCGCGAAGGTAATCTCGCCCCGCTCGATCACTGCCACGGCCAGCCCGACCATGTCGGTCTCCCGGGAGAGCCGGGTCAGTCTTTCGTCCAGACGGTCAAAATTTACAGGCTGCGGCGCGACCAGAACGGAGGCCTGAACCGGGGGATGAGCCGGAACCGGCTGAGGGCTCTGCGCCTGAGCGATACCCGCCACACACCCCATAAACCCCAGCAGAAACGCGCCAAACCGGATCATCGATACCCCTCTGCCTTCAGATGCTGCGTTACAGATAACACCGTGTGTGGGAGGAAAGTGTAAACCGGGCTCAGGCAGTAGAGCTGCAATCTGTCAGCCGGGGAGGGGTAAATCCCGCAGGCCCCGCTTGACCTTCCCCCGCGCGGCCTGTATTGGCCGCGGTTTCCAGAATTCAAGCCGTCAGGGCAGACCTATGAAACGCACATTCCAGCCGAGCAACCTTCGCCGCAAGCGCACGCATGGTTTCCGCGAGCGTATGGCCACGAAGAACGGCCGTAAGGTTCTGGCGCGCCGCCGCGCCAAGGGCCGCAAGACGCTGACGGCCTGACGGAGCTTGCCTGCGCCGGTTTTTCCGGCGTTGCGGTAATGTCGCCCGATCTCACCCCCATGCCAGAACTGCGCCGGCTTCGCCGACGCCGCGAGTTCACCTATGTCCGCGACGGGATTACCGAGCGGCGCAAGACGGTGGTGGTTCAGGCGCGCGCCCGGCCCGGTGATGAAACCGGTGATCATGTCGGGGAGGGCTACACGGCAACGAAAAAGGTTGGTGGCGCTGTCGAACGCAACCGGGCCAAGCGCCGCCTGCGCGAAGCTGCCCGCCGCCTCTTGGCCCAGCATGGCCGCCCCGGATGGGATTATGTCTTCATCGCCCGGGAAGCGACACTTGATACCGGCTGGGCACGTTTGCTTGACGATATGGAAAGCGCGCTGATAAGCCTCGCGCGCACCTGATCCCCGAAACGCCACCGCGCCTGCCGGACCGGCACGCTCTCAGCCCCCGCGGACACCCGATATGGAACCTCAAGAACAACGCAACTTCCTGATCGCCATGGCGGCGATGATCGCGTTCGTTTTCCTGTACCAGTATTTTGTCATGGAGCCGGCCCAGAAGCGGTATGAGGCCGAGCAGGCAGCGCTCGCCGCCGCCACGCAGGCGCCCGGCGCTGATACCGGGGTAGCCGAGGTTCTGGGGCCCAGGCCGCTGGAAGCTGCCCTTTCCGAAGGGGAGCGGGTGGCGTTCAATGCCGACGCCGTGGACGGCTCGATCCGTCTGGCCGGCGCGCGCATCGACGATCTCAGCCTGAAACAGTTCTACACCACGGTCGACCGTGTGGAGGAAATCCGCCTCCTGCGCCCGGAAGCCTCCGAAGGAGGCTATTTCGCCACTTATTACTGGGCGGACGGCAATACGCTGTTGGCCGGGCGCAACTCTGCCTGGACGCAGGTGGGCGGCGATACGCTGACCACCGCTTCGCCGATCACCCTGCGCCTTGAAGCCGACGGCATGACCATCGACCGGGAAATTTCGATCGACGCCAATTACATGTTCACCTTCCGCGACACGCTGACCAATACGTCCGGCGCGGCGCGCAATGTCCGCGCCATCGGCTCGCTGGAGCGCCATGGCGACTGGAAACGCTTCCTCGAGATCACAGACCCGGCCTCGGCCACCAGTGGCGGCCCGGCGCATCTTGGCCTGATGGGCGTGGTGGAGGGCGATCTGCGCCTGCAGAAATACAAACCGCTTTTTGAATCCAAGAAAATCAGCGGCGAATCGAGAGACGGCACCTTCTTCTCCGACGAAGGCGGCTGGTGGGGCCTGACCGACATGTACTGGATGGGCGCGCTGGTGCCCGAACAAGTTCGTCCGTTCACGGCCAGCGTCAACCGCACGAGCCTGTCGCGCGGTGGCCCGCTGGAAGTGCGCACGGAGGCAGAACCGGTGCAGATTGCGCCGGGCGCCAGTGTCACGGTTGAGAACCGCCTCTTTGCCGGCGCCAAGCAGTTCGAAGTGCTTGAAGGCTATGAGAAATCCGGCCTGCCGCGCTTTGTCGATGCCATCGACTGGGGCTGGGCCTACTTCCTGACCAAGCCGTTCTTCTATGTGCTGCACTGGCTGAACGGTCATCTCGGCTCGTTCGGCTGGTCGATCCTGGCCTTTACCGTGCTTGTGAAGCTGCCGCTGGTGCCGCTCTACAATGCCAGCTTCAAATCGATGGCGAAGCTGAAGAAGCTGCAGGAGCCGATGAAGCAGCTGAATGAGCGTTTTGCCGCCGATCCGCAGCGCAAGCAGCAGGAGCTGATGAAGCTCTACAAGGAAGAGGGGGCCAACCCCATCGGCGGCTGCCTGCCCATCCTCTTCACTATCCCGATCTTCTACGCGCTCTACAAGACGCTGTATGTCTCGCTGGAAATGCGTCATGCGCCCTTCTGGTTCCTGAAGGATCTCTCCGCGCCCGATCCGACAGCCATCGGCAACCTGTTCGGCCTGATCCCGTTCTGGTCCGGCGCTGACGTCAAGAGCATCCCGGTCATCGGCATCATCATCGGCATCGGCATCCTGCCGATCCTCTATGGCGCGACCATGGCGGCGCTGCAGTCGCTGTCCCCGCCGCCGCCGGACAAGATGCAGGCGCGCATCATCATGGCCATGCCGATCGTGTTCATGTTCGTTTTCGGCGGCTTCGCGGCGGGCCTCGTGATGTACTGGGTGTGGTCGAACGTGCTGACCTTCATCCAGCAATACATCATTATGCGGATGAATGGGGTGGAGACCGAGCTCGGCAAGTTTGTTGCCACGCGGCTTGGCCTCAAAAAGGCGCAGGCGGAATAGATCTTGGACGCAGCCCCGGAATTCTCAGAGGAAGCCCTGGAGGCTGGCCGTCTGCTGTTTGCAGGCAAGGCGGAGTTCGTCCTGGGCGTGGCCAGCCTGTCGGGCCTGCCGCCCTCTGACCGGGCCGAAGTGTGCTTTGCCGGGCGCTCGAATGTCGGCAAGTCCAGCCTGATCAACGCTCTCACCGGCCGGGCCAAGCTTGCCCGCTCCTCGGCGGAACCGGGCCGCACACGCGAGCTCAACTATTTCGCCATCGGGGATGAAGGAAAGCTCTTCCTCGTCGACCTTCCGGGCTTTGGCTATGCCAAGGTCTCCAAGACGCAGACGGCCGCCTGGACCAGGCTGATCAAATCCTATCTGCGCGGCCGGCCCAGCCTGCGGCGGGTGTTCCTGCTGGTCGATGCCCGGCGCGGCGGCCTGATGGATACGGACGAAGAGGTGATGAACCTGATGGACGGGGCCGCGGTCACGTATCAGGTCGTGCTCACCAAGGTCGACAAGGTGCCGAAGGCGGAGGTCGAGAAGACCGTCGCAAAGATCACCGACAAGCTGAAGAAACGCGGCGCGGCCCACCCGGTCGTGCGCATGACTTCGGCAGAGAAGGGCTTTGGCATTCCCGAGCTCCGGGCAGAGATTGCAGGCCTCGCCGCGCTCGGCTAGCGGTTTTGCCGGACATATATAGGCAAGGCTCTCACCCATGACCATCGACATCCGCCCGGACGATCTCACCAGCGCCGAGATGGCCGACCTGATCGCCATCCATGCCCAGACGATGCTGGCTTCCTCACCGCCCGAAAGCTGTCACTTCCTGCCGATTGACAGCCTGCGCCAGCCTTCCGTCAGTGTCTGGTCGATGTGGGAAGACGGCGCGCTGATCGGCTGCGGCGCCCTCAAGGATCTCGGCAATGGGGAGGGCGAGATTAAGTCGATGCACACGCGGGCGCATCTGCGGGGCAGGGGGATTGGCCGGCTGATGCTGGAACATATCCTCGGTGTTGCCAGGGCTCGGGGCTATACCGGGCTCTGGCTGGAAACCGGCTCGATGGACGCCTTTATCCCAGCCCGGCGCCTGTATGAAAGCTATGGCTTCTCTTATTGCGGGCCCTTCGGCGATTATGCGGAAGACCCGAACAGTGTCTTCATGTGTTTGCAAATGTAACAGGCATTTTTCACCTTTCCGGACCGTAACATTCAACCACACTTGACGCCGGATTCAGGATCGTTCTTAAGGGGCTTCCACGCGCAAAGGGGAGTTTGCATGCTGGCCGTTCCGCTCGTTCTGATCGCCATTTTTGTCGGCGTTCTGTTCTATCGCCGCACTCAGAAGGCCGGGCGCGAGCTCGAGCTGCGCCGCATCCAGAGCGAGCTGGCGGCGCTGGCGCGGGTGCGGCAGCATAATGAAGGCGGCGAGCTTGTGCCCATCCCCGTGGAGGCGCGCCGCCGGGCGGCCGGGCGCTAAGGCAGGCCGGGCCTGCGGCCTTTGCTTCAGGCACAGAATATTCGTTTCGTCTCGCGAAAAACCGGGCTATTAGCCCCGCCCATGACGACCCAATCCGACGCCCAGTTCACCGCCCGCACCCTCTCCGAGGCTCTGCCCTATATCCAGCGCTATGCCGGCCAGACCATCGTGGTGAAATACGGTGGCCATGCCATGGGCGATGCCAGCCTTGCCTTGTCCTTCGCGCGCGATGTGGTGCTGCTGAAGGCCCTGGGGCTTAACCCGGTGATCGTGCATGGCGGCGGCCCCCAGATCGGCAAGCTGCTGGACAAGCTCGGCATCGTTTCGGAATTCAAGGACGGCCTGCGCGTCACCGATGAAGCGACGATGGAAGTCGTCGAGATGGTGCTTTCCGGCCCGATCAACAAATCCATCGTGCGGGCCATCAACCAGGCAGGCGGCAAGGCGGTCGGCCTTTCGGGCGCGGATGGCAATCTTCTGCGGGCGGAAAAAGCCACGCGCACCACACGCGATCCCGACAGCCATATCGAACAGATCGTCGACCTCGGCTTTGTCGGTGAGCCGAGCGAAGTTGATACCAGCGTGCTCAATGCACTGCTGCAGGCGGATGCGGCGCTGATCCCCGTGGTGGCTCCGGTCGGTGTGGGCGCGGATGGTGCGCGCTATAATGTCAACGCCGATACAGCCGCCGGCGCGCTTGCCTCGGCCCTGAAAGCCAGCCGCCTCATTCTGATGACGGACGTTGCCGGCGTGCTCGACAAGCAGAAGCAGCTGATCCGCGAAATCCCTGCGGCAGAGGTCGCCGGGCTGATCAAGGACGGCACAGCTGTAGGCGGTATGATTCCGAAGCTTGAAACAGCGGCGCAATCCGTAAATCATGGTGTCGGGGCGGCGGTTATTCTGGATGGGCGTGCGCCGCATGCCCTGCTCATGGAGCTGTTCACCGAACATGGCGCTGGAACGCTGGTTTCTTAGAATTGTAGTTCTGGCGATTGCTTCGCTGGCCGTCCTGCTGCTGCCTGCCGATGCGCAGGAAGGCGAGGGCTGGAAGCTGTGCAATCGCACCAGCTATGTCATCGAGGCCGCTGTCGGCCATGAGGAAGCCAGCGGCATCACGGTTGAAGGCTGGACGAAGCTGCATCCGGGCGCCTGCCGCATTGCGCTGCCCGGCCCGCTGAAAGCCGGTATGCACTATCTTTACGGCCGCACGTCCTCTGCCCACCTTGGCGGCGGGCGGGAATGGGGCGGGCGCAAGGATCTCTGCGTGGACCCGACCGGCACCTTCTCGCTGGAGAGCCCGCCGGACTGCGCCGCGATGGGGCTTGAGACTCAGGGGTTCCGCCCGGTCGATATCACCCGGGACGGAAGCTGGACCAACCTCTTCACCGAGATCGAGAATTATTCCGAGGACACCGCCCGCAATGCCGGGCTGCAGCGCCTGCTGGATGAGGCGGGTGTCATTTCCGGCAATGTTGATGGTTTCATCGGCCAGCGCACGCGCGCGGCAATTGCCGACTTCCTGAAGCTGCGCGGCCTGCCGGCCAACCTCTCGGATGCCGATCTGATCGACTATCTTGAACAGGCCGCCGAGGAGCGGGGCCGCAATGTCGGCTTCACCCTCTGTAACCGCACCAAGAACCGCATCTGGAGCGCCATTGCCCGGCGCAGCCCGGAAGGCTGGGAAAGCCGCGGCTGGTGGCGGATCGAGGCGGGCGGCTGCGCCCGCGTGATCGACCGTCCGCTGAGGGGCTCGGAACATTTCGTCTATGCCGAGATGGAAGACGGCGCCCAGCTGCGCACGCTGGCCAATGCCAATGAAGCCTTCTGCGTCGGCCGGGCGAAGTTCGCCATCTCCGGCCGCGAGGATTGCGAGGACGCCGCCTACCGCACCGCCCTGTTCACGCGCACGCCCGCGCCGGTCGAACGCAAGCTCGTCTATGAATTCTTCGCCCGCGACTTTACCGAGGTTGCCAGAAAATGAGCGGCAGGGACGGGGAAGGCGATACCGGCTTCGGCCATGTGCAGGACTGGGTGTTCGATCTCGACAACACCCTCTACCCGGCCGAGTGCGACCTCTTCGCCGAGATTGACACGCGGATGACCGATTTCGTCTCCCGCTACCTTCAGCTTGAGCGCATCGATGCCCGCAAGCTGCAGAAATCCTATTACGCCCAGTATGGCACCACGCTGTCGGGGCTGATGCAGGTGCACAAGCTCGATCCGGCAGAGTTCCTGCACTATGTCCACGAGATCGACCTCTCGCCGCTGCCGGACCTGCCCAACCTGCGCACGGCGCTCGCCTCGCTGCCGGGCCGCAAGTTCGTCTACACCAATGGCTCGCGCCGCCATGCAGAGCGTGTGACCGAGAAGATGGGGATCGCCCATCTCTTCCATGACAGCTTCGGCATCGAGGAAGCTGCCTACCGGCCCAAGCCTCACCTGGATGCCTATCAGACCTTTTGCCAGACGCATCAGGTCCGCCCCGAAGGCGCGATCTTCTTCGAGGATCTCGCGCGCAATCTGAAGCCTGCCAAGTCTCTCGGCTTCACCACCGTGCTCGTCCATTCGGAAAAGGACTGGAGCCATGAGCCGATCGAGGCACGTCCCGCCGGGGCAGGGGACGCTTTCGGGGATGACGGCCCCGGACACATCGATTATGTCACCGGCGACCTCGCCGGTTTCCTCGATACGGCGGTGTCGAGCCTGACTGCCAAAAAATAAGCTGAAGAGAGATGCCATGACCGACGCCCTTGCCCGTGTAATCGATGCTGCCTGGGAAGGGCGCGACAGCCTCTCCACGTCCACGACCGGCGAAGTGCGCGATGCGGTGGACGCCGCCATCAGCCTGCTGGATTCCGGGGAGGCGCGCGTTGCTACCAGGGAAGCTGATGGCAGCTGGACCGTGCATCAATGGCTGAAGAAGGCCGTGCTGCTCTCCTTCCGTCTCAACGCCAATGGCGTGATCAATGGCGTGCCCGGCGGCGGGAGCTGGTGGGACAAGGTGCCCTCGAAGTTTGAGGGCTGGGGCGCCAAGGAATTCCAGGACGCCGGCTTCCGCGCCGTGCCGCCCTCGGCCGTGCGCCGCGGCGCCTATGTGGCGAAGAATGCCGTTCTGATGCCGTCTTACGTCAACATCGGCGCCTATGTCGGCGAAGGCACGATGATTGACACCTGGGCCTCGGTCGGCTCCTGCGCGCAGGTTGGCGCCAACTGCCACATCTCCGCAGGCACCGGCATCGGCGGCGTGCTTGAGCCGCTGCAGGCCAATCCCACCATCATCGAAGACAACTGCTTCATCGGTGCGCGTTCGGAAGTCGTCGAAGGCGTGGTTGTGGGCGAGGGTTCCGTACTCGCCATGGGTGTGTTCATCACCCAGTCCACCAAGATCGTTTACCGCAGCACCGGCGAGATCATCTATGGCAAGGTGCCGCCTTACTCCGTGGTCGTGCCCGGCACGCTGCCCGATCCCAAGGGCGGCCCCTCGCTCGCCTGCGCCGTGATTGTGAAGACCGTTGACGCGCAGACCCGCTCGAAAACCGGCGTAAATGAACTGCTGCGCGACTGAGGCTGTGTGAAGAACCCCGCAACACGCGCATAACGCGTGTTGCGCAGGCGGCTGGTTGCGCAATGGTTGTGCTTGTATTACCGTGACTTTTCCTCAGGCTAGGTCATTCGGTTCCGGTGCGCTCGAAATTACAGTCTCTTCCAGCTTTCGCCGCGGCCGAGAGGCGATTGTCCCTTCCGGCTGCGCTGGCGACCTATGTGGCCAGCGTCGCCATCTTTGCCCTCGCCTTCGGCCTGCGCAGCTGGTTTGACCCTTATCTGCCGCAAGGATTTCCCTTCCTGACCTTCTTCCCGGCGGTGATTGTCAGCGGCTTCGTCTTCGGGGTGCGCCAGGGCATTCTGGTGGCGCTGCTCTCGGCATTTGCGTCCTGGTACTTTTTCATTCCGCCGGTGGGGGCAGATTTCTCGGCCGGCACATTGCTGGCCATGGGCCTCTACATGTTCGTGGTGTCCACCGAGCTGGCGCTGATTGCCCTGATGATGCACGCCTTCCGCGCCGAAGCCCGCGCGCTGGAGGAAACGCGCCGCCTGGCCGACCAGCAGGAAACCATGGCGCAGGAGCTGGACCACCGGCTGAAGAACATCTTCGCCACGATGAACGCGATCATCTCGCTGTCGCTGCGGGGCGTCACCAGCGCCCAGGAACTGGCTGCCCGCCTGCGCGAACGTGTCAGCGCTCTGGGCCGGTCAAATCTGCTCCTGCGCGGTTTCCGGGCCGGGGAAGAGGTGGGTCTGCGCTCGGTGATCGAGCAGGCGCTTGAGCCTTTCTCGATCGTCGGCACACCAAAGCTCAGCACGGCGGGCGCCCACATCCCGATCGGCGGACAGACCCTGGTGGTGATGGGGCTGACATTGCATGAGCTGGGTACCAACGCCGCCAAATACGGGGCGCTCAGCGTGCCCGAGGGCAGGGTTCTCCTCTCCTGGCAGATGGAAAAGGACACCGCCACCGGCGCGGAAAACCTGCTGTTTGAGTGGCGCGAGACCGGCGGGCCGCGCCTTGATCCCGAAAAGCGCGGGGCAGGGGGCTTTGGCTCAACGCTGATGAGCCGCGTTATCGCCAATGTCGGCGGGCACACCGATATCGACTATCCTCCCGAAGGCGCCCTTGTGCGGATCATCATGCCCGCCGAAATGCTGAACCCGGAAAGCCCGTCAGCCTGACGCGCGCCGCTTCAGGCGCCGGTCAGATTTGCCATGTCCGCGCAAGCGGCAATCAGTCTTGCCACATCCTGATCGCGGGAGAGGCGATGGTCGCCGTCCTTGATCAGGGTAAGGATGACATCGGAAGAGGTCAGCCGCTCATTGATCTCCAAGGCGTGTGGCCAGGGCACGTCCGGATCTTCCATCCCCTGAAGGATGCGCACCGGGCCATCAAACGCAATCGGCGCGTCCAGAATCTGCCACTGGCGGCCATCCTCGATCAGCGCCTTGGTGATCGGGTCGGGCGTGCCATAGTCTGACGGGCGAAGGGTGACGCCCCGCGTCATGATCTCTTCCTGCTGGGCCTGGCTGAGGCCCGCCCACATCAACTTTTCGGTGAAATCCGGCGCCGGCGCAATCAGCACCAGGCCCTTTACGCGCTCGGGCCGGGCAAGCGCCGCCAGCAGCGCCATCCACCCGCCCATGCTGGAGCCAGCCAGGACAAGCGGGCCTTCCGACAGGGTGTCGATAGCGGCCAGCGTATCTTCGCGCCAGCTGGAAATTGTTCCGTCCTCGAAACGGCCCTCTGATTCGCCATGGCCGGAATAGTCAAACAAAACAGCGCCATTTCCGGTCTGCCAAGCCCAGCTGCTGACCGCCTGCGCCTTGCTGCCCGCCATGTCCGATCTGTAGCCTGACAGCCAGATGAAGGTTGGCCGCCCGTTTACAGGCGGGATTTTGTTGAAAGCCAGCCGGCGGCCCTCGGGTGAGGTGAAATATTCCGTTGTCATGGCTGCTGCCTTCCGTCATCTCTCACGCCTGTCAAGCGAGTAGTCAGGGCCGCGTTTTGGGCGAACTTCCGGATTTGAAGAACAGGGTGATCCTCCAGGTTGCGCCGGAGCTTTCGGCCGGCGGTGTGGAGCGTACCGTGCTGGAGGTGACCGAGGCCATCGTCGAGGCAGGCGGGCGCGCTCTGCTTGCGAGCCGAGGTGGAAGGCTGGAAGCCGAATTCGAGCGCCTGGGCGGCGAACTCTTCCGTATGGATGTAAAAAGCCGCAACCCACTGACCATCCGGATCAATGAAGGCAAGCTGCGCCAGATCATCCGTGAAGAGAAGGTGGACCTTGTCCACGCCCGCTCGCGTGCTCCGGCCTGGAGCGCCTATGCCGCGGCAAAGGCCGAAAGTGTCCCCTTTGTCACCACCTATCACGGCGCCTATTCGGGAACCTCGGGTCTGAAGCGCGCCTATAATTCCGTGATGGCCAAGGGCGACATCGTCATCGCCAATTCCAACTGGATTGCCGATCACATCTGCCAGGTTCACCAAACGCCGGCAGACAGGATCGTCACCATCCCGCGCGGGGTGGACCTGGCCGAGTTCGATCCCAAGGCCGTAGCGCCTGCCCGCGTGGATGCGATCCGCCAGAGCTGGGGCCTGCTCGGAGACAAGCGCCTGACGCTGTTCCTCCCCGGCCGCCTCACCGAATGGAAGGGGCAGGGCCTCGCCATTGACGCTTTCGCCGCTCTGGCCCCGGACGAACGCGCGGGGATGGTGCTGGTCCTCGCCGGAGACCCGCAGGGGCGCGATCACTATGTCGATGCGCTGCAGAACAAGATTGCGGGGCTCGACCTTGAACGCTCGGTGATCATTGTTCCGCATATCGGCGACATGGCGGCCGCTTACCTGGCGTCTGACATCGTGCTTGCCCCATCGACCCGCCCGGAGGCCTTCGGCCGGGTGGCGGCAGAGGCCGCTGCGATGGAGCGTCCGGTGATCGTTTCCGATCATGGCGGCGGGCGGGAAACCGTCATCGAATACGAGACCGGCGCGCGCGTCCAGCCGGGGGATGCCCGGGCCCTTTCAGGCGCGCTGCGGGCCATGATCGGGCTTGGCCCCACGGTGCGCGCCTCCATGGGCGCGGCGGGCCGGGCGCATGTCCTGCGCCATTTCTCCAAGAGGGGGCTTCAGACGGCGACACTCAACGTCTATAAGCGCCTGTTGGAGAAGGGGAATTGAACACTTGTCGAGTGCGCGCGGAAGCGGCGCCAGCCCGGTAAATCCCGGCGCGAAGGCGAAGGAAGTGCTGGTCATCAAGCTCAGCGCGCTGGGAGACTTTGTCCTCGCGCTGGGCGCCATGCGCGCTGTACGCGAGTTCCACCCGTCTGCCCGCATCACGCTGCTGACCACCCCGCCTTACGAGGAATTCGCCAAGACCTGCCCGTATTTCGACGTGGTGGAGACCGATGGCCGGCCCGAGGGGCTGAAAGCCACCAACGCGCTGCTCAGCCGCCTGCGCAAGGCGAAATACGACATCATCTATGATTTCCAGACCAGCGGGCGCACCCGGAACTATTATTCGGTGCTGTCCCGCGCCGGGAAGGCGCCGCTCTGGTCAGGCCATCATGAGAAGGCTGCCTTCTTCCACGATAATCCGGCCCGCGCGGGGATGCACTCGATTGACCGGCTGGCCGAGCAGCTTGAGGTCGCCGGGGTGGCGCCTCAGGGCCGCTGGCTGGGCAAGAGCGCGCCGTTTCCGGATCTCGGCTGGGTGCGCCCCAAGCTGGGTGACACGCCCCGGCTGAGTCCGGCCTATTTCGGCATCCAGAAGCCCTACATGCTGCTGATTCCCGGCGCGTCGGAACACCGGGAAGCCAAGCGCTGGCCAATCGAGAACTATGCCGAACTCGCCCGCCGCATCGCCGATCTCGGCATCACGCCGGTCGTCATCGGCGGCAAGGCCGAAAGCGCAATCGCCCAGGAACTGGTGAAGCGCGAACCGCGCGTCAAAAACCTCGTGACGCGCACAGACCTCTTCCAGATCGTCGCGCTGGCGGAAACGGCGGTCTTCGTCGTCGGCAATGATACCGGGCCGATGCATATGGCGACCCTGGCCGGCGCCCCCGGCATCGCCCTCTTCGCGCTGACCGAAAGCAACCCGGACCATTCGGCCCCGCGCGGCCCTAGGACCGTCATCGTCAACTCCGCCCCGACGCTGAAAGAGCTGTCGGTGGATGATGTCTGGCAGTCCGTCCGCGCGCTGGGGATCGCGCCGGTCTAGGGGCGCAGCTATTGAGCTCCGCAGAACCAGCATTCTTCGATCTGGCCCATGGCGCCGGTCATCGATCCGATGGGCGCGCCGGCGGGGGCAGGGGGCGCCGGGCGCAGGATAGCGGCGGGCAGATCATCCCCGGCCAGATGCTTGCCGATCATGTCCACCAGTGCCCGTGAGGTGTCCGGATTTGTCCGGATTTGTCCTCTTTTGGGCGCGGAAAGCCGCGTCTGCAGCCCGGCCAGGTAGCTGTCTGTCACAGCCTTGACGCCCGGCGAGGCCGTTTCGCTGCGTGAGAGGCCAATCAGCTCGGCGACAAAGCGGGTCTGCACAATGCCGCTGAGCGCGGCGAGCCGTGGGCTTTTTTCTTCAGTGAAAACAGATGTTTCCAGCCGTTCGATCACCTGCCTCAGGGTCAGCGCGCCCGGATCACGTGCCTCATACGCCATCAGCCGGTTGGCGCGGGCCGGATCCAGCACCGCAGATAGCGTCACTCTTGCTGCAATCTCTGCAGACGCGGCCAGATCGAACGCCGGCCCCGTGCGGTTCGGGAACAGCTCCTCGATGGTGCCGCCGCCCGCATAGCCGACATCGCCCGGCGTCAGGTAGTTCAGCACGCTGTCGGGCAGGTCCAGCGCGGAAGGTTTCAGTGTGTTTACAAGGACTTCCAGCGCCCGGCGCTGCTCGGCGGCCGCTACCGGCCGGGCGGGGGTCTCGCCTTCGCCTTTCACATGATACCGGAAGTCGAGGCCCCCAATGCTCTTGGCGGCGGCCTCCACCTGATAACGGTGGTAAAGATAGACCGGCACGATCACGGCGTTCAGCTCAGACAGCGGCCGCCCGTCAGAGAGGGCTTCGGGGCCGAAACTCGCCAGAGCAATCTGGCGGACAGCCATCACCTCGTCGAGCATCCCGATGGGGTCTGCGCCATTGTCCCAGACGGCGCCGAAAGGGTGGCCTGTGTCCTTGCTGCGGGCATGATTGTCCGACACGAAGCGCAGGCCGCTACCATAGGCTTGATCGACCATCTGGTTCAGCGCCGGCAGGTTGTCCCCGCCCTCCGGGAACTGGGCGTAGAGCCATTTCACCGTGAAAATGTCCCAGGCGCCAAGGCCCGTTGCATAGGCGTTGCTGAAGTCCAGCCCGCCACCGGCCGCCGGGCGCACCCAGGGCGCCGGATAGTCCATCACCGAGGCTCGGTCATTCGTGCTGGCGGCAAAGTTGTGCGCAAAGCCAAGGGTATGGCCCACCTCATGGGCGGAGAGCTGGCGGATCCGGGCGAGGGAGACCTCCACCGGATCATCGGCCGCGCCGGTGCCGGTCTTTGCTGCGCCCGCCAGGCCTTCGAAGATCATCCGGTCCTGCCGGACACGCTGGGAGCCGAGAATGACGTTGGCTTTGAGGATCTCGCCGGTGCGCGGGTCCATCACGCTGCCGCCATAGGACCAGCCGCGCGTCTGGCGGTGCACCCAGTTGATGACATTGTAGCGTACATCCAGCGGATGGGCGCCTTCGGGCAGGACCTCTACGCGGTAGGCATTCTCGAAGCCCGCCGCCTCAAAGCCCTGCGCCCACCAGCTGGCGCCTTCAATCAGGGCGTCGCGGATCTCTTCAGGCGCGCCATTGTCGACATAGAAGACGATTGGATCCTTCACCGGGCCAGAGGCGGCGGCCGGGTCTACCCGTTCCAGCCGCATGCGCGGGGAAAAGCGGGAGACGAGCGGCGCGCCCAGCGGGGCGGAGAAATCATGAAAGCCCATGCCGATGCTGGCCGTGCGCTGGTCAAACAGGCGCGGGGTATAGCCCTCATCGGGAAGGCGCACGAAGGAATGGTGGAGCACCAGCGTTACCGCGCGCGCATCGGCGGCGGTAGCATAGGTCTGCGCGTTTGGCCTGGAGGTCTCGAAGGTCAGGAAGGCATCGATCTCGGCATTGTCCGGGAAGGAGAGAACAGCGCCCGGATCAGGCATCGAGCGGTCTGCCGCCAGGCGATAGTCGCCCGCATCCTTGCCGTGCTTCAGGGCGCTGGCGATGTCGCTGGCGTCGCGCGTCAGAAAGCCGGAAAGGTCGATCAGCAGACGGCCATCCGCGCCGGTGGCCTCGATGCCCGTGGACCATAGGAAGGAATTGGCAAAGCTCTGCTGAACGGAGCGTTCCTCATCGCTGCGGCCGGAGGTGGCGCGGTATCTCCAGTTCTCGGCCTCGGCCACCACCTTCTCGCCGATGCGGCGGAAGCGGACAATATCGCCGGAGGTGGCGTTGCCCCGGTCTAGGCCTATGGGGTTGGAGCCGAGCCCGGCGGTGAGGCCGGTGGAATAGATGAAGCGGACAGAGAGGCCATCCTCATCCGGGGCGGGCAGGGCGGCAAACACCTTGCCGGCGGCCTTGTCGACATAGAGGTCCAGAAAGCCGGGCTTTGCCTCAAGGCCCTCGATCTTGCTGGCGAGGCTCGCTGGCGCTTCGGGTTTTGACTGCGCGAAGGCGGGGCCGGCCAGCAGCAGACAGCCAGCGGCAAGGATAGCGGCAAGTTTCATGATGGCGCCCCCAAGGCTTTGTTTCTCTAGGCCTGCGATTAAGGACATCTTCGCCCGGAGAGCAATTCAGGCAGCTAACTTTGGCAGTTGCATTGCGCTTCAGCGGCTGCCAAAGCCTCGCGCCTTGAAGAATGCCCCGAACACAGGCATATTCCCGCGACTTTCTGAGCAACCAAAGGAGATCTCCCATAGCTCGCAGACCTGAAGCCGATGCGCCGCCCAAGAAACAGGCTGGCCCCCGCATCAACGAAGAAATCCGCGCCGCAAAAGTGCTGCTGATTGACGAGAATGGCGAGAAGCAGGGTGTGATGCCCCTGGCCGCCGCGCTTGACGCGGCTCGAGAAGCATCGATGGACCTGGTCGAAGTGTCGGCCGGGCAGGAAATCCCGGTCGTCAAGATCCTCGACTATGGTAAGCTGCGCTTTGAAGAGCGCAAGAAAAAGGCCGCAGCCAAGAAGAAGCAGAAATCTTCCGAGCTGAAAGAGATCAAGATTCGCCCGAACATCGACAAGCACGATTACGAAGTCAAAGCGCGCGCCATCGCCCGCTTCTTCGAAGAAGGCGACAAGGTGAAGGTGACCCTGCGCTTCCGGGGCCGCGAGATGGCCCACCAGCATCTCGGCATGGAGCTTCTCGAGAAGATGAAGAAGGATTTCGAGGAGACCGCGAAGGTCGAACTCGAACCCAAGCTCGAGGGCAAGCAGATGACCATGGTGCTCGCCCCGCGCTGAGGGGTGTCCCGGGCTCTGGGCTCATTC
The DNA here is from genome assembly GCF_000685315.1 of Hyphomonas polymorpha PS728. GTDB lineage: Bacteria > Pseudomonadota > Alphaproteobacteria > Caulobacterales > Hyphomonadaceae > Hyphomonas > Hyphomonas polymorpha. The sequence continues at coordinate 32,301 of NZ_ARYM01000002.1, forward strand.
TGGATTAATCGGCAGGGCGGCGCAGGCCGCCCTCTTGATTCATGGCGTATGTTCCGCCATAAGCCGCCACTTCCGGGTTTTGGGGCGACGGCATTGCCCCCTGACCCGTGTGTCCTGGGCCGCCAGATCTGGTGTGAGCTCTACAGTTTAAGGAGACAAAGATGCCGAAGATGAAGACCAAGAAGGCCGCTGCAAAGCGCTTCAAAATCACCGCAACGGGCAAGCTGAAGCACGGCGTCGCTGGCAAGCGTCACCGCCTGATGAGCCATAACGCGAAATATATCCGCCAGAACCGCGGCACGTCCGTCGGCGCCAAGGCGGATGAAGCCCGCGTGAAAAAGTACCTGCCTTACGGCCTCTAAGGCTGGGCAGACCCCTTTAACCCCGTTGATTTTGAACACTTTCTGACAGGAGGCCACGATGCCCCGTTCACGCGCCAAAGTTCCCGCCCACGCCCGCCACAAGAAAATCCTGAAGCAGGCCAAGGGTTTCCGCAACCGCCGCAAGAATACCTTCACCAACGCCCACGCCGCCGTCTGGAAAGCCGGCGAGTATGCTTACGTTGGCCGCAAGGTTAAGAAGCGCCAGTTCCGCTCGCTCTGGATCCAGCGTATCAACGCTGCCGTCCGCATCCATGACGAGAACCTCAACTATTCGACCTTCATCAACGGCCTGACCAAGGCCGGTATTGAAGTCGACCGTAAAGTGATGGCTGACCTCGCCGTGCGCGAGCCTGAGGCTTTTGGTGCGCTCGTCGCCCAAGCCAAAGCTGCCCTCGCCTAATCCAGCCCGGAGAGAAACAAGATGTCGAAATCCCCGAACAGCGTTCTCACCGCCGGCAAGAAGCCGCGCGTCAAGCGCCGCAACGCCAAATGGACCGCCAACCTTGGAAAGCGGGCAAAGATCCGCGTGTTTGGTAACACCAAGCGCGCACGCCTTGCTCGCAAGAAGGCTGCGCGCGCCTGATCGGCGCCCCCGGCCTCGCCTCGTTTTCTGAGACGCCCGCGGGTTCCGGCCTGCGGGCGTTTTGCTGATTGCCTCGCCCTTATCCTAGCGACTAGAAAGCCGCGACGGTCTGACCTGAAAGGGAAATTCCAAGTGTCCGACATAACCGCGATCGAACAAGAAGCCCTCGCTGCCATAGCAGCGGCGGGCGACCTTGCCGCTCTGGACGCCGTGCGCGTGGCCGAGCTTGGCAAGAAGGGGCGGGTCTCCGCTCTGATGGGCGCCCTGGGCAAGATGAGCCCGGAAGAACGCAAGGCGCAGGGGCCTCTGCTCAACACCCTCAAGACCCGCGTGGATGAGGCCATCCGCCTGCGCAAGGATGTGCTGGAGAATGCCGCGCTTGAAGCGCGCCTGGTGACCGAACGGGTGGACCTGACGCTTCCCCCCGCGCCCGGCCCCGGCGAGGGCGCGCTGCACCCGGTGATGCAGGTGTTCGAGGAAATCGCCGCGATCTTCGGCGATATGGGGTTCACCGTGGCCGAAGGGCCCGACATCGAAGACGACTGGCACAATTTCACCGCGCTGAACTTCCCGCTGGGCCATCCGGCGCGGGAGACGCACGACACCTTCTTCATGAAGGCGCTGGAAGGCGACACGCCCAAAGTGCTCCGTACGCATACGAGCCCCGTGCAGGTGCGCACGATGATGGAAGAGAAGCCGCCGATCCGCATTCTGGTGCCCGGCCGCGTTTACCGGAATGACTGGGACGCGACCCATACGCCGATGTTCCACCAGGTCGAAGGCCTGGTGATCGAGAAGGATATCCATATGGGGCACCTCAAAGGCTGCCTTATCGATTTCGTGAAGGCCTTCTTCGAGGTGGACAATGTGGAGTCGCGTTTCCGGCCCCACTTCTTTCCGTTCACGGAGCCTTCGGCCGAAATGGACGTGAAATATTCCCGCAAGGGCGACGCCATCGAGATTGGCGCCGGTGACCGCTGGATGGAAATCCTTGGCTGCGGCATGGTGCATCCCAATGTGCTGCGCAATTGCGGCATTGACCCGGCCGTGCATCAGGGCTTTGCCTTCGGCATGGGCGTGGACCGTCTCGCCATGCTGAAATACGGCATGCCGGACCTGCGCCCCTATTTCGAAGCCGACCCGCAATGGACCCGCCATTACGGCTTCTCACCCTGGCTTACACCATCCGTCAGCGGAGGGCTCAGCTGATGCGTTTCTCGCTTTCTTGGCTGAACGATCACCTTGTCACCAAGGCGTCGCTTCAGGACATTCTCGATCTGATGCTCAAGGCCGGCCTTGAGGTCGAAGAGGTTATTGATCCGCGCGAGAAGCTCGCCCCGTTCACGGTCTGCAAGGTGATCGAGGCCGCGCCACATCCCGATGCGGACAAGCTGCGCGTTTGCACGGTGGAGACCATCGACGGGATCAAGCAGATCGTCTGCGGCGCGCCGAATGCGCGTGCGGGCATGACGGCCATCTATGCGCCGCTCGGCACCTTCATTCCGGGGCTGGATTTCGCGCTCGACAAGAAGCCGCGCGCCATTCGCGGCATCGAGAGCCATGGCATGATGTGCTCCTCGCGGGAGCTGGAAACCGGCGATGATCATGACGGGATCATTGATCTGCAGGGAGACTTCAAGGTCGGCACGCCGGCGGCTGAAGCGCTCGGTCAGACCGACCCGGTGATCGACTTTGAAGTGACGCCCAACCGGCCCGATTGGCTGGGTGTGCAGGGCATTGCGCGAGATCTGGCCGCGGCCGGGGCAGGGCGCTTCCTGCGCAATGATCCCAAGAAGATCAATGGCAGCTATGACTGCCCCATCGACATCAAGCTGGAGGCCCCCGAAGCCTGCCCGATGTTTGCCGGCGCGCTGATCCGGGGCGTCACCAATGGTCCGTCTCCGGACTGGATGCAGGCACGCCTCAAGGCGGCCGGCCTTCAGCCGAAATCGCTGCTGGTCGATGTGACCAACTATATCTCGCTCGATCGGGCCCGGCCGCTGCACGTTTATGACGCGGCCCGGCTTTCCGGCGCTGTCGTGGCGCGCCTCGGCAAAGCCGGTGAGACGCTGGAAGCGCTGGACGGGAAAACTTATACCGTCACCGAAGACATGTGCGTTATCGCTGACAATTCCGGCGCCATCGGCCTTGGCGGCGTGATGGGCGGCGTCTCCACGGCGGTATCGGCAGAGACGGTGGACGTGTTCATCGAAGCGGCCTGGTTCGATCCGCTGCGCACCGCGCGCACCGGCCGCGCCACGGGCATCCATTCGGACGCCCGCTACCGGTTCGAGCGCGGCGTTGATCCGCAAAGCTGCCTGGACGGGCTCAATCTCGCGATTGCGCTGATCCTGGAATATGGCGGCGGTCAGGTGTCGAAGGCAAAGATTGCCGGTTCGGTCCCGATCCGTACGCAGAAGGTTACCTTCTACCCCGTGGATGTCGAGCGCCTGACGGGACTTGTCGTCAAGCCGGCGGAAATGAAGCGTATTCTCAAGGATCTGGAGTTCGACATCGAGGACGCGGGCGACGCCTGGTATCTGATGCCGCCATCCCACCGGTTCGATATGGAGCAATCGGCCGATATCGTTGAGGAAATTGCGCGCCTGATCGGCTTTGATCAGCTGCCGACCACTTCGCTGCCGCTGCCCGAAGGGGGGCGCCGCGTCATCACCACGCCGCGCCAGGCGCGGGTGGCGATCTCGCGCCGCGTCATGGCGGCGCGCGGCTTCCTCGAAGCGGTCACCTGGAGCTTCATGGCGCGCGAACATGCCGAGCTGTTCGGCATGACCGAAGACGCGCTGAGCGTGGCCAATCCCGTGGCGAGCGAACTGAACTATATGCGCCCCTCTGCGCTGGGTAACCTTGCCCAGGCAGCCCAGCGCGCCCGCAATCGCGGCGAGCGTACGGTGCGCCTGTTCGAAGCTGGCCCGGTCTATCTCGGCGATGGCCCCAAAGATCAGCGTACGGTGGTTGCCGGGCTGGTGCTGCCGGCGGCCGAGCGCCACTGGCAGGGCAAGGCCGCGCCTTATGATGCGTATGCGGCCAAGGCTGATCTTTTCGCGCTCCTCGCTGCGCTTGGCCAGCCGGGCGACCGGTTCCAGGTGTCGGCGCCGACCCAGCCGCACTGGCATCCCGGCCAGGCTGCCAGCCTGAAGCTCGGCCCGAAGATGACGGTCGCCAATTTCGGCGCGCTGCATCCCGGCGTGCTGAAAGCGCTGGATGTGGAAGGCCCGGTCTATGCATTCGAGCTGAACCTCAACGCCCTGCCGGTGATGAAGGTGAAGGCGACCAAGACCAAGCCCGTGCTGCAACGCGCCGAGCTGACGCCGATCCGACGCGACCTGGCTTTCATGGTCGATGCGGGCGTGGCAGCCGGCGAAATCGTGCGTCATGCCCAGTCTGCCGAGAAGCAGCTGATCACCTCCGTAGATGTGTTTGACGTCTATCAGGGGCAGGGCGTTGCCGAGGGCAAGAAATCGGTGGCCATCGAGGTTACCCTTCAGCCGAAGGAAGCGCTCAAGGACGAGCAGATCCAGCAGGTCATGGAGCGGATTGTTGCTTCCGTCGCCAAGGGAACGGGCGGTGTGCTAAGAGGCTGACAGAAACAGCAAGGGGACGGCTGGGATGGGACTGAAACGGCGGCTTTATGAGGCATTAGCGCCCGAGGCGCGCCGGACGGGTCTATCGCTCACCAATGCCTGCATTGTCGGGCTGGTGATCCTCAGCTTCCTCTTCCTGGCGCTGGAGACCGAGCCGACCCTGCAGGTGCCGGGCTGGCAGCTTGTGTTCCATGTGTTCAATGTCACCGTGATCTGCATCTTCGCGCTGGAATATGTTGCCCGGGTGTGGAGCGCGGGCATTGATCCGGCCTATCGCGGGTTTCGCGGGCGTTTGCGTTTCATGGCGCAATTCTATTCGATTGCCGACCTGCTGGCCTTTCTGCCGGAGCTGATCCTGATGGCGATGGGCTCGGGGATGTCGCTGCTGGTGCTGCGCGTGCTGCGCCTGGCGCGTCTGATCAAGATTGCGCGCTTCATTCCTGCCTTTGAAGCGCTGGGCGCAGCCGTGCGGCGGGCAAGCTCGCTGCTTCTCACCTCGCTCGCCCTGGCTGTGACGCTGGTTTATGTGGCTGCCGTGCTGCTCTATTTCGTCGAGGGCATTGGCGGAAACCAGCAGGAAGCCTTTGCGTCCATTCCGCGCGCCATCTGGTGGTCTGTGGCCACACTGACGACGGTGGGCTATGGCGATGTCTATCCGGTGACCCCGCTTGGCCGCTTCTGCGCCGGCATTATCGCGATCGCGGGGATCGGGGTCGTGGCGCTGCCGGCGGGTGTTTTCGCCAGCGCCTTTTCCGACGAGCTGCGCGAGCGGGAGCTCTCCAGCCTGCGGAGCGAACTGGAACAGACTAGGGCGGATGCTGCCGCGGAGAAATCGAATGACTAAACCAGAGACCGCCATGAGTGTTGCCATTGCAGGCGTCGCCGGGCGTATGGGGCGCAAGCTGGCGGCCGTTTCGATTGACCGGGGCATCCCTATCCGGGGCGGCACTGAAGTTGCCGCCGCCAATGCCTATGGCGAGGATATCGGTCTTCTTGCCGGGCGGCGCGCGATCGGGATCAAACCTGTGGCGACGGTGGCAGGCGCCGCCGAGGAGGCTGGGGCGTGGATTGATTTTACCCGCCCGGAAGCCACGCTTTCCGCGCTGCGGGCGCTGGAAGCGACAACGGTGCGCGCTGTTGTGATCGGCACCACGGGTTTCTCTGCGGCTGAGGAGGACGCCATCCGGGCGGCCTCTTCGCGCTTTGCGATTGTGAAGGCAGGTAATTTCTCCATCGGGGTGAACCTGCTCGAAGCGCTCACCCGTCTTGCCGCCGGCCGTCTGGGCACGGACTGGGATATCGAAGTGCTGGAAACCCATCACCGCATGAAGGCGGATGCGCCCTCGGGCACGGCGCTGATGCTGGGCGCGGCGGCGGCAGAGGGCAGGGGCGCGCCGCTGAGCACGCTGCGGGCGCCGCCTTATGACGGGCCGGAAGCCCGGCGCGAAACCGGCAAGATCGGCTTTGCCGTGCGCCGCGCTGGCGGCGTGATCGGGGAACATGAGGTGACGTTCGGCTCCGAAAAAGAGCTGATCCGGCTTTCCCATACGGCACTTGATCGCTCTGTCTTCGCCGAAGGCGCCTTGCATGCAGCGATCTGGGCAGCGGCGCAGGCACCCGGCCTTTACGACATGAACGATGTGTTGGGTCTGGGCCACACCGGCTGAGGAAAGCACCGCATCTTCAGCCGAATGCGCCTTGACGCGGCGCAGCATCGTGACAACGTGACGTTAGTTTAACGTTCAGGGTTGCATCCCAGTAGCGGAATGATCGGCATTGTTGTTGTCAGCCATGGAAGATTGGCCCACGAGCTCGTCGCGGCAGCGGAGCACGTCGTGGGCCGCCTTTGGCGTGCGCGGGCTGTTTCCATCGATTCGGATGATGATCTCGATCAGAAGCGCGAGCAGATCCTGGCAGCGGTCAAAGCCTGCGATGATGGCCATGGCGTTGTTGTGCTGACGGATATGTTCGGCGGCACGCCGTCCAATCTCGTTCTTTCCATTCGAGGCAATGTGCCGATGGAGATCGTGTCGGGGGCCAACTTGCCGATGCTGATCAAGCTGGCCGAAGTGCGCGAAGTTCTGAGCCTGGACGAGTCCGCTCACGCCGCTGCCGAAGGCGGGCGGAAATATGTCACCATCGCCTCCGAGCTGCTTGCCAGGCTGCCTTGATGTCGAGTTCGGTTCCCACTGCCTCTGCCCGCGCGACTATTGTCAATCGTAAGGGCCTGCATGCGCGGGCGTCCGCCAAGGTTGCCAAACTTGCTGCTGAATATGATGCCAAGGTGATCGTGCGCCATGAAGGCGAGCAGGCCGATGCCCGCTCGATCATGGATCTGCTGATGCTGGTGGCCCATACCGGCTGTGAGATCGAGCTGACCGCGAACGGCCCCCAGGCCCAGGAGGCGGTGGAAGCCATCGCCGCGCTGGTCGCCGATGGCTTCGGAGAGCGGGACGGGGGCTGACCAGCCCGCCGCCAACCGATGATCAGGCCGCCTTGCTGCGCTTGGCCTTGCGAACTTCAAACTTGTTGAGCGCGTGCAGATAGGCCTTTGCGCTGGCAACCAGCGTGTCGGGGTCTGACGAGCGCCCGGTGGCCATGATGCCGTCGCCATTCAGCCGTACAGAGACGGTTGCCTGCGCGTCCGTGCCGCCGGTGACGGCGTGCACCTGATAGAGTTCCAGGATCGCCTGATGCGGTACCAGCTGGCGGATGGCATTGAACACAGCGTCCACCGGGCCATTGCCGCGCGCGATGGAATACTTGTCTTCGCCGTCGATCGTCAGGTCGATTTCTGCCGTCTGCGGACCTTCCGTACCAGCCACGACGCGCAGGCGCTTGAAGCCGATGCGCTCGCCTTCGGCGGCCAGCTGCTCATCCACCAGCGCGATGATGTCGTCGTCGAACACGTGCTTCTTGCGGTCAGCGAGGTCCTTGAAACGCTTGAAGGCGTCGTTAAGCGGTTCGCCTTCCAGGAAATAGCCCATGGATTCCAGCTTGTCGCGGAAGGCATTGCGGCCCGACAGCTTGCCCATCACCAGCGAGGTCTTGGCCACGCCGACATCTTCGGGCTTCATGATCTCGTAGGTTTCGGAATTCTTCAGCATGCCATCCTGGTGGATGCCGCTTTCATGCGCGAAGGCGTTCTTGCCGACGATGGCCTTGTTGTATTGCACCGGGAAACCGGTGATGCGGCTGACCATGGCAGAGGCCCGGGCCAGATAGCTTGAATTGATGTTGCATTCGTAGGGCAGGGTGTCGCCGCGCACCTTCATCGCCATCACGATTTCTTCGAGCGCCGCATTGCCTGCGCGCTCACCCAGGCCGTTGATGGTGCATTCGATCTGCCGCACGCCATTGGAGAGGCCAGCCAGGGAGTTGGCAACAGCCAGGCCGAGATCATTATGGCAGTGGGCCGACCAGATCACCTTGTCGGAGTTGGGGATGTTTTCGATCAGTCTGCGGATCAGTGCGCCATATTCTTCCGGGTGCGAATAGCCCACCGTATCGGGCACGTTGATCGTGGTCGCGCCCGAGGCAATCGCTGCGTCGATACATTTGCAGAGGAAGTCGAACTCGGTGCGGGTTGCGTCTTCCGCGCTCCATTCCACATCGTCCACCAGGTTGCGGGCCTGCGCCACCGACCGGCCAACAGCTTCCAGCACGGCATTCGGCCCCATCTTCAGCTTGTGCTTCATGTGCACAGGGCTGGTGGAGATGAAGGTGTGGATGCGCGGCCGGGCCGCTTTGCGCACGGCTTCGGCGCAGCGGTCAATATCGGCCGGGGTGGAGCGGGAGAGGCCGCAGATGACGGCGTTCTTCGACTGGGCAGCTACGGCGCTGACAGCGGCAAAGTCGCCCTCCGAAGCGGCGGGGAAGCCGGCTTCGATGATGTCGACGCCCATGTCTTCCAGCAGAGTTGCCAGTTCGAGCTTCTCGTTATGCGTCATCGACGCGCCGGGCGATTGCTCGCCATCGCGCATGGTGGTGTCGAAAATGAATACGCGGGGTTTCTTTGCGGATTTCGCAGCTTGGTCTTGGGAGGTCATGGTTTTGCGTCGCTCAGCGGGATGTCGGGAAAAAAGCGTTCTTTTCGAATGTCCCCTGGCCGCGCGACCGCCCTCAGACTCGGGCGTCGGTCCCCGGCCAGGGGCCGGTAAGCAGGCTAAGAAGGGGCAGAACTTTGCGCATAGTCACTCTAATCACCGGCCTCAGCGGCGCTGTCAACCGGTGAGGCTGTCTCAGTCGCAATAATTTGCCGCGCGCGAGCCGCCCGGCGCCGGAAATAGACATATCCGCCAGCATAAACGGCGACGGCTGCCAAAGCAGTCAGGACCGCGATCCCCAGATTGCCCTGAAGCGCGGCCAGAACGCTGCGCCCCGCAAAAGCCACCAGCGCGATCTTCGGAAGGACGCCGATGCCCATGCCAATCCAGAAATCGCGGAATTTGGCGCTGCTGACGCCGAACGCCATGTTCACCAGCAGAAACGGACCGGTGGGCACATTGCGCACGATCGCGCTCGTCACCAGCGCGTTGCGCCCGACAAAGCGCGACAGCCTCTGCGCGCTGGCGCCGGCATATCGGCGGAAGGCCTGTTCCCCCGCTGCCCGGCCCACCCAGAAGGTCAGCGCGCCGGAAATCATATTGGCGATCCAGGAATAGCCTGCCCCATACCAGGGGCCGAACACCGCGACGGCGGTGGCGATCAGGGCAAATTGCGGAATGCCGGCAAAGGCCGCCAGGCAGAATACGGCAATCACGGCCACCAGCCCCCACGGGCTTTCGCTGAGGGTTGTCATCCAGCTGGTCACCGTATCGGCATCGGGCAGCAGGCCAGCCCTCCCGGCCACAAACACTCCGGCAATCACCAGCAGAAGCGCAAGTCCCAGAAGGATCGCGCGCCGCGAAGCTGCCGGAGCGCCGGAGGGAAGGTTGGTCTCGCTCATCGCGTTCTCGTGCGCCGAAAGCCCGGAAGCGTCAATCTGGACGGGGCAGGGCGTTATGCATTGGCCAGAAAGGTGTCGCTCATTGCCCACAGCTTCTCGGCGCGGGCGTCGTCGCTGATCCATTCGCGGGCGTGTTCAAAGCGCTGGCTTGCCGGCGTGGCGGCTTTGGCAATGTCGCAGTCTTCGCAATAGACCCCGCCTTTGCCCTCCAGCTTGGGAGAGGTGGCCGCCCAGACGGTGGTGGAGGCGCCCTGCTCGGGCGTCTTGAACGAGGCCTTGATCCTTTCGGGCAGCGTGCCATCGGGGTTTTTCCAGCCGAGCACGACCATTTCCTCATCCGGCAGGTGGCGCTGCAGATTGGTGAAAATGCCGCCCGGATGCACCGAGAAGGCGCGAATGCCGTTGCCCCGCTCGCGCAGGTCCACGCCAAGGGCAAACAGCGCGTTGGCGGATTTGGATTGTCCGTAGGCTTCCCATTTGTCGTATTTGCGGGACTGGTAGTTCGGATCCTCCCAGATCACGTCCGACAGGATATGCCCGGTCGAGGACAGCGCCACCACGCGCGCGCCATTGGCCGCGCGCAGCGAGGGCAGCAGCCCCTGATACAGGCCGAAATGGCCCAGATGATTGGTCCCGAACTGGCTTTCCCAGCCGGCCCCGACGCGGGCGAGCGGGCAGGCCATGATCCCGGCATTGTTGATCAACAGGTGCAGCTTCGGCGTGGCAGCCACATGGTCCTGCGCAAACCGGCGCACGCTTGCCTGATCGGCAAGATCCATGGCGGCGACGGTAACGCCGCTGATCCCTGCCAGCGCCGCCTGCGCGGCCTCAGGCCGGCGGGCGGGCACGGTCACCTTCGCTCCGGCTTCTGCCAGCGCGCGGACAGTTTCCAGCCCTATGCCGGAGTAGCCCCCGGTCACAATGGCGTTTTTGCCGGCAAGGCCGATGTCCGCGACGACTTCCCTGGCCGTGCTCTTGGCGTGAAAACCTGAGCCGAGGGGTATCTGATCACTTGCCGCCATTGCGGTTTCTCCCTTATTTTTTGTGTGTTGCGGCGATGGTAGACCCGCCTCGGGCAGGGGGCTACTGCAATCTGTCTGCCGGCCTGCCCCAGCCTTGCCCAATTCTGCCGCTAAACCCTCACACAAGGAAAAGGAGACCCGATCGATGAAAAAGGTTCTCATGATGCTTGGCGCTGTCCTGGTGACGGCTGCCATAACCCTGCCGGCAAGCGCGCAGGGCACGGCGGGGCGGGTCGAGCGTACCCAGGCCGAACTCGCCATGGAGAAGGCAGAAACAGACTTTGCCAAGCTCAAGGAAGCCCGCGAGACGGCGAAAACCAAGTGCGCCGCCCGTGAATATCAGGCCTGCTATGAACTCGCCGAGCTGGAACGCAAGGGCCTTGGCGGCTCGCAGGATCTGGCCGCGGCGGCCAAGAACTACAAGAAAGTCTGCGATGCCAAGGATGGCCGCGGCTGCGCGGGCCTTGCCTATCTGACGGTGCAGGGCCGGGGCGTGAAGGCAAACCTCACTGAGGGGCGCCGTCTCTACAAGGCAGCCTGTGATCTGGGCGAAGTCAGCGGCTGCGCGGCCTGGGGCAACATGGCCTTCACCGGCACGGGTGGCCCGAAAGACGTTCAGGGCGGCACCCGCGCTCTGCAGGAGGCCTGCCAGAAAGACTATGCCTGGGCGTGCGAGCGCATCCAGACTCTGGGCGCGTTTGATCCCAATGACGCTTCGCAGCAGCGCCTGCGTCAGATCGAGAAGAACAAGAACTAGCCGGCGGCGCCCGTGGGCGTTGTCCCCGGCGCTTCCGTCAGCACGCTGAGAACCTTCGCCCGTTCGATATGGGCGGGCGAACGTTCCGGCGCGATCAGCAGATCGCCGTCAATCACCGCATTGCCCTCCACCCGCATCGACGGGGCAAAGATGGATCCCTCCGCCCGGCCTCCGGCGCTGACTTCCATCCGGCGCGTTGCGGCGATCTCTCCGATCAGGCTGCCGGCCAGCACGATCTCTGCCGCGCTGATCCGGCCTTTGATCTTTCCCGTGGCCTCTACCACCAGCGCGCCCTGGCAGTGGACGTCCCCCAGAATCTCACCCCCCAGGCGCAGCGAACCGGCCAGTGTCATATTGCCGATGACACGGCATCCGGCGGCGATAACATTGTTCGGCCCGGCCGGGGCGGCGGGCTTGGCGGGTGAGGGCGCTGGCGGGGGGGCCGCTCTGCCTTTGTCTGCTGCCATTCTGCGTCTCCCTGAATATGCCGCCGATGAGGTTCTATCATGACCGAGATGATCCAGAACGGGACACTTCCTGAGGGCGCGGCGCGATGAAACTGCGCCTGCGCCTTGTGTCCGTGCTGGTCATACCCTGCCTGCTTGCATCCTGTGGGCCAAGTGGCGCCCCGGTGGAGGAGGCGCCCCGGCCTCTGCTGGCGCCGGGCGCGGAGGGCATCGATCTCTCCCACCACAATGGCGCGGTGGACTGGCCGCGCCTTTCCACGGCAGGCCTCTCCTTTGTCTATCTCAAGGCCACCGAAGGAGAGAGCCATGTCGACACGCAGTTTCAGGCCAATTGGCAGAGCGCGCTGCGCCATCACTGGCAGACCGGCGCCTACCATTTCTACCTTCTCTGCCAGGATGGCGGGCGGCAGGCGGCAAATTTCATCCGCCAGGTCGAGGTGCGCAGCGACACGCTGCCCCCGGCGGTCGATCTGGAGCACGCTCACAATTGCGCGCCGCGCGCGGGCCGGGCGGAAACGCTCGCAGACCTGAAACGGTTTCTGGCGGGCCTTGAAGAGGAATACGGCGCCGTGCCCGTGATTTACACCACGCCTGCCTTTCATGCCGAATGGCTTGCGGGGGAGGGGTTCGAGCGCCACCCGCTCTGGGTGCGGTCGCTGGAAGGCCCGCCGCGCCTGCCCCATGCCATCTGGCAGTATTCGATGAAGGGCCGCGTGCCGGGCGTGGCCGGCAATGTCGATCTTAATCGCGCGGCCGAGTGATCAGCCCAGCCCGACCAGCCCGCGGATTTCCGAGGTGAACAGCGAGACCAGCGCGCCGGCCGAAAACCAGAGGAAGTTGCTCGCCCAGGCAAACCTGGCAGGCTTGGTATGTTCCTCGAGCGCCTGCTGGATCATTGCCTTGGTCACGGTGAAGGTTTCTTCGCCGGTATCCGCGTCCAGCCCCTGCGCCCGCATGCGCCCCAGCCGGACAAGGCGCTCGAGGGTGGCGTCATAGAGCTTGCTGCCCCGCCCGGTTATCTGGCCGGCAATGAACGCCGCCAAAAGGCCAAACACCAGCGCCAGCGCGACATCAACCAGGCCCATCGTGAAATATCCCCCAATTTCCACTCATCCGACACCCGTGCTACATCCATTGCCGAGATGATGCACGGGGGCGAGATTACCATGCTCAACTGGTTCTCGAAAGGCAAAGGGCGTGAAGCCCCAGCGGCTACCAGCAAGGAGCATTGGCGCCAGGTCATCGGAGACCTTGAATACCTCCAGAAGGTGCATGCGCGCTCCCATCCCTGGCTTGCAGGCATGGAGCCGGGCGCCACCGACGCCGACTTTACCGAGCAGTTTCTGGTCCACTTCCACCAGTCCATGACGGCGGCGGGCATTACCAGCCTGCCTCTGGACGCCTGGCGGAAGGAAATGGAGCCCGGCTTCCGTGCCCGCCCGTTCAGCCGGTATGAAGATCCGCTCACGCATTTCTGGCTGCAGCAGATGCAGGGGCAATTGGAACAGTCCTGCCAGCGCCTGAAGATCGGCCTGCCCAAACAGCCCGTATTCGGCAGCCTGCAGACCGGGCGTGTCAACGGCGTTGCCGCCGATGTCGATAATCCGTCCTATTACCTGATCCTGATCGATGACGGCATCATGGGTTTTGCCAACCTCCTGTCCAAGGTCGCTGCCGTCAGCTTCCCGGTTACCCAGGCAGAAGATGGCAACCTCAACTTTGCCACCGACCGGGACAGCGTGGTCCGCCAGCGCCTGCAATCGCCCGAAACGGGTATGCGCTTCTTTGATCTGCTCACGGCCTATGCCGTTCAGGGCGCGCCCCATGCCGCCCAGTCCTATCTGATGACCACCCATCACACCCATCTGGTGGGCGTGTTCCGCGATGCGATGGAGTTTTTCATCTTCGGGCATGAGTATGGCCATTGCGCAGCCGGTCATCTTCAGGGCGCCCCCCGGATGTCGCTTTCCATGGCGGCAGAGGGAAACGGGGAGGGCGGCGAGATAGAGCTGCGCATGCCGGAAAGCTGGGAAAAGGAGCTTGAGGCCGATTATATCGGCCTGGCGCTGGCTATGGATGTCATGCGCGCGCGCGGCTACAGCCCCAACCTCTCCTATGCCGGGGTCGAGCTTGTCTTCACGGGCGTCGATTATATGCAGCGTACACTGAGCATCCTCGAGCATGGCGTGGAACAGGAACGCCTGCTGGATACCCATCCGCCAGCCCTGATCCGCCGCGAGGTCATGCGCCAGAACGCGCTGGGGCTGCTGGGCGAGGAAGCCGGCAGCGTTGCCGGGGATCTGGCAGACATTGTCAACGATACGCTGGAATATCACTGGCGCGCCGTGGCGCCGGCGCTGGCGCGGATGCATGCCGATGGCTACCGGCCCCATGCGCGCTGGTTGCAGAAGGCGCAGTAAGGCCCGAAGGGTCAGATCAGGTGCTTGCCCATACGGATGACGGGAACGGCCACGCCGTCCGCCTCCGCGCCGATGGTGTGCTCGATGACCCTGTAACCACAGGCTTCGTAGAGCGGTATTCCGGCCAGCGTTGCGCCCATTTCCAGCCGGGTAAAGCCTTCAGCGCGCGCGGCGGTTTCGCAGAGAGAAAGGATCATCCGGCCAAGCCCGCGGCGGGTGAAATCCGGATGGGTGTACATTGCGCGGATGCGTGCTGCATCCGTGTCCGGATGAAGCAGCGCGTCATTGCGTTTGCCTGCGGAATGATCGCCGCCATAAAGCGTCGCCCGGCGGCTCCAGCCGCCGGAGGCGGCCAGGTGGCCGCTTTCTGCGTCATGGATCAGGAAATAGGTGCCGTCCGCAATCAGCGTCCGGTCCAGCCCCATGATGGAGCGTGACACGGCGATCTGTTCCGGGCTCAAAAAGCCTTTCTGCAGTTCGCCGATGGCCACGTCCATCAGGGCGGCGATCTCCGCCTCGTCGGCCGGCACCGCAAGGCGGTGGGTGAAGCCGGATGGAGGCGAAGATCTGTCAGCCATATGCGGCGAGGGCCCTAGTTACGGCTCTTGTCCACGAGGCGGTCATTCTGCGCCCAGTGCATCATGCCGCGCAGTTTCTCGCCAACTTCCTCGATCGGGTGGCTGCTCATGCGCTGGCGCATGGCGTGGAAGCCCGGCGCGCCGGCCTGGTTTTCCAGAACCCAGTTACGGGCAAAGGTGCCGTTCTGGATGTCTTCGAGAACCTTCTTCATCTCGGCTTTCGTGGCGCTGTTCACAACGCGCGGCCCGGTGACATATTCTCCGTACTCGGCCGTGTTGGAGATCGAATAGTTCATGTTGGCGATGCCGCCTTCATAGATCAGGTCGACGATCAGCTTGGTCTCGTGGAGGCATTCGAAATAGGCCATCTCCGGCGCATAGCCGGCTTCAACGAGGGTTTCGTAACCTGCCTTGATCAGCTCGACGATACCGCCGCAGAGCACGGCCTGTTCGCCGAAGAGGTCGGTTTCGGTCTCTTCACGGAAGGAGGTTTCGATCACGCCGGCGCGGGTGTTGCCGATGGCTTTGGAGTAGGAGAGGGCAACGGCCTGGGCGGTGCCAGTGGCGTCCTGGTGGATGGCGATCAGGCCCGGAAGGCCAAAGCCCATCTGGTACTGGTTGCGCAGCGTGTGGCCGGGGCCCTTGGGCGCCGACAGCGACACGTCCACATCTTTCCGGGGGCGGATCAGGTTGTAGTGGATGTTGAAGCCGTGGCCGAACATCAGGTGCTGACCAGCGCGCAGGTGCGGCTCGATCTCGTTGGCAAACAGAACGGCCTGCTTCTCGTCGGGAACGAGAATCATCAGCACATCGGCCCATTTGGCCGCTTCGGTAACGGTGACCACTTCCAGGCCTGCCGCTTCAGCTTTCTTGCGCGAGGCAGAGCCTTCCTGCAGCGCCACCTTGATCTGCTTTACGCCGGAATCCTTCAGGTTCAGCGCATGGGCGTGGCCCTGGCTGCCATATCCGACCACGGCGACTTTCAGTTTCTGGATCAGCGAGAGGTCCGCGTCTTTTTCGTAATAGATCTTCATGTGCTTGCTAAAGCTCCGGTGGATGAAAGTTGAGGGAGGGGGGATTGTCAGGTCAAACGGCGTCGCAGCTCCAGTCGCCACTGAAATTGGCGACACCGATGACAAGATTGTTGAGACGGGTAACCGCATCCTCCGCGCCGGCAAGGCGCGAGAAATTGAAGGTGCGATCTCCCGTATTGATACGTGTAATGATGTCGTGGCTGTCCACAATCAGGCGGATGTTGCGCGACCCATCCGGGTTGACCGTCACCATTTCGCGCGGGCCATAGCCGGCAGGCGGGGCGGCGGCGAGGCCTGCCGCGGCCTCTTTCACCTTGACGGCCACGTCCATCGGCAGCGCCGTGCGCAGCTTGCAGGCCGGGGCCCTGGCCGCACTGGCGCCCGGCACAGACCGCGCCTCCAGCAGCTGGTAGGGGCCTTCCTCGATCACATAATAGACATAGGCTGCGCCGCTGGCAGACTGGGTGTCGATGATCCGCAGCCAGGCTTCCGGCGCCGCGCCGAAGAGGCCCTCGCCCCTGCCGGAAATCCCGGCGGCGCGGGCCATATCGCAATCAAGCCGTTCCTGGTCGTTCGTGGCCGGAGCACATGGCGCTGCCTGCGCCGCTGCCATCAGGGGCAGGGCGGTCAGCGTCAGGGCTGCCAGGGCCAGGCGAAGGGTCATCAGCCCTTTTCCTTCCCGCGCTTGATCGAAAGCACGCCCGTGCGGCTCACCTCGACGAGGCCCAGAGGCCGCATCAGGTCCACAAACTGGGTCAGCTTGTCAGACGCGCCAGTCACTTCGAAAATGAAGCTCTCATTCGTCGTGTCGATGACATGGGCGCGGAAAATCTCGCCGATACGCAACGCTTCGACGCGCTTCTCGCCGGTGCCGGCTACCTTCACCAGCGCCAGCTCCCGCTCGATACCGCGCTTGGAGTTGGTGATGTCGATAACCTCCGCCACCGGAACAAGCCGCAGCAGCTGCGCCTCGATCTGTTCCAGAATGTGCGCAGTGCCCTGGGTGACGATTGTGATGCGCGAGCGGTGCTGGCTGGCATCCACTTCGGCCACGGTGAGGGAGTCGATATTGTATCCGCGTCCGGAGAACAGGCCCACCACGCGCGCCAACACGCCCGGCTCGTTATCCACGATCACCGCCAGCGTGCGGCGTTCGACTTCCTCATCCTCGTGCGAGAGGAAATAGGCAGATTTCGGCGCAGGGCCGGGCGGAATGGTGCCATCGCTCATTGGGGGCGCTCCGGAATAGTGTTGCTGGCAAAGCCGCGATCAAGGACCACGTTCGGCCGCCGGGTCAGCAGCTTGCCGCGAAGTATGGCGGACTGCTCCCTGGCCTTGGCGCGGTTTTCCTTTGACCGGTCATCATAACGCTCGACGATTTCGTCAAGGCGGCGGGGATCAAGATGAGCCTGCAGTTCGGAAACCAGCAGGCGGCGGCATTCGTCGATGAAGTCCCCGCACTCTTCGGCGGGCGGGCCATTCTCGCGTGCGGTCGCTTCCACCTCGCGATAGGCGAACATCAGCGCGTCAAGGATCGGCGGGCGCGAGCCGCGATAGGCGCCTTCCTTCTCCACGCCCTTTCCATCGGGGTCGATGTTGGGGAAGAACATCCGCCCCCGGTCCACCAGGGTGGACAGGAGGATCAGCATGTTGGACTTGGCCGCCATGAAGGCGCCCTCGTTGGCATGCAGGTGCCGGGTGCGCACGAAGGTCGCGCAGCGCGCCATCGTGTCGATCGCGGCGGCGCCCCAGTCCAGGCTTGCCGCATCGATGCTCTGGCGCAGGCGCTCGGTGGCCAGCTTGCGCTGCTTGCGGGTCTCCCCACGGGCGATCACCGCGCTCACCACAGCCACGATGGCAGAGAGAATGCCGATGAAGATCTCGGCATTCCCTTTAAGCCATTCAAAGATGCTTGCAGCGTCCATGAGTGTTCCGTGTGTCCGGGTTCCGGTCGCAGACCGTCAGACCAGCCTGCGGCCGGCCTCTCCGATTTCGTTACCCGTTATTTCACCGAGAATCATCTGGTTGTGCGCTGATCCCGACGGAATCATCGGCAGGCAGTTTTCCGCCCGCTCCACCCGGCAATCGAACAGCACCGGTCCGGGATGGTTCACCATCTCCAGGATCTTCGCGTCCAGCTCAGCCGGATCGTCACAGCGGATGCCATGGGCGCCCAGCGCGTCGGCAAGCTTCACAAAGTCCGGCAGGCTTTCCGAGTAGGAATGGGAATAGCGCTCCCCATGCAGCAATTCCTGCCACTGGCGCACCATGCCCATCCATTCATTGTTGAGGATGAACACTTTCACCGGCAGCTTGTGCTGAACGGCGGTGGAAAGCTCCTGCATCATCATCTGGATCGAGGCTTCCCCCGCAATATCGATGACAAGGGCGCCGGGATGGGCCGCCTGCACGCCGACAGCGGCAGGAAGGCCATAGCCCATCGTGCCCAGCCCGCCGGACGTCATCCAGCGATTGGGCTCCTCGAAATGATAGAACTGCGCCGCCCACATCTGGTGCTGGCCCACTTCGGTGGTGATGTAGGTGTCCCGGTCCCTGGTCAGCTCATAAAGGCGCTCGACCGCATATTGCGGTTTGATCACCTCATTGGAACCCTTGTAGGCAAAGCACCGGCGGTCGCGCCAGGTATCGATCTGCTCCTTCCAGGCCGAAAGGTCGGGCAGCTTCGCCTTGCGCGCCTTCAGCTCCTTCAGGATCGCTTCCAGCGCCTCTGCGCAGTCAGCCAGCACCGGCACATCCACCCGCACGATCTTGTTGATCGAGGAGGCGTCAATGTCGATGTGAACCTTCTTGGACTTGGGCGAGAACGCGTCCACCCGGCCGGTCACCCGGTCATCAAACCGCGCGCCGACACAGATCATCAGGTCGCAATCATGCATCGCATTGTTGGCTTCAAAGGCGCCATGCATACCCACCATGCCCAGCCAGTCCGGGCTGGAGGAGGGAAAGGCGCCCAGGCCCATCAGGGTGGAGGTCACCGGAATGCCGGTTGCGGCCTGCAAGTCGCGCAGCAGTTTGGACGCGCGCGGCCCGGAATTGATCACGCCGCCGCCGGTATAGAGCACAGGCCGCCAGGATTTGGTGATCAGGTCCACCACCGCCTTGATTGCCTCAGGCGCAGGCTCGGTCTGGGGCACATAGGTCGGCTTCAGAATGCCCGCCTTGCCGATATAGGGGCCGGTGGCAAACTGGATGTCCTTGGGAATATCGATGACGACCGGGCCGGGGCGGCCATTTGTGGCAATGTAGAATGCCTCATGGATGGTCCGCGCCAGCTGGTTCACATCGGTGACCAGATAGTTGTGCTTGGCGCAGGTGCGGGTGATGCCGGTGGTGTCGCATTCCTGGAACGCGTCGGTGCCGATCAGATGTGTGGGCACCTGTCCGGTGATCACGACCATGGGGATCGAATCCATCATCGCATCGGTGATCGGGGTCACCATATTCGTTGCGCCGGGGCCGGAGGTGACGAGCGCCACGCCGCATTTGCCGGTGGAGCGGGCATAGCCTTCGGCGGCATGGCCTGCGCCCTGTTCATGGCGCACCAGAATGTGGCGGATCTCCTCCTGCCCGTAGAGCGCATCATAAATCGGTAGCACTGCGCCGCCGGGATAGCCGAACATTACCGATACGCCCTGCTCCCGAAGGGCCTCCACGACGATCTGCGCGCCGGTCATCATGCGCGGGGTGGAGATTTCTGCCGTGTCAGCGGCGGGCTTGGCCTTCGTCTTGGTGGTCATGGGCTTCAGCTTCCGGGAGGGGGTTTTCTGCGTAGGGTTAAAAGAGGGCTCGGCCAAAAGAAAAAGGGCCTCCGGAGGAAGCCCTTTTGTGCGCGCACCCGCAACTGCCTGGTCGAAGGGCAGCTACGGGCACTTAAGAATTACTACGTTTCTGACGCGCACTTTGCGTTTCCTCAATTCTGGGACTTCAGGCATAATCTTCCGTGTGAGCCGTGTCAATCTCACGATAGAGGGCAAAAATAACCCTCATGCGGTCCCCGATTTCAGGGGAAGGGATGCGCGGCCAGAAGGGAAATTGCCGCCCGATCCAGGTAAATTGCCTTTTGGCATAACGTCTTGTGTCGCGTTTGGCGTTCTCGGCCGCCTCCTCGGCGCTGATCTCGCCGCGCACGAAGGCGGCAATCCAGGGCATGCCATGCGCTTTCATGGCTGGCAGTTCCGGATCGAGATTGCGTGCCACCAGCGCTTCGGCCTCGGCCATCGCGCCCTGCATCAGCATCCCTTCAAACCGCCGGTCGATCTTCTTGTAGAGGGCAGGGCGGGGCGGGGTGAGGGCATAGCCTACCCATTCGCCATCCTTCAGCACCGGCGGCTGGCGCTCGGTCTGGAAATCGCTGAGCGGGCGCCCGGTTGCCAGCCACACTTCATAGGCCCGCGCCAGGCGCTGCTTGTCGCCGGTGCCCAGCCGCTCTGCCAGGTCCGGATCATGCGGGGCGAGGCGGGCCCGCAACCCGTCAGCGCCCTCGGTGTCGGAAATCTGCTTCACTTCGGCCCGGATATCGTCGGGCACCGGCGGGATATCGGAAAGCCCCTGCGTGAGGGCGAGCAGGTAGAGCCCCGTGCCGCCCACGATCACCGCATGCTTGTTCTGGCGCTGCAATTTTTTCAGCACGCCGCGCGCCGCTTCCAGCCATTCGCCGGTCGAATAGCGGGCTGCCGCGTCCACATAGCCGAACAGATGATGCGGCACGCCGTCCATCTCTTCCTCGGTCGGGCGGGCAGAAATTACCTGCAGATCACGGTAAACCTGCATCGAATCGGCATTGATTACCTCCCCGCCCAGCTTACGGGCGACTTCTATTGCAAGGGCGGTTTTTCCGCTGGCCGTCGGGCCGTGTATCAGGATGGCAGGGTGCATCTGGTACAACTAAGGACTTGCGGGCCTTGAGGAAAGCCACCTAGAGACGGCGAGTTTTCAGGAGGGCCTCCAGCATGAAGATGGATTGGGTTCTGGTGGCAGCCGCCAGCGCGGCAGACGTCCGCCTCCCGGCACTTGCCGCCTCCGCCGTCAAGGCGGCCGGCGGGGAGGCAGGCGAATGGACCTCCCTGGCTGACGGGGCTCCCCTCCATGCCGGTTTCCTGCCTTTCGCTGCCAGCGGGGAAGGGGCCGCAGCGCTGCGCCGCCAGATCGAAGCGGCTGGGCCGGTCGATGCCGCGATCATGCCGGCTGCCCGGTTCGGCAAGAAGCGCCTCCTCATCTCCGACATGGACTCCACCATCATCGGCCAGGAATGCATCGACGAGATCGCTGACGCCGTGGGTCTGAAAGCCAAAATCTCGGAAATCACAGAACGCGCCATGCGCGGCGAGCTGGATTTTGAGGCGGCCCTGACAGAGCGCGTCTCAATGCTGAAAGGCCTTCCGCTCAGCGCCTTGACGCGCACGCTTGAGGAACGCATCACCCTCAATCCCGGCGCCCGCACGCTGATCGCCACCATGAAGGCCCATGGCGCGCGCACGCTGCTCGTCTCCGGCGGCTTCACCTATTTCACCTCGCGTGTGGCTGACATTGCCGGCTTTGAAAGCCATCAGGGCAATACGCTGATCGATGACGGCGCGGCTCTCACCGGCGAAGTCGGCCGGCCCATCCTTGGCCGCGAAGCCAAGCGTACGGCCCTGATTGAAGCCGTCGCGGCGCTCGGCGCCACCCCGGAAGACGCGATCGCCATGGGGGACGGGGCCAATGATCTGGATATGATCCGCGCCTCCGGCCTCGGCATCGCCTATAAGGCCAAGCCGGTTGTTGCCGCCGAAGCCACCGGCGCCATCCGCCATACGGACTTGACGGCCGCCCTCTTCTTCCAAGGATACAGGGCGTCCGAATTTGTCCGGAGATGACCGGAAATGTCCAAGATCCGTACCCGCCTTTTCCAGTCCTGGTTCCGTCTCAGCCGCCCGATGACACTCGGCGTGCGCGCTGCGGTGGAGAATGAGGCCGGGCATGTCTTCCTGGTGCGCCACACCTACATGCGGGGCTGGTTCATGCCCGGCGGCGGTATCGAGCGGGGCGAGCCGGCGCTGGACGCGCTTCGGCGCGAACTGGTAGAGGAAGCGGGCGTGAAGCTCGTCACAGAGCCCCGGCTCGTCAGCGTCTATTCAAACCATCACAACTTTCCCAACGATCACGTCCTCTTCTACCGGGTGCCGTGGGGCAGCTGGGAACCGGCCAAGGCCACCTCGCGCGGGGAAATCGCAGAGACCGCCTGGGTCAACCCGGCAGCTCCGCCAGAGGGGGTCACCCATGGCACGCGCCTGCGGCTGGAAGAACTCTATGGCGGCCTGCCGGTCTCGCCCTATTGGGCGCCGCGCACCTGATAGGCGCCGCCGCGAACGGTCACGGATGGAACCTTGCCGCTTGCCGCAAAGCGCTCCCAGGCGGGCTTCAGGCTCTGCCAGAACGCGGCATGTTCGCTGGCCGAATGCGCGTCCATGTTCGCCTGCGTCATGGGGAAGGGGAAGATGTGCACCTTCACGTCGCTCTGCCCGCCTTCATAGGCGGCCTGCATCAGCGTCCAGATTTCCTCGATCACCGGATCGGTCATTGCGAAACAGCCCACCGAAACACATGATCCGTGTACCATCAGGAAACTTCCCGTGCGTCCATTTGCCCGGTCGAAGGCGTTGGGATAGCCGAGGTTGAAGGAGAGGTGAAAGCTGGAGGCCGGGTTCATCTGGCCGGGCCTCACCGTGTAAAACCCCTCCGGCGCCTGCAGGTCGCCCTCGCGCATCTTCGGGCCAAGGCCCCCAGACATCGCGCAGACCGGCCAGGTCCGGTAGGGCTGGAACCGGCCGTCAGTGTCCTGAACATAGGCGGTCAGCTCGGCAGGCTGCTTGGTGATCTGCAGAAAAACCGGGCTGCCCAGGGCAAGGCCCTTTTCTGCCAGTGCGGCCTTCACGCCGCTCGCCTGTGCCTCATATGCCGCGCGGGAGCGCGCCGTCTGCGGCACAGCTTCGGCATGGGCAAACGCAAACAGCGCCGGCAGGCAGAGGAAGGCGAGCATCGCGAAAAGGACCGCGATAATGTTGGGCTGCGGGCGGCGGCGATGAGTTGAGCGGCGCTGGGTCATGGCCCGCCCAGCTTCACCCCGATTGTGGCTGAAGCCGGGCGCCTTCGCGGAGGCCCCGGGATTTTTGGTTAAAAGACCGAAAGGCAGGCGTTAATGCCCGGTTAAGAATTAAGGCGTAATCTGGGCGCATGTCGGGTTTACCCCTCCCGCCATGAATGATGACGACCCTGCAAATCGGCGGCCCGCACTCTCCCGCGCATAAGCCCGTCCATCGACGTCAGCGCCGGTCTGCTTCCCCAGACCGGCGTTTTCGTGTTCAGCGCTGGCTGCCCTTGATGGCTTTGACATATTGCGCGCCGGTCAGCAGGGAGAGCGCCGCTGCCACCCAGAGACCCAGCACCAGCGCCCCGGTCACCAGCGCGCTCCAATGCAAACCATCGCCGCCCGACGGAGCTTCTGGTATCGGCCAAAGTGCCAGCGGCAGCATCAGCCCGGTGATCGCCATCATTTCGGCCGCCGTTTTCCATTTCGCCAGCCTTGAGGGGGCAACGATCCCGGCTGCTTCCGGCCGCGTGCGCAGCCAGGTCATGAACACGTCCCGCGCCAGGATCAGCGCGGCGGGGATGTAGATCAGCCAGGTTTTCAGCGCCAGGGCCAGCGCGATCAGCGCCGCCCCCACCAGCAGCTTGTCGGCGATGGGGTCAAGCCAGACGCCAAACCGGCTCTCCGCCTTGAAGGCGCGCGCCGCCCAGCCATCCAGGAAATCGGTGAGCATGCCCGAAATGAACGCCAGCAGGCCGAACTGATGCCACAGCTGCTGGAAGGTGGCGTAGCGCTGGCGCTCCAGCCCCGTCACCCCGGCATCGGCCAGCAGCGGCTCGATGCCAGACGCCTTGAAGGCAGCAAACAGAACCAGCGCCGCAAACACGCAGCGGGAAATCGTCAGGGCGTTGGGGATCCAGGCAAACATGGCGCTCCGTCTGCCAGCCTGCGCGGCTTGCGGCAATGGTGCCCGTTCACTGTTTCAGACGCAGGTCCGAAATCGAGCGGGCAATGGAGCGGTAAACCTCGATCAGCTCCTCGCCATTATCGGCGCTGAAGGCGTGGCTGGGGGAGGTGGCGCAATATTCCAGGATGGTGCGCCCGTCGCCGGTGCGCTGCACGCCGGAGGGCACCTGAAAGCCAACGGTGTAAATCTGGATCCGGCGGGTGGAGGCCTTCATTGCGTCGCACAGATCCATCGATTGGCGAAACGAGTCCTTGGAGGCGGTGGGGTGCTGAACGTTGAACTCTCCGTCGGTCATCAGGATCACGGCCTTGGAGGTTTGCGGTTCCCGGTAGGGCAGGGGCGCGGAGGCTTCCGGCCAGATGCCGGCCCATTCCGGCGAAACCAGATACCAGCCCCAGGCAATGCCCAGATGCCCCGCCGTGCCGCCTTCGGCGATCAGGCCGTTCACATGCGCCTTGAGGGCCGTCTTGTCCTCGGTCAGCGGCACGGGGCCAGAGGGCATGCAGGTGCCATGGCGCCCTTCATAGGCGCCCACGCCATACCCGGTTGCGTTCTGGTTTTCGACATTCTGCCAGCCATCATATTTGCTGGTGCTGCCGGCAGAGAAGTTCCAGCGCGGATTGCCCGCGCCGATCCAGGCGCCGGCGCCGGGCGCCGCATCGGTGGCGGCCTGCGTGCCGGTGCGTTCATGCACGCAGCGGTCGCTGAGCCCGGTATCGGCAAAGAACCGGCGCTGGGTATTCCAGGTCCAGCTCGAATTGCGCCCGCAGCTCCAGCTCGAACAGGTGCCGGCCTGATAATAGAAAAAGCGCCGGCCGCTGTCCTGATCGATCATCCGCTTGGTGTTGTGGCTGTTATAGCGGCTCTGGGCGGTCGAATTTGATCCGTCAGCGGATAGGGTAACCGTCTCGGTCACCTGGTTGATATAGGGCCCGGCATTGAGCGAGTGGTTATAGCTGGCGATGGCCAGGCGCACCGTCCCGTCCCGCTCCCGGCTGTCGGGCAGCAGTTCGTCGATGGCCGCGACCGCTGCCGTCTTCAGCTGCGCCAGCCGGTTATAGCTGTTCATTGATCCGGACACGTCAAATATGAACGCCACATCCAGCTTGCCGACACCATAGGTGGAGGTGGAGTTGACGGTGAACTCCAGCTTGTCATGGCCGATCAGGCTGGAAATGTAGGTCACCTGTTCGCAGTGTACCGAGCCGTGGATGTCGAAATTGGTCTCGTCAAAGCTGACGGCCACGGGCTCGCAGGTAAGCCCCCCGGCCTGATCCTCGAACAGGGCCTGCGCATAGACCTGCACATCGCTGCTCACTTCGGCCGGCGTATTGCCGGCCTGCCGCCCCAAGGCGCCGGCCAGCACGGCAGAATCCAGCGCTGCCTGAACCTTGGATTTCTGGCGTACCGTATTCTGAAGATCGACGGCAATGCCCGCCATCGCAAGGATGCTGGGGATCACAAAAGCCGCGATCATTGCCACATTCCCGCCCTCGGCGCGCGGAAGCACGCGAAGGCGGAGAAGGGGGCGGCAAAGGCGCATCTCTATGTCACTGCTCTGTGGGCAGAAGGGTTTGCAGAAGTCCGGTCAGCGCGAAATCCGCAGGTCGGAGATGGAGCGGGCGATGGCCTTGTACGCCTCGGTCAGTTCCTGTCCGTTGCTCGGCTTGAAGGCGAAGGCCGGATTGCTGGCGCAATAGGCCAGAACTTGTTGGCCGGCTGTGGGCGCGCTGAAAGCCACCGTGTAGATCACAATTTCCTTCTTTTTCATCTCATCGCAGATCGCGCGGGCCTGGGTCGCCGAGTTCGGGTTGCCGCTGCCCGGACGGATCTGGTTGTACTCACCGTCAGACATCATGATGACAACCTTGGTGGCATCAGGCTCGTCATAAGGCAGGGCCTTGGAGCCTGCCGGCCAGACATTGTTGAATTCCGGCGAAACCAGATACCAGCCCCATGCCGTGCCGATATGGCCGGCCGTGTTGCCGCGCGGCGTCATCTTGTTGATGAAGTTCAACAGGTCATCGCGGTTATAGGTCAGCGGCACCGGAAGATCATAGTTGCACCAGAGGCTGGTGCCGTTGTCGGTCGACCATGTCTCCGTATACGGGTCAAATTTTGCCGAGACAGATCCCAACCACCGGCCAGCCGCCGGACCGCGATCAGTATACCGCTCGGTTCCCTCGCGTTCCCACACGCAGGTGGAGGAGATGTTGAAGGTGCGGGTGGCGTTATGTTCTTTGATCCCGTAGTTCCACTCGGTGCACGTCCCCGACTTGTTCTGCTTCTTGCAGGTCGTCTTCTCGTAGATCGGGCCCTTGTATATTTCCGTGCGCACCGGATCCTTGTTGGTCACCGCCTTGAAATAAGGGCCGGCATTGACCATCGTGTCATAGGACACCATCGCCAGGCGCACATCTTCGGGGTCGCCCGGATAGCCATCAACCGGCAGCAGCGTATTGACCGCTTCCTTTGCAGCAACCTTGAGGTTGGTCATCCGGCTGCTCGAACTCATCGAGCCCGACACGTCGAATACGAAGGCGATTTCCAGCTTGCCGATGCCATAGGTAGCGGCGGAGGAGACGGTGAAGTCGAGCTTCTTGATGCCCACCACATTGGAAAGGGTGGTGCGCTGCTCACAGGTGGCGAAACCTTCGAGTTCCTCGGTGTCTTCGATATAAGTGAGCTGGATCTTGGAACAGGTCAGGCCACTGTTATTGGGCTGGTTCAGGATGCCGGTGAAATAATCGTTGGCCTCTTTCAGCGTGTAGGCCTGGTCCTTGCCATCCTGCATGGATTTAGTCGCGGCCAGAACCGCGCTGTCGACCGCCTGCTGAACCCGCGCTTTCTGGGTGGTTGTCACCTGGAAATCGATGGCAAAGCCTGCAATCGCGACAATCGGAATGATGGTCAGCGCCGCGATCATCGCAACATTGCCCTTTTCATTCTCAGCAAAATTCAAACGGCCGGTGTTCATCTTGACCCTCTGTCCCATCCATGCGGCCGGGATCTGGGTCAAATGCGTGCCCCCCACGTCCCCGCCATTGCAGGGTTATGGCAGATCTGGGTTTCCGCCGGGTGCGGTCGAGATGATGAAATTTGCCCGCGGGGTTTGGAATCTGTTAACTTGGCCACCGCGCGAATCGAGAGGCCTCGCCCCATGCAGCAGTATCACGCCCTGATGAAGGACATTCTGGAAAACGGCCACCGGCGCGGCGACCGGACCGGCGTCGGCACGATCGGTGTTTTCGGCCGCCAGATGCGGTTTGATCTCTCCGAGGGCTTCCCGATGGTCACGACCAAACGGCTGCACCTGCGCTCCATCATCATCGAGCTGCTCTGGTTCCTGAAGGGCGACACCAATATCGCCTATCTGAAGGACAACGGCGTCTCCATCTGGGATGAGTGGGCCGACGAAAACGGCGATCTCGGCCCCGTTTATGGCAAGCAGTGGCGCAGCTGGGCCGCCCCGAACGGCGAAACCATCGACCAGATCCAGTGGGTGCTGAATGAAATCCGCACCAATCCCAATTCCCGCCGCCTGATCGTCTCTGCCTGGAACCCGGCAGACGTGAACGACATGGCCCTGCCGCCCTGCCACTGCCTGTTCCAGTTCAATGTCATGGATGGCAAGCTCAACTGCCAGCTTTACCAGCGCTCGGCCGATGTCTTCCTGGGCGTGCCCTTCAACATCGCCTCCTATGCTTTGCTGACGCTGATGATGGCCCGCGCAACCGGGCTGGAGCCGGGCGAGTTTGTCCACACTTTCGGGGACGCGCATCTCTATCTCAACCATCTGGAGCAGGCAGAGCTGCAGCTGTCGCGAGAGCCGCGCCCTCTGCCGACGATCTGGCTGAACCCTGAGAAGCAAGATCTTTTCGGCTGGGAGTATGAGGATTTCCGCGTCGACGGTTACAATCCCCATCCCCACATCAAGGCGCCCGTCGCGGTCTGAAACGTGCCTCAGTCCTCCTGAAGGGCCTGCCAGGCTGTCCAAGCATCGCCCGCATACATCAGGCTAGGCCCGCCGCCCATATAGACGGTCATTGCCAGGGTTTCGGCGACTTCATCGTCCGTGGCGCCCAGGCGCTTCAGGGCCTTGGTATGGAAGCCGATACAGCCGTCACAGTGTTTCGCAACGCCGATGGCCAGGGCGATGAGTTCCTTGGTCTTCTTGTCGAGCGCGCCATCGGCAAGGGCGGCCTTGGAGAGGGCGCTGAACTGGGTGAGCGCGTCTGCCGCGCCCGTGCGCCGCAAGCCGGCCAGGCCTTCATTGATAGCGCCGGTGATGGCGGCGTAGTCCTTGGTGCCTGAAGACATGATAGGGGCTCCTTGCTCTGGGCGTGAAATTTCCGGGGCGCGGGCGTCCCTTCTTATCAACTGGCGGCCCCGATCAGCTGATCCAATAGGGAAATGCCCCTAGGCATCCGCCTCGCGCCGGCCGCGCTATTCGCTCAGCAGTTCGCAATGGATGAAGCCGCCCGTCTCCACCGCGATCGGCAGGGCTTCCTCAAACTCCGTACAATAGACGGCCGGCCCGGCGCTTCGGGCCACGCCTGCGCTCACCTTCACCCGCGGATCACCGCTCACCTCGCGTGCCACCTGTCCGGCATCAAAACGCCCCGCCAGGGTGATTGACTGGTTGCGTACACTGATCAGGCGCTCTTCCCGTCCCAGATCGACCAGCGCTTCGCCGCGGCGGGCGTTGCCGAAATAGTCCGCCTCCACGGTCAGCTGCGCGCCTGCAGCGTCCAGCGCCCGGCTGACATCGCTTGAAACCGTCACGTCCAGCCGGAAGGGCAGGGCCGCCGGGCGGGGATCATACGCGCCCGGGCCCGGCGCGCTCACCGCTTCTGGCGCAGCAGTCTTTGCGGGCGCCGCCCCATCATCCCGGTCTGGACTGTGCCCGCAGGCAACCAGCAGCAGAACTGGCAGGAGAAGGACGGTCAGGCGTGACATCAGCAGAACTCCTTGTCTTGCAGACAGTTGCGGGCACCGCCCCTTCTGGCAAGCCCCAGAATGACGCTTGCCCTGGAGGTAGAAGCTCTGCATCCTGACATTGGCTTGAGGCGGCATTAAGACCGCCCCGGCCCATCTAGGAGGCATCCATGAAAACCCTGATTGCTGAACTTATCGGCACTTTTGCCCTTGTCCTGTTCGGTTGTGGTTCGGCCGTTCTCGCGGGAGGCGAGGTTGGCCAACTGGGAATAGCTTTCGCTTTCGGCCTGGCTATCGTCGCCATGGCCTATGGCATCGGCCCTATTTCGGGCTGTCATGTAAACCCTGCTGTCAGTTTCGGCGCGTTCATTGCCGGGCGAATGACGCTAAATTCCATGCTGCAATACTGGCTGGCCCAGTTCATCGGGGCGATCCTCGGCGCGGCCGTCCTCTATCTTATCGCAACGGGCAGGGCCGGGTATGATCTGGCCACCAACGGTCTTGGCCAGAATGGCTGGGGGCCGGGCTATCTCGGAGAATACAGCCTTGTGGCGGCTCTCGTCTTTGAAATCGTCGCCACCTTCCTGTTCCTGGTGGTGATCCTGGGGTCTACCCAGACATCAGCCCCCGGCATGGTCGCGGGCCTTGCCATCGGCCTGACACTGGCAGTCATTCACATCGTCGGCATTCAGGTCACCGGCGTGTCGGTAAACCCCGCCCGCAGCCTCGGCCCCGCGGTGTTTGCCGGCGGGCCGGCGATTTCCCAGCTCTGGCTGTTCTTCGTCGCCCCGCTGATCGGCGCGGCCCTTGCCGGCCTCCTCTTCCGCCAGAAAATTCTGGAAACGGAGTAGTTCTCAACCGGCCTCGCCCCAAAAGGGCGGGGCCATCCGGACCTATTGATCTGGCCCCCACAAGCAACGCGCAGGCACAACGGCGCTGAGACCGCAGGGCTCCGCAATAGCCGCGAGCAATTCATCTAAGCCTCATGGGGCGAGATCAGCCCCATATCCTCGCGGCGGCGGATCACATATGAAACGATTACCGCGCCCACCATCTTGCCGATAACAAAAACAATCCAGTTTACGGGGTGCAGCATGTTGCCCGGCTCAGCCCCCAGCTGCATCTGCTGGGCAATGTCGGCGCCATAGAGGAACACCGTCGTATCCACCGGTGA
Organism: Hyphomonas polymorpha PS728; assembly: GCF_000685315.1. Lineage (GTDB taxonomy): Bacteria > Pseudomonadota > Alphaproteobacteria > Caulobacterales > Hyphomonadaceae > Hyphomonas > Hyphomonas polymorpha. Next base: position 62,261 of record NZ_ARYM01000002.1, read on the forward strand.
GGCCAGCGCGCTGGAAATCAGGATGCGGGTCGAGAGGCGGTATTTCGTGAAGGTGTAGACCATCCAGTCGACAAATTCCGACACGGCGAAGGCAATTCCGCTCGCCAGCGCAATCACCGGCCAGGAATAGAAAAACGACCACGCCACCGCGATCGCCATCAGGATCAGCACCTTGTGCCCCATCTCCCGTTGCACGAAGTCACGGATGACGAAGACCATCCCGGTCACCATCGTCATCGGGTGCAGCGCCACGCCCGGCGCATAATCCCCGCCTGGCGCGATGATCTCAGCCTGGGGAATCACGCTGAACGACCAGTTGAGGAAGGGAATCAGCGCCACATAGATGAAGGCCCAGAACCGTCCGTTCAGAAACCAGATGGCGCAAAATGTGAGCAGCAGCGCGCCCAGCGCCGGCCCTATCAACTGCGGCTGACCATTGGTCAGGACCGATACCAGTTCAGACATTTGTGAGCGTTCCCCCGATGTACCAGTTTAATACAGTTGCCGCTGCTTTCGGTGCTTGCTTAAACCATGCACTCGGGGCGAGGAAGCGGGCAATCGGGAGTGCGCCAGTCGGACTGACGTGAAAGATAATAACAAGAACAATGTCCATCGAAGTCAAACTCTGCCTGATCGTTGCGCAGGCGCGCAATCGGGTCATCGGCGCATCCGGCCGTCTCCCCTGGCGGCTGAAGGATGACATGGCATTCTTCAAGGCAACCACGATGGGCGCGCCCATCATCATGGGCCGCAAGACCTGGGAAAGCTTCCCCAAACGCCCGCTGCCTGGCCGCGAGAATATCGTGCTGACGCGCGACTGGGACTATGACGCCGCCGAGGCGCGCGTCTATTCCAGCTTCCCGGCGGCCATGAACGCGGCCCGCGCCATCGCCACGCGCGAAGGCAAGGACGAAGCCTTCGTCATCGGCGGCGCGGAAATCTACAACCTCGCCCTGCCTTTCGCCGACCGGATCTACCTCACCGAGGTCGAAACCGAGGTCGAGGGCGACGCGCATTTCCCGCAGCTTGACATGCGCCAGTGGCGCCAGGATGAGCTGGCCGTCCATCCGGCAGGGGAGGGCAACGACCACGCCTTCCGTATCCTCCGCCTCGATCGCGCTTCCGCCCACGCCTGACCGGTCCCGTCGGCTTCACGCCGGGGCAGTGATGGACACTGCCCGCATCCCGGCTTTACCCTCCCGGAAAAGAAACCTTCCGGGAGGAAAACATCATGGATTTTGAAGTCGTCGCCTCAGGCTTGGGTTTTCCCGAAGGCCCAGTCGTCATGGAAGATGGCTCGGTCATCATCGTCGAGATCCAGAAGGGCTGCATCTCCCGCCTCTGGAACGGCAAGCGCGAGGTGATCGCCACGCCGGGCGGCGGCCCCAACGGCCTCGCTATCGGCCCGGACGGCGCCCTCTATTGCTGCAACAATGGCGGCTTTGAATATCATGAGGTCGGCGGCCTCACGATCCCCGGCAATTGCCCGCCCGATTATTCCGGCGGCCGTATCGAGCGGATCGACCTCTCCACCGGCAAAGTGGACCGCCTCTATGAAGCCGTGGACGGAAACTCCCTGCGCGGTCCCAACGACATCGTATTCGACACCGAAGGCGGCTTCTACTTCACCGACCTCGGCAAGGGCTTCTCGCGCAACCGCGATCATGGCGGCGTCTATTATGCAAAGCCCGATGGCAGCCTGATCAAGGAAGTGGACTATCACCACATCTCCCCCAATGGCTGCGGCCTCTCGCCCGATGGCAAGACGCTCTACTTCGCCGACACGATGACCGCCCGCCTCTGGAGCTTTGCCCTCACCGGCCCCGGCGAATACACGCCCCATAAGCCGCCCTTCCTGCGCGGCCGCGTGATTACAGGGCAGACAGAGCTTTGCTATTTCGACAGCCTTGCGGTCGCCGCCTCCGGAAACGTCTGTGTGGCAACAATCCTCAAGAATGGCGGCTATGGCGGCATCACGACCATCACGCCCGAAGGCAAATCCACCTTCACCGAAATTCCCGACCCCTTCGTCACCAACATTGCCTTTGGCGGGGCAGACATGCGCGACGCCTATATCTGCGCCTCCAGCACCGGCCAGCTGATCAAAACCCGCTGGGCAGAGCCGGGCCTGAAGCTGAACTACAACGCCTGATGGCCAGGGCCTGACCCTTCCACCTTCGTCACCCTCGGCGGGCAAAGCCCGTCAGAGGACCTATCTTCTTGCATCGGCAGTTTCCAAGCTTTGCCAGCCATGCCATGGTCCCGGTCACGTTTTGCCACCGGGAGCCATCGCCATGCGCCGCACACTCGCCCTTCTGCCCGTCCTCTTCGCGCTCGCCGCGGTGCCCGCCCTGGCCGGGCCGGAAGATTTCCGCGCGGGCACGGTCATCCCCGGCTATGGCAAGTTCGCCCCGGTCGCAGACCCTACGCTCACGCCGGAAACCGAATTCAGGATTGCCTATGATGTGGCCGCCGGCGCCGAGCCCGGCAAAGCCAATGCCGCGCTCGACCGTGTGGCCCGTTTCCTCAACATGGCCGCCGCCGCCGGTGTCCCGGCAGAGAATGTCGCCCTTGCGGTCGTGGTCCACGGCCCGGCCACCAATGACCTGCGCAAGGTGATGAAGGATGGCTCCCCCAATCCCAGCGCGCCGCTGGTGGAGGCCCTTCTGGCAAACGGGGTTTCCATCATCCTCTGCGGCCAGGCAGGTGTCATGCATGATGCCGCGCCGGAGGATCTGGTCGAAGGCGTAACCGTCTCCCTCTCGGCGATGACCGCGCATGCCCAGCTCCAGCAGCAGGGCTATACGCTGAACCCGTTCTGACGCCGCCTAGCGCGCCGCGATACATTCCACTTCCACCAGCGCCCCGAAGGGCAGGGCGGAAACCGCAACAGCCGTCCGCGCGGGCGGGTTTGCGGGGAAGTAGTCCGCATACACCTCATTCATAGGGCCATATTGCTCGATGTCAGTCATGAACACGGTGCATTTCAGAAGGTCATCCATCGTGCGCCCCGCCTTCTCCAGATTGCCCTTCACCGCGTCCATCGCCTGGCGCGTGGCTTCTTTTACGTCGCCCGTCTCGCTCCGTCCGATCACGCCGGCCAGATAGATCGTATCCCCATGACCCACCGCCGCGCTATAAAGCTGATTGCCTGGCACCAGCACCATTTTCTCCGGCGGCGGCATCGGAAACGCCTTCGGCGCAGGCCGGCCGTGATCCTGAATGTTCACGCACGCGCCCAGCGCGGCAGGGGCGAGCAGGGCCATCAGGGCAAAGTGTTTCATGGGGCTGCCTTCCTTCTCATCAAAGCACAACACCGTAGGGCGGGTCAGCCAAAGGCGTAACCCGCCAATCCACCGCGAGAGAAAATAAACGCGGGGCAGGCTCATCCCCGCGCCCCGCTGATCGCCCGGATGCCCTCGAATATGGAAAGGGTCGTCAGGCAATCGTCCAGCGCCCGGTGGGCGGCGTCCTGGCCCACGCCGAAATGCCGCGCCACGGTTGCCAGCTTGTAGTCAGGCAGGCGCAGGTATCGCCGCGCCGCCTGCAGGGCGCAAACCACGGGATGGGTCTCAAACACCTCCGGCGCCGCCGCGCGCAGGAAGCTCATGTCAAACCCTGCATTATATGCCACAATCGGCAGCCCACGGATAAATCCTGCCAGCTCCGCCACCACCTCATGCCCCTCAGGCGCCCCCTCCAGCATGTCGCTGCTGATCCCGGTCAGCCGCGTAATGTGATGGGGCAGGGCGGCGTCACATCGCACAAAGCTCGAAAAGCTCGCCCGCGCGCCGGTCACCATATCCACCCGCACCGCGTCCACCTCAATAATCTGACAAGTGCGCGGACTGAACCCCGTCGTCTCAAGGTCCACCACCACAAATTCATGCAGTTCATGCGGCGCAGTCAAATGCCCTCAGCCTCCAATGCGGCAGCGCTCCCTCGCGCCCGCCAAGCCCATCTCCCTCTAGGCCCGTTTCCCAACCGGGCCAAGCGCCAAAGCCGGACCAATACACGCCGCGACCGGCTCACCCTGAGCGAAGCAAAAAGGGCAAGTCGGGGCAGGTTGTGCGTTGCCCTACTCCCTCGCAATTTTGCGATGATGCCAGCTATATTGGAGTCTTGGTAAGATTGGCCGAGACTGTCGGTAGCGAAGATGGAAAGAGCAGGCATATGGCGTCATTTGAAGAGTTGCCGACAACCTCTGGGCCGCAGCGCTTTGATGCTGTCTCGCGTGTCGAGGAAGTTGTGACTGACATTTTAACCATGGACTTGCTGCACAGCTCGCCAGCATTTCTTCAGCGAGTTCTTGAGCTGGCGGGTGCGGCCTCCCCTTCAGAAATTGTCTCAATCCGGCGATCGGTGTCGGATACGTCGATGGGGGAGACGGATGTCGAACTCGTCATTCAGCTCGGCTCGAAGCGGCAAGCGATCCTGATCGAGAATAAAATTCGGGCGCCGGTGATGGATCGGCAGTTCGAGCGTTACCGGATGCGGGGTAATGCGGGTAAAGCCAGCGGGCAGTGGGATGATTTCTGCGTAATTCTCATGTCGCCACAGTCGTACTTTGATGAGCTTGATGCAGAGCAAAAGGAATATGTGGACGCTAACCTGTCCTATGAGATGATTGTGGAATTCCTTGCAAGCTTTTCCGAGCATGCTTTCAAACGTCACATATTCCAGTCCGCAGTTGCTCAATTCAAGAAAGGCTATGTGAGGATAGCCGATGCGAGGATGATCTCATTTCATCAAAACTACTGGGCGCTCGCCTCCGCGAAATTTCCGCAATTGCGTATGATGAAGCCAGATGTTGTTGGTAGCGATGGTAGTTGGATATACTTCCCACCGTTATATGGAGACACGAATAAGGTTCGCTTGATCCATAAGTTCAAGGGAATCGGATGTGAGCTTTCCGTCACAACGCGACGTGCTGAGGAAATCGCCACGGCGCTTGAACCGCATCTGGATGTGGATATGGTCGTTCGCTCCATGAAGACTGCCGCGTACATAAATATCAAAACGCCTGCATTGGATCACCTGGCCGAATTTTCTGTTCTGGAGTCTGATCTTCTGATCAGCCTCCAACAATTGGACAGGTTGCGATTGTTTGCGCTGAATGAGAACGTGCGGGGACTGATCAATCAACACATCTAAGATGTAAAATCTCTTTTGAGCGGCCCCTCAATCCTCAAACACAATTTCCGGCGCGGGCTTTGTCACCAGCTCGTCCAGCGCAATCGCCACATTCCGCGCAAGTTTCAGGAAAACATCCGCCGCCGGACCATTTGACAGGGCGGCGGGCGTGCCCGCGTCGCCTGCTTCGCGGATGGCCTGCAGCATCGGGATTTCCGCCAGAAGGGGCAGTCCCAGCGCCTGCGCCATTTTCCGGCCGCCGCCTTCGCCCATCAGATAGTGGCGGTTTCCGGCCGGGTCTTCAAACCAGCTCATCGTTTCGGCAATGCCGATCACGGGCACATGCGTCTTGGCAAACATCGCCGCGCCCCGGCGCACGTCGGCCAGGGCCACTTCCTGCGGCGTCGTCACGATCAGCGCGGCGGTCACCGGCACCTTCTGCGCGATGGCGAGCTGCGCATCGCCGGTGCCGGGCGGGGTGTCGATGATCAGCAGGTCCAGCGGGTCTTCCTTCGTGCCCCATTCGGCATCGTTGAGCAGCTGGGTGATGGCCGACATCACGATCGGCCCACGCCAGATCATCGGCGCGTCAGGGTCTGAGAGGTAGCCGATGGAGAGGGTCTTCAGGCCATGCGCCTCGACCGGCACCAGCTTCTTGGCAGGGGAGGTGGCGGGCTCCGCGTTCACTGTGCCGAGCATGGTGGGGATGGAGGGGCCATAGATGTCAGCGTCCAGCAGGCCGACCTTCATGCCCGCCCGCGCCATCGCGGCGGCGAGGTTTACCGACACGGTCGACTTGCCAACCCCGCCCTTGGCGCTGGCGACCACCAGGATGCGCGCGATGCCCGGAAGGGGGCGCATCGGGGTGGCCGGCGGCGGGGCGCCCTGGCTCAGCGCCTCGTCGGAAAGGCGCGCGCCCTTGGTGACGCGGCGTGTCCCGGCAGGGGGCGAGGGTGTCAGCGGAATGTCCGGATTTGTCCGGTTCTGTCCGGAATGAGCATTGGAATGAGTCTGATTGGGCGCCTTTTCCGCGGTCAGAACGGTGGTTACCTTTTCGATGCCGGGAATGCGCGCGGCGGCGTTCTCCGCCTCGATCCGGCGGGCCTCTGCGCCCGCAGTGTCGCCGCTGTCAGCCCGGATCACCAGGATCGCCCGGCCATCTTCCCCGATAGTGACGGACTCCAGCCAGTCCGGCGCCCCCAGCGCGCTGCGCACGGCTGCCGCGAGTTTCTCCCGGGACTTCTGCCTTGATCCAAACATTTAAGACTTCCTCGGCTAGAACGGGGCATAAATTGCGCAAACATCGGTTTGTGCGGGGTGAAGCAGGCGGCCTGGCACCCCGGAATGCGGCATTTTTGCTGCGCCGGGAAGCCGATTTAGCGTGCAGAGTGTGGTAGAGCCTCTATATAGGCGGGAAACGCAGATTTCAGGAGGCTGAATGCCCTGGGACGACAAGACAAAAGGCTCTGGCCCTTGGGGCGGAGGCGGTTCGGGTAATGGCAATGGGGGCGGAGAAGGTGGTTCTCCGTGGAACCGGCCTGGAAAACAGGATTCCGGGAACAAGGAACAGCCGGACCTGGAAGAACAGATGCGCCGCATGCAGGAGCGCTTTCGCCAGCGCCGCAATGGTGGCGGCGGCGGACGTAAAGGCGGCGGTGGTGGCAGTGGCGGCGCAGGCCGTGGCGCCGGTCCGCTTGGCATCATGGTCATCGTGGGCGTGGGTGTGCTCGCCTGGCTCTCCACCAGCATTGTGGTTGTGGCGCCTGAACAGCAGGCCGCCGTGTTCCGCTTTGGCAAGTGGCAGGCCAATTACGGCCCCGGCCTTCATTTCCATCTGCCCGCCCCGCTGGAAAGCCACCGGCTGATTCAGGTGGAAACCCGCACGGAAACCCCCATCGGCCGCACGCAGGACCAGAGCCTGATGCTGACCCAGGACGAGAACATTGTGGACATCCACTTCTCGGTCATCTGGAAGGTCGATACGCAGAACCCGGAAAACTACCTGCTCAATGTGCGCGACCCGGAAACGACGGTCGCCATGGTCGCCGAGTCGGTGATGCGCGAAGTGGTGGGCAAGACGCGCCTTCAGGCGATCATCACGACAGAGCGTGACCGCGTTCAGCAGCAGGTGGCCGAACAGACCCAGGCGCTTCTGAATGAATACCGCGCCGGTGTGCAGGTGCTTCAGGTGCAGATCGGCAAGGCAGACCCGCCCCAGCCCGTCATCGAGGCGTTCAACGATGTGAACGTTGCCGAGCAGGATGCGGAAACCCTGACCAACCGCGCCACCCAGTTTGCCAATGAAGTTGTTCCGCAGGCCCGCGGTACGGCCTCGCGCCTGCAACAGGAATCTGAAGCTTACCGCGATCAGATCGTGGCCGATGCAAACGGTGAAGCCGCCCGCTTCGACCAGATCTATGAAGAGTATCGCAAGGCGCCGCGCGTCACGCGCGAGCGTATGTATCTTGAAACCATGGAACGTGTACTGGAGCGTTCGGACAAGCTGATCCTCGACCAGAATTCGGGCGCTGTGCCCTATCTGCCGCTTGATCGCGTCCGGACCCAGCCCAACAGCGGAGGAGAGCGCTGATGCGTGCTTTTGGTTGGCTCATCCTGATCCTGTCCATCATCGGTCTGGTGGTGATCTCGAATGTGTTCTTCATCGTCGGCCAGGCGCAACAGGCCATCGTGCTTGAAGTCGGCCGCCCGGTGCGGATCATCAACGCGCCCGGTACCGATCAGGCCGGTCTGCACATGAAAATCCCGGTCTATCAGCAGGTCCAGGTGCTTGATAAGCGTAACCTTGGCCTCGATATCGAAGGCATCCAGGTGATCGCCTCCGACCAGCGCCGCCTGCAGGTGGATGCTTTCGTCCGCTGGCGGATCAACGACCCGCTGCGCTATTATCAGAGCTTCCGCACCGAAGCGGCAGCCACAACCCAGATCAACACGATCACGATTGCGGCCATCCGTGCCACGCTGGGTGATGTGCCGGTGCCGGAGATCATTTCCGGCCAGCGCGCCGCACTGATGAACAACATCCGCGACAGCGTGAACGAAGAGCTGCAACGGGCCGGCGTCGATGTCATCGACGTGCGTATCCGCCAGGCAGACCTGCCGCAGGAAGTTGCCGAAGGCGTTTACAACCGGATGCGGACGGCGCGTCTGCAGGAAGCCCAGCGCATCCGTTCGGAAGGGGAGGAGCGGGCCCGCCTGATCCGCGCCCAGGCCGAACGCGAGAAGACCGTCATCGAGGCCCAAGCGCGTGAAGCGGCTGAAAAGATCCGCGGTGAGGGCGATGCCCGTGCCACGGAAATCTATGCCACGGCGTATAACAAGGACCCTGAGTTCTTCCGTTTCCAACGGGCTCTGGTCGCTTGTGAAAAGGCCATCCAGCAGGGCACGCAGATGGTCGTCAGCCCCGGTTCATTGGGCGTCTGTGACCAGTTCTTCGACAGCGCCCGCGCGGCGGGCGGGACGCGCTGATCAGGGGCGGGCGAGGCGATGAGCTGGATTACGCTCGCCCTCGCCGGCTTCGGCGTCTGGCTTCTGGTGGAAGGGGCGCTCTGCGCCATTGCACCTGACTATATGCGCCGCATAGGTCAGCTCCTGTCCAACATGCCGCCCCGCGATCTGGCGATTGGCGGGCTGGTGGTGGCGGCCGTCGGCGTCGGCCTTCTGATGCTTGCAGTTCGCACAGCCTGAGCCTGTTGCAACTGGCGGCCAAAGCGCCATAGTCAGCTTTGCAGAATAATTCGCACGCGCCGGCAATCTGCCGGGCGGGCCGCAGAAAAGACCGTGAAGGGAGTCATCTCCACCATGAACCGGACCGCCGTTGCGGTGATCGCCCTGATGGCACTCATGGCCCCCGCCACGTTCGCGCAGACAGCGGGCAGCCTGTCCCGTCCCGGCGCGCCGGTTGATGCCAAGACGGCGCCCCAAAGCTTCAGCGCGCTTTCCAAACGCCTGATGCCGGCGGTGGTGAACATCTCCACATCCCAGGTTGTCGCCAGCCGCCTGCCATCCTTTCCGGAGGGCTCGCCTGCCGAGCGGTTCAATGAATATTTCGGCCGCAATGATGATGGCTTCCAGCGCCAGGGCTCGCTCGGCTCCGGCTTCGTGATCAGCGCCGATGGCTATATCGTCACCAACAACCACGTCATCGACAAGGCCGACACGATCGAGGTCACCTTCTCCGATGGCCGCACGCTGGACGCAAAGATCATCGGGCGTGACCGGGATACCGATATTGCGGTGCTGAAAGTCACCTCCCGCACGCCGCTGCCTTTCGTTGACCTCGGCGACAGCGACAGGGCCGAAGTGGGGGACTGGGTGATCGCCATCGGCAACCCGCTCGGCTTTGGCGGGTCAGTCTCGGCCGGTATCATTTCGGCGACGGGCCGCGACCTGAATACGGGGCGGTCTGACAATTTCATCCAGACCGATGCGGCCATCAACCAGGGCAACTCAGGCGGTCCGCTGTTCAATCTGAATGGGCAGGTTGTGGGCGTGAACACCGCCATCATCTCCCAATCGGGCGGCTCCATTGGTCTTGGCTTTTCGGTGCCGTCCAACACGGTTAAACGCATTTCCGCGCAGCTCATCAAGGAGGGGCGGGTGCACCGTCCCTGGCTCGGGGTGAATGTGCAGGATGCGGACGAGTCGCTCATCAAGGCGTATCGCGCCTCCGGCAAGAGCGGCACCATCGTCACCCGCATTACCGATGGCAGCCCCGCGGCCAAGGCGAAGCTGGAAGTTGGCGATCTGATCCTGTCGATTGATGGCCGCGCGGTGGCCGGCGTGCGCGACATGACACGCCAGCTCTCCGAGAAGCCTATCGGCAAGGCGATCACCCTCAGCATCGTGCGCGACGGCCGCCAGCGGGATGTTGCCGTCACGCTGGGCGAGCTGCCGGATGAGGATGTGCCTGCCGCCACAGCGCCGTCCGAGGCGGTTGGCTTGTCCAATGATCTGGGCGCCGATCTCGTGGCGCTGGACGATGATGTGCGCCGGCGCTTTGGGGCGCCGCGCGACATGACCGGGGTTGCGGTCACCGGTGTCAGCACCCGCGGCCGGGCTTACAACAAGCTGCGCCGGGGGGATGTCATCGTCGAGGTGAATTTCCAGTCCGTCAGCGCGGTTTCCGATGTGCTCAAGCGCCTGGACACCGCGATGCAGACGCCGAACCAGCCGATCCTGATCCGGGTGAAGCGCCGGGGCGATACCGGGGGCTGGTTTGACCAGTTCGTGTCGATCGAAATCCGGAAATAAGGGGAATTCCCCAGGGTTTGGGGCAGGTTTCGCCCATGACGCTGCGTCATGAGCCTGTCAAACATTACGAAAAAGATGCCGAATTGGCTCGCCAAGTGCGACAACGCGCGCTAAGGACAGCGCAAATCGACCTTTTCACGGGCTGAGGCAGAGACATGATCCATCCTTCCTTGATCGCGATCGCCGCCATTGTAGTTGTGTTCGGCATCCTGAATCTCATAGAGTTCAAGCGCCTGGACTAATCTTCAAGGGAGCAGGCGGTGCCCGACCCCATCCTGCTCATCTCCCTTTTTGGCGGGCTGCTCCTCATGGCGCTTGCCGGAGACCTGTTGGTGCGAGGCGCGCTCGGCCTGGGCCGGGCGATGGGCGTGTCGCCGCTGGTTGCGGGCGTTTTCATTGTCGGTTTCGGAACTTCGGCGCCGGAGATGTTCATCTCCGCAAACGCGGCGCTGAACGGCAATCCGGGCCTGGCCATCGGCAATATCGTCGGCTCCAATATCGCCAACATTCTCATGGTTGCGGCCATTCCGGCGCTGATCTTCACCTACCGTACCGGCGGGGCCGGGCAGGGGCGGGCGCTCGGCATGCTGCTGCTGGCAACCGGTATCTGGATCGGGATGACGGCGATCCTGCCGCTGGAGCCTTTGATGGGGCTCTGCTTCCTGCTGGTTCTGATTGGCTATACCGGCTTTTCCATCTTCGCGGCCCGGCATGACGAAATCGCCGGGCGCGGTTCTCATCATGCCGATGCCGTGACGCTCAATCCCCCGGTCTGGCGGGCCATTTTCTATGTGCCGCTTGGCATTGCCGGGCTGGTCTATGCCTCCGGCATGATCATCACGGGCGGAGAAGGGGTGGCGCGGCATTTCCGGGTGCCGGAGGAGTGGATCGGGCTGACCATCCTGGCGCTGGGCACCTCGCTGCCGGAGATCGGCGCGGGGCTGGCGGCGGCATTCCGGCGGCGGGGCGATGTGGTGATCGGCAATATCCTTGGCTCCAACGTGTTCAACCTTCTGGGCGCGGGCGGGATCGTTGCGCTGCTGGGACCGTTCGAGGTGGCGCCAATGTTCCAGCGCTATGACCATTGGGTGATGGGGGCAGCGGCGCTGGTATTCGCGGCGTTGATCCTGCTGCGCGTGAAGATGGGGCGGCTTCTGGGGCTGGCGCTGCTGCTGGTCTACGCGGCGTATATCTATGGCCTGGTGACGGGCACGAACATCATGGCGCTGGTTCAGATGGTGCGCGGATGACACCCGGGGGCGCGCTGGTGACGGGGGCGGGCGGCCGCCTGGGCCGGGCCATGGCGCTGGCCCTGGGAACCGATGGCTGGACCGTGGCGGTGCATTACCGGGGCTCTGCCGAGGGCGCGCAGGAGACCGCCGCGCTCATCCGGGCCGCGGGCGGGAAGGCCGAAATCGTCGCCTGTGACCTGTCAGACGAGCGTCAGAGGGCGGACCTTTTTGGACAAATCCGGACACTCCTGGGCATGCCGGTAACCCTGCTGGTCAATTCGGCGTCGACTTTTACCGGCGACAGCGCCGCCAGCCATACTCGCGAAGACTGGGACCATCATTTCGAACCCAACCTGCGCGCGCCGGTGCATCTTGCCCAGCAGCTTGCCACCCACCTGCCGGAGGGCGAGCGGGGCCTGGTGGTGAACTTGATCGACCAGAAGGTGCTGAAGCTCAATCCGCTGTTCTTCACCTATACCCTGTCCAAGGCGGCGCTGTGGCAGGCGACGCAGACGCTGGCGCAGGGCCTGGCGCCGCAGGTGCGCGTCAACGCCATTGCGCCGGGGCCGACGCTACAGAGCGTGCATCAGACCCCTGCCCAGTTTGCCGCCGAAAAGGCCGCCACCCTGACCGGGGAGGGCGGCAGCCCGGAGGAGATCGTGCGGGCGCTGCGCTATCTGGTAAGCGCCTCCAGCGTGACCGGGCAGATGATCGCCTGCGATGGCGGCCAGCACCTGATGTGGCAGACCCCCGACACCCAGATCTGAGAGGCGCCATGAACTTCTCCTCCGACACCGCCGCGCCGGCCCATCCTTCCGTGCTCGAAGCAATGATGCGGGCCAATGCCGGGCCTGCCCCCAGCTATGGCGCTGACAAGATCACGGCGCGTGTGCGGACGCAGCTGGCGCGGGTGTTCGAGACAGAGGATTTCGACTTCTGGATTACGCCCTCGGGCACGGCGGCGAACGCGCTGGCGCTTGCCTGTTTCTGCCCGCCAATTGCTTCGGTGATCTGCCACCAAGAAGCGCATATCCAGATGGATGAGCGCGGGGCGGTGGAATTCTTTACCGGGGGCGGGCGGCTGCACCTTCTGCCCGGCGAGGGCGCGAAGATCAGCTTTGATGTGTTCAAGGACTATCTGGACGAGTTTGATCCGAGCTTTGTGCATGGCACGCCCCCGGCAGTGCTGTCGCTGACGAACCTGACCGAATGCGGCACGGCCTATACGCCGGACGAGGTGGCGCGGTTCGCGCGGCGGGCCAAGGGCGGCGGGCTGGCGGTGCATATGGACGGGGCGCGGTTTGGCAATGCTCTGGTGCATACCGGGGCCAGCCCGGCGGAGATGAGCTGGAAAGCGGGCGTCGATGTGCTGACCCTGGGCCTGACGAAAACCGGCGCGCTGAGCTGCGATATCATTATCTTGTTCGGGGCGGCCAAGGCGAAGGGCAAGGAACTGCGCGCGCGGGCCAAGCGCGCCGGGCACATGCCCGCCAAGATGCGTTTCCTGGCGGCGCAGGCCGAGGCGATGCTGGAGGGCGGGCTGTGGCTCGGCCTCTCGGCCCATGCCAACGCAATGGCGCAGAAGCTGGCGGCGGTGTTCCGCGAGGACGGTATCGAGCTTGCCTTTGATGTTCAGGGTAATGAGGTTTTTGCGCTTCTGGACGCGCACGACATCGACAAGCTGCAGGAAGACGGCGCCGCTTTCTATGCCGAATGGCCCGGCGGATCGAGCCGGTTTGTATGCTCCTGGGCGACGGCCGAGGCGGAGATTGACGCGGTTCGGGAAACGCTCAAGCGGGCGATGCGGAAGTAGGGGGAGGCGTCAGGGCGTGAGCGCCTTGCCGAGCCAGACTTGCAGGGTACTGATGACTTTACTGGAGTCTATGGGGGCGGTGGTGGCGCCGCCGAGCAGTTCCTGGTGGAGGCTCATGACCAGCAGGGGCGAGAGGGCGGCGAGCGCGGCGGCGCGCAGCTCGGCCTCGTCCTGCGGGGCGCCGGGGGTGGCGCGCAGCTTGTCGGAGACAGCGCCCAGCGCAGGCTCGAGCACTTTTTCGAGATAGGCCTGGCCGATGGCTTCGTCGGCGAGGCCTTCGATCAGCCCGAATGCATGGGCACGGATGAAACCGCCCAGCCGCATGCCGGCCTCGGAGATGCGGAAATATTCCTCAAAGGCGGTGGCCGGATTGGCCGAGGGCAGGGCGACGACCGCCCAGAGGGGGGCGCCCTTGCGGCCGATATTCTCGAGGATCTCGATGACGAGGCCCTGCCGGTCGCCGAAATAATGGCGCAGGGTCGGCTCGGAGGCATTCATCGCCTGGGCAAACTGGCGCAGCGAGGGGCGGCGCAGATCGGCGGAGAGGGCAAAATCGGTCAGCGCATCGAGCAGGGCGGCGCGTTTCTCGTCAAAGTCATGATTGCGGGCGCCGGCGGGCCTGGGCATTGCAACACGTCTCCATCAGGCACCGGCATTTGCGCGCACCGGTTTCCTACATCACACCGGAGGATATATCCGTCAATCCAGGGCGGGCCGGGCGAAAAAATTAGACCAGATGGCCAATAAGCCGGGTTCTGTTCGTCCCTTGCGGGATCTGGCAGCCATTCCTCTGGGGCGCTCATTACTGAACGCCTCGGCGCGACGCACCCGGGGCACGAGCGGCGGACAGCCCGTATGTGCCCCCTACTTGGTCTTGCTCCGGGCGGGGTTTGCCATGCCAGCCCTGTTACCAGCGCTGCGGTGGGCTCTTACCCCACCCTTTCACCCTTACCCTCGGGCCGAAGCCCTTGGGCGGTTTACTTTCTGTGGCACTTTCCCTCGGCTCACGCCGGGCGGCTGTTAGCCGTCGCCCTGTCCACCTGGAGCCCGGACTTTCCTCCAGTATGGGGTTACCCCCATACCAGCGGCTGCCCGGCCATCTGGTCTGGCGGGGGATATAGGGGGTTTGGGGGCGCAGTGCAAATGGGGGGGGCGGGCGGCTTCGCGCTACGCGCGCCCTCACCTCCCATTGCTGCGCAATGGGCCCCTCCTCTCCCGGAGGGAGAGGGGCTGGGGGTTCACCTCAAGCGCATCGCAAAACCCCTCTCCCGCGAAGTGGGAGGTGAGGGCCTTGGTCCCGAAACGCAAGAAGGCACGAACCCCTTGCGGACTTCGTGCCTTCCCGTGTGTTTCGAATCGGTCTACCGAGACACTGTGCTAGCACTCGATTTCGGTCTTCGATCGACATCAGGCTCTGGAGACAATCCGTTCGAGCGGATTACCTTACATCACCCTCCGGACCCGGACGTTCGCCTTTTCAGGCGCACGCTTCCGTTTCCGTCGCCGCCATGCGCAACCGGGGGGTTGCAAGCATGCGGCTGACCGCCTGCGCTTGCCATTGCTGGCACTCACTTCTTGGTCACCGTCTACGGATCGCGCCCCGTTACGGCATACGGCCCCGTTTGGCTGGGTCTAGCTCCCGCCTCCCGGCCATCGCCTGCTTTATCCCTTCATCTCCACCTGGGCCCTTTGCGCCACCAGTCTCCCGGCTTTGCTCCTGACCCGGTTTCGTCCGGGGGCGATGGACTTGTCCTCCGGTTCCGTTGGCAGGTTTGCTCCTGCCGCGTATTCCGTTGGCTTACCGAAACGATCTCACAAGGCCTCGCCTGAGTCGAGAGGCTGTCCAGATTTTTTCTCGCTGACGGAGAAGAATCTCACAGGTTTCGTTGCGCCTGTGGAATGATTGTGACGTGCTTCAAAAATATGCAACAAAATCAACCGGGCAAGGAGTATCCCTGTCCGGCTGTGCCTGGGCTGAAAAGGTCCTGCGGATGGGGCAAGGGCCCGATTTGTCCGGGGACGGTATATAATTTGTTTGAGGAATGAGATGTCCCCGGCGTCCCGGCTCTGCCTCATCCGCAGGATTGCGGCCTTCGGGCCAGAGCCCTCGGGCAGCAGGTGGATGCCTGGGAGATGACGCCAGGCATGCGCGAGGATGCCCCGCCGCGCGACCCCGGCGGACAGGAGCGAGCGCGGCAGGGCTCTGCCTGTAATGAATGCAGGCGGGGAGGGCATGGACAGGGGCGGGCTAATCCCCGGTTTGTTTCTGCGGCGGACCGTGCCAGAAAGGCAACGATGCTCGAGCGCTGGCGACCCGACTTCATCGATCCTGCAATCCGGGCTGTGCGCCGGCTGGTGCGGCCGGATGTGCGCATTGTCACCGGCGGGATCGCCTTCTATGCGCTGTTCTCGATTTTCCCGCTGATCTACATGACGCTGACGCTGCTGACCTTTTTCCTGCCGCCGGAACTGGCGCATCAGCTGGCCAAGCCGATCACCAATTTCTTCAGCCAGAGTGTGGAGCCGCTGACCTTCGAGGAGGTGGACGCGATCCAGAAGATGACGCCGGCCGGGCTGAGCGTGCGGGCCTTTCTGGCGGCGATCCTGGTGCTGTTTACGGCAACCTCCGGTGCCAAGGCGCTGATTACCGGTATCAGAATGATCGCCGGCACGGCCGACCGGACGAAGTTTGCGCGCTTTCAGGGCACGTCGCTGGCGCTGACGGCGACGCTGATCCTGATCGTGTGGCTGCTGGGGGCAACGCAGCTGATCGCGACGGTGGCGGTGCAGGAGGCCGGGGGCCTGGCGGTGCGCTTTGCCAAGGAGATCGCGACAGTGGTGGACTCGCTCTGGATCTCGAAAGGGGTGGCGAGCTTTGCGGTCTTCTATCTGATCCTGGTGATGTCGCTGCGCGGGCATGTGCGGCGGGGCACGCGGGCGCTGGCGGCGGGCGCAGGGGCGGCGGCGGTGGCCTTTCTGGGCGTGACCTTCCTGTTCCAGCTATACCTGCATTATTCGGTGATGAGCACGATCTATGGCGCGCTGGCGTCGCTGATCCTCGGTTTCATCTGGCTGTCGGCCTCGGTGTCATCGCTGCTGCTGGGGGCGGCGCTGGCGACCGAATGGGCTCATGCCTGGGGCGAGGATGAAGCGCCGGACGCGGACGAGTAGGCCGCAGCGATCTGAGCCAGACGGCGCAGCGTCTCGGTGTCGGCAAGGCCGGTGATGGCGGCGGGCATCCAGCGGCGCTGGAAGGCGCGCAGGGCGGCGGGGATGTCGGCCGTGTCATAGCCGATGGCGGCGAGATGCGCGTTGAGGCGGGAGGCGTCGCCGCCCGACCAGACGCAGGCGGCGCCGGTTTCAGGCTCGGGCCAGAGGCCGAGGCCGGCAGCGGCGAGGCGGGGCCAGGGGAAGTGTTCGCCCGGATCAATCTTGCGGGTGGGGGCGATGTCGGAATGACCGACGAGGCCGGTGGGCGGGATGGCGTGATGGGCCATGATCTCGCGCGAGAGGGCGATGACGGCGGCGATCTGGGCGCCGGGATAGGGCGGCAGGGCGCCGCCAGAGGCGCGGTAGTCATGGCCGCCATTGACGATCTCGATGCCGACGGAGCGGGAGTTGAGATCCTCCAGGCCTTGCCATTTCGACACGCCGGCATGCCAGGCGCGGAGATTTTCCGGCACAAGGCGGGCGATACGGCCATCTTCCCAGACCATGTAATGGGCCGAGACCTTGGCTTCGGGATCCCGCATCCGGGTGAGGGCGGCTTCGCCGCTTTCCATGCCGGTGTAATGCAGCACGAGCAGGGTGACGGGGTGTTTCCGCTCGTCATAGTTCGGGCTGGGGGTGTCTTCGATCTGCATTACGAGTCTCCCGAGGCGGCCTTCTTGCCGAGGGCAGCTTCCGGCATTTTTTCGTTCGGCCGCAGCGCGATGACAAGCACCCCCGACAGCGAGACGATGGCGCCAAGGATGAGGCGCAGGGTGAGCGGCTCGTTCAGGAGGGCGATGCCGAAGATCACGCCCCAGATCGGCGTCATCAGCGTGAGGGGGGAGAGGAGGGAGACGTCATACTTCTTCAGGAGGGTGTAGAAGGCCGAATGGCCGAACACCGACACGCCGAGGATGGCGAAGGCGCTGGCGGCCCAGACCATCCAGCCGCCATGGATATAGGCGTCGAGCTGGTTCGTCTCCATCACGAAGGAGAGGGCGAACAGCGGCGCGAAGCTGAACGCGCCGACCCAGGCCTGCATCCGCAGGGCGGAAATTTTCGGCATCGACTTCATGATGATGCCGCCCGCCGAGCCGACGAAGGCGGAGCCGATGATGTAGAGCAGGCCATAGGAGACCGAGAAGCTGCCCGGATCGAAGGCGATGATGATGACGCCGATGAAGGCGAGGAAGATGCCGAGCGCGCGGCGCCAGCGGATGACCTCGCCCAGGAACAGCATGCTCATCAGCGTGGAGATAGGCACGCCGAGCTGGCCGGTGACGGCGACGGCGGAGGCCTCGGCATGCTGCAGGCCGATGAAGAGGAGCGCGAAATGCACGCTGCCGATCATGATGGAGACCAGGAACAGCGTGCGCAGGTTTGGCGGGCGCGGGAAGAGGAAGGGCACAAGGCACACCGCGACGCCGAGGAAACGCAGCGCGGCAAAGAAGATCGGCGGAATGGCCATGTCGGCCACGGCCCAGCGCGTGACGACAAGGTTCAGCCCCCAGACGAGGCAGACGGCGCAGAGGAGGAGGAAGTCGCGTATGGCCATGATGCCTCCGGCCCTATCAGGCTTTGGCGGGCCTGGGCAGGGGGCGCGTTGGGGTAGGCTGGTAGGGGAGGTATGCGGCGGCTTGTGCCGGTTGGCTTTCCCCCCTCCGTCATCCGGCTTCGCGGGGTACGCCCAATCCTTCCTGCGAAGCGGAGGGGGCTCGCTAGCGTGTTATTTGCCGAGCCGGTTTACCGGCAGGCGGAGGTAGGTTTGCCCGTCAGACTCTGCGGGCGGGAGGCGGCCGGCGCGGATGTTGACTTGCAGGGAGGGGAGGATGAGGCGCGGGGCGCTTAAGGTCTGGTCGCGGGCGGTGCGCATCGCGACGAACGCTTCCTCCGAGACGCCCTCATGCATGTGGACGTTTGCGGCGCGGTGCTCTCCGACGGTGGCTTCCCAGGCATGGGTGTCGCGGCCTTTCGGGAGATAGTCATGGCCGGTGAAGATGCGGGTTTCCGGTGACAGGGCGAGCAGCTTGCGGATCGAGCGGTAGAGCGCATGCGCGTCGCCGCCCGGAAAGTCTGCCCGCGCGGTGCCATAGTCGGGCATGAAGACGGTATCGCCGACAAAGGCCGCGTCGCCGATCAGATAGGTGAGGCAGGCGGCGGTATGGCCCGGCGTGTGCAGCACACGGATGGTTTCGTTGCCGAGGGGGATTTCGTCGCCTTCATGGAAGAGAGCGTCGAAGACGGTTTCATCCGGCGCGTCAGATGTGGGCCCAAACATCGGGCGGAAGGTTTTCTGAACCTCGGTGATATGCGCGCCGATGCCGATTTTGGCGCCGGTTTTCTGGCGGATGTAATCGGCCGCCGAGAGATGATCGGCATGGGCGTGGGTGTCGAGCGCCCAGACGATGTTCAGCCCTTCAGCCTCTGCGGCGGCGAGCACGTCGTCTGCCGATTTGGTGGAGAGGCGGGCTGGGGCGGGATCGAAATCGAGCACGGGGTCGATGATCGCGGCCTGGCGGGTGGCGCCGTCCCAGACGAGATAGGTGACGGTGTTGGTGGCCGTGTCGAAGAAGGCTTTGATCTCTGGCATTTTATGGTCCTTTCGGGCGGCGGGCTTATCTGCGTTGGTGCTAATATATGAGGCGTTGCTAATTTAGCAAGTTCTCATATATTTAAGGCTGTTCAAGCCCGACGGCGAAGGAGCCGCAGATGGACCTTACCTTGCCTGTGATACTGGCCGCGCTGGCCAGCGGCGCACTGGTCGGCGTGTTTCTCGGCACATTCGGGGGTGGGGGCAGCGTTCTGGCCGCACCGCTGCTGATCTATGCGGTGGGCGTGAAAGACCCGCATGTGGCGATCGGGACATCGGCCGCCGCCGTGGCGGCGATCGCGCTGGTGAGCCTGGTGGGTCACTGGCGGGCAAAGCGGGTGAAATGGCCGTGCGCGGGCGCGTTTGCCGTTGCGGGGATTCTGGGATCGGTGGCGGGGTCGCAGCTGGCGCTGCGGGTGGATGGCACCTGGCTGCTGGCGGCCTTTGCCCTGGCGATGGCGGCGATTGGCCTCTCGATGTTCCGCAAGCCGAAGGGGGAGGGCAATCCAGACGTGCATATTACGCCGTCGATCATGGCGCGCATCCTGCCGCTGGGCCTGCTGACCGGGCTGGCGGCGGGCTTTTTCGGGATTGGCGGCGGCTTCCTGATTGTGCCCGGCCTGATGATGGCGACGGGGATGACGCTGTCCAATGCCATGGCCTCTTCGCTGGTTTCGGTGGCGCTGTTCGGGGCGACGACCTCGGCAAACTATGCCCTGGCGGGGCAGGTGGACTTTCCGCTGGTGGGCCTGGTGCTGGCGGGCGGGGCCGTGGGCGGGCTGATCGGTGTGCGCGTGGCGCGGGCGCTGGCCGGGCGGGTGGCCCTGGCGCGGAAGGGCTTTGCGGCGATGATTGTGGGGGTGGCGGGCTATGTTGGCTGGAACGCTGTGCTTGGAATTTTCGCAACTTCCTGATTTTACGGCCGTTATGAATTGCAGCAGCCCTGCGAAAGGTTGCTAAATCCGCCGCAAAGCGCTGATATGAAGTTTAACAGGGTTAACTTGGCCCCGGCCGCGGCGCCGGGCAGGGAGATGTTTGATGGGCCTGATCTGGTGGATTATGCCGTCGATTGCCGGGGTGATTGGCCTCATCCTCCTGTTCGCAGGGTTTGGCAAACTGGCCAATCTGAAGCCTTTTGCCGGGGTGACGCGGCTCGCCTTCGGCACGGCCTTTGTGGGGCTGGCCGGGATGGTCGCCTTTATCGGGCTCAACATTCAGACTTACAAGCGCCTCACCTATGAGCGGCCGGTGGCGGTAGTGAAGTTTGTGGCCGTGCCGGGACAGGCCGACGCCTATACGGCGGACGTGACCTTCTCTGATGGCACGCATCTGCTCCAGGCCGATGGCTCGCAGCCGGTTTTCCGGGGCAATGAATGGCAGATCGGCGCGCGCGTGATCAAGTTCAAGCCGATGGCAAACATTCTGGGGTATGACTCGATCTACCGGATCGAGCATATGCGCTCGACCAACTCGATGCAGTTTTCCTCCGAAGCTGTGACCGAGGGCAAGATTGACGGCATACGGATCGTCACCACCGAGCCGGGAATTGATGTCTCGAAACTGGCCGATACCTATGGATCGCGCTTCGGAGTGGACGCCGAATACGGCTCGGCCACCTATCAGCCGATGGGCGATGGGTTTGAATATGAAGTCTCGATCACGCAGGACGCCCTGATCGCGCGGCCGACCGAGGCGACGCGGACGCTGATCCAATCAAAATCCTATCCGGGCTTCATTCCGACACGGCGGGAAAACTGATGAACCCCTGGGAGCGGTATGTCGTTCCGCATCTGATTTCATGTGCCTGCGCGACGCGGCCGATCATGAAACAGCGGGAAAAGGTGGTGCCGGAGGCCGAAGGCGTGGTGCTGGAGCTGGGCTGCGGCGCGGGCACGAACTTTGCCATGTATGATGCCGGCAAGGTAGACCATCTCTACGCGCTGGAGCCGGCGCCGGGGATGGTGGTGAAGGCCAAGCGCACGGCCAGCGAGCTCGGCATCGGCAAGAGCATCGATTTCCTTGAGACCGGCGCGGAGAATATTCCGCTGACAAACAATTCGGTGGACACCGCCGTCATCACCTTTGTGCTGTGTACCATTCCGGACTGGAAGTCGGCGCTGGCGGAGACAAAGCGTGTGCTGAAGCCGGGTGGGAAGATCGTGTTCACCGAGCATGGGCTGGCACCGGACGAGGGCGTGGCCAAATGGCAGCGCCGGGTGGAGCCTGTTTGGAAGGCGCTGGCGGGTGGATGCCATCTGACACGGGATACCGGCGCGATGCTGCGCGAGGCGGGCTTCGCGCTGGAAGGGGCCGAGACGATGTATCTGCCCAATACGCCGAAGATTGCCGGCTATGTCAGCTGGGGCGCGGCGCGGATCGCGTGAAGCGATGCGCGCGCCGCCCTATCTTCCATTTCTGAATGGTCCCCTGAGCCTGGCACCGGGCCTGCGCCCGATTGCGCCGGAGACGTGGCTTTGTCCGGATACGGAGGCAGATGCGTTGGCGGAGAAGCGCGCGCTGATGCGGGATCGGCGCGGTGAGGTTTATGGCGCGCGCGGGCAGCGAGGCGGCGACGGGGGAGCTGGCAGCGGCGGTGCACGGCGCGGCGGGGCCAACGGTGGGCGCCTGGCCAAGCGCGCTGGAGGGGGCGGCGAGTGCGGTTTCCGATGATCTCTGCCTGCTGATGAAGGATGAGGCGGGGTTCTGGCGGCTGGAGGCGGGAAGCCTTTGCGCGCCGACCTTCTGGCGGCTCGGCGAGCCGCTGGGCGGGCTGCATGGGCCGGTGCCGGGGGCAAATACTGGCATGGTGGGGCGCATTCACAGAATGTTTGACGCGCTGCGGCCCGGCCAGGTGCTGGAGCGGTTCAACTGGACCGTTCAGCCGGGGACGGAGCGGTTTACGCCGAGCCAGGCGCCGTTCAAGGAGCGGGCAGCGGAGATGGATGAGACCGGCGCGCTGGACGGGCTGTGGCTGCGCGTGGAGCGGCAGACGATTTCGAAGCTGGCAGTTTCCGGCGCGGTGGTGTTCACGATTCGGGTGGCGATTGATCCTTTGCGGGCGGTGCTGGCCGGGCCGGGGCATGCCGAGGCGTTTGCTGCAGCGTGGGAGGGGATTGATCCGGTGCTGGCGGACTATAAAGGCTGGCAGCATTACCAGCGCCTGGTTCGCGCGGCGCTGGCGCAGGCGCGCCGTGGCGGCTAAAGCAGGGATAGATCAAGGAAGGACCGCATATGCAATACTGGCTGATGAAATCGGAACCCGACGCCTGGGGCTGGGAGCAGCAGGTGAAACGCGGCGCGGCGGGCGAGATCTGGTCAGGCGTGCGCAACTATACCGCGCGCAATCATATGCGGGCGATGAAGCTGGGCGATCAGGTGTTTTTCTACCACTCCAATATCGGGTTGGAGATTGTCGGCATCTGCGAGGTGAATGAACTGTCCAAGCAGGATCCGACGACGGACGATGCGCGCTGGGACTGTGTGACCATCCGCGCGCTGGCGCCGATGCCCAGGCCGGTGAAGCTGAAGGACGTAAAGGAAAACCCGAAGCTGGAAGGGATGAGTCTCGTCACCTCTTTCCGCCTCTCTGTGCAGCCGGTGACGGCGGCGGAATGGAAAGAGGTCTGCCGGATGGGCGGGATTGATCCGAAAACGCTGAAAGCTGTTTAGAGCGCGCTATTCTGCCGGGCAGGCGCCTGCGTTGTGGCTGATGGCGAGCACGACGCCCGGAATAAACAGATCTTCCCCGAGACCGAAGATGACGTCAGCCATGATGCTGAGTTCGTCGGGCGTTGAAGCAATGATGACATCTCCTTCCGAGATGGTGCCGCCGGTGCATTCGATAGCGAGCTCTGTGCCTTCTTCGGTCTCTTCTTCGCTGAGAACCGTACACTGACCTTCTGGCTCGATCCGGGCCAGAAGGTCGGCAGTGGAGAGCGCGACGGTCTCGCCCTGGAGGCAATCGCTGAGGGGGCGTTCGTCCAGAAAGGCATCGGTTGCGACGGTGAGTTGACCTTCCCAGAGGCCACCATTGAGGGTTACCGGGCCTGCGAAGGCGGGCAGCGTGGTGGCAAGCGAGAGACAGGAAAGGCTGATGAGTTTGCGCATGTTGAGGGTTGCCTGTGGGCGGGACCGCGAAGCATGAGAGGCCTCTGAGGTGCGGTGACGCGCTTTGTTCAGCATGCCGCGCGACCGGGCGCCATCCCCCGGAACCGGGGGGATCAGCCGGCCGGGCAGGCGCCAGCGTGGGCGAAGCTGATCTGGACCACGCCGGAGGGTTTTGCCGCTTCGTCTGCGCTGAAGCTCAGATCAGCATGGACGTTCAGGCGGGTCGCGTCGCCATTGGTGACGATCTCGCCATAGGTGAAGGCGCCGTCCGTGCAGTTGATCTGTGTCATGATGAAGTGGTCAGTGATGGATTGCTGTTGCGCGATGGTGCAGCGGCCCGCCGGGTCGATATGGGAGAGGACAAGCTCTTCCACCGTGATGCGGGCAGGGGCGCCCATGAGGCATTGGGAGACGGGACCGGCCTTGGCATAGGCGGCCCCGGGCGAGGTGATCTCTCCCTGCCAGAGGCCAGCTTCGACGGGGACGGACAGGGAGGGCGCCCGCTCGGCAGCGGCCGGGAGGGTGACCGCGCTGGCGGCGGCGAGCGCGGCAGAGATCAAACGGAGCATGGCGAGCCTCGGGCAAAGGAGACTTCAGTAAGCACGTGCGGGAGGGGTGCGGGTATCCCCTGATCCGGGGGGATCAGCCCCGGTTGCCATCCTCGAAGCTGGCCAGGGTCCATTCGGCGAAGCGCTCGAGATTGCCGCCGGCGAAGAGGAAGCCAGCGACGCCGGCGGCTTTGGCCGCTTCGATGTCGGCGTCCTTGTCTCCGATCAGGAAACTTGCCTCGCGCTTGACCGGGAAGTCCGCCATGGCGCGCAGGAGCATGCCAGGCTTCGGTTTTCGGTCGAAACTGTCCTTCCGGTAACGGAGGTTTTCGCCTTCTTCATGGAAGGGGCAGAAATAGATGCGGTCGATCTGCGCGCCCTTTTCGGCGAGGCGGGCCTGCATCCAGTCATGCAGGGCGTGCATGTCGTTTTCAGTGTAGTAATTCCGCGCAATGCCGGACTGGTTGGTGACGACGAAGACGTACCAGCCGCGCTTGTTGAAAGCGGCAATTGCCTCGGCGGCGCCTTCGACGAATTCGAAGTCCTCAATCCGGCTGACATAGCCCCGGTCGATATTGATGACGCCGTCTCTATCCAGGAAGAGGGCGGGGCGATGTTTGATCATGGGTTCTATGTGGCAGCTTCGCGGGAGGATGCAACCTTCTCCAGAGGCGCGAAAGGGCTCGACAGTCAAGGACTTCCAAGGAAGGGTTGCCCTTACGACAGGCCGGAGATGCCTGCGCGGACCCTGAGGGAGGGACAAGATATGGAACAATATATTCCGCTGATCGTCAGCGCGCTGGGCGGCACGGTGCTGGGGCCAATCGTTGCCAGATTGCTGGGCGGCAGCGGCATGATGGGCGTTGCCGGCGGCATCCTGGGCGGGATCGGCGCGCATTACGGCGCTGAGGCCGCGGGTGTCGGACTGCTTTTTGGCAGTTCGCCGATGATGATTCATCTGCAGAACTTTCTTGAAGGGGGTGTAGGGGGCGCCATCCTCGGGTTGCTCGCAGGTGCGGTGCTGAAGAAGCGCTGACCTGTAGGCGCTGCACCAGAGGCCGCCCCGTGGAGGGGGCGGCCTGATGGTGCCAAAGGAAAAGAAAATATGCTTATTTTTTAACGCCTTACCGGCAGGCGAGCCCTTGTTTGCCTAATAATGCGGTAACCAATTTTCCTGCACAGGGCTGTCCAACACAAAAAGGAAAGCATGGGCAGATGGCAGCAGGGCAGACGAACCAGTATGCGATGAGCGGGCATGGCGGCATCTATGCGGGCGGCGAACGCAGCCTCATGGACCATCACATCTGGCATCATGATCTTGGCCTTGTCGCGCTGGCTGCCGTGATCTGTCTGGCGGGGTCTTGGGTGACGCTGCAGTTGTTCCGGCGCTCGGCCGGCGTGGCAGGCTTTCAGCGGGCAGGCTGGCTGATCCTGACGTCTGTGGCGGCGGGCGCAGCGATCTGGTGTACGCATTTCATCGCCATGCTGGGATTTGATCCCGGCGTTCCTTTTTCCTTTGACCCGATACTGACGATTGTGTCGCTGATCGTAGCGATTACGGGCGCTGTGGCGGGCTTCAGCCTTGCCACGATCCGGCAGCTGACGATTGCGCCCTGGGTGGGCGGGGCATTTGTCGGCCTCGCCATCACGGCCATGCACTATACGGGCATGATGGGTTATGCCGTGCAGGGGATCGTGACCTGGAACATGCTGCTGCTGTTCCTGTCGATCGGCTTTTCGGTTGTGCTTTCAGCCGTTGCCGTGCGCCTGGCGCGTCATGCGCGCACGCTGGGCCGGCAGCTGACCGCTGTGGGCGTGTTCGTGGCCGCCATTGTTCTGCTGCACTTTACCGGAATGGCAGCCTTCCAGTTCGAGCCGCTCGGCGTGACGTTGATCGAACCCATGCAGGGCGCGATCCAGGCCCTGGCGATGGCGATTGCCTGCGTCGGCTTCCTCATCATCGGCGCGGGCGTCGCCAGCTATCTGATTGATGCCAGTGTACGGACAGACTCCTATGAGCAGTTGCGGCAGATGGCCGTAACCGACAGCCTGACCGGGTTGCCTAACCGGGTGAGCTTCAACAGCCGGCTTGACCACGAGATTGATCATGCCAAGGCGCAGGACATTCAGGTGGCGCTGGTTTGTATCGACCTGGACCGGTTCAAGGAGATCAATGATCTGCGCGGGCATGGCGCCGGCGACGAGGTGCTGAGAACGCTGGCGGAGCGGATGAATTATCTGTTGCGCGACGGGGAATTTGTGGCGCGTCTTGGCGGGGATGAGTTTGCGGCCGTGAAGCGCATGCAGACCCCGTCCGAACTGGCGGATTTTCTGGCCCGGCTTGAGGCGGTGCTGTTTGAGCCCATTCCGCTGGACGAGTTCCGGGTGACGCCTGGCGCTAGTCTTGGGGTGGCGATCTATCCGCAGGATGCGGCGGACAAGCTGGCGCTGATTGGGAACGCAGACCTTGCGATGTATCGCGCGAAGGCCACACCAGCGACTGCCGTAGCTTTCTATGACCCGTCGATGGATGAGCTGGTTCGGGAACGGAAGAACCTTGCCAATGAGCTGCGCCTGGCCTTTGACCGGGATGAACTGGATATCTACTTCCAGGTCCAGAAGTCAGTCGCCACGGGCGAGGTGCGCGGCTATGAAGCGCTGGTGCGCTGGCATCACCCTGAACGGGGCAATGTTTCGCCAGCGGAATTCATTCCGATTGCGGAAGAATATGGCCTGATCCTGCAGCTGGGCGAATGGGTGCTGCGGGAAGCCTGCGCGCGAGCGGCGAAATGGGAGCCCGCCTACAAGGTGGCGGTGAACGTTTCGCCGATGCAGTTTGCGCATGCCGATCTGCCGCGCATGGTTCTCGAGACGCTGGTTGAAACAGGACTTGCGGCCAACCGGCTGGAACTGGAACTGACGGAATCGACGATTTTCTCCGACAAGGAGCGCTCGCTGCACATGCTGCGCCAGATCAAGGGCATGGGCGTGACGATTGCGCTGGACGATTTCGGCACGGGTTATTCCTCGCTGGATACCCTGCGCACATTTCCGTTCGACAAGATCAAGCTGGACAAGTCCTTTGTCGATCAGGTGGAGTCGAGCGAGCAGACGGCGGCCATGGTGCGCGCGGTGCTAGCGCTTGGGCGCAGCCTGAAGATACCGGTTCTGGCTGAGGACATCGAGAATGCCGAGCAGCTCAGTATGCTGTCGATAGAGGGGTGTGACGAGGTGCAGGGTTTCCTGCTGGGGCGGCCTCTGCCGATTGACCGGATCGTGAGTACGGGTCAGCTTACGCTGCTGCCGGAGGCGGAGAGGGCACCGGTTGAGCAGCGCCGCAGAGCGGCTGGCCTGGCCGGCGACGAATATGAGCCGGCGCGGAAAGCAACCGCTTCCTGATCAGGGCGTGCCCGCCGGCAGGGCGCCGCGATTGACGGCAAGCCCGCGCTGGAAGGGCAGGAAGGCGAGCGCCGTGAGCAGCGCGGCGAGCAGGAAGGCTGCGCCCGCGAACTGGATCGGCGCGCCTTCACGGGAAAAGCTGAACAGCGTCGCGCTCATGATCAGGGGGCCGATGATCATGCCCAGCGCATTGAGGCTGGAGGCCGCGCCCTGAAGCTCGCCCTGCGCATCGGGCGGGGTGAGGCTGGACATCAGGCCGTTGGCCGCCGGCATGGTGACCCCGCCAAGCGCGGCAAACGGAATGATGAAATATATGAAGACCGGATTGGCCGCGAAGGCGAAGGCCGTCATCGCGATGACATTGACGCTGTAGCCGAGTATGATGGTGCGCACGGTGCCGAGGCGTTTGAGGATGAGGCCCATGAGGCCCGCCTGAACGACCGCCGCGCCGACGCCGACGGCCCCAAGCGACAGGCCGATCTGCATCGGCGACCAGTCGTACCGGATTTCGCCGTGCACGGCCCAGGTGGCGGGGAAGACGGTGTGGGCGAGGAAGAAGATGCCGCCCGCGATGAGAAACCAGGAGACCTGAGGCAGCTTTGAGAAATGACGCGCGGCGCCCAGCGGGTTCGCGCGTTTGAAGTTCAGCGCGCGGCGGCGCTCCTTCGGCAGGGATTCGGGCAGCACGAAGACGCCATAGAGGAAGTTCACGAAGGCGAGGCCGACGGCGGCGAAGAAGGGCACGCGGGGCCCAAGCTCTCCCAGCAGGCCGCCGATCACCGGGCCGAAGATGAAGCCGAGGCCGAAAGAGGCGCCGATGAAGCCGAAGGCGCGGCCGCGCTCCGCCGGGGTGGTGGTGTCGGCAATATAGGCGTTGGCGGTGGAGAAGGTGGCGCCCGATATGCCCGCGAGCGCCCGGCCGAGGAACAGCAGCCAGATATTCGGGGCAAGGCCCATGATGAGGAAATCGAGCCCGAGGGTGGCCATCGACACCAGCAGCACCGGGCGGCGGCCAAACCTGTCTGACAGGGCGCCGATCACCGGGCCGAACAGGAAGGTCATCACCGCATAGGTGGCCGCAAGCCCGCCCAGCCAGAGGGTGGCATCCGAAGGCGGGACATGCGCCAGATCCTGGATCAGGGTCGGCAGGACCGGGATGATCAACCCAAAGGCAAGATGGTCTATGAAGACCGTCACCAGAACGAAGAAAAAGGCATTCCGCCCGGGCGGGCGCGTCGCGGTGTCGATCATGGCGCAGGAATGTCGGCAAGGCGCGCCCGCAGTCAAACGAAATTGTGCATGCCAGGAAGAGAGGGCTTGGCAGGAACCGGGGAAAGCTGCGAGTTTGGGCGGATGGCAGGCGAACTTCCGATCACGCGCATACCGGCCTCGCCTGAAAAGGCCGAGGCGATCCGCTGCGCGGTGCGCCTGGCGACGCGGTTGGGCGACTCGCGGCTGGCGCGGATGGAGGATGCGGGCGGCCTGTTTGCGCTGCTGTCTGACCCGGCCGTGCATGCGCCGATCTATACGCTGCCGCGCCCGCTGACCGGGCGGAGCGTGGAGGATTTCATCGAGACGCACATTCTGGAGCGCGAGGCGGGGATTGGCCTGCTCTTTGTGCGCGAGGGGGAGGATGGGCGGGTCATGGGCTATTCGGATGTGCAGGTGTGGCCGGAATTTGCCGCGGGCGAACTCGGCGGGGCGCTGCACCCCTCGCTGCACGGGCAGGGCAGCGGCGCGCGCGGGGCGGCGGCGAGCTTTGCCTGGATGTTCGAGGGGCTTGGGCTGGATCTGCTCTGCGAAACGGCCGCGCTCGACAATGTGGCAACCCAGCGCCTGCTCGACGGGCTAGGCTTTGCGCGGAAAGGGGAGGTTACCAGCACGCGCAGCGATGGAACAAGCCGGGCCAGTCTCGTCTGGGAGATGACGCGGGCGGACTGGGACGCGCGCCACGGCAAAGTCTGATTGCCAAGTCGGCGGCGACCGGCTAGCGGGCGCGCCATGACGATCACGGAACTTCTTATCGAGGCAGCCGGCTGGACCGGCGCAGCGCTGATCCTGGGCGCGTATATCCTGTTGTCGCTTGGGCGGCTGCAGGGGAACTCGCCCGCCTATCAGTGGGCGAATGTGATCGGCGCGGCAGGGTTTATCCTCAATAGCGGCTATCACGGGGCGATCCCGTCCGTAGCGATCAACATACTCTGGGTGGCGATCGGCGTGTTTGCGCTGTGGCGGATTTACAAGGCAGCGGCCTAGCCTGAGACCTTGCCGGGGCGGCGGACAAAGCTGCGATTCCAGATGGATGGCCGGGAAACTTCCGCAGGCGCTGAGCGTTCCTGCCCT
Source organism: Hyphomonas polymorpha PS728 (assembly GCF_000685315.1). Taxonomy (GTDB): domain Bacteria; phylum Pseudomonadota; class Alphaproteobacteria; order Caulobacterales; family Hyphomonadaceae; genus Hyphomonas; species Hyphomonas polymorpha. The sequence continues at coordinate 91,907 of NZ_ARYM01000002.1, forward strand.
GCAGGAGGAAATTTCCATGAAACATCTACGCTATTGGCCGCTGTTTGCCTTTGCGCTTCTGGCGGCGTGTTCGCCCGGGCCAGAAGAAACGCTGGCAGCCTTGCCGCAGGACGAGAGAATGGCTGTTCCGGAAACAGCGTCTGATGATCTGTCAAAGCAGGAAATGGCTGCGCAGCCTGCCAGTTGCGCCGATGAACTGGGCGCAGAGGCGGCCCAGGTTCTGGTGGATCAATGTCTGGCAATTTCGCCCGCGACCCGGCCGCCGTGCAATGCGCAGAACAGCTGCGACATGATCCGCGACGAAATCCGCCGGGGCTGCGGGTTTGGGGATGAAGGCGGCAATCCGGCGTTTTGCAGCGAGTACCAATAACGATCCCGGTCCCTCGCCGATAGGGTTCGGCGGGGGAACGGGGCGGCCTTAGCGGCTGAGTTCCTTCATCGCCTCATCCAGGCCGGCGAGGGTGAGTTCGAACATCCGGTGGGGGCCGATCAGTTCACGGATGAGCTTGATCGAGCCGGTATATTCCCAGGCGCCTTCCTTGGTGGGGTTCAGCCAGACGAAGTTGGGATAGCGCTCCACGAAGCGCTGGATCCAGAGGCCGCCGGCCTCTTCATTCCAATGTTCAACCGAGCCGCCGGCATAGGTGATTTCATAAGGGCTCATCGTGGCGTCGCCCACGACGATTACTTTGTAGTCTGACGGATATTTGTTCAGGACATCCCAGGTCGGGATGCGATTGTTCATGCGGCGGCGATTGTCCTTCCACAGGCCCTCATAGGGGCAGTTGTGGAAGTAGTAGTATTCGAGGTTCTTGATTTCCGAGCGCGCGGCGGAGAACAGCTCCTCCATTACGCGGACATGCGGGTCCATCGAGCCGCCGACATCCAGCAGCAGGAGCACGGAAATCGTGTTGCGCTTTTCCGGGCGCATTTCGATGTCGAGATAGCCCTTGCGGGCCGTGTTGCGGATGGTGCCGTCCAGGTCGAGCTCGTCCGGGGCGCCCTTGCGGGCCCATTTGCGCAGGCGCTTCATGGCGACCTTGATGTTGCGCGTGCCCAGCTCGATCTTGTCGTCGTAATTCTTGAATTCGCGCTTGTCCCATACCTTCACGGCGCGGCGGTGGCGCGACTTGTCCTGGCCGATGCGGACGCCTTCGGGATTGTAGCCATTGGCGCCGAAGGGCGAGGTGCCGCCGGTGCCGATCATCTTGTTGCCGCCTTCGTGGCGCTTTTTCTGTTCTTCGAGGCGCTTTTTCAGCGTCTCCATCAGCTTTTCGAAGCCGCCCATGGCTTCGATTTCGGCCATTTCCTCGGGCGTGAGGAATTTCTCGCTCATTTTCTTGAGCCATTCTTCGGGCAGGTCCTGCACGTTCACGGCATCTGCCAGCGTGTCGAGGCCCTTGAAGGTATGGGAGAAAACGCGGTCGAACTTGTCGATATTGCGCTCATCCTTCACCAGGGCGGCGCGGGAGAGGTAGTAGAACTCCTCCACCTCCATATCGATGACCTGCTTGTCCATCGCCTCCATCAGGAGGAGGTATTCCTTCAGCGTGACCGGGACTTTCGCCGCGCGCAGCTCGTTGAAGAAATTCAGGAACATGGCCCATACCTTTCGGTTTCCTACAGAGGCAAGATAACCCTCATGGGGGCGTCTGTCCAAGCTGACGCTGGGAAAAGTGTGGTCATTTGCGGTTCATGAGGGCGGGGGTAGGAAAAGATATGCTTCGGGTGGCCCTTTTCTCTTGTCTGGTGGCGGTTGGCGCCTGCGCGGCCACGGCGGACCCATCCGGCCCGCTGCCGGCGCCGATGTTTGCGCCGGGCGCGGGCGCGCCGGGCGATTGCACCGGGCCGGCGGAAGCAAGCTGTATGCTGGATGCCGCCTGGCAGGCGGCCGGATTGCTGCCCCAGGACAAGCAGGCGCGGCTGAAACCCGCCTTTACTGAGGTGACGCGCGGCCTGAAGGACGCGGCGCTTGCCTCCAGATGGCAGATGCGGCTTGGCACGGCGCCTCCGCCCCAGCCAGCGCCGGATTTTGCGCGCCGCCAGGCTGAAGCGGCGATTGCCGAGTATGGCTGGCAGGGATTTCTGGCGCGCGCCCATCGGGGCGAGGCGCCGCTGAATATGGGGCGGCCGGAGATTCTGGCAGCGGCAGTGGAGCTGGCGCCCGACCCTGACCAGCGCGTCTATCTTATCGACATCATGTTTTCACTCGCCGGAGCGCCCAAGCCTGGCACCAGCGGTTTCATCAGCCCGGACGATTTCGAGCGCGCCTCGTTGGGCCATGTGCTGACCGAGCAGATGATGAAGGATTGCAATCTCGTGGCCTTTGACCGCGCGCGGGGCCTGACGGCGGCGCCGGAGTCGATCCGCTATGAGCTGTGGCGTACGCGGATGACCGGCGGGGCGGGCAAGCTCGCGCCCCGGATACGCCAGGGCGACGGCAGCGATGACACAACCTTCGTGCGGCATGTTCTGGAAGGGTATGGGCCGGTTCTGCGGCAGGGATATTGTCCGGGCTGATTGCCGCGCGCGGGGCCTTGAAGACTTTTCCCGGTCACAAAGGTGAGGCATAGGGTCTGCGCATGGATACGATGGACGAAACCGAAGCCGATCATGTTGTCCCGCCCGCAGAAGGGCTGTGCGGCCCCTCTGAGGTGACGGCGCTCTCCCACCTCTACCGCGCGGAAGTCTACCGCTCGACGGTGTGGCGCCAGCGGCTTGATCAGACGACGAACTGGGCGGTGATCTCGACCGGGATTGGCCTCTCCGTGGCGTTTGCCAATGAGCGCGCCTCGCCCTTCCCCATCGTGCTGGTGGGGATGCTGTGCATCGTGTTCCTGATGCTGGAGGCGCGGCGCTACCGGTTTTTCTATGTGTGGCGCTTCCGGGCGCGGGTAATCGAGATTGCGTTCTATGTGCCGATCCTGCGCGGGGAGGGCACCAAGATCCGCCTCGACCGGGGCACGGCGCTGTCAGATGATTATGAAAAGCCGCAATACAGGATTTCGATGATCCGCTGTGTGGGGCGGCGGCTCCGGCGCAATTATGGCTGGATCTTTGCCATCCTGGGCGCGGCGTATTTTGCCAAGATCGCGATCCATCCGGTGGATGTGACCTCGTGGGAGCAGCTGTTCCGGCGGGCGCATATCGGGCCGATCCCCGGCTGGGTGGCTATCAGCTGCGGTCTCGCCTTCCATCTGACCTGGATTTTCATCGCTTGGAAAACCTGGTGGGACGAACGCACCGACAAGACCAAGATGGCGGACTTCCTCAAGAGCCGGGAAGACGTGAACTATGTGCGCGCAGCGAGCGCGCATGATTCGGCGCTGGGCTGAGGATTAGTCTTTCGCGCGGTCCAGAAGGTCGTCAGTGACTTCCATGGTGAAGACCGGATCATTGCCGGGCGGCGTTTCGCAGACAGCGTCTGAGAAGGCGGCGCGGGTTTCAGGATCGTCATAGACCATCTTCTGGTCATAGGCGCGCTGCCAGGTTTCCTCGTCGGGCCATTCGGCATAGCCGACAAAGCGGCCATCGCGTTCCTGATGCAGGCGCGAGCCATAGCTGCCATAGCGTTCGCGGATCAGCTCTGTGCCGCGCACCCAGGCATTGCGGAACTGGTCTTCCTTGCCCGGATGAACCCGCCACCAGTAGACTGCGATGAACATGGCGCCTCCTTGCTTGCTCAGGAAGGCAACGCGCCGGGGCTTGAATTGATCCGTTGAAAGCAAAAAGCCGGGGCGGGCCCCAGCTTTCGCATGTTCGATCCCTCTGGCCGATCAGCCCGCCGGGCCGCGGCGGCCGCCGCCGCTCGTGCTACCGCCATCGCTGCGGCGGGAGAGGAAGGCGAGGCGTTCGAAGAGGGCCACGTCCTGCTCGTTTTTCAGCAGCGCGCCGTGCAGCGGCGGGGTGAGGCGATCGGGATCTTTCTCGCGCATCGTTTCCAGGTCGATATCCTCATTCATGAGGAGTTTCAGCCAGTCGAGCAGTTCCGATGTGGAGGGCTTCTTCTTCACGCCGGGCAGCTCGCGCATGGCATAGAAGGTGGAGAGGGCGTCGCCGACGAGCTTTTTCTTGATGCCGGGGAAGTGGACATCGATGATGGCACGCATCGTGGGCTCGTCCGGGAATTTGATGAAATGGAAGAAGCAGCGGCGCAGGAAGGCGTCGGGCAGTTCTTTCTCATTGTTCGAGGTGATGATGACGATCGGGCGCTGGATGGCTTTCACCGTTTCGCCGGTTTCGTAGACGAAGAATTCCATCCGATCGAGTTCCTGCAGGAGATCGTTCGGGAATTCGATGTCGGCCTTGTCGATCTCGTCGATCAGCAGGACGGGGCGCTTGCCAGCGGTGAACGCCTCCCAAAGCTTGCCCTTCTTGATGTAGTTCTTGACGTCCTTGGCGCGCTCTTCGCCCATTTGGCCGTCGCGCAGGCGAGAGACCGCGTCGTACTCATAAAGGCCCTGATTGGCCTTGGTGGTGGACTTGATGTGCCATTCGATCAGTTCCGAGCCGAGGGCCTTGGCCACCTCGATGGCCAGCACGGTCTTGCCGGTGCCGGGCTCGCCCTTGATCAGGAGCGGACGTTCCAGGGCAATAGCGGCGTTGACGGCCACGCGCAGGTCATCTGTTGCGACATAATCCTTGGTGCCCTCAAACCGCATCCGTCTCGTCCCTTCATTCTGTTTGCTAACCCGCACAATAAGGCCGCGCGGGGCGCGGGCAAGCGCTGACCTGAAGGAAAGTGCTGCGGTGCAGAATCGAATTTCCTTAGGGGAAGGGGGAACCTGTGGTACAAGGATGATGCCATGCGCGCCGCCACAGAGGCTCAAGCTTCACGCTAAGCGTCGCGCCGGTTTCAGGCAGGCTGGCCGGTCCGGTTGGCCCGAAGAAACTGGTCTAGACCTTATGATCCAACTGCCCCCGGCTGTCGGGCGCATGGCTTCCCAACCTCCCGTAAATATTTGGAAAGCAAGCGTTAACGCCTTTGTGTGAATTTGAAACAATCCGCACCATGGGGGCCGGAGACGCATGCCGCTCAAACTTTCTCTCAAGCCAGGCGAGACCTTCGTTGTGAACGGCGCGGTCGTCCGCAACGGCGACCGGCGCGGCGTGCTGCTGCTGGAGACCCAGGCCCGCATCCTGCGTGAGAAGGATATTCTGGCGCCGTCCGCCGTTTCGACGCCCGCAGAGCGTGCGTATTTTGCCGTGATGCAGATGTATCTGCTCGGCGAGGTCGATGGCCCGCTTTATACTCAGACCGCCGAAGCCCTCGCCGGGCTGCTCGCCGACATGCCGGACGCGCGTGAGGATGTGCTGCAGATCTCGGCCGATGTCGTCGCCGGCGATCTTTACAAGGCACTCAGCCGCTGCCGGAAGCTGATGCCGGCCCTGGGCACGGAGGCCGCATGATGGCGGATGGCAACCAGATGCAGGCGCGCGCGCTGCGCGCTGAAGTAACCACGGGCCTGGAAGAGGCCATCGGCAAGCTGGAAGCAGGGGCCGGTGCCGGCCTGGCGGTGGACCTTGGCGGCGGACGGATCGCCCGGGCCGACAGCCCGCGCGGCGAGGAAGGCCTGCTGCAACGCCTGCGTGGCCACAGGATGCTGCTGGCGCTGGCTTCAGGCAAGGCAGATCTTTCACGCCTCAAATCCATGCCGGGCGACCTGCAGGTGGCGCCCGCTGTGCGCGAGATCCTTGACGCAGCGGCACGCAAGGCCTAGCGCCGCGCCATGTCGCCTGAACTGATTTCCCTCTTCACCGCTGCTTTCGTCACCTTCTTCGTGCTCATTGATGCACCGGGGGTGGCGCCGATCTTTGCGACGCTGACGGCGAAGGGATCGCCCGCCTATCGCCGCAAGATGGCTTACAAGTCGGTCTTCGTGGCAACGATCATCATGCTGCTGTTTGCTTTTGGCGGCGCGTGGCTGCTGGACGCGATGCACATCTCCATCGATGCCTTCCGGGCCGCGGGCGGGGTGCTGCTGTTCCTGATCGCGCTCGACATGGTGTTCGAAAAGCGGACCGAGCGGCGTGAACACCGGGCCGAGGAAGTGCTGGAAGGCCACCGCGATGATCCGGAGCCGGAAGATGTTTCGGTGTTCCCGATGGGTATTCCGATGATTGCGGGGCCCGGCTCGATTGCCACAGCGATGTTCTACATGTCGGAAGCGCCGACTTTTGTGCATCAGAGTGTCGTGCTGGCGGCCATTGGCCTTAACCTGCTGATCACGCTGGTGGTTTTCCTGATGGCCGGGCCGATTGTCCGCCTCATCGGGGCGAGCGTGGCGGGCGCGCTGACGCGTATCCTGGGGGTTATCCTGGCGGCGCTGTCGGCGCAGCTGATCATCGACGGCATTCGCGGCGCGTTCAATATCGGCTGATTTTTCAGATGATTCCTGAGATAATGTCTCAGGCGCCCTGAGGCTCGGCCCTCGGCTTGGGCAGCTTGATGTAGAGCCGCACGGTTGAGAGCATCACCCAGAACAGCAGCATGCCGGCGGCTGTCAGGCTCATGATCTCCAGCACGGTATTGCGGTTCCAGCTGATGCCGGCATCGGCGATCTTGAGCGCTTCACGGCCCCGTTCGCGCACCAGCACGATCAGGCGTTCGCCGCCCGCCTCTGCCAGCAGGCGGGCTCGCTGAAGGTCTGTGCCGTCCTCAATCACCGCCAGAACCGTCAGCGCGCCGCCGGGGCTGGTCTGGGCGGCAAGGCGCTGGATCTGGTCAAGGTCAGCCTCCAGTGGGCCGAGGCCTGCCTGATTGATCGAGCCCCCATAGGCGGCGCGGACACGTTCGGCGCGTACTTCGGTGGTGGCGAGGTCTCTGAACGCTTCCTGCAAGGCAGGCTCCAGCGCCGCGTCGGGCAGGGCGGCATCCACCTGTTCGGCAAGATAGTCCGAAAAGCTCGGCGTCAGGCGCTGAGAGCGGCGGGCTGATTTCAGGATCGAGACGGAAAGTGCGGTCGCGTCGGAAAGGCCGTCGCTATAGTCCTGCTGGACAAGGCCAAGGCCGGTGAGCTTCAGGACAAGTTCGTCGGAGCGGTCGCCCTCGATCCAGCGCTGAGACATGACGGCAAGATCGGCATAGCTGCCGAGGATCTGGAACCGGCGCTCGTCTTCATTGCGGACATTCGCCTGCAGCACGATGGGGGCGTCGGCGGCGGGCTCCGGCGTCTCGGGGGCCTCTGCCGGCTCAGCTGCTTCCGCGAGCTCTGGTGGAGGTTCCTGTGTCTCGGCGGGGTCTGCTTCGCCGGGGAGCGCCGCGGGCGTCTGGGGGGCAGGGGGATTGTAGCGCTCGGTTTCCATGATCCGCATGGCAACATTTTCAGGCAGCTTCTGCAGGGCGGCGCGGATCAGGCGTTCGTCCGGCGTGCCGGTGACCTCCGCTTCGGCGCGCACACGGATCTGTTCGCCCAGATCGCGGCCCAGCATCTGCGGCGCGGCGAGCAGATAACCGCGCACGGCCGACATGTTGCGCCCGTCCATCTCCGCCACAATCCGGTCCTGCCAATAGGGGAGCTTGCTGTCCTCGTCGCGGGGCCCGAACGTGGTCAGCTCCTCAAGCAGCCGGACATTGGCATGCTGAAGCGCCTCGGCGGCGCCTTCGCGGGAGGTCAGATCCTGATCGTAAGCATTGGAAATGGCACGTGCGCCGATCACAGGCAGAAGAATCAGCAGGGAATTGAACATCACCGCCAGCATCCAGCCCGCTCTGCGGGATTGTACTTTCCGTTGGCGGGCCATTCCGTCGATTTTACCGTTTGGGCAGACTGTAAGGGCAGTTGCACATAGAGCGTGCCGGGGGGGCAAAGATCAAGGGGTGGTCTGCAACTTGCACTGTGCAGAACGCTCTTTGTGGGGCATTGAAGCGTTTACTGACAGTGTTTCGGCATGTTTTTGTCGTAATTGTCTGAAATTACAGGATTTACCCCCTCAGTCTCGGACATTGCGGAGAATCGAGGTCCGCTCTATATGGCACACAAACGAGTGAAGGAGTCTGCCGTGAGTATCGATCTCTCAGACGATTATCGCCCCTCGGAAGACGAAGAGTTCATGAATGAGCGGCAGCTGGCCTATTTCAGGCGCCTGCTGGAAGCCTGGAAGGCCGACATTCTCGACGGCGCCAAGCAGACCATTCACAATCTTCAGGACGAGTCAGGCTCTCTCCCCGACATTGTGGACCGCGCTTCGGCCGAAAGCGACAAGGCGCTCGAGCTGCGCACGCGGGACCGGCAGCGCAAGCTGATTTCCAAGATCGATGCGGCGCTGCGCCGGATCGAGGATGGCAGCTACGGCTATTGCGAAGCCACCGGTGAGCCGATCGGCCTGCGGCGCCTGGAAGCGCGCCCCACCGCGACCCTCAGCCTTGAGGCGCAGGAGCGTCACGAGCGCAAGGAACGCACCCTGCGCGACGACTAGGCACCGCGTTTTTAAAGTTCTGCGAACAGTAAAAAGGCGGCTCTCCAGATCGGAGTGCCGCCTTTTTCCAGTCATCTTTCCCCACGCCTTTGGCGGATGTTGTACGAGCTTCTTTGGCCGCACGACCATCATGACGCGCAGATCCGAATCACGCCTTACCGAGGCCTGACCAGAAGGTAAAATTCGAGAGACTTGAGTGAATCCCTCAGGCAGTTGCTGTTAATAATTGCCGTCGCGGCGAATTTACTAACGCGCCATTAACCTTTTCCGGGCGACTTAGATGATATGACCCTGCCATTCGCCTCTTCCGTGAAGAGTGCATCCCCGCCGGACCTGGCGGAGGATGGATGGGATGTTTCACCCAGGCTTCGGCGCCGCATCATGACGGATACCCCGCCCCTGCGCGAACCGATTGCCCCTGACCGCCCGCTGCCGACCTCGCGGGGCGTGCTGACACCGGCCGAGATCGAGATGCTGCTGCGTCCCGACCTTTCGGACATGGACGACCTGCCTGAAGAGGCTCCGCCAGAGCCCCAGCCGAGGATGGTTGCCGAGTTTACGCCGCCCGCACCCGCCCCGTCCGGGGCCGGACGGGAAGAAGCCGCCCGCCGCATTTCGGCCCGCCTGTCGCGCGCCATGCGCGAGCATTGCGGGATTGCGGCGGCCTTCACTGTGCAGCGCATTTCGCCAGTGAGCCTGGCGCAGGCTGTTTCTGCACGGGAAGAACCGGGGCAGGCGATTGTCTGCTGCGCCGGCGCTGAGGGCGATGTGGCGGCGATGCTGGTCATCGGGGCAGGGCTTGCCCAGATCATGATCGAGACGGCCTGTGGCGGCCCGGTGCCCAATTCCCAGCCAAGAGAGCTCAGCCCGATTGATCTGGCGCTGCTGGAAGGTCTGGCCCGGCCGCTGGCGAGCGTCGTAGGCGCCGGGATGGCGTTTTCCGGCATCGAAACCGACCCTCTGTTTGCTGCCTCCATCGCGGCGCCGGGGGCGGCTTACGAGATCACGCTGTCGGTTCGCGCGGGTGGGGCCGACTGGCCGGCGCGCCTGCTGGTGACGCAATCGCTGCTACCGGAGACGCTTGCCAGCGAGGACGCCGTGCCGAAGGCAGAGCGAAGCGGGCCGGCGCTGACCGTGCTGATGACGGCGCGTGTGGCCCGGGTGGAAATGCCGCTGTCCAAACTCACCAGCCTGCGTCCCGGCGCCACGCTGCTGCTGGGTGTGCCGGCGGACCAGCCGGTGGAACTGCTGTCCGGCGGGCTGGACGGCGAGGTGGCCGCCGAAGCCCAGATCGGGCGGAAGGGGAATCGCATGGCCGTGCGCATTTCGCGGCGCGGCCCGGCGCTCCGTGCGCTCAATCCGGCCTTTGCCGGATAAACTCCGCTTCAATCTCTATCCGGACGGTATCGGTCAGCAGGCCCGAAAAACGGTCTATGCCGAAGTCTGAGCGGTTGATCTCTGCCTCAGCAGAAAATCCGATCACATCAGCCTGGCGCAGCGGGTCGTAGGCGCTGCCGTTGAGCCTTGCCGTCAATGTGATCGGGCGGGTGACGCCTTTCAGGGTGAGGTTGCCGGTGATCTCGGCGGTTGTTTCGCTGGTAGGGTGGACGATGGTGGATTTGAAGATCGCCTGCGGATGAGCCGCGGCGTCAAACCAGGCCGGGCCTGTCAGTTCTGCGGCAAAGTCCGGGTTGGCAACATCCAGCGAGGGGATGTCGATGATCGCCTCGATCCGCGCGCCCGCCGGATTGGCCGCGTCGCCGGTGAGGCTTGCCTCGAAACGGCCGAAGCGGCCCACATAATCCGAAAAGCCGAGATGGTTGATCCGGAAGACGAGCGCGGCGTGTTTGGTATCCAGCGCAAAGTCGCCCGGCGTCAGGCGGCTGGCGGCGGTATCTATTTTTGGGGCGAGGAGGGCGCCGGCTACACTGCTGCAGCCGGCGAGAAAGAGGACGGCGAGCGCGAGGGACGCGCCCGCCCGGAGGATAGGGCGGCCTAGCTGGCCTTGGTCTCCGCGATCCATGCGTCGACATTCTCCTCAAGTATGGCCAGCGGCACGGCGCCATTCTTCAATACGACGTCATGGAAGTCGCGGATGTCGAAGGCGTCGCCAAGCTCTGTCTTGGCGCGTTCGCGCAGCTCGACGATCTTGATCATGCCGATCTTGTAGGCGGTGGCCTGACCCGGCATCACGATGTAGCGATCGATGGCCTTGCGGGCGTCGCCTTCCGGATTGGGGGTGTTCTCCAGAAGATATTGAACGGCCTGTTCGCGCGTCCACTGTTTGGAGTGAAGGCCGGTATCGACCACCAGGCGGGCAGCGCGCCAGATTTCCATGGCGAGGCGGCCAAAATCCGAATACGGATCGGTGTAGTAGCCGATCTCCTTGGGCAGAAGCTCCGTATAGAGGCCCCAGCCTTCGGAATAGGCGGTGTAGCCGCCAAAGCGCCGGAAGCTGGGAACACCTTCAAGCTCCTGCGCGATGGCAATCTGCATATGGTGGCCCGGAATGCCTTCATGGAAAGCGAGCGCTTCCAGCTGATAGGTCGGCATGTCGGACATGCGGTAAAGGTTGGCGTAGTAGATGCCGGGGCGGCTGCCATCCGGGGCAGGGCGGTTGTAGAAGGCCTTGCCGGCGGACCGCTCCCGGAAGGGCTCGACCGCCTGCACGATCATGCCGGCTTTCGGGAACGTGTTGAAGAGGTTCGGGAGGTCTGCCTCCATCCGGGCAATCGCTGCGCGCGCCTCGGCGAGATATTCCTCGCGGCCTTCAGGTGTTTCGGGTTTGTAGAAGCGCGGATCGGTGCGCATGAACTCGAAAAAGTCCTGCAGGTCTCCCTCAAAGCCGACCTGCTGCATGATCGCCTCCATCTCCGCATGGATCCGGGCAACTTCATCCAGGCCGATCTGGTGGATTTCGGCGGCGGTGAGATCGGTCGTCGTCATCGCCTTCAGGCGTGCTTCGTAATAGGCCGCGCCATCGGGCAGTTTCCAGGCGCCGTCATCGGCGGTGGCGCTGAGCTGCTGGCGGGTGAGTTCCTCAATGGCGGCCTGATAGGCGGGGCCGACGGCGGTGGTGAGGGCCTGCACGGCGCGCTCGGTCAGCTCTGCGGCCTGTTCCGGCGAGATCGTGCTGTTATTGACCAGCGCGGTAATCTTGCCCCGGATGTCGCTCATCAGCGGGCTGTCTTCACTGCCATCATCCTTGCCGGAGAAAGGATAGCCGGTGATGAGGCCGCGGGCGTCGGAGAGGACATAGTCATAGACGAAAGCAGGCGGCTGAATGCCTTTTTCAGCGGACGCGCGGGCGTTTTCGACATGGCCGCCGAGATAGGCGGGCAGGGCGTTCAGGCGCGTGATGTAGGCCTCCGCATCTGTCAGGCCGGTGACCTTGTGCTGGTTTATCAGAAAGGCGGGGATCGACGACTGGACGCCAAACATCTGGTTGAAGGTATAGCCGTGATCACGGAACGGTTCGTTCAGTTCTGAGCGCTCCAGCTCATATTCTGCGAGCCGCCAGGACAGCTTCGCCTGGTCGTTCAGCTTGTTGAAGTCGAATTTTTCCTTCATTTCCTGAACAGTAGCCCGCTGGATGGCCAGGCTTTCCGCGTCGAAGGCGCGGGAGGGGTCGGTCCACTCGCCATAGCGGTCGCGCCGGCCCAGCGCGGTCATCCGCATCGGATCCCGCGCGATGGCTTCCTCGAACTTCTGCTCGAACCATTCGTTCAGCCGCTCGGATTCGGCAGCCACCACCTCGGTGGAATATTCCGGAATTTTGGGTTCGCGGTGGGCGGGGGCGCCGCAGCTGGCGACCAGCGCCAGTGCGGTGAACATTGCGAGCGTGCGTGATACCATGGTTAGCCGAATCCTGTTCTTCTGGGCTCGATTATACTGCGTCTGTTAACGGCTTTTTCGGGTTCGTTAACCTTTGCCGTGTCAAAAACGATAAACTAGGTGAAGGTTGGGCCTCGAGTCATGTGATGCCCGCCTCGCATAAGGCATGGCCAGCCCGGAAAGGGAACCGGCCAATAGAATGGTGGTAGACCATGAGTAACGAAGCAGACACCCTTGAGCTGACTCTCGCTGCGGCAACGCCAGGCGAGGAGGCGAATGCCGGTGAGCGGGAAGGGCGGCGTATCGACTTCCTGCAGCTGGGTTTCTGGGGCTGTCTGCTCCTGTCCATCGCTGCAGCGAGCATCTCGCTTGCCTGGCCGAATGCGTCGGGCGCGACCGGCTCGATCCTGCTGATCACAATGGCGTCAGGAGGCCTCGTCTTCCTGCTCTGGACGGTGCGCGGCGCGGGCCGGTACATCGGGCTCTTTCCGGAAAAGGGCGCTGCCGCGCGGGTGGCGAATGCCAGCGCGCCGCGTTTTCCCTGGATTGAAGCACTGGATGAAGCCGTTCTGGTAACGGATCCCGGCGGGGCGCCGGTAGCGGCGAACACCGCCTATTCCGACCTGACCCGGATGGCCCTGATTGCCGGCACTGCGGAAAGCGGCCCGGTGACGGTGGACCGCCTGTTCGGTGCCAATCCCGGCCTTGCCGCCCCGGTTTACCGCCTGTCGAAATCTGCCAAGGCAGGCACGCAGCGCCGCGAAGTGCTGCCGCCGCTGGCGCTCGGGCCCGAGCAGGTGCCCGCGCAGTTTGAAGTTTCCGTCTCCCCGCTGCCGCGCGGGCGCGTCTTGTGGCGTATCCGCCGCATCGCCGGCCAGATCGAGGCAACGGGCGCGGCAGACCTCAAATCCCTCTATGTCGAAGATGCCCCGATGGGCTTCTTCGCCGCCAAGCCGGACGGTACGATCACCTATGCCAACTCCTGGCTGCGGGAACTGCTCGGCCTGCCAGAGACGGCCAAGAATATCCGCACCGACGACATCATGCGTCCGGAATTCGTGAAGATGCTGGCGCGGGACCGCAAGTCCGGCGCGCCGGGCCGGGCCGACATCCAGCTGCGCGCGCGCGACGGGGTGGAGATCCCGGTGCAGGCGATCACCAGCTGGACGGGCCGGGGCGCTGACGCCGCCGGGCGCACGATCGTGCTGGCAAGCCCGCAGGTGCTGAATGGCGGGGAAGAGCGCTTTGCGCTGCAGGCGGCGTCTCGCCCGCCGCGTCCGGATGGCGATCCGATGTTCGATGACGCCCCGTTTGGCGCCGTGCGTCTGGACGGTGACCGGGTGGACAGCGCGGTAATCCTCGATGCCAACCGCGCGCTGATGGAAGTCACCGGTGGCCGGGCGACACCGGGTACGCGCTTTGCCGATCTCTTTGTGTCGGAAGAGGGTGAGGACGCGCTCGCCACCCTGCTGGTGGACGCTATCGACAAGCCGGTTGCGCTGAAGACGGCGGGCGATGAGGCGCGCGATGTGAACGTCTTCGTCACGCTCAACAATACCGGGCGCCCCTCGGTGGCCTACATCATCGACATCACCGAGCAGCGCCAGCTGGAGACACGCCTTGCCCATGGCGAGAAGATGCGCTCCATCGGCCAGCTGGCCGGGGTTGTGGCGCATGACTTCAACAATGTGCTGCAGGGCATCATCTTCAACTATGAAGAGCTGATGACGCGCCACCCCGTGGGTGACCCGTCATACGAATATCTGCAATCGATCCACGAATTCTCCTCGCGGGCCCGCGAACTCGTCCGTATGCTGCTGGCCTATGCCCGCGCGCAGACCTTCAAGCGGGAAATCTTCAACGTCACCGACTTCCTGTCCGAATTCTCGATCCTGCTGCGCCAGGTGCTGGACGAGCGGGTCGAGCTGGACGTGAAACATGGCCGTGATGTGCCTTGGATCAAGGCGGACAAGAACCAGCTGGAAACGGCGATCATCAACCTGGCCACCAATGCCCGCGACGCCATGATTGCGCATCGCAATGGCGGTAAGCTGTCGATCCGCACGGCGCGCTCCACCGGCAAGGAGGCCCATGCGCTCGGCTTCAACTATGTGGAAGACGGCGAATACCTGCTGATCGAGGTTGAGGATAACGGCACGGGCATGCCGCGCGATCTGCTGGACAAGATTTTCCAGCCCTTCTTCACGACCAAGGAGCAGGGCTCTGGCACGGGGCTGGGCCTGGCCACCGTCTACGGCATCATCAAGCAGTCGGGCGGTTATGTCTGTCCGATTTCCTCGATGGGCAAGGGCACGACCTTCTACATCTATCTGCCGGCGCTGGCCGCAGAAGAAATCCCTGAGCCGTCGGACATTGCCGAGAACGCCAAGCCGGTCATCCGCCCGATGGATATGTCCGGGCGCGGACGTATCCTGCTGGTTGAGGATGAAGACGGCGTGCGCTCCATCGCGGCGACCCATCTGCGCCAGCGCGGCTATGAGGTGGAAGAAGCCTGCGACGGCGAGGAGGCATTGGACATCCTCACCGATATGCCGGGCTCGTTCGATCTCATCATCTCTGACGTGGTGATGCCGGGCATGGATGGGCCGACGCTGATCCGCGAAGCCAAGGACAAGCTGGGCCATGCGCGCGTGATCTTCATCTCCGGCTATGCCGAGCGCGACCTTGCCCAGCAGCTGGATGATGACCGCGCGGTCTCCTTCCTGCCCAAGCCGTTCACGGTTCGTCAGCTGTCTGAGCGGATCAAACAGGAACTGGCAGGGGTTGGCGGCAAGGAAGCGGCCTGATCCTGCGCCTTTCGAAACAGGAAAAAGGCCGGCTTCTCAGCCGGCCTTTTGCCATAGGGCCTTCAGGACAGCTGCAAAGTTTTCAGCCCGGTCATGACAGGCCCAATGGCCGGTGCCGCGCTCGACATGCAGCGGTGTGTCGTGACGCTTTGAAAAGCGCTCTGCCACGGGAAGCTCCACGAACGGATCATTCTCGCCCCAGAAAAGCTGGCCATGCTTGGGAAGGTTTGCCAGATCGTCCACCCAATGCCCGCTGAAGCGCAGGCCAATGGCAGAGCGATAGAGGCTGAGGATCGACTGGCGCATCCGCTTGTCGATATGGGGCACTTCGATTTCGGCGAGTTCGCGCGGCATGCCGCCTTGAACGAGGCCCTCGATCAGGCGAGGCTTGTTGCGCATGTTCAGCATCACGAACTCGCCCAGCAGCGGGGTTGCCCACATGCGGGCTGTTCTGTGGCCGGAATAGTCCGGATCGATCACGGCGTTGGTGACGCACCAACTTTTCACAAGGTCCGGGCGCAGGCTGGCGGCGCGCAGGGTGAGCAGGGCGCCCCAGTCATGGCCGACGATGTGGACCGGCCCGCCCGCCGCTTCCATCTGTGTGATCAGCCAGCTGGCATATTCATCCTTGGTGCTGCGGAAGCCGGGCGGCTTTTCCGTGCCGAAGCCGGGCAGGGCGGGCGCGCGGTAATCCTCCGGACCCAGACCAAGCGCGGCCACAAGCGGCTGCCAGAGAACGGGGGTATCGGGAACGCCGTGGACGAAGAGGATCATGGCATCATTCCTTGCTGGCCGGGGCCCAATAGGTTTCCGGCGGGAAGATTTCTTCCATGCTGCTCCCCTCGAACGGTCCATAGGTCGGGTTGGGCAGGATGAACCAGCCATCGTCCCAGAGGCGGTCGAAGGCGGGGGCGGCGGCGAGATCGCGGCGGGCGGCAGGGCTCAGGGACTTGTCGTTGAAGATGTCGGCAATGTCGCCCAGCTGATCGCCGACGAGGGCGATGACGCAGTAATTCTCCGAGATGGCATAGCGGCGTCCATCCTTGGCCGAGCCGCCGGGCGTATCGCCCTTCAGGAACAGGGTTTCGCCATGCACATAATCGCCGAAGCCCGCTTCCCGGATCGTTTCGATGTTTCCGGCCACGTTGGCCGCCTCGCGGTTGGTGTTGAGAATAATTTCCACGCCGGCCTTGCGGATACGCTCCACCCCTTCCAGCGCGCCGGGAATGGCGACGGCCTTGCCCGCGCCGGTGCGTTCCCATTCGCCCCAGATTTCCGGATCGAATTCGATGCCCATGCGGCGGAAGGCGCCTGCCGAGCCAAGGTTCCAGATCAGCGTTTCATCCACATCGAAGACGGCGGCGAGAGGCTTTTCCCCGCAGGCCAGGAATTCGGGCGCTTCGGCCGTCGCGCCGGGCGCAAGGATGACGCTGTATTCCGGGCGGGCGGCTGCGCCGGCTTCGGCATAGGCGGCAATCCGGTTCCAGCTTTGCGCCATCATGATCTGCGCTTCGGCAGAGCCGAATAGCCACTGGCCGGCGGTAAGAGGGCGTCCCTCCGGGGCCGATACTGCGGCGGGCTGCTGCGCAGCCGGGGCGGGCTCTGGCGCGGTGATTGTGGCCGTCTGGCAGGCGGCGAGCGCCATCAGGGACAGGATTGGGAGCGCGTATTTCATGAAATCTCCATCAGCCGGCAGCCCTTGGGGTAAAACGCTTTCCTGAGAGGGGCAATCTTTATCCGGCCCCGGGCGCGGGGTGATTTCCCCGATGTCAGACTTGCGCGCGGTCGATGCTCTGTCCAAGGATGCCGCGAGAGAAAAGCCTTTGGGAGACCCGGCCATGAAAACCCGCATCACTGAAATGCTCGGCATCAAGCACCCGATTGTCCAGGGGGGCATGCACTTTGTCGGTTTTGCTGAAATGGCTGCGGCCGTGTCCAATGCGGGCGGCCTTGGCATCATTACTGCCCTGACGCAGCGGACCCCGGCAGACCTTGCCAATGAAATCGCCCGCTGCCGTGACATGACGGACAAGCCGATTGGCGTGAACCTGACCTTCCTGCCTTCGGTGAACCAGCCGGACTATCCCGGCTATGTGAAAGCCATCATCGAGGGCGGCGTGAAGGTGGTTGAAACCGCCGGCAACAACCCTGTGCAGGTGCTTCCGATCCTCAAGGATAATGGCATCAAGGTCATCCATAAGTGCACTGCCGTGCGCCATGCCCTGAAGGCCCAGAAGATCGGCTGCGATGCGGTGTCTGTGGATGGTTTCGAATGCGGTGGCCACCCTGGCGAGGATGATGTGCCCAACTTCATCCTTCTGCCGCGCGCGATGGATGAGCTGGATATCCCTTTCATCGCCTCGGGCGGCATGGCAGATGGCCGCTCGCTGGTGGCGGCGATGGCGCTCGGCGCAGAAGGCATGAACATGGGCACGCGCTTCATCGCGACGAAAGAAGCCCCGGTGCACGAGAATGTGAAGCAGGCGCTGGTTGCGGCCTCTGAGCTCGACACCCGCCTCGTCATGCGCCCGCTGCGCAATACCGAACGTGTGCTGACGAACCCGGCGGTGGAGCGTCTTCTCCAGAAGGAGAAAGAACTCGGCGCGAACATCAAGTTCGAGGACATCATCGAGGAAGTGGCCGGCGTCTATCCGAAGATCATGAAAGACGGCGACATGGATGCCGGCGCCTGGTCGTGCGGCATGGTGGCGGGCCTTATCTATGACATCCCGACCTGTCAGGAACTGATCGACCGGATCATGGCCGAGGCCGAGGAGATCATCACCAAGCGCCTGGCCGGCTTCGTGAAGGGCTGATCGGCGGACGTGTTTCGTTCCAGCCGGCGTTAACCAGTCCTCCGCAGGCGGCGAAATTCGCCTGCGGAGCACAGTCCGCTCGCCTTGCGGGTGTAGACAGCGGCTAATCGTTCCGATTATGTTCTGGGCTCGATTCCAGAGGGCCTGCCATGACGCCTGTGATCACAATTGGGTCTGCCGGGTTTGACCTGGTACACGTCGTCCTGCTGCTGATTGCAGCGGGGCTCGGCGTGTTTCTCTGGCAATCCCGCCAGCGCGGGGATGTCGAGCGCGAACGCCTGATGACCGAACGCAACGCCGCGCAGGACGAGTTGTCGCGCCTGCGCCAGCGCGAGCAGACGCTTGAGGCGGCACGCCGGGACGCTGAGTTGAAGCTCGCGGCGGCAGAGGCGCGCAGCGCCGAGGATGAGCGCAAATTCGCCGAACTCGCCCAGGGCGTTCTGGCGCGGGCCAATTCGATGTTTCTGGAGCGGGCCGAAGAAACCTTCAAACGCCACCGGGAAGGGGCCCAGGGCGAGCTGAAAGAGCTGATGAAGCCTATCGGCGAGAATTTCGAGACCTTCCGCCAGAAGGTGGAGGCGATTGAAAAGGTGCGCACTGAGGACAAGACCCTCCTCTCCGAGCAGGTGCGCGCGATTGCCGAAAGCCTGCACAGAAATACGGCCGAGACCGGCAAGCTCGTGAACGCGCTGACCGCGCCCAAGGGCGGCGGGCGCTGGGGCGAGATGACGCTTCGCAATGTGATGGAGCAGGCTGGCCTGTCCGCCCATTGCGATTTCAGCGAGCAGGTTCACGATGACACCGAAGAGGGACGGCAGCGCCCGGATGCCATCATTCGCCTGCCGGGCGACCGGCAGATCGTGATCGATTCCAAGGTGTCGCTTGCTTCCTATATGGCCGCCACGAATACCGACGATCCGGCAGAGCGGCAGGCGCATCTGAAACAGCATGCGGCCAGCGTGCAGCGGCATGTCACCACCCTGGCCTCAAAGGACTATCAGTCCAATCTCGGCAACCGGTTTGACTATATTGCCATGTTCATTCCGGGGGAGAACTTCTTCGCCGCCGCGCTCGAACAGTCACCCGATCTGATCGAGAAGGCCATGAACCGCTCCGTGATCGTCACCACACCGACGACACTGATCGCGCTGGCGCGGACGGTGGCCCATCTCTGGCGTCAGCACGAGATGAATGAAAACGCGCAGGCCGCCGCCGAACTGGGCGCAGAACTCTACACCCGGATGGGCGTCCTGCTGGGGCATACCGAGAAGCTCGGAAAATCGCTGAATTCTTCAGTCGATCATTATAACAGCCTGCTCGGCTCCATCGACAAGCGCGTGCTGCCGACGCTGCGCAAGTTCGAAGACATGCAGATTGCCCCGCCCGGCAAAGTGCCTCCGGAGGCAAAGCTGATCGAGGCGCGGGCCAACACGCCCGATACGGGCCAGCTGCCGCTTGAAGCCCCGCCAAAGCTGCCGGCGGAGTGATCTCCCGTTGACGCTGCGGCGAGGGGTGCATATCTGACGGTCATGGCTATTCGCGAAATCCTCACTGTACCCGATCCGCGCCTGAAACAGGTGTCCAAGCCCGTGGAGGGCGGCGTCACCGACGACATCCGGGCGCTCATGGATGACATGCTGGAGACAATGTATGACGCGCCGGGCATTGGCCTGGCCGCCATTCAGATCGGCGTGCCGCTGCGGGTGATCGTGATGGATCTGGCGCGCGAAGGCGAGGAGCCCCAGCCGCGCTATTTCGTGAACCCGGAAATCGTCGAGACCATCGAAGAAACAAAGCCTTATGAAGAAGGCTGTCTCTCAGTGCCGGATATTTTCGACCAGGTGGAGCGGCCGGCCCGGTGCAGGATCCGTTATCTGGACTATGATGGCAATCAGGTCGATGAGTGGGCTGAAGACCTCTATGCGGTCTGCATCCAGCACGAGATGGACCATCTCGAAGGCACGCTATTCATCGACTACCTGTCCCGCCTGAAGCGCGACCGCGCCATCGACAAGGTGAAGAAAGCCAGGATCCGCGCCATCCGCGAAGACGCCAACTGATGCGCTTTTTCCGGGACATGCGGTTCCGGTGGTTGTTGGCAGTATTGGTCGCCGCCGTGATTGTATGGCTGGCGGGTGGAGACGGTCTTCCGGCGCGTTCGGGCCTCTGAGCCTCACGAGCTTGCCATCGCCTGGCTGATGGTGTTCCGGTTCCGCCAAGTCCAAGGAGCCTCAAAATGCCTATCCGTATTGCCTTCATGGGAAGCCCCGGCATTGCGCTTGGCGTGCTCGAGGCGCTGATTGCGGCGGGCCATGAGATTGCCTGCGTCTATTCCCAGCCGCCGCGCCCGGCGGGGCGGGGGCAGAAGCTGACACCGACCCCGGTGCACGCCTTTGCTGAGGCGCGCGGACTTGAGGTGCGCACGCCGAAATCGCTGAAAAAGCCCGAAGAGCAGGCCGCCTTTGCCGCGCTGAACCTCGATGCCGCCGTGGTGGTCGCCTATGGCCTTATCCTGCCGCAACCCATTCTGGATGCGCCGCGCCTTGGCTGCCTCAACATGCACGCCTCCATCCTGCCGCGCTGGCGGGGCGCGGCGCCGATCCAGCGCGCGATCATGGCGGGCGACGCGGAAACCGGCGTGGACGCGATGATGATGGAAGCGGGGCTTGATACCGGCCCGGTGCTTGCTTCCGTCCGTACACCTATTACCCCGCAGGATACGGCCGGGAGTTTGCATGACCGGCTGGCCGCCCTCGCCGCAGAGCTTGCCCCGCGCGCGCTGGCGGGCCTTGCCGATGGCAGCCTGAAGCCCTCGCCGCAGATTGAAGACGGCATGACCTATGCCCAGAAGATCACCGCCGAAGACCAGCGCATCGACTGGACAAGGCCTGCGGCCGAGATCGACTGTCAGATCCGCGGTCTCTCCCCGGCGCCGGGCGCCTGGTGTGAGGCCGATCTCGGGCAGGGGCCGGTTCGGCTGAAGGTTCTCCTCAGTGAGCTGACGGATCATGCGACGGTCGCCGTGCCCGGCGCGTTGATCGATGATCGCCTCAGCGTGGCCTGCGGCGATGGCCGCGCGGTGCGCCTGCTGCGCCTGCAGAAGCCCGGTGGCAAGCCGCTTGCCGCGCGCGACTTTCTGGCGGGGTCTCCGTTGCCGGAAGGAACGCAGCTCGGCTGATGGCGTCCGCGATCCGTCCCGCCCGGCCTGCAGATATGGACGCCATCGCGGCGCTCAATGATGCAGCCTTTGGCGGACCCGATGAGGGGGCCATCGTGCGCGTCCTGCACCGCGATGGAGACAGCCTTCTGTCGCTGGTCGCCGAGGTGGGCGGGGAGATTGCCGGCCATATCGAGTTTTTCCGCATCTGGGTGAGTGGCGCGCCGCTGGCGGCGGGGCTCGGTCCGATGAGTGTCAGGCCGGGCCTTCAGAAGCAGGGCGTGGGCGCGGGGCTCATCCGGCATGGCCTCGCAGCCCTCAAGGAGGCAGGCGAAACGATCATTTTCGTGCTGGGGCATGACACGTACTATCCGAAATTCGGGTTCACCGAGGCGGCCGCCAAGCCCTTCAGCGCGCCCTGGTCAGGCCCGCATTTCATGGCGCTGCGCCTGGCGCCGGGCGGGCCGGAAGCCGGCAAACTGTCCTACCCTCCGGCTTTCGGCGGCTGAATGGCCAGTTGACCCGGCGCCCGGCCTTTGGCAGCGGGCTTTGTCATGCCACGTTACAAGCTCCTCATTGAATATCACGGCGGCGCCTATCAGGGCTGGATGCGCCTGCCCGGCCTGCAGACTGTGCAGGGCGCGCTGGAGGAGGCTGCCGCCAAGCTGGATGGTGGGCCGGTGGAAGTGATCGGCGCGGGCCGGACGGACGCGGGCGTTCACGCCACCGGTCAGGTCGCCCATATGGATCTCCGGCAGGACCGGCCCAACAAGGTCGCCGATGCGATGAACTTCCATCTGCGGCCTCATCCGATTGCGGTGCTGAAAGCCGAAAAGGTGGAGGAGGATTTTCACGCGCGCTTCTCCGCCACGGCGCGGCATTACCGCTACGTGATCCTCAACCGGCGCGCAGACCTGACGGTGGACCGCGGCATCGCCTGGCGCGTTCCCTCGAAACTGGATGCCGAGAAGATGCATGAGGCCGCGCAGTCTTTGATTGGCACACATGATTTCTCGACCTTCCGCGACACCGAATGCCAGGCGCTGAGCCCGGTAAAGACGCTGACGCGGTTAGGCGTGGCGCGCTATGGCGAACGGATCGAATTTACCTGTTCGGCGCCGAGCTTCATTCACCGGCAGGTGCGCTCGATGGTGGGCAGCCTCGTGGAAGTGGGGCGGGGGCACCGGCCCGTAAAATGGGCGCGGGAGATACTGGAAGCAGCCGACCGCACACGCTGCGGCCCGGTGGCGCCGGCCGATGGCCTCTTCCTCGAGCGCGTCGATTACGGCGCCGGCTGACGCGAAGGCAATCCTGTGCAGCCCGGTTTTTCGGGGTTAGCCTTCCTCCAGACAAGATGAGGAGGAATGCCAATGGCCATTGATTTCACGATTCCGGAAGACGCAAAGGAAGTGCGCGAGCGCGTGCGCCGCTGGGTGCAGGAAGAGTGCATTCCCGCCGAAAAGGAGATGGCTGCGGGCAAACCTTACAAGGAAGTTCTCGCCGCGCTGCGCACGAAAGCGCGCGGGCAGGGGCTTTGGCTGCCCTTCATTCCGAAGGAGCATGGCGGGATGGGGCTCGGGCCGCTGGCCAATGCCCTTGTGCAGATGGAACTGGGGCAAAGCCATCTGGGCGCGCTGTCGATGAATTCTCAGGGCCCGGACGATGCGACCATGCTGACGCTGCTGGCGCATGGCACTGATTTCCAGAAAGAGAAGTATCTGAAGCCCATCCTGAATGGCGAAAAGCGCGTCTGCTATTCGATGACCGAGAAGGCGGCTGGCGCCGACGCGACCGGCATGCAAACGGTGGCCGTGAAGGACGGCAAGGGGAATTACGTTCTCAATGGCGAGAAGTGGTTCTCTTCGGCGGCGACGGCGGCTGACATCGCGGTGGTGATGGCCAAGACCAATCCGGACGCGCCGCGCCATCAGCAATTTTCCACCTTCATCGTCGAGTTGCCCAATCCCGGCTACAAGATCATCCGCGACATCCCGACCATGGCGGTGCATGGCAAGCACTATACCGAGATGGGCGGGGGCCATGCCGAGGTGAAGATCGAAAACCTGGTCGTGCCCGAAGCAAACCTGCTGGGCGGGGAAGGGATGGGCTTTGCCATGGGCCAGCACCGGCTTGCCTATGGCCGCCTGCGCCACGGCATGCACAATGTGGCCATGGCCCAGCGCGCGCTTGATCTGGCTACGGAGCAGGTGACAACGCGGTCTACCTTCGGCAAGGGGCTGGAGGATCGTCAGGGCGTGCAGTTCATGCTGGCCGAATGTGCCAGCCAGCTCTACATCGCGCGCCTGATGCTGATTCACATCGCCTACAAGGCAGAGAACGGCATGGACATCCGCCAGGAAAACGGCATCGCCAAGGTGTTCCTCGCCAACATGGTTCACAAGGTGGTCGATACGGCCATCCAGCTTCACGGCGCGCTCGGCTACTCGCTCGATACGCCGCTCGCGGCCTGGTATACGCATATCCGCTCCCAGCGCCTCGTGGATGGGCCCGATGAAGTGCACAAATGGATCACGGGCAAGAATGTCATCCGCGCCTACAAGAAGGATGGCACCACGGCGGCGGCGGCAGGCGGAGATATTCTGTGATCAAACTGACCTTCTGTCTGCGGCGCCTGCCGCATCTCAGCCGGGAGGAGTTTCAGCGCTACTGGCGGGAGCAGCACGCCCCGCTGGTGGCCGCCAGGGCAAAGACGCTGGGGATCGTGCGGTATGAGCAGGTTCATGCAGGTTTTGACGCGATGAGCGAGGCCATCCGTGCCTCCCGCAACGCGCCCGAACCCTATGACGGTATTGCCGAAATCTGGTTCGAGAGCGAAGAGGCCATGCAGGCCGCCGGGCGCAATCCCGGCGTGTCGGAAGCCGCGCGCGAGTTGCTGGAGGATGAGCGCAAGTTCATCGATCTTGAAAACTCACCCCTCTGGTACAACTGCGTTCACACGATAGTCGGGTGATCCTCACCCCTCATTCGTACCCAGAGCATCGGCGAGGTCGGCGAGAATGTCCTCGGCGTCTTCCAGGCCCACGGAGAGGCGCACGAGGCCGTCGCTGATGCCGTGTTCGATGCGTTCCTCGCGGCTGTAGGTGGAATGGGTCATGCTGGCGGGGTGCTGAATCAGGGTTTCGGCATCCCCCAGGCTGACGGCGCAGCGGATCATCCGCAGGCGGTTCATCATGGCAATGCCCGCTTCATAGCCGCCTTTCAGCTCCAGCGCGATCATGCCGCCAAAGCCCGGCATCTGGCGCTTTGCCAGCTCATGCTGCGGATGGCTTTCAAGGCCGGGATAATAGACCGTCTCGACGCCGGGCTGCGCTTCCAGCCACCGGGCCACTCTGAGGCCGCTTTCGCAATGGCGCGCCATGCGCAGCTGCAGGGTCTTGAGGCCCCGCATCACCAGCATGGCGTTGAAGGGCGACATGACCGATCCCGTCATGTCTTTCACGCCCACCATGCGCACTTCCTTGATGGCCTCGGCGCGGCCGAGCACCATGCCCGCGACAAGGTCGCCATGGCCGCCGAGATATTTGGTGGCCGAATGGACGACGAAATCCGCGCCAAGCTCAATCGGCCGGGTCAGCAGGGGGGTGGCATAGGTATTGTCGACGGCAACCAGCGCGCCGGCCTCATGGGCAGTGCGCGCGGCGGCGCGGATGTCGACCAGGCGCATGTTCGGATTGGCCGGCGTCTCGAAATAGACAAGGCGCGTCTTCCCGCTGATCGCGGCGGCCAGGTTTTCCGGTTCCCGCAGGTCTACATGGGTGATCTTGATGCCAAAGCGGGAAAGCCCGTCGCGCATGAAGGCAAAGGTGCAGCCATAGAGCGTCTTGTCGGTGATGATCTCATCGCCCGGCTTCAGCAGGGTCCACATCAGGGATGAGATGGCCCCCATGCCTGAGGCCGTGGCGAGGCCGGCTTCGGCCCCTTCCAGATTGGCAATCCGCGCTTCCAGCAGGGCAACGGTGGGGTTGGAGATGCGCGAATAGATGTGGCCCTCCGCTTCCCCGGCAAACAGGGCGCCGCCCGTTTCTGCATCGGGGAAGGCGAAGGTGGAGGTGAGGTGCAGGGGCGGGGTTAGCGCGAAGTCGTTCTTTGCCGGGTCGTATCCGTGATGGATCGCGCGGGTCGCCGGGCCCAGCGGGCGGGAAGCGTCAAAAGCCATGGCAGTTCCTCCTGATCTAAGGTGATCTTAGCAGGAAACCATCGGCGATACTTGCCATATGCGCCCATTACATGCTCATGAATTAGCATAATATGCCAATGAGGTACATTATGGATGCTATAGATGCCAAGATCGTACGGGCGTTGCAGCGCGATGGGCGGCTGACCAATCTTGAATTGGCAGAGGAGGTGGGCCTCTCGCCCTCACCTTGCCTGCGGCGGGTGAAGAATCTGGAGGCGGCCGGCATCATCCAGGGGTATTCGGCGCTGGTGGACCAGAAGGCCTGCGGCTTCCCGATCACCTGTCTGGTGCGCATACGTCTCGCCAATCACGGGCAGGACACGGTGCGGGCCTTCGAGCAGAAGATTGCCGAAACGGACGCGGTGCTGGACTGCTATCTGATGACGGGCGGGGCCGACTATGAACTTCGCGTCGTTGCCCGCAGCCTGGACGATTATGAACAACTTGTGCGCCAGACCATCCAGACACTGCCCGGCATTGCTTCAATTGAAACCAGTTTCGCCTATGGCGTGGTCAAGAAGTCGCGTATTCTTCCCGTCATTGCCCAAAAGGGTGCATAGCGGCCCGCCATGAAAACCTGCTAAGTAGCCCCTTGATGACGCCTCCGACAAAATCCCCCCCGACGCTCCTGTCTGCTGGCCGCGCGCCCGCTTCCCGCCGTCCCGGCAAATGGCGCATTGCCGACATCATTGATGGCCGCGCGCTGCGGGTGAAGTTGACCGCTGCCGCGCTGGACAATCTCGGCAATGATGCTGCGGCCCGCAAGGCGGCGCTGAACCTGCTGCACGGGGCCATGTTCCGGGGCCGCCTGATCGCGCAGGAACGCCTGCAGCAGGGGGCCGATGGCCTCGACACGGCCCGGCTTCTCGCGGCGGTGCAGGACGAGGTGATCCACGCGCTTTATGATTTCACGGTCACCCATGTGCACCGCGCGTCCAACCCGACCGAGGCCGAGCGTCTCGCCATCCTCGCCACGGGCGGCTATGGTCGCAGCGTGATGGCGCCCTCTTCGGACACAGACCTTTTGTTCCTCCGCGCCTACAAGGCCAGCCCCCACACAGAGAGCGTGATCGAATACATGCTCTATGCCCTGTGGGATATGGGGCTGAAAGTGGGGAACGCCTTCCGTACACCGATAGATTGCGTAAAGCTCGCCGCTGAAGATGTGACCATCAAGACCAGCCTGCTGGACGCGCGGTTTATCTGCGGGGATGAGCTTCTGGCGACCGACATGATGGCGCTTTTCCAGAAGGATGCGATCAAGGGCAAGGATGCCCAGTTCATTGCCGACAAGCTGGCCGAGCGCGACGCGCGCCATACCCGAATGGGCGATGCGCGCTATGTGGTTGAGCCGAATGTGAAGGACGGGAAGGGTGGGTTGCGGGATCTGCAGACGCTCTACTGGATCGTCAAGCACATGTATGGCGGCCGCACGCTGGAAGACGTCATGCGCGCTGGTCCGTTTACGGATCATGAGTATGTCATCTTCATCCGGGCGGCGCGTTTCCTCTGGACGGTGCGCTGCCATATGCACTTCGTGACCGGCCGCGCCGAAGACCGGCTGAGCTTTGACCTTCAGCCCGAGATTGCCGCGCGCATGGGCTACCGGGACCGGGAAGGCCAGCAGGGGGTGGAGCGCTTCATGAAGCGCTACTTCCTGGTGGCCAAGGATGTTGGCGGGCTGACCCGCATCCTGGCGGCAAAGCTGGAGGCTGATCACAAGAAAAAGCCCGAAGGCCTGCGCCGTTTCCTGCCGTCCCGCCCGCCCCAGCCATTGCCGGAGGAGGGGTTCCTGATCGAGGCTGGCCGCATCAACATCGCCGAAGACAAGGTAATGGCGGTTGACCCCCTCAACATGATCCGCCTGTTCACCATTGCCCGGCGCGAGCAGAAGGACATTCACCCCACCGCGCTGACGGCCCTGACCCGGAACCTCCGGGGTCTGAACGAACGTGTGCGCGAAACAGATGAGGCGCGCGCGCTGATCCTGGATGCCATCCTCGGCGGCAAGGAACCTGGCCCGATATTGCGGCGCATGAACGAGGCCGGTGTTCTGGGCCGTGCCATCCCCGAATTTGGCTCCATCGTCGCGCAGACGCAGTTCAACATGTATCATCATTATACGGTGGATGAGCATACGCTGCGCGCGGTCGAGACGATTGCTGATCTCGAATATGGCCGGGGCAACACCGCGCCGCTGGCGACAGAACTGTTCGGCCAGATCGAGAACCGCCGCGCGCTCTATCTTGCCATGCTGCTGCATGACACAGGCAAAGGGAAGGGCGACCAGCAGGAAGCCGGCATGCGCACGGCCCGCAAGGCCTGCGAACGGCTCGGCATTCCGGAGGAGGAAACCGATCTCGTCGTCTGGCTGGTCGGTCACCATCTGGAGATGAGCGAAACCGCGCAGAAACGGGACATCGGCGACCCGCGCACGGTGGCGACCTTTGCGCGCCTCGTCGGCTCGCTGGAGCGGCTGCGCCTTCTCTACATTCTCACGGTCGCCGATATCAAGGCGGTCGGCCCGGCGGTCTGGAACGCCTGGAAGGGCCAGCTTCTGGCTGACCTCTATCACAACACGGCGGCCGCGCTGCGTGGGGGGCGTACGGATGAAGCGGCCGTTCAGGCAGAACTGGAACGGCGCGCGGAGAAACGCCGCGAAGCGCTGGTTGAGCGTATCGGCTCTGTGCCGGCCCTGCTGCTGGAACTGGAAACGGCTTACTGGACAGGCTTTGATCCTGACGACATCGCTTGGCATGCCGCCGCCCTCGCCAAGGGCGGAGATGTCGTCACCTCGCGCATGGCGCCCGAAGGCGGCGCCGTGGCGTTGCTCGTCTCAGGCAAGGACCGCACCGGCCTTTTTGCAGACCTTGCCGGCACGCTGGCGCGTCTGGGCGCCAACATTGTCGCCGCGCAGGTGTTCACCTCCAAGGGCGGGCGCATCGTCGACGTGTTCATGCTGCAGGACGCCCGCGGCCTCCCCTATGGCGAGGGCGACGGGCCGCGCCTTGCCAAACTCGAACACGCCATTCTCGGCGCGCTGGATGGCAAGGTGCCCAGCGGCACGGTCAAATCCCGCGCCGGGCGCCGGGAGGCGGCTTTCCTGGTCCAGCCATCCGTGCAGATCCATGAGGACGTTTCGCTGGAATATACGGTGATCGACGTTGCCGCGCGTGACCGGCCGGGCCTGCTGCACGAAGTGGCCGAGGTGCTGGCAGACATGAAGCTCTCGATCCATTCGGCGCATGTCGGCTCCTATGGCGAGCGCGTGTTCGATGCGTTCTATGTGCGCCCCGATGGCGGGGCGGCGACGCTGTCGAAAGCCCGCAAAGAGGCGCTCCGCGAACGTCTTCTTGCCGTACTTTCCCGCGAAGAACCTGAAGGCCCGCACACCCCGGCCCGCAAGCTCAAACGCTCGCGCGCCGTGGACAGCTTCTGAGAATTGGTTCAACCGGGGAAACCATGAGCCTCGCCCGAAACACTGCCGTTCAGGCATCGCTGACCCTGGCGAGCCGTATCCTGGGCCTCCTGCGGGATGTGATCCTGGCTGCCAAGATCGGGGCAGGGCCGGTGGGGGATGCCTGGGCAACCGCCCAGCAGTTTCCCAATCTCTTCCGGCGCATCTTTGCCGAAGGCGCCTTCGCCTCGGCCTTCGTGCCCTCCTATGCCCGCACGCTGGAGGCCGAAGGGCCTGAAGCCGCGCAGAAGGTGGCGCAGGATGCCCTGCGCGTCCTCTTCGCCATGACGGCGGGGCTGACCGTCCTTGCCCAGATATTCATGCCCTGGGTGCTGCTGCTGATCCATGGCGGGCAGGCGGATGATCCGGAGCATTACAATCTCGCCGTGCTGCTCACCCGCATCACGATGCCCTACCTTACCTTCATGGCCATCGGGGCGCTGCTTTCGGGCGTGCTGAATTCGGCAGAGCGCTTCATCCTTTCCGCCGGCGCCCCGACCGTACTCAATCTCTGCCTCATCCCGGCCGGCCTGCTGGGCACAACGCCGGTCATCACGACCCAGTATGCCGCGATTGCCTTCCTGTTCGCCGGGTTGCTCCAGGCCGCGCTGCTCTGGTGGGGTGTCCGCCGTCAGAAGGTCCGTCTCAGCCTGCTCGGCTGGCCCCGGCTTACCCCGGCTGTGAAGAAGGTGCTGCTGCTGGCCGTGCCGGGCACGATTGCGGCCTCGGGCACGCAGATCAACATCATCGTCAGCCAGTCGCTCGCCAGTTTCGAGGTCAGCGCCAAGAGCTGGCTCTATGCCGCTGACCGGCTCTACCAGCTGCCGCTCGGCCTTGTCGGCGTGGCGGTGGGCGTCGCCATCCTGCCGCGCCTCAGCCGCGCCGCGCGGGCAGGGGACGGGGAAGCAGGAAGCCGCACGATGGATGAAGGCCTCGGCCTTGCGATGGCGCTGACGCTGCCGGCGGCGGCCGCGCTGATGGTCGCGCCTGTCTTTCTGATTGATGCCTTCTTCGTGCGCGGCGCCTTCCTGCCATCGGACGCCGTGGCGGCGGGCGCGGCGCTCTTCCATTTCGCCTGGGGCGTGCCGGCCTTCGTGCTGATCAAGGTGCTCGCCCCGCCTTTCTTTGCGCGGGAAGATACCAAGACCCCGATGCGCTTTGCGCTCGTCTCGGTGGTCATCAATACGCTGCTCGGGGCTGGCCTCTTCTTCTGGCTGAAGCAGTCCGGCCAGTTGGGCTTTACCGGCCTCGCCGTCGCCACCTCCACCGCCTCCTGGGTCAATGCCCTGTTGCTGGCGGCGACGCTGGCCCGGCGCGGCTGGTACGTCCCCGGCCCCCGCGCGGTGTCCGGCCTCGTCCGGGCGCTGCTGGCCACGCTGATCCTGTCGGCAGCCATCTGGCTGATGCTGTGGCAACTCCCGGCAATCCAGGGCGCGCTGGGCGGCTCCAAGGAGATCGCCGCCGCTGTCATCGTGCTGGCCGGGGGCTTCATCTATGCCTTTGCTGCCCTGCTGACCGGGGCCGTGCGGCCAGGCGACATCCGGCAGGCTTTGCGCCGCTGATCAAACGCGCTAAAGGCGCCAGACCATGACAGACCAGACCCCCGCCTATACCGGCCCGCAGCGCGTATTCTCCGGCGTCCAGCCGACCGGCAATCTCCACCTCGGGAACTATCTCGGGGCGCTCAAGAAGTTCGCTGACCTTCAGCGCGAAGGCCATGACTGTATCTTCAGCGTCGTTGACCTGCACGCCATCACCATGCCGGTGGAGAAGGGCGCGCTGATCTCGACGACGCGCCAGATCGCGGCGGCCTTCATTGCTGCGGGCGTTGACCCGTCCAGATCGATCATTTTTGCGCAGTCTTCGGTTCTGGCGCATGTGGAACTCGCCTGGATCTTCAACTGCGTGGCGCGGATGGGCTGGGTTGAGCGGATGACCCAGTTCAAGGACAAGGCCGGCAAGGATGCCGAGCGCGCGTCTGTGGGCCTCTTCACCTATCCGGTGCTGCAGGCGGCAGACATTCTCGTCTACAAGGCAACGCATGTGCCCGTCGGCGAAGACCAGAAACAGCATCTGGAACTCAGCCGCGACATCGCCGAGCGTTTCAACCGCGAATATGATGTGCCGGGTTTCTTCCCCCAGCCTGAGCCGATGATCAAAGGCCCAGGCGCGCGGATCATGAGCCTCAAGGACGGCACCAAGAAGATGTCGAAGTCTGACCCGTCAGACCTCTCCCGCATCAACCTTGTGGACGATGCCGACACGATCGCCAAGAAGATCAAGAAGGCCACCACCGATGCCGGCGTCATTCCGGGTACGGTCAAAGAATTGGAGGGCCGTCCAGAAGTCGAAAACCTCGTCGGCATCTTCGCGGCGCTCTCGGGCCGCACCGCAGAGGATGTGCTGGCCGAGTTCGAAGGCAAGGGCTTTGGCGCGTTCAAGCCGGCCCTCGCCGATGTGACCGTGGCGCATCTTGCTCCGATCACGGCGCGATTCCGCGAGATCCTGGACGACCAGGCCGGCCTCGACCGCATCCTCGCAGACGGAGCCGCGCGGGCCAATGCCGTGGCCGCGCCCATCATGGATGATGTGCGCCGGATCGTCGGTTTCTGGCGCCCCTAGGCCGCTGCCGGCTTCCTGACTGCAGAGACATTGCAGCGCTGCCTTAAAAGCGCCGCAGGCGCTGCGCATTGCTTTCGGCTGTGTGGGGAATCACGCCATCCTGTGCGGAGAGTTCTTCTCGCATGGGTGGCGGGTGTAGATTGGGTAGTGCCTCGTAGGCGAGTTGAGGTAGCGGGTCGGGACACCTGCTGCGGCTGGAATTGGATCAGCAGGCGGTAATTTGGTGCCCGAATTTACCACACCGCCCGGTTTGCTGAAATTTCATGCGTAACTGGCCTGTTAATAACGGTTTAACGGCTTCATAAACGGCACAGGATGGACAAATCCACAGCACCCAGGAAGAAGCGGCGTAAAGTCATGGCGGCAGCGGCGGCAGTGAAACTCCCACGAGCTTACGAGGAGCAGGAACACGTTCCCGCCCCCGCCTCAGACCCCAACCACTTCATCTCGCTTGATTATGCCGAGCCCAGCCCGATCATGATCGGCTTCCAGAAGGGCTGGCGCGCGCTGAAACGTATGCTGAAGATCGGCGCGGTGGTGGCCCTCGTCGGCGCCTATCCGGCCGCCGTGGTTCTTTCCAGCTACATCAACGATCGGCCCGTGGGTATTCCGGCCGAGCAGAGCTGGGCCGTGCCGGGCATTGCGGTTGCCATTCACAAGATTGCCCGGGAACTGGAAGGCGCTGGCTGGGCCAGCAATCGCCCGGTCTGGCACCCGCAGGCACGCCTGACGGCGCTGCCCGCCTGGCAGGCCGGCACCACCGAAGCTCTCTCGCAGCATGTGAAGCTGATTTCGGAACTCTCCCCTTATGAAGGCGCGCCGGACAGCGATCTGGCCGCCGCCTCGCGCCTCCTGATGGAAGTGCCCGGTGAGCCGATGCGTCCGCGCCTGACGGCAGCTGCGGAAGCGCTCAACCGGTTCGACACGCGCGCCTCGCGCGGCCTCGCCATGCGCCCGATGCCGGAAGAGATCATGCCGGAGGAACTGGCCCTCTTCGCCGGCTGGGCGGCGGAAGATCGTTCGGCCCTGTCTGACCGGATCAATGCCATTCAGGGAGGCGGCTGGCCTGCCAGCAAGGAAGACATCGCCGCCTTTTACCGCGCCAAGGCCCGCGCCCATGTCGCCCATGAAATGTTCGCCGCCAATGCCTCCAAGGCTCTGACGCTGACGGATACGGCCGTTCTGGTAGCAGCTGACCGGGTGGAAGCGGCCTGGGAACGCGCCGCAAAGATGAAGCCGCTGCTGGTTTCCAACCAGTCGGATTCAGCGGTTCTCACGCCTAACCATCTGGCAAGCATGGCTTATTTCCTTCTGGAGGCCGAAGTTGCCTCGCGGCATCTGATTGCGCTGATGGAGCCTTCTGCGGACGATGAGGTGATTGAGGAAACCTCCGTGGCCCAGACGGACGGGGATGCAGAGACTGCGCTGCCCTGAGCCGCGCTCCCTTGATCTCACCGCGCGCGCGGGCCATGTCAGGGGCCAGACGTAAAAAGGCCTGCCATGTTTATCCAGACCGAAGCTACCCCGAACCCGGACACGATAAAATTCCTTCCGGGTCAACCCGTTGCCGGAGACCGCGGCCCGTTTGACTTCCCCGACGCGGCCAGCGCGCGCATGAGCCTGCTGGCCCGCGCGCTGTTCCAGGTGGACGGGGTGGAGCGCGTTTTCCTCGGCAGCGATTTTGTCAGCATTAACAAGGTGCAGGCCAAGGATTGGCGGCATGTGAAGCCGATGGTGCTGGCCGCCATCATGGATCATTACATGTCTGGCCTGCCGGTGGTCGAAGAGGGCGCATCCGGCCTCTCCGACGAGACCGAGTATGAAGGCGAGACGGCTGAAATCGTGAACGAGATCAAGGAACTGATCGAAACCCGCGTGCGGCCTGCCGTGGCCCAGGATGGCGGCGACATCACCTTCCAGCGCTTTGATCCGGAGACCGGTATCGTCCACCTTTCCATGCGCGGGGCCTGCGCGGGGTGTCCGTCCTCGACCATGACCCTGAAACAGGGCATCGAGAACATGCTGCGCACCTATGTGCCAGAAGTGACCGCAGTCGAGGCAGCGCTTTAAAAGGCGCGCAAAAAACGCCAACGGTTACTCCAACAAGCCGCCTGAAAACTCTAACGAGTGTGCAGCAAAAAATCCGGTCCTGAGCCCGCCCGTCACCGGTGGTCAGTGCCATCAGCAAGGAAGGAACTGCCTCATGGCCCACCCGGTCAACGATCACGCGCTCGACATCATCTTCCGCGATGCCCGCAGCCAGAATGGCTATCTTGACCGGTCGGTACCGGAGGTTCTGATCCGCGCGGTTTACGATCTCGCCAAGATGGGGCCGACGAGCGCCAACTGCTCGCCCGCCCGTTTCATGTTCGTCACCACGCCGGGAGGGAAGGAGCGCCTTCTGCCCTTCATGAGCGCGGGTAACCGCGAAAAGACTGCGGCCGCGCCCTGGACCGTGATTATCGCCTACGACATGCGCTTTGCCGACAAGATCCCCCAGCTTTTCCCGCACAATCCCGATGCCAAGCACTGGTTTGACAATAACACCGAAGAGACCGCCTTCCGGAATGGCACGCTGCAGGCCGCCTATCTGATGCTGGCCGCGCGCTCCCTCGGCCTCGATTGCGGGCCGATGAGCGGCTTCGACATGGCGGGCGTGAACCGTGAATTTTTCGAGAGCCAGGAAGGCGAAGAACAGCACTGGCGCGCCAATTTCATCTGCAATCTCGGCTATGGCGACAAGACCAAGATCATGGACCGCCTGCCGCGTCTGGAATTTGACGAGGGCTGCCGCATCCTCTAGCGGGATCAGATGCTGATCCTTGCCCTGAACACGGCCTTCACAACGATGGAAGCGGCGCTCGTGCGCGATGGCGAAATCCTCGCCGATGCGCGCGAGACCCTGCCGCGTGGCCAGGAGAAGGCCCTGCCGGGCTTTGTCGAGGCGTTACTGAAGGAAGAGGGCGCCGGTTTCGGGGATGTCGGCCGCCTGGCCGTAGTCACCGGGCCGGGCAGTTTCACCGGCCTGCGCATCGGCGTGGCTTATGTGCGCGGCTTGGCCCTGGTGACCGGCGCGCCGGCCGTTGGCGTTACCAGCCTCGAAGCGGCCATCCCTGCCGGCATGGAAGGGCCAAGCCTTGGTTGCCTGATGGCCCAGCGCCGCCCGCCCGACCAGACCTGGTGGGTGCAGGGTATCAGCGAGGACGCGGGCATCGCCCCGGTGCAGGAGGTGGGCCTGGCCGCGCTTTCCGCCATGCTGGAAGGTTTCCATGCGCCCATCTTCATGGACGGCGCCGAGGCGCTCGGCGATCAGGCCGCCAAGCTCGACATCCGCCCCATGCGGCCGAGCGCGGTGACTGCCGCGCTGAAGGCGGCCCGCTTCGACCCGGCCAGGCATCCGCCCACGCCGGTCTATGCCCGCGAGCCGGACGCGACCCTGCCCACGCCGAAAAACTAGGGCGCGCGCGCCAGCCAGGGCTCCAGATCGTCCTGCTGGGCGATCAGGGATAGTCCGTGGGCGATCGATACGAACTGGCTGCCGGTTTCCACCTTGCCGGCGCCGAACTGATCCTCGAAACTGCGCCGCAGCGCCGGCACGAAGGATGTGCCGCCGGTGAGGAACACCCGGTCGATGCCGCCCGCGCCAAGGCCCGCCCGCTCCAGCGCCAGATCGACCGTGGCACGGATGGCGCTGACATCTTCTGCGATCCAGCCATCAAATTCCGAACGCGGAATATCCCGCTCGATATTCAGGCTGCCGGCCTGAAGGCTGAACCGGGCTGTGTCTGCCTGCGAAAGCTGAGACTTCACCTGCGCCACGGCGCGGTAGAGCAGATAGCTGGCATCTGCCTCCAGAAAGTCGATGAAGGCCTGGATCAGGGCCGGTTCATTGGCTGCCTGCACCAGTTTCTGGAGATCAGCATAGTCGCGCGTGTGGCGCATGATGGAGAGCTGGTTCCATTGCGCAAACCGGCTGTAGAAAGACGAGGGCACTGGCAGGGTTTTCTCCCCGCTGCGGAAGGTGCTGTGTTTGCCAAACAGCGGCGCCACCACATGCTCGATGATCTTCTGGTCGAAGGCGTCGCCCGCAATGCCGATGCCCGAATGGGAGAGCGCCTGGGCGCGCAGCTTTCCGCCCGCGGGATCAAACCGGATGATCGAGAAGTCGCTGGTGCCCCCGCCAAAGTCTGCCACCAGGATGGTCGAGGCCTCCGTCAGGCGCTGGGCATAGAAGAAGGCTGCCGCGACGGGCTCGTACACATGGTGGATCGTCTCGAAGCCAAGCCGCTTCAGCGCCGTTTCATAGCGGGTTTGCGCCAGGGCCTCATCCGGCTGGGCGCCGGCAAAGCGCACGGGGCGCCCCATCACCACCTGGGCCGGCCATGGCGCGCCCGACCGCTCGGCCAGACGCCGCAGATAGGCGGCCAGCAGATCCTCGAACTGCCAGTTCTTGTTATGGATCACGGTGGAGACAAAAAGCGGGCTGGCCGCAAATGTCTTGAACGACTGGATGAACCGGCAATCCCCGCCCAGCTCCAGGAACTGGTCGATGGCCCAGGGGCCGATCTCCATCATCGCGCGCGCTTCATCTTCATCGCGCCAGAAACAGAGCACCGAGCGGCAGGCAGAAAACTCCTCGCCGCCATGGCTGAAGCTCATCGCCTCCGTGCTGCCATCGGGTTTGGCGAGGGAGGCAACGCTGTTGGTCGTACCGAAGTCTAGGCCGAGCGTGGAGGTCGCCTGGGTCATCTTGCAGCCTTGTGCTGGGGCAAAGGGCAGGCGACCTAACAGAGGCGGGCATTGCCAATCAATCCTGATTGTCCTTGATCTGCGATCTTTCTGCCGCTTCCGAAGGCTTTTGCCCGATGACTGACCCCATTCGCCGACTGACGCCTGCCGACGCGGCGGCCGCCGCTGCGCTGCATGCGGCGGGGTTTGCCGATGCGTGGAGCGCGGCTTCGATCGAGGGGCTGATCACCAGCCCGAATGTGCTCGCCCTCGGCTGGGAGGAGGGGGGCAACCTCTTGGCTTTCGCGCTGTTTCAATCCTCTGCCGGAGACTGCGAACTCCTGACCATCGCGACGGATCCCGTCCGGCGCGGGCAGGGGCTTGCCGGCGCGCTGCTGGATGCGGCGATCCCGGTGCTCGTGGCCGGCGGCGACAGCCGGCTGCTGCTGGACGTGGCTGAGGACAACACCTCGGCCCGGCGCCTCTATGCCCGGTTCGGGTTCACCGAGGATGGCCGCCGCAAGCGCTACTACACCGCCGGGCGCCCCGCGCCGGTGGACGCGATCCTGATGTCCCGGCCCATCGGGGCGTAGGGGGCGTCTGAAAAGCTGGCCTCTGCCGCCTGCCGGTCTATAGTTCTCACGAACCCGCGAAGGAGGCACACCATGGCAGACGGAAATCCAGGCAAGATCGACATTCCGCCCGAAGTGTTCCGGCTTTACGACGCCTATTGCCATGGCGACCTTTCGCGCCGGGCCTTCTTCTCGCGGCTGAGCGCCTTCGCCGGGGGCGGTATTACGGTCTCGATGCTGGCGGCATGCGTGATGCCCGATTACAGCCAGGCCCAGACGCTGACAGGCGACACTGACCTCATCGAGGAAGACATCACCTACACCACCCCCAGCAGCGCCGGCACGATGGGCGGCTATCTCGTCCGCCCGGCCAATGCCGCTGGCAAGCTGCCCGCCATTCTGGTGATCCATGAGAACCGGGGCCTGAACCCCTATATCCGGGATGTGACGCGCCGGGCCGCCAAGGCGGGCTATGTCGCGTTCGGGCCGGACGCGCTCTATCCCCTCGGCGGCTATCCCGGAAATGATGATGATGGCCGCGCCCTGCAGGCCCAGCGGACGCGGGAGGACATGTTCGCTGATTTCGTTGCCGCCGCCGAACTCCTGCGCGGGCATGAGGCGGTCAATGGCGCCGTGGGCGTCACCGGCTTCTGCTTTGGCGGGGCGATGGCCAACCAACTCGCGGTGAGCCTGCCCTGGCTCAAGGCATCTGTGCCCTATTATGGCGGCTGGCCGGCGGATGAGGACGCCGCGAAGCTGGAAGTTCCCCTCCAGATCCACCTCGCCAGCGATGACCCGCGCGTGAATGAGGGGTGGGTGGCCTATGAGGCGGCCCTGAAGGCCGCAGGCAAGCCTTACGAGCTGCACTGGTATGAAGGCACGCAGCATGGTTTCCACAATGATACCACGCCGCGCTTCAATCCGGAGGCCGCCGCGCTCGCCTGGTCCCGCACGCTGGCCTTCTTCGCGGCCCATCTGCGCGAAAGCTGACAAGGTTGAACTGGACTTTCCCGCTTCGGAAGGGCATTTAGGGGACCATGGACAGACTAGAAAAACTCTGCATTGAGAAGGGCCTCCGCATGACGGAGCCGCGGCGCATCATTGCCCGTGTGCTTTCGGTCGCGGATGACCATCCGGACGCCGAAGAACTGCACCGCCGGGCCAACTCGCTCGACGCCTCGATTTCGCTCGCCACGGTCTACCGGACCGTGAAGCTGTTCGAGGATGCCGGCATCATCCAGGCGCACGACTTCCGCGATGGCCGCGCGCGCTATGAAGAAGTGCCCGCCGAACACCACGATCACCTGATCGATGTGA
This sequence comes from Hyphomonas polymorpha PS728, assembly GCF_000685315.1. GTDB lineage: Bacteria > Pseudomonadota > Alphaproteobacteria > Caulobacterales > Hyphomonadaceae > Hyphomonas > Hyphomonas polymorpha. The sequence continues at coordinate 129,833 of NZ_ARYM01000002.1, forward strand.
AGACGGGCGCCGTGGTGGAGTTCCATTCCGAAGAGATCGAGAAGCTGCAGGAAGAGATCGCCCGCAAGCTCGGCTACCGGCTGGTGGATCACCGGCTGGAGCTTTACGGCGTGCCGATTGCCGAGAAGGACAAGGGCTGAAAACGCCCCTGACCTTTCGCCAAAAGAAAAGCGGCCCCGCCTGATGACGGGGCCGCTTTCTGTTTGGGGAAGGGGGCGCGGGGGGCTATTCCTGCGGAACCACCCGGAAGATGCCGTCGAAATCCTTGCCCGCGACATAGAGATAGCCATCCGGGCCCTGAACCACATCGCGGATCGACAGCTCGCCCTTCAGCAGGTTTTCCTTGCCGGCAACCTTGCCCTCCTGCAGATCGATCCGCACAAGGACGAGGCCGTCCGGGCCATTCATGCCGCCGGAGAAGAGGTCGCCCTCCCAGCCGGGATACTTGTCGCTGGTGACCATGGTGAGCCCCGCCGGCGCGATCGAGGGCACCCAATAGGTTTCCGGCTGCACCATGCCTTCAGCGGCGGTTTCCTTGGTGATGACCGTGCCGTCATAGTTCACGCCATAGGTGATCTTCGGCCAGCCATAATTGTTGCCGGGTTTGACGATGTTGAGCTCATCCCCGCCGCGCGGGCCATGTTCGGTGGCCCAGAGCGTGTCTGTGGCCGAGTCATAGTAGAGCCCCTGCACGTTGCGGTGGCCATAGGACCAGACTTCCGGCTTGCCATTCACCCCGTCCGCAAACGGATTGTCCGCGGGGATCGTGCCATCCGAATTGATCCGCACGATAGTGCCATGCGTGTTCTTCGGGTTCTGGGCGTCGGCCATGTATTTGAAGCCCTCGCCGAGGGAGACAAACAGCGCGCCATCCCCGCCAAAGGCAAGGCGCGAACCATAATGGTAAGCCGTGTCGCGGTCGTCCGCCTTGAAGATTTGCTGCACATTCTCCAGCGCGGCATTGTCATCGCTGAGGCGGCCCCGCACGACGGCGGTGGAGTTGGCCGCCTTGGTGCCGGTGGAGAGCGACACATAGACAAGGCGGTTGCTGGCAAAGTCCGGGTCCAGCGCAATGCCCAGATAGCCGGCCTGGCCTTCGACATAGGCTTCCGGCAGGCCGGACACGGGCGTTGCTTCGCCGGCGGCGGCAAAGAATTTCAGGCCGCCTTCCTTCTCCGTGAACAGAAGGCCGCCCTCGGGCAGGAAGGCTATGCCCCAGGGTTGCTCGGCAGGGGTGATGAGTTCCAGGCTGACGCCCTTGACCGCGCCCGGCTCGGCCGGGGCCGTGACCGGCGCCTGCGGGGGCGCTGCAGGCTCTCCGCACGCAGACAGGATAAGGACAAGCGGGCCGAGAGCGGCGAGGCGGGAAAAGACGGACATACCGGCTCCTGTAGAGTTGTGGGTCTGTAAGTGCGCAGGAAATCTGATTGTGGGCAGAGATAGGCCGTTCCGGTCTCTGCGCCAATGAAAAAGGGGCGGCCCCGAAAGGCCGCCCCTCAAGTTTTCAGGCGTGACGCCCGCTTACCAGGACTTCGTGACAGCGATGCCGTAAGTGCGCGGCTCGTTCAGGAAGATGTTGGTGTAGAGGCCCGACGAGTCATCCGTCAGATAGGCGCCGGTGATGGCGGTCTCGTCGAAGATGTTCTTGCCGAACAGTTCGACGCGCACGCCGCTCGGATCGTTGGTGAACGCCAGCGAGACGTTCATGTTATCCCAGCTCGGCAGCTTGTCGCGCGGGGAGTTGTAGACCCGGCTCATGCTGTCGGACTGGCGGTAGTAGTCGACGCGGCCGGTGAGGCCCCAGTCGCCGAACGAACCTGGCAGCCAGGTGTACTCGGCACCGATGTTGAAGGTCATTTCCGGTGCGCCCGGCATGGAATTGCCCTTCAGGTCTTTCGCGTCGCCTTCGATCGGCTGCAGAGCGGTGGCCGTCTGCGTGTTGCCGTTGGCATCGGTGTAGGTGACGGTCACGCCGGTGAGGCCGAGGAGGGCTTCAAAGCCCGCGCGGCCACCCACAGCGGCCAGGTCGCCGGTGCAGAGGTTACGCGTGATGCCGGTCAGGGCCGGGTTGGCCTGGATGGCGCCCAGAACCGTCGCATAGCCCTGCGCAGAGATCACGCAGTTGCTGTAGCTGGACGTGTTCTTGAGAACCACGAGGTCCGAGCGGCCATTGGTCCGGTCGATCACATCGATCGAGTACAGATCACCCAGCTCGGAATCGAGCAGGCCGAGGTTGGCGTTGACCACGAAGGTCGACACCGGGTTCCAGATCGTCTCGATCTCGAGGCCCTTGAGCTTGGTATCGACGTTGAAGTTCACCGAGGTCCGGTTGATGATCTGGGTAATCTGATAGCCCTGATAATCATAGTAGAAGCCGGTGGCGTTCAGCTGCAGCGAGCCATTTGCCAGGGTGTTCTTCGTACCGACCTCGAACGCATCGATGAATTCGGGATCGAAGAACTGGCTGAACAGGTTGGCACCTGCCGGCTGCGGCGGGTTGATACCACCGCCCTTATAGCCCCGCGAATAGAAGCCATAGAGCAGGGTGTCGTCGGTGAAGCCGACATCCGGGCGCCAGTCGAGACCGGCGCGGCCGGTAACTTCCTCGAAGGAAGCGTCGAAGTAGCCGTCGCCGCCTGCATCCGGGGTCTGTCCGGCCACAGGGCGCGGATTGATCGGGCTGCCGTTCTGCGGGCTGCCGGGGCCATAAACGGCGCCAGGGGTGAAGAGATAGGTCGGCACGTTCGCCTGGGTTTTCTCATCCTTGGTATACCGCAGGCCGAGGGTCGCTTTCAGATTGTCGGTGATGTCGTAGTAGCCTTCACCGAAAACAGCCACGGAGCTGAGTTCATAGGGCGACAGCGAGCGGAAGTATTGACCGCCAAGACCGGTAAACGCCTGCTCTTCGAGCGTGCCGCCCGAGTCGATCGGAACCTGACCACCGAACAGCGCGCCGCCAAGGGCGTTGTTGATCTGGGCCAGTGCCGTCAGCGAGTTCGAGATGACGTAGTAGCCATCGGTATTGCTCGAGGCCGGATCAATTGCCTCGAAGTCCATCGCAATGACGCCGAGGTTGAAGTTGAACGGTCCGTCATAGGACGATTGCAGGCGAAGCTCGTGCGTCGTCTGCTCCGAGGTGCCGCCGGCCACGTCAAACGTGCGGAAGAAGTTGGAGGCACCCAGGATCGGATCGTTGACCACACCGCCAGGGAAGAGGGCCTGATAGATGGCCGCGCCCGTCGGCCCGAGTGTGCCGAACAGCGGCTGGCCATTGGTGTTGAAGGCAATCGTCGGCGACTGCTTGTTATAGTCCTCGATGGAGACCGAGCCGCTCTCGCTGTAGCTGCCCAGATAGGTCAGCTTCAGGGCATCGGTAACATCGAATTCGATCTTGCCGGTGATCAGCGTCTGATCGGCATAGTATTGCGGATCAAAGGCAGATTCGATCTGGCGCAGATTGAGGTTGGCCGGCTGGGTGAACGCGTCGCCGCTGAGCAGGCCGGCCGTGATGCCGAGGCCGCCGCCAAGGGTGGCCACCGAGTTCAGGCGGTCCTTCATGCTGTCCAGAGACGTATCGAGACAGCCTTGCGAGGTAACCGTCTGGTCCAGCGCGCTGACCGGAATGCCGGCGAAGGAAGTTCTCAGCGGGCTCTTGGTGCAGAGCTGTTTGCCAGACCGCAGGCGGTTATCTTCTTCCTCGAAATACTCGTAGGAGAGCCAGCCACGCAGACGCTCGGTCGGTTCGGCCAGGATCGTGGCGCGATAACCATAGAGCTCACGGCCGTCAATCGACTGGCCGGTCACGGTGTTGGTGGCGTAGCCGTCCCGCTCGAGATAGTTGCCGGCCAGACGCACAGCAACCTTCTCCCCGATCGGGATGTTCAGCATGCCCTTGATTTTCTTGGTGCCGTAATTGCCGAGCGTGGCCGAGACATTGCCCTGATACTCTTCCAGCACCGGCTTGGCGGTAATGGCGTTGAACACGCCGCCCGTTGCGTTCCGGCCATAGAGCGTACCCTGAGGACCGCGCAGCACCTCGATCCGTTCCATGTCGAAGAATTCGGCTTCGAACAGGCGGTTGGCGGTCAGCGGCACATCGTTCTGGTGAACGCCGACGCCGGCATCGCCCGACTGGGCCACAAGGTCAGCCCCGATACCGCGGATCTTGAAGTTGAACCCGTTGAAGTTCCCCTTGGTGAAGGAGACGTTCGGGATCGACTTGACGAGGTCCGGTCCCCCGGACAGCTGCATCTTGTTCAGCGCTTCCTCATCGAAGGCCGAAACGGCAATCGGAACGTCCTGAATGGACTGTTCGACCTTCTGTGTGGTGACGGTAACGGTGCCGAGGCGCCGGGAGTCATCCGGAGCGGTTTCTTCCTGGGCATACGCGCTACCGAAGAAGCTGAGGGCAAGGGCGGAGGCCCCAGCCAACAAGACGTACTTCGAGTCTGTGTTTCGGCTCATTTCGATTTTTCCTCCCCTCGGGCCGATTATCCGGTCCCGAAAACATTGATGTGTAACGAGCCATCCTCATTGGCGGGACGGCTTCAAGTCCAACACAATGCCATGGCGTGGCGCGTGTCAATTGTCCTGTCCGCTCCAAAGGCGAAAGTCTTCACTTCGGTGTCAAAAATGTAACGCCTTCCGCAACGTAGCCTTGGCCCGGGCGGGTCTCGCTGGTACAGCGGCGGGCATGACACAGCCCTTTTCTTCCGCGCTCGTCCTGTTTTCCGGAGGCCAGGATTCGGCCACCTGCCTCGCCTGGGCGCTCACCCGGTTTGACCGGGTGGAGACGATCGGCTTCGATTACGGCCAGCGGCATGCGGTCGAACTCGCCTGCCGGCCGAAATTTCTCGATGCGATTCGCCGGAATTTTCCGGCATGGGGCGAGAAATTGGATGGCGATCACATAATAGATGCCTCCGTGCTCAAGGCGCTGGGCGCTACGGCGATGACGCATGATGTCGAAATCACCCTCACGGCGGCGGGCTTGCCGAACACCTTTGTTCCGGGCCGGAACCTTCTGTTCTTCACCCTGGCGGGCGCCCTGGCCGTGCGGCGGGGGCATGGCGTCCTTGTCGGCGGCATGTGCGAGACGGACTATTCGGGCTATCCCGACTGCCGCGCCGATACGCTGAAGGCGCAGGAAGAAACCCTCCGCCTCGGGCTGGACGCCGACATCCGCATCGACACCCCGCTGATGTATCTCGACAAGGCCGCCACCTGGCAGCTCGCCCAGGATCTGGGTGGGGACGCTCTGGTCGATCTGATCGCGGAGGAAACCCACACCTGCTATCTGGGCCAGCGCGGGGCGCGTCACGCCTGGGGCTATGGCTGCGGCGCATGTCCGGCCTGCGAGCTGCGAGCCAATGGCTGGCAGCGCTGGCAGGCAGGGAAGGGGAGCGCGGCATGACCTACTCGGTCAAGGAAGCCTTCTACACCCTGCAGGGCGAAGGCGCGCATACCGGGCGCGCGGCGGTCTTCCTGCGCTTTGCCGGCTGCAATCTGTGGAGCGGGCTGGAGCGCGACCGGGAAAAGGCCGTCTGCCGCTTCTGCGACACCGATTTTGTCGGCACCAATGGCGAAGGGGGCGGCAAGTTCCGCGAGCCGGGCCTGCTTGCCGCGCATGTGAAGGCTATCTGGGAGGCGAACGCCTCCGCCGGCGGCCGGCCCTATGTCGTCTGCACCGGGGGCGAGCCCCTGATGCAGCTGGATGAGCCCCTGATTGATGCCCTTCATGCCGCGGGCTTTGAAATCGCCATTGAGACCAACGGCACGCTGCCGGCGCCCGCCTCGATTGACTGGATCTGCGTCAGCCCCAAGGCGAACGCCCCGCTGGCCCAGACATCGGGTAGTGAATTGAAGCTCGTTTACCCTCAAACCGAGCCGGAAGCGCAACCGGAATGCTTTGAAACACTGGACTTTGAGCACTTTTTCCTCCAACCGAGGGACGACGGACCCGGCGTCAGCCATGTGGCGGCGGTGGCGGCCTATTGCTTGAAGAATCCAAAATGGCGACTGAGCTTGCAAACCCACAAACTGACCGGCCTCCCTTGAACGAGGGCCTGAAGGCCGAAGGTCAGATTTTTGAGATCTCGAAGGCGGTGTTCTTCGAGGCAGCCCATTTCATGGGCGGCAAGCCTGAAGGCCATCCCTACCGCTCCGTGCATGGCCACTCCTTCCGCCTGGAAGCGACCGTGGCCGGCGTTGTGAAGCCCGGCGAGCAATGGGTGGAGGATTTCAGCCACCTCACCGCCACGCTTGAGGCGACCGCTGCCAAGCTCGACCACAAGCTGCTCAACGAGATCGAAGGCCTGGAAGTGCCCACCCTTGAGCGCATCTGCCTCTGGGCCGCCGCCGATCTCGGCAAGACGCTCCCCGGCCTCGCCCGCGTCGCCGTCGCCCGCCCCAGCCTCAACGAACGCTGCGAACTCGTCCTCAAGCGCGTTTGACGCGCATTGCCGGGGTTGCATGGGCAGGGGAGGCCGATAAGGTTTCCTCTTGTCGATTCAATGCCTTTGAGGATTGGCCACAGGGATGAGCCTCGACCTTCTCCAGCCGGAAACGGCCGCTCCGCTGATTGCGCAGATTCAGGAGTCGGTCACCCGGCTGATCGATGCGGCCCGTGATGAGCTGAGCTCGCCCGATACCCTCTGGCAGGTCGGCGCGCTCGTGGCGGCGGCGCTGCTGGGATATCTCCTCTCGCGCATTCCCAAGACGATGCTGATGCAGGCGGCGGAAAAGCGCGGGCGGATCGATTTCGTCCTCTTAACCTATCATTCCCTCTCGCGCATTGTCTGGCCGGTTTTCACCGTCATCCTGCTGGCGGGCGCCACTGCCGCCTTCGAGGCCCTGGGCCTCGGCAACAACACGCTGCACATCGTCACCAGCCTGCTGCTCGCCTGGATCATCGTGCGCATCTTCACCGCCAGCATGCGGCGCGGCTTCTGGTCGAAGGCGATTGCCTATTTCGCCTGGGCGGTCACAGCCCTTTACATCGTCGGCTGGCTGCGCCCGTTCACCAGTTGGCTGAATAGTGTCACCTTTCACCTGGGCGAGAATGACGTCTCGCTGCTGCGCATCCTGGTCAGCCTGGCGCTCGCCTGGTTTGCCATCTGGCTGGGCCGGCTGATCGGCAATGTGGCCCAGTCCCAGCTGCGCGGCTCGCCGGATCTGCCTGCCTCGGTCGGCGGCCTCCTGGGGCAGAGCATCAAGATCGGCGTGATGATCGTGGCCGTGCTGATCGCGCTGAATTTCCTCGGCGTGAACATTGCCGCGCTCACCTTCTTCTCCGGCGCGCTCGGTGTCGGTATCGGCTTCGGCCTGCAGTCGGTTTTCTCCAACTTCATCTCCGGCGTCATCATCCTGATGGAGAAGTCGCTGAAGGTGGGCGACTTCATCGAGCTTCAGTCTGGCCTGTCGGGCGTGGTGAAGGAGATCAACTTCCGCTCCACCGTGGTGATGACGAACGACAATGTCGACATCATCGTGCCCAACGAAGCCTTCATCAAGGCGCAGCTGATCAACTGGACGATGACCGAAGCCCGCCGGCGCATTCATGTGCCGTTCGGGGTGGCCTATGGCACATCAAAAGAGCTGGTGCAGAAGGCAGGCCTCGAGGCAGCCGGCAGCGTGCCCTGGACCTATGACGACCGGGGCGAGCATACCCCGCAGGTCTGGCTGGTGAAATTCGGCGAGTTCCGCCTGGAGTTCGAACTGATCGTCTGGCTGACGGATGAGGCCGTGCTGCGCCCGCAAAAGGTGATGGCAGATTATATCTGGGCCATGCATTCGGCGCTGGAGAAGCATGAGATCCATGTCTCGATGCCGCAACGCGACCTGCACATCAAATCACCCGACACGCTCAGCGTGCGGATCGAATCGGGTGATCTGCAGAAAAGCGGCGATCAGGAAAGCTGATGCCGCTGCCGCCTGGAGGGGTGGCGGCAGCGGCGGGACGGCCCGAGGGGTGCGGGCCTAGTCCAGAGCTTTAGCAAACCGGCGGGCAAACCGGTCAGACGCGCGGCTGGCGTCATGCCAGGTGGTCAGGCCAGCCTGGCGGATATCATTCTCGTACCAGTCGTATTCCAGCTCTCCAGCCGGCGCGCCGGCCGCGTCATACGCCACGGCTTTCAGCTTCATGCCGCCAACGCTGACAGAGCGCATCATGTCGAGGCCCGGCTTGTCACCGGCCTGTTTGAAGGTCGGCCGGGAAGGGCGCGCATCCAGGATGGTCACCTCCACCCGCGCCACATCCACACCGGCTTTCGCCAGCTCCCGCGTCAGATCCCGCTCGATCCGTCCGGCGAGCACGTCGCCTTCCTTCTCGCCGTAATCTTCCTGGAGCTTCTTGGTGAACTCCGGCCCGTAGCCGACCGATATTTCGGCCGCCTGCGCGCCCTGAACCAGAACCGCAGCAAGCGCGGCGGCTGCAAAAAGGCGTTTCATGGTTTCTCTCCGGTATTTGGCGGCCAGTGGTGGGGTCGGCCCTGATCATGTTTTCAATATAGGGCAGGGCGGCGGGCGAAAGAAGTCACACACGCGTGAGGCGCTCGCCGTGCGGGCGCGGGCGCTTCACTTCTTCGCCTTCTCCTTGCCCGCAAAGAGATAGAGATATTCGCCATACCCTTTGGCGGCCATTTCGTTTTTCGGGATGAATTTGAGGCTCGCCGAATTGATGCAATAGCGCTGGCCGCCGGTTTCCTTCGGGCCGTCATCAAAGAGGTGGCCGAGATGCGCGTCCGCCCCGCTGGAGCGCACTTCGGTGCGGCTCATGCCGAGGCTGTCATCCTGGAATTCGGAGATGAGCTGTTCATGGATCGGCTTGGTGAAGCTTGGCCAGCCGGTGCCGGAATCGAACTTGTCGGTGGAGGAAAACAGCGCCTCGCCGGAGATGGCATCGACATAGATGCCTTCTTCCTTGTGGTTCCAGTATTCATTGTCGAAAGGCGGCTCGGTGCCGTCATGCAGGGTGACGTATTTCTGCTGCTCGGTGAGGTGGGACACATCATGGCCGGTGGCGGTGGCCGTCTTCGTTTCGCCCTGCGCCGTGCTGACGCCGCAGGCGGCCACAATCAGTGCAGCCATGGCGGCGGCAAGTCCCGTCTCTCTGTGCATGGCGAAAGCTCCTTCTCCAGACATGACGCGCCCGGCGGGCGCCTCGTTTACCTCATCTAGGTAACAGGCGCCCGCCGGGCAAAGAAAGTCACGAGGGTGTGAGGCGTCACACCGTATCGACCAGCACCAGCTCTGCGGAGTTCACACCTTCGAGAGTGAGCGTCTCGCCGCCGGAAATGGCCGCGCCATCCCGCGCTTTCAGCGTCTGGCCATTGAGCACCACTTCGCCGTCCGCCACCACCAGATAGCCATACCGGCCAGCGGGCAGTTCATAGGTCAGCGTTTCTCCGGCCTTCACGGTTGCGCCCAGAACCTTGGCATCCTGATTGATCTGCAGGCTGTCATTCTCGCCGGTGCCCGAGGCAAACACGGCCCATTGGCCAGACCGGTCGCCCTTGGGAAACTGGCGCGCGCCCCAGCTCGGCTTGCCGCCGCGATTGCGCGGAATGATCCACAGCTGGAAGATCTTGGTCACATCATCCTCGGCATTCCATTCCGAGTGCTGAACACCTGATCCTGCGCTCATCACCTGCACATCGCCCGCTTCGGTGCGGCCATGATTGCCCAGCGAATCCTTGTGGGTAATCGCGCCCTGGCGAACATAGGTGATGATTTCCATCGAGTCATGCCCATGCGGGGGAAAGCCGGTATGGGGCTGGATCTCGTCATCATTCCACACGCGCAGCGCGCCGTGGTGCACGCGGGCCGGATCATGATAGCCGGAGAAGGAAAAGTGATAATGCGCGTTCAGCCAGTCATTGCGAAACCGGCCGAGCTTTTCAAAGGGGCGGAGTTCGATCATGGGATGTCTCCTCTCAGAACGTTACGGTTGAGAGGTATATGGGATGTTCGCCGGGGCAGGGCAGACCCTGCGGGGAGATAGCATTCATGCGCGGCGTGCATGAATTGGGCGATTCACCCTTCCCGTTGCCACAACAGGCCCCCTCTCCATGCAATGGGGAGGGATGGGGTGGGGCTGCAAACGGTGATAAGAGGGCCGGAGATGGAGACAAGAATGGCTGCGCCCTTCCGATGACTGACCAGCCCGGTTTTGACGGACACCTCATCCTCGCCCCGGCGGAAAACACCGGCGCACCCGGAGGCGCAGGTCTCCTGCACGCAAAAACCGCCGTCTATCCCGGCGCCCAGCAGGTCACGCTCTGGCTGCCGGCCGATGGCGGGTCGGGCTATGAAACCCTGCGCATCACCGGCCCCGAAGGCGCCCTGATCGAGGAAGGCCCGCTCACCGGCCGCCTCAATGGCCGCGTCCAGATATTGGTGGATACCTACCCCTGGCCGCCCGGTCAGTACCGGATCGAGATCACCCATTCCGGCGGCTGGGCCCACATGCTCGCCCTCCGGAAACTGGAAGCGGGCGTAATCCCGCCGCCAGACCCCTCCCCGGTGCCGGAGCCCTCCAAAGGCCCCATCGTCTACCGCGACGGCTTCGGCAACATTCTTCCGGATACGGATCTTGAGGTGCGCGAAGCGGCCCTGAAAAGAATCGCCGCCCGCTTCTCCCGCCGCCTCGAATTTGAAGGCAACGCCCGCGCGGGTACCATCATCTATATCGACGGCGACATCCGCCTGCGCTTCTATCATGAAATGTGCATCCGCCCGGTGCATTTCAGCATAGATGTTCCGCCGCCGGACAAATGGGAAGCCGCCACCGGCCAGCCCCTCACCGAACGCGACGACATCCTCAATTTCCTCGCCGAAGAAACCCGCCGCCGCCAGGCCCCCAGCCTCAAAACGCTTATCTACGATAACCGGATCGATTTTGTGGAGTAGCGGCAGGAAAGAGAACACCCCTCCGCCATCGTCACCCTCGACGGGCGTAAGCCCGTCTGAGGGCCCATCTCCCGCCCTCTCGCCTTTGTAAAAACGGAGAATTTGGAAGCTGGGCGCTCAGATGGCCTGACGGCCATCAAGCGTGATGAGGTCTCAAACCGCTGACCAAGGCGGCGCCCGCCGCCAACCCGACCTTCCCTGCGGGCGGGGCGGGTTGAGCCTAGTTCTGCAAGACCGCCAGGTCTCGCCGATAGGCTTCCCCGCAATTCTTGACAACGTACCAGGTGGAAACGTCTGACGTCAGAATATCACCCTCTGAAGCTGTCTTCCCATCCGCGGTCAAGCGAAAATGAAATGTGCCATTGACGGTAACAAAGGCGGCGGCGTCTCCTCCTCTGCGAAGGCGATGTGATAAGGTTGCTCCTTCGCCAAGTGCAAATCCAACATAACAACAATCGGGATTGTTCAGCAGAAACTCGTCCACCGTATCGATGGGTATAACTTGCGACCGCTCGCCGCTGGGGCCCGCGCCCATGGGGTAGCCCATTAACGTTTGGGCGACTGCGCTTCTGACCAATTCGTCACGCGTAAGCTTTCGTCCTGTTTCCGAACAAATGCCATTGAAATTGGCTTCCCGCGTCTCGCGCCATTGATAGGTAAAAGCAGCAGCGGAAAGTAATGCCAAGGCTCCGGCTACCGCCCAAGTTGCCGTCAATAGCGTTTGCTTGCGGCGGAGTTTTTCTAACTGCGGATCAAGGCTGGGCGAGGGCATGTCGCGCGTCTCATCGTGTTGCACAAACCAGTCTGTCACGAACACACGCTTGTGTGACGCTGGATAGATTGAACTGAGGTTATATTACGGCCAGGCGCTTTAAGGAACGCGGCCCCCCCCAACACTTGCAACGTCATGTCGGTCACGTACTCGCGTTTGTTGCTGCGTTCACTCCGCCCCAGCCCCTTGCCCTCGCCCCCGCATCTCCCCAGAACAGGGGCCATGCCGTCTCCGCCCACCCTCACTGACGCCCGCGCGCTCTTGAAGCGCGTCTATGGCTATGACGCCTTCCGGGGGCTTCAGGAAAATGTGATTGCCGACACGCTGGCCGGCCGCGACGGTCTCGCCGTGTTGCCGACCGGCGGGGGCAAGTCGCTCTGCTACCAGATCCCGGCGCTGCTGCGCGAAGGGGTGAGCATCGTCGTCTCGCCGCTGATCGCGCTGATGGCCGATCAGGTCGACGCGCTGAAGCTTGCCGGGGTGCGCGCCGAACGCCTCGACAGCTCGATGGATTTTGCCGCCCGCGCCGCCGCGCTGGACGCCGCCGCGCGCGGCGAGATGGACCTCCTCTATGTCTCGCCTGAAGGGCTCGGCAATGGGCTGGCAGACCGGCTTTCGCGCATGAAGGTCTCGCTGATCGCCGTGGATGAAGCCCACTGCGTCAGCCAGTGGGGCCATGATTTCCGCCCCGATTACCGCGCCCTCGGCCGCCTCAAGGCCCTGTTCAAGGGCGTGCCCCGTCTCGCTGTCACGGCGACCGCCGACGCGCGCACCCGCGACGACATCCTCGCCCAGCTCGACCTGACAGACCCGGCCGTGCATGTGGCGAGCTTCGACCGGCCAAACCTGATCCTCTCGGCTGAGCCCAAGGAAGGCAACCGCACCGCCCGCGTCGTCCAGCTCGTCAAGGCGCGTGCCGGCGTCAGCGGCATCGTCTATGCCGCCACCCGCAACGCCGTCGAGGATCTGGCCGACGCGCTGGAGAAAGCCGGGGTCCCCTCGCTTGCCTATCATGCCGGGCTTGAGGCGGAAGTGCGCGCCGCCCGTCAGCGCCGCTTCCTGCTGGAAGAAGGCCTGGTAATGTGCGCCACGGTTGCGTTCGGGATGGGCGTTGACAAGCCGGATGTCCGCTTCGTCATCCACGCCGATCCGCCCAAGACGCTGGAGGCCTATTGGCAGGAAGTCGGCCGCGGCGGGCGTGATGGCGAGCCGGCCGAAGGCGTTGCCCTGTTCGGCCCGTCAGACATGAACCGCTCCCTGCAATGGACCTACAGCAGCGACGCGCCCGATGAGGTCAAGCGCGTCCAGCTGACCAAGACGCGCCAGCTCTTCGCCTTCCTCAATGGCGATGAATGCCGCCGGGCCGCTGTGCGCCGCTATTTCGGGGAAGAGGCGGTGGAGCCCTGCGGGGTGTGCGATGCCTGCAAGGGCGAGCTTGGGGAACGGTACGATGTGACCCGTTATGCCCAGATGGCGGTCTCCGCCGTGCTGCGCTGCGGCCAGCGCATCGGCCGGGGCCGCCTGGTGCAGCATCTGCTGGGCGAGGCAAAGGACGGGTTTGATACCGATCTCTCCAGTCTTTCCACCTTTGGCATCGGCAAGGAACTCTCCCGCCAGGGCTGGAACCGGGTGTTCGATGCGCTGCTCTATGAAGATCTGGTGGCCGAGGGCGGGGAAGCCATGCGCCCGGTGCTGGTCGTGCCGGATGCTGAGGCGGCCAAGGCCCTCTTCCGAGGGGAACGCACCGTCTCGCTCAAGCAGGACCCCGCTGCGGCCCGCCGCAAGACCCGCTCGAAGGGCGCCGCCAAAGTGGCCGTCATGGCAGACCTCTCCGAGCGGGACTTCTCCCTCTTCGAGGCGCTGCGTACCTGGCGGACGAACCTCGCCAAGGAGCGCGGCGTGCCGCCTTATGTCATCTTCCATGACAGGACGCTGGCCGAAATCGCGCGGGAACGCCCCGCCACCCCGGACGCCCTGCGCGAGATCAGCGGGGTAGGGGAGAAGAAGGCGCAGGCCTATGCCGCCGAGGTCGCGCGGGTCATCTCCGAGGCCGCCTGAGGTTCCGAACTGTCCGGATTTGTCCACGGCCTGTCCGCAACTGTCCGGAATTGTCCGGCCCCTGGCTGGGGAATAGTGAGCCGCGTGCCTTGACCCGGCGCCCCTGGCACCGCACCTATACGACCTGAAATCAAAGAGATTCCTTTCCGGAGCCTGCATGACCCCCTTCCGCCTTGACGATGAAGACGAAAAAGAAGCCACTCCCGTAGCAAATCCCGCTGCGCTGGTGGAAAATGCCCTGTTCAAGTCGCGTACCATCCTGCTGACCGGCGGGATCGACTTCAAACAGGCCCGCATGGTCTGCGAGCGGATGCTGGCCCTGTCTGCCGAAAGCGATGATCCCATCCTGCTGATCCTCTCCTCGCCCGGCGGTCACGTCGAAAGCGGCGACATGATCCATGACATGATCAAATTCGTCACCGCCCCGGTAAAAGTGCTCGGCTCTGGCTGGGTCGCCTCGGCGGGCGCGCTGATCTATGCCGCCGCCCAGAAGGAAAACCGGTATTCGCTGCCCAACACCCGCTACCTGCTGCACGAACCCCGCGGCGGCGTTGGCGGCCAGGCTACGGATGTCGAGATCCAGGCCCGCGAAATCATCAAGATGCGCGAGCGTCTGAACAAGATTTTCGCCGAAGCCACCGGCAAGCCGCTTGAGCAGATCAAGAAGGACACCGACCGGGATTTCTGGATGAGCGCTCAGGAGGCTGTGGATTACGGCCTTGTGAACAAGATCATCCGCAATCGCCGCGAAATCTCCTGATCACAACAGGTCTGGCGTTTGCCGGAAGGTAACACTTGTTACGGATGATCGGGCATTAACCTTAATGCCCGGTCCCCGATGCCCGTACGCCTCCAGGAAATTGCGCTCAGCGTGCCGCCCATTCCGTCCTCCACGACGGGCGCGGCGGCTCTCTCCCTCTTCTTGTCCGACCCGCTGCTGTTTGCGCTCCCGGTCCGGCTGGAGACGGGCGAGGACGGGGCGCCGCGCATTGCGCAGGTCACCCGCGCCCGGCTGACTGAGGCACTCGCCGGGCCCAATGGCCGCGATATCTTCGCCGCCCGCCCGGTACATCACCTGATCACGCAGACCCCCGTTATCGCAGATGGCACCCTGCCCGTCGCCCTGATTGCCAAACAGGCGGCAGAGAAGGGCACCAGCGCGCTGACCGATGGCGTGATCGTGATGGAAGAGGGTGTCTATAAGGGCCTCGTTTCTCCGGCTGCGCTGCTGAAGGCGGTGGCCGAGGAAAACACCGCCCGCGCCCGCAGCCAGCAGGCCAGCCATCGCCGCATCGAAGAGATGAAGGCGAAGATGCTGATGCTGGCGGAAGGCCGCTCCCGCTTCCTGGCCTTCATCGGCCACGAAATCCGCACGCCGCTGACAGGCATTCTCGGGGTGGCCGACCTCATCAAGGATCAGGCCCCCACCAGCGAGACCCGGCGCCTGGCGGAGACCATTTCCAATAGCGGCCAGCATCTGGAGCGCCTGCTCAATGACCTGCTGGACCTTTCCCGGCTGGAAGTGGGCAAGCTGCCGGTAACCATGCAGGCTTTCGAGCTGCGCCAGTTTGCCTCTGAAACGCGCGACCTCTGGCAGCCCAAGCTTGACGCCAAGCGCGTGGGCCTGCGCATCGCCGTGGCCCGCAGCGCCGAAGGCCGTATCGAAAGCGATGCCGGGCGCCTGCGGCAGATCCTGTTCAACCTCGTCAGCAATGCCGTGAAGTTCACCGATCGCGGCCATGTCACCGTTCAGATGTCCACCGTTCCGGCAGGGGAGGGGCTGACCCTCATCATGACCGTTGCCGATACGGGCCGCGGCATTTCCGATGCAGACAAGGCGCGCCTGTTTGAAGAGTTCGAGCAGGCCGACGACACCATCGCCGCCACCCATGGCGGCTCCGGCCTCGGCCTCAGCATCGCGCGCGCCCTGGCGCGGCGTCTTGGCGGGGACATCGCGCTGGCTGACAATGCCGGCGGCGGTTGCCTGTTCACCGTCACTGTGCCGGTGCAGAAAGCCGGCCCGCGCCTGGCGGTGGAGAATGCCGCGCCCACAAGCGCCGGGCGGTTTGATCTTGGCGAGATCCTTGTCGCCGAAGACCATGAGACGACCGCCTTTGTCATCCGCGAGGCGCTTGTTGCCGCCGGCTGGCGGGTAGAATGCGTGCCGGATGCGACCGTTGCTGCCCAGCGCATCGCCGTGCGCCGCTATCAGGCGGTACTCACCGATGTGCATATGCCCGGCGGCGGGGCTGAAGCGGTGCTGAAAGCGGCGCGGTTTGGTCCCGGCCAGAACAGCGCCGTGCCGGTCCTTGCTCTGACGGCGGATGGAACGCCCGAATGCCGCGCGGCGTGCGAGAAGCTTGGCTTCTCCGGCCTGATCGAAAAGCCGGTGCGCCCGCGTGCGCTGGTGGCGGCGCTGGCCGATACGCTGCTCAGCGCGCCGCGGGAAAAGCAGGCGAAAGCGGTGTGATCCGGCTTTCCTAGAAAGACCGGCCGATCACCAGATAAGCTGATTGCCGCCCCCCTTCGGAGCGGCCAAAGGCGAGGTATACCGGCCCGAGCGCGGTATTGGCGCCGACATAGACGCTGCCGCCAAAGCGCACATCATCCAGCGAGAAACTATCAGGCTCCGACCAGACCTCGCCCGCCTCGATTGATCCGCCCACGAACAGGGGAACTCCGAAGAGAACATCGTCGGTATTGACCAGAGAGCGGCGATAGATCAGCCGCCCGGCAAGGAAGTTCTCGCCGGCCAGCTCATCCAGCCGGTAGCCCGAAAGGCTGAACAGGCCGCCAATCCGGTAGAGCGTATCAATCGGCGGAGCGCCGCTGAGGCGCAGGCCGCCGGACACCGAAGTCAGTACGGTGTTCCGCCCGAAGGTAAACGCATGCAGGCCGGAGGCGGACATCGTCTGATAGTCTGCATTGTCGCCCAACCCTTCCAGGCCATGCGTCCAGCGCATCTTGGCGCTCACGCCCCGGCGCGGAAAGAAGGGATCGTTGAGCGTATCGAGACCGGCAGAGGCAAACAGGCGGCCCGTATCGATGTCGACTTCATTGAAGGGGCCGGCGCCTTCGTTCAGCTTGGCGCGCCCCGTGCCGAGTTCTGTACCCACACGGATTTCCCCGAAATTGCCAAACTGGCGGCCCGCATCAATGCCCAGCAGACCATAGGTGAGATCATATCCGGCGGTCTTGAAGCCGCGCTGGGAATAGATGTTCACCGGCCGGTTCTCGATCTCCGCGCGCGCGGCAGCAAACCAGCTTTGTTCGGGTTCCAGCAGGCGGAAATATTCCAGACCGAATTCATTGATGTCGCCGATAGTGACGATTGCGCGGATTTCCGAGCCATAGGCATCCAGCGCCGCGCTGCGATAATCCACCGACACGGCCACATCAGACTCGGTGTTGAAGTCGTTCTCCACGATCATGCCGAGCCGCACCCGGCCGGCATTGCGGCGGGAATCTTCGGCCCGCACGATCAGGCCGGTCAGCCCCTCCTGCTCGGCCATCGTATAGTCCACCCGCTCGAACGGGCCGAGGGCATAGATCCGGTCGAGCGCTTCATTGATCTCATCGGTATCGGCCGGCTTGCCCAGAACGCTTGCCATGCGCGTCTCGAGCAGGGACTGGTTGAGGCGGGATGTGTTCTCGATGCGGACGAAGGAGATGACCGGCGGCGGGGCGTCGCCGATGCCGGCATAGCTGACCGGTGGGCGGTCCTTGGCAATCGGCGCAAACTTGTCCCCCAGGGCCTGAACCGACTTCCGGCCGGCCTCAATCAGATCCTTGCCGCGCGTGAAGGCGGCCGGGCCAATCTTGCCGGTGTCGACCCGCACGAGCACATCGCCGGAATTCATTGAGGCAATTTCAGCGCGTTCATTTGCCAGGATCAGCAGGCTGACGGTCTGCGACAGAACATCGACCACAGAGCCGATCTGCTCCTGCTTCAGCAGCTCGTTGGGGGTCCACACCGCGATCACGATATCGGCGCCCATATCCCGCGCCACGCTGACCGGGATGTTGGCGGAAAGGCCGCCATCCACCAGCAGCTTGCCATCCAGATTGAATGCCGGGAATACGCCGGGCACGGACATGGACGCCCGCATCGCCATCGGCAGCTCGCCCGAGCCGATGATGACGGCCTCGCCCGTGGCAATGTCCGTGGCAACCGCGCGGAAGGGGATCGTCAGATCATCAAAGCTCTGCACATTCATCCGCGCCGGGGTGAGCCGGCGCAGTTCCTTCATCAGCGCCTGATCGGAGATGGCGCCCGTGGGCAGGAGAAGGCCAGCGCCCGATACGCCCAGGCTCGCCGTGCCGGGAAAGTCTACCTGCTGCTGCTTCTGGCGGTAGGTGAGCTTGTCGCGTTCCGGCGCCGGGTTGAACACGCCGCTCCAGTTGACCTTCTGAACGACCTCTTCCAGCTCCGCGCCGCTCATCCCGGCTGCGTAGAGCCCGCCGATAACCGCGCCCATAGATGTGCCCACCACGATGTCAGGCCGGATGCCCATCGCTTCGAGCTCCTGGATGGCGCCGACATGGGAGAGGCCGAGCGCGCCCCCGCCGGAGAGCACCAGCGCGACCGTGGGGCGCCGGGCCTCCGTCGTTTCGGCCGTTTCCTGCGCCAGGCTGGTGGCGGCAAAGGCAAACAGGGCGGTGAGAAGGAGCAGCGGCCGGGACAGCCAGCAAGCCAGAGTGCGGGAGAAGGTCTGCGTCATCAGGCGATCCTCTGGCCAGTTGGCTGGCGGCGCAAGAGGGGTCGCCGGCTGGGCGTGGTGGTTCGGGAGAGACTTGAACTCTCGACCTCGCGATTATGAGTCGCGCGCTCTAACCAACTGAGCTACCGAACCTGAACGCCGCATCAGCGAAGGCGCCTGATACACATGGAAAGGGGGGCGCGCAAGCACCCTATCCTGCAAGCTCTGCCACATGGTCTGCAATTGACAGGGATGAGGTCAGCCCCGGGCTTTCGATGCCCAGAAGGTTAATCAGGCCGGCGCTGCCATGGGTTTCAGACCCCTCGATGCGGAAATCGCCCGATGGGGCGCCTCTGGGCACGATCTTGGGCCGCACGCCGGCATAATCGGGGGTCAACCGGTCGACGGTCAGGCCCGGCCAGTAGCGGCTGACTTCGGCATGGAACACGGCGGCGCGGGCGGGATCGACGCGGTAATCGAAGGGCGGGGAGGCGCCCTCGGGCAGCCATTCAGCGTCGGGCCCCACCTTGCCGCGCCCGCCCAGGTCTATCGTCAGGTGCAGGCCCAGCGTGGCGGTGTTGGGCATGGGATAGATCAGCCGGGAGAAGGGCGTGCGGCCGCTTATCCCGAAATAGCTGCCCTTCACGAAATGGGTTTCCGGCAAGCCGGCCGTGTGGGGGCCTTCTATTGTGGCGGCTATATGGGACGCGTAGTGACCCGCCGCATTGACCACGGTGCGAGCGAGGATTGTGGCCGGATTGTCCCCGCCGGTCTCCAGCCGGATATGGCCTGCCTCCACCGCGCCGGAGAGCACCGGCGTGTTGAAGGCAATCGAGCCGCCTGCGTCTTCCAGCTCGCCTTGAAGGGCCAGGAAATAGGCGTGGCTATCGAAGATGCCGGAGACGGGGGAGTGGATGGCGGCGGCCACTTCGGGGTTGAGCGCAGGCTCCATCGCCAGAGCCCCCGCGCCGTCCAGCAGGCGCAGGTCTTCCACGCCATTGGCCTGCGCCCGCGCCAGGATCGCGCCAAGTTCGCCCGCTTCCCCTTCGCCAATGGCCACCACCAGCTTGCCGCAGCGTTTTACGGCAACGCCATGGGCATCCAGAAAGCTATAGAGCATCCGCCGGCCATTGACGCAGTGGCGCGCCTTGAGGCTGCCGGTGGCATAGTAGAGCCCGGCATGGATCACCTCGGAATTGCGGGACGAGGTGTGCATCGCAATCTGGTCTTCGGCCTCCAGCACGATCACCTCGCGCCCCGCCCGCGCCAGCGCGCGCCCGCAGGCCAGGCCAATCACGCCCGCCCCGATCACCACCACGTCTGCTTCGAAACTGTCTGTCATCGACTCTGGGGTTCTTTGCCGGAGCGGTATTGCGCCGGGTTTTCAGCGGTTACATCTCGCTGATCATGAGCTCGGCGTCGAGGACGATATATCTCTGGCGGCAGAGCTCTGCCCCCGGCCCGGTCTCCGGGCGCAGGTGGCGGGCGCTGATGTGCTGGTTCATGGCGGCGCTTATGTCCTGCTCGGTCAGGCCGTTCTGGCCAATCAGGCCTTTGAGCGTTTCCCCCGCCATTTTGCGCACTTCGATGAGAGATCGCACTTCGGCGTTCAGCACTTCGACCTGGCTGGCCGTGCGCACCTGCTGAACCGGGCTCTGGGTTTTGGAGAGCGCGATCAGCGCTTCAAGCTCGTCGATCTTCGGATCGATGACCGGATCAAGCTCGGCATAACAGGTTGCTGCCACATCCCCGCGCCGGCCAAGGCCGGTAGTGAGATAGACCGGGAAGGCGGCGCCATCGCTGAGAAGGATCGGCTGAGCTGACGGCATCGGCGGGCTCGGTGAGGCAGGGCTCGGCGGCGCAGCGGCAGGGGCCTGAATGGGGGGCGCGGGCGCGGTGGCTTTCAGGCGGGGTGGTTCAACCGCCGCAGGGGCGGTCTCTGGCTGAAGCCGGCTGACCGCAGCGGGCGCGGTGAGCGTATCACCCGCCTCGGCGGCGCGTTGATACCATTTGGCAGCGAGGGCGGTATCCGCAGGCAATCCAGCGGCGCCGTTCTCATAGATACGGCCCAGTTGCAGCATCGAAGGCACATCGCCCGCTTCTGCCGCCTGCCTCATCAGATTGAGCCCGCGTGTCCTGTCCCGTGTGCACCCCTGACCGTAATAGCAGGCCTGTCCCTGAACCCCGAGTGCGGCGGCGTCCCCGGCGCGCGCATGACGCTCGATCACCTGCATCTGGCTGTAATCATCATCCAGCCAGGCATCGATGGCGGAGGAAAGTTCCGGCGGCATGGCAAAGGCGGCGGCTGCAAAGGCAGCGCTGGCGAGCAGAGATATCAGTAATTTGCGTCCCATACGGTTTATCTTACCGGCGAGCCACTGCCTGTCCAGAAGAGGTAGCCGGGCGCCGCCGTGATTCGATTGCGGCTCGCCGAAGACCCTGTTTCGGACTATTATTAATCCAGATGCAGGGACGCAGCTTGATTCTGATTGCTTTGGCCATGCTGGCAGCGATGCCGGCCCATGCAGACTTTCGCGCGGCATCAGAAGCGTTCCGCGCCGGGCAGTATGACGCCGCTTTCGCGCAAGCCGCCCTCGAGCAGACACCCGACGCCTACGCCTTCCGTGCGCGGACCCTTCTGGCAAAAGCCATGAGCGGGGAGGGCGATCCGCCGCGCAGCCTGATCGACCAGGCCCTGGCCGAGGCGGAAAAAGCGCTGAAGCTGGACCCTGAACATGAGGAAGGCCGCCTGCAGAAGGCGATCTCCCTGTCGCTGATCCTGCGGCCCATGAGTATCAGCGAAGCCAGCAGGACCGGCTATGGCGAGCTTTCAAAACAGCTTGCTGAAGGTGTGCTCAAGGACGACCCGGCGAATTTCTATGCGCACGGCTTTCTGGCCGTCTGGCATGTGGAAGTCGAGCGCCGGGGCGGTACGATCGGCGCGGCCATCATGGGCGCCAGCCTGAAGACCGCGCGCCGCCATTATGACGAAGCCGTTCGTCTTGCCCCGGAGGATATCGGCCTGCGCTGGCAATGGGCCCGCGCGCTGGCCGCGCTGGACGCGAAGAAGCACCGCGCCGAGATCGAAACGGCGTTGCAGGCCGCTGTGGCCACTGATCCGGCTACGGATCTTGACCGGGTGATGCAGGAACGCGCCGCCCGGCTGCTCGAAGCCGTCAGCCGCAAGAAACCCCGCGATGTGGAGCGCGTGGCGCTGGCGATGCTATAGGGCTGAAGCCCTATTCTGCAGGAACAGCAGCAGCTTCAGCGTGGGCTTCCTGTTCGGAGAGGAAGCGTTCGGCGTCCAGCGCCGCCATGCAGCCCATGCCGGCGGCGGTGACGGCCTGGCGGTAGGTTTCGTCGGTCACGTCGCCGGCGGCAAACACGCCGGGGATGGCGGTTCGCGGCGAGCCGGGCTCGGTGATCAGATAGCCATTCTCCTTCATCGGCAGCTTGCCAACAAAAAGATCCGTGGACGGAGCGTGTCCGATGGCGACGAAGACGCCATGAACAGGCAGTTCGCGGATATTGCCGGTGGTGAGGTCGCGGATGCGCGCGGCGGTGACGCCGAGAGGCTGCTCATCACCCACAACTTCCTCAAGCGTGTGATTCCAGATCACTTCGACCTTCGGATTCTTGAACAGGCGGTCCTGCAGGATTTTCTCGGCGCGGAAATGGTCGCGGCGGTGAATGACGGTGACCTTGGAGGCGAAGTTCGTCAGGAAGAGGGCCTCTTCCACAGCGGTGTTGCCCCCGCCGATGACCAGCACTTCCTTACCGCGATAGAAGAAGCCATCGCAGGTGGCGCAGGCGGAGACGCCGAAGCCCTTGAACTTCTCCTCGCTGGCAAGGTTCAGCCATTTGGCCTGGGCGCCCGTAGAGATAATGACCGAGTCTGCAGTGTAGGTCGTGCCGCTTTCGCCCACGGCCTTGAAGGGGCGGGTTTCAAAGTCGACCGAGAGAATGTGATCGCTGGCGACCTTGGCGCCCATCTTTTCGGCATGTTCCTGCATCTTCACCATCAGCTCGGGGCCCTGGATCTCGTCAAAGCCCGGATAGTTCTCGACTTCCGTGGTGATGGTGAGCTGGCCGCCGGGCTGCATGCCGGTGACGACGAGTGTATCGCGCAGGGCGCGGGCGGCGTAGATGGCGGCGGTCCAGCCGGCGGGGCCTGATCCGATGATCAGGATTTCGGCATGTTGTGTCTCGGCCATCTTCAGCCTCCTTCGCGGACTCATGGGCGGGCTGGCCCCCATATGGGGCCTGAAGGGGCAGGGTTAAAGCGCTCTTGCGCTGGCCGCAAGGCAGCTATTCAGGGGCGGAGACAACTTCCACGGTGGCGTGGGAAACCTTGAACCGGCTGGCTAGGCGCGCCTTCACATCGCGGCGCAGGGATTCGGGATTGGCGCCCGGCGCGGCGGTGACTTCCAGCGTCACCAGGGGCCGCGATTCGGTCAACGACCAGGCATGGACATGGGCAACCCGGGACACGCCGGGGACATTTCCGGACAGATCATGGACAATTTCGGACACCGAGAGACCCGGAGGGGTCCCTTCCAGCAGGATATGGCCAGACTGGCGCATGATGCGCACGCCCGCCACGATCACCAGCACGGCGACGAGGGCGGAGAGGATCGGGTCGGCCGGGGTCCAGCCTGTCCAGAGGATGATGCCGGCCGCGGCGATGGCAGCGACCGAGCCGAGAAGATCGCCGGCCACATGCCAGAGGGCGCCGCGCAGGTTCAGGTCTTGCCTGTCGCCGCCATGCAGAACAGCGAAAGCGGCGATATTGACCAGCAGGCCGCCGGCCGCGACGATCATCATCAGGCCGCCCATCACCTCGACCGGGGCGAGGAGGCGGTGGACCGCTTCCCAGATGATCCAGAGGCCGAGCAGGATCAGCAGCACGCCATTGGTAAAGGCGGCAAGGATTTTCATCCGCGCGAAGCCATAGGAGCGGGCAGGATCGGCCGGGCGCTCGGCGAGTTTGTAACCGATCCAGGCGAGCAGCAGCGAGCCGGCATCGGTGAACATGTGGGCGGCGTCTGCCAGGAGGGCGAGGGAGCCGGAGATGAGGCCGCCGGCCACTTCGGCAAACATGAAGGCGGCTGTCAGCACGGCGGCAATGGCCACGCGGCGGCGGGAGTCGGCGCTGGTCATGTCAGCATGATGGTCATGGGAATGGCCGGCATGGCTGTGATCGTGGCCATGGCCGTGATCGTGGGCATGCGCGCCGGGATCGGCCGGGCAGTCTAGCCCGGTGGCGCTGCTGTGGCCGTGACCATGGGCGTGGTCATGATCATGGCCGGGATCATGATCCTTGACGGCGGGGCTGCCATGCCCCGGGGGATTTGCATGCGGTTTGGTCATCTTGCCCGAGCCAGTGGCGCCTTCCGGCGGGGAAAGCAATCCGTGCGTAATAGCATAACCTTGTTTACCTTGCGTCGTTGTTGCGGCGTTTGTTCTGCTCGTTAGGGTCTTCTCAAAAGAAAATACCTCCGGGGAGAACCACAACCATGACCCTGCCGCGTCTCCGACAATTGGTGATTGCCGCCCGAAGCCTGAGCACCGCTGATCAGCTGGCCGAACTGCTGGGCCTGGGCGAGCCGTTCATCGACCCCGGCGTGGAGGAGTTTGGTCTCGTCAACCGCGTGTTCCCGATCGGGGACCAGTTCCTGGAAGTCGTCGTGCCGACAAGCGGCAAGGCGCCGGCGGCCCGCTTCATCGAGCGGGGTGGGGAAGGGGGCTATATGGCGATCTTCCAGACCGAGGATCTGGCGGCCGCCCGCGCGCGGGTGGACCAGCTGGGCGTGCGCCGCGTGTGGAACATGGACCTCGACGACATTGCCGCGAGCCATCTTCACCCCGCCGATGTGGGCGGGGCGATTGTCTCCATCGACGAGGCGCGCCCGGCGGCAAGCTGGCGCTGGGCGGGGCCGGGCTGGCAGAAGCGGGCAAAGCCGGGCGCCCTGCGCGGCGCGGTGCTGGCGGGGCCGGACCCCGAAGGCATGGCGGCGCACTGGGCCGATATCCTGGCCGTGCCCAAGGGGCGGCGTTACCTGCGCGTGGCAGACGAGGCGGGGATTGAATTCCGTCAGGGGCCGGAGGAAAGGCTGATCCAGTTCCAGATCGCCGTGAAGGAACCGCGCGTGGCGCTGCAGCGGGCGCGCGGCATGAACCTCTGCGTGGTGGACCGCGTGGTGAAGATTGCCGGCGTGGGGCTGGAGCTGGAAGCGGTTTAGAGGGGGCGGGATGCCCGCTGACATCCTTCGACTTCGCTCAGGATGAGCTTCTCGGACGCAGCCTGTCGGAGCTCATCCTGAGCGAAGTCGAAGGATGGCGGGCGCGTGCAGGTTTCAGCCAGCAGATTTGCCCGGACGCAGCGTGGGCTGGCCGGTGTTTGGGGCTGAATTCGGGGTTGGTTAGGCGCTAGGATGTGTCGGTGATGGGCGAGAGGGTGCAGGCGCCCTTCATTCCTTCTCGGGGCATTTGCAGTGCAAACGCTTTTCCCTCAAAGCCCCCGCTTGCGCAGGGGAAGATTACAGCGCGTGCTTCGGCGTTGAGGAAAGCGGGAACGGCGGTTGACCAGATGGGATCATCCCATGCTGCGCGCAGGGGCGTGACTGGTCTGTAGGCAGACGGGTCCGGCGTGCGGTCGCCGAGATAGGCTATCGTGATGCCGCCCCACCAGTGGACGCGGACAAGGGACGGGCCCCGGCCCATGGCGGCGAGCTGTTTGGAAGCGCGGACGAGTTGCCAGGCCAGCATCGGCCAGAACAGCGGGAACACCAGGTCAAAGAACCCGGCGAAATCGGGATGTCTGCGGAGGGCGGCGAGCATCGTCATGAGGCGGAGCATACGCCGGGACGCGGAGGGGGTGGGGAAGGTTTTGGGAAGAAATTTGTAGGGCTTTGTAGGGATTGAGAATTCTGTTCGCAGCAGGGGCGGGAAGTGTTGGATAGGGCGGAAGACCCTCACCTCCCATTGCTTTGCAATGGCCTGCTACGGACGTTTGCAGGGCAAACGCTTTCCCTGCGCAGCCTCTCCCATTTTATGGGAGAGGGGTAAGAGGCGTTGCGCTACCTTAACCCCTCTCCCGCGTTCGGGAGAGGAGGGGCCCGCGCCCGAAGGGCGTGGGAGGTGAGGGCTCTGCCCGTGAAGCCTAGCCTTTCCGTTCCGGGATCTTGTCGTGCTTGGTGGAGGCCATGTCTTCGAGTTCCTTCTCGGTCATGGTCTCGTACATCTCTTTCGAAGCGCCCTGGAGTTTGGATTTGGGCGTCTCGCCGCGCTTGGCACTGAGGGCCGCGCCGGCGGCTTTCTGCTGGGCTTCAGATTGGGCTTTCATGGGGCTCGCTCCTTGCGTTGGCGTGCGTCCCCCCACGGAGGATTTAACGCGCAAGGGCGGGGATGGTTGCGAAGCTATAGTATTGTGAGCGCTTCGTCGTCAGGTGTCATTGCGGCTCGGGGAAAACTTCATCACATTCTTCCATGGCGCTGATTGGCCAATCCGAGTCCATCAAAACTTTTTCCTGAGCATCATTTAGATAAATCAGGTAGTCCGCATAAATTCTTTCTCTGAAATTGTCCAAAGATGCTCGATCATTGAAAGGGATTTCGTCGGGAGCTGGGGTGGATGTAAACGTGACATACACAATGCTGCCTATTCTGTTCGATGCATGCGCCGCTGTTGTGAGGCGCCCCTCAGCTGCAACCCAATAAGCTGCTGTGCATTTGACGCTTGCAGAGTATTTCACCGGGGCAACATCAATCATTGGTTTTATAGTTGCGGCGCTTTCTTTTGACCGAATTTCTATATCTCCGCCTGACGCAATAAAGTCGCTTGCATCGCTTTCAGCGCGCTCTTTCTGCTGTTCCGTCAGCATTTCCCCAAATGGGTCCATGTACTTCCATGCCCAAGCATCTTCGCTCGAGTCGTCGGCGATGACTGGTGTGGGCGCTGGGGGCTCGATTGCTGCTTGTTGTGCGGAACAGCTCACCCCGCAGAGCGCTATGAGGGGTAAGCCAGCAAAAAGAGAAAACTCACGCATCACAGGTGAGGCCGATCACGTTTCACAGAGCCAAAAATGGAGAATGCATTAGACATCCACCTCTGCCTCAAGCGCAAACTCTTCGATGAATTCGCGGCGGGGTTCGACCACGTCGCCCATCAACTTCGTGAAGAGTTCGTCGGCTTCGTCGGCGTGTTCGACCTTGACCTGCAGCAATGTGCGGGCGTTGGCGTCCAGTGTGGTTTCCCAGAGCTGGCTGGCGTTCATTTCGCCGAGGCCCTTATAGCGCTGGATCTTCAGGCCCTTCCGGCCAGATTCCAGCACCGCGCCGAGCAGGGTCGATGGTCCGTTCACGGCAATTTCGCCGCCTTTCTCATGCCGCAGGATGGCAGGCTCGGCATAAAGCTCGCGCAGGCCATTGGCGCGCTCGGTGAGGCGCATGGCGTCCTGGCTGGCGAGGAGGGCGGGGGGCAGGACGGCGGTTTCGTCCACGCCGCGCACCGTGCGCTGCAGGACGAGCGCGCCTTCCACGAAGCGGCCGGCCCATGTGTCTTCGCCTTCTTCGGCGAGGCGGTTGAGGCGGGCGGCGGTCGCGTCTGCCTCCTCCTGGCCCGCGCCGGGTTTCATCGCGCCGGTGAGGGCGGCGTGTTCGATCAGGTCTGCCGGCGCGCGCAGGGCGAGACGGCGCAGGCTGGCGCGGAAGCTCGCTGCCTGGTGGACCTGCTCGCGCAGGTCAGCGCCGGCAATCTGCGTGCCATCGGCAAGGATCAGGGTTTCCCCGCTCGTGCCTTCCTCAATCAGGTAGGCTTCGAGCTCTCCATCATCCTTCACATAGCGCTCGGAGCGCCCGCGCGTGACTTTGTAGAGCGGGGGCTGGGCGATGTAGAGGAAGCCGCGCTCGATAATCTCCGGCATCTGACGATAGAAGAAGGTGAGCAGCAGGGTGCGGATGTGGGCGCCGTCGACGTCAGCATCGGTCATGATGATGATCTTGTGATAGCGCAGCTTGTTGATGTCGAACTCATCCCGCCCGATGCCGGCGCCGAGCGCCATGATCAGTGTGCCGACCTGATCGGAGGAGAGCATCTTGTCAAAGCGCGCGCGCTCCACGTTGAGGATCTTGCCGCGCAGGGGCAGGATGGCCTGATTGTCTCGGCTGCGGCCCTGTTTGGCAGAGCCGCCGGCGGAGTCACCCTCGACGATGAAGAGTTCGGATTTGGCCGGGTCTTTTTCCTGGCAGTCTGCCAGTTTCCCCGGAAGGGAGGTAATGTCGAGCGCGGATTTGCGGCGGGTGAGCTCGCGCGCCTTGCGGGCGGCCTCGCGCGCGGCGGCGGCCTCGACGATCTTCTCCATGATGATCTGGGCTTTTTTGGGGTTCTCTTCGAACCACTCGCCCAGCTTCTCGTTGATCAGGCTTTCGACGACCGGGCGGACCTCGGAGGAGACGAGCTTGTCTTTCGTCTGTGAGCTGAACTTCGGGTCCGGCACCTTGACCGACAGCACGCAGGTCATCCCCTCGCGGGCGTCATCGCCGGAAATTTCGACCTTGGATTTCTTCGCCACGCCGGTTTCGTTGGCGTATTTGTTGATGATGCGCGTCAGCGCGCCGCGGAAGCCGGCAAGGTGGGTGCCGCCATCGCGCTGGGGGATGTTGTTGGTGAAGCAGAGGACCGATTCGTGATAGCTGTCGGTCCATTCCATCGCGGCTTCGACGGTGATGCCGTCTTTCTCGCCGATGACATAGATCGGCTCGCCGATCAGGGATTGTTTCTGACGGTCGACATGCTGGACGAAGGCCTTCACGCCGCCTTCATATTCCAGGACGGTCTCATAGGGCTCTGCCTCCCGCTCGTCGCGGAAGATGATCCGTACGCCGCTGTTGAGGAAGGCGAGCTCCCGCAGGCGGTGTTCCAGGGTCTTGCGGTCGTAATCGGTCATCGTGAAGGTGGCAGGCGAGGACAGGAAGCGCACGGCGGTGCCGGTATAGGGCTTGCCATTCTCCCGCTTCGGGGAAGGCCCGCGCGTTTCCAGCGGCGCCTCGACCCGGCCGCCCTCGACGAAGCGGACGAAGTGTTCCTTGCCTTCGCGGTGGATGGTCAGTTCCAGCCAGTCAGACAGGGCGTTGACGACCGAGACGCCCACGCCGTGCAGGCCGCCGGAGACCTTGTAGGAGTTGGAATCGAACTTACCGCCCGCGTGCAGCTGGGTCATGATCACCTCGGCGGCGGAGACGCCTTCGGTGGGGTGCATGCCGACGGGGATGCCGCGGCCGTTATCCGTGATCTCGGCTGAGCCATCAGGGTAGAGCGTGACGGTGACGCGGTCGGCATGGCCGGCGAGGGCCTCGTCGATGGCGTTGTCGACGACCTCGTAGATCATGTGGTGGAGACCGGAGCCGTCATCGGTGTCGCCGATATACATGCCGGGGCGCTTGCGCACGGCATCCAGGCCCTTCAGGACCTTGATGGAGCCCGCGCCATATTCGCCTTCGCCGCCCTGTTCGGGGGCTTCGGGATGGATGTCTTCGGCCATGGGAATTGCTTTCTCGATGATTCTTCGAAATTCCCCTTAAATATAGGGGATTTACGCTCCGCTGGGAACCGGAGCGGCAATCATTTTGCAGTGCCTCGGGGGCGGCAAAAAAGTATTTGGAATCAGGGGATTGCCGAGGGTTTTCGGGGCGGCGGGGCCGCCCCGGCGGCGGCTTACGCGCGCGGCTTCTTCAGACCCTGGAAACTCTTGCCTTTTGGTCCCTTGGGTGGGCCGGATTTACCGCCCGGTTTGCCCTTGCCGGCCGGCTTGCCCGAGGGCTTTCCGGCAGACTTTCCGGGGCCCTTGGTGAAGGACGGCTTGTCCTTGTTGCCGGCCCAGGCGGGCTTGGCGGGACGCTCGCTGCGGCCTTCCTCGCGGGGGCCGTCATACCGCTTTCCGGCGGGCTTCTCAGCGCGGCTGGAGCGGTCTTTCCAGTCGGGGCGCTCGCTGCTGCTGCGGGCGGGACGTTCGGCGGGGTTCCAGTCGCTCTTGCGCTCACGCGGCTCGCGGCGTTCCGGGCGTTCGGCCCGGTCGAAGCGGGGCGGGCGATCCTCGCTGCGGCTTTCGCTGCGCCCTTCCGGGCGGCGTTCGCGGCGGGGCGGGGGGGCGGCATCCTCGATCTCGGGCACGCCATCGAGCGGGAAGGCCTGCAGGCTGCCCTCAAGGCGGCCATTCTCGGCGTGCTCGAACAGGCGCTCGGCGCCTTCGGGGGTCAGCTCGACATGGGTGTTGCCGGAATTGATCCGGATCTGGCCGATCTGGTCGCGGTCGATGCCGCCGGCCTTGCAGAGCATCGGCAGCAGCCATTTGGGATCGGCATTCTTCTTGCGGCCGACATTGATGGCGATCCAGACGGCGCCGTCGATGCTGGCACGTTCACGCCGGGCGCGGGGTTCGCGCGGCTCACGTGGTTCGCGGTCCGACCAGTCGCGGCGCTCACGCGGGGCGCGCTCGGGGCGGTCCTGCCACTCGCGCTCGCCGCGATCCTCGCGGGGTTTGCGGGCCGGGCGGTCGTCCACTTCGCGCAGGTCTTCGGGCGCCGAGCGGCCAGCGCGGGCCTTGCGGATGAAAGCGGCGGCGATCTGCTCTGGCGTATGTTCCGCCATCAGACGGGAGACGAGGTCTTCTTCCTTCTCCACCATCGGATTGGTGAGGGCGGTATCGGCCAGAAGGCGGGCGTCATCACGCGCGGTGACATCATCGGCAGACGGCGGGCGGGCCCAGCGGGCCTCAACCTTGGCATCCTGCAGGAGGCGCTCGACCCTGCGGCGGGCCTTGGGCGCAACGATCAGTGTGCTGATACCCTTGCGGCCGGCGCGGCCTGTGCGGCCCGAACGGTGGAGCAGGGTGGCCGGATCACGCGGCAGGTCAGCATGGATCACGAGGTCGAGCTTTGGCAGGTCCAGGCCGCGGGCGGCGACATCGGTGGCGATGCAGACGCGGGCACGGCCAGAGCGCAGCGAGGAGAGGGCGTTGGCGCGCTCTTTCTGGCTGAACTCGCCCGAGAGGGCCACAACGCTGAAACCGCGATTGCCGAGGCGCGTGACGAGATGGTTCACGGCGGCGCGGGTGGAGCAGAAGACGATGGCGCTTTCCGTGTCGGAATGGCGCACGATGTTGACGATGGCGTTTTCTTCGTCGCCTGGGGCAACCATCAGCGCTTCATAAGCGATGTCGGCATGGGCGGTGGTGTCGCTGGCCGTGGTGATGCGCAAGGCATCTTTCTGGTAGCGAGAGGCGAGCGCGGCGATACCTTTCGGCACGGTGGCCGAAAACATCAGGGTACGGCGATCCGCAGGCGTATCTTCGAGGATGTGCTCAAGCTCTTCGCGGAAGCCCATGTCGAGCATCTCGTCAGCTTCGTCGAGCACCACGGCGCGGATTTCGGAGGTGTCGAGCGAGCCGCGATTGATATGGTCTGACAGGCGGCCCGGCGTGCCGACAACGATATGGGCGCCGCGTTCCAGCGCCCGGCGCTCGTCGCGCATGTCCATGCCGCCGACACAGGTGGCGATTTCGGCATTGGCGTTGGCGTAGAGCCAGCGCAGCTCGCGGGCGACCTGCAGGGCAAGCTCGCGCGTGGGCGCGATGATCAGGCCGAGGGGGGCGGACGCGCGGATGAGGAAGGTTTCCTCCCCGGCGAGGAGCTCATTCGCGATGGCGAGGCCGAAGGCAACCGTTTTGCCTGAACCGGTGCGCGCGGAGACCAGAAGGTCGCGTCCTTCCAGTTCCGGCGCGGTGGCGGCGGACTGGACTTCGGTGAGGTTTTCGTAGCCACGCTCAAGGATGGCTGCGCGGAGGGCGGCAGGCAGGGTTTCAGGCAGATTCATGGAGGAGACAAGACTTTCAGGCGTCACAATCGGTGCCCAATGACACAGAACGGGGGCGGGCGCCATGGCAGGACGCCACATAAGGGAGAATACTTACAGTGAACATCCTTAAGCGGTGGTATCTCCCCGGCCATGAAAGACGCCTGGATCCCCTACGCGACGCGCGCTGTGCCCCGCTATACCAGCTATCCGACGGCGGCGGATTTTACGCCTGAGACGGGCGTGGCCGCAGCCATGGCCTGGTCGGCGGCCACACGCGCCGATGAGGCGATCTCCGCCTATCTGCACATTCCCTTCTGCGACAAGCTCTGCTGGTATTGCGGCTGTGCCACCAGCGTGCCCAATGGTTACCGGCGGGTGGCAGAGTATGTGGGCCTTCTGCTGAAGGAGGTTTCGCTGCGCGGGCGGGCGATGGGGCCGCATGGCGGGATCGGCCATCTGCACTTTGGCGGCGGCTCTCCCAACATTCTGAACCCGAATGATTTCCTGGAACTGATGGACGCATTGCAGCGCCATTTCGGCCTCCGCACGGGCGCGGAAATTGCCGTGGAACTGGACCCGCGCACGATGAAGCCGGGGCAGGTGCCCACTTTTGCGCGCGCCGGGGTCAACCGGGTGAGCCTCGGGGTGCAGACACTCGCGGAGGATGTGCAGCATGCGATCAACCGCATCCAGCCGCGCGACATGGTGGTGGCGCTGATCGAGGATCTGCGCGGGGCGGGTATCGATGCCGTCAACATGGACCTGATGTATGGCCTGCCTTACCAGACCACGCAGCATGTGGTGGAGGCCGCCCGCTTTGCCGCCGAGATGGGCGCGGCGCGTGTCTCCGTGTTCGGCTATGCGCATGTGCCTTGGTTTGCCAAACATCAGCGCGCGATTGATGAGAACGCCCTGGCGGGCCTCCATGAGCGGTTCACGCAGGCCCGTGTGGCGGCGATGACCCTGGAAGGGGCCGGGTATGTGGCCATCGGGCTGGACCATTATGCCCGGGCCGATGACACGCTGGCGATTGCCGCGCGCGAAGGCCGCCTGCACCGGAATTTCCAGGGGTATACGGATGACCCGTGCGAGACCCTGATCGGCATGGGCGCCACGGCCATTTCGCAGTTCCGCGAGGGCTTCAGCCAGAACCTCAAGGACCGCAAGGCGTGGGGCGAAGCGGTCACCGCAGGCCATCTGCCGGCCGAGCGCGGCATTGCGCTGACGCCGGATGACCGCCTGCGCGCCCGGGCGCTGGAGACGCTGATGTGCCGGCTGGAGGTGGATGCGGCCGAAATTTGCGCCGAAATGGACGTGCCCGACGACCGGCTGGATGGCGCGCTGGACGCAGCGCGGGAGCTGGAGCGGGTAGGGCTCTGCCATGTTTCCGGAACGGTGGTGACCGTGCCGGAAGAGGCGCGCATCATGCTGCGCACGGTGGCCCAGTGTTTTGACGCGCGCTCACCCGCCGCCGCGCCGCAGCGCCACGCAAAGGCGGTCTAGCCTTTCAGGGCCTTGGCGTGATGGGCAATGTGTTCGTCCATGAAGGTGGCGATGAAATAATAGTCGTGGCCGTAGCCTTCGCGCAGGCGGTAATCGAGCCGCTGGCCGTCCTTCTCGCACGCCTTGATGAAGATTTCGGGTTTGAGCTGGGTTTCGAGGAAACTGTCTGCCGTGCCCGTATCGATCAGGATCAGGGCTTTGGACTGGCGCTCTTTCACCAGCTCTGTGGCGTCATACTGTTCCCAGGCAACGGAGAGGGGGCCGAGATAGGCGGTGAACGCCTTTTCGCCCCAGGGCACGCGGCAGGGGGATGTGATGGGCGAGAAGGCCGAGCAGGATTTGTAGGTGCCCTGATTTTTCAGGTGCAGCGTGATGGCGCCGTGACCGCCCATGGAATGGCCGAAGATGCCCTGGCGCGACATATCCGCTGACGGAACATTCGCGGCGATGAGGGCGGGCAGTTCATCGGTGATATACTGGTCCATCTTGTAGTTTTTCGCCCAGGGTTCCTGCGTGGCGGTGAGGTAAAAGCCTGCGCCCTGGCCGAGATCATAGGCGTCGTCATTGGGGACGTGTTCGCCGCGGGGGGAAGTGTCTGGCGCGATGATGATGAGGCCGTGACGGGCGGCATGTTCCTGCACGCCGGACTTTTCCATCATGTTGGCCCAGGTGCAGGTGAGGCCGGAGAGATACCAGAGCACCGGCACGGGGCCATGGGCGGCCTGGGGCGGAACATAGACGGCAAAGCGCATGGTGCAGCCGAGTAGCGGACTCTCATGATCATAGACCGAAAGCGTGCCGCCAAAGGATTTCCAGGCGGAGACTTGGGTAAGCTGGGTCATGGGCATACTCTCTGGCTGGCAGGCAAACGGGGATAGGGCCCTTCTGGCCTCTTGCCGCCCGTCTCGTCAAGGAAAGCGGGGCGGGGGCTTGCCTGATCTATTGGCATTTGAGATGGCAATACAAAGCAAGAGACGTCAAAGGGACAGGCATGGGCGGATATACGCTGTATGGGGCTGAGGTCAGCTATTTCACCGGCAAGGCGCGGGCCTATCTGCGTTGGCGGGGCGTGGACTTTCGCGAGGAGTTGGCCACGCAGGCGGTTTACCGCGATGTGATCCTGCCGAAGGTCGGCTGGCCGGTGATCCCGGTGATGGTGACGCCGGAGGGCGAGGCAGTGCAGGACTCCGCCGACATCATCGAGACGGTGGAAGCGCGCGAGGGGCTTTCCCCGCCCGCGATACCGCAGACGCCGCTGCAGCGGTTCGTGGCGCAGCTGCTCCATCTCTATGCGGATGAATGGCTGACCCTGCCGGCGATGCATTACCGGTGGAGCTATAACGAGGATTGGGCTTATGCCGAGTTTGGCGCTCTGTCTGCGCCGCAGGCGAGCCGGGGCGAGCAGTATGAGATCGGCAAGAAGAATGGCCAGCGCTTCAAGGGCGCGCTGCCGATCCTGGGCGTGCATCCCGAAACCATTCCGGGGATCGAGGCGTCTTATGAGGCGTTTCTAGGAGAGTTTTCGGCGCATCTCGAGCAGCATCCCTATCTGCTGGGCGGGCGGCCGTGCCTGGCGGACTTTGCCTTTATCGGGCCGCTCTATGCGCATCTTTACCGCGATCCCACCTCTGGCGAATTGATGAAGCGGCTGGCCCCGCGCGTGGCCGACTGGGTGGAGCGGGCGCATGCGGGCGGGAAGGGCGCGGGTGATCTGCTGGCGGAGGACACGGTCCCCGAGACGCTCGAGCCGATCCTGGCGCGGCAGATGCGCGAGCAGTTTCCGGCGCTGGTGGAGACGGCGCGGCTGTTTGAAGGCTGGGCCAGCGAAGCGGCGGCGGGCGCATTCCTGCCGCGCGGGCTGGGGGAAATCTGGATCGACATTGAAGGCACGCGCGGCCCGGCGCAGGCGCGGACCTTTCCGCTCTACCGGCTGCAGGCGGTGACCGACGCTTATGACGCGATGGACGAGGCCGCGAAGGCGCGGGCAGATGCGCTGCTGGAGCGCGTGCGCGGGGCGCCGCTGAAGGATTTCCGGCTGTCAAAGCGCCTTGTGCGGACGAACTACCGGCTGGCGCTGGCGTAAGGCGGCTCAGCGGGGGCGGGGGAAGGAGATGGCGAAGCCGTTTTCGATATAGCCTTCGTCGGGCGCGTTATGCGGGCTTCCGGCGTCGGAATAATATTCGAGGGCGGGCCAGCGGGCGGCGATTTCTGCCTTCAGGGCGGGGGTGAGGCCATCGCGCATATGGGCGACGACGGCTTTGGTCCAGTCTGCAAGGGAGACGACTTTGTTGCCGCTGGCGATGGCCAGTTCGGCGATGGCGCGGATGGCGCCGGATTTTATGCGCGACAGGTCGGGAGTATCCGGGCGGGGATAGACCATGGCCGGATACTCCCCGCTGTCATCAGCCGCGCATCATGGCGCAGATCTTGTTGCCATCCGGATCGCGCAGATAGGCCAGGTAGAGCTTCATGCCGCCGCCTTCACGCCAGCCCGGCGGGTCTTCAATGGCGGTGCCGCCGGCTTCCACGCCGGCCTTGTGCCAGGCATCGGCCTGCTCGGTGGAAGCCGCCGCAAAGCCGATGGTGCCGCCATTGGCGTGGCAGGCTGGCTGGCCATCGATCGGTGCCGTCACCAGGAACATGCTGCCATTGTGGATATAGATCAGGCGGCCTTTCGGGTCCTGGATCGCCGGCTTGCCGCCGAGCGCGCCGAACAGGGCGTCATAGAATTTCTTGGATTTGCCGATGTCGTTAGACCCGACCATTACGTGACTGAACATTTGTGTTTCCTCCGTTTGAGTTGTTACTTATCAGAAGGCAGCGCATTGATGTAAACTGCCATTCTGGCTTCTTGGGGATGGCGCAATGTCTCAAGCACTATTGTTGGTTCTCGGCGCGATTCTGGCGCTTTTAGGTACCATGGTCCAATCGATAATCAGTTGGGGCCAGTCGAGGGTCGACAAAAGAAGAGATTTGCTGATTGAGGCGTATTCAGAATACCTCACAGGGCTCGCGCAGAGAGCGTCAATTCTGCATCCGCACTCAGAACGAACCGAGCAAGCAACAGCTCTTATGGTGGCCGGTAAACAGAAGATCTCCGGATTCGCTCCAGCCAATGTGGTAAAAGCTCTCGCTGCGCTTGAGGCATCACCTATGCTGCTTTCGCACAGCGACACTCAAGAAGGTATGGTTGGGTTAGTGCAAGCAATGAGGGTTAGTGTAGGAGTTGGAAAGCAGCAGCTGAACAAAGAGATCAGAGATATTTTGTTCAGCGCTGTCCGATCTGGCAATTGATTTTTCAATACACCACCACACTCCGGATCGACTTGCCTTCGTGCATCAGGTCGAAGGCGTCGTTGATCTTGTCGAGGGTCATGACGTGGGTGATCATCGGGTCGATTTCGATCTTGCCGTTCATGTACCAGTCGACGATCTTGGGAACGTCCGTGCGGCCCTTGGCGCCGCCGAAGGCGGTGCCGCGCCAGTTGCGGCCGGTGACGAGCTGGAAGGGACGTGTACTGATTTCCTTGCCCGCTTCGGCCACGCCGATGATGACCGAAGTGCCCCAGCCGCGATGGCAGCATTCGAGGGCCTGGCGCATCACGGTGGTGTTGCCGGTGCAGTCGAAGGAATAGTCTGCGCCGCCGCCGGTCAGCTCGACAATGTGCGCGACGACATCGGAGACGTTTTTCGGATTGACGAAATGCGTCATGCCGAATTTGCGGCCCCATTCTTCCTTGCTGTCATTGATATCGACGCCGACGATCATGTCGGCGCCCGCCATGCGCGCGCCCTGGATGACGTTGAGGCCGATACCGCCGAGGCCGAAGACGACGACATTCTCGCCCACCTGAACCTTGGCCGTATTGACGACCGCGCCCACGCCAGTGGTGACGCCGCAGCCGACATAGCAGGCTTTGTCGAACGGCGCATCTTCGCGGATTTTCGCCACGGCGATTTCGGGCAGGACGGTGAAGTTCGAGAAGGTGGAGCAGCCCATATAGTGGAAGACGGTCTGGCCTTTATAGCTGAAGCGGCTGGTGCCGTCCGGCATCAGACCCTTGCCTTGGGTGGCGCGGATGGCCGTACACAGATTGGTCTTGCCCGAGAGGCAGCTTTTGCACTGGCGGCATTCGGGTGTGTAGAGCGGGATGACGTGATCGCCCGGCTTCACGCTGGTGACGCCTGCGCCGACTTCGCGCACGATGCCGGCGCCCTCATGGCCCAGCACGCTGGGGAAAATGCCTTCACTGTCCAGCCCGTCGAGCGTGTAGGCGTCGGTGTGGCAGATGCCGGTCGCCATGATCTCGACCAGAACTTCGCCGGCCTTGGGGCCTTCCAGGTCAA
The DNA here is from genome assembly GCF_000685315.1 of Hyphomonas polymorpha PS728. Classification (GTDB taxonomy): domain Bacteria; phylum Pseudomonadota; class Alphaproteobacteria; order Caulobacterales; family Hyphomonadaceae; genus Hyphomonas; species Hyphomonas polymorpha. Next base: position 166,974 of record NZ_ARYM01000002.1, read on the forward strand.
GCTCGACAATCTCGAGCGGTTTCTTGGCTTCAAAGGCGACGGCGGCGCGGGTTTTCATGGGGCGGGCTCCTTATTTCGAACCCTTACCTAATCTGCTGCGGGGCCGGGGTCCACTGCCTGCTGGGGGTCTATTCGGAGAGGGCGGCCGTGCCCTCGTCCACGCGGATGCGCTGGGCGCGGTCGCCGAAGGCTTCGAAGAGGAAGGCTTCGGTGCCTGTCAGCCAGGCCTGGCCGCCGAGGGCGGAGAGCTCGTCGAAGAGGGCGGCGCGGCGGTCTGGATCAAGATGGGCGGCGGCTTCATCGAGCAGCAGCAGGGGCGAGGGGCCCGAGCCGCCCGCAGACAGGGCGGTGGCGGAGGCGAGGATGAGCCCGATCAGCAGGGCTTTCTGCTGGCCGGTAGAGGCTTCCCCCGCAGGAGCGGCCGTGGGCCTGTGGATCACGGCGAGGTCTGTGCGGTGGGGGCCTGAGAGCGTGCGCCCGGCGGCGATGTCGCGGCGGCGGCCGTTCCGGTAGGCGTCTACCAGCAGGTCGAAAATGGTGCGGAAGTCTTCGCCCCTCAGCGCGGCGGCTTCGGCCTCGCCTTCCAGGGTCAGATCCGCCTTTGGGAAATGACCTTCGGGGCGCGCGTCGATGGCGAGTTGGAGGGCTTCGAGCACGATGGCGCGGTTGATGGCCATCTCGGTGCCCGCTTCGGCAAGGCGGGCCTCGATCGCGTCGGCCCAGGCGGGGTCGACATGGCCGCGCTCGATCAGGGCATTGCGTTCGGCAAGGGCTTTTTCATAGCGCGCGGAGGCTTTGCCATGGGCGGGCAGGTGGGCGAGCACCAGCCGGTCAAAGAAGCGGCGCCGGTCGGACGCGCCGCCCCGGAATACGCCGTCCATCGCGGGGGTGAGCCAGACGATGCGGATACGCTCGGCGAGGTCGCCGGGGGAGGCGGGGGCGCCATCAATCCGTACACTGCGTTTGGCGGTGCCGGCGCCTTCCAGATGGATCGATATCTTCTGCTCGTCATCCAGCGTGGCGGCGAGCGCCCAGCCGCCGGGCGCGTCGCGGCGGGTCATCTCGGAAAGCTGGGCGCTGCGCAGGCCGCGGCCGGGGCCGAACTGGCTGACTGCTTCGAGAAGGTTTGTCTTGCCCGCGCCATTGGAGCCATAGAGGCAGACATGGCGCCCATCGAGGCGCAGGGTCAGGCCCGCATAGTTGCGGAAGTCTGTCAGGCTGAGACGGGTAAGGGCGGTCATGCCGGCTCAGCCGCCGGAGGTAAGGCCGTGCCCGCCTTGCGGCTGTGTCTCGGCGATCTGTTCCATGCCGGCGATCAGCGGGCGCGCTTTCTGGATGGCCGCCTGAACCTGGGGCAGGGCAAGGGACGCCTTGTGGCTATCGGCATCGCGCCAGGCTTCGGTGACCCAGATGGCGTTGGCGTCGGCTGGGTCGCTGGCCACGATATAGCTGAGACAGCCGGGCATATCGCGCAGGCCTTCGAGCAGGTAGCCGATCAACTCGTCGCGCGTGCCATCGGCGGCAATGAACTTTCCGATCAGGCCGTACATGCCGGTCTCCGTGGTTTGGGCACCTGCAGGCAGGGCTGACAGCGCCGCGAAGGCGAGGGAGCCGCCGAGGAATATCCGGCGGTCCACACTCATACCCTACACCCGCAGCGGCATCACCACATAGCGTGCAGATCCGTCTGACGGGTCGAGCACAAGCGCGGGCGAGGCCGGGTCGTTGAACATGAACTCCACATCGGGCGATTCAATCTGGCTGGCGATGTCGAGCAGGTATTTGGCGTTGAAGCCGATTTCCATCGGATCGGCTTCATACTCGGCCTCGATTTCCTCATTGCCCGCGCCGGTTTCGGCGTGGTTCACCGCCAACGTCAGGCGGCCATTGGCAACAGACAGCTTCACCGAGCGCGACCGCTCTGCCGAGACGGTGGAGACGCGGTCCACGGCGGCCTCGAAGGATTTGTTGTCGACGGTCATCTTCTTGTCATTGCCTTTCGGGATGACGCGGGCGTAATCGGGGAAGGAGCCGTCGATCAGTTTCGAGGTCAGCACAGCGCGGCCAGCGCGCAGGATGATCTTGGTGTCGGAGACTTCGATCTCGACATCCTCGTCGAGCCCATCGACCAGGCGGCGGGCTTCGCCGACCGTCTTGCGGGGCACGATCACGCCGGTGAGTTTTTCGGCGCCATTGGGGGCTTTCAGTTCAGCCAGTGCCAGACGGTGGCCATCGGTGGCTACTGTGCGCAGTACGGCGCTGCCATCATCGGATTTGGCGGCGTGCAGGTAGATGCCGTTGAGATAATAGCGCGTCTCCTCGGTGGAGATGGCGAAACGGGTCTTGTCGATCAGGCGCGCAAACTCCTTGGCGGGGAGCTTGAAGCTGACGGCGCCTTCATCCGGCGTCATCGTCTGGAAATCGGAGGCGGGCAGGGTGGGCAGCTCGAACCGCGAGCGGCCGGCGGCGATCGTCAGGCGCTGGGATTCCGGGTTGAGCTCCAGTTCGACCTCGGCGCCCGAGGGCAGCTTGCGGACAACGTCAAACAGCGTACCGGCCGGGGCGGTGATGGCGCCGGGCTTGGAGACTTTCGCATCGGCAGAGTCGACCGCTTCGATGTCGAGGTCGGTCGCGGTGAGCTTCAGCGCGCCTTGCGAGGCTTCGAGCAGGACGTTGGAGAGGATCGGAATCGTCGTCCGGCGCTCGACAATGTTCTGGACATGGCTGAGGGCGTCCAGAAGGTCTCCGCGTTCGATCGTCAGTTTCATCGTGTCATCCGTCCATCAGGGAGCCGGCCAGGGCTCCGTTTCCTAGTCTTGCGCCGGGTTTTCATTAAGCTCTGTTCCGCCGGGGCCGGCAAGAATCAGCCCGCTCCGGGCAGGAGCGGGCTGCAGAGCCTTAACGAACTTCCGGAAAAAGCCAAGCGCTGGCGCTGAACGGGCGCGGAAAAGGGGTCAGTTTTGACCGCTTTCCATCAGCTCGTGGATCACCGCCTGTACCTTGGCGATATCGGAGGCAAGCTCCTGATCTTTTCCGAGATCCCCCTCCATGCGCCGGAACGCATAGAGAACAGTTGTGTGGTCGCGTTTGCCGAAGGCGCGGCCGATCTGGGGGAAGGATTTCCGGGTCAGGGTGCGGCAGAGATACATCGCGATCTGACGCGGATAGACGAAACCGCGCATCTTGCTGGGGCCTTCAAGGTCCGACTTCGCAATCGGGAAGACTTTCAGCGTCGCGCGCTTGATCACGTCGATCGAAGGCTCGCGCTGCTCGCCCGCATGACGGCGGATGATCTTCTCGAGCATCTCCATCGTCGGGGCGCGCTCGCCAAAGCCGGCCTCGGTGTAGAGGCTCCACACGGCGCCGGTCAGCTCGCGGCCGGGGCCGCGGATGCCGTTATTGAGGCGCTGCATCATCTCTTCGGTCAGCACGAAAGCCGGATGGTTCTCGGCGATGTGACCGGCGAGGCGCACGAGGATTTCGCGGCGCATGTCTGCGTCGGGCAGGGCGACCTCAACGGCGGTAGCGCCCTTGATTTCGCTGCGCATCCGCTGGCCGAAGCCGTTGGCTTCGCCCGGCGCGGAGTCGCCCACCAGAACAACCTGGCCACCATTGGAGGTGACTTCGCGGATGTTCTGATAGAGCTCGGCCTCGGTGCCCGGCTTGCCGGCGATCCGGTGCAGGTCGTCGATCAGCAGGATCGAGGCGGCCCGCAGGCGTTTCTTCAGGTCGCTCGTGTCACGGGCTTTGACGCCGTCGAGATAGGCCGACATGAATTCCTCAGCCGTCAGATAGACAATCCGGCGCCCGGTATCCCGGCGGGCCGTTTCCTGGCGGAGGGCCTGCATCAGGTGGGTCTTGCCGGTGCCCGGAGGGCCATAGATCAGCGTGGTGGCGGTGCCGGCCGGAAGGCCAGCCGCGATGCGCTTTGCCAGCGTCACGGCAATCTCGTTCGACGGGCCGGTGACCAGCGTATCGAAGGTCATGGCCGGGCCAGCTCCAGACGATGTGGCAGGCGCTTCCGGCTCAACCGGCGCGGCCGGTGCCTCAATTGCCCAGGGGTCGTCGACCAGATCGCGCAGATCCGCCGGAGCATTCCGCCAACAGATCAATTTGAACGTGCGCTCTGCCGGGTCAGCGGCGGCCCACAGTTTCTCGATCACGCGCAGATACTGGCTGGTTACCCGATCAAAGGCCAGCGGATCCCGCGCAGCCACGATCATTTCGCCTTCATGATCTGCGACGAGGCGCAGATCTTCAATCCAGCGGTCAAATTCAGATTCCGCGATCTTGTCCCGCAGGACATCGCGAACGCCGTTCCAGATCCTTTGACCTGTCGCTTCAAAAGCATCGTTGTTATCGACCGCCTCTGATCCAAAAGGCGAGACAGTCATTCCGTTTCGGTCCATCACCGAGCCCCGTTTCTAATTATCTTCGCTCATCCCAGCGAGCACACGACACTACCCGGCAGGCCCCCGCCTGAAACACAAAAAACTCTGTACCGGGACTAAATTCGCTGGTATGGAGAAATTATTCCCGGGGGATTTTTCTGGCAAGTACTAACTTTTTTTGACAGCCGCATTTCGCGTGTTGACACCCCGGTCTCCGAAAAAAAATCAGCAGAGATTCATGCAACTGACGTCTCAAAAAAAGTTTGAAGTGATCGCCCGCTTACTTTTGTTCGCTTCTGTTCTGTCAATACGGAAAGCATTCTCAGGCCTGTGGAATACAGTTTTTTTGACCTTGCCTTTGCTGGGGTGCAACATCGCCGTGCAGCAAGGTTGATCCCATAGAAAAAGTGCCCCGATCCATCGCGATGGGGCGTTCAAGGGCCTGCCGGAGAACCATCTCCCGCGCCTGCCATTCGGAGGGGGTAGAAAAGGAAAACCCGCCGGGCGCTTACCTGGCGGGCCATCTTTTCAGCTACCGTTCAAAGGCTGGTAGCGAGCCTGCGCGCTGCCTCAGGCCATTGCCTTGACGCGGGCCGAAAGGCGCGAAACCTTGCGGGAAGCCGTGTTCTTGTGGGTCACGCCTTTGGTCACAGAGCGCATGATTTCCGGCTGGGCAGCTTTCAGGGCTTCCTGAGCGGCCGACTTGTCGCCGGATGCGATCGCTTCTTCGACCTTGCGAACATAGGTGCGCACGCGAGAGCGGCGAGCTTTGTTGACCTCGGTGCGCGCTTCGATCTTGCGCACCATTTTCTTGGCTGAGCGGGTATTCGCCATAACAAACTCCTGGCGCCCGGCGGGAACTCCCTCGGGCAGAAGGCGCGGAGATACATAAACGGCCCTGTGGCGTCAACCGCCATCGTGACGGAAAAGCAGCCTTTTCGCCGCTGCCCTCAGCGGTCCCGGAAATGCGCGGACCGCTTCTCCACATAGGCTTTCATGCCTTCTTTCTGGTCATCGGTGGCAAAAAGCGACTGGAAGAGGCGGCGTTCGAACTGGATTCCCTGCGATAGCGGGGTTTCGAAGGCCGCATTGATGGCTTCCTTGGTCATCATGGCGGCAGCCCGGGGCATGGCGGCGATGGTGGTGGCCAGGGTCCGGGCTTCTTCCATCAGTTCATCGGCGGGCACGATCCGGGCGACAAGGCCGCAGCGTTCTGCCTCGTCGGCCTCCATCATCCGCCCGGTCAGGCAGAGTTCCATGGCCTTCGACTTGCCGATGGCGCGGGTGAGGCGCTGGGTGGCCCCGGCGCCGGGCATCACGCCGAGGCGGATTTCCGGCTGGCCGAAACGGGCATTGTCGGCGGCCAGGATGATGTCGCACATCATGGCGAGCTCGCAGCCCCCGCCGATGGCATAGCCCCCGACCGCCGCGATGATCGGCTTGCGGGCCCGGGCGGCGCGTTCCCAGTTCCGGGTGATGAAATCCTCATAATAGGACTGGGGGAAGGTCTTGCCCTGGATTTCCTTGACATCGGCGCCGCCGGAGAAGGCCCGTTTGGAGCCGGTAAGGATCACGCAGAGGATGGTGTCGTCCGCCTCGAACCGGTCCAGCGCCTGGGTGAGTTCCGACATCATCTCCTCGCTGAGGGCGTTCAGGCTCTCGGCGCGGTTCATCTGGATAACGGCGTACCCGTCTTCTGTGTTCACTTCGGTGATGAGGGTCTTGTAGGCCATGATGGGTCCTTGAGGGGAGGGCGGCGTCTGGGCTGCCGGTGTTGTCTTTGGGATGCAGGCGCTGCGGGGTCGCGTCGTTCTGGGTTCAGGTCTCAGGAGGGCTGATCAGGAAAACGGGCGTGGATGGTGCAGGGCGGGGCCTCAGTAATTGTGGCGATCTGGAGGCGGCGTATACGCCTACATGAACAGTTTGTCACCCCGGTCACCTGCCGCCTGTCCATCCCGGGACAGGGCTTCTATATCTTGGGCATGAGCCCGCCCCCTTCCGACACCTCCGATCCTGAACGCAACCGCCTGTCCGGCCGCATCGCCCGCACCGCGAAGGTGGGGGCCAACCTGTCTGGCGCAGGGCTGACCTTTGCGGCCCAGTCGCTGTTTGGCGGGGACAAGGGCGATGAGCGGGTGGCCAGGGCGATGGCGGCGGCGCTGGGCAAGTCCAAGGGGCCGCTGATGAAGGTGGCGCAGATGGTGTCCACCGTACCGGACCTCTTGCCGCCGGAATACGCCGCCGAATTTGCCAAGCTGCAGGCCGAGGCCCCGGCCATGGGCTGGCCCTTCGTGAAGCGGCGGATGCGGGCCGAGCTGGGCGCGGACTGGGAGGGCAAGTTTGCGGCATTTGGCAAGGAGGCGAGCCATGCCGCCTCGCTGGGGCAGGTGCACGAAGCCACCCTGCATGATGGCCGCAGGGCTGCCTGCAAGCTGCAATATCCGGACATGGCGAGCGCGGTGGAGTCCGATATCGGACAACTCCGGACACTTCTGGGCCTCTTCAAGCGCATGGACGGCTCGATTGATGCCGACGAGATGGTCGAGGAGATCACCGACCGGCTGCGCGAGGAACTCGATTACGCCCGTGAGGCCAAACACATGGCCCTCTACCGGGACATGCTGGCCGACAAGGCGTTCATCACCTGCCCGAAGCCGGTGACGGAGCTGTCGACGGCCCGGCTCATCACCATGACCTGGCTGGAGGGCGAGCGGCTCGACGCCTTTCAGACCGCGCCGCAGGAAGTGCGCAACCAGATCGCCGAGATGCTGTTCTGGACCTGGTGGGCGCCGATGAACTCCTACGCCGTGATCCATGGCGATCCGCATCTTGGCAATTATCAGGTGACCGGCGGCGGGGAGGGGATCAACCTGCTCGACTTTGGCTGTGTGCGCATCTTCCCGCCGGCCTTTGTGGCGGGCGTCGTCGATCTCTACCGGGCGATGCTGCATGATGATTTCGATGCCGCTTATGCCGCCTATGAGGCCTGGGGGTTCCAGAACCTGTCGCGGGAGCTGGTGGAGGTGCTGAACGTCTGGGCGCGCTTCATCTATGGGCCGATCATCGATGACCGGGTGCGCACGGTGGCCGATGGGGTTTCGGCGGGCGAGTATGGCCGCAAGGAAGCGTTCCGGGTGCGCCAGCTGCTGAAGGAAAAGGGACCGGTGAAGATCCCCCGCGAGTTTGTGTTCATGGACCGCGCTGCCATTGGCCTTGGCGCCGCCTATCTGCGGCTGGGGGCGGAGCTGAACTTCCACCAGCTGTTTGAGGAGAGCCTTGAGGGCTTCTCGGTGGAGACGGTGGCGGCACGGCAGGCAGAAGCGCTTGGCCGGGCGGGGTTGGCATGACGCGCGCAGATCGCTGGCCCCTCGCGCTGATTGCCCTTGGCGTGCTGGGGTTTGCAAGTCTTGCCGGGCTGGTGTCTGCCGGCGCCGCGCATGGCTTCGATCATGGAGTGCTGAGCTGGTTCCGGGTGCCCGGTGACCTCTCCCAGCCGGTGTTCAGCGCCTGGCTGACGCACCCGATGGCGGACATCACAGCGCTTGGCGGGTACACGGCCCTCACTCTGCTGACCCTCGGAGCGGCGCTTTATTACGCCTTGCTGAGAAACTACGTCACGGCGATCATTTTATCATTGGCCATCGGGTCGAGCGGCCTGCTGACCCACCTGCTGAAACAGGGGATCGACAGGCTGCGCCCCGACCTTGTGGATCATCTGACCCATACGGCGCATTCGAGTTTTCCCAGCGGCCACGCCCTGCAGGCAACGGTTGCCTTTCTGATCATCGGCGCATTGCTGGCCAGCGGGCAGCCGGCCCGGCCCATCAGGACGCTGATCTTTGCCGGCGCGATCCTGCTGACCTTTCTTGTCGGGATCAGCAGGATCTATCTTGGCGTTCACTGGCCAACCGATGTGCTGGCAGGCTGGTGCCTGGGCACCGCCTGGGCAGCCTTGTGGTGGCTGGTGCTGCGCCGCGTGGCTGCGCGCTGACCGCCCGGCTTCTCAGTTCATCTTGAAGCGGATCGGCACGGTTTTCGGGCCGCTGACGAAGTTTGCCTGCGTGCGTGAAGGCTTCCCGGCCAGTTCCACCGATTTGAGGCGCGGCAGGAGTTCTTCCCACAGGACGCGCATTTCCATCCGGGCAAGGTGCTGGCCCAGGCACACATGCGCGCCATAGCCGAAGGCGACATGCTTGTTGGGCGAGCGGTCGACCTTGAAGCTGTAAGGGTCTTCGAACACGGCTTCGTCCCGGTTGCCGGAAGGATAGGCCAGGAACAGCCAGTCATTCCTGGCGATCTTCCGCCCGGCGATTTCGGTGTCGTCAGTGGCGGTGCGCATGAAGTGTTTCACCGGCGTTTCCCAGCGGATGGATTCCTCCACCATGGACGGGATCAGCGAGAGATCGTCTTTCACCTTGCGGAACTGGTCGGGATTTTCGGCCAGCGCCCACATGGCCCCGGCGGTGGTGTTGGAGGTGGTGTCGTGGCCGGCGGTGGCGGCGATGATGTAATAGCTCATGGCTTCGAGATGGCCGAGCGGCTGGCCATAGACGGCGCCATTGGCGATCACGCTGGCAAGGTCTTCGCGCGGGTTCTGGCGGCGGTCTTCGGTCATGGCGTTGAAATAGGTCATGAAGTCGAAGATCGTTTCATTGATCATCTTCAGCGTGTCTTCGGTGCCGCCGACTTCCTTGCCGGCCCGGTTCACGTCCGGGTCCTGGGTGCCGAAGAGTTCCTGCGTCAGCTTCAGCATGCGCGGCTCGTCAATCGGCGGCACGCCCAGAACTTCCATGACGACATGCAGCGGATAGAGGAAGGCGACATCGCGGGCGAAGTCGCATTCGGTGCCTTTTTCCGCCATCTGGTCGATGAAGCCGCGCGCAATCTCGCGCACCCGGTCTTCCAGCTTGCGCAGGTTCTGCGGCATGAACCAGGCCTGCGTCAGGCGGCGGTACTGCATGTGGTCCGGGTTATCCATCTGCACCAGCGAGCGCAGGATGTTCGGCTTGCCGCCCATCATCTCGCGTACGCGCTTGTCGCTTTCGATGGTGGTCAGCGTGGCCGAGCGGTCTTCATTGTGGAACAGATCGTTCTGTCTTTCGATGTTGAGAATGTCGGCATGACGGGTCACGACCCAGAAGGGGTCAAAGCCTTCCAACTCAGCCACATCCAGCGGCGCGTTGGCGCGCAGCCAGCGGAAGGCCTCATCGACGCGCTTGCCATCAGCATAGGCTTTGGGGTCAACAACATCACGGGCAATGTGTTCAGGTATGGTCATGCTTTTAGTCCTCCCACTTCCGGGTTTTGCGATTACCGGGGTCCAGATTGCTCTACATCAAACTTGCTATACAGCCAACAAGTATGTTACGGGGTGCGTATGTCTGACACAGGCACGAGATCATCTGCAGCGGCGGGCCGGCTGACTCAGGCCGAAAGGCGTGACCGGTCGGAGCGTGAGTTGCTCAGCGCGGCCATCCGGGTTGTGGGCGAGCAGGGCGTGTCTGCCGCAACCTTTGACGCGATCGGCAAGGAGGCGGGCTTCTCCCGGGGGCTGGTCACGCAGCGGTTCGGGTCCAAGGAAGGGCTGATCCGGGCCGTGATCGCCCGCCTGCATGAGGGGCAGGGCGAATACCTCGATGCGGCGAGGGTTTCGGATATGGACGGGCTGAGCGCGCTATGCGCCTTCGTCGACCTCCATTGCCTGGCCATGCGGGAATCCGAAGAGGCAGACACCTATTTCATGCTGCTGGCCGCCGCGGTGGCTGACCGGCTGGAAACGCGCGAAGCGTTTCGCGACTCCCACGAGATCGAGCGGGCGCTGATCCGCGGCTTCATCGAGCGCGGCACGGCCAATGGCCATATCAGCGCAGATATAGACGCAGATGCCGAAGCGCTGCTGGTGGGCTGCTCGCTTCTGGGAATGCGCATCCAGGCGCTGGTCGATCCCGCTTTCGACCCGGTTCCGGTACATGGCGCGCTGATCACATCAATCAAGGCCCGGCTGCGCAGGCCGGACGGGGAGGACACATGAGCGACGGGTTCAAGACATGGCAGTGCCGCACCTGCGGCTACATCTATGACGAGAAGGAGGGCGACCCGAATGAGGGCCTCGCCCCCGGAACGCGCTGGAGCGATATTCCGGCCGACTGGATCTGCCCGCTCTGTGGCACGCCGAAATCCGATTTCGACATGGTCGAGATCTAGGGCGCCACTCTCTGACAGGCTCCGCTGGCCGTCTCGCAATCCATCCGGTCGAGGCTGACAAGATCGCCGAACGGGTTGATTGAGGCGGGGTCATCTGCCTTCAGCGTCACGGCATAAACCGGACCCATATTCTGCGCGCTGCGGAAGAAGGAGAGCGCGGTGCCTGCGCAAAGCCGGCGCGTCTCGCCTGGCTGCAGCGCGGCTGACTTCAGAGCCGGGGCGGTGGCGATCCACTGACCCTTGGCATCATGCAGGGTGAGGTAATAGCGCAGCTTGCGATTGGCGGTGTTGGTCACCTCACTGCAGGCTTCCAGATGCGGCGTGCCGCCATGGCCGGTCACGCGCTGGGTGATCTCGCCAAGCTGTCCTTCGGTACGGCCGCCCGGATAGAGCAGGGCGCCGAAGCGGGAATTGACCGCCTTGTAATAGGTGGCTGCTGCTACCCGGCAAGTTGCGTTCTGCGCGCCCGCTTTGCTGAGAGGGTATTCCGCATCGCAGGCAGTCTGCATGTCGGTGAGGAAGTCTGCGTCGCAGCGGCCCTGATCCAGCGCGCCGGAGCGGTAGCAGGCGTCGTGAAACTTGCAGGCCTCCAGGAACGGGCCATCGGGCACGATCTTGTCGAGCAGCTTGCGCCCGCCGCAGGCGTCCAGCGGTTCCTGCGCCGCAAGGATCGATGCGCTGGCGAGCATGTCATCCCGTGCTCTCGGCTCTGCCGTCACCGGCTGAGCAACAAGGCCAAGGAATACGAGAACGAAAGCCACCACGCGCGTCATGGGAAAAATCGTTTGCGGAACGTTGCGGCAATTTGAAGGCAGGTCTTGCAGGGAAGGCGCGGCCGGGTTTAGGAGCCTGCCCATGACCGACGATTTCAACCGCTATCAGACCACAGAGCTCCCGCCCGGCTATACCCAGCTGGCCTGGCATCGCGGCTTTGGCCGCCAGATTGGCCCGCTGTTCGAGAAGCGCGAAGACGGCACGCTGATGCGCGCCTTCCGGGTGGAGGAATACCACACCAACGGCATGATGAACGCCCATGGCGGGATGCTGATGACCTTCGCCGATATGGCCTGGGGCGCCGCCGTGGAAAAGGATGACGATACCTGGTGGGTGACCGTCCGCCTGATGTGCGACTTCGTCTCCGGCGCGCCGCTGGGCAGCTTTGTCGAGGGCAAGGGCGTGATCGTCGGCCGGCAGGATGATGTGTTCACGGTTGAAGGCCGCATCTGGACGGGCGACAAGCTGCTGATGCGGGGCACCGGCATCTTCAAGGTGATCCCGCGCCGGGAAGAGGGAAAACCCTTCGTCAGGACCACTGCGGGCGCCTGACGAAGGGCGTTCATTGTCAGCTGCCTGCGTGAGGCTTATCGGCGCTCGTCTTCCACAGCGAGAAGAGGATCGCCCCGCCCAGCAGCGCGATGGTCAGCATCAGCGACCAGTGCGGCTCAAGGTAAGGCACGATGTGGAGTTCCTTGTAGAGCAGGAAGTTCCAGAAGATCTTGATGCCGATCAGCACCAGTACGGCGGCAAGGCCGTATTTGAGGTATTTGAACCGCTCCACGGCTGCTGACAGCATGAAATACATCGAACGCAGGCCGAGGATGGCGAAGATGTTGGATGTGTAAACGATGAACGGATCGCGGGTGACGGCAAAGATGGCCGGCACCGAGTCCACTGCAAAGATGATGTCGACCGTCTCGACCATGAACAGCGCCAGCAGCAGCGGCGTGGCATAGCGGGTCATCTTGCCGGTGTCGGGGTCGATCTTCCTGATGAAGAAGTTGTGGTTGGTGATCTCGTCGGTCACCCGCAGGCGTTTCTTCAGGAAACGGAAGATCGGGTTCTTCTCCAGATTGAGCTCTTCCTCTTCGGGGCCTTCGCCGGGGATCAGCATCTTGCCGCCCGTGTAGAGCAGGAAGGCGGCGAAGATAAACAATACCCAGGTGAACTCGTTGACCACCGCCGCGCCCAGCGAGATGAAAATCCCCCGGAACACGATGGCGCCCAGGATGCCCCAGAACAGCACCCGGTGCTGATATTCCCGGGGCACGGCAAAGAAGGTGAACACCATGCCGATGACGAAGATGTTGTCGAAGGCAAGCGCGGTCTCAAGCAGATAGCCGGTGGCGAACTGGACCGCAGCCTGCTGGTTGAGGTTTTCCGGGCTGTTGTAGAATTGTGGGTCCGGCTCGTAGCCGAAATAGATGTAGAAGCCGAAGGCCACGGCGAGCGAAGCAAAGCAGGACCACATGATGGCGCTTTTCTTCGGGGAGATGACCTCGTCTTTCTTGTTCAGCAGGCCAAGATCGACCCAGAGCAGAAAACAGATGAGGGAGAGAAAAGCGGTCCACAGCCATAAGGGCTGCGCCGCATATTCCACGGTCAGGAAATCTGGCATGATTGGGGTGCCGTCAAAGCAGTGCGCCGCGTCCGCGCGTGTTGCTTCAAGGTTCCGACATCGCGCTTGCCGCCGCAAACACCAGAGGGGCCCGGACCCGGTTGACGCCGCGCAGGGTAGATCAAGCACCAGCGCCGTCAAGCCTCGCCGCGCCGCTGTCAGTCTACATCCAAAGGCTGAGCAACCCTGCCAGCGCGCAGCCCAGGACGACCAGAACGATGTTCACCTTGTAGCGGATCAGGGCAATTGCAGCGCCGGCCGCAATAACCATGGCCAGCAGATCCGGCTGCGTAAGGTCTGGCAGGGAGAGGTGGCTACCCCAGGGCAGGGGCGTGTTGATCGCGCCCCGGAACAACACCGCCATCCCGAACACGGCTGCCACCTTGGCTATGATCCCGAACACAGCGGCAGTAATCGCCTGCAATATGCCGGCCGCCGCCCGGCTGCGCCGCAACCCCTCCGAAAAGGGAGCGCCGGCAAAGATCCACACGAAGGAGGGGGCAAAGGTGCACCAGCTAGCCATGAGCGCTGCGGCGGCGGCCAACCACAGCCCGCCGCCTTCCGTCTGCCAACCGGCCATGAAGCCGACGAACTGGTTGACCAGCACCAGCGGTCCTGGTGTCGTTTCGGCAAGGCCGAGGCCATCGATCATCTGCGGCGCCGTGAGCCAGCCTTCAGCTTCCACCGCCTGCTGCTGCAGATAGGCCAGAACGGTATAAGCCCCGCCAAAGGTCAGCACCGCCAGCTTGGAAAAGAAGACGCCGACCTTGGTAAGCACATGATCCGGCCCGAGCATCACCATGGCGGCGATCAGCGGGGCAAACCAGAGCGCCCCCCAACTGGCCGCAGCCTTCAATGCTCTTGCGGCGCTGGCCTTTTCCGCAGGGATGGGGAGCGCTGCTGTGGCAGGCCTTGGCTGCGAGAGGCTGCGTATGAGGCCAATCGCTGCCGCCAGGCCGATCACCAGCGGGAAGGGCATCTGGAACAGGAAGAGGCCGAGGAAAGCCGCCGCAGCCAGGGCAATATCCTGGGGGCCTTTGAGCGCCCGGCGGCCGACCTTGACCAGCGCTTCCAGAATAAAGCCGATCACCGCCGCCTTCACGCCGTAGAAAAGGGCGGCCACCACGGGCAGCGTGCCCCAGGCGGCATAAAGCCAGGTCAGCGCGAACACGATCAGGGCGCCGGGCAGCACGAACAGCAGTCCGGCAATCACCCCGCCGGTCACGCTGCGCAGGCGCCATCCGGCATAGGTGGCCAGCTGCTGCGCCTCTGGGCCGGGCAGCAACATGCAGTAGTTAAGCGCGTGCAGGTATTCGGCCTCACCGATCCACCGCTTCTCCTCCACGAAGACGCGGTGCATCAGGGCGATCTGCCCCGCCGGGCCGCCAAAGCCGAGACAGCCGACGCGAAAGCTGGCCGAGGCGAGCTCCTTCAGGCTGGGCGAGGGGGCAGCGGCTTCCGTCACGGGTGTGTGGTTTCGCAGAAGCTGCCGCAAAGACAAGCCACGAAATCTGGCGATATTGTTGACTTTTCATGCCTGGCTGCGTATCGGCCCCGGCAATGAACACAGGCATGCACCACCATCATCACCCCGCATGACGCGCCGCTGAGGCGCGAACCGGTCCGGCTGCGCCTCTGAAACGTGTTCCTCCCCCCCGAGAACCAGACCAGATGCGGCAGGCCGAACGGGCCCGCCTCACGGCCTTTGTGCCGCCTTTCCAATCGGGCTGCCTGCGGTTATTGCGGGGCCAGCCGGCAAACAGGATCTGAAGACCCATGAGCACCAAGGACGCCCGCCCCCTCTCTGGCAAGGATCTCGCCCGCAAGCCGCGCGGCTTTCCCGACAAGCGCGAGGCCCTGATCCATGCCCAGGCGAAGCTCGTGGAGACGGTGACCGGGGTTTACCGGCAATGGGGCTTTGAGGCGCTCGATACCGGGGCGTTTGAATATGCTGACGCGCTCGGCAAGTTCCTGCCCGATTCTGATCGTCCCAATGCCGGCGTGTTCTCCCTGCAGGATGATGACGAGCAGTGGATGGCGCTGCGCTATGATCTGACAGCGCCGCTTGCCCGTTTCGTGGCCGAGCAGGGGCAGGGGCTTGGCCGCCCGTTCCGCCGCTATGCTGCTGGGCCTGTCTGGCGCAATGAGAAGCCCGGCCCTGGCCGGTTCCGCGAATTCTGGCAGTGCGACGCCGATACGGTCGGCGCGCCCGGCCTGCATGCCGATGCCGAGATGATCGCCATGGGCGCCGAAGCGCTCCGCGCGCTGGGCATGAAGCCCGGAGAGTTCGTCATCCGCGTCAACACGCGGCGGCTGCTCAACGGTGTGCTGGACGGGGTGGGCGCGACCTCTGGCGACACCCGCCTCGCCATCCTGCGCGCGCTCGACAAGCTCGACCGTCTCGGCGCTTCGGGCGTGGCGGACCTCCTCGGCGCAGGCCGCAAGGACGAGAGCGGCGACTTCACCAAGGGCGCCGGGCTCGGAGCGGAAGAAGTCAAACGCGTGCTCGCCTTTGCCGAGGCGGGCGCTGAGACCCGCGCCATGACGCTGGCCAATCTCGCCAAGGCGGCCGGCAGCACGGAAGAGGGCAAGGCAGGCCTCGGAGAGCTGGAAGCCATCGCGCTGGCGCTTGAGGCGCTCGGCGCGCCTGAGGACGATGTCAAGATCGATCCCTCCGTGGTCAGAGGGTTGGAATATTATACCGGGCCTGTGTTCGAGGCAGAATTGCTGCGTGAGGTGACCGGCGAAGACGGCAAGAAATACCGCATCGGCTCCATCGGGGGCGGCGGGCGGTATGATGATCTCGTCGCGCGCTTTACGGGCGAGACCGTGCCCGCCACCGGCTTTTCCATCGGCATCTCGCGGCTGGCGGCGGCCCTCGCCATCCTCGGCGAAACCGGAAAGCTGGATGGTCCGGTGGTCGTGCTCAATCTGGACAAGGATAATCCCGGCATCGCGCTTGGTCTTGCCGCAGAGCTGCGCCGCGGCGGCATCCGGGCGGAAGCCTATATGGGCGCCTCGGGCATGCGCCCGCAGATGAAATATGCTGACCGGCGGTCTTCACCCGCTGTCGTGATCGTCGGTACTGACGAGATCGAGAAGGGCACGGTTACCATCAAGGATCTGGAGATCGGCGCGCAGAAGGCCAAGGCGATTTTCTCCAATGAGGAATACCGCGAAGCGCGCCCCGGCCAGATAGAAGTGCCGCGCGCCGAAATGGTCGAGACTGTCCGCCGTATCGTCGAGGCCCACGCATGAAACACGACGCTCTTGTGGCGGTTGCCCGCGCGGTCGTGGAGACGGCTGGCGGCACGCCGATTGACCCTGACTATGTTCTGCCAGCGGACATTCCGCTGGAGCTTTCCGGCGAAGCTGTCCGCGCCCGGCTCTGCGTGTTCCAGGATTATCGCGGCGCCGACATGGCGATGCGGCCAGACCTGACGCTGCCTGTCGCCCAGCGGGAAGCGGCCCGGCGCGCAGCCGGCGAGGGCGGCGCGAAGACCTATACCTATGCCGCGCGCGCCTTCCGCATACCCGTTGCGCCGGACGATCAGCTGGAATTCACCCAAGTGGGCCTCGAACGCTTCGGCCATGAGGCGAGCGCAGAGGCCGATGCCGAACTCTTCGCGCTGATCCACCGCGCGGTGGAAGCCTGCGGCGTGGCGCCTTCCGGCGTCATCATGGGCGATCTGGCAATCTTTCCGGCCTTCATTGATGCGCTTGGCCTGCCCGGCGTGACGGCGGATCTGCTGAAGCGCGCCTTCCGGCAGGAGGGCGGCGTGCGCGCGGTGCTGGACGCGGCCTCCCGCCCGCTGGAGCCTGATGTGGCAGCAGTGCTGAGCGCGGCCGACCCGGTCGCTGCGCTTGGCAATCTGCTCTCTGAGCGGAATATTCCGATGGCCGGGGGGCGAAGCCTCGCCGAGATCGTCGAGGGCCTGAAAGCACGCTGCGCGGCCATTGAGGCAGGGGGCCTCAGCCAGGCCGCGCGCGATGTGCTGCTTGCCCTGCGTGAGGTCGATTGCCCGCTGGGAGAGGCGGCCGGAACGCTTTCCGCACTTGCCGAGACCCATGGGCTTGGCGCCGTGCCCGGCGCCATTGCGGCGCTCAAGGCGCGGGCCGAGGCGATCCTCGCGCGGGTGCCGGCTGCCGCGCAGACCGCGCGCTTCCGCACGGGCTTTGGCCGCCGTTTCACCTATTATGATGGGTTTGTATTTGAAATCCTCGCGCCGGGTCTGGAACTCACCCAGCCGGTTGCCGCAGGCGGACGGTATGACGGCCTGCTGACGGGGCTTTCCGGCGGCAAGGTGTCGGCAACCGGGATCGGCGGCGTGGTGCGGCCGGACCGTATGGTGCGTGTGCGGAGGGCAGGAGCATGAGCCGGATCACGATTGCGGTTCCCTCCAAGGGGCGTCTCAAGGAACAGACTGAAGACTGGCTCGCCAGCATTGGCCACACCGTTCGCCAGATTGGCGGGGAGCGGGGGTACACGGCAGAGATTGAAGGCATCGATGCCGAAGTGCGTCTTCTCTCGGCCAGCGAGATCGCGCAGGGCCTGATCGAGGGCAGCCTGCATCTGGGCGTAACCGGGGAAGACCTGCTGCATGATCTGTCGCCGGATGGTCCGGTGGATTTCGAAGTGCTCAAGCGCCTCGGATTTGGCGGGGCTGATGTTGTGGTTGCCGTGCCCCAGGCCTGGTTTGATGTTGACACGATGGCAGATCTGGAAGCCGCCGGCGCCGCCTTTCGCAAGGCGCATAACCGCCGCCTGCGGGTCGCCACCAAATATCTGCGCATCACCCGGCGATATTTTGCCCAGAAATCGGTGGGCGAATATCGCCTCGTCGAAAGCGCTGGCGCCACAGAGGCCGCCCCTGCCACCGGCACGGCGGATGTGGTGGTCGATATCACCACAACCGGCGCCACCTTGCGGGCCAATGGTCTCAAGGTGCTTGATGATGGGGTAATCCTGAAAAGTCAGGCTTCGCTTACGCGCTCAATCCGGGCGCCCTGGAGCGAGGAGGCGAACAGTATCGTACAATCCCTTATGCGTCAGCCGGGCACAGGGACAAAACGCCCCCTTTAAATTTTTTTTGGACACATTCTTGACACATCCCCGAAAACGTTGCCGTATGGGTAGGCAAGTTTCTGGGAGGAAACGCTGCAAACGGTGGAGGGGCGTAGCGACCGGGGACGGGGCTACGCCTCTTTTTCATTTCAGGGGCCGTTTTCACGATTTGAGGGAGAAGACCGGGACCAGCAACCGCGATGGTTCAGGGGGAGTCGAGGGGCGTTGTCACCGCGCCGCCGGTCCCGGCTTCATGAATAACAATATGCACTTATCGATAAACGTCAAGCGATATTATCGTTTTTCGATTAAATCGCTGTAATCCTTCCCCCTGTGTTGACTCGCCCAGCGCCGCGCCCCATGCGTGGCGCCTTAACCAGCCCCGCCCCCGGATCATCGCCGCGTCAAAGGAGACCAAGATGGAAGATCCCCGCCAGCACATCCTTCCCGTTTACCGCCCGCCGGAGGAAGTGTTCGTGCAGGGCGAAGGCGCCTACATGTTCACCGAGGACGGGCGACGTTATCTCGATTTCATCGCGGGCATCGCGGTCAACGCGCTGGGCCATGCGCATCCGGCCATGATTGACGCCCTGCGCGATCAGGCTGGCAAGCTTTGGCACACCTCCAACATGTTCCGGATCAAGGGGCAGGAGGAACTCGCCGACAAGATCTGCCGCGATACCTTTGCTGACCGGGTGTTCTTCACCAATTCGGGCACCGAAGCGATCGAGTGTGCCATCAAGGCGGCGCGCAAGTATCACTGGGCTGCCGGAGACCCGGACCGGATCGACATCATCACCTTCACCGGTGCCTTCCATGGCCGCTCCATCGGGGCGATCAATGCGGGCGGCAACCCGAAATACCTGGAAGGCTTCGGCCCGAAACTGCCGGGCTTCGTGCATCTGGAATGGGGCGATCATGACGCCCTGAAGGCTGCGCTGGCCGCCTCGACTACGGCCGCTGTGCTGGTAGAGCCGGTGCAGGGCGAGGGCGGCGTGCGCGCCATGCCCGAGCAATGCCTCAAAGGCCTGCGCGAGCTGTGCGACCAGCATGGCGTGCTGCTGATGTTCGATGAGGTCCAGTGCGGCATGGGCCGTACGGGCAAGCTCTGGGGCTATCAGTGGGCCGCCGATGTGGAGCCTGATGTGATCGCCGCGGCCAAGGGCATCGGCGGGGGCTTCCCCTTCGGCGCATGTCTTATGACCGAAGCTGTTGCCGAACCGATGCAGCCGGGCAGCCATGGCTCGACCTATGGCGGCAACCCGCTGGCGATGGCGGTCGGCAATGCGGTGTGGGACATCATCTCGAATGAGGAATTCCTGGCCAATGTCCGCCGCGTTTCCGGTACGTTGGCGCAGGGCCTGAAAAGCCTCGCTGACAGCCATCCGGACAAGGTCGAAGGCGTTACCGGCAAGGGCCTGCTCACCGGCCTGCGCCTCAAGGCAGACCCGAAAAACCTGCAGACCCTCTGCCGGGAAGAGGGCCTTCTGGCGGGCGTGGCAGGGAACAATGTCCTGCGCCTCGCCCCGCCGCTGATCATCGACGACGCCCAGGTACGCGACGCCGTCAGCATGATCGACGCCGCCCTGACCGAATGGGCGCCGTAAGCGCCCGCCGGCTTTGATTTCTGCCGCTCCTTGGCGCCTGCCTTTTTCGGCGGGCGCCATCCGGCGGTAAGTACCCTCATGCGCCAAGACCACCGACACTGCTTCATCCTCACCGGCGGCCCCGGCGCGGGCAAGACGACGCTGCTGGCGCATCTGGCCGGGCAGGGGATCGCCATGATGCCCGAGGCGGGGCGGGGGATCATCCGTTCCCAGATGGCCATTGGCGGCCGCGCGCTGCCCTGGAAAGATCGCGCGCTGTTTGCCGAACTGATGCTCGGCTGGGAACTGCGTTCCCTCAGCGAGTCGGCGACACGGCCGGGCCCCATCCTGTTTGACCGGGGCGTGCCGGATGTGGCGGGCTATCTGACGCTGGAAGGGCTGGAGGTGCCCGCGCATATCCGGCAAGCCGCCAAAATCCACCGGTACAATTCGCTCGTCTTTCTGGCGCCGCCCTGGGAGGAGATCTTTCACACCGATCCCGAGCGCCGTCAGGACTTTGAGACCGCCCGGCGTACCTGTGAGACGATGCGGCGTGTGTATACGGAGCTCGGATACAACCTGGTCGAGCTTCCGTGCGCGTCTGTTCCTGAGCGCGCCGATTTCGTGCGGGCCAATATCGGCGCTTAATCCTTGTTTTCGCTTAAAGAAAAGGGACAGGCTGAGAGAGCATAGCCTGTCCCCTGCAAATGCGCACGTGCGGTCCCCCCACACTTGCTGCTGCTGAATTAGCAAATCTGAGTACTGCTCGCGTCCGTGCAGATACCTAAATTTCGGCGGGCTTTGCTCCAATTTGAGCTTTCATGTGCGTGGGCCCCGGTTAAGCTCATCTTCTGGCTGGCTTTGGGGAGAGCAGGCTGGAAGGGGAGCGGTCTGTAGTGCTGGTAGAGCGTGAACGGGATTTCGAGCGGCTGGATGTCCTGATTGCGGCGGCGAGCCGGGGCCAGGGGAGTGTGGCGCTGGTCTGCGGGGAGGCCGGTATCGGCAAGACTTCGCTGATCCGCGGCCTGTTTGCCCGCCTGCCCAGAGGCTGGCGTGCGGCTGCGGGCGGCTGCGACGCGCTTTACACCCCCCGCCCGCTCGGCCCCGTGCGCGATATGGCGGAGATGCTGGGGCCAAAGGTCCGTGCCCTGCTGGAAAACGGCGACCGGCAGCGCCTCTTCGCAGCAATCCTTGACACGATCGGCCGTTCCAACAGCCCGATCCTGATGGTCTGGGAAGACATGCACTGGGCTGATCATGCCACGCTGGACCTGCTGCGCTATCTTGGCCGCCGAATTGCCTTCCTGCCGCTGGTCCTTGTGCTGACCTACCGGGATGACGAAACCGGCGCGCAACATCCTCTGACCCAGGTGCTGGAGGAGTTGCCCCCCACCGTGCGCGAGGCTGTGCCCCTCCGCCGTCTCTCCCCGAAAGCCGTCAGCGCCATGGCGCGCAAGGCGGGTCTGCCGGGAGACTGGCTCTATCAGAAAACATCCGGAAACCCTTTTCTCGTCACCGAGATGCTGGCGGCCGGGCAGGGCGCGGCCGACAATCTGCCCGGCTCCATCCGCGAGGCCGTTACCGTCCGCCAGGCACAGCTCTCCGGCGGCGCGCGCGAACTGCTGGAACTGATCAGCGTTATCCCTGCTGCTGTCCCGCCTGCGCTGCTGGTCCGGCTTGGCGGCGAGGAGGCGGTGACGCTGGCCGGAGAGCTGACTGCCAGTGGCATCCTTCAGGCCTCCACCGCCGGTGACATCCGCTTCCGGCACGAGATCGCGCGGACCGCCACGCTGGAGCGTATTCCCGCCAAGGTCCGGCGCAGCCATCATGTTCGTATACTGGCAGCCCTTCGCGCGCTGGGGGCTGAGGCGCCGCTGGACCAGATGGTGCACCATGCGGCTGGCGCGCTTGACGGCGCGGCCGTGCTGGCAATTGCGCCGGAAGCGGCAGAGCGGGCCGCCGCCAGCGGTGCCCACCGCGAAGCCGCCGCCCATCTGGGTACGGCGCTTCGCTTCGTTGAAGAGGCAGACCCCGAAACCGCCGCGCTGCTGCATGAACGCTGGGCTTATGAGAGCGCCCTTGCCGCACCGATTGATGAGGATGTGCTCGACGCCCGCCGCCATGCGATTACGCTCTGGCGAGTGCTCGGCCGGCAGGACAAGGTTGGCGAGAACCTCCGCTGGCTCTCGCGAATGCACTGGTATCGCGGCGAGGCGCTGGAGGCTGCGCGCCTTGCAGACCAGGCGATCCAGGTTCTGGAAAGCATTCCGCCTTCCGCCGAGCAGGCCATGGCCTATTCCCTGCGGTCTCAGTTGCACATGCTGAACGATCAGATGGAAGATGCTGTCTATTGGGGCGAGCGTGCCCTGGCGCTGGAAGCAGATTTCCCCCGGCCGGATCTGCGTGCCCACGCCCTCAACAATATCGGCACGGCGCTGGCTTTCCGGGGACGGACGGAGGGTGAAGCCCTGCTGCAGGAGAGCCTCGACATATCGCTGGCCCACAACCTGCATGAACATGCGGCCCGGGCCTACACAAACCTTGCCGAATATGCCGTCGAGTTCCGCAAGTTCGAACTTGCCGAAAAGGTGATCGCCGATGGCATCACGTTTGACATCGATCATGATCTCGACGCCTGGACGCTTTACCTCTCGGGCCGCCTTGCGCTTTTGCGGATGGAGCAGGGGCGGCTGAAAGACGCCGTCAGGCTGGCCGCCTCCGTCACTGATCGCGAGCGGTTGACCCTTGTCGTTCGCTTGCCGGCCCTGCTGGTGCAGGCGCGGGCAGCCATGCGCCTGACTGCGCCCGAAGCGCCCCGCCTGATGGAGCAGGCCTATGCCGATGCCATGGCGACCGATGAGTTGCAGCATATCGTGCCCGCGCGGCTGACGCTGATCGAACATGCCTGGCTTTCCGGCAATCCCGGACTTGCGGGGGAGCATCTCGACGCCCTGTTCACCCTCGCCGATGGCGACCGCCATCCCTGGAATATCGGGGAACGGGCCGTCTGGGCGCGGCGCCTTCGCCGGCAGGTGCCTGGCCTCACCCCCGAAACATTGCCCGAACCCTTCCAGCTTGAATTGGCTGGTAAGATTGAGCAGGCGTCAGATGCCTGGAGGGCGCTGGGTATGCCCTATGCCTCGGCTATTGTCCGTCTGCAGAGTGATGACGTGGAGCTGCTCGGCCAGGCGGTGCATGATCTACAGGCCATGGGCGCAGAAGCTGGCGCGGCCTTCGCGCGGCGGCGCGCGGCAGAGCTTGGCGTCACCCGCGGTCTGCCGCGGCCCCGCCGGGGCACGTACAGCGCGGCCCGCGATCATCCCCTCGGCCTGACCCGCCGCGAGCAGGATGTGCTGCGCCTGATTGTCAGAGGCTGTTCCAACCGCGAGATTTCCGAAGAACTCGGCCGTTCGCCGCGCACGGTGGAGCATCATGTTTCATCGGTCCTCTCCAAGCTCAACGCCCAGAACCGGATGGCCGTCATGCTGCGGGTGCAGAACGATCCCTGGTTGCTCGGTAGCGGGTGATCATCTGGGGCAGACCTTCGGCGCGGGCGTTCCGTCAAACCGGGCCTGGGTCCATTTTACCAGGATCGGCCCGGTTGGCGCATCGGGCGCCACGATGGACACATGGTCCAGCGTGTCGAATAGCTGATAGTCGATGATTTCCCCCGCCGCGCACCGCTCGCGCGCATAGCCGGCCTGCATCTTCGCGCTCACCACGTCGTCGCGCCTGCCCTGCAGGATCAGCACTGGCGCGCCGAGCTTTCCGTTGGGGATGTTTTCGGCCAGTTTCCGCCGGAAACTTGTGCCCGTCTCTCCGCCCCGGAAAATGGTGCCTTCAGTGAACCTTTCTGCCAGCAGCAACGGCACAACCACCCGCGCATCGGCAAAGCAGCGCTCTGCAATCTCCTTGGCCTGCCAGCGTGCCTGCGGCCGGACGATGCCGCTGAAATAGAGGTCGGGATAGGTATCGGCATAGGCGCGTGCCGCAAAGGACGAGAAGATCCGGCCTACCGGGGTTGCTTCGGTTTCTGCCACGATGGCAGGAAGGTCTGTAGCCGGAGCAAGCGCTGCAATCCCCTTCACCTGAAGCTCTGGGGCATAGCTGCGCGCCAGGATGCCGCTCCAGAGCGCGGCGTGCCCGCCCTGGGAGTGGCCCCAGATCACGGTTTCCAGCGACAGGGTCAGCTCTGAGAGGTCATGCGCTGCCCGCGCCGCATCCAGCACGGAGCGCGCTTCCCCATCGCCGATCAGATAGGGGTGGGGCCCTTGCGTCGTCAGCCCGGCATAATCGCTGGCCACATAGATCCAGCCTTCTTCCAGCAGCGCGCTGAGGGCCGGCACATCGGCAAAGGGGTTTGCCTGCATCGAGGCGCCACAGCCGGGCGCGGCGCCCAGCGTGCCATGCGCCCAGAGGATCACCCGCCGGGGGAGCGCGATGTTTTCCTGCGGCTTCCACATTACGAGGGCGCTGGCCGTTGCCGGGGCGCCGCCGCTCAGCGTTGTGGTATAAAGAATGCGGCGCGCAACCGCGCCTTTGGGCACGCCGCGCTTGTAAGGCTCAGATTTCAGCAGATGCCCCGGCCCGGTGGCAGCCGCCACGTCCGCCTTGAAGAACTTGCCCGGCGCGGGCGGGTAGGACCAGAGCCACACACCGAGCACAAACAACAGGACAAGGAGGATCAGCCCCCCGACCACCATGCGCGCGAGTTTCACCCAGCCGGGCATTGCCTGTCCCCCAAAGGCTCCACCCTGTGCAGCCTGCCTGCAAACTACCAGAAGCCTCTGCGCCTCGCCAGCGCCGCTTTGGCGCGAGAGGCGCTGGCGGCAAGGCTTCTGGCGCGCTAGTCTGCTGCCCATGAAACTCACCGCCGCCTGCATCCAGATGCGCTCGGGCACCGAGCCTGCCGCAAACCTCGCCGCTGCCACTGCCCTCATCCGGCAGGCCGCCGGGCAGGGCGCGCGCTTCATCGCCACGCCGGAAATGACAAACCTTCTGGATATTCGCCCCGGCATGGCCCGGCCGAAAGTGCGCACGGAGACGGAGGACGAAAGCCTGCCCGCTTTCCGCGCGCTCGCCGCAGAGCTGGGCATCACGCTGCTGATCGGCTCTTTGGCGATTGCGCTGGAAGATGGCGCGGACGACCGCTTCGCCAATCGCTCCTTCCTTATCGGGCCCGATGGCGGTGTCATCGCCCGCTATGACAAGATCCATATGTTCGATGTCGAAGTTGGCGACGGCCAGAATTACCGCGAAAGCCGCGCCTACCGCCCCGGCGAAACGGCCGTGCTGGCGCAGACGCCTGCAGGCAGGATCGGCCTCACCATTTGCTATGATGTCCGCTTTCCGCATCTCCATCGTGCGCTGGCCATGGCGGGCGCCGACATTCTCGCCATTCCGGCTGCTTTTACCAAGGTCACCGGTGAGGCGCACTGGCATGTCCTGGTGCGCGCCCGCGCCATTGAGACGGGGTGCTTCGTCATTGCGCCGGCTCAGGCGGGCAAGCATGAAGATGGCCGGGAAACTTTCGGGCATTCGCTGATCGTCTCGCCCTGGGGCGACGTGCTTGCCGAAGGTGGCGCCGCCGAGCCCGGCGTCGTGATGGCAGAGCTTGACCTCGCAGAGGTTGCCAGGGCGCGCGGGCGGATTCCTGCGCTGAGCAATGAGCAGGTGTTCCGTGTAGAGAAATTCGGTGTTTAGAAACGCCCACCGCGCCCCCTACACTCATCCTGAGCGAAGTCGAAGGATGGCCAAAAGCTCCGCGCACTCCGGCTCACCCTTCGACTTCGCTCAGGGTGAGCCGTTCTCCCGTTCTGCCTAACGCCCCAGCCGCCGGCGGAACTCGCCATAACCAAAGTCGGAGATCTGCTCCACGCGGCCGTCTTCCCAGCGGATGGCGAGGTTGGCGAGCGGGGTTCCGTTGAAGGTGTTGGTCTTGACGAAGCTGTAATGCATCTGGTCGGTGAAGATGATCTGATCGCCCGGTTCCAGCGGCTTTTCGAAGGAATAATCGCCAATCACATCGCCGGTCATGCAGGTCTTGCCGCCAAAACGATACGTGTGCGGAAATTGCCCCGGCTGGCCCGCGCCGATCACGTCCGGGCGGTAGGGCACTTCCAGAACGTCCGGCATGTGGGTCGAGGCGGAGGCATCTAGGATCGCCAGGTCCATCTCGTTCCAGTGCAGGGCCAGCACGGTCGAATGCAGCTCGCCGGTATTCACGACAAGCCCGGCGCCCGGCTCAAGGATCACCTCGATGCCGAACCGCGCCTTGAACTTTCTAATCGCCGCGATCAGCGCATCGACATCATAGCCCGGCTTGTTGAGAAAATGCCCGCCGCCGAAGTTCACCGCCGAAACCTGCTCCAGATAAGGCGCAAAATGCTCCGACACATATTCGATGAGGCCAACCGAGCCTTCGTGAAGGCTCTCGCAGAGGGCATGGACGTGGAAAATATCGACGCCGCTCCAGTTCACCTGCGCCAGCTTTGACGGGACTTCGCCAAAGCGGCTCGTGGGGGCGGTGGGGTTGTAGAGATCGCCGCCCAGCGTCGCATTGGAATAGCCGGGGTTCACGCGCAGGCCGACATGGCAGCCCGCGTCGCGCGCAATATCGCCAAACCGGCCAAGCTGCTCAGCCGAATTGAAATAGATATGCTGGGCCACCTTCGTCAGACGGCGGACTTCATCTTCGGTGTAGGCAGGCGAATAGACGTGGACTTCCTTGCCGAATTCCTCCGCGCCCATGATCGCCTCATGCTCGCCGCTGGCCGTCGTCCCGTCGAGATAGTCCTTCATCAGAGGGAAGGCGGCAGGCATGGCGAAGGATTTCGTCGCGAGCAGGATCTTGCACCCAGCCTCCTCCCGCACACGCTTTGCCGTTTCGAGATTCTTCCGGAGACGGGCGGTATCGAGGACGAAGCAGGGGGTTTGGATGTCAGGTGGGCTCACGGGATTCATCTTTGTCTTTTTTCGCAGTTTGCCTGTTTGCGAGGACTACACTCAACACGAAGTTTGCCACCGTCACGATCGGGAGCATTCCAACGAATAATATTCCTACTCCTTGCCATTTCCCCAAAACGGCACTGGGGCCATCAACCAGTGCTGCCAAGATACCGAAAACAAGTATCAATATTCCCAGCAACCACGCAGAATATATCGCTGAACTAAACAACTGCGCCCATAACCATTTTGTCGTGGGCGATAGCGCCATCAGGTCACCACCTCAAACAGCGGATCCTGGTCGCCCGGCTTGATGTCGATGATCGTTGTCGGCAGGCCGCGCTTGGCCACGTCTTCGAGGAAAGGCGCAGAGGGGAATTCTTCCACGTTGAACACGCCGGGGCCTTTCCAGATGCCGCGGAAGAACATCGCCGCGCCGGAGACCGGGGGTACGCCCGTGGTGTAGCTCACCGCCTGCGCGCCGACTTCCTTGTTGGTCTCGGCATGGTCGCAGACATTGTACAGCATCTTGGCGATCTTCTCGCCATCCTTCTTGCCACGGATGATCACGCCGATGCTCGTCTTGCCGGAATAGCCTTCGGCAAGGGAGGAGGGCGGCGGCAGCAGGTCGCGCAGGAATTCCATCGGAATGATGTCCATGCCCTTGTGCTTGATCGGCTCCAGGCTGATCAGGCCGATGGATTTGAACACTTCCAGGTGCTTGATGTAGGCGTCGCCAAAGGTCATCCAGAAGCGGATCTGTTTCAGGCCGCGGATGTTCTTTACAAGGCTTTCCTCTTCCTCATGATAGATGAGGTAAGAGGCGCGCGGGCCGACTTCGGGATAGTCCACCATCGTCTTTATGCTGAGCGCCGGGATCTCGATCCACTCGCCATTCTTCCAGTATTTGCCGTCCTGCGTCACTTCCCGGAGGTTGATCTCCGGGTTGAAGTTGGTGGCGAAGGTCTTGCCATGGTCGCCGGCATTGCAGTCCACGATATCGATATACTCGATCTCGTCGAACAGGTGTTCCTGCGCATAGGCGCACCAGATGTTGGACACGCCGGGATCAAACCCGCAGCCGAGAATGGCGGTGAGGCCTGCTGCCTTGAACTTGTCCTGATAGGCCCACTGCCAGGAATATTCGAACTTTGCGACTTCGCGCGGCTCGTAATTGGCCGTGTCGAGATAGTTCGTGCCCGCCTCGAGGCAGGCATCCATGATCGGCAGGTCCTGATAGGGCAGGGCCATGTTGATCACGAGGTCGGGCTTTACCTTCTTGATGAGCGCCACCGTGGCGGCCACGTCATCGGCGTCGACCTGCGCAATCTCGATGGGCGTCACGCACTCCTTCGCCACCTTCTCGCAGCTCTCAATGCGGCGCGAGGCGAGGGTGATGTGTTTGAACGTGTCGCGGTCCATCGCGCACTTTTTGGCGACGACTGAACCGGCTGCGCCGGCGCCGATGATGAGAACTCTGTCCATATCTGGGCTAACTCCCGGAAAGGGTTGAAACTGTGCGCCTCCCTTAGGGCACTTTGCCGCCGGACGCTAGCTGGCGGGGCGCGGGGAGGGGGCTAGATAGGGCCGCCTATGACGTGTCACAATGACAGGCCTGTGACGGGGCCAAAAGAGGGGGAGCCGCCATGATCGCCACCACGCCCGAGGCGCCCTATTGGGCCGTCATCTTCACGGCCATATTCTCCGGCCGGGAGGAGGCGGAATATGCCGAAACCGCCGAAGCGATGGTCACCCTTGCCCATACGATGCCGGGCTTCCTCGGCTATGAGTCCGCGCAAGGCGAGGGCGGGCTGGAGATCACCGTCTCCTACTGGGAGAGCGAAGACGCCATCCGCGCGTGGAAACGCCAGGCCGATCATATCGCCGCCCAGAAACGGGGCCGCGAAGCCTTCTATTCGGCCTACACGATCCGCGTCGCCAGGGTGGAGCGCGCCTACGGGTTCCGAGCGTAGGAAGGGCGCGCGGGCGCCTCTAGATGCGCGAAAGCGCGCGTAGAAACTCGTCAATCGTCATCCAGGCATTCGCCGTCCGCTCGGGCGGCACGGACAGGAGGATGCGCCGGGATTGGGCTCCAAACCGGCCGCGGAGAAAGGTCTCGAAGGTGGCCATCAGCCCCCTGGGTGTACGCAACGTCTCCTGCGTCACCGGAAGTGTCAGCAATTCCTGCAGGAAGTTCTCGACGAGGCTGTCTCCCTCGCTCAGCGACCCGCAAAACAGCCGGGCGCAGGCGCGCAGACTGGGCACACAATGCTCGGCGCAGTCCGCGACAGTCGGAAACATCCGGCAATTGTGCCGTAGATTGTTCCACTTTAGATTTATTGTTGGTGTGGTGCGAGAATAAGGATCCGTCATTGCAATCGGCCTTGCAATCGCCACATTCCATATTTGAGAATGCGTAGCAAATACGCTAGAAAATGAGCTTCATTCACGTTTGAATTTCCTATGGTTTCGAGTGCGGAGGCAGAGCCTATAAAACTGATAAATATAAGGCGCGTTCCGGTAATTTTGCAGTTTTCGATTGAACGCACTGTAAGTGTGATCGGGAGGGCACACTCGTCCGAGGCGAATTTTTGCTTCCCGCGCGGCCCGGATCAGTCCTATCCTTTCCCTAAGGGCAGCCACGAGACTGCCCCGTCAGGCTCTCTGCGGCCACCCGGCCGCTGCACACTGAGGCCTGCATAACGGGAAGGAGACCCAGAATGACCCTTGAAAGTATTCTGATATTTCTGCTGATCGGCGCGGTTGCCGGCTGGCTCGCCGGGCTGATCGTGAAAGGTTTCGGCTTTGGGCTTATCGGCAATATCGTTGTCGGCATCCTCGGCGCATTCATTGCGGGCTATGTCTTTCCCGCCATCGGGGTCAGCCTCGGCGCTGGCATCCTGGGAGCAATCCTCCATGCCACGATAGGCGCAGTGATCCTGCTTCTGGTCGTCCGCGTCATTAAGCGGGCCTGACGCGCCCCAAGCTGGCCTTCTGCCCGCCCGCGCTGCCGGGCGGGTAGTTCCTGCCGGTGATTTCACCAACAAACACTGGCGATCCTCCGAAAAACACGCTATGCGGCGCCCTTTCTTTTGCGGGGGCAGCGCCCATGACGATCCGCCATTTCCTTGATATCTGGCCCATTGAGCGCGCTGAACTCCGCGCGATCCTCGATGAGGCCCACCGCATGAAGAAGGCCCGCATTGGCTGGCCGAAGGGTAAGGTGGATGACGGCGCCCCGCTGGACGGCCACACGCTGGCGATGATTTTCGAGAAATCATCCACCCGCACGCGCTTCTCCTTTGATATGGCCATGCGCCAGCTGGGCGGATCCTCGATCACCGCCACTTCGTCCGACATGCAGCTCGGCCGGGGCGAAACGATCGACGACACCGCCAAGGTGCTCTCCCGCTATGTCGATGCGGTGATGATCCGCGCCAATGATCATACCGATGTGGAAGTCTTTGCCGAAGCGGCCACCGTCCCGGTCATCAATGGCCTCACGGACCGCTCCCATCCCTGCCAGATCATGGCAGACCTGCTGACGCTGGAAGAACACGGGCTCACCCTGCAGGGCGCGCGCATCGCCTGGGTGGGGGATGGCAACAATGTCTGCGCCAGTTTCATTCATGCCGCGCCGAAATTCGGCTTTTCCCTCGCCATCGGCACGCCGAAGCGGTTTGCTCCGGATGAAGACGATCTGGAGATCGCGGCCGAGCTTCAGGGCCGGATCGAGCTTTTCGAGACTGCTGAGGAAGCCGTTGCCGGCGCCGACGTCGTGATCGCTGACACCTTCGTCTCGATGGGGGATACCGACGCCGAACGCCGCCTGCAGATCCTTGAGCCTTATGCGGTGACCGAGGAGCTGATGGCGCTGGCGGCCGGCGGGGCGAAATTCCTTCACTGCCTGCCGGCCCACCGGGGCGAGGAAGTCGACGCCGAAGTCATCGACGGCCCGGCCAGCCTCGTCTTCGACGAAGCCGAAAACCGCCTCCACGCCCAGAAAGCCATCCTGCGCTGGTGCCTCGGGAAATAGGCCAGGGCAGGGCGCCCCCTTGCGATCAGGGCCCCTCGCTGCCACATGGGGCGCCTTGACCGCCCCATTGCCCCGAACGGGATATGCCCATGACCCTGCCTGCCTTCCAGACCGGTGATTTCACCGCCAGTTTCCAGATTGAGGATCGCCCCATCCGCGGGCGCGCCGTGCGCATGGGCGCGGGCAGCCTCACCCCGATCCTGGCCCGGCATGATTACCCTGAAAACCTCGCCCGCATCCTCGGCGAAGCCGTCGCGCTGGCGGCCCTTGTCGGCTCCTCGCTGAAGTTTGACGGGCGCATCCTGGTTCAGGCCGAAGGCGATGGTCCCGTGCGCATGCTGGTGGGAGAATACACCACCAATGGCGGCGTGCGCGGCTATGCCCGCTATGATGAAGAGGCCTGGGCAAATCTTGACCGCCTCAACAAGGGCAAGCCACCGCATATGCCCCAGCTTTTCGGGCGCGCTGGCCGGCTTGGCCTGATCCTCTTGCAGGACAATCCCAACCTGCAGCCCTATCAGGGCATCGTTCCGCTCAACAAGGGCACGCTTGCCCAGTGTGCGGAGGATTATTACAGCATGTCCGAGCAGGTGCCCTCGCGTATCCGGCTGTCGGTGGAGCCTACCGAAGGCGGAGACTGGATCTGCGGCGGCATGATGATCCAGCGCATCGCCGGTGACGAGACCCGCGGCGATACGCAGGAAGCCTGGCGCGAAGCTGAGGCCCTGTTCGCAACGCTGACGCCTGCCGAACTGTCAGATCCTGGCCTTCCGATGACGGATCTTCTTTTCCGCCTGTTCCATGAACAGGGCGTGCGCCTGGAAGACAGCCGCGCGGTCGATGACCGGTGCACCTGCAATGAGGAGCGCCTGCTGCAGACGCTGCGCGGCATGCCCGAAGAGTCGCTGCGTGATCTGGTTGAGCCCGATGGCACCCTCGCCATCGACTGTCAATTCTGCAACCGCCACTATGTGCTGCCCATCGAAAGCGTCACCGGCCCGGCCAATTGACGGGGGTAGTTCGCCGGACCGGCCTGGCCTACTTTCCGTTTACCCCCAGAGCGCTGCTCCCGGCGGCGCCACAACACCGTCCGTAAATGTTAGCCCGTCTTCAATATCGCCCGCCAGCCAGAGCGGCCCGTCCAGATCTGCCGCATCTGCCAGCTGCGCCAGCAGCACTGCCGGCGCCATCGACAGCGAGCCTGCCACCATACAGCCCACCATCACGCCCATGCCGGCCCCGCGCGCGGCGCGCGCCATGGCGATCGCTTCGGTTAGCCCGCCCGCCTTGTCGAGCTTGATATTCACCGCGTCATAGCAGCGGGCGAGGGTCTGGATGTCGGCGCTGGTGTGGGCGCTCTCATCGGCGCAGAGGGCCACCGCGCCGGGCCGCTTCAGCAGCGCCTCATCCTGGCCGGCGGGCAGGGGCTGCTCGATCAGCACCACACCCAGCTCCGCCGCCGCCTTCATCAGGGCCGGCAGATCAGCCGGGGAGAGGCCCTCATTGGCGTCGGCGATCAGGCGCGCATCGGGCCGCGCTTCATGCACTGCCTGCAGCCGGGCAATGTCGCCCACCCCGCCAAGTTTCAGCTTCAGCAGCTTGCCCGGCGCTGCGCGCGCGGCGTCCGCCATGGCGGCAGGCGCGTCCAGCGTAATCGTCCTCGCCGTCTCCACCGGCCTGGGCTCCGGCAGCCCCGCCAGCTGCCAGACCGGCTTGCCCGCTTTCTTCGCTTCCAGATCCCACAGCGCGCAGTCCACCGCGCAGCGTGCCGCGCCTGGCTTCATCAGGCTCTGCAGGGCCTCAAGGCTGATCCCGGCCTCGATCTCTGCGCGCGCCGCTTCGATCTCCGCCAGGACAGTGTCGACCGTCTCCCCATACCGGCCATAGGGAACGCTTTCCCCCCGTCCGGAGTTATCCCCATCCGTGAGGCGCACGCGCACGGTCTCGGCGCTCGTCTTGGCGCCGCGGGAAATCGCGAACGCCGCGTTCAGAGGGGTGGAAATATGAGCAGCTTCAAGCCGGAAATGACCCATGGGTTAATCCTCACAGACGAATTGTCTTGGTTTGGCACACGCCGTCCTTAAGCATGTTTTGTTATTGAGGTCAGTCAGGACCCGAAGAATGCTGAACTCTACCGCCCCCAGCTTCACGCTTGAAGAGAGCGATGAAGGCCGCGTCCTCCGCCTCAGCGGAGACTGGACGGTGGCGACGATTAACCAGCTGGATGCCCAGCTGCGCGCCGTGTCCGGAGATGTCCCGGAATGTCTGGACGTGTCCGCGCTGGGCCGCCTCGATACTTCCGGCGCGTTTCTGATTGACCGCACCCTGCGCGAAAAGGGCGCTGCCTGGCCACCCCGTATCCTGGGTGAACATGCTTCCGTGGAGAGCCTGCTCGAGCAGGTTCACGCGCATGCCGAGCCGGCCCCGCCGGCTGAAAAGCGCGATACCGGCCTCCTCGCCCTGCTGGAGCGGACGGGCAAGGGCAGCGTTGATTTCATAAAGGAAACCCAGGCAAGCTTGGCATTCCTTGGCGAAACCCTGGTTACCGTTGCCCGCCTCGCTGTCCAGCCCTGGAAGCTGCGTTGGACCTCCATCGTCTCGGTGATGGAAGAAGCCGGCCTCAACGCGATGCCGATCATCGCTTTCCTTTCCTTCTTTGTCGGCCTCGTCATCGCTTTCATCGGCGCCACCCTGCTCAGCGATTTCGGGCTCGAAGTCTTCACCGTCCAGCTCATCGGCTTTGCCGTGCTGCGCGAATTCGGCGTGGTGCTGACCGGCATCGTGCTGGCCGGCCGCACGAACTCCTCCTTCACCGCCCAGATCGGCTCGATGAAGATGCGTCAGGAAATCGACGCGATGCAGACCCTCGGCCTCAAGCCGATGGATGTCATCGTCGCGCCGCGTGTCCTTGCGATGCTGGTGATGACGCCGGTGCTGACCTTCGTGGCCACCGTCTCCGGCATTGCCGGCGGCATGGCCGTCTGCTGGGGCACGCTGGATATCGCTCCGGCAGTGTTTCTGGAGCAGATGCGGGAAGCTGTGACACTCGACCAGTTCTGGGTCGGCATGTCGAAGTCACCGGTGTTCGGCCTCGTCGTTGCCTTGATCGCCTGCCGCCAGGGCCTGCAGGTGGGCGGCTCGGTCCAGTCGCTGGGCAAGGCGACCACCACCTCCGTGGTTCAGGCCATCTTCGCCATCATCGTCATCGATGCGCTGTTTGCCATCTTCTACATGGAGATGGGCATATGAGCGCCGACCCCGTCATCAAGATCCGCGACATGAAAGTCGCCTATGGCCGCAATGTCGTGCTCGATGAGTTTGATCTCGACATCGAGCGCGGCGAAGTCATCGGCATCATCGGTCCGTCCGGGGGCGGTAAATCCGTCACGCTGCGGGCCATCGTCGGTCTCAAGCAGCCCGAATCCGGCACGGTCGAAGTCTTTGGCGAACAGCTCGGCCTGCTGAACCGGGAAGAGCGCACCGCGCTGGAGCGCCGCTGGGGCATCATGTTCCAGGATGGGGCCCTGTTCTCAAACCTCACCGTGCGGGAAAACGTCATGGTGCCGATGCGCGAGCATACCGATCTCAATCCGACCCTGCGCGCCCAGCTGGCCGACATGAAGATCCAGATGGCGGGTCTTTCCCCCAGCGCCGGTGACAAATACCCCGCAGACCTTTCTGGCGGCATGCGCAAGCGTGCTGCGCTCGCCCGCGCCCTCGCGCTCGATCCGGAACTTCTGTTCCTGGACGAGCCGACCGCCGGTCTTGACCCCATCACCGCGGCAGCCTTCGACAAGCTGATCCGCGATCTGCAGCAGGCGCTTGGCCTCACTGTCTTCCTCGTCACCCACGATCTCGACACGCTGCACGCGGTCTGTGACCGGATCGCCGTGATCGGTGAAAAGCGCGTGCTGGCCGTCGGCACGATGGACGAGCTGCGGCGCGTCGATCACCCCTGGATACAGCAATACTTTGGCGGGCCGCGCGGACGTGCGGCCTCGGCTGGCTATTAGGAGAGTTTGGACCCATGGAAACCCGGGCAAACTATGCATTGATTGGCGGTCTGGTGATCCTCGCCGCCGCGCTGGTCGCTGGCTTTGTTCTCTGGCTCGGCCAGTCGGAGTTCAGCCGCGATTACAAAGCCTACGACATCGTGTTCGATGGGCCGGTCTCCCTGGAGGAGGGGGCCGCCGTGCGCTATATTGGCATCAAGGTGGGTGAGGTTGCGACGGTCCGTGTAGACCGGGGTGACTCCTCCAAGGTGCGCGCCCGGGTCCGGGTTTCGCGCGAAACGCCGGTACGCGAAGATTCCAGCGCCTCGATCCAGCTCGCCGGCATCACCGGCACAACCTTCATCCAGATCACCGCCGGCACAGGCCGTCCGCTTGAAGCGCGCGCGGGCGAACCTGTGCCCGTCATCCGGTCGGAGCGTACACTGGTCGACCAGATCGTTGCTGGCGGCGCCCAGGCGCTCGGCCGCGCCAACCTCACCTTCGACAATATCAACAAGATGCTGACCGACGAGAACATCGCCTCGGTCAATGCCACGCTGAAGAATATCGAGATCGCCACCGGAAAGCTCGCCGCAGACGATGGCCTCATCGACAAGGCCACCGCCGCTGTGGACGATGTCTCCCGCGCCGCCGTCGCCTTCGAGAAGGCGTCGGTCGAGTTCCAGGAGTTCGGCGACTCGGCCGATACCAGCCTGGCGGCGGCTGCCGAAGATCTCAAAATCCTCGTCGCGGATCTGCGCACCGTTGCCAAATCGGCCAGCGGCACGCTCGACCGCAGCGCAGAGGCCGTCGCTGCCGCGACTGCCATCATCGAGGGCCCGGCCACCGAAACCTTCCAGAATGCCGGTGTTGCCAGCAAGGAGCTGCGCATCATGCTTAACCGGTTTGACCGCTTCCTGAGAGAGCTGGAAAGCAATCCCCAGTCGCTGCTGGTCGGCGAAGCTGTGCCCTATGAGGAGAAACGCTGATGTTCCGCCCCCTGATCCTGGCCGCTGCCGCACTGTCGCTGGGCGCCTGCGCAAGCGTCATCCCGCAACGTGATCCGGCAGATGCCCTCTACCGGCTGAGCCCGCTCGATCCGGCTTATGAGCTGGCGGCCTCCGTCACCGTGCGTGAGCCGGAAGCCTCCCGCCTGCTGGCTGGCCGCTCCATTGCCGCCGAAGATGAAACCGGCGCGATGCGCTATGTGCGTTCTGTTCAGTGGACGGACCGCGCCACCAGCCTGATGCAGGAAGCCCTGCTCGACCTGCTGAGCGGGGAGGGCGCCAATGTGGCCCTGCCGGCGCAGGCGGGCGCTTTCACCGATTTCGAATTTTCCTGGCGCATTTCCGACCTCACCCTGAAGGGGGATGCGGCCCGCTGCCGCCTTGAAGGCACGATCCTTCGCGGCAAGGAGCGCAGCGTCTTCCGCCAGACCTCGATTGCCACCTCGGCCACTGCGCGGGGCCGCACCGACGCGGCGCGCGCCGAAGCGCTGGTGCAGGCCGGGCAGGCCTGCGCGCGGGAAGCGGCCGCGTTCATTGCCGACGCCACCCGCCAGCCCTGAGGAGCCTTCTCCGGAAAAGAAAACGCCGGCCGCGTCTGACGCGGCCGGCGTTTCTGTTTCCTGAAGCGGTGGCCGATCAGCCGGACTTCATTTCGTCGAAGGCCAGATCCTTGTCGACGCGCACATCCTGGGGCAGGCCCAGCACGCGCTCGGCGATGATGTTCTTCAGGATCTCGTCGGTGCCCCCGGCGATCCGCAGGCCCGGCGCCCACATGAAGCTCTGCTGGAAGATCGCATCGGCCGGCATCCGGTCGGCTTCGGTGATGATGCCGTAATGGTCCTGCATCTCGATGGCCGAGTTGCAGATGTCCTGCAGATGGTTGGCGGTGATGATCTTGCCGATCGAGTTTTCCGGGCCGGGCGTCTGGCCACGGGACAGAGCCGTCTGGGTGCGGAACTTCGTCAGCTTGTAGCCCTGCGCGGCGACATACCAGTCAGCGAGTTTCTCGCGGAAGGCCTGGTCGTCCATCGTGCCGGCGGTCTTGGCATAGGCCATGATCTCACCCCAGTCGGGACCGGGCGAGCCACCCACAGCAAGGCGCTCGTTCATCAGCGTCACGAGGGCCACTTTCCAGCCCGCGCCGACTTCGCCGAGACGGTCAGAGTCCGGAATGCGCACATCGGTGAAATACACCTCGTTGAACTCGCGGCCACCGGAAGCCTGGTGGATCGGGCGGACTTCCACGCCGGGCTGTTTCATGTTCACGATGAACATGGTCAGGCCTTTGTGCTTGGGCACTTTCGGATCGGTACGGACCAAGAGAATGCCGTAGTCGGAATAGTGCGCGCCTGAGGTCCAGACCTTCTGGCCGTTGATCACCCACTCGTCGCCATCCTTCACCGCGCGGGTCTTGAGGCCTGCCACGTCCGAACCGGCCGAAGGCTCGGAGAAGAGCTGGCACCAGATTTCCTCGCCGAAGAGGGCTTTCTGGACATATTTCTTCTTATGCTCGTCAGAGCCGAACGCGATCACGGTCGGGATGCACATGCCAAGGCCAATGGCGAACGGGCCGGTCGGCGCGTCATACTTGGACTCCTCCTGGCCCCAGATAACGGCTTCCATCGAGGTGCCGCCGCGGCCGCCCCATTCCTTGGGCCAGGTGATCTGGGCAAACTTGTTCTCGGCCTTGGTCTTCTGCCAGGCTTTCGCGCGGGCGAGTGCGGACTCGCCGGATGCGCGTGGCTTGGCACCGTTCTTCAGCTCCAGATGTTTGGAGAGGAAGTCGTTGGCCTCTTTGCGGAAGGCGGCTTCTTCGGGGGTATCATTGAAGTCCATGGGGCACTCCGTTCGTTATCGTCTGTGTTTGCTGTTTTTGATTATCGGGTGGGGTAGGGCGGGAAGGCTCTGTCCCCGGATTTTTTTGCCGTGTGCGGATGCTGCCAGCGTGTTGCCATATTCCATCCGGAATTGCGTCGTCCTATGACACGCAGGCGCCGGGGCGATTCCGCCGGGGGCGTCAAAAGAAAAAGGGACGGATACTCATGTCGCAAGTCGTTACGAAATCTCGCAGGTTCATCGGTGCCGCAGCGGCCTCTCTGCTGATCGCTGGGCTTGCCCATGCCGGTATCGAGATTGATGTCGGCGGTACCAAGATTCCTGCCACCAACCTGACCTTCAGCGTCTCGCAGCAGCCGGTCTATGATCCGGAAACCTACATGCCGGTCGAGCCAAAGCGGTCCGAACTCTACACCGGCTCGCTTTACGTCACGCGCAGCTTCGACACCTCGTCCGTCAAGGTTCTGAGCCATGTCATCAACGGCACGAGCGTTCCGTCTCTGCAGATCACGATGACCACCGATGGCGCACCGGGCCGTCAGGTCTGGAAGCTGACGAACGCCACGCTCAACAACTACTCGACCTATTCGGGCGAGGGGAATGCCGTGATCGAGAACTTCGACATCTCCTACGACACCGCCACGCTGCAGGTCTTCACCGGCCCCGGCAACACCCCGGCAGATACGCTCACCTGGAAGTCGGCCGGCACGAACAACTATCCGGGCGTTCCTGCCGCCGCTGCCGAGGCAGAATAATCCGGGCGCCGGGCGGCGGGACTTCTCCTGCCGCCCGGTCCTTCTGTAAGAGGCTGGTGCCTCAGGCCGCATTCTTGGCCTCAAGCGCACGCACCAGCTTTTCCTTCCACACCTTCGGCGCGCCGGCCTGAACGTTCAGCAGCTTGGCGCGGCGATAGAAGAGGTGGCAGTCGACTTCCCAGGTGAAGCCCATGCCGCCATGCGTCTGGATGTTTTCCTTCGAGGCAAACCAGTAGGCTTCCGACGCGGCGACGCGGGCGGCAGCGGCGGCTTCCGGCAGTTCGGCGGCGCCCGTGGAAAGCGCCCAGGCGCCGTAATAGCAGTTGGACCGGGCCACTTCGTTCTTCACATACATGTCGGCCAGCTTGTGCTTGATCGCCTGGTTGCCCCCGATCGGGCGGCCGAAGGCATAGCGGTTCTTGGCATAGTCATTGGCCATTTCGAGGCAGACCGAAGCCCCGCCAAGCTGTTCGAAAGCCAGCAGAACGGCCACGCGGTTGAGCAGCTCGTCATTCAGCGTCTCGCCTTCGCCCTTGCCGCCGAGGCGCTCGGCCGGGGTGCCGGAGAAGGTGATCTCGGCATGGCTGCGCGTCGGGTCCAGCGTCTGCACGCTCTTGCGGGTAACGCCGGCGCCGGAGAGGTCCACCAGCACCAGCGAGGCGCCGGAACCTTCCTTGGCCAGAACAATGGCATGGGTGGCGATGTCGCCATCGGTTACCGGGATCTTGGTGCCCGAAAGGGTCTTGCCATCGAACGTGGTCTTCAGGCTTGCGGCGTCGGGATGGCCGGGGCCTTCGCTGGCGGCATAGGCGCCGATCACTTCGCCGGCGGCAATCTTCGGCAGCAGGGCAGCTTTCTGGCCGTCATTGCCGGCGAGCTTCACCGCTTCGGTCAGGTAATAGGCGGTGGAGGCGAAGGGCACCGGTGCAATCGCGCGGCCCATTTCTTCTGCCAGCACGCACATTTCCAGCATGCCGAGGCCCAGGCCGCCATGCTCTTCCGGAATGGCCGCGCCCAGCCAGCCCATCTCGCCGATCTTGCCCCAGAGCTCCTTGTGGTAGGCTTTCTTGTCGTCATTCAGAACCGTGCGCACGACAGCCGTGGTGCATTCCTGCGAAAGGAATTTCCGGGCCTCATTGGCAAGGAACTTTTGGTCTTCGGAAAAATCGAAATTCATGGCGCGTCAGGCTCCCAATCGCCCTTGCGGGCGTGTCTCGTTTATCGCTGATGAGGAACCATAGCGCGCTTTACGCGCACGGAAAGCCGTGACCCAAGGGAAACAAATTCGCCCGTGACTTCGGGGAAATTTGATCGATTGTGCTTACCTCGGCGACATACTCCTCTGGCATGTATGCGGGTTGATCGAGGTGGGGTCATCCGTCATGGCAAAGGCGCTGTTTCACAAGTCTCAGCGGGTTTACGTAAAGCCGGTGGGCACCTGGGTGCCGATCGAGCGGGTGGTGCCCCACTGGGTGAAGGGTGTCGATGAGCCCCTGCGTATCACCTATGATTGCGGCCTCGGCCGGCTGTTTCAGGCGCATGAACTTGTGTCTGAAGAGGCCATGCACCGCCAAGAACGCAACGAAGAAGATGACGAGGACGACACGCTGATCGAGCAGTGGCGGGTCGTCCGGCGCCTGATGAAATGGCGTTCCGGAGACGGGCAGGTGGCGCTCGGTGTCACGCCGGGCACCTATCCGGCAGTTGCTACCGATGACGGGCCCAATAGCGGCTGGCGGGTGCCGGCCACGGAATATGACCGCGATCCGGCCCGTGTCGAACATCAGGCCCGGATGATTGCCCACACGCCCGATCTTTTCCGCGTCGCCCGCAAGATTGCGGAGTTCGCTGGTGCCAATCCGAAGAATGTGCCCGAGGAGCTGCGCCCGGTGGCGGCGCGGTGCGCCAAGATCCTGCGGGCTGTTTATCGCCTGGAAGAAGACACAGCCGCTGCGGCCGAGTGATCAGGGCCGCACGCCCGCGCTGAAGCGGATCAGCGCTGCGCCGGCCAGGGCGCCCAGAAAGTTTGCCAGCGCGTCGAGCACCGATCCTTCGCGGCCGGCATCCCCCATCGCCTGGGCAAATTCCAACCCGATCCCGTAAACCGTGGCCACGATCACCGCGCTCAGCCAGCGCTTGGGATGCAAGGCGAGTGTCAGAGGGGCGGCAAGCCCGGCATAGGCCAGGAAATGGTTCACCTTGTCGGAAAAGAC
The DNA here is from genome assembly GCF_000685315.1 of Hyphomonas polymorpha PS728. Taxonomy (GTDB): domain Bacteria; phylum Pseudomonadota; class Alphaproteobacteria; order Caulobacterales; family Hyphomonadaceae; genus Hyphomonas; species Hyphomonas polymorpha. The sequence continues at coordinate 207,399 of NZ_ARYM01000002.1, forward strand.
GGGGGCCGGACCCTCATCCACCGGCATCAGCGACAGATAGGCAACGACGATGGCGACCATCAGGGCGGCAAAGGCAGCCAGCCTGCGGATCAGCCGCAAAGAGGGAGGAGAACGCATGGCCCCCCTTTGCCAGAGGGCTACCGTATGGGCAACGGGCCTCGACGGCGCAGGCCCGCTCCGGTATCCCTGCAGGCCTGTCACCCCTCCCGGAGACCCGATTGATGCGAACTGAAACTCCCGTCGCCGTCCGCCTTGCCGATTATACGCCCTATCCCTTCTCGATTGATGAGGTCCGCCTGGAGTTCCGGCTGGACCCCGCCGCCACGCAGGTGCGCGCCACAATGAAGGTGACCCCGGCAGGCAGCGGCCCGATGCGGCTCGACGGGGAGGCCCTGACGCTGAAATCGATCCGGCTGGCTGCCGAGGGGAGCGCACTCTCGATCCTGCCGCCTTCGGACTATGCGCTGGATGATCACGGGCTGACACTGACGGCGCCGCCGTCGGGGCCGTTCACCCTTGAAACGGTGGTGGAGATTTCGCCGGAGAAGAACACCGCCCTTTCGGGGCTCTACATCTCTGGCGGGCGCTTCTGCACCCAGTGTGAAGCCATCGGCTTCCGCCGCATCACTTATTATCCCGACCGCCCGGATGTCATGAGCAGCTTCCGTGTGCGGATTGAAGCGGAGAAGGCGAAATATCCTCACCTCCTTTCCAACGGCACGCCGGGGGAGGCGGGCGACCTGGAGAGTGGCTGGCATTTTGCCGAATGGGATGATCCCCATAAGAAACCTGCCTATCTCTTCGCCCTCTGCGCCGGCGAGTATGATGTGCTGCGCGACAGCTTCACCACGGCCAGCGGCGCGCCTGTCGATCTCGGCATCTATGTCGACAAGGGCGAGGCCGCCCGCGCCGCCTGGGCGATGGACAGCCTCAAACGCTCCATGCGCTGGGACGAGGAAGCCTATGGCCGCGAATACGATCTCGGCGTGTTCAACATCGTGGCGGTGCGCGACTTCAATTTCGGCGCCATGGAAAACAAGGGCCTCAACATCTTCAACTCCGCCTATGTGCTGGCAGATGAAGCCACGGCCACTGATCTTGATTTTGAAGCCATCGAATCCATCGTGGCGCATGAATATTTCCACAACTGGACCGGCAACCGCATCACCTGCCGCGACTGGTTCCAGCTCTGCCTGAAGGAAGGGCTCACGGTCTTCCGGGATCAGAACTTCTCCGCCGACATGCGCTCGCGCCCGGTTCAGCGCATCAAGGATGTGATCAAGCTGCGCGCCCGCCAGTTTGCCGAAGATGCCGGCCCGCTGGCCCATTCGGTGCGCCCGGACAATTACGCCGCCATCGACAATCTCTACACGGCAACCGTGTATGAGAAAGGCTCCGAGCTGATCGGAATGCTCCGCAGGCAGATCGGTTCGCAGGATTTCCGAAAAGGCATGGATCTCTATTTTGAGCGCCATGATGGCCAGGCGGTCACGATCGAAGACTTTTACGCCTGCTTTGAAGCGGCAACAGGGCAGGACTTTGCCCAGTTCCGCCGCTGGTATGCCCAGGCCGGCACGCCGGAAATCACGGTGGAGGAAAGCTGGGACGCGGCGAGTTCGACCCTGACAGTGAAGCTCTCCCAATACACCCGCCCCACCCATGGCCAGCCGGTGAAGAAGCCGGTGCCGGTGCCGTTGCTTTCCGCGCTGCTGGACGGGAAGGGTGGGCATGTCGCCGCTACTGACCGCGCCGCCGAGCCGTTCCTCTATGTGCTGGATACCGAGCAGGCCGAAATGGTGTTCCGCCTGCCGGCCGGCAGCGCGCGCCCGCTTGTGTCGCTCAACCGCGATTTCTCCGCTCCGGTGCGCCTCAAGCGCGCGCTCAGCCGGGATGAACGGCTCGCCCTCGTCCGGGCCGAGACCGACCCCTTCAACACCTGGGACGGTCTGCAGACGCTGATCAAGGAGGAAATTCTCACCCTGGCAGACGGTTCGCAGACCTCGCCGGATACTGCCCTCGTTGGCGCTATCGGCCAGGCGGTTCGCGGCGCGATGGGCGACCCGGCCTTTGCCGCGCTGCTGACGCGCCTGCCGGATGTGGGCGAGCTGTTTCTGGAGCGCGAGCCTGCCGATCCGGTCGCCCTCTCGGCCGCCCGCCGCAAGCTGCAGGCCGCGATTGCCGCCGAGCTTGCCCCGGAAATTTCCGAGACCCTCGCGAAAGCTTCGCCTGCGCCCTACAATCCGGGCGCAGAGCAGGCGTCGATCCGCGCGCTGCGGTCAGCCTTCATCATGCTGCTGGGCGGGCGCGGTGACGCGGCCGGCACCCTGCTCGATCTCTACCGCAATGCGCCCAACATGACCGAGCAGCTCTCGGCGCTGCGCGCGCTGACGGTTTCGGCAGGGGCGGGTAAGGAAGAGGCACTGGCGGATTTTGAAGCCAGATGGAAGCAGAACGCCCTCGTCATGGACAAATGGTTCTCGGTTCAGGCTGGCCTGGGCACGGCAGAGGATGTCCGCCGCCTGATTGCCCATCCGGATTTTGATCTGCGCAATCCCAACCGGGTGCGTTCGGTGGTCGCCGCCTTTGCGATGCAGAACCTCGCCGCCTTCCACGCCCCCGATGGCTCCGGCTACCGGGCGGTAGAAGAGACGATCCTGGCCGCCGACAAGGCCAACCCCGCCCTGGGCGCGCGCCTGATGACGGCATTCGAACAGTGGCGCCTGCTGGAACCCAAGGCGGGCGCAGAGGCGGAAGGGTGCCTCAAGCGCCTTGTTGCAGCAGGTCTTTCTCCCAATGCGATGGACATTGCCAGCCGCGCCCTCGACGGGGACGCGAAAGGTTAATTCCACAGCTAACTTTGTTAACGAGCGGTCAATGTTTCAGGCGGAAAAGGTAGGCTGACTGTTTCCCGGAAGTAGCAGGCGTCAGGCTCCACCTTGGCAAGATCGCAGGCCCGTTCTCAGCTTACACCAGCTGCTGCCGCTGACACGGCTGCAGCAAAGGCGGAGGCACGCCGGCTGCGCGTTCTGGTTCCGCTGATCCTCGGGCTCCTCGCGCTTGCGCTCGGTCTCAAGGCCTGGGACGAGCGCCAGTCCGCCGAAGCCAGCCGCCTCATCCAGATCGAGAGCGAAGCCCGCCATCTGGCCGCGCGGATCGAAGCTGCGGGCAATGTTGCCATAACCGCCATTTCGATTGCCGAGGGCGGCAGTGTTCCGCGGGCTGAAACCGCCAGCCTCACGCCGGGCATTGATGCCATCGTTTCCCTGCGCGACGCGTCTCAATCGCCCGAAACCTCACGCCTTGGCGCGGGCGTGGCGGCCGCCAACCGGATGATGGAAGAAGGCGCCCTGATCGGCCTCTCGGCGCAGGGAGATATCGTCTTCCTGGCGGCGCTGGACGAGCGCAATCCCGTCATGGCGCTGACGCAGGCTTCCCAACTGATTGGCCAGCCGGGGGAGGGGGGCCGGATCACCCTGCTGGGCGAGGGGAACACGTTCGGAACCGGTGATGCGTCTCTGGCGGCTGCAGCGGCGGCGGGCGCGCCCCGTCCCCGGATCATCTCTGCGGGCGGCACACGCGCGGCAATCGCCTGCGCCCCGGCAGGCAGCGGCGCGCTGTCAGTCTGTGTCGCGGTCAGGCAGCCCCTCCTGACGCGGGCTGATCTTCTCAGCTTCGCGATCTTCGCCCTCCTGGTGGCCGCGCCCACCTTCACGCTGTTCGGCCTGTCGCGGCGGCTTTCCCTGCGCCAGCGGGAGATCGCGATCCAGGAAACCCGCAACGAGGAGTCCGACCGTATTCTCGGCCTCGTGATGCGCGGCGCGCGGGCGGGCTATTGGGAATGGTATCAGGGGCCGGGCGCCCTCTTCCTCAGTGAAGGGGCGGCAGATCTGGTCGGCATCGCCAGTTCAGGCCGCGTGGCGCTCGAGGAACTGCTCGACCGCGTGCCGGTGGAAAGCCGCAGCTATGTGAAGGAGGGCTTCTCCAAGGCTCGCAGCATCGGCTGGGTACATCTCACTTTCATTGCCCAGACCAGCCCGCTGCGCTGGATCGAAATGCGCGGCAGCGTCTCCACCGATCCTGTCACCGGCACGACTGTTTTCGGCGGCATCATGATGGACGCGACCGAGCGCAAGCAGGCCGAAGACCGGGTGAAGACGGCAGAGCGCCGTCTGCGCAACGCCATTGAAGGCTTCAACGGCCCCTTTGCTCTCTGGGATACGCGCAAGCGCCTGCTCTACTGGAACCGTGCCTTCGCGCTGGATTTCGGGCTGCAGGATACGCTGCGGCCGGGCATGAGCCATGACACGGTGGTGATCGCGCGGGCAGGGGCGGTGGCCAATGAACGCCGGTCCGAGGAAGACATGCGCACGACGATGCTCGCCCTGCGCAATGGCCGCTGGCTGAAGATGGTAGAGCGCGCCACGCCGGATGGCGGGCTGATCACGGTCGGCATCGATGTGACCGAGAATGTCCGCAATGAGGACGAGTTGAAGAAGCAGAAGGAAAAGCTGCGCCGCGCCGCGCTGGACCTTGAGCGTTCCGAAGGCCGCTCCAATGAACTCACCCGGAAATATTCCGAAGAAAAGGAAAAGGCCGAGCGCGCCGCGCTCGCCAAATCCGCCTTCCTGGCCAATATGAGTCATGAGCTGCGCACGCCGCTGAATGCCGTGATCGGCTTTTCGGAAATCATGACGAACGAGCTTGCCGGCCCGCTGGGCGATCCGTCGTACAAGGAATATGCCAAGGATATTCTCATGTCCGGCCAGCACCTGCTCGACATGATCAACGACATCCTCGATATGGCCAAGATCGAAGCGGGCAAGATGACCATCAGCCCACAGCCGATTGATCCGATCGATCCGGTGGACGCCGCCATGCGCATGATCCGCCGCAAGGCCGAGGAAAAGGCGATCCATCTTGTGCTCGAGGCCGAAGACAACCTGCCTGATATCGACGCCGATCACCGCGCCATCCGGCAGATGATGCTGAACCTGCTTTCCAACGCGGTCAAATTCACTGACAATGCCGGCACCATCACCGTACGCGTCGAGCAGCGGGGCACCGATATCTATTTCGGCGTCACCGATACCGGGATCGGTATTCCGCCCGAAGACCTGCCGCGCCTGGCCCAGCCTTTCGAGCAGGTGGCCAAGACCAAGGACCGCAACCATGAGGGCACGGGCCTCGGCCTCGCCCTCACCAAATCCTTTGCCGAGATGCATGGGGGGCGGATGCTGCTGTCTTCCATCTATGGTGAGGGAACAACGGTCGCCTTTGTGTTGCCGATCGGCGGGCCGTCAGCGCTCCGCTTCGATATCCAGCGGGATGTGGCCTGAGGATCAGGGGCGCTGGTTCCAGCTGAGCAGCTCGCTGCGGGCCGGTGTTACGATCAGTTCGCCCCAGGCCCCGGTCTTGAGTTTCCGGTCAAGCCCGGCGGGCATTTCGTCCACCACATCGGGCAGGAAGCGAGCGATGCCGTTGGAGGTAACGATCAATGCGTTGGCGTCTTCCGGCAACTTTGCCGCCCGCGCGAGCAGGGCACGCCAGCCGACGCGGAGGACGCCGGGGTCAACCTTCCAGCCCGGCGGGGGCGTGCCGTCGCGGTCCCAGGCTTCCAGCGCCGGGCCAAGCCGCGCAGCAACCACGTCTTCCGGCTGGTTTTCATCCGGGCCATAGTCGATTTCGGTCAGGAACGGCGCGATCAGCAGGGCCGGGCTGTCGCTCCGCTGGCTGAGGATCGCGCGGGCTGTCTGCCGGGTGCGCACCAGCGTGGAACACAGGGCAGCGGTGAAGCGCGTCCCGGCAAAGTGCGCCGCCAGATGGCGGGCCTGCTCGCGGCCAGAGACGGAGAGCGGCAGGTCCGTGCGCGCGCCGACACGGGTGACGGTATCGCCCTTGTCGAAGGTGTTGCCATGGCGGACGATAAACAGGCGGGCCATGGCTCAGGCTGCGTCCGGTTCGCCCAGTTCGGCCACGAGCCGCTCGGCAAGGGCAATATCCTCGGCCGTATCAATGCCGGGAATGGCGATCCGGCCGGGCTTTACCTCGACGGCCTGAACCGTGAACCCGTTCTCGATCAGGCGCAGCTGTTCCAGCCCTTCCAGCCGCTCATAATAGCTTTCAGGCAGGGCGCAGTAGCGCCGCAGCGTATCGAGACGGAAGCCGTAAAGGCCGACATGCTGGCAGACCGGCGAGAGATCGTTCAGCTTGCGGAGCTCAGGTTCCTTGCGGATGGCAGGCAGGATATTCTTGGAAAACCAGATCGCCTGGCCCTTGGGGTTTCTTACCAGCGTCGTACCGGAGAAGGCCGTTTCGGCCTTGTGGGCGCGCAGCTGGTCGAGCGCGGCCCAGCTCAGCTGGATATAGGGCGTGGCCGCGTCGGCGCCGGATTTCTCAAGCGCTTTGACGACAGCCACAACATGGGCCACGGGCGTGAAAGGCGCATCGCCCTGCAGGTTCACCACGAAGTCCGGGCTCATGCCAAGACCATCAACCGCGGCGAGAGCCCGGTCAGACCCCGAGGGCAGGGCCGGGTCGGTCATCACGACACTGATGTTATTGTCGCGGCAGTATTCGAGGATACGCGTGTCATCGGTGGCGACCACGCATTCGGTGCCCTTGCCGAGCTGGGCCGCAGCGCGCCGGGCAAGATCAGCCACGCGGCTTACCATCGTCTTGCCGGCGATCTTGGCCAGCGGTTTGCCCGGCAGCCGGGTGGAGCCATAGCGGGCGGGAACAACGATCAGGGTCTGCATGTCCGTATTCCCCGATCAGAGGCGGGGGGAGGATTGCAGCTGCCCGTCATTCTGCATGACCTGGACAAGCGCCAGGATCGGGCCGACCCATTGCAGCGAGGCTTCCGGCACGCCTTCATTGCGCAGGAACTGGGTGAAGGCCGGCACAAAATTCTCATGCCGCCCGCATTGCGCTATGGCTGAATTCAGTTCCGGCACCACAACGGTTTCAAAGCTGCGGGCAAAGCGCTGGATGTCTTCGGCCTTGGCCGCGAGGATCACGCTCTGCACCGGATCAACCCGGCCATCTTCGCGCGTCAGCCGGCGCAGATCATTGACGAGGCCGCGATTCTCCATGGCGAATTTGCCGAGGATACGGTCAGTGCGGTACTGCACCCATTCGGTGGTGCAGGGCTCGGGCTGGGTAGCGCAGGCGCCGAGTGAGGCAAGCGCCATGGCGGCCAGGGCAAAGCGGATCATCATGCAGGAGGGCCTCCGGGCGGTGAGCTTTTGCTCGACCCTAGCCGCAACTGCCGGGCGCGGGAAGCGCTGGTTCAAGCCGCGCCGCAGCTCTCCTCATTAAGGCGCAAGGCCGGGGAGAAGGGGAAGAGGCTCGTATGCTTCTCCTCACCCAGCAGATCCGCAGGAATTTCAGCAGGGGCCGGGGGCGCGGGTACGGCCTGCTTTTTGTCGCTGCTGGTTTTGGTGGAGAAGGTGAAGGTATGCTTGTTGCTGGCGGACGATTGCTGGCGGAATTTGGCTTTCTCCTGCTCGCTGAGGCCATCATTCGAATTGATGAACCCGATCGTCTTTTCCGTGCGCAGCACGTCCTTGCCTCCGGCAGCGCAGGCAATCTTCACGCTGTAGCCATCATCGGTCTTGCGCTCGACGATCCGGGTTTCACCTTCGGCCAGGTTGAGGGCGACGCACTCCTGGACCAGATCGGGGATCACCGAGGTGCGCGCTTCGACCCGGGCTTCGAAGTCCTTGCCGTAATAGCGCTCGACTTCGGCTTCGATGCGGGCCGCTTCAGCCTCGATCCGCGCGGCATTGGCTTCTATTTGGCGCTCAAGTGCCTCGGCGCGAACCTCGTTGGCCTTGTCCATACGGGCTTCAAGCCGGGCAGAGCGGGCTTCGATCTGAGCTTCCATCTCTGCGGCGCGCGCTTCGATCTGGGCAGCTTTAGCTTCCATGCGAGCTTCAAACTCCTCGGCCCAGGCATCGATTTCATCTTCGGACATGCCGGCGAAGTTCATCGAAATGCCTTCAAAGGCCGCTTGGGTGCCGAGGCTTGCGCCCATCATTGCGAGCTCGGTGCTGAGACGGGTGATCTCCAGGAAGTCCGGGTCCTTGCTCATGTCGGCGACGGCGCCGAGCACTTCCGGACCGGTGAGCTCGGCCACATCTCGTGCGATGCTGGCCGACAGGTCCTTGACCTCCGGCGGCACCGGCGGTTTGGGCAGGATGCCCTGCACCGGGTCGGTCAGGAGGACCACCTGGCGGTTGTCGATCTTTTCGCCGTCGAGCCAGAGCGTGCCATTCTGGATTTTGAGATCCTTGCGGTGGTTTTCTCCAGCTGCGGCCACGGAAGCCGTGCCTACCAGCGCCGTGGTGCCGAGGAGAACGGCGGCGCCAAATCCGATCCAGCGGCGGCGCGAGTCAGGGGCGGGATAGGACATCAGCTTCAGCCTTTCCTTGAGGGCGTGGGTGAGGGGCAGGCTGGTGGTCAGCGCAATGCGGGCTGGCATCTGCATCCGCACGGCTTTCACCAGCGTCGAGCCATAGGCATGGGGGCTGGCATGGCCGCGGCGCAGCACATCGGCGTCACAAGCCGCTTCCTGATCGGTGCGGAATGCCTGGCGGGCGATATAGGCCAGCGGGTTGAACCACATCAGGGCAAGGAAGATTTCGGATGCCTGCAGGGCCCAGAGGTCGCCGCGTTTCACATGGGTCAACTCATGCGCAATGGCGGCGCGGGCTTCGGTGCGGGAATAGTCTTCGGCAAACCAGGCGGGCAGGACCACAGCGGGGCGGAAGAGGCCGGTGACGAAGGGGCCGCTGGAGATCAGGCTGGTGACGATCCGCGGCAGCCGCTTGAGGCCAGCTTCTCGCGCCACTTCGATCGAGAGCGCTTCCAGGTGACCGGTCACCGGCTGGCCTTCGCGCTCTACCACAGCCATGAACTGCATGTGGGTGTAGAGGCTGCGGGCGAGCACATAGGCAACCCCGGCGAGCCAGACGGCAAGGACCGTCATGCCGGCATAGGCCAGAAGGTCTGGTGTTTCGAGGAGGCCCTGCAAGGGGGCGGGCGCGGCCAGGTTGACCGGTGCCTCGGTGATGACTGGTTGGGCAGCCGGGAGAATTTCGGCCGGGATGGCCGGCGCGGCGCTGCTGGCCATGGCCGAGGCGGCGGTTACCGTTTCATGCGCGGTGCTGGTGCTGGCGGTGACGGCGCCGCCATCGCTGGTCGCGGGAAGGCGGAACCAGCTGAAAAGGGAGGCCTGCACGTCATGCGGCAACGGCGGCAGGACCAGCCGGGCCACCGGCAGCAGCCAGAGGGCGTAGGCTATGCCGGCGCCGAAATGCCGGGCTACCGGCTTGCGGACCACAAGCACCAGGATGATCAGGAGCGTAACGGCCAGAGCCGCTTCAAGCGCATGAGCCAGATAGGTATCGGGAAGCTGGATAATCATTTCTTCAGCTCCCCCAGAAGCTTTTCGAGTTCGGCGATATCATCATGAGTAAGGCCGCGCGTGTCGGCGAGATGGGCGACCAGCGGAGCGGCGCGGCCGGAGAACACCCGGTCCACGAACTGGCCGGCCGCCTTGGCCTTGTATTCAGCCTCGTCGATGGCGGGGAAATAGAGATAGCGGCGGCCATCCTCACGGGTGGTGAGGGCGCCTTTCTCGACCAGGCGGGCGAGGAAGGTTTTAACCGTGCGGACATTCCAGTCTTTCCCGTCGCCCAGCTTCTCATGGACATCGGACGCGGCGAGACCGGGTTCCTCCCAGAGGACCCCCATGACTTCAAGTTCGGCGGCTGAGATCTGCATCATGGTAGGAAACCCCTGTCGACTACACACGTGGTCAATACGATTGACTACAAGCGTGGTCAATAGGGGGAATATGAAATCGGCGTAAGCTGCTTCCTGTCTGGGCGGCGCGGCTTCCCGTCCCTTCATTTCCGGGAAACGCTCTTGTAGAGTTTCTCCAGTCCGGTGTGTGCTGCTGGCGAGTCGTGTGGAGTAGAGTAACGTGAAGAAACCCGGCCAGGTGGTTGCGTCCTCCGCAGATATGCGGAAAGTCTGCAGGGGAGTGGCCGCAGGACACGGTCCATCGGTAAAGAGAGAAGAGAACCGGGAGGCGCGGGTGCTGGAGAATTTTGAAGCGGCGGCGCGCGGCGGAGATCGCAGCTGATGCGCCGGTTCCGCGAAGAGATGAAATCCGGCGGCGAGATGACCGGGATCGAGTTTGGCGATCCGATCAAGCCGTTTGCCGCCATCTGGATCCATGCGACCGGCTTCAACGCGATGACCTATCAGTCCCTTCTGGCGCCACTTGGCCTGCGCGCCCGGATCGGCGCGCTGGACATGCGCGGCCATGGCCGCACGACCATTCCGACCAAGGGCGGCCTGACGAGCTGGAACCGTTACCGCGATGACGTGATCGAGTTCCTGGAGAAGGAAGCGCCCCAGGGCGTAGTGCTGGGCGGGCATTCGATGGGCGGATGCGTGGCCCTGCTGGTGGCGGGCAAGCGGCCGGACCTGGTGAAAGGCCTCGTGCTGGCAGACCCGGTGATCCTTTCACGGAAGACCTATTTCTGGAACCATGTGTTTCCTCCCTTCAACTGGCTGTTTGCGCGCAACAAGATGGCCTCGCGCGCGAAGAAGCGCCGGGGCGAGTTCGGATCCTTCCCCGAGGCGCTGAAGTCTTACACCGGACGGGGCGCGTTCCAGTCATGGCGCGAACCTTTCCTGGCGGACTATCTGCTCGACGGGATCGACCGCGTGGACACCGGCCCGCAGGACGCTGATACCCAGCGCTGGGCGCTGACCTGCACGCCGAAATGGGAAGCCAGGACTTTTGGCGCGCAACGCCATGCGCCGTGGGCCGCGCTGAAGAAGGTGCGCAAGAACAAGATTCCCATCGTCATCATGCGGCCGACAAGGGATTCGGTGATTTCCGACAAGGTGCGTGCCCAGATCATCCAGCAGAACCCATCGCTGATGATGCGGGCGGTGCGCGGCACATCCCATTTCCTGCCGATGGAAGCGCCGTATGAAGTGCGCGACCAGCTGTCGGCCTTCATCGCCCGCCTGGTGGAGCGGCTGACCTTGGAGGAAGATGCGCCCGTGGCGCGCGGCCTGCGCCAGAGACGGCGCCGGGCAGGGTAGGCGGGCTTTTTCCGGCACACAGGGCCGGAGCGCGGTCCTTTGGGGCGGCCGGTTTTGCGTGACGCCGTTCTTCCGGCCGAGGGGCGCGAGCCCATCTGGTGACCGAGATCAGCAGGGTACGGAGTTCGATGTCCTGACATTGCGCGTTTGCTGCAGGTTTGGGCGTCACCAGAGGTCGCGGTCGGGGGAGGCGGTTTGGGCGAGTTTGATCATCAGGCGGGTGAGTTCGGCCTGTTCGGCCTCTGACAGCGCGGCGACGAGGCGGGCCTCTTCGGCTTTGGCGAGGGGAACGATCAGCTTGTAGACCTCGGCGCCGGCGGGGGTGAGGTAGAGGTTAGCGCGGCGGGCGTCATCTTCGGAGGGGCGGCGTTCGAGATACCCCATCTCGATCAGGCCGGCGACGGCGCGGCTGACGGCGACCTTGTCCATCTGGGTACGCTGGCCGATCTCGGTGGCGGAGATGCCGGGCGTGTCGGCGGTGACCGCCATGACGCGCCATTGCCAGATGGAGAGGCCGAACTCGCGGTCGTAAAGCTCCGCGATCCGCTGGGAGATGGCGTTGGAGAGCACCGACAGCCGGAAGGGCAGGAAGGTGGACAGGCGGAGCGGGGGAACTTCGGACATCGGAAACCCTGTTTGATCCATCACTTGCGGCGCGCGGCGATATTAGTTACATATGAAACTATATATTCCACACACGCAATATGGAGCCTTTTGCCATGGCTGATCTATTCGACAATCCCGCAGGTCTCGATGGATTCGAGTTCATCGAGTTTTCCGCCCCCAAGAAAGGTATTCTGGAGCCGGTATTCGAGACGATGGGGTTCACGAAGATCGCCCGGCACCGCTCCAAGGACGTGGAGCTGTGGCGCCAGGGCGGGATCAACCTGATCACCAATTATGAGCCCAAATCCGCCGCCTGGTATTTCGCGCGCGAGCATGGCCCGTCGGCCTGCGGTATGGGCTTCCGCGTGCGGGATGCCCGGAAGGCTTATGATCACCTTCTGGCACAGGGGGCAGAGCCCGTGCAGGTCGAAACGGGCCCGATGGAGCTGCACATTCCCGGCATCCGCGGCATCGGCAATTCGATCATCTACCTGATCGACCGGTATGACACCGGGGCGAACGAACTCTCCATCTATGACATCGACTTTGAATACCTGCCGGGCGTGGACAAGCGCCCCGTTGGCGCGGGCTTCAAGCTGATCGATCACCTGACGCACAATGTGTATGGCGGGCGGATGAAGTATTGGGCGGACTTCTATGAGAAGCTCTTCAACTTCCAGGAAATCCGCTATTTCGACATCAAGGGCGAATATACCGGCCTCACCTCCAAGGCGCTGACGGCGCCGGACGGGAAGATCCGTATACCGCTCAATGAAGAGGGCAAGGGCGGCGGCGGCCAGATCGAGGAATTTCTGCGGGAGTTCAATGGCGAGGGCATCCAGCATATCGCGCTGATCTGTGATGATCTTTATGCCTGCTATGACAAGCTGAAGACGATGGGCGTGCCCTTCATGACGGCGCCGCCGGCGGCCTATTACGAAATGCTCGATGGCCGCCTGCCGGGGCATGGCGAGGACGTAAAGGGGCTGCAATCGCGCGGCCTTCTTCTGGACGGGACGACCGAGGGCGGCAGCCCGCGCCTCCTGCTGCAGATCTTTGCGCAGGCGCAGGTTGGCCCGGTGTTCTTCGAATTCATCCAGCGCAAGGGCGACTATAAGGACGGCTTTGGCGAGGGGAACTTCAAGGCGTTGTTTGAATCGATGGAGCGCGACCAGATACAGCGCGGTGTCCTGAAGACGGAAGAAAAAGTATAATCCAGCCCTGAGCGCTCACCCTGAGCGAAGTCGAAGGGCGAGCGCGGGCTCACCAGTGTTCCGCCTGGCGGCCCACCCTTCGACTTCGCTCAGGGTGAGCCTCCGGGAGGACGGAGAAAGAAGATGACCACACCTAAACTTCGCGGCGTTCATCATGTCGCCTATCGCTGTAAGGATGCGAAGGAGACTGTGGAGTTCTACAAGAAGACGCTGGGCATGGAGTTCCAGCTGGCGATCGCGGAGGACCATGTGCCCTCCACCGGGGCATATGATCCGTACATGCACATTTTCCTCGATGCGGGGAATGGCAATGTGCTTGCCTTTTTCGAGCTGCCCGAGCAGCCCGAAATGGGGCGAGACGAGAACACGCCGGTCTGGGTGCAGCATATTGCGCTGCGGCTGGGCAGCCTTGAGGAGTTGCATGCGGCCAAGGCGCACCTTGAGTCGCTGGGCATCGATGTTCTGGGGCCGACGCATCATGGTATCTTCAAGTCGATCTATTTCTTTGATCCCAACGGGCACCGGCTGGAGCTGGCCGCAGACATCGGCACGCCGGAGCAGATGGCGCAGTTGAAATCGGTCGCCGAGCCGATGATCGAGGAGTGGAGCCAAACGAAGAAGGCGCCGAGGCATGCGGCCTGGCTGCATGAGAAGATCGCGGAAGAGACGAAGTAGGGCGCGCTTCCCCCCTGGGGGGCGCTCCGCTTCCCCGCTTGCAAAGATTTGAGAGGGCGCGCACCCTCACTCCCAACCCCCTCTCCCAGGGGAGAGGGGGGCTTAGAAGATTTGAGAGGAAACATTCCAGATGAAACTTGCCACATTGAAAAACGGCACCCGGGATGGGCGCCTTGTTGTTGTTTCCAGGGATTTGACGCGGGCGACGGACGCGGCGCGGATTGCGCCGACGCTGCAGGCGGCGCTCGACAAGTGGGAGATTTATGCGCCCCAGCTGGCCATGCTGGCCGAGCAGGTGGAGCTGGGCTCTGTGCCGACGTTCCGCTTCCATGAACATGACGCGATGAGCCCGCTGCCGCGCGCCTATCAGTGGGCGGACGGCTCTGCCTATATCAATCATGTCGAACTCGTCCGCGCGGCGCGGGGCGACAAGGTGCCCGAGAGTTTCTATTCCGATCCGCTGATGTATCAGGGCGGCTCCGATGGCTTCCTCGGCCCGCGCGACGCTATTCCTCTCAAAGACGTAGCCTGGGGCTGCGATATGGAAGGGGAGATCGCCGTCATCACCGATGATGTGCCCATGGGCGTCAGCGAGGCAGACGCGGCCAAACTCATCCGCCTCGTGATGATCTGTAATGATGTCTCCCTGCGCGGCCTCATCCCGGGTGAACTCGCCAAGGGCTTCGGCTTCTTCCAGGCAAAGCCCGCCAGCGCCTTTTCTCCCGTCGCTGTCACGCCCGATGAGCTGGGCGATGCTTGGAGGGATGGCCTCGTCCATCTCCCCCTGCGGGTGGACCTGAACGGCAAGCCCTTCGGCCGGGCGAATGCGGGTGTGGACGCCACGTTCAGCCTGCCGCGCCTTGTCGCCCATGCCGCGAAAACCCGCGCGCTGGTTGCCGGCTCGATCATCGGGTCGGGCACGGTATCGAACAAGGGCGCCGACGGCGGGGCGGGGAGGCCCGTGGCAGAGGGCGGGCTGGGCTATTCCTGCATCGCGGAAATCCGCATGATCGAGACCATCGCGGACGGAGCGGCGAAAACGCCGTTTATGAAGCCGGGAGACACCGTGCGTATCGAGATGTGCGACACGAGCGGGCATTCGATCTTCGGGGCGATCGAGCAGACGGTTGAAGCGGTCTGATCCGCTTTTCAACAGGTGTTGAAATTTGGCGCGGCCTGAGGCATTCAGGGCGCCGGAAATCATGATAGGGTTTGGCAGCGCCGGGGCATTCCCCCGCGCGGGCAGGCACAAGGGAGTGACGGGCCGGATGGCAAACAAGGTTTACAATTCGGCAGCCGAGGCCCTGGACGGCCTGCTGCATGACGGGATGCTGATCGCGGCGGGCGGCTTTGGCCTCTGCGGGATTCCCGAGCTTTGCATCGCGGCGATCCGCGACAGCGGCGTGAAGAACCTGACCGTCGCCTCCAACAATGCCGGCGTCGATGGCTTTGGCCTTGGCGTGCTGCTGGAGAGCCGGCAGGTGAAGAAGATGATGAGCTCATATGTGGGCGAGAATGCCGAGTTCATGCGGCAGTATCTTTCCGGCGAGCTGGAGCTGGAGTTCAACCCGCAGGGGACGCTTGCCGAGCGGATGCGGGCAGGGGGCGCGGGCATTCCGGGCTTCTACACCAAGACTGGCGTGGGCACCGTGATTGCCGAGGGCAAGGAACACAAGGAGTTCGGCGGGCAGACCTACATCCTCGAAGAGGGGATCTTCGCTGACCTTGCGATCGTGAAAGCCTGGAAGGCGGACACAACGGGCAACGCGATCTTCCGCAAGACGGCACGCAACTTCAACCTGCCGGCCGCGACCTGCGGGAAGGTGTGCGTGATGGAAGTGGAGGAGATCGTGGAGCCGGGGCAGCTTGATGCCGACGCGATCCACCTGCCGGGCATCTATGTGCACCGGCTGGTGCAGGGCAAACACGAGAAGCGGATTGAGCAGCGCACTGTGCGCAAGCGGGAGGCAAGCTGATGCCCTGGACACGCGATGATATGGCGGCGCGGGCCGCGCGGGAGCTGAAGGACGGGATGTATGTGAACCTCGGCATCGGGATTCCGACGCTGGTGGCGAACCATATTCCGGCTGGCGTGAATGTGACGCTTCAGTCCGAGAACGGCATGCTGGGCATGGGGCCGTTTCCCTTCGAGGGCGAGGAAGACCCCGACCTGATCAATGCCGGCAAGCAGACGATTACCGAGCTGCCGCAGACGGCCTATTTCGACAGCGCGACTTCCTTTGCGATGATCCGTGGCGGGAAGATTGCCATGGCGATCCTCGGCGCGATGGAAGTGGCCGAAAATGGCAACCTTGCCAATTGGATGATCCCCGGCAAGCTGGTCAAGGGCATGGGCGGGGCGATGGACCTGGTGGCGGGCGTTGGCCGCGTGGTGGTCGTGATGGACCACGCCAACAAGGCCGGCGAGAGCAAGGTGCTGAAAGAATGCACCCTGCCGCTGACGGGAAAGGGCGTGGTGGACCGGATCATCACCGATCTCTGCGTGATGGATGTGGTGCCGGGCGGGCTGAAGCTGCTCGAACTGGCGCCGGGCGTGACGGAAGACGAAGTTCGGGCGAAGACGGAGGCGACGCTGGTTTAATCGCTCGCGGCTGCTCGCAGGCTGAAGCCTGGGGCCGTCGTACTTTGGCTGTCCGCGTTAAGAAGAAGGCCGCCCGCGGGCGGCCTTTTGCTATTTGCCGCGATGGCCCCGCATCAGGCCGGCGAAGCGGTCGAACAGGTAGAAACTGTCTTGCGGGCCTGGCGAAGCTTCGGGGTGGTGCTGGACCGAGATGATCGGCTTGCCGGTGACCGAGAGGCCCGAATTGGTGCCGTCGAAGAGGGAGCGGTGGCTTTCTTCGACGCCAGCGGGCAGGGTCTCGGGGTCAACGGTGAAGCCGTGGTTCATCGAGACGATCTCGACCTTGCCGGTGGTGAGATCCTTCACGGGATGGTTTGCGCCGTGATGGCCCTGCGCCATTTTCTTGGTCTTCGCGCCGAGCGCCAGGCCGAGCAGCTGGTGGCCCAGGCAGATGCCGAGGATCGGCAGGCCGGAAGCGACGATGGCTCTGATCATCGTGCCGGAGCGCTCATAGGTCGCGGCCGGGTCGCCGGGGCCGTTGGAGAAAACGACGCCATCGGGTTTCAGGGCGAGGATTTGCTCGGCAGTCGCATCGCCATTGACGACCGTTGCGCGGGCGCCGGCATTGGCGAGGTTGCGCAGGATGTTCTTCTTCACGCCGAAATCGACCACGACGACATGGAACTCGGCATTGCTGAGCTTGTCGTGGCCGGTCTGCGGCTTCCAGAGGCCGTCGGTGTTTTCGTAGGCAGCGTCCTGGTCAACGACATCAGCAAGGTCTGCCCCGTCGAGGCCTTCCCAGCTTTTCGCCAGCTCCACGAGGGCGGCAAAGTCGATATTTCCATCTGGCTTGTGGCAGATGGCCGCCTTGGGCATGCCTTTTTCGCGGATGCGCTTGGTCAGCGCGCGCGTATCGACGCCGGAAAGGCCGATGATGCCGCGCTTTGCCAGCCAGCCGCCGAAATCATCGGTGGCGCGCCAGTTGGACGGCGCAGTGATCGGCTCGCGGAAGATGGCGCCGCGGGCCGCGTCGGCCGCAGCAGCGGTGGATTCTTCCTGATCGTCAGCATTTGCGCCGACATTTCCGATATGCGGGAAGGTGAAGAGGATGATCTGCGAGGCGTAGGAGGGGTCTGTCAGGATTTCCTGATACCCTGTAATCGCCGTGTTGAAGCACAGCTCCCCCACCTTGATACCCGTCGCCCCGGCCCCGAAACCCGCGAAAATCGTACCATCTTCAAGGGCCAAGGCACCGGTGGCTGAGTCCATATCTTGATTCCTGCTCATGGAAGATATACCTCTCGCCGCTGGCCTTGCTGGTTGACGCCGTTTTAACCGGTCTGGCTAAAACTCGGCCGCTTATTGGGGCTGACTCTCCGCACCGTCAAGCAAGGCGTTTGTCGCGGGGTGTAGAAAGGCATAGGACCGGCATGGGCCGTGAAGATATGACTGCCTGTATGGGACTCAAGTCCCGCATCCTTCAAGCACTCAAGGACGAATCTGCCCGGACGCAGAGCGAGATGCGGCTGAGTACGCTGCGCCTGGTGGAGTGCGCCATCCGGGACAGGGATGTCTGCGCGCGCGGGCGGGGCGAGGGCGAAGGCTGCCCGGACGCCGATGTGCAGCGCGTGCTGCTGACGATGGTGGCCCAGCGCGAGGAAGCCGCCAGCGAGCATGAAGAGGAAGGCCGCATCGCCGATGCTATCCGCGAACGCGAGGAAGTCGAGATCATCAAGGCTTTCCTGCCCCAGCCGCTGTCGGGCAAGGCGCTGGATATTGCCGTGCGGCAGGTGGTTGAGGATCTGGGCGCGGCCAAGCTGAAGGACCTGGGCCGCTGCGTGACTGAGCTGAAATCGCGCTATCCGGGCCAGATCGAGGCGGCCAGCGCGGGTAAGGCCGTGCGCACCGCGCTCAGCAAGGGCTGAGCGGCCGGCGAGGGCGGCCTCGCCCCATTTCCGCCCTGAGTCTGAAAAGTCGGCAATGTGGGGGAACAACTCTTCGCAGGGTCCGTTGGTGGGACATCTACCCCCATCGAAAGGACAAACCCATGAAGACCCTTCTTGCTACTGCCAGTGCCTCTGTCCTGCTGCTTGGCGCAGCCGCTTGTTCGCCGGCTGAAGGCCCGGCCGCCACCAATGGCTACGAAACCCGCGGTCCGCAGGTTGTCGAGTATGACGACCAGACCATGGACACCGCCAGCGTGAATGAGCGCACCGATCTGGATTCGGTTCGCGCAGAATACCGCCTTGCTCAGGGCGAGATGGAAGCTTCCGACCTGATCGGCGCATCGGTGCGCAATGGTGCTGACGAAGAAATCGCGACGGTTGCCGATGTTTACCTCGGTGAAGATGGGGCTTCGCCTGTGATCCTGATCCGTGATGGCGGCGTTGCCGGCGTCGGCGGTGAGCTGCGCCAGATCGCTTTCAACACCGCGACCGTGACGGCGCCGGCCGATCAGGAGCCTGAAGTGCTGGTCCAGATTGCCGAAGAAACCATCGAAACGCTTCCCGCCTTCGAACAGGACGGCATGAATGACTACCGCCTGGCTTCGGAAATCATGGGCGCCACGACCCCGGTTTCCTTCCGCGAGGATGATGTCCGCATCACCGACCTGATCCTCACCAACTCCGGTGAACTGCGCTATGCCGTGATTTCGCCGAGCCTGGCCTCCACCGACCAGTTCGTGGTGCCGGCCAACGCCATCCGCGTTGCTGAAGGTGACGGCGAAGGCGATGTGATCCTGGACATCGATCAGAGCGAGTTCGACGAAGCGCCGATGTATCGCTGGGAGTAAGATACGTCCTGCCCCGTTGAACCAGGAGGGCCCTGCCGCAAGGCGGGGCCCTTTTCTTTTGGGTGTTGTATTTTGTGGGCGGATGCCAATCTCCGGTGCCCGGCGACGAACAAAGATGGTATTCTGGCCTTTATGTCATCTGCTCCCCCCATTCGCATTCCTGATGGCTTCGTCGAGGAGCTGAAGGCCCGCATCCGGCCTTCGGATGTGATCGGGCGCAAGGTAAAGCTGACCAAGAAGGGCAAGGAGTGGGTGGGGCTGTCCCCGTTCACCGCCGAGAAGACGCCAAGCTTCTATGTCAACGACCAGAAGCGCATCTTCAAATGCTTCTCCTCCGGCATGGGCGGGGATGTGATCAATTTCGTGATGGAGACCGAGCGGCTCTCCTTCATGGAAGCGGTGGAGAAGCTGGCTGAAGAGGCGGGGATGGCGCTGCCCAAGGCGAGCCCGGCAGCGGCAGAGGAATATGACCACCGCAAGCGGCTGCAGGCGGCGTGCGAGGCGGCGGCGGAGTTTTTCGAGGAGCGGCTGCGTGCGCCTGAGGGCAGCGGCGCGCGCGCCTATCTGGAGGGCAGGGGACTCAGCGCTTCAAGCTGGAGCAAATACCGGCTGGGCTATGCCCCCGACGACTGGCGGCGGACACGGGCGCATCTGCACGAAAAGGGCTTTACAGACAGCGAGCTGCTGGAAGCGGGCATCATTAAGGAAAGCGACCGGGGCGGCGAGCCCTATGACATGTTCCGCGGGCGCCTGATGTTTCCCATTCCCGATGCGCGCGGCGGGATCATCGCCTTTGGCGGCCGTGCGCTGCAGCCCGATGCCAAGCCGAAATATCTCAATTCCGGCGACACCCCGCTCTTTCACAAATCGACCGTGCTCTATCGCTACAAGGCGGCGCGCGAGGCGCTTGGCCATGGCGAAGGCGGCGGGCTGATCGTGGCTGAGGGCTATATGGACGTTATCGCCCTCTGCGAGGCGGGGTTTGGCAATGCCGTTGCCCCGCTGGGCACGGCGCTGACCGAAGACCAGCTGCAGCTGATCTGGCGGGCAGGGCCCGAGCCGGTGATGTGTTTTGATGGCGACCGGGCAGGCCTTGGCGCCGCCTATCGCGCGCTCGACCGGGCGTTGCCCTTTGCCGAGCCGGGGCGGTCTGTGTTCTTCGTGCTGCTGCCGGACGGGATGGACCCTGACGATCTGATCCGCGCGAAGGGGGCGGGGGCAATGGCCGAGCAGCTTGCCGCGCGCCTGCCGATGTCGGAACTCCTGTGGCGGCGCGAGCGGGATGCCGAGCCGCTGGATACGCCCGAGCGGCAGGCGGGGCTGGAGGCGCGGCTGATGGCGGCGTGCGGGCATATTCGCCATGCGGGGGTGAAAGCGGCCTATGAGCGGGATCTGAAGTCGCGCCTGCGGGATTATCTCTGGCAGCTGCGCGAGGCCAAGCGCGCGGCGAATTACCAGAAACGCCCCGGAAAGCCGGGACGGCCCGGTTCGGCACAGATTCTCTCCGAAGGCGAGCCCGCCCAGGAAGTGCTCAAGCAGGGCGCGCGGGAGAAGATTGGCGGGCTGAGCCTGGTGCTTCGCGCCATCGATAATCCGGGCCTTCTGGCCATTGGGGCGGAGATGCTTGCCCAATGTGCATTCGCCGATGCGGATGTCGTTCGCCTGCGCGATGCAGTTCTTGACCTGGCAAATGACGGAATCCCCATTGACCGCGGGACAATCACCGCCCATCTAGCGAATTCTGGGAACATACGTGCTGCCGGCTTGCTCAAAGATTATCCCGTAACGCCTCAGATAGCGACCAATGGGTCCGAGGCTCGGGAATGGCTAATCGCTCTGGAGCAATATGTGGCGATGCGGCGTTCCAGCGACCAGGAGACGGGCTTTGGCACGGATAGTGCGAGCGCGGACCCTACGCTGTCCCCGCAAGAATGGCGGAGGCAGCTACAAAAGGTTGCTGAACGACAGGCTCTAAAGGTCCGCATGAACGAGGCATCCAGTAAACGCAGCGATAGCTGAGCGGTAAGGCGAGAGGCACTGGCATGGCGGCCCTGCAGAGGCTGCCGGACCGGACGGGAGATAGCTGAGATATGGCGACAGCCACCAAGAAGAAAAAGAACACTGCCGGCGACGGCGAGGGCGAAGATGACAAGGACAACGAAAGTGGTCTGGTCGATTTTAACGCCACAGACGTCAAAAAGGTTCTGAAGCGCGCCCAGAAGCGCGGCTTCATCACCCATGACGAGATCAACCAGCTGCTGCCGGACTCTGACATGAGCTCTGACCAGATCGAGGACGTGATGTCCCAGATCTCGGAAATGGGCATCGCGGTCGTCGAGACCGAGGAAGAGGCCGAGGAGCAGGGCAAGGCGCTCACCAAGATCGAGGACAAGAAAGTCGTCGCCAAGAAGGGCAATGCCCGTGGCAGCGACCGGACCGACGACCCCGTGCGGATGTATTTGCGCGAGATGGGCGCGGTGGAGCTTCTCTCCCGTGAGGGCGAGATTGCGATTGCCAAGCGCATCGAGGCCGGCCGCGACGCCATGATCCGCGGCCTCTGCGAAAGCCCGCTGACCTTTGAGGCCATGATGGTGTGGCGCGATGAGCTCATGAATGAGCGCATCCTGCTGCGGGACCTGATTGACCTGGAAGCGACCTATGGCGCGGAAAATCCGCCGCCCGAGCCCAAGGTGATCGAGGAAAAGGCGCCCGAGCCGGTTCCCGCCAAGGGCAAGCGCCGCTCTGCCGAAGAGGTGGACGAGGTTGAGGCCGAGCGTCTGCGCCAGCAGCAGCAGGAAGAGGAAGAAGAAGACGACGCGGTTGCGATGTCTATGTCGGCGATGGAAGGGGAGTTGCGCGAAGGCGTGCTCGCCAAGCTCGACGAGATCGCCGAAGCCTTTAGCCGTTTCCGCAAGCTTCAGGACCGCCTGCTGACCCGCCGGATAGAAGGCAAGGACCTGACGCCCAAGGCGCAGCTCGAATATGACGAGCTGTCACTGGCGATCGTGGAAAATCTCAAGACGATCCACATCAACAATGCCCGTATCGAAGCCCTCGTCGAACAGCTCTACGCCATCAACAAGAAGCTGATGGGCCTGGAAGGCAAGCTGATGCGTCTGGCCGATGCACACGGTGTTCCGCGTAAGGAGTTCCTGCAGAACTATATCGGCAGCGAGCTTGAGCCGGACTGGGCCGAGCGTGTGCGCGAGATTTCGGCGAAGTGGAAACGCCTCGTCGATGGCAAGGGCGAAGAAGTCCAGGAAGTGCGCGACGAGATTTCCGAAATCGCGCAGGAGATCGGTATTCCGATCGACGACTTCCGCCGCATCGTGCAGACCGTGCAGAAGGGCGAACGCGAGGCCCGCATCGCGAAGAAGGAGATGGTGGAAGCCAACCTCCGTCTCGTGATCTCGATTGCCAAGAAATATACCAATCGTGGCCTTCAGTTCCTGGATCTGATCCAGGAGGGCAATATCGGTCTGATGAAAGCGGTCGACAAGTTCGAATACCGGCGCGGCTACAAATTCTCGACCTATGCCACCTGGTGGATCCGTCAGGCCATTACCCGCTCCATTGCGGACCAGGCCCGGACAATCCGTATCCCGGTGCACATGATCGAGACGATCAACAAGATCATCCGCACCCAGCGCCAGATGCTGCACGAGATCGGCCGCGAGCCGACCCCGGAAGAACTGGCCGAAAAGCTGGGCCTGCCGCTGGAGAAGATCCGTAAGGTTCTGAAGATCGCGAAAGAGCCGATTTCGCTGGAGACCCCGATCGGGGACGACGAGGATTCAAACCTCGGCGACTTCATCGAGGACAAGATGGCGCTGCTTCCGGTGGACGCGGCCATCCAGTCGAACCTGCGCGAGACGACGACCCGCGTGCTCGCCTCGCTCACTCCGCGTGAGGAGCGTGTTCTGCGGATGCGCTTCGGCATCGGCATGAATACCGACCACACGCTGGAAGAAGTCGGCCAGCAGTTCAGCGTGACCCGCGAACGTATCCGCCAGATCGAGGCGAAGGCTTTGCGGAAGCTGAAGCATCCGAGCCGGTCGAGGAAGCTGCGAAGCTTCCTGGATACCTGATCTGAAATAAAAAGGGCGGCCCCACGGCCGCCCTTTTTGATTCCCGCCCTCTATCTTGTTTTTGGCAAAGTTTGCCATTAACTTAGCTGCACGCCAAGAGGAGCCCCGCCATGGCCACGATGAACATTTCTCTGCCTGATCAGATGAAAGCCTGGGTCGAGGCGCAATCTGCCGATGGCAAATACGCCAATTCCTCCGACTTGATCCGCGACCTCATCCGCCGCGAGCAGATCAAGCAGGAGAAGATCGCGGCGCTGAACGAGAGGATTGAGGAGGCGTATGCGAGCGGCTTCTCAGGCAAGTCCATTGACCAAGTGATGCAGGATGCCTGGAAAGCCGCCCAGTCTTGAACATCGATTTCTCCCGGGAGGCGGAGGCTGATATCGCGGCCATAAACCGTAATGGCATCCGTCTGTTTGGTGTGCAACAAGCTCAGAAGTATGCCACAGAAATGGCGGAAGCATTCCGTTTTATTGCCGAATATCCGCTCGCCAGCCCTGTCAGAAATGAGCTTGATCGTCCGGTCCGCGTTCGGCTATTTGGATCACATGTGATCCTTTATGAGATCAGGGAAGAAGTGGCGTTGATCCTGCGCATCCGCCATGGTCACGAAGATTGGTCTGCGGACTAGTAGGATAGCAGGAGAGCTCCATGCCCCATCCCATTCGTGCCGGTATTGGCGGGTGGAATTATGAGCCCTGGCGGGAGACATTCTATCCGCCGGAGGTGAAGAAGGCGGGAGAGCTCGCCTATGCGAGCAGGCAGGTAACGGCCATTGAGATCAATTCGACCTTTTATCGCGGCCAGAGCGAGGCGACATTTGCAAAGTGGGCGGAAGAAGTGCCCGAAGATTTCCGCTTCACCGTGAAGGCGCACCGGGCGACCACGATCCGCAAGACTGTGGAGGACATGCGCAGCTCGGTCGGCATGTTCATTGAGGGCGGTGTGACGGCGATGGGCGAGAAGCTCGGCGCGATCAACTGGCAGTTTCCCGAAACGCGCAAGTTTGACGACGACTATTTCGGGGCTTTCTGTTCCTGCCTGCCGCCTGAGCATAAAGGCGTGCGCCTGCGCCATGCCATCGAGGTGCGCAATGACACCTTCCGGAATGAGGCGTTTACGGATCTTATGCGCCAGCATGGCTGCGCCGTGGTATTCGCCGATGATCCGGACTGGCCGATGCCGGACATCGAAACGGCAGACTTCGCCTATGCCCGCCTGCAGCAGACGCGCAGCGAGCTTGAGACCGGCTACCCGCCTGCCGAACTGGACGCCTGGGCGAAGACACTCAAGGGCTGGGCGAAGAAGCGCGAGGTATTCGCTTTCTTCATTGCCGGAGCCAAGGAGCGCAACCCGGCAGCGGCCAAGGCACTGATCGAGCGGGTGGGGCGGCCCGGATAGGGCCGCCCTCCGCAAGAAGAAGCTCAGCCCGCTGCGTTCAGGGCTTGGTCAAGGTCTGCGATCAGGTCTTCGGTGCCTTCGATGCCGATGGATAGGCGAACCACATCCGGGGCGGCGCCGGCGGCGACCTTCTGTTCGTCTGTCAGCTGACGATGCGTGGTAGAGGCCGAGTGGATGACGAGGCTGCGCGCGTCGCCAAGGTTTGCCACATGGCTGAAGAGTTTCAGCGCCGCGACAAACTTCGTGCAGGCTTCGTAGCCGCCTTTCAGCTGAACCGTGAAGAGGGCGCCGGGGCCTTTGGGGGTGATGCGTTTGGCGCGCTCGCGATAAGGCGAGGAGGCAAGGCCCGGATAGGTGACGCTGGCAACGGCGGGGTGCTTTTCCAGCCATTCGGCGACCTTCTGGGCATTGGCGATATGCTTTTCCATCCGCAGCGAGAGGGTTTCGATGCCCATCAGAGTATAGTGGGCGCCCTGCGGGTTCATGGTCATGCCAAGATCGCGCAGGCCGATGGCGATGCCATGGAAGGTGAAGGCGGCCGGGCCAAAGGTCTCGTGGAATTTCAGGCCGTGATAGGCCGGCTCAGGCGACGAGAGGGAGGGGAATTTATCCGAGGCTGACCAGTTGAACTTGCCCGAGTCGATGATCGCCCCGCCGGTGACCGTGCCATTGCCGGTCATGTATTTCGTCAGCGAGTGAACGACGAGCGTGGCGCCGTGTTCGATGGGGCGGCAGAGGTAGGGTGTGGCGGTTGTGTTGTCGACGATCAGCGGAATGCCGGCGTCGTCTGCGATTTTCGCCAGCGCGTCGAGGTCGCTGATATAGCCGCCGGGATTGGCGATGGTTTCGCAGAAGATGGCGCGGGTGTTTTCGTCAATCGCGCCTTTGACGGCATCGAGATTTTCCGTGTCGATGAGTTTGGCTGACCAGCCGAAGCGTTTGAAGGTCTGGGTGAACTGGGTGATCGTGCCGCCATAGAGGCGGGAGGAGGCGACGATATTCTTGCCCGGCCCCATCAGCGGAAATAGAGCCATGATCTGGGCGGCATGGCCTGACGAGCAGCAGACCGCGCCCGCGCCGCCTTCCAGCGCGGCAAGCCGGCTCTGCAGCGCGCCGATGGTGGGGTTGGTGAGGCGGGAATAGATGTAGCCGACTTCCTGCAGGCCGAAGAGGGCAGCGGCATGATCTGCGTCGCGGAAGACATAGGCAGTGGTCTGATAGATCGGTACCTGACGCGCGCCGGTGGCGGGGTCTGGCGCTGTGCCGGCATGGATCTGGGCGGTGGCAAAATCTTTATAGGTGCCGTCAGTCATCGACGTACTCCCTTGATGGTTTCTCGTGGTTTAGTCTGATCCGTGGGGGATCAGTTGAATGTGTTGCAGGTGTTCGGATCGCCGCTGTCATAGCCCCGGCGCAGCCAGGTCATGCGTTGTTCGGCGGTGCCATGGGTGAAGTTTTCCGGCGTGACGCGGCCCTGCATGCGTTTCTGGATCATGTCGTCGCCGATGGCGTTGGCGGTTTTGAGGCCTTCTTCCAGGTCGCCGGGTTCGAGCGCGACGGCGCCGCCGGAGGCGCGGGCGGCATTGGCGGCCCAGAAGCCGGCATAGCAATCGGCCTGAAGTTCCAGGGCGATGGAATACTGGTTGGCCTCTTCCTGGCTGCGCGCCTGCTGCTGGGCCTGGCGCACCTGTTGGGAGGCGCCGGTCAGCGTCTGAACATGGTGGCCGAATTCATGCGCGATGACATAGGCGCGGGCAAACTCTGCGCCGGACGCGCCGAGCTGGGTTTCCATGTCCTGCCAGAAGGAGAGGTCGAGATAGACCGTCTGATCGGCGGGGCAGTAGAAAGGCCCCATGGCGGACTGGCCGAAGCCGCAGCCGGTACCCGTGCCCTGCTCATAGAGGACGACGCGGGGCGGGGTGTAGCCTTGCAGCGAGCCCTGCCACACATCGTTGATATTGGCGCCGATGACATCGACGAACTGGCCGGCTTCATCGGCGGGCGTGCCTTCGACGCCGGCCTGCTGCGTGGCGGTGCCCTGCTGCGAGCTGGCCATTTCGGCGATCTGCTGGGGCTCCATCCCGAAGACGAAATAGCCGATCAGCGCGAGGATGATGATGCCGATGCCACCGCCGCCAACGGCTGCGCCGGGGCTCATGCCGCGCCGGTCTTCAATATTGCCGCCCCTGCGTCCGCCTTGCCATTTCATCGTTGATGTCTCCTCGCGGGACTAGCCCCCGGCCTGTTGCCGCATACCCTATAGCCAGGGGGGGCTTCACGCCAGCGCCGGTGCAGCGGCCAGGCTTCAGCGCGGCGTATTTCTTTCCGCTCTGGTTCAGCCCGTTGCAACGAAATCGAGGGTTGCGCGCTTGATGAACTGAGCGCTGCCGGATCGGCGCTCATCCCGTTTCAGCATTTCAGGACGCTTTTCCATGCGCGTGAAGATAGACGCTTCGCTTGCCTATCACTTTGCCCAGCCTGCCGATGTGCTGCTCTCGCTCGAGGCCATCCGGGCCGGGGATCAGCAGATTGTATCTGACCGGTTGATCGTCACGCCGCCGTTCGCGCTGACGCGGGCGGAGGGACCGGAGGACCTTGGCCGCCGGCAATGGATGGCCGCGTCGGGGGATGTGACCATTGCCTATGAAGGGCTGGTGGAGGTGTCGCGCGGGCCGGTCAATCTCGCCGGGCTGCTGGTGCCACCCCGGCCGGAGTTGCCCTATGATGTGATCAGCTACCTGCTGCCGAGCCGGTATTGCGAATCCGACAAGCTGGCCCCGTTTGCCGAGACGACTTTCAGCGGCCTGGAGGGGGGTGACCTTGTGCTGGGCATGGCGGCCTGGATTTATGACAATTTCGAATATGCCCCCGGCGCCAGTAATGCGGCGACAACGGCGACTGATAGCTTTCTGATGCGGCGTGGGGTTTGCCGGGATTTTGCGCATACTCTCATCAGCCTTTGCAGGGCGATGGGCGTGCCCGCGCGGATGGTGTCGGCCTACGCGCCCGCAATCAAGCCGCCTGATTTTCATGCGGTGGTGGAGGTGTGGCTAGGTCATGGCTGGCACCTGATCGACCCGACGCGGCTCTCACGCGAGGAGGTACTGGTGCGCATTGCCATCGGCCGGGACGCGACCGATATCAGCTTCATGACAATCTTTGGCGCAGCTGAGCTGCGCGACCAGCGGGTGGCCGTCGAGCTAGTACCAGGCGAGGGCTGATGCGCCTTTGGCCGGACTGGCGGGTCCATCCGGGCTCGGAGCAGTTCTTGTGGCTCACGAATGGGCGTGGGAGGTGAGGGACTCAGCGCCCGGCGTTCAGGAAAGCGATGATTGCTTCGGAGAAAGCGGGGTCGGCGACGGCGGAGAGGTGAGTGCCGCTGAGTTGCACATAGTCTGCTCCCGGAATGATCTCTGCGAGCTTCGGGCCGGAGCCGTTGTCGAGGTCCTGGTCGCCGGTGAGGACGAGGGTGGGGAGGGCGAAGGTTTCGAGCAGGTCGCGGCCGGTATAGAGGCGGGCGGCAAGGGCGGCGCGGAAGCCTTCGAGGGTACCGCCGGTGGCCTTGGCGCGGGCCTTCATCGCTTTGGCGGCGGGCGTGTCCTCGCCGGCGATGGCCGCATCGAGCGCGGCGCGGAAGGCGGTGTTGCGATCGGTGTTGGCCTCATCGGCCGCCGCGTCTCCGATGCCGCCGAGGATGAGGCGTTCCCCATCACGCGAGAGGAGATGATAGCGCAGGGCGCTGAGCGCGCCCATCGAATAGCCCACCACGCCATAGGGCTTTTGCCCCAGGTGTTTCGCCAGTGCGATCTGGTCGCGGGCGATGGCATCGCGCGGCCAGGGGGCGTCTGGATCTGCCACCGGCGAGGCGCCATGGCCGCGCAGGTCCGGCGCAATCACCATGTATCCGGCGGCGGTGATCTTCTGGGCGATGCCGGGGCCGAACCAGTTCACCTCGGCATTGCCGCTGAAGCCGTGGAGGAGGAGAACGGGCGGGCCTTCGCCGAGCGTCTGGTAGCTGATGACCGTGCCGTCGAACGAGGTGAAAGTGTGGACGGCGGGTTGGGGCATGGACATTTCGGCCTCTGTTTGTGGCGACGCATAGGCTGGTGCAATCAGCGTGGCCGTCAATGCCAGGCTGAGCGCTGCGGCCTTGAGCATGCCGGGCATGTCAACGCTCTTTCGGGTCGAGCGCGTCGCGCAGGCCGTCGCCGATGAAGTTGAGGCAGAGGAGGGCAACCGACATGACGCCCGCCGGGATGAGCAACATCCAGGGCTTGTCTTCCATCATCCGCGCGCCATCGGAAATGAGCACGCCAAGGGAGGTCAGCGGCTCGTTCACGCCGAGGCCGAGGAAGGAGAGGAAGCTCTCTGCCAGGATGACCACGGGGATGGTGAGCGTGACATAGACAGCCACCGGGCCGATGACGTTGGGCAGGATGTGGCGGAAGATGATGCCGCGCCGGGAGACGCCGGCGGCGCGGGCGGCCTCGATGAACTCCTTGCCCTTGATGGCGAGCGTCTGCCCCCGGACGATGCGGCTCATCGTCAGCCATTCGATGGCGCCGATGGCGGCAAAGATCAGCACGATGTTGCGCTCGAACACGGTGAGCAGGAGGATGACGAAGAAGATGAAGGGCAGGGCGTAGAGCACATCGACGAAGCGCATCATCAGATTGTCGATGCGCCCGCCCAGATAGCCTGCCGTGGCGCCCCAGGTGACGCCGATGACGAGGGAGACGGCGGTGGCGACGACACCGACGAGCAGCGAGATGCGCAGGCCGATCATGGTGCGCGCGAAGAGATCGCGGCCCTGAAGGTCTGTGCCGAAGATGTGCCAGTTCTCGAAGGTGGGGTTGATGGTGCGCAGGTCTGAAATCGTGCGGTAGTCATGCACCCAGACCATCGGGCCGAAGATGGCGACGAGGACCAGGAAACCGAGAATCCACATCGAAACAACAGCGGCGCGATTGCGCAGGAGGCGGGCGCGGGCGTCATCCCAGAGGGAGCGGCCCCCGGCAATGGCGGTCTTGACGGCCTCGACGCGGCCGGTCGGGTCAAGGATCGGATCGATATGCGCCATCAGTCGTATTTCACTTTCGGATCGAGCATCGCGTAGAGGATGTCTGCGACGAGGTTGAGTACGATGATCAGGGCGGCGTAGACGATGATCGCGCCCATCACGAGCGTATAGTCGCGATTGAGGGCGCCATCGACGAAATAGCTGCCGAGGCCGGGCAGGCTGAAGATCTTCTCGATCACCACGGAGCCGGTCATGACCCCGGCCATCGCCGGGCCAGCATAGGAGACGAGCGGCAGCAGCGCGGAGGGCAGGGCGTGGCGCACGATTACGTCGCGTTCGGCGAGGCCCTTGGCGCGCGCGGTGCGGATATGGTTGGCGCGCATCGTCTCGATCATCGAGGCGCGCATCAGGCGCGAGATGATGGCGATCTGGGGGAGGGCGAGGGTCAGCACCGGCAGGGTCATATTATGCCAGCTCATCCCAATATTTGGCCAGGTGCCGAGACCCCCGACGGCGAAGATGCCCGCGCCGAGGGAAAGAAGCAGGATCAGGATCGGGCCGGTGACGAAGGTGGGCACCGAGATGCCGAACATGGCAAAGCCCATGACGCCGTAATCGGCCGCCGTGTTCTGCCGGAGGCCCGCGAAGATGCCCAGCGTGGTGCCAACGATCAGGGCGAAGACCATGGTGAGGGCGCCGATGGTCATCGAGATGGGCAGGCCATCGGAGATGAGATCGTTCACGCTCTTGCCGAGGGTTTTGTAAGAGGGGCCGAAATCGCCCTGAAGCACGCCGCCGACATAGCTGAAATATTGCTCGTGAAGCGGCTTATCGAGGCCGAATTTTGCGGCGATGGCGGCCTCGGTGGCCGGAGGCAGCTTGCGCTCCCCGTCGAAGGGGCCGCCCGGCGCGGCCCGCATCATGAGGAAAGCCACCGTGATGATCGCAAGCATCGTAGGGATTGCGATCAGCAGGCGCCGGAGCGTATAGCCCCACGGGATACGTCCAAAGGCGCGCTGAAGCATCGTCACAAGTAAAAAAGCCTCTTGTCACAGTGGGTTGATAAGGCTCAGGCCATCAGCCAGCTTGGCAGGGCCCCCAACACTCCTTAGCTTGTCGGGCAGACCGATCAAGCGATGGCTGCAGGAGCAGGAGAATTTAGAGTATGGCTGACATCCGCCGGGTCACTCCCGACTTTGCCGTTGCGCCGCAGATTTCCGAGGCGGACGTGGAAGAAATTGCCGCTGCCGGCTTCAAGACGATCATCGCCAATCGCCCCGATGGTGAAGGCGGGGTGGACCAGCCGCGCATGGGCCCAATTCGCGTCAAAGCCGAATCTCTGGGGCTGACATTCGCCGCCCTGCCGTTTTCCGGTGCGCCGACGCCAGAAATCGTGGAGCGGATGGCGCAGATCCTCAACGAAGCGCCTCAGCCGGTGCTGGCCTATTGCCGGACGGGCACCCGCTGCGTCACGGCCTGGGCCCTGGTTCATTCCGGGCAGGGCGCGGGGGAGGATATCATTGAGGCCGCCGCCGGGGCGGGCTATGATCTCTCCAGCCTGCGGGAACTGCTGTAATTGCAGGCAGGATCACACTTGTGCCGCAAACCGGGTGTTGATGCCGGGCGTGAGCCGTGCAAGGGCTCTCACCGTTGAGAATCCGCCTGAGAGGCGTGTCAGGAGTAGAGCGTATGTCAGGTCGCCTCTGGACCGATGATTTCAAGCTCGAAGAGGGCGCCATACTCGTCAAGAAGACGGGGCACCGGATTGTTCCTGACCTGGCGCTGGCGCACAGCATCTTTACCTGGTTCTGCTTCTATTTCTTCGTCCAGAACTGGCGCACCTGGCGCCTCCTTACCGGCCATAAACGCCCAACCATGGCGTTCTATCCCGACAAGCCGCGCCCCTGGTATTTCATCTGGTCGGTGATGCATGTGTCCGGCGCCAGGCTGGTGGACGACATCTCTACTGCCGACATTGTGATGCAGTTTGACGATTCCACCGAGACGGCCAATGACGTGCCGGCGGTAAAACCGGGCGCACATGTGCTCAACTTCGGCTGCACCGACATTTCCAAATCCCGCGTATCGGCCGCGTTCGAGAAGGCCAGCGGCGAGTCGCTGGCCGTGAACCCGACGACCTTTGCGGGCCGGATGGTCGAGAAATCTGAATTGAATGCCGCCCATGACGGCCGCATCCTGGAAGGGCCGCTGGACGCGCCGGTGGAAGGCAAGACGTATCAGCGTCTGATCGACAACGAGATTCCCGGCGGGCTGGTGGAAGACCTGCGCTGCTGCCTTGTGGGCGGCAGCCCGGTGATCGTGTTCCGCAAGCGCCGCCCGCTGGAGCGCCGCTTCCTCAACGAGAATGTGCAGGTGCTGCTGGACGAGCCGCGCAACTGCTACTCTCAGGAAGAGATCAAGATGATCGAACGCTTCGCCGCCGAGATCGGTCTCGATTGGGGCGGGGTGGATGTGCTGCGTGACCGCGCGAGCGGCAAGATTTTCATCGTGGACGCGAACAAGACCGATATGGGCCCACCCGTGGCACTGAAGCTGGGCGCCAAGCTGTGCGCCACCCGCCGCATGGCCCGCGCCTTTGCCGAGAAGTTTGCCTCCAAGAAGCGCTGATCCGACCCCAGACCTTTCTGCCGGAGGCCGACATGCCCATTCCTTTCGTCCGTGAGATCAAGTTCGAATACGGACGTGTGGATCAGGTGTCTCCGTTGGTGCGCCGCGTGATCGCGAACAATCCCGGCCCGTTCACCTATACCGGCACGGGCGTATTCATCATTGGCAGAGGCGACGTAGCGGTGATTGATCCGGGGCCGGATCTTGCCGAGCATTTCGAAGCGCTGAAAGCCGCCCTTGAAGGCGAGACGGTTACACATGTGCTCGTCACACATGGCCATTCCGACCACGCCCCGCTTGCCCGCCCGCTGGCGCAGTGGGCCGGCTGCAAGACCTACGCAAAACACCGCGGCATCGAAACTGCCGCTGATGAAGGCGGGGAGGGCGGGGCCGCCTTCGTGCCTGATGTGGAACTGGCGGACGGCGATGTGATTTCTGGTCCCGGCTGGACGCTGGAGACAATCGAGACACCCGGCCACACGGCCAACCATATCTGCTTTGCCCTGCGCGAAGAGAACGCCTGCTTCACCGGCGACCATATCATGGGCTGGTCGACCACGGTGGTCTCCCCGCCCGATGGGGATATGGGCGCCTATATGGAGAGCCTGGAAAAGATCCGTACACGAGGCTTTGAAATGCTGTGGCCGACGCATGGTGAGGGCGTTCGCGGCAAGGCGTTCGTGGACACGTTCATCGGCGAATATGCCGCCCACCGCCGGGCGCGGGAGGCCGCGATCCTCGGCCAGATGAAGGCCGGGCAGACCAGCATTCCGGATATTGTCTCGGTGCTCTATGCCGAGGTGGATAAGCGCCTGCATCCGGCCGCCGCGCTGAGCGTGCTGGGCCATATGATCGACCTGGTGCGCCGCGGCGCCGTCACCACGCCCGACAGCGCCCCGACCACGCGGTCCCGCTTCGAGCTTGTCTGAAAAGCAGTAATTTGCGCGCCTGCCCGTCCTGCAGGGCATGAATAGTGCTGATGCGGGAAAGCTGCGCAGCGCAAATCAAGGCTGCGTGTTCTCTGCCGGTAGGACTTTGCATTTTCGCCTGGGTCTGGCACCAAACCTGACAAGTTCGACAGATTGTCGATGATCAGGTGTTTGAGGAGGTGCCGATGAAAATGAAATCCCTGCTGGCTGGCGCGGCCAGTGCGATCATGGTGGCGGCGCTGGCCGCCTGTGGTGGTGGCGGATCGGGCAGCGATGTGCCGACGCTGCGCCGGGGCATTTCGGCCAAGGTCGACACGCTGGACCCGCACAAATCCTCCGCCGCCTGGGAGAACATTATCATCGGCGACATGATGATCGGCCTGACGACGGATGACGCTGACGGCAAGCCGGTTCCGGGTATGGCGGAGAGCTGGGAGGTCGATGACACGGGCACCGTCTGGACCTTCAAGCTCGGCGACTACACCTGGTCGGACGGCACGCCGGTGACGGCAGAGGACTTTGTGTTTGCCTTCCGCCGCATCCAGGACCCGACGGTTGCTTCCCAATATGCCTCGATGCTGTGGCTGGTGAAGAATGCCGAGAAGGTGAACAATGGCGACCTGCCGCCCGAGGAAATGGGCGTGCGGGCGATCGACGAGAAGACCTTCGAGATCACCCTCGAATATCCCGCGCCCTATCTGCCGGGCCTGCTCTCTCATTACACGACCTTCCCGGTGCCGCGTCAGGCGGTGGAGACCTATGGCGATGCCTGGATCCAGCCGCAGAACATCGTGGTGAACGGCCCCTACAAGCTGGTTTACTGGCGTACGGGCGACCAGCTGGTGGCAGAGAAGAACCCCACCGGCTTTGGCGCGGCTGAGGCCTGCTTTGACCGCGTGGTGTATTTCGAGATCGAGAATGAGGCGGCCTATGAGAACAAGATCTCGGCCGGTGAACTCGACATCAACAATGCCTTCTCCGGCCCGCGCCAGAGCGAGATCGAGGCGAAGTTTCCAGGCTGGGTGCGCACCGGGCCGGGCCTGCTGACCACCTATTGGAGCTATAACCAGCAGCGCGCCCCCTTCAACGATGTGCGCGTGCGCAAGGCGCTCTCCATGGCGCTCGACCGTGAGTTCATGGTGCGCAATGTGATGACGCCCGGCTTCCAGGCGGCCTATTCCTTCGTGCCGCCAGAAATGAGCAATTATGATGTGCCGCGTCCGCATGTTTCCTGGGAGAGCATGCCGCGCGCCGAGCGTCTGGAAGAAGCGCGCCGCCTGCTGCAGGAAGCTGGTTTCGGCCCGTCCAACCCGCTGCGCTTTGAATTCACTCACCGCTCGACCGGTGACAATCCGAAAGTCGCCCCGGTAGCCCAGCAGAACTGGGCGGAGATTGGCGACTGGGTACAGCCCACCATTGTGCGCCAGGATACCAAGGTGCTCTATGCCCGCCTGCGCCAGAATGACTTCCAGGTGTCGGATGGTGCCTGGCTGGCGGACTTCGATGATCCGATCAACTTCCTCTACCTGCTGCAATCGACTACCGGCCAGCAGAACTATGGCCGCTATGCCAATGCCGAATATGACGCGCTGCTGAACCAGTCGAACCTGGAGCTGGACCTGCAGAAGCGCGCAGAAATCTTCGCCCGGGCCGAGGCGCTGATGCTGGAGGAGTATCCGATCACGCCGATGTGGGTGCAGGTGACGCAAAATCTGGTCGACCCCGCCCTGACCGGCTGGGAAGACAACGCCAAAGACATCCACCGCTCGCGCTTCCTCTGCCGCGACGGACTGAAAGCTGACTGATGCCGGGGAGGGGGCCTTGGGGCCCCCTCGCTCATCCGCTTCAAGCCGGGCCTTTCCGGTGAGTGACGTGACCGTCCATGCAACCAACTCTTGCGAACCTGACCGAGGAAGCCCAGCGCCTGAAAGCGGCGGGGCGGATAGACGAGGCGATCAACGCCTATCGCCGCGCCGTTTCACTCTATCCGGGCAACGGGGTGGCGCTGCACAATCTGGCCGGCGCGCTCGGTGATGTGGCCGCCCATGCAGAGGCGGAGACGATGGCCGCTTCCGCCCTGAAGACGGGGCTCGACGCGCCGGAGACCTGGCTGGTACTGGCACGGGCGCAGCTTGGACAGGGAAAGCTGGAGCCTTCCCGTAAAAGCTATGCCGAGGTAATCCGGCGGCGGCCGGACATGCTGCCGGCGCAATTCGAGATGGCGCAGCTGGTGTGGATGTCGACCGGTGACCGGGAGGCGGCCCTGGCGGATATCCGCGCGGCTGCGGCCCGGCCCGGCGCGCCGGTGATGCTGCGGTTTCTCGAAGCGCAGGCTCTGGAGTTCATGGAAGAGCCCGCCGGCGCCCGCGCAGCGCTGGAGCCGGCGCTTCAGCACGCAGACTGCCCTTCCGAGATATTGGCGCTTGCAGCGGACATCGAGGCACGTCTCGGGCGCCCGGACTTGGCGGTCGGGCTGGCGGAGCGCGCTTTTGCCATGGCGGCGGGCCACCCTGGCGCTCTGGAAGCCTTGATCCGGGCGCGGCTTGCGGCGGGAGATGGTGAGGGCGCCTCAGCGGCGGCGGCGGACCTGACCCGCCGGCAGCCCGGCAATCAGCACGCGCTTGCCTTGCAGGCGACTGCCTGGCGGATGCTGGGCGATAGCCGCTACCGCGACCTCTACGATTATGGACGATTCGTATCTGTCGACCCTCTTGATGTGCCCAAAGGTTGGGCAGACCTGGACGCGTATGTCCTGGACCTCGCCGCGGAGCTGAAACAGGCTCACCCCTTCCGGACCCACCCTTTCGGGCATTCTGTGAGGTATGGGAGCCAACGCCCGCATATCCTGATGCTGCAGACCCCGGCGATTGCCGCCTTTCTTGAGGCGCTGCAGGGGCCGCTGAGCCGGCATCTGCAGCGGATAGGGCAGGGGAGCGATGTTCTGACCCGCCGGAATACCGGCCGCGTGGGGATGATCGGCAACTGGTCGGTCTGGCTGCGGCCGGGGGGATATCATGTCGACCATGTGCATCAGGAAGGGTGGCTGTCTTCGGCCTGCTATATTGAGTTGCCCCCGGCGGTGAATGCGGGCGGCAAGGAAGGCTGGCTGCGGTTTGGGCGGCCCGGCATTCCCGTTGCCGGCGGGCCGGAAGCTGAACATTGGGTGCGGCCGGAGCCGGGCGTGGTGGCGCTTTTCCCATCCTACATGTGGCATGGCACCGAGGCTTTTACAGGCACGCAGCCGCGCCTGACGATCGCGTTTGATCTGGTGCCAATCTGAACGCTGCCTGAACAGGAATTTTGGCGGCATGCCCGCGACTATTTGCGAATTATTGCGCTGAAATGGCGAAAACGCCGTAAATCTTGCGCCAAACCGTGGTGCCCAAAAAGCACACAGGGGGAAGATGATGCCCCCACAGCATAAATTTCCGGATTGATTGTTTTGTAACAGAACTGCAATGTTGCCGTTCAGGGCGTTACCGTGAGCGCGTTTTACGCGTCAGCGGATCATTTTTGGTTTTAACGGGGAGTTATGGCGGACATGGCCAGAACCAATTACAATAGTTTTCTCTACCGCACGGCCGCCATCACGGCGCTGTGCTCCAGCCTCGTCTTCACGGCGGCGGCCCAAACGGCCGAAGAGGCTGAAGATGCACCGGTAACGACCACCCAGGCGCCGGCTGTTGAAGACGAAGCGCGTCAGGATGTTGTCCGGGTTACCGGTTCGCGCCTGAACAATCCCTATACGAGCATCGCCCCGCTCGACATCATCACGGCCGACTCGGCCAGCCTCAAAGGCATCTCTGACGTAGGTAAGCTGCTCCAGACGGCAACTGTTGCCGCCGGCGCGCCGCAGGTGACCGCAGCAACCTCTGCTGCCTTCGTCCAGAACGGCGGTATCGGTACGGAAACCGTCTCGCTGCGCGGCCTGGGCGCCAACCGCACGCTGACCCTGATCAACGGCCGCCGGGCCGGCCCCGCCGGTACGCGCGGCGGCGTTTCGGCATTCGACCTTAACGCCATTCCGCTCTCGGCTGTTCAGAACGTCGAGATCCTGAAAGACGGCGCCTCTTCGATCTACGGTTCTGACGCCGTTGCCGGTGTTGTGAACATCATCACGAAGAAAGACGCTGGCTCGGAAGTGAACTTCTTCTACAGCGGCCCGGAAGAGGGCGGCGGTGAAGAACTGCGTGCCAGCGGCACCTGGAGCGGCAAGGTGACCGATCGCGGCAACCTGCTGGTCTCGCTCGACTACTTCAAGCGTGAGGAGCTTGCACAAGGCGATCGCAGCTATTTCAGCTGTGGCCAGCCTTACATCTACAATCAGGACGGCTCCCGCGCCGATCTGATCGACCCCACCACCGGCACCTACAAGTGTCAGGACCTGCTCTGGGGCCATATCTGGATGTATGACTATCTCAGCCCCGGCGCCATTGGCCGTCCGTGGCAGGGCCGTCCGCAGCTTCTGCAGTATGACTATGATGGCACGCTGGCTGCCAACGGAGTTGCTCCCTGGGGGCCGAACTCCTTCGGTCTCGGCATGAATGCTCCCTGGTATCCGATGGGGCTTGGCGAACTGACGCTGCCGGGCGCGACGCCGGATCCGTTCTATGGTCCGACGGCACTGCTTTCCGAAGCTCTGCTGAACTATGACCATCCGTTCCAGGATCGGCAGACTATGGTTCCGGAAGTCGAGCGGATGACGTTCTACGCCAATGGCGATTATGAACTGACCGACTCAATGACGCTGTATGGCGAAGTGCTGGTCAACCGCCGCGAAACCAAAGTGAACGGCTACCGCCAGTTCTGGCAGTATGACTATGTGCTGAACCTTTTCGGCGACCTCTACAACTACTATTACGAGCAGTATGCTCCGGGTGCGGCACCTGGCGAAGCGCACGGCTTCCAGTATGCGACGGACGACGTGTATGTGATCGGGATGAGCCCCACGGCGATTACCGACCACAACAGGGACAAGATCACCGTCGACTACATCAACGCCGTTGTCGGGGCTAAAGGTGATTTCGCGGTTCCGGGCTGGAACTGGGATGCCTTCTTCCAGTTCTCGCGTTCGGATGGTGAATATCAGAATGACATCATCTTCAATGATGCCATTGCGCCGTATCGCTACTGGATCGGTACGCCTTGCGGACCGGGCGATGTGACCCCTGTGCGCGGCGTTGCCTGCCGCACGCCGGATTGGTACAGCCCTGAATTCCTGGCGGGCAATATCTCCCAGGCCGACCGGGACTTCCTCTTCGGGGTCGATACCGGCACGACGATCTACGAACAGTCGCAGCTCGAACTCTTCCTCGACGGTCCGCTGTTCACGCTGCCGGCTGGCGAAGTGCGCGGTGGTATCGGCTTCAGCCGTATCCATGAACGTATCAACGATATTCCGGGCGAAAACACCCGGATTGGCAACGCCTGGGGCACGTCGAGCGCCGGCATCACCCGTGGCCGCAAGATGACCCGCGCGGTCTTCGGTGAGGTCTCGATCCCGGTGGTGAAGGACCTTCCGCTTGCGGAAGCTGTTGACCTGTCGCTCTCGGCGCGTCTGACGGATGTGGACGTGTATGGTTCGGACACGACCTACAAGGCTGGCCTCGGCTGGCAGATCACGCCGACCGTACGGGCACGCACAAGCTATGGCACGTCGTTCCGCGCACCGGCCCTGTTCGAACTGTTCCTCGCTGGTCAGACGAGCTTCCTCCCGCAGCGTAACATCGACCCCTGTATCAACTGGGGTTCGGCTCTGGCTAACGGCAACATCTCCCAGCGCCTGGCAGACAACTGCGCCGCAGATGGTATCCTGCCGACGCACACGGGTTCGGGCTCTTCGGCCACGATCATCTCCTCGGGTAACGCCACTGGCAACCTGCAGGCCGAAACCTCGGACGCCTTCAACATCGGTCTCGTATGGGCACCGAACTTCGCAGATCTGCGGATGTCGATCGACTATTACGAGATCAAGGTTGATGGTCAGATCGACCAGCTTGGGCCTGCGACAATTGTTGCCGGGTGCTACAATTCTGACAATTTCGGAACGGACCCGCTCTGCCAGCTGTTCACCCGGAATACTCAGAACGACCTGATTGAGACGGTTACGGATAACTTCATCAACATCGCCAAACAGTCAGTGAATGGTGTCGACGTTGCCGCAACCTACAGCCGTGACTTCAGCTTCGGTACGCTGACGATCGACACCTCGCACACATTTACGCTCGAGAGCGAGTTCCAGCTGCTCCCGACCAGCGTTCCGCAGGACTACACCGGCGAAGCCGGCCGTCCTGAGTGGGTGGGTGAAGTTTCGTTCGCATTCGAACGCGGCCCGTGGTCGGCATTCTATGGCCTGGACTTTATCGGCAAGACGTCGAACGTTGCCAGCTATGGCGGCAATACGGGCACCTATTTCGGTGTGCCGGTTGTCTTCAAACTGGAAACCGAGCAGACGACCTACCACAATGCATCTCTCGGCCGGGAACTGCCCTACGACATCAACGTGCGGGTGGGTGTGGCCAACATCTTCGACGAGCATCCGCCGGCGGTCACCACGCTGGGGCTGGGCGAATACAACACCGTGGGTACCTCGGCGTTCTACTCGCAGTATGACTGGATGGGTCGCCGCTTCTTCGTGAACCTGAGCAAAAAGTTCTAGACTTCACGCGGGAAAGAACCGAAAGCGGCGGGTGCCTCACCCGCCGCTTTCTTTTATGTGGCCCTGTGAATGGAAGGTTTTATCCATGCCGCGCATCACCATGAAGATGGACAATCTGAACGAACGGAATGCCGAGTTTACTCAGCAGCCCCTGCAGCATCCGGTTTTCCTCAACTCCGTTCCCAAATCCGGAACCCACCTCATTCGCAATATCATGCGCATGTTTGTGCCGGTGGAGCAGCAGTACCACGCAACCTTCCTTCAGATCCCCAATCTTCGGAACCATGCCGGGGCGGCGCTGAACCCGGCCAAGCCGATGCTGAGCTGGGGGCATCTTCTGTTTACGGATGATTCTGCCATCGCAACCCGCGCCGCGCGGCACATCCTGCTGGTGCGTGACCCCTATACCTGGGTTCTGGCGCGGGCGCGCTTCTTCGTGTCGGAGAACTTCGAGGCCAATCTCAGCCATCTGAAAGGGCCGGGGGTTTCAGCCGAAGCGCTGATGAATATGATGATCTTCGGCATCCACGGGAAAGCCCCGCCGATGGTGGACGTCTTCCAGTTCAACGCAGCGGCCTGGATGGGAACGGGCGCCAAGCTTTACCGGTATGAGGATATCGTCCGTGCTGTGAAGACGATCGACACACCGGAATCCGAAGTGTTTTTCCGCGCCTTGCTGGATGATTGCGGCATCGCCATGCCGGAGGACTGGCGGGCGCGTATCCGCATCGGCAGCGACCGGGAGCAGAGTGCAACGGCGCGTGAGAATTTGCGCGTCGACAATAGCACCATTCCGGAAGAGTTGCCGGATATCCAGAAGCGCCTCGTGGATGTGGCCATGCCGGGCATGCGCGCGCTGCTGGGCTACGCCTGACCGCGCGGGGAAGGGGGGCTGTCACCAGCCCCACAGGCTTAAACGAACTAAAAAAGGCGCGCCGGCCGGCGCGCCTTTTCCATTTGTCCTAGGGGTCGAGAGGGGGCTAGAGCCCGCAATCGTTGGTCAGGAACTTCTCGATTTCCGTCAGCGTCAGGCGTTGCTGATCCGGCGTCCAGGGCAGGCTGTGGGGCATGTCCGGAACGTTCAGATACTTCGCTTTCGTATGCTTGCGGATGGCATTGTAGAAGGCCTTGCCGAATGTATCCGGCACGCGCACGTCCCGGTCGCCATGATAGACCAGGATCGGGATTTCCGCCTGGGCGACGTCCTTGATGACATCCCGGCCAGAGAGACCTTTCCCAAAGGCCAGGCGGCTGAAACGTCCCCGGTCGATGCCGACATTGATCTTGGCCGATTCGGCATAGCCAGCGCCTGCGATCGCGCACTGATAGGGGCTGTTCTTGCGTGTGGCGGCAGCCATGGCAGCGTAGCCGCCATAAGAATATCCGAACATCGCCATCTTACCGGGCGCGGCATAGCCTTCGGAAACGAGCCATGCGGCGCCGTCATCCTTGTCGTCCTGCGCCTTGTAGCCGAACTCGCCATCGCCCGCGCGCCAGAGATCAAGCCCCCAGCCGACGCTGCCGCGATATTGAGGTTGCAGAACAGTGAACCCGCGTGAGGTCAGGAACGGCACCCAGCCGGACATGTCCCAGCCGCCGAAATCCCGTGCCCAGGGCCCGCCATGCGGCAGGATGATGGCCTTGCCGGGTGCGTCGCCTTCCTTCCAGCCCTGGCGGGGCGTCAGCAGGGCTGGGAGTTTGCGCCCATCGCGCGCATTGTAATAGACGAGTTCGGTTCGGGAGAGATCTGCCGTGTCAATCCAGGGGCGTTCCCCGCCCAATGCTTCCAGCTGGCTGCGGTCGCGCAGCAGGAAATAGCGTTCCGGCATCTGTGAGCCAGACGCGCTGAAGATGATCAGGCTGAAATCATCGTTGCGATAGAGGATGTTGACGCTTTCCGCGCCAAGCTGCTGTTCGAGCCCGAGGACGATGCCGCCGAACTCCGGGTCAATCCACTCCGTGCGCTGAATGTCTGCAGCATAGCGATAGCCGAGTACTTTGCCAAAATCATGCGCGGCCGTGGACGTTACAACGCCGGTGGCGTCAAAATCCGTGGCGAGGAAGACCGGCTCATCGCTGAGTTTCCGGGCTACCGGATCATAGGTGTAGATGGCTGACTTGTCCGAGAATTTGTTCGTCAGGATATAGTAGATCCCGGTCGCTTCATCCCGGTGGATGACCGAGAGCACCTGGCGGTTTACCGCGTCCACCGTCAGCGCATCATGCTGTTCGAAGGCGCCGCCCTTGGTGGTTTTCAGCTGGGTATACTGTTCGAAGGTGTTGCGCTTCTCATCCGTGCCAGCCTGGCTCATCACTTCGCCATCGCGGGGATCAATATAGTCTGCGCCCGTATCGCCCGAGGCGCGATAGGTGCTGCGGAAGGCGCCGGTGTTGACGTTCAGCAGCCCTATCTCCCGGGCAAAGGAAGTGCCCGAAATCCGGTTGATCAGAACATTGTCTGGATCCAGCGGCAGGGTTGAAACAACGCTGCCACGTGCGGTGATCCGCACGCAGTCCGCCGTCGACTTGCTGATGTTCCGGGTGCTGCCGAGA
Organism: Hyphomonas polymorpha PS728; assembly: GCF_000685315.1. Lineage (GTDB taxonomy): Bacteria > Pseudomonadota > Alphaproteobacteria > Caulobacterales > Hyphomonadaceae > Hyphomonas > Hyphomonas polymorpha. The sequence goes on from NZ_ARYM01000002.1 coordinate 249,673, forward strand.
TCGATGAAGGGCTCTTCGAAGCTCTTGAAGCTCGTATCGGTGAGAAGCACCTTGACCGACCATGTGCGGGTCGACCCAATGGCCGATCCCTCGGCGCAGCCCTGAAGGCGTCCGGTGAAGGGCTGGCGCACAACCGTCTGGATTTTCCCGTTCTTAAGGGCGGCAACACTGATGAACTCTGAATCCCGCCCATCGGGGGCAACGGTCACCGGCGGCTTGGAGAGATCGGTCAGATCCCATGCGGCGACAACCGCGCGGTCCTGATCATTGCCGGTAGACGGACCGACCAGGGCCACCATGGTTTTTCCGTCCGAAGATACCGACACGGAAGACATTGCCGGCAGTCTGGCCAGATCCTCGATGGGGATCGGCTTGGCCAGCGCGGCCGGGGTGGCAAGACTGGCCGCAAGCGCCAGAACCAGCCCGCGCACGGGCAGGGAACCTATCATGTTGATCACACTCCTGTAATTCTTGTGCTGTCGGCGCCGGTGGGCTGTCCCTCCGGCACAATATTGATCGCGGCCCTGATGCTTCAGGCCAGAGATTGCCAAACCTTAATGCCGGGGCACGTATCCTCCAAGTCAGGATATACGTTTGGCGCGGAAGCCGCTGGCGCCGTCTAGGCTCAGCATATAGCTGCCCAGTGCGGCTTTCCGGATCCGGGCTTCCTTCGCCTTCTTCACCGCAAAGGCGTTTGCCTTGACCGTATCGGTCTGCTCCCAGGTCTGGCCATTTTCGAGCACGACAACAACTTTGCCGGTGACCCCCTGGATCCGCGCCGATTTCACCGGGACGGTGATTTCGGAGACCGATTCCCGCGGAGCGGTATCACCTGCCTGACTACGGAAGAGGGAAGGGAGGCTGGGCAGGGAAAAGCCGAAGGCTTCCTTCTCGATGGACTCGATGGCCGCTACATCCACAGTCTGGACTTCGCCGGCGGTCTCCCGTGCCTTGAGCGTTGCGACCGCCTGATCGAAGCAGGCCAGCCGTTCGGCATCAGCCGGAATGGTCTGACAGGCATAGATGGGATCGATCGGGTTGGAAGGGGCCGTCTGTGCCGCCGCGACACACAAGAGCGTGGCGGACAGACAAGCGGCGGCGCTGAAGGCTGATTTGAGGACCACGATATTTCGCTCCATATCCAATAATTCTGGCACGATCATGCCCGCTAGCCGAGGCTGGTGCACCTATTGAGTTCGCGTTTCGCGTAATTCCGGGTGGAGATTCACATAAACCTGAAGCCAAATAGTCACACTCGGGGAATTTGTCGAAGGTTTTGCGACACTGTGGTTGACTGTCAAATTCTTGACTTCATTACTCACCGTTAAGGTCCGGGGAGTCGGACCCAACACTCAAACTCAAGCTGAGTGCCGCTATAGCGCGCATGCGCGCTACATTATTTTTGGAGGGTAAGTTGAACGAACCTACTTGGAAAAAGCGACTGTTCACCACATCGCTGTTTGCCGGTGCGCTGTTTGCTGCCACCAGCCCGTTTGTGGCTGTTGCGCAAGAAGCAGATGAACCTGTTGTTGAAACCACTGCTGCTCAGGGCGACGAAGCCGAAGCACGCCAGCAGCGCATCACCGTCACCGGCTCGCGCCTGGTGCGCCGTGACGAAGTTGCTGAAAGCCCGATCCTCACCGTTGGTCAGGACGCGCTGGTCACCTCGGGTCTCACCACGGTCGAGCAGTACCTGAACACGCTGCCGCAGATCACGCCGAACCTGTCGTCCCAGTCGAACAACCCGAGCTCCAACGGCCGCGCCGTTCTCGACCTTCGCGGTCTGGGTTCGGGCCGTAACCTCGTGCTCGTCAACGGCCGCCGTGGCATGCCGTCCTTCGCCGGTGGCGCAGTCGACATCAACACGATCCCTTCGGCACTCGTTGAGCGCGTTGAAATCATCACCGGTGGTGCAGCTTCGACCTACGGCGCCGACGCTGTGGCAGGTGTCGCCAACTTCATCATGCGCGACAACTTCGAAGGCGTTGAAGTCGACGGCCAGTACCGCGCTGCGATGGAAAACGGCGACGCTGTCGAGTGGGGTTCGGGCATCACCATGGGCAGCAACTTTGCTGACGGCCGTGGTAACGCTGTTCTCTCCATGAACTACTTCACCCGTGAAGTGCTCGGCAAAGGCGCTCGCGACTTCTCCGCTCAAGCGTCCAGCACCACCTCGATCTTCCCGGATGGCTCCTGGAACACGGGCACCGCGACGCCGAGCCAGGCTGCCGTTGACGCGATCTTCGGACCGGGTCTCTGCGCCACGAACGGCGGCGGTGGCGGCTTCGGCTTCAACCCCGATGGTTCGCTGTTCTGTACCGGTGTTGCCGGTAACCCGAACCGCAATATCGTTGGCTACACCGGCCCGGAATCGGCCATCGCAACCGCGTTTGCTCCGGACCTGTTCTCCTACAACTTCGAGCCGGACAACAACCTGATCCTGCCGCTCAACCGCTGGAACGTCTATTCCTCGGTTGATTACGACATCAACGACTATGTCCGTGCCTACGGCCAGTTCATCTTCACGAACTACAACGCCGAGCAGGAGCTTGCTCCGACCCCGGCAGGCGGCACCACGGGCTTCACCATTCCGGTCACGAACCCCTTCATCGCCGGTAACGCTCCGCTGCAGGCCCTGCTTGCTTCGCGCGCCAACCCGACGGCACCGTTCGCGATCTCTAAGCGTTTCAACGCGCTCGGCGGCCGTGTTGGTTCCACGACGCACGACGTCTGGCAGATGACCATGGGCTTCGATGGCAAGCTGATGGGCACCGAGACCTGGACCTATGACGTGTACATGTCGCAGGGCCGTTCCACGCTGAACGAAATCCAGACGGGTAACGTTCGCCGTGACCGCGTCCAGACGCTGCTCGATGCTGCTGATGGCGGTGCTTCGCTTTGCGCCGGTGGCCTGAACCTGCTCGGCAATGCCCCGATCAGCCAGTCCTGCATCGACTACATCTCGCTGACGGCGAAAAACCTCACCGAGATCGAACAGAAGATCATCGAAGGCTCTATCCAGGGCGAGATGTTCCAGCTTCCCGCTGGTCCGATCCAGACCGCTTTTGGTATCCAGTACCGCGAGCTGGACTATGACTTCCAGCCCGACTCCGGCCTGCAGCCGGGTATCGTTGCCGGCTTCAACCAGCAGCTCCCGACCTCTGGCTATCTTGACTGGTACGACCTCTACACCGAGGCTCTGATCCCGGTCGTGAAAGACATGCCTTTCGCTGAAGAAGTGACGCTGACCGCTGGTTACCGCGTGACGGATAACAGCCGTTCGGGCACCTCGGACTCCTGGAAGATCAATGGTGACTGGAAAGTCAACGACTACCTCCGCTTCCGCGGTGGTTATCAGAAGGCTATCCGTTCGCCGTCCATCACCGAGCTCTTCGCTCCGGTGCTGAACAACTTCCCGACCTTCACCAACCAGGACCCCTGCAACACCTCCGTCGGTTCGACCACGAACCCTGAGTACGGTCGTGCTGGCGCCAATGGCGCACAGGTGCAGGCACTCTGCGCGATCCAGTCGGGTCTTGCTGGCGGCGCCACGTTCAACCAGCCCTCGGGCCAGGCAACGGGTCTCACCGGTGGTAACGTCAACCTGTCGCCGGAAGAATCCGACTCCTATACCATCGGCTTCGTCCTCTCCTCGCCGTTCACGGGCAATTCCTTCGTGGAAAGCCTTGGCCTGACGGTCGACTACTGGTCCATCGAATTGGACAAGCAAATCGGTGCCTTTGCCGCGACCACCATCGTTCAGCGCTGCTTCAACCGCGATGGTGCAAACCCGACCTATGATCCGGCCAACGCCTGGTGTCAGCTCTTCGAGCGTGACCCGAGCAATGGCGGCGTCATCAACCTGTCGCAAACCAACACCAATGACCTCGCTCTGGAAACCTCTGGCGTGGACATCACGGGCCGTTGGGGTGTTGATCTCGACACCTATGGCGCTCTGAACTGGAACCTGGTTGCGACCTGGATCGAGGCCTACAAGTCGGGCACCACCGTGACCGCAACCGACCCGATGTACGAATATGTCGGCACCATCGGTTCGCTGACGGGTTCGGCTGTTCCGGAATGGAAGTTCACCCTGAACTCCACCTACACCTACGACGATCTGCGTCTGACGCTCGCAACGCGTTACATTCAGAACATGTCGCACGCAAACCGCGTGACCGGTGGCAGTGCAGCGTCGAACACCAACGTTCCGGAAACCTGGTACTTCGACCTCAACGGCTCGTACAACCTGACCGACTACGTCACGCTCCGCGCTGGTGTGAACAACCTGTTCGACCAAGAGCCGCGTCTGTACACGCCGAACGTTCAGGCCAACACCGACCCGTCCCAGTATGACGTGGTTGGCCGCTCGGCCTTCGTGGGTGTCAACCTGCGCTTCTAATCGGGACTGGCCGGCGCAATCCGGCCATTCTTTCTCGACTACAGGAACGGCGGTCCTTCGGGGCCGCCGTTTTCTTTTTCTGCTGGTTCCGTATCGGCCTCTTTGGGGTCTGACAGGAGCGGGGCTCAGGGCTGTGCCAGCCCCCCTGTTGAGGGGGATTACAGGGGGGCTTGGTCTGGCATTCTGGGATCATCCATCACATGGGAGATCGACATGACCCTCAACCGACCTTTGAAGATGCTGGCGGGGCTTGCCGTGGCGGGCCTCGTTGCGGCGTGTGCCAGTGCGCCGCCTCCGCCCGCGCCAGCGCCACTTGCAGCGGTTCCGGACCTGCCGGCGCCGGAATGGCGCAAGATCATCCAGCAGGACGAGCGTTTTGCCGTCTTTATCGCCCAGCCGGCCGTGCCCGAGGGAGACCTTGCCTATTTCCGGATGGTGTATGTCTACAGGCCGGACGAAGTGTCCTTCGATGGCCGGTATGTGGCCTGGCAGGAATATCCGTATGCGACGCTCAACTGCGCGCGGGATAGTGTGAGGATGGGCCAGCGCACGCGCTATGACTTTGAGGGCAACGCCTTCGGGCAGGACGAAGACACGGCCTTCTACCCGATCATCGGGCATGCGGTGGCGCGCGCCCGCGATGTCATCTGCAAGAATGAGCCCTGGCAGGGGATGGAAGTCGTCTCCGGCGGAAAAGGCTGGGTCGAGCGCGAGCGGGCGAGAATCCCGGGCAGCAAGGCCCTCTAGGGCCGGCAACGGGGCAGGGTGGCCTCAGGCCGCCCGCCACCGCGCATAAAGCGCAGTCGGCAGCAGGCGGTCTGAGCCCTGCTGGGGCAGGGCCATTTCGCCCATTTCCATGACGCCCACATAGGGTTTCAGCCGGTCGCCGAGGGCCTGGGCCACGGCGAGATAGGAGAGGCGCACGGCATAGGCGGTCGCGATGACGAAGCGCGGTTCCTCGCTGAGGAGGTCGCGCACGCCGTCGAGCAGTTCGGGCAGGCTCTCTTCGAAGCGCCAGGTTTCGTTCTTGGGGCCGCGGCCAAATTTCGGCGGGTCGAGCACGATGCCGTCATACTTGCTGCCGCGGCGGATTTCCCGGGCGACGAACTTCATCGCGTCATCGGCAATCCAGCGGATGGTGCGGTCATCAAGGCCGGAGAGGGACTGGTTGTCCTTGCCATAGCCGTTGGATTTCGGGCTGGCATCGAGATGGACGACTTCGGCGCCGGCCGCCGCGCAGGCGAGCGACATCATGCCGGTATAACCAAAGAGGTTCAGCACTTTCAGTGGGCGTTTTACGGCGCGGATCTGGTCCTGCGCAAACCGCCAGTGGACGGAGTGTTCCTGGAACACGCCCATATGGCGGAAGGCGGTGCGGCGCGCGGTGAAGGTGAGGCCGTTCCAGCGCATCGGCCAGCTTTCGGCGGCGCGTGGGGAGAGCGCTTCCCATTGCCCCGCGCCGTCTTCATCCTGCGCCTTGGTGACGAACCGGGCGTCTGCCTTCCAGCTCTGCACCGGCCGGGCCGGTTCCCAGAAGGCCTGCGGATCGGGCCGGATTACGGTCTGGCTGCCGAAGCGTTCCAGCTTTTGCAGGTGACCTGAATCGAGCAGGGCATAGTCTTCCCAGTCATCGGCAATCAGCAGGCGGGTTTCGGTCTTCATGGTCATGCATAGCCCCGCTGGCGCCAGGCCTCATAGATCATGACGGCGCTGGCCTGGGCAAGGTTGAGGCTGTCGGCCCCGCCGCGCATGGGGATGAGGCAGAGCGTGTCGCAGGCTGCTTCCGCCCAGCCGGGCAGGCCGGCCTGTTCATTGCCCATCAGGATGATGGATCCGCCGGTGAAATCAGCCCCGTCATGACGCACGGTCCCGTTTACAGATGCAGCGCTGAGGCGCATGCCCGCGCCTTTGCGCCAGGTGTTGAGACTATCGAAATCTGCATGGGCAAAGGGCACGTCAAACACCGATCCCATGGACGCGCGCACGGCCTCGAAACTGTAAGGATCACAGCAGGTTCCCACCAGGATCACGCCGCTCACCCCGGCGCAGTCTGCTGTGCGCAGGATGGTGCCGAGATTGCCGGGATCGCGCACTTCATAGAGGGCGATGTAGAGGGGGGCGGTCTTGGGCGCGGGCAGGTTCGCAAGGCTGAGATGGCGCTGGCGGAAGGCGGCGACCACGCTCTGGGCGTTGTCCTTCTGGGTGATCTTGCTCATCAGCCGCTCAGGCGCCATCACCACGCGGGCGCCGGCCTTTGCCGCGTCGCGCGCCAGGTCACGGATCTGTGGCCGTTCTGCCATATCGGCGGCAATAATCACGGTTTCCGGCTGCCAGCCGCGGGCCAGGCCCTCGCTGACAATCCGGGCACCTTCGGCCAGGAAGAGGCCGGTTTCGGCGCGCTCCTTCTTGCGTTCAAGGCCTTTCAAGGTCTTGATCAGCGGATTGGAGGGGCTGGTGATCAGTTCGAGGGGCTGTTTCATCGCCGGGTTGGGCCTGACTGGTTCATCTTGCGATCAGTTAAGGGTTAGGGCATGCCTCGCCCGAGAGAGTGCTGTGGGGGTACTGGTTTTGGGAGGTCAGCGACGTCATGCGCCTGCTTGACTACCTTATTGGGGGGCTCGCCCTCCTGGCCCTGCCTTTCCTTATGTGGTGGGGCATCTACCAATCCCCACAGAGCGCTGTAAACCTCCAAGCGCGGCTTGAGGCGCGGGCCAAGGCGGCGCTTGCCGAAGGCGGGGCCGATTGGGCCAGCGTTCGCATCGATGGCCAGCGGGCCGTCATCACCGGCGCGGCGCCCTCCCATGATGCGGTGACTGAAGCGGCGCGCTTCGTGCGGCGCAGCAGCGGCCCCGGCGGCGTGATATTTGGCGGCGTGACCCTGGTGGAAAACCGGGCCGACGCGGCCCCGCCGGTTTCCCCCTATGTGTGGCGGGCCACGAAGACGCAGGAAGGGCGGATCGTGCTGTCCGGCCTTGTGCCCTCCAAGGCGATCCAGGCGACGCTGGTGGAGGACGCCCGCCTTGTGGGCCGCGCCGCGGTGGATAACGAGATGCAGCTGGCCGCCGGCGCGCCGGCAGGCAACTTCCAGGGGATGGCCCGGCTGGCGCTGAAACAGCTTGCGCAAATGGACCAAGGGGAGGTGATCCTCACCGATCACCGTCTGGTGCTGCGCGGCGAGGTGGCTGATCCGGCCCTTCGGGCGGAGATCGCCAGGGCGGTGTCGGGCGTGGCCGCGCCCTTCCGCGGAGAGCCGCTTCTGACCGGCGACATTCGCTGGCGCGCGCGCGTTAAGGACAATGTCCTGACGCTGTCTGGCACCATCTCCGATGAGGGCGAGCGGGGCCAATTGCTGGCGGCGGCCGAGGAGAGCTTTGCCGGCGAGATCCGTGACGAGATGACGGCTGGCGCGGGGATGCCTGAAGGCTGGCTCACCGGCGCGTTGGCCGGGTTGCCGGAATTTGCGAAGTTCCGCGCCGGTGAGATGGCGTTTGATGCGGCGGGCGGCGTGTTCATTTTCGACGGCGAGGCGCGGCCCAGCACACTCTATTACCTGAAGGACGACATGGCGCGCGTCGCAGGCCGCTGGAAGACGGCGATTGGCGCCCACATGTCCGAAAGTGTCCAGGAAATGTCCGGAAATGTCTTGCCGATGTCTGCAGAGGACGCGGGAATGGACTGCCAGGGAGAGCTTCGCGCGGCGCTTGCCGCCGGACAGATCCGCTTCATCCATGGCGGCGCGGCCATTGCCCGCGAAAGCGGCCCGCAGCTCGACCAGGTTGCCGGGATCATCCGCCGCTGTGGCGCGTCTGAGCGGTTCGAGGTTGTCGCGGCCGGAAATGTGCAGGCGTCCGAACTGGTGGATTTCCTTGTCTCGGCAGGGGTGCCCCGCGCGCAGCTGGCTGCTATCAGCTATAGTCGCCCCGGCGGCGAGGCGGCTAATCAGGAAGCTGACGCGGACACGGCAGCGGCCCGGCCGGTAGACATCAGAGTTTTGGAACGGAGCGGAGAATGACCTGGCTTGTGGCGCATATGTGGATCGCACTGGCCGGGGCAGCGCTCGTGGCACTGCTGCTGGGCTGGTCGCTCCGCGGCATGTTGCTGACCGGGCGTCTGCGCCGGGCGGAAGTCGACCGCGATGTGACGAAAGTGGAGCTCAGCGAAGCGCGTGACGAGATCGAGCGCCTGTTTGCCGCCCAGCGCAAGCTGCTGGCGGGGCAGGGCGGGGCGCAGGCCTTCGAGGCAGCGCAGGTCTCGCCCCAGGCTGACCCGGCGCTGGAACAGCGGCTTGCCGAAACCCTCTCGGCCCTGCGCGCGGCGCGGGACGAACTCGACGCGCTGAAGGCCGCGCCGCCCGTGCTGGCGCCAGCGCCGGAAATGGCAGCCGTGCCCGCGATTGATGGGGCTGCAATGCTGCGCACCCAGGAGCTTGAAGATCAGGTTGCCGGGCTTGAAGCAGAGCTGGCCGAAGCCCGCCGGGCGCTGACGGACGCGGAAGTGGCGCGCGCAGAGGCCGTTGCGGCAGCGGCGCCCGTGCCTGCGCCTGTTCAGGCTGAAGCGCCCCCGGCCGCGGAGGCAGACCCCAAGCTGGCATGGAGAGTTTCTTATCTGGCGCTACGCGTGAAGGCGCTGGAAAACGAAGTGGCTGCCCAGCCAGCCCCGGCGGCGCCCGCGCCAGAAGTGAAAGAAGCGGCGCCGGTGGCCGCAGCGATCCTCCCCGCCGAGCCGAAGGCTGATGAGGAGTCGCCCGAGGAAGAACTGGCCCGTCTGCGCTGGCGCAACCGCTATCTGGAAGGCCGCCTTGCCTATCTTGAAGGGGACCAGGAAAGCGTCGCCGACGAGATCGCTGCGCAGGACGAGGAGACCGCCGGCGAGGCGTTCGAGGCGGAGACCGAATACGAGGCCGAGGAAGCGCCGGATGCGGCCCATGACATTGATGAAGCCTATGACGAGCTGGAAGACATCGCCGGGGATGAAGGCGGCGATGATGATGGTTTCGAAGACGAGGACGAAGAAGAAGATGAGGGCGCGTTTGCCGCGGAAACCATCCTCGGCCGGCTTGAGGAAGAAGATGCGCTAGCCGATGCCGGAGAGGCGGCCGATGTGGCGCCCGCCCGCCCGCTGGCGCTGGAGCGGCCGGTGGAAGGCGCGCCGGACGACCTGACCCTGATCGGCGGGATCGGTCCACGTATTCAGGAAGTGCTGAACTCGCTGGGCATCTATCATTTCGATCAGATTGCCGACTGGAGCCCGGAGAACATCGCTTGGATCGACGATTATCTGCACTTCAATGGCCGCGTGAAGCGCGAAGGCTGGGTGGAGCAGGCGGCCATTCTGGTGGGCGAGGGCGCCGAGCCCTGAGGCCGTTCACATTCAGCAGCGGTTCACGGGCAGGGGCCTAGGGATCGCAGGCTGGAATTGCAATTTACCGCCGGGGGGTTAACCTTCCCATGGCCGGTTTCAGGGAGAGAAAAATGGTCGAACGCATTGATTTTGACGGCGAGATTCTTGCTGGCGCGCCCAGGATCCGGATGTCGCGCCGCGCGATCATCACCGGCATCGCGGCCGGCACGGTGCTGCCTTTCGTGTCGAGCTGCACGACCAATCCGGAGACCGGCCGCAGCCAGTTCCTGCTAATGGGCGACGCGGAAGTGGCGAGCATGGCGACGGCCGCCTGGTCTGACATGAAAAGCCAGGTGCCGCAGACTTCCAATTCGGCCCTGCGCAACCGCGTGCTGAATGTCTGGAACCGCACCGCAAAAGGCGCCAAGCGCGATCATGAACAGTGGGATGTGGCGGTGTTCGACACCGATGATGTCAACGCGTTCGTGATGCCGGGCAACCGGGTGGGCGTCTATCGCGGGATTACCGAACTGACGGAGAATGACGACCAGCTGTCGTCTGTGCTGGGCCATGAGGCAGGCCATGTGACGGGCCGCCATGCGGCAGAGCGGATGTCCGTGACCATGGCGGCGCAGGCCGGCATGATGGTCGGCCAGATCGCCGTGGCGTCTTCCGAGGAGCTCAGCAAGTATGGCTCGGCCATCGGCGCGCTCGGCGGGGCGGCGGTGCAGTTCGGCGTCATTCTGCCCTACAGTCGCAATCATGAGCTGGAGGCCGACCGCCTCGGCGTCGATTACATGTATAATGCGGGCTATGACGTGAAACAGTCTGTCCGCCTGTGGGAGCTGATGGATGCCCAGTCCAAGGGCCAGCGCCCGGCGGAATTCATGTCGACCCACCCGGATCCGGTCCGCCGCGCCCAGGAGCTGCGCCAGTATATCAATGCGCGCGGCTATGCGATGATGTAGGGAAGGGGGCAGCCCCTCTCTGCGAAAGGCCCGGACGCCAGGCGCTCCGGGCTTTTTCATGCCTGCAGCTTGACCGGGCAGAGGCTTTCGGCCATACGCCCCGCTTCTGCGGGAGGCTGCCAGCCGAACCGCGGAGCCTCGTATTCAACCGGGCGGATCGAAAGACCACCGCCCCTTCGCCAAAGTTGTGAGGACAAAATGGCTAAGAAACTTCTGGGGCAGATCAAGCTCCAGATCCCGGCCGGCAAGGCCAACCCGTCGCCGCCAGTGGGCCCCGCCCTCGGTCAGCGCGGTATCAACATCATGGAATTCTGCAAAGCCTTCAACGCCCGTACCCAGGGTATGGAAGAAGGCCTGCCGACCCCTGTTGTGATCCAGTATTATCAGGACAAGTCGTTCACCTTCGTCACCAAGACGCCGCCGGCAACCGTTCTGCTGAAGAAGGCCGCTGGCCTGAAACTCGGCAAGAAGCCTGCTTCTGGCGCGAAAAAGCCCGGTTATGACACCGTCGGCAAGGTGACCATGGACCAGGTCCGCGAGATCGCGAAGGTCAAGATGGAAGACCTGAACGCCAATGACCTTGACGCAGCCACCAAGATCATCGCCGGCTCTGCCCGCGCGATGGGTCTGCAGATCGTGGAGTAAGCGACATGGCGACCAAAGGTAAACGCACCCGCGCAATCGAGCAGACCGTCGACAAGACGAAAGCTTACACGATCTCCGAGGCTGTGAAGCTCGTGAAATCGAACGCCAAGGCGAAGTTCGACGAGTCGATCGAAATCGCCATCAATCTCGGCGTTGACCCCAAATATGCTGACCAGCAGGTCCGCTCGGTGGTGAACCTGCCGGCAGGCACCGGGAAGGACGTCCGCGTGGCCGTGTTCGCAAAGGACAAGAAGGCTGAGGAAGCCCTGGCGGCTGGCGCAGACATCGTCGGCGCAGAAGACCTGTTCGAAAAGGTCAATGGCGGCTTCATGGACTTTGACCGCGTGATCGCGACGCCGGACATGATGGGCCTCGTCGGCCGTCTCGGTAAGGTGCTCGGCCCCCGCGGCCTGATGCCGAACCCGAAAGTCGGCACCGTGACCCCGAACGTCACCCAGGCCGTCAAGGACGCCAAGGGCGGCGCCGTCGAGTTCAAGGTCGAGAAGGCCGGTATCGTTCATGCCGGCGTTGGCAAAGCCAGCTTCACCGACGCCGACATCGAGAAGAACGTTCAGGCGTTCATCTCCGCTGTCGTGAAAGCTCGCCCGTCGGGCGCAAAGGGCACGTTCGTGCGCAAGGTCACCCTGTCGTCCACGATGGGCGCCGGCGTCATGATCGACCTGGCCGAAGCCAAAGGCTGATCTTCGTCCCTTCGGGACTGAAATTGGGAGAAGCCCGGAGCGCCTTGCTGCTCCGGGCTTTTTTCTGCCCCTGTGAAAAAATGAGGGAAGGGGCTTGCGAACCTCTGGAAAAAGCGTTAATGCCCCCCGCTTGACGGGAGTTCTCCGATATGCATCGGCGGCCTCCCGTTTTCCTGTCCTAGACCATAGGTCATACCCTTCGGGGTTGCTAAGGGCCATCTGGCCGCCTGTGCAGACGGGGTGAGGCGTTGATACGGTTCGGAATCTTCTGGAATTTTCCAGGGGGTGCAAGCCGGGCAGGCCAATCCCTGGGCAGGCGCTGAGGCTCTTTCGGGAGTCTTGGCGATCACCAGGGCGGCCGGATGGTCCGGACGCCTCAATGGAGACCCGCAATGGATAAAGCTGGAAAAAGCGCGGCTCTTGAGAACCTCAAAGGGGTTTTCGAAGGGGCGGGCGTGGTCGTCGTGACCCACTATACCGGTCTTACCGTGGCGGAAATGACGAAGCTGCGTGGCCTGCTCCGCAAGGACGGCGCGCACTTCAAAGTGGTCAAGAACCGCCTCGCGAAAATCGCGCTGGGCGGGGCAGGTGGCGACAAGGCACAGGAGCTCTTCCAGGGCCCCGTGGCAATCGCCTACTCGCCGGATCCGGTGTCGGCTGCAAAAGCGGCCGATGAGTTCTCGAAGGAAAATTCGAAACTCGTCATCATCGGCGCCGTGATGGGTGAGCAGGTCCTCGATGCCAAAGGCGTCGAAGCCCTCGCGAAACTGCCGTCCCTCGACCAACTGCGTGGCAAGCTCATCGGCCTCATCCAGGCACCGGCAACGAAAGTTGCAGGCGTCATTCAGGCACCGGCTTCGCAACTTGCCCGCGTGGTGTCCGCGTATGCGTCGAAAGACGCCGCATAAGACACCCGTTTTCGCAACACCAAGACCTTAACAACCGAACCAAACAGGAATTGAAACCATGGCAAATCTCGAAAAGATTGTCGAAGATCTCTCGGCTCTGACCGTTCTGGAAGCCGCTGAGCTCGCAAAGATGCTCGAAGAAAAGTGGGGCGTTTCTGCTGCTGCTCCGGTGGCTGTCGCTGCTGCTGGCGGCGGCGCTGCTCCGGCTGCTGCTGTTGAAGAGAAGACCGAATTCGATGTCGTGCTGACCGACGCTGGCGCGAAGAAAATCGAAGTCATCAAACTCGTCCGCGAAGTCGTTCCGGCCCTCGGCCTGAAAGAAGCCAAAGACCTCGTCGAAGGCGCTCCGAAGACCGTCAAGGAAGGCGTTGCCAAAGCTGACGCTGAAGAGATGAAGAAGAAATTCGAAGCTGCAGGCGCAAAAGTCGAGCTGAAGTAAGCTCTGCGGTTTCGCATCCGGGCGGCGTTCGCGCGAGGCGTCACCCGTTCAAGGATCTGCGCGGCGGTCTCCATTGGGGATCGCCGCGTACTCGCGTTCTAATCACAGGCTGTCTGCGCGCGTGCGGACAAGCCGAAAGACTGGGAACCTGGGATGGCACTCTCCTTCACGGAAAAGAAACGTATCCGCAAAAACTTCGGCCGCATTCCCGAAGCCATCGAAATGCCAAACCTGATCGAGGTCCAGCGCGAGTCCTACGAAGCCTTCCTCCAGATGAACACGCCGCGCGAAAAGCGCACGGACGATGGCCTGGGCGGTGTCTTCAAATCGGTTTTCCCGATCACGGACTTCTCTGAGCGCGCGACCCTCGAATACGTCTCCTACGAGTTCGAACAGCCTAAGTTCGACGTTGAAGAGTGCGTCCAGCGCGACCTGACATTCCAGGCGCCGCTGAAGGTTCGCCTCCAGCTCGTGGTGTTCGACGTTGATGAAGACACCGGCGCCCGCTCGGTCAAGGAAGTGAAAGAGCAGGAATGCTATCTCGGCGACATCCCGCTGATGACCGAGAAGGGCACTTTCGTCGTCAACGGCACCGAGCGCGTGATCGTCTCGCAGATGCACCGTTCGCCGGGCGTATTCTTTGACCATGACAAGGGCAAGACCCACGCTTCGGGCAAGCTGCTGTTTGCCGCCCGCATCATTCCGTATCGCGGCTCCTGGCTCGATTTCGAGTTCGACGCGAAAGACATCCTGAACATCCGGATCGACCGCAAGCGCAAGCTGCCGGCGACGACGATGCTCTATGCGCTCGGCTATGACACCGAGCAGATCCTCGACCAGTTCTACACCCGCTCCATCTACCGCCTCGACAAGAAGGGCTGGGTCACCAGCTTCCGCGCCGATGCCTGGAAGGGTGTGAAGCCGGAATTCGACCTGATCGACGCCAAGACCGGCAAGGTCGTGGCCGAGGCCGGCAAGAAGATCACCGCGCTCAAGGCAAAGCGTACGGCTGAAAGCGGCACAGACGAGATCCTCGTCACCTCCGAAGCCCTCGTCGGCAAGTTCCTGGCCCGCGATGTCGTCAATCTGGAAACCGGGGAAATCTTCGGGGAAGCCGGCGACGCGCTGGAAGAGGCGACCATCGCCGAAATGCGCGATTACGGCATCGACCTGATCGAAGTGCTGGACATCGACGCTGGTGGCCGTGGCCCCTGGCTGCGCAACACGCTGAAAGCCGACAAGAACGAGACCCGCTTCGAGGCCCTCTCGGACATCTACCGCGTCATGCGCCCCGGCGAGCCGCCGACGCAGGAAGCGGCAGAAGCCCTCTTCGGCCAGCTGTTCTTCGATGCTGAACGCTATGACCTCTCGGCCGTTGGCCGCGTGAAGATGAACATGCGTCTCTCGGTGGCCGTGCGCGAGTACGAGTCGGCTGAAGACAACATGCGCACCCTGCGCAACGAAGACATCATCGGCGTCATGAAGGTCATCCTCGACCTGAAGGACGGCAAGGGCGAAGTCGACGACATCGACAACCTCGGCAACCGGCGTGTCCGCTCGGTCGGCGAGCTGATGGAAAACAACTACCGCATCGGTCTCGTGCGCATGGAGCGCGCGATCAAGGAACGTATGGGCGCGGTCGATATCGACACCGTGATGCCGCACGACCTGATCAATGCCAAACCGGTTGTGGCCGCTGTCCGCGAATTCTTCGGCTCCTCGCAGCTGTCGCAGTTCATGGACCAGACCAACCCGCTCTCCGAGATCACCCACAAGCGCCGTCTTTCGGCCCTTGGCCCGGGCGGTCTGACGCGCGAGCGTGCCGGCTTCGAGGTCCGCGACGTTCACCCGACCCATTATGGCCGTATCTGCCCGATCGAGACGCCGGAAGGCCCGAACATCGGTCTGATCAACAGCCTCGCGACCCATGCGCGCGTCAACAAGTACGGCTTCATCGAGAGCCCGTACCGCCGCGTGCTGAACGGCAAGCTGACTGAAGAGGTCGTGTACCTCTCCGCGATGGAAGAGAGCATCTATTCGATTGCTCAGGCCAACGCGACGGTCAACGAGAAGGGCGAACTCGTGAACGAGTTCGTCAACGCCCGTGTGGCTGGCGAAGCGACCATGGTTGCCCGCGAAGAAGTTCAGTACATGGACGTTTCGCCCAAGCAGGTCGTCTCGGTGGCTGCCTCGCTTATTCCGTTCCTCGAGAATGACGATGCCAACCGCGCGCTGATGGGCTCGAACATGCAGCGTCAGGCGGTGCCGCTTGTGAAGTCAGAAGCTCCGTTCGTCGGTACCGGCATGGAGGCGGTCGTTGCCCGCGACAGCCGCGCTGCCATCGTTGCCCGCCGGGCAGGGGTGGTCGAGCAGGTCGATGCGATGCGTATCGTTGTGCGCGCCACCGACGAGCTGGAAGGCTCCAAGTCGGGCGTCGACATCTACCGCCTCGCCAAGTTCCGCCGCTCGAACCAGAACTCGTGCATCAACCAACGCCCGATCGTGAAGGTTGGCGACGTTGTGTCGAAGAACGACATCATCGCCGACGGTCCGTCCACGGATCTTGGTGAGCTGGCGCTCGGCCGGAACGTGCTCGTCGCGTTCATGCCCTGGAACGGCTACAACTTCGAAGACTCCATCCTGATCTCCGAGCGCATCGTGCGCGACGACGTGTTCACCTCGATCCACATCGAGGAATTCGAAGTTGCCGCCCGCGATACCAAGCTCGGCCCGGAAGAGATCACCCGCGACATTCCCAACGTCGGTGAGGAAGCGCTCCGCAACCTCGACGAAGCCGGGATCGTGGCGGTTGGCGCCGAAGTGAAGGCCGGGGACATCCTCGTCGGCAAGGTCACGCCGAAGGGCGAAAGCCCGATGACGCCGGAGGAGAAACTCCTGCGCGCCATCTTCGGCGAAAAAGCCTCTGACGTGCGCGACACGTCGCTGCGCGTGCCGCCGGGCGACGCCGGTACGGTTGTGGATGTCCGCATCTTCAACCGCCACGGCATCGACAAGGACCAGCGCGCGCTGCAGATCGAGCGTGAGCAGATCGAGAAGCTGCAGGAAGACAAGGAAGACGAACAGTCGATCCTTGAGCGGAACACCTATTCGCGCCTGCACGACATTCTCGTAGGCAAGGAAGCGGCTGCGGGTCCGAAAGGCTTCAAGGCCGGCAAGATCGCCGAAGCGGCTCTCGAAGAGCTGAACCAGCGTCAGTGGTGGGATATCGAGCTGAAGTCTGAAAAGGCTCAGGCCGAACTCCAGGCTCTGCGCGAACAGTTCGACGCGTCGATCCGCGAGCTTGATGCCCGCTTCAACGACAAGGTCGAGAAGGTCCAGCGCGGCGATGATCTGCCTCCGGGCGTGATGAAGGTCGTGAAGGTCTTCCTGGCTGTGAAGCGCAAGCTGCAACCGGGCGACAAGATGGCCGGCCGTCACGGCAACAAGGGGGTTATCTCCAAGATCAACCCGCTCGAAGACATGCCCTTCCTGGAAGACGGCACGCCGGTCGACATCGTTCTCAACCCGCTGGGCGTGCCTTCGCGGATGAACGTTGGTCAGATCCTCGAGACCCACTCTGGCTGGGCCTGCCGCGGCCTTGGCCACATCATCGACAAGGCACTGGAAGAGTTCCACCAGAAGCATGACATCAAGGCGCTGAAAGCCTCGCTGACCCATGCGTATGGCGAAAGCCAGGATCTGCCGGAGGGCGATGAGGAGATCATCGAGCTGGCCGGCAACCTCCGGAACGGCGTTCCGATTGCCACCCCGGTCTTCGATGGCGCCCGCGAGGACGACATCAACGACCTGCTGGTTCGCGCCGGTCTCGACTCGTCGGGTCAGGTCCGCCTGTTCGACGGCCGCACCGGTGTGGCGTTCACGCGCCCGGTCACGGTTGGCTACAAGTACCTTCTGAAGCTGCACCACCTGGTCGACGAGAAGATCCACGCCCGTTCCACCGGTCCGTACTCGCTCGTCACGCAGCAGCCGCTGGGCGGCAAGGCTCAGTTCGGCGGTCAGCGCTTCGGCGAGATGGAGGTCTGGGCTCTGGAAGCCTATGGCGCTGCCTACACGCTGCAGGAAATGCTGACGGTGAAGTCGGACGATACGGCCGGCCGCGCCAAGGTCTACGAAGCGATCGTCCGCGGGGACGACACCTTCGAGGCCGGCATTCCGGAGAGCTTCAACGTGCTTATCAAGGAGATGCGTTCGCTCGGTCTCAACGTCGAGCTGCTCGAGGAAAATGGCCTGGAGCGCGATGCAACGGATGAGGCCCCGGTGGCCGCCGAGTAGACTTCTGCAAAATAGGGCCCCGCTTACCGGCGGGGCCTCGCCGACCCGGATTTATTCAGGGCAGGGGAGAGAGACCTCCTCATAAACGCCCGCCCCAAGGAGCAGACACCCTATGCGCCAGGACGTCGCCAATATGTTCAACACCAATACGCCCGCCCCGAGCTTCGAGGCGATCCGTATTTCGATTGCGAGCCCGGAGAAGATCCGCTCGTGGTCGTCTGGTGAAATCAAGAAGCCCGAAACCATCAACTACCGCACGTTCAAGCCGGAGCGCGACGGCCTGTTCTGTGCACGGATCTTCGGCCCGACGAAGGACTATGAGTGCCTTTGCGGCAAGTATAAGCGCATCAAGTATCGCGGCATCGTCTGCGAGAAGTGCGGCGTGGAAGTGACCCTGGCGCGCGTCCGGCGCGAGCGCATGGGCCATATCGATCTGGCCGCTCCGGTGGCCCACATCTGGTTCCTGAAGTCGCTGCCGTCCCGCATCGCGACGCTGGTGGACATGCCGCTGAAAGACGTGGAGCGTGTGCTCTACTTCGAAAGCTATGTGGTCATCGAGCCCGGCCTGACCGAGCTTGAGCCGCTGCAGCTGCTAACCGAAGAAGAATACATGGACGCGCAGGACCGCCTGGGCGAAGATGCATTCACCGCGATGATCGGCGCCGAAGCGATCCGCGAGATCCTCAAGAGCCTCGACCTGCCGACGCTGGCCGAGACGCTGCGCGAGGAGCTGCGCGAGTCCAGTTCGGAACTGAAGACGAAGAAGTATTCCAAGCGCCTGAAGGTGGTGGATTCCTTCATCCAGTCGAAAGCGAAACCGGAATGGATGATCCTGACGGTCATCCCGGTTATCCCGCCGGACCTGCGCCCGCTGGTTCCGCTGGATGGCGGCCGTTTCGCTACCTCCGATCTCAACGATCTCTATCGCCGTGTGATCAACCGGAACAACCGCCTGAAGCGCCTGATGGAGCTTCGTGCGCCGGACATCATCATCCGTAACGAAAAGCGGATGCTGCAGGAGTCGGTGGACGCCCTGTTCGACAACGGCCGCCGCGGCCGCACGATCACGGGCACCAACAAGCGCCCGCTGAAGTCGATCTCCGACATGCTGAAAGGCAAGCAGGGCCGCTTCCGCCAGAACCTGCTCGGCAAGCGCGTCGACTATTCTGGCCGTTCGGTCATCGTGGTCGGCCCGAACCTCAAGCTGCATGAGTGCGGCCTGCCGAAAAAGATGGCGCTGGAGCTGTTCAAGCCGTTCATCTAT
Source organism: Hyphomonas polymorpha PS728 (assembly GCF_000685315.1). Classification (GTDB taxonomy): domain Bacteria; phylum Pseudomonadota; class Alphaproteobacteria; order Caulobacterales; family Hyphomonadaceae; genus Hyphomonas; species Hyphomonas polymorpha. Next base: position 268,633 of record NZ_ARYM01000002.1, read on the forward strand.
GCGCGCCTCGACGCCAAGGGTCTCGCCGGCACGGTGAAGGCTGCGAAGAAGCTCGTGGAGAAAGAGAAGCCGGAAGTGTGGGATATCCTCGACGAGGTTATCCGTGAGCACCCGGTTCTCCTGAACCGCGCGCCGACGCTTCACCGCCTTGGCATCCAGGCGTTCGAGCCGAAACTGATCGAAGGCAAGGCCATCCAGCTGCACCCGCTCGTCTGCGCTGCGTTCAACGCAGACTTCGACGGCGACCAGATGGCAGTCCACGTTCCGCTGAGCCTTGAGGCCCAGCTGGAATGCCGCGTGCTGATGATGTCGACCAACAACATCCTCTCGCCCGCTAACGGCAAACCGATCATCGTTCCGTCTCAGGACATCATCCTCGGCCTCTACTACCTCTCGCTCGACCGTAAGGGCGAGCCGGGGGAGGGCATGGTCTTCGCAGACCTCGCCGAGATCGAACACGCCCTCGACGCCGGCCTGATTACCGTGCATTCGAAGATCAAGGCGCTGTATGATGGCGTCAATTCGGAAGGCAAACCGGAGCGCCGCATCATCGACACGACGCCGGGCCGCTACATGGTGGCGAACATCCTGCCGCGTTCGAAAGCGATCGGTCCGGAACTCGTCAACACCGTGCTTTCCAAGAAAGCCATCGGCAAGATCATTGACGAAGTCTACCGCCTCTGCGGTCAGAAGGCGACGGTGATCTTCTGTGACAAGATGATGGAGCTCGGCTTCCGTGAAGCCTGCAAGGCCGGCATCTCCTTCGGCAAGGATGACATGGTCATTCCGGAAGCGAAGAAGAAACTGGTCGACGCGACCAAGGATCTCGTGTCCGACTATGAGCGTCAGTATGCTGACGGTCTCATCACGCGCGGCGAGAAATACAACAAGGTCGTTGATGCCTGGTCGAGCTGCACCGACAAGGTGGCTGACGCCATGATGGAGTCTGCCTCCAAGGTCCAGATCAAGAAGGGCAAGGAACAGATCAACTCGATCTTCATGATGGCCGACTCCGGCGCGCGTGGTTCGAAGAACCAGATGAAGCAGCTCGCCGGTATGCGCGGCCTTATGGCCAAGCCGTCGGGCGAGATCATCGAGACGCCGATCATCTCGAACTTCAAGGAAGGTCTCACCGTTCTCGAGTACTTCAACTCGACCCACGGTGCCCGTAAGGGTCTGGCCGATACCGCTCTGAAGACGGCAAACTCCGGTTACCTGACCCGCCGCCTCGTCGATGTGGCCCAGGACTGCATCATCAATGAAGATGATTGCGGCACCGAGAAGGGCATCGACATCACGGCCGTGATGGAAGGCGCTGACGTTGTGGTCTCGCTGAACGAGCGTATCCTCGGCCGCGTGATCGCCGAAGACATCAAGGGCGCCGACGGCAAGCTTGTTGTTCCGGCCAACACCTATGTGGACGAGGACGTGGCCGCCCAGATCGACGCTGCCTCTGTCGACCGCGTGAAAGTGCGTTCGCCGCTGACCTGCGAAACCAAGAACGGCATCTGTGCCCAGTGCTATGGCCGCGACCTGGCGCGCGGTACGCTGGTCAACCGGGGTGAGGCTGTCGGCGTGATTGCTGCCCAGTCCATCGGTGAGCCGGGTACCCAGCTGACGATGCGTACCTTCCACATCGGCGGCGCGGCCCAGGTGGCCGACCAGTCATCGCTGGAAGCCAGCTTCGAAGGCACCGTGCGCTTTACCGATGCCGAGATCGTTACCCGCAAGGACAAGACGATCGTGGTTGTCGGCCGCCGTATGCAGGTCGAGATCGTGGACGCCGACGGCCGCACGCGCCAGTCGTTCCGCCCGGCCTATGGTACGCGCCTGATGATCAAGGATGGCGACAAGGTTGCCCCCGGCAAGCTGCTTGCCGATTGGGACCCCTTCGCCCAACCGATCGTGTCCGAAGTTGGCGGTGAAGCTCGCTTCATCGACCTGGTGGATGGCCAGACGGTTCGTGAAGAGACTGACGAAGCGACCGGTATCTCGGCGCGCGTGGTCGTTGACCCGCGGACGAGTTCCAAGTCTGCTGACCTCAAGCCGACGATCCAGATCGTGGACGCCAATGGCAAACCGGTGAAACTGCCCAACGGTTCGCCGGCAAGCTATGTCCTCTCCGTGGGCGCGATCCTCTCGGTCTCCGATGGTGACCGGATCGAGCCGGGTGACACGCTTTCCCGCGTCGCAACGGGCGGTGCCAAGACGAAGGACATCACGGGCGGTCTGCCGCGCGTGGCCGAACTCTTCGAAGCCCGCCGTCCCAAGGACCATGCGATCATCGCGGAAGTCGATGGCCGCGTCGAATACGGCCGCGACTACAAGAACAAGCGCAAGGTCACGATCGTACCGACCGAGGAAGGGCGCGAGCCGATCGACTATCTGGTGCCGAAGGGCAAGCACCTTGCGGTGCAGGATGGCGACTTCATCAAGCGCGGCGAGTATCTGATGGACGGTAACCCCGCGCCTCAGGACATTCTCTCGACGCTGGGCGTGGAAGCGCTCGCCAACTACCTCACCGAGGAAGTGCAGAAGGTTTACCGTCTGCAGGGCGTGCCGATCAACGACAAGCACATCGAGGTGATCGTTCGCCAGATGCTGCAGAAGGTCGAGATCACCGAGGGCGGCGATACGCCGTTTATCACCGGCGAGCACATCGATGCGATCGAGTTCGAGGAGGCCAATGAGGCCATCCGCCGCTCGCGCAAGAAAGACCTGCGCGAAGCCACGGCGACTCCGCTGCTGCTGGGCATCACCAAAGCCTCGCTGCAGACCAAGAGCTTCATCTCGGCCGCCTCCTTCCAGGAGACGACCCGCGTGCTCACCGAGGCAGCGATCCAGGGCAAGGTCGACACGCTCGACGGCCTCAAGGAGAACGTCATCGTGGGCCGCCTGATCCCGGCCGGTACGGGTGGTGGTATCCGCCAGTATCGCCGTGTGGCTGCCGAACGCGACCAGAAGCTGAAGGCAAAGCGCGCCGCCGCTATGGCCAAGGCGGAGGAGGGGATCACCCTCGTCAGCCTGCCGGCCCCCGAGAAGGACACGGCCGGCGAATAAGCCAGGCTGACTTGAACCAAACGGAAAAGCCTGCCAGCAATGGCAGGCTTTTTCACTTTCGGGCATGGATCATGAGGGCAGGGCGGACTGAGATTGCGGGCATACTCTGCGCGATTGCTGCTGTCGGGCTGATTGCCTGGATGTGCTTTGAAAGCTGGGGCGGCCTGTCTCCGTTCTGATTCGATACAAGAACGACATGCCGCCATGCGGAAAGCCGCGCCAGCGCCCTTGACGCGCCGCGCGCGCGAGTCTACACGCCCCGGATCGTCAGAGAGGCAAATGGGCTTTTCGTCCAGTGCCGCACCGAAACAGCAATGTTCCGGCGAAGCTGACCCCCAATTTCCGCTCGTCCCGGAAGCCCGATTGAGGGCCTTCGGGGCACACGTCATTATAGGCCCCCGGGCCGCAACGTACGAAGAGACAGTAGGCCCGAATGCCCACGATTCAGCAGCTGATCCGCAATCCGCGCGAGCCAAAGCGCACCCGTACCAAGACCCCCGCCCTGAAGGCTTGCCCTCAGCGCCGCGGTGTCTGCACCCGTGTTTACACCACGACCCCGAAGAAGCCGAACTCGGCACTCCGGAAAGTGGCCAAGGTGCGCATGACCTCCGGATTTGAATCGCTGTGCTACATCCCCGGTGAAGGCCACAACCTTCAGGAGCACTCCGTTGTGCTCATCCGCGGCGGCCGCGTGAAAGACCTTCCGGGTGTGCGCTACCACATCGTGCGCGGCGCGCTCGACACCCAGCCCGTCAAGAACCGTAAACAGCGCCGCTCGCATTACGGCGCGAAGAAACCGAAGTAAGAGGCTAGAGGCTCATGTCCCGTCGTCACAGTGCCGAGAAGCGCCAGGTCCTGCCGGATCCGAAGTTCAAGGACATCGTCGTTACCAAATTCATGAACCAGATCATGCGCGACGGCAAAAAGTCCGTCGCCGAGCGCATCGTGTACGGTGCCTTCGATCTGGTCGAAACCCGTTCGAAAAAGAACCCGGTCGAAGTCTTCCACAATGCGCTCGAAGCTGTCGCTCCGGCCGTTGAAGTGCGCTCGCGCCGCGTCGGTGGTGCCACCTACCAGGTTCCGGTTGAAGTCCGCACCGAGCGCCGTCAGGCGCTGGCGATCCGCTGGCTGGCATCTGCCGCTGCCGGCCGCAACGAGAACACGATGCGTGAGCGTCTTGCCGGCGAACTGATGGATGCAAGCCAAGGCCGCGGCAACGCGGTCAAGAAGCGCGAAGACACCCACCGCATGGCGGATGCGAACAAGGCGTTCGCCCACTACCGCTGGTAACAAGTACAATCGCCGGGCGGCAGGGTTACCTCGCCCGGCGAGTGACCCACCCTTCCTTCCGGGAAGCAGAAACGAAGGTTTGATCTCATGGCCCGCGAATATCCGCTGGAGCGATACCGCAACTTCGGCATCATGGCCCACATTGATGCCGGCAAAACCACGACCACAGAGCGTATCCTCTACTACACCGGCAAGTCGCACAAGATCGGTGAAGTGCATGACGGCGCGGCCACCATGGACTGGATGGTCCAGGAGCAGGAGCGCGGCATCACCATCACGTCGGCTGCCACGACCACCTTCTGGGAACGCACCGAAGACGGCTCCACGGCGCTGTCGCCGAAATACCGTTTCAACATCATCGACACCCCCGGGCACGTTGACTTCACCATTGAAGTCGAGCGCTCGCTGGCCGTTCTCGATGGCGCAGTCTGCGTGCTGGACGCCAACGCCGGCGTTGAGCCGCAAACCGAAACTGTCTGGCGCCAGGCTGACCGTTACAAGGTTCCGCGCATCGTTTTCGTCAACAAGATGGACAAGATCGGCGCTGACTTCTTCAACTGCGTTCGCATGATCAAGGATCGCACCGGCGCAACGCCGGCGCCGATCCAGCTGCCGATCGGTTCGGAAAACCAGCTCGAAGGCCATATCGACCTCATCACCATGAAAGAATGGGTGTGGGCCGGTGAAGACCTCGGCGCGACTTGGGAAGTGCGCGAAATCCGCGACAGCCTGCGGCCTCTGGCCGAAGAATGGCGCGGCAAGCTCATCGAGATCGCTGTCGAAATGGACGACGCGGCTATGGAAGGCTACCTCGAAGGTAAAGAGCCGGACATGGATACGCTGCGCAAGCTGATCCGGAAGGGCGTGCTGACGCTGTCCTTCATGCCGGTCCTGTGCGGCTCTGCGTTCAAGAACAAGGGCGTCCAGCCGATGCTGAACGCTGTGGTCGACTTCCTGCCGAGCCCGCTCGATGTGCCGCCCTACATGGGCTTTGCCCCGGGCGACGAGACCGAGACGCGGAATATCGAGCGGTCTGCCGATGATGCGCAGCCTTTCTCGGGCCTGGCGTTCAAAATCATGAACGACCCCTATATGGGCACGCTGACCTTCACCCGGATCTATTCGGGTACGCTGTCGAAGGGTGACTCCTTCCTCAACTCGACCAAAGGCAAGCGCGAGCGCGTGGGCCGGATGGTCATGATGCACGCCAACAAGCAGGACGAGATCACGGAAGCCTTCGCTGGCGATATCGTGGCGCTCGCCGGTCTCAAGGAAACCACGACCGGCGATACGGTCTGCGATCCCAACAAGCCGGTCGTCCTCGAAACCATGACCTTCCCCGATCCGGTTATCGAGATCGCGGTTGAGCCGAAATCGAAGGCTGACCAGGAAAAGATGTCGGTTGGTCTGCAGCGTCTGGCTGCCGAAGACCCGTCCTTCCGCGTCGAAACCAATTTCGAGTCCGGCCAGACGATCATGAAAGGCATGGGCGAGCTTCACCTCGACATCCTGATCGACCGTCTCCGCCGCGAGTTCAAAGTCGAAGCCAATATCGGTCAGCCGCAGGTGGCTTACCGTGAGAAGATCGGCCGCGCGGCCGAGATCGACTTCACGCACAAGAAACAGTCCGGTGGTACCGGCCAGTTTGCCCGCATCAAACTGACCTTCGAGCCGCTTGAAGCCGGCTCGGGCTTCCAGTTCGTCAGCGCGATCGTTGGCGGCGCGGTTCCGAAGGAATATATCCCCGGCGTTCAGAAGGGCCTGGAAATGGCCAAGGAGAACGGTCTCCTGGCTGGCTATCCAGTTACCGACTTCAAGGCCACGCTGACAGACGGCGCGTTCCACGATGTCGACTCCAGCGTTCTCGCCTTCGAGATTGCGGCCCGCGGCGCGTTCCGCGAGCTGAAAGGGAAGGGTGATCCGCGCCTGATGGAGCCGATCATGAAAGTGGAAGTCGTCACGCCGGAAGACTATATGGGCGACGTGATTGGCGACCTGAACTCCCGCCGTGGCCAGATCCAGGGCTCTGAAGCCCGCGGTAACGCCACTGCGATCACGGCGATGGTGCCGCTGGTGAACATGTTCGGTTATGTGTCCACGCTGCGTGGCATGTCTCAGGGCCGCGCTCAGTTCACCATGCTCTTCGATCACTATGACGAAGTTCCGCGCGCTGAAGCACAGAAGATCATTCAGGAAGTCTCGGGCTCCTAATCGGGCCCCTTGTACAAGAACTAGAGGAGAGGCCCGATGGGCAAGGC
>NZ_ARYM01000003.1 GCF_000685315.1 Hyphomonas polymorpha PS728
TGGGAGGCGTTCCTGGCGCCGGTGGACTGCTGCTGGGCGGCGGTGCGCAATCTCAAGGAAGCGTTCGATGATCCGTTTACGGCAGAGCGCGGTATGGTGTTCACCGACGCCGATGGCAACCGCCATGTTGGCCCCCCGATCCGCTTTGCGAAGGAGCCGCCGCAACCCAATCCGAAGCTGGCGAGCTTTGGCGAGCATTCGATGGAGATTGCACGCGAGGCCGGGCTGAGCGCGGAGGAGATTGAAGCCCTGAGGGCGAAAGGAACCATCTGATGACACGCTTTCCAGCCCATTTCGCGCATGAAGGTATCTGGGAGGGGAAGTATCGGCATCTGGCCGTGGACGGCACGGAAGAGGGCCGCTTCCGCTCCCGCGTCACCTGCGAGTTCCCGCAGAAGGATGGGGTCATTTACCGGCAGACCACGGAGCTCTGGACGCCGGAAGGCGCTTACAGCAAAGCGGGTTTCGATGGCCTTGATCGGGGTGACCATCTTTTTTATGATTCCCCGACATTCCATGGCCGCAGCTGGGAGACTGAGGGCGGTCACCTGATGCTGAACCTGATCCGCAAGGATGAACCGGGCGCCTATTTTGTCGAACTCATCATCATGGGCGAAGGGGGCAAGCACCGGGCCCGCACATGGCACTGGTTCAAGGACGGCCAGATCTATCGCCGCACGCTCTGCGAAGAATCGCGTGTGGTCTGACGCCTATTTTCTCTGCCGAGTCAGCTTCATTTCATAGGCGAAGCGGCCTGCAGGATGTAGACTTTCGGAGACGAGGATCGTGCGGCCGGCCGTATCGGCATAGCGGCGCAGCGTGCGCAGGGCCGGAGAGCCGGCAGCGACACCGAGGCGGGCGGCATCGCCCTTGCCGAGGGCGACCGCTTCCATCCGTTGAATGACATTTGACACCGAGGCGCCATGCGCGCCCTCGATCCATTCGGAGATGGAGCCCTGTAACTGGTTCACTTCTTCCAGCGGCGGGGCAAGCTGACGGAGCACGAGGATCGTGGTGATGGCCAGCGGGGCTTCGCCGGTGGCCCGGCGCAGGCCCGTATAGACGATATAGTCTCCCTCGACACCCATGCGCTTGAGATCGGCAGCGCTCGCCGGGCGGGTGCGCTCGGGAATGAAAACGGCGTCGCGGGCATATTGGAGGATCGACTCGAAATCGCCAATCGGTTGGGCAAAGGCCGGGGCAGGCGGCGCGGTGACCACCGTACCGGCGCCGCGGCGGCGGGCGATCAGGCCATCTTCGGTCAGGATGCGCAGCGCTTCGCGTGCTGTATGCCGGGAGATGTCCTTGACCTCGCACAACTCCATTTCCGTCGGCAGGGCATCCCCGGGTTTGAGCGTGCCTGATGCAATGAGCAGGCGAAGTTCATCGGCGATCTGTCTGTAACGGGGCTGTATCGTGTTCAACGCCCTCTCCTTGTCTTCAACGTCAACCAGTAATGGCCAGTCCACTGCAGGACGGCAATCCCGTAACAATCAGTAAATTTGGACAGAACGCGCCCAATGCGAGACCGCAAGCCGCGAAAATCAGTGGCTGACCGCATCCGATCTGTGCACAACAGGCGAGAATGCAATAGATATATCAAATAAATTCCGCGAGGATACCAAAAGCAGTTTTCGTTTGCGAAAGGCTCATGTAGACAATCCATATGTCCGGACAAACTTTTCCCGATTTTCAGGCTTCCCTGACCCTCGTGGAGGCGCTTGCCGGCCTGCTTGACGCGCCTGTCGGAGAGGAAGACCGGGCGCGCACATGCCTGCACCTGCTCGATTGGGTGGGATGTGCGGTTGCCGGGCGCGCTGAAGTGGCGGGCAGGATACTCCTGTCGCAGATGGAGGCCGGCGCAGGCGCACGGGCTTTTGCCTGGGGCGGGCTTGGCAACATTCTCGAGATGGATGATGTCGACAAACGCGCGCTTCTCCATCCCGGTCCGAGCATCATTCCGGCGGCATTGTCGCTTGCCATCGAGAAAAACCTTTCCGGCGGCGCGCTGCTGGATGCCATCGTGCGGGGCTATGAGGCGACGATCCGGCTCGGCCGGGCGGTGGGGCCGGGACATTACGCGCTGTGGCATAATACGGGCACCTGCGGAGCTGTCGGGGCGGCCGCAGCGTGCGCAAGCCTGCTGGGCCTTGACCGGGCAACCACGGCCCACGCGCTCGCGCTGGCGATCAGTCAATCGGCGGGGCTTTGGCAGACACGGCATGAGCCAGCCAGTATGGGCAAGCAATTGCACACGGCGGTTTCAGCGCGGGCCGGGCTGGATGCGGCGCGGCTGGCGGCGGCGGGATTCAAGGGGCCGCTGACAATCCTGGAAGGGCCGCAGGGCTTCTTTGCGGCGATGTGCCCCGGCGCTGATCCAGCCGCTGTTATTGCAGGAGACGCTGGCTGGCGCATTCATGATGTGAGCTTCAAGCCCTGGCCGGCCTGCCGCCATGCCCATGCCACCATTGATGCGGCGCTGAGGCTGCGTGAGCGTGTGGATGTGCTGGAGAAGGGCGGCGATATCCTCGTTGAAACCTATCGCGATGCGCTGACATTCTGCGACAAGCCGGAACCGGGAACGGTGATCGAGGCGAAATTTTCGCTGCAGCATTCGGTGGCGGTCGTGATGGCGCGTGGACGCCCGAAGCTGGAGGATTTCAGCCTGGAGGCGGTGGCTGACCCGGTGCTCGCGGCGCTGCGCAAACGTGTCAAAGTTGGACAAAATCGGACATTTCAGGACAATTACCCGTCACGGTTCGGCGCCTCGGTGACCTTTGCCGGACAGACCGAGACAGTTCCGGACGCCCTGGGCGACCCGGAGAACCCGGTCGGATTGGATCAGCTGCGGGACAAGGCTCGGGCGCTGTTCGTGGCCGGTGGCCTTGGCGAGGATGAGGCCGAGGCGCTAAGGGTGGCAGCGGAGACGGCCTCGCCCGGGCTTGCGGGCCTGATTGGCAAGGTGCTGTCATGAGCGGCGCAGCAGATGCCTTTGTGAGCCATGCCCTTGGGCTGCGCTGGGATGCCATCCCGGGAGAGGCGCAAGAGGCGGTGAAGACCTTTCTGCTCGACAGCCTGGGCGTGGGTATCGCCGGCGCTGGAGCGCCGCTGACGGCGCAGGTGCGCCAGGCTGCGCTGGCCTGGGCGGGGGCCGGCGACGCGAATGTGTGGGGCCAGGGCAGCTACCGGACGAGCGCGGCGAATGCGGCCTTCATCAACGGGTTCCAGATCCACTGCCAGGAATTCGACTGCGTGCACGAACCCGCCGTGGTTCACCCGATGGCGACCATTCTTGCCGCGCTGATGGCCACCTGCGACCGGGAAGGCGATGTGACGGGCGCCGAACTGGGCGCGGCGATTGCTGCGGCGGTTGATGTGGCCACGGGGCTGGGCATGGCCGCGAAGACGCCGCTGAAATTCTTCCGCCCCGCCACGGCGGGGGTCTTTGGCGCGACGCTGGGAGTTGCCCGGTTGCGGGGGCTTTCGGAAGGCGAGGCGCGCAACGCGCTCGGCTACGCGCTCTCTTTCGCGTCAGGCACGATGCAGGCGCATACGGAGGGCAAGCCAGCCCTGCCGGTGCAGATTGCCAATGCAGCCCGTAGCGCGGTGATGGCATGCGACCTGGCCGCCGCCGGCATGGAAGCGGCGCAGGACAGTATTGAGGGGCCGTTCGGATACCTGACTTTGTTCGAAGACGGATTTGACGCAGCGCCGGTGGTGGCCGCGCTTGGCAGTGTGTTTCGGATCGCGGAAGTCAGCCACAAGCCCTTTCCAACGGGACGCGCCGCGCAGGGCGGGATCGTGCTGGCCAAGCAGGCGAAGGCCGCAGGCATCTGGCCTGAGGAGATTGCATCAATTGTCCTGACCGCGCCGCCGCTGATCAAGCGCCTGGTGGGCCGCCCGGCGCAGGCGGGCATGACGGCCAGCTATGCCCGCCTCTGCTATCAGTATTCCGGCGCGCTGACCCTGATCGACGGGCATGTGGGCCTGAAGGATTTTTCCTCAGAGGCGCTGGCGCGGGCAGATGTGGCAGCGCTTGGCGCGAAGATCGAGGTTATCGATGATGGCCAGCTCAACCCGGCGGCCTTCACCCCGCAGGTTCTCCGCATACGGCTGATGACGGGCGAAGCGCGCGAGTTCACGATCAATTCCCTTTTCGGAGCGCCCGCCGATCCCCTGACCCCTGCGCAGAATGAGGCGAAGTTCCGCGAATGCTGTGCCTTTGGCTTCGGAACGGCCCGTGAGGATATAGAGGCGGCGATCATCGCCGCCGTGAACGGTCTTGAAAATCTGGATGATGCCGGACGGCTTTCCCGCCTCGCATCTGGTATAATGGAGTGATCCGATGACGGATGGACACAATACTTACTTCAATGCGGTCGACTGGACGAAGATGCAGGAAGAGCATCCCACCGGCGACGCCTTCATCGCCTTTGCCAAGAAAAGCCGCGACGAAATCCGCGCGCATCAGGAAAAACTGTTCAAGCGTCTGGTGGACCGGGCCTGGAAGACGAAATTCTATCAGCATCACTGGGGCAAAGCCGGCATCCAACCGGGTGATATCAAGGGGCTGGAATCGCTTCCGTTGATTCCAAGCTTCGACAAGAGCGACATCATGGAGTCGATTGCGCGCAATCCTCCGCTGGGTGATTTTGCCGGGTTTGAAGCCTATGGGCTGGGCGAGCGCCCGCCGACCATCATGCACACAACCTCTGGCACGACCGGCACGCCGCAGGTGCTGCTGTTCGGTGCTAAGTCGCGCGAAGTGCAGAACCTCCTGCTGGGCCGCCTCTATCGCTTTCAGGGCCTGCGTCCGGATGATGTGGTTCACTCCGTTTACGGGCATGGCATGATCAATGGCGGTCACTATGTCCGCGAGGCGGTGACGCACTGGACGAGCGCGCTGTTCATGTCTGCCGGCACGGGCGTTGAGACGCCTTCGATCAAGCAGGTGCAGCTAATGAAGGATTTCGGCGCGACCGTGATCGTGGGCTTCGCCGACTATATCAAGAAGCTTGCGCGCGTGGCCGCAGAGCAAGGCATTGATCCGGTGAAGGATCTCAAGATTCGCATGATTTCCGGCCACCTTGGCCGCGAGGACAAGGATACGCTGTCGCAGGCATGGGGCGGCGCGGCGTGTTTTGACTGGTATGGTGTGGGCGACACCGGCTGTATTGCCGGGGAAGGTCCGGACCGGGACGGTCTCTATGTGATGGAGGACGCGCAGTTCCTGGAGATCGGCGATATCGATACGGGAAAACCTGTGGCCGAGGGCGCTGAAGGCGACATGATCTGCACCTGTCTGTTCAAGGATGATATCTATCCGATCATCCGCTTCAATACGCATGACGTGACGCGCCTGCGCATGGGCCAGTCGAGCCTGGGGATCAACTTCCAGCGGATTGAGGGCTTCCTCGGCCGCTCCGACAATATGGTGAAGATCCGCGGCATCAACATCTTCCCGCAGGCGATGGGGCCTATACTCGAAGAGGACAAGGCATTTGCCGGCGAGTTCATCTGCAAGGCAAAGCGCGACGACAGCGGCCGGGACGAGTTCATCGTGGCGGCGGAAGTCAGCGGGGATGCGGGCGAAGCGGTTGCCGAGCGTTTCCGGGCACTTCTGAAACAGAAGATCGGCATTGATGTCGGCGTGGAACTCAGCGCGCCGGGAACACTGGCGTCGCTGACGCAGACGGAAGTTCGCCAGAAGCCGATCCGCCTGATCGACGAGCGTTTCAAATGACGCCGATCGAGCGGTTCGAGTATTATGCCGGGCGGATTGCCCGGCATGACGGCGCGATCCATGCCTATCTTCACCTCCGTCTTGACGAGGCGGAGACAGAAGCGCGCGCGGCGCAGGCCCGCCATGAGGCCGGAAAGCCCCTGTCGCCGATTGATGGCTGGTGTTTCGCGGTGAAGGCAAACATCGCCGTGAAGGGCTTGCCCCATCATGCCGGCATTGGCGCTTACCGGGATGTGATCGCCCCGGAGGATGCCGAAGTCATCCGCCGCCTGCGGGCCGGCGGGGCGGTTATCCTCGGCATCGTGAACATGCATGAGGGCGCTCTTGGGGCGACCACAGACAATGAAGCCTTCGGGCGGACACAAAATCCGTGGAAGGAAGGCTACACGCCGGGTGGATCGTCTGGCGGATCAGGCGCGGCGGTATCCGCAGCGCTGTGCGATGTGGCGCTGGGCTCCGATACGATGGGGTCTGTGCGCATTCCTTCGGCTTATTGCGGGGCGCAAGGCATCAAGCCCGGCGCCGGGCTCGTCCCGAACGAAGGCGTGCTGGCGCTCTCGCACACGCTCGACACCGTTGGCCCGCATGCGCGGGAGGTGGCGAGCCTCCGGGCCGCGCTGAGCGTGATGACGGGGCAGAAATATCCCGCCGGGCGGGGCGCGCTGAATGGCCTGCGCGTCGCCATCTGGGACGGGGAGGGCCGCGACGGCATGGACCCGGTTGTAGCGGAGGCATTCGCGGCGGCGGCTGGCAGGATCGCGGCGGCCGGCGCCGTGCTGGGCCGGATCGAGCCGCCCGGCTATGAATATGGCAAGTCCCGCCGCGCGGGGCTGCTTATCTCCGAAGTGGAAGCGAGCGAAATTCATGCAGCGAAGCTCGCGGATAATCCGGAAAGGTTTTCAAAACTTTTCCGTAAACTGATGGCATGGGGCGCAGCGCGGCCCGAGGCGGAGATTGAAGCGGCGTATGAGCATATCCGCAGCGTTGAGGCAGCCGCGGGCGCGGTGTTTGCCGCGCAGGATCTGGTAATCGCGCCGGTGGCGGCGCAGACCGCGTTTCCCTTCGGCGCGCCCGTGCCGGAGAATCAGGCGGACTTTACCGCATGGGCAAACTTTGCGGGCTTGCCCGCAGCGGCCGTGTTCACAGGGCTCAGCGCGCAGGGGCTGCCGCTGTCATTGCAGGTGATCGGGCCGAAGGGCGCCGAGGCCCGCGTGCTGGACGTGGCCGAGACGTTGGAGCGTTTGTTTGGGGCCCCGCCCGTGCCGCTGGCGCTTCAACGATAGGTGAATTTGGCGGGACGTTTCTCGAGGAAGGCTTTGTAGCCTTCCTTGAAGTCCTCGTTCGAGAAGCCGTTCAAGAACAGGCTTTCCGCTTCCGGAGTTTCCTCCGTCCAGCCATTCTGCAGACCACGGATCATGCGCTTGGTGGCGCGGACCGACCATTGCGAGATGGCGGCGATCTCGCCGGCCCAGGTGCGGGCGGCTTCAAGGGCAGTGCCGGTTTCCACGAGGCGATCAATCAGGCCAAGGGATTTTGCTTCCTCGGCGGCGAAGATGCGGCCGGTAAAGAGAATGTCTTTCGTGGCGCCGGGGCCAACGGCGGAGAGAAGGCGGCGCGTGTCGCCGGCGGGATAGACCAGACCGAGCTTGCCGGGTGTGACGCCGAACTTCGCGCCCGCGCCCGCCACGCGCAGGTCTGCGGCCATGGCGAGGCTGACGCCCCCGCCGACACAGGCGCCTTCAATCGCGGCGATCACCGGCTTTTCGCTGTTCTCGATGGCGTCGAGCGCATCGGCGATGCGCTGTCCGGACGCTTTGGCGGAGTCAGTGGTTGCGTAGATGGTTTCGAATTCGGAGATGTCTGCGCCGGCGGCGAAAGCGCCGGCTGTGCCGCCGTGCAGGAGGATCAGCTTCACATCCGGGGTCGCATTCGCCTCTGCCACCAGGCTGGGGATGGCGGCCCACATATCGACCGACAGGGCATTGCGGCGCTCAGGCTTGTTGAGCACGATTTCGGCAAGCGGGGCGGCAATGTCGAGGCGGATCGGAAGGGTCATTGGGCATCCTCAGCGAAGGCGGAAAGCGGGGCAGGCGCGCCGGTGTTAGCGATCAGCGCCTTACGCCGCAAGAAGCGCTGAAAACCGGCAGGGCCCATGCGGCTGCCGCCGAGGCCGGAGAGCTTGAAGGAATGCTTCTCCGCTTCGTGGAATAGGCCGGTCAGGGCGGCATCGTTGAGACTGATCGCGCCCGCCTCGATTTGCACGGCGATGGCTTCGGCTTCCTCCAGCGTGCCGGCAAACACGGCGGCGGAGAGGCCGTATTCGCTGTTATTGGCCGCCTCGATGGCGTCTTCTGTTGCCGCATAGGGGATGACCGGCAGGAGAGGGCCGAAGGTTTCCTCGGTCATCACCTTCATCTGCTGGCTGACATTCGTGAGGACGGTGGGGCGCAGCCACAGTCCGCCGCCATGGGTTTCGATCTCGCCGCCGGTGAGGATGCGGGCGCCTTTGGATTTTGCGTCCTCAATCTGGTCTGCGAGAATGGCGGCCTGTTTGTCGAAGATGATGGGGCCGAGGTCGCCGCTGGTGATGTCCGGCCAGTTGAGGCGGACGGCGGCGGCTTTTTCGGTGAGGCGTTTCAGGAACACGTCGTGGATCTCTGTGGCGACGTATATGCGTTCGATGGACTGGCAGGCCTGGCCAGTGGAAAGAACGGAGCCGCGCAGGGCCGCGTCTGTTGCCTTTTCAATATCCGCGCTGGCGGTGACGATGAGGGGGTCCTTGCCGCCAAGTTCCAGGAAGGCGGGGATCATCTTTGCGGCCGCCGCAGCGGCAACCTTGCGGCCAGTGGCAACCGAGCCGGTGAAGCAGATCACATCGACGGCCTCGATCAGCGCAGCGCCGGTCGCGCCATCGCCGGTGACGAAGGTGAGGACATCTTCCAGGCCTGCATCCACGATGGCGGCCATCATCGGGGCTTCAAAGCGGGGGGTGACTTCCGAGGGCTTGATGATGACAGCCGAGCCTGCAAGCAGAGCTGGTATGGTGTCGATCATCGAGAGGGTAAGGGGGAAGTTCCAGGGCGAGATGACGCCCGTCAGCGCATACGGAACGAATTGCGGCGCGTGGCGAATGTGGGTCATGGCGCGGCCCTGCGTCCAGCCGTCTGGCAGTAGGTAGGGCGCCTGGGCAACCCAGCCGCGCAGCGCGGCGACGGCGCCGTCAAGCTCCATGCCCGCGATCCGGCGGCGGCCGGTGTCGATCTCAAGGGCGGCCGTGATGGCGGCGCGGTGCTTTACCAGCGTGTCGGCAAGACGCAGCAGCGCGGCGCCCCGATCGGCGAGCGGGAGGGCGGCCCATGCCTTCTGCGCCGTCCGCAGGCGCGCGGCCGTGGCGGCGATTTCCGCCGTGCCGGCAGCGGAGATCTCATAATCTTGCGCGCCGGTTCTGGGGTTGCGGACGGGGAGTGTAAGAGAGGTCACAGGCCAAGGGCTCCAGGGTTCACATTGCCTTTGGGATCAACAACCGCCTTAACAGCTTTGAGCAGGTTCAGTGAGGCGTCGCTGAGAACTTCCGAATACGGATAGCAGCGGCCAATCTGGAAGTGGGCGGCGCCATAGGAATCGAAAAGGTCCACCACGCCGCGGCGCGCTTTTGCGACGGCGGCGGTTGCCGCCGGGTTTGCCGGGAAGCGTTTCAGCTTCTTGAGGTGGGCGGGGTCGACAGTGTCTTCATGAATGGCGAGCAGTTCTTCGGGCCACATGAAAACCGGCTCGATCAGATAGGCTGTTGTGCCCAGGGAGCTGATGAGGAAGCCGGTCTGGATTTCGAATTTTTCAAACTCGGCGGAAAGCGAGGCGAAATAGTCTTCCAGAGCTTTCCAGACTTTCGGCCCGTCAGAAAGAGACACAATCCCGTGCACCGGCACCCAGCGTTCGCCTTCGGCGCCGAGGATGGTGTTTGGCGGCGTGAAGGGGTTTGCACGGACGATTTTCGGAATGGAGTTTTCAGACTCCTTTCCGCCCACAGCTGCGCAAGCCGCCTTCAGGCGTTTCATATCTTCGGTGACGCCAGCTTTCGAGCGGCCCTCAACGACGAAATGCAGGCTCCAGCTATCGGCCTCCATGAAGTTGCGTCCGGCCATGGCAATCTTGGCGCCTTCCTGAAGGCCCTTAAGCAGATTGCCTTGCGCCTTCACCACATTGGCGAGCGTCTTCGTGTCTGCGGCGAGCGAGGCGCGTTTCAGGCGCACGCGGGTGAGGGCGGGGTCAAAGCCGAAAACTTCGCAGGCGAGGTTCTGCCGCGCGACAGCGGCCATCGCCTCAGCGCAGGCATCGCGGGTGACAAATTCGAAGGTTGCCCACTCTTCATGCTCCGGCCACGGAATGAGGCGGAAAGTGATTTCGGCCTTGAAGCCGAGCGCGCCGGAATCGCCGCAGAAAAGCCCGGTCAGGTCCGGGCCGTAATAGCGCCAGAAGGGCTTGCCGACCTTCGTGGCACCAGTGCCCGTGCGCACGGGCGTTCCATCCGCCAGAACGACCAGCAGGCCGGTTACGCTGTCAGCGGTGGTGCCATAGATGCCGGCGCCGAAGATTGCATTGCCCTGGGAAAGGCCGCCGCCAATGGTGGAATTCAGGCCCGAGAGCGGCCCCCAGAAAGGCGTGCGCAGGCCCAGTGGCTTCAGCGCGTCATAGAGCTGTTTCCAGGTAGCGCCTGCCTGCGCGGTGACATACATGTCGTCCTTGTTGATCTCCACGATCTTGTCGAGACGGGAGAGATCCAGAATGCCGACGCCCTGACGATCCGGTGTTGTGCTGCTGGTGTAGGACATGCCGCCGCCGCGCGGGTTGAGCGCAATATTGTGCTGGTGGCAGGCAGCAACCGTCTGCTGAAGCTGTTCAACGGTGTCCGGGGTGGCGATGAAATCGGCGGTGACGCCCGTGGCCCAGATGTCCTGGCTGAACAGTTCGCGGGCGGCGAGATCCTCGCTGTAGCCGGACGCGCCCAGGATCTGTTTCAGGACGGCGGCGATGGTCTGCGGGACGGTGGCGGTATCCATGGCGGTTCTCCGGGAGGATCAGACGGGTTTGAAGAGGGCGAGCAGGGCAGCGATGACAAGCAGCGCCCAGATGCCGGTGACGAGTGGGCGGGCGCGGTTCAGGGTTGCGGCGAGGCTGGCTTCGGCAGCTGGCGCGTCCGGGCCGGAAAGCCCCATCAGGGCCGGACCGAGCGGCTTCAGCACCGAGCGGATGAAGAGGCCGAAGCCAGTGCAACCCGCCAGCGCCAGCAGCTTCAGCGACAGGAAGAGGGGCAGGCTGCCCTCGCCGGCCATGTTCCACAGCGCGGCGGCGACAAGACCGGTGATCAGTGCCCAGCGGATGGCAAGGTCTGTCTTGCGCCAGAGCGCCGGGGCGGCGCCATGTTTCATATGGATGGTCCAGGCAAGGGCCAGCCAGCCGAGCGCGGCGAGCCAGACAATGACCAGCACTGGCAGGGGCAGGCTGATCCAGCCTTTGACATGGGCAAGCGTCAGACCTGTGGGGAAAGCGAGAATGAGCGCCGTGCGCGGCGCCATATCGACATCATTGACCACTTTGGCGGCAAGCATGCGCCGGTCGGTGCTGATGCCCGGCTTGATGAGGAAGCGGCTGGTGTAAAAGGCGCCGAGATCGCCGCCCAGCCAGTAAACGAACACCAGAAGGTGCAGCAGCGTGAAGATCGCTATTTCGGTCATCGGCGTATCCGGAGATCAAAAGATATATCTTTTAATCGCGCGAAGTTTCGCCGGACGCAAGCTCAGCTGTCTGTTTTCCAGTCTTTCTGGCGTGCGGTGTTACGTGTGAGGCGCATATGATACTGAAAACGGTCAGCGCGGTAGTGGGCCGTGATGTCCTGAACCGGGCGGCCGCTCTTGTCGCGCATGACGCGGTGGATGCGCAGCAGCGGCGAGCCGGGCGCAACGCCCAGATTTGCCGCAACTGCCGCTTCGGCAGCCTCGGCCATGATTGTCTGCTCCGCCTCGACCGGGGCATGGCCGGCCTTTTCCAGCAGCTTGATCAGGGATTCGGTGGCCAGCTCGTCCTCAGAATAACCCTCGGCCACATCTTCGGGAATGTAGGTGATGAGGTACGAGAAGGGCTCTCCGCCCAGGCGGCGCAGGCGCACGATGCGCTGCACGGATGAGCCGTGAGGTAATTCCAGCGCGTCACAGATAGCAGGGCTGGCCGAGGCCATGGTGCAGTCCAGCAGCTGGACCTGCGTTTCAACGCCCATGCGCGTCAGGCCGTCGATGAGGTTTTCGAAGCTGCCCTTCACGGTGGGGGCGGCGGCGTCGAAGGTGATGACTGTGCCGATGCCGCGCTGGCGGCGGACAAAACCAGCGACCGCCAGTTCGTTGAGCGCGCGCTTCACCGTGATGCGGGAGACGCCGAGCATCTCGGTAAGCTCCTGCTCGGCGGGCAGGCGGGTGTTGAGGCCCAACTCGCCGCTGACGATCTTGGCGCGCAGAAGGTCATAAATCTGTTGGTAGAGCGGGGGGCCGGCCGTCTCGTCGATGAGATCGGCAGTCAGGCTGAGGGTCGAGTCGGCCGCCATGGAGCGAGTATCCGTTACAAGTTGAATGATTTGCTCCACTTATCGGCTGAGCGTTCCGTGTTTGCAATGCACCATAGGGTTTTCGGGGGAATCAAAAGGTTTGAGTTGCATGGCGGTACATTTCCGCTAGCCTCACAAAAGATATATCATTTGGGGTGCTCATGCTTCGATATCTGGTTTCCGGCGCCATGCTTTTCCTGGTGGCTTGTGCTTCGGCGGGTGAACCGCCGGAAGTGGTGAGCGTAGCCGAGGCCTCGGCAGAGGACGACATCTTCCGCCTCTGGATCGCGGCGCGGGCAGGCAATGGCACGCCGGTCCACTGGGTGTCACAGGGAGCGGTCTATGCCTATCCCTCGGGCGAGAAGATCCTCGGCATGACGGGCTTTGACAGCTCGCGCGTGATCTGGCCGGAGGGAGGCGAGGGCGAGGTGATCCACCTGACGCGCAAGACCTTCACCTATACAGACCCGGTGACTGGAGAGTTCCTGACAGAGTTCAACGGGCAGAAGGTGGTGCCGATTGCCTATCCCTATCAGGTGATCCGTTACCGGATGAAAGACGGGCTGATCTTTGCCGATGTGGAGCAGGGCGTGGAGCCGCGCGTGCAGAAGATCGAATCGAAAGACGGGATCATCGCGCGCAAGGTCGGCGACAGCTGGGCGTTCACCGCGCCGCTTTTCCTGAATTTCCCGCTGCCCAGCGGCGGCCAGTATGAAGCCTGGGAGAACTACGACTTCTTCATCCATCCCGAAGGCAGCGTCAGCGAGCCCCATCAGATGAGCTGGCAGCGCCTGGGTGATCTGCCGCCCTGGGCCGGGGGCGGCAAAGGCATCTATCATCTGCTGAGCTGGCGCGTGGATTCGGCGGAGGAGTTTCCGCCGGAACTTCTGGAATGGGCGAAGGCAGAGAAGCCCCTGTGGCTGGCGCCGCCGGAAAGCCTTGAGGAAGTCCGCAGGCTGCAGAAGGGCGAAGGCGGGCCGGGCTGGGGCCAGTAGCGTCAGCTGAGGCCCTTCGAGACATCATCCGGAGGGCCGCCGGCGGCGCGGTGGCGGATGGCTTCGCGGCTTTCCCATATCTTGCCGCCGATGAACTGGCCGATGGAGTTGGTGAACTCCTTGTACTCGACTGAGGCATACATGCCGCAGGTGATGTAGGGATCAGCCTGCATCAGCGATTTCACTTCCTCCAGCGCGGTGCCCATCACGAGGAAGAGGGAGCCGATAAGGGCGTCGCCGCCCGGTTCACGGAACGGGCCTGCGGTGATGTAGCGGGTCCAGTGGCGCTCTACATGTTCGAGGTGACCGTCGAGATGCCGCGCGCGCAACGTGGCAGCGCCGGGGCCGTCGCGGCAGATGACGAGATAACAGGTGCCATCGGGTTTCTTGACGAAGGGGGGTGCTGTGCCGGTCATTTCAGGACACCGGCGGACACGAGACGGTCAATCACGGCCTGCTGCTGGGCAAGCGCGTCGGCGCGCTGGACCATCTTGCCATCCGGCGTGCGATTGGCCGGGGCCATCTCGTTTCCGGCATAGGCCGGAGCGAAGGCGGCCAGCGGCAGGCGAGAGAGTGTGTTGGTCATGCCGGTCTTGCGGCGCGTTTCGCGCAGGGCGGTGAGATCAAGCACGGCGTTGGCGTTCATCGTCTCGCCCGTGCCGGCTTCGGCCAGGGTGCGGCCATACCAGTCGAGCACGATGGACATGCCATCGGTGGAGGCGGCGGGGACAGGCGTGCCCGTGATGCCGGCAGAGTTAGCCGAGACGACATAGGCAATGTTCTCGATGGCGCGCGCCTTTTTGGCGATATGCTTGGGCGTGAGGCCGGGGCTGCCGACTTCCGAGGTCGGGTGCAACAGGATTTCGGCGCCCTTGAACGCGCTCATGCGGGCGATCTCGGGGTAGAGGATTTCCTCGCTGGCAATGGTGGCCAGCGCGCCGATCTCGGTTTCGACCACAGGGAACACGGCGTCGGCGCCGTAGATATCCAGATACTTCTCCCAGACATCATAGGGAGAAGGCGAGTAAAGCGAGATCATGCGGCGATAGCGCAGGAGCGTTTCGCCGGTTGGTCCATAGATGACGTTGGACTGGAAATAGAGCTCAGGAAAGTTCGGATCGGTCTCGTAATGGTTCGAGCACAGATAGACGCCTGCCGTCTGCGCCATTTTTGCCAGCGCTTCGGGAAAGGCGCCGTCCATGGGGATGGCCGCCTTCGCTTGCCAGCTTTCGCGCGTTTCGCCCATCGGGAAACCGGTCATCCAGTATTCCGGCAGCACGACGAGTTTCAGATCATAGCCATTGAAGCCCTTGAGGAAGTTTTTCGAGGCCATGATCTGGCCGGTGACGCGGGCAATGGCGCCCTTCATCCGGGCGTGAGAGGCTTCGGGCGTCTTGTCCTGATTGACGGCCTCGCAGACGGTTTGCAGCGCGAGCGCGGTATAGCGCATGGATTTAGCCTCCCCGGCATTGGCATTTGATCCGCCGGCGAACGGCAGGAGCGACGTGGCAGCAGCGCCCATCAGCAGGCCGCGGCGCGTCATGAGCTGGTCTCGGCAAATGCGGCAGAAACCTCGGAAGCCGTTGCGACCTCCAGCCCTTCCATAGCCGCCAGTCCCGTCAGTGCACGGGCAACCGCTTCAATCCGGAAGGGCAGGCCGGTGATATAGGGCGTCAGCGTGAAGCCGAAACATTGCGCCCCGCGCGCGCCATGCTCTGCCACGGTTTGGGCGGCCGCTTCGAGGATCTGATCGGCCCATTCTTCCTCGCTCTGGGAGCGGGTGGACAGCATCAGGAAATCCGACAGCTCATAATGGTTGGGCAGGCAGGTCAGCGGGCCGTGAGCAGTGCGCATGTCGAGCGGGCGCTGGTCGCTTTCCCAGTCAAGGCAAATGGTGAAGCCGGCTTCGCGAACAAGGTCCGGCGTGCGGAAGGACTGATTGCGCGCGGGGCTCAACCAGGTGATGGCTTCGGGCAGGACGGCGCGTGTCTGCGTCACCAGCGCACGCTCTTCATCTTCGCTGAGGCCCGCATGATGGATGTGCGCGGTTGATATGCCGTGTGCGGCAATCTCGTGGCCCGCAGTGCGGATGGTCTCGATCAGCGGTGCATAGCGCTCCGCCACGGAGGCGTTGACCGCGAAGGTGGCCTTCACACCGGCTGCGCCGAGTTCTCTCAGCAGACGGTAGACGCCGACACGGTTGCCATAGTCGCGCGTCGTATAATGGCGCAGGTCCGGGTAGGGCGTAACCATGGCGCCTGGATGCTTGAAGGGCTTGGCCGGCGGGTCCAGCGGAAAGAATTCCAGCGGAATGGTGATGAAAGCCATCGCCTTTGCGCCGGACTTGAGATGCAGCGGCGCGCGCCGGTCGGCGGGCTGCCAGTCATACCGGTCCTGATCCATGCCATAGGCACGGTGGGGATATTCAAGAAATTCAGCGGGCAGGGGCAAAGCCGGTTCCTCCTGTAGCGGCGCCGCGGGCGGCGATGTCGGCAATACTCTGGTCCCAGTAATGTGTGCGGAAATGGTCGGCGATTTCGGCGCCGGTGGTGATCCACACATCATCGGAGTGGGCGGCGATGTGTTTCAGGGCTTCTTCGAAGATGCGGATGCGGTGGGGCTGGCCGACCAGATAGGCATGCAGCGGAATGCACATCACCGTGCCGGATTGTTCCCCCTCTTTCAGCAATTGATCAAAATGCCGTTTCAGCAGGTCAGTGTAACGTTGCGGGCTCCATCCCTGTACGGAATAGGTGATTACGTCATTCACTTCCAGAGAATAGGGCATCGAGACGAGCTTGCCGGTTTTCGTCTTCAGCGGCTGGGGCTGGTCATCCTGGAAGAGATCACAGGAATACCAGAAATCATGCTCGGCGATCAGGTCCAGCGTGCGTTCGGTATGGGTGAGGGCCGGGGCGAGATAGCCGCGGATGCGCTGGCCGGTGGCCTTCTCCACAGAGCGGATTGAATCTTCCAGCACCGCGCGCTCCTGGGCTTCGTCCATGCCGTAGGAATAGCGGGTATTATAGATGCCGTGGCTGAAGAACTCCCAGTTCCGCGCAACACAGGCTTCAATGATTTCCGGGTGATGGTCGATGAGCCCGATCGACAGCGAGATCGAGCCGCGCATGCCATATTTGTCCAACAGGTCCATCAGGCGCCAATGGCCGATCCGGTTTCCCCAATCGCGTTGAGAGTACCCGATAATGTCCGGGTTCGGACGTGGCCAGGGTGCCCGTGAAGGATTCGCGGGTGGATCGAACTCGTAATACTCTATGTTCGGCGCAATCCAGAAGGCGAGTTTCTTTCCGCCCGGCCACCGGATCTGCGGCCTGCCCTCATAGGGCCAGAAATCATAGAGATTGGGATCGGAATGCGTCATCCCTTGTATCCTTCAATCCAGGCTTTCACTTCGGCGACGGGAACCACATCGGCATATTTGATGAGCAGGTCGGTGAGGTTTGCGAAGTGGTAGCTTTCATGCTTGTCGGCCACGCATTCGATGGGAACAATGGCGCGGTAGCCCCGGCTGAGCGCGTCTACGGCTGTGGCGCGGATGCAGCCGGATGTGGAGCCGCCCGTCACGATGACCGTATCCACCTTGTGCCAGGTAAGGAAGCTCTGAAGCGGCGTTTCGAAGAAGGCGCTCGGCATGCGCTTGGTGTAAACGGCATCGACCTTCTCATCGATGGTCAGCCGGTCGTCAAACGCATGGCGGTCGGATCCATATTTAATGTTCTGCAGCGAATCGGGCGTGTTCGTCCGTGTGCCCCAGACGCCGGCATCGGCGGCATTTTCCATATAGGCAACATGTGTCCACACGACCGGCAGACCCTTGGCCCGCGCGGCGCTGGAGATGTCATTTATATAAGTCACCTGGTTGGGATCGGTGATGTAGGCCGTTTTCGGGAAAAGGTCCGGTCGCGTATAGGCCTTCTGCGGATCAACGTTCACGATGGCGATCTTTTCGCCGAAGCCGAATTTTGCGCGCGCCGGATTTGCCAGCGTTTCCTCGAAGATCTCTCGGGCGGTCTTGTCCGACCGGATCATGGTGGGTTCGGTGGGATAGCCGCTCATGGACAAGGATCCTCGCTGGGAAAATGGGTGATCTTCAAATGATATATCCTTTTCTTTGCGTCGAGCGCCAGACCGGATTTTCCTGTGGGAGGCTGGCATGCGCGCGGAGATTTTTAAACCTGCCCTGACAACTGCCAGACCTAAAGCGCTTCAGGAATGGGCACACGCGCCTCAAGACCGTGCAATTTCTGTCATGAAGGAAATTGACTTTGACCGGACATATTGTAATCAGAGTGCCGCAAAAGATATATCATTTGCGGAGGCGGAGGTTGGCTCTGCCTGTAGCTCGGGAGGACCCCTATGCGTTTCAGATCTTCACTTTCGGTGAGCGCGAGCCTTGCGGTTCTGCTCTCGGGGGCCAGCCTGCTGCCGGCAGTGGCACAGGAAGCAGACTCGGCTGATGCCGACACGCGCCGTCTCGGCGCTATCACCGTCACCGCGCAGCGGGTCGAGGAAAACCTGCAGGATGTGCCTGTCGCCGTCACGGCGCTCGATTCGGCAATGCTTGAGGACAAGCAGATCGGCGATCTCCTCGACCTGCAATCCGTTGTGCCCAACATCAACATGGCCACAAACACCGGCACCGCCAATGCCGCGCGCATCTTCCTGCGCGGCGTGGGCGAAGACGAGAGCCGCGGCGCGGTTGACCAGGCAGTCGGTGTGTATGTCGACGGCGTATATGTCGGCCGCTCGGTTGGCTCGCTGTTCGACGTGGTTGATCTTTCCAGCATTGAGGTGCTGCGCGGTCCCCAGGGCACGCTCTATGGCCGCAACACCATTGGCGGCGCTGTCAAACTGACTTCGGTAAAACCGCAGTTCAACAATTCCGGCGATGTCCGCACGACCGTTGGCAACAATGGCCGCTTTGATGTGCGCGGCACCGCGAACCTTCAGGTGGGTGAAAATTCCGCTTTCCGCCTGACGGGTCTTCTGCGGGAGCGTGACGGTTTCCATGACGTGATTCCGAACGGCCCGCTCGCCGATCAGCGCCGCGACGGCGTCGGCCGCACGCATATCATGGCGATGCGCGGCAGCTTCTACACGGAGTTTTCGCCCGAATGGTCGCTGCTCGTGGCGGCTGACCAGACGCTTGACCGTTCGGACCCGATCCCGGATTCTGCTGCGCCTGGCTTTGACGCTGATGGCGACCTGTTCACCATCGAGCCGCTGCCAGGTGTCACCTGTACGCCGACCTCAACGGCCATCGGCTGTTTCGTCGGCTACGATCAGCGCTCCAAATCGTCAGGCATTTCGGCAACGGTGAAGGGCGATCTCGCCGGTCTCGATTTCACCTCGATCTCCGCCTATCGCGAGCTGGATGATAATCTCGTCACCCGCATCGGCTCTCCCTACAGCCAGCAGACGAGCCAGTCTCAGACCAGCCAGGAATTCACCCTGGGCAAGTCTGGCGATACGCTCGATTGGTTGCTCGGCGCCTTCTACTTCAATGAAGATCTGAACCTTGAATCGATCTTCGTGTTCCCGCACTCGGTCACTGCGGAAACCACCTCCTACGCCGTGTTCGGCCAGGGCACTTACGCGCTTACCGACGCGCTCAGCCTGACGGGCGGCGTGCGTGTAACGTCGGAATCGAAAGACTTCTACGGCATCAACCGGACGCTGGGCTTCAACCGGACTGACAGCGCGGACTTCGACAATGTCAGCTACACCATCGGCGCTGACTATCGCTTCAATGACTCGGTGCTCGGCTACGCCAAATACTCCACCGGCTTCAAATCCGGCGGCTGGTCTCCGGATGCGTTCAGTGCAACGGCGATCTTCCTGCGCGTTGACGAAGAAA
The DNA here is from genome assembly GCF_000685315.1 of Hyphomonas polymorpha PS728. Classification (GTDB taxonomy): domain Bacteria; phylum Pseudomonadota; class Alphaproteobacteria; order Caulobacterales; family Hyphomonadaceae; genus Hyphomonas; species Hyphomonas polymorpha. The sequence continues at coordinate 19,209 of NZ_ARYM01000003.1, forward strand.
CCCTCGACTCCTTCGAGGCAGGTCTGAAGACCGACCTCTTCGACAATAAGGTTCGCCTCAACACGGCTGCCTTCTTCAACAAGTATGAAGGCCTCCAGATCGGCGCGACCGTTCCGGGCCTTGGCTTCACCCGCTTCAATGTCGACGAAACCGAGATCATGGGTCTTGAGGTTGAAGGCGTGTGGCAGGTTACCGACAGCTTCCAGCTGAACGGCAACCTCGGCCTGCTCAGCGCGGAATACACCGACATGACCGGTGATCAGGCACGCGGCCTCACAAACAACGGGGCAGGTTGCCCGGCTGGCACGGTGGCATCCGACAACGCCCAGATCATTGCCTGCGCTCTCGGCCTCCAGCTGAAGAACGCGCCGGAATACAAGGCAACGATTGGCGCGCTCTACACGATGCCGTTCTACAACGGCGAACTCATCTTCTCGGGCGATGTCGCCTTCGAGGATGATTCCTGGAGCCTCGTGGCGAACCATCCGGCGCATGCCCTGAGTGAAATCCCGACCCTGATGAACGCCCGCGTGAAGTATGAGTCGGCTCAAGGTTGGTCTGTTGCGCTCTGGGGCAAGAACCTGGGCGACGAGAAATACTACCGTGCCACCACCGCAGGTTCTTTCTCGGCCTATGCGTCCGAGCCGCTTACCTATGGCATCGATCTCGGCTGGAAATTCTAAGTTCGATAATCCGGTTTCCCGGAAAACAAACAGCCCCGGCATCGCTGCCGGGGCTGTTTTTTATTTCTGCCGGATCAATTCTGATCGGCGAAGGCGATCAGGCGTCTGCGCGTTCCTTGAAACGGCGGGGACGGGCCGCGCCCTTGGAGGAGCGCTGGGATTGCTGGCCGGAAGCGTTGGCGCCGCCGCCGGGCGGGCCTTTGCGATGAGGCCGGCCGCCACCTGATTGCGAACCAGACGACTGGCCGCCCTGATGTCCGCCGCTGCGGGCGCCACCACGGCCCCCACCATTGCCGGAACGATTGCCCTGCGGCTTGCCCGGCTTGCGAAGCGGCTCGTCCGGCAGGCTCATGCCGCCGGGGGCAAGCTTCAGGCCGGTCAGCTTCTCGATGGCCCGCAGCGTCGGGCGCTCATCCTTCGAACAGAAAGAAATGGCCACACCGGAATTGCCGGCGCGGGCCGTGCGGCCGATGCGGTGTACGAACTGTTCGGGTACATCCGGGAGGTCATAGTTGATCACATGGGTGAGCCCGTCGACGTGAATGCCGCGGGCCGCAATGTCGGTTGCAATCAGGATCGGCACGCGACCGGCCTTGAATGCGTCCAGCGCTTTCTGGCGCTGCGCCTGGCTCTTGTTGCCGTGAATGGCGACGGAGTCGATATCTGCCTTGGCCAGGCGTTTCACCACGCCGTCTGCGCCATGCTTGGTGCGGGTAAAGACGATCGCCGAGCGCAGGGCCGGGTCACGGATCTTTTCGACCAGCAGGGAGAGCTTTTCAGCCTGCTCGACGAAGCAGATCTGCTGCTCGATACGGCCAGCGGTCGTAGCCGGCGGGGTGACAGAAACCTCTGCCGGATTGCGCAGGAAGGTCGCGGCCAGCGATTCGACGGCTTTCGGCATGGTGGCCGAGAAGAATAGCGTCTGACGTTTGGAAGGCACGTTCTTGGCAATGGCGCGCAGAGCGTGGATGAAGCCGAGGTCCAGCATCTGGTCGGCTTCGTCGAGAATCAGGGTGTCCACCTTGTCGAGCGATACAGCGCGCTGTTCCATCAGGTCGATCAGGCGGCCGGGGGTGGCCACCAGCACATGCGCGCCGCGCTCCAACTGGCGGATCTGGCCGCCGATCTTGGCGCCGCCGCAGACCATCACGATACGGAGGTTCAGCCCCGCACCATAGGTCTCGAAGGATTTGGCGATCTGGCCAGCCAGTTCGCGGGTGGGCGCCAGCACCAGAACGCGGGCACCGCGCACGGGCGCCGGGCCGGCATTGCGGCTGAGGCGGTCAAGGATCGGCGCGGCGAAGGCCAGTGTCTTGCCGGTGCCGGTCTGGGCAAGGCCGACAATGTCGCGGCCCTGAATGACGAGCGGGATGGATTGGGCTTGAATGGGGGTCGGCGCAGTATAGCCAGCTTTGGTCAGCGCCGTGAGGATTCGGCCGGTGAGGCCGAGAGATTGGAAATCGGACATGAAGTCTTTCGTCAGAAAGCCGCCGGAACTGCACATGCGGCAGCCAGCGTGGGGGGCAATTAACGGCCCGGCGTGATTCAGGACGTGGGGTGAATTGTCTCTAAGGAAGGGTCTGGAACGTTTCAGATTGCTCTGACTTGCTCGCTCACGCAGACCCGACCAGGCAGCTTTGCCACCTTAACAAGCGGCCCTATGCGCCTCTTGTGCCCGGAAGTCAAACGAAGTTCCCAGCGCCTAGTCGGTGCCTGCCTTGGAATGTCTCATGCTGGCACAGCCGGCGCCCCAGGTGTTCAGGCCTCCGACGGCACCGCGGCATTGTAGGCCCGCCAGCATTTCTGCCCGCGCTCATTATAGACGCCCATCGCCTCCACCATCTCCAGGAACAGTTTCTGATTGCCGAGTTCGGGCGGTAGCAGCGGATCGAAGTTGATCGCCCGGATCACCGCCTGGCCTGTCAGCAAGGTCTCCCGCGCCGCATCCGCCAGGCTGAGGCGGGGGAGGCGCTCAAGGCTTTCCGTCATGGCACGGAGGGCAGCCTGATAGGATTGTTCCAGGTCTGCCGCAGACCAGAGCCCGGCCCAGTCCTGCAGGCCCGGCGCCGTCATTTCGGTAACCCGCAGAATCGGCATGGTTTCGTCGGCGCCGATGCCGGTCAGATCCTGCTGGTGATCGGGCAGGGCGCGGGCGAGGTTTGCCGGGCGCACCCAGAGGCCCGCCTCCGCCGCCTGATACCCGAACAGCGCAAGCGCCCGTTCGCGGTTGCGCAGCTGCTTGCGGTCCCGGCGGCCCAGCGGATGGGTCATCGCCACCAGCCAGTCGCCATTCCAGGGCACCATCTTGCCCGCCACGTCCCGCCATTGCTGCACCCGACGGGTCAGCGCCTGCGCCCTGGGGCCGGGCACGTAGAGGCCGCGCTCGGGGCTTTCCAGCAGGCCCTCTTTCAACAGCCGCGTGGCCGCGACCCGTATGGTGGCCGGTTCAATGCCGAACAACGCGCCAGCATGGATCAGCCCGGCAATCATCTGCCGGCCGGTGCCAATGCTGGCGATCAGCGACAGGATAAGCGCGCGGGCCGACAGGGCCTCCGGGGGCAGGGGCGCGAAATGATACGAGAATTGACTCATTGCGTCATTTTAGGTAATAAGTGTTTCAGAACACATAATGGGAGGCAGTGCATGCAGTCTTTAGCCAAGATTTCCGACGTCCTGTCAAAAGACGACCTGAATGCGCTGCGCCAGAAATCTGACCTGAAGGCAGCGGCCACGCTGGTGTGGAACTGGGGGCTGATCGTGGCGGCATTTGCCATCGCCATCGTCTGGCCAAACCCCTTCACGATCCTCCTGGGCATCCTCATCCTGGGCGGGCGCCAGCTGGGCCTCGGCATCATCAATCATGACTGTGCCCACCACGCCTTCTTCAAGAGCAAGGCTGTGGACGAGTTTGTCGGCCACTGGATCGTTGGCGCGCCGATGAACATTTCGCTGGCCGCTTACCGCGCCTACCATCTGAAGCATCACCAGCATGCGGGCACGCCGGAAGATCCCGACATCATCTTTGTAAAGAACTATCCTGTGCCGGCCGAAAGCCTGCGCCGCAAATTCGTGCGCGATCTCACCGGTCAGACGGGATACCGCGATACGCTGCGCAAGATCCGCAGTTTCAAGCTGTCGCGGAACTGGCCGTGGCTTGCGTTTCATGTGCTGCTGCTCGGCACGCTGACACTGGCAGGGGCGCCCTGGGCGTATCTGATGTGGTGGGCGGCGGAGATTTTCGTTTATCCGGCCATCGTGCGCCTGCGCCAGATTGGCGAGCATGGCACCGCGCTGGACCGCACCAGCCGCGACGCGCGCTTGAATACCGGAACCACGCTCGCCCCCTTCTGGCAGCGTGTTTTCGTGGCGCCCAACAATGTGAACTTCCATCTGGAGCATCACCTCTTCGCGCACATCCCGCCCTATAATCTGCGCAAGCTGCACACGCTGCTGGCCGCGCGCGGCTATTATGAGGGCGTCGATTGCCTCTCGCGGGACTATTTCGACGTGATCCGCCGCGCCGTTCGCAAGGATGACGCGGGCGCGATGGTCGCCGCCGAATAGGGCGCAGGCCGGGGCGAGGGGCAGTTTTTCCGCAATCGCTTCTAAGCTTGACCCCATTTGATACCGGTGTCATTTTTGCGCTCGACGCGGCACTTCAGACCGCGCTGAGGGAGACGGCGGATGGCGGACCGGAACATATATTTGAACCGCCGCAGCGTACTCGCGGCCATGGGCAGTACCGGGCTGGCGCTGGCGGCGCGGGCCGGCGGCGGGGAAGATCCGGTCGTACTGACTTCCAATGGCCCCGTTTCAGGTACTCATGAAGGCGGCGTGGCCGTGTTTCGCGGGATCCGGTATGGCGCCGATACGGCCCTCACACGGTTTGCAAAGCCCCGGCGGCCTGAGCCCTGGAAAGAGGTCCTGCGTACCGTTGCCTATGGCGCCGCTTCGCCTCAACGCGGCAATGAACCAAATCAGTCTGAGGACTGTCTTTTCCTGAATGTGTGGACACCGGAAGCCCGCAGAGGGGCGCAGCGGCCGGTGATGGTCTACATTCATGGGGGCGCGTATAACGCCGGTTCGGGCTCCGATGCGCTTTATGATGGCGCCCGGTTGGCGGCCCACGGGGATGTCGTGGTTATCACGATCAATCATCGCCTGAACGCTTTCGGCTATCTTTCTCTCGGAAAGCTGATGCCCGAGGCCTTTCCGGATTCCGGGAATGCCGGGCAGTGGGATATAATTGCGGCGCTGGAATGGGTGCGCGACAATGCCGAGGCGTTTGGAGGCGATCCAGCCCGGATCATGGTGTTCGGTCAATCCGGAGGCGGAGCAAAAATTGCTACCCTCATGGCCGCGCCGGCCGCCAAGGAATTATTCCATTCCGCTGCCACAATGAGCGGGCAACAGGTCACCGCTTCCGGCCCGATCAATGCCAGGAAGCGCGCCGAAGCCTTTCTTGCGCGGCTGGGCATTGCTCCGGGTGATGTGGCCGCATTGCGCGCGATGGCTCCGGAAAAGCTTGTGGAAGCGCTCGACACGGAAGATCCGGTCAACAGAGAGTTCTCGGTGTATTTTGGTCCCGTTCTGGATGGGCGTCTGCTGACACGCCATCCCTTCTGGCCGGATGCGCCAGCCCAATCGGCCGCCATTCCCATAATCCTTGGTAACACTCATGACGAAACACGCAACCTGATCGGACGGAGCCAGCCGGAATATTTTGAGCTGGGCTGGGAAGATCTGCCCGCCGCCCTCACCCGTCACATGCGATGCGATATCGATGCTGATGAGGTGGTGCAAGCGTATCGGGGGTTTTATCCGGAGCATACGCCTACGGATATTTTCTTTGCTGCGACGACCGCTGCGCGTTCCTGGCGCGGGCAGGTAGAGGAGGCAGATGCCAGGGCGCGTGAAGGCAGCCCAACCTGGGTTTACCGGTTTGACCTGCCCTGGACGGCGGATGACGAAAGATGGGGCGCGCCGCATGCCGTGGATATCGGCTATGCTTTCCTCAATCTGGACCGGCAAGGCGCCATGCCCGGAAAAGCGCCGTCCGCTCAAGCGATTTCCCGGCAGCTGGCCGGCGCGTTCATCTCTCTCGCCCGCCATGGAAACCCCAATCACTCGGGCCTGCCGCACTGGCCGGCACATGCCCTGCCAGACCGCGCCACACTGATCTTCAGCGACACTGTTCGCGTTGAGGAGGATCCTCGGGGGCAGGAAAGAGCTCTTTTTGCCAAGGTGCCCTTTATCCAGTGGGGCACCTGAGCCCAACCACCCAGCACGGGCGCGCGGCACATCTTCCCTGACGTCTTCAAAAATGGAAAACGCCGGCAGCCCTGAGAGCTGCCGGCGTTTCTTTTTCAGGCCCGGATGATGTGACGAAAGGGAGGAAACATCACATCATCCAGAGCCTGCCGATCAGTACCGGTAGCGGAACCCGATGAGGTATTCCGTACCCGTATGATGGTAGACGTTGACGAGATCACCGGCATCGAAGACCTGCTGCTCGAATTCGTCCGTAAGGTTGATGGCTTCGAACGTGATATCGAAATTGTCGTTCAGCTTGTAGGAAGACGAGAAATCGATGTTCGTGGTCGAACTGTACCCTTGCTCGTCACGGCCCGCTGCCGTGGGCGCCACGGTTTGATACGCATCCCGATAGGCGGCGGAGATACGCGCCGACAACCGGTCCTTTTCGTAGTAAATAGTGGCGTTGTAGGCGTTGGGTGAGAAGCCCCGGATTTCATCGGAGTCGACATAGGTGTAGTTGCCCTGGAAGCCGAACCCGTCGAAGGGCGCGGGCAGGAAGGAGAAGGGCTGCTGATAGGTCAGCTCAAATCCCTTGACGCTTGCCGAGCCGCCATTTTCCACAGCACGGATTTCCACAAGGGGATCCTGCCCCGCATCAAGCAGGTTGCGCAGCGGGCTGGAGGCCGGCGGCAAGCTGGTCGGAAGACCGGACTGGCTGTAGGGCACTTCGACCGTCGATGCGCGCGTGAAGAAGCTGTCAACGTCCTTGTAGAACAAGCTCAGCGCTATCAGCGATTCTTCCCGGAAATACCATTCGAAGGAGGCGTCATAGGTCGTCGCCCGGAACGGGTCGAGGGCAGGGTTCCCGGAGTTGTAACGGAACGAAGGCCCATTGAAGCTGTCCAGTGCGCCGCCGGGTGTCAGGTTGCCCAGGGACGGGCGCGCCATCACCTTTGCGGCCGCAAGACGAATGAAGAAGTCGTCCCGCATTTCAAATGTGACGTTTGCCGAAGGCAGCGTGTCTTCATAGCTGCGCTCGACGGTCACGCTTGTGCCGCTGACCTGACCCGTGGATGTCGTGGTGGTTTCAACATACCGCACACCAACATTTCCGCGAACCGGGATGCGGCCAAGCTGCGTATTGAAATCCAGCTGAAGGAAGCCGCCAAGATCTTCTTCCTCAACCCGGCGGTCGTTGCCAGCCTGCAGAACGCCCGGAATACCATAGGCGTCGATCAGAGCAGCGGCGGCATGTACGTCTGCGGTAATCCAGCGGGTATCGATTCCGCCGGGCGCACCCAGCCCGCTGCCGAATCCGCTGACATATTTGAGAATGTCTGCCGTGACCGGAAGGCCTGTTGCCCCAGCTGGGCAGCTAACGCCTGGAAGGGGGCAGACGAGGGATCCGAACGTGGACTCCCGTCTGTATTCCGTAGTCCGGAATTCAAACTGCTTGAGGCTGGCGCCGCCGCTGACCGTCAGCGAGTCGTTGAGATCATAGGCGAGCGATCCGGCAACCGTCTGGAAGGTGTTGTCGACATATTGAGGCCGGTCCCGGAACTCCGTGAACGCAAATTGCGATGGGTCGGTAACGTCCAGAGATCCGTAATCGATGAAGGGTGTGTTTCCATTGCCCCTGAAGTCATAGGTGAAGCCCGTCACCGGCCCAACCGCATCCAGCAAAATGGTTGTCTGCACCGGGTTGTCGAACTCCGATACAACGCGGCCTGCCAGAAGGTTGCCGCGCAGGCGGTCTGTGAATTCATGATCCACATCAACCGTATACTGCGTAAGCGTCGTCTGAAGTTCGTCGAAACGGTTTTCCGATCGGATCGGGTGTGTTCCATTCGGCAGGGGGCTGACATTGAACAGGCCATATTCAATGGTGTTGTTATCCGGGTTGATCGAGTAGTCGATCACCTGGAACCTGTTCTCCTGGCTGCGCATGAAGGTTTCGAGATAGGATTCCTCCCGTGTGCCCTCGAAGTCTGAGTGCAGCACATCCAGAGATACCGTCGTGGCATCCGTGGGGCGGAACTGAACCGATCCCGTAAGGCCGAGGCGTTCCTGTTCGTGCGTGAGACGTCCATAGCGCGGAATGCGGGGATAGTAGACGCCGGAGTTTGTGTCGATCAGGGAGCATTCCGGCCCCGCCGGGCAGGCCGCGCCCCCAACCGAGGCAAAGTTGCCATCCTGCCAGCGAACGGTCGAGAAGCCTTCTTCCAGAATTGTGCGATCCGAATAGGCCATAGAGACAAGCGCGCCGAACGTGCCGCTTTCATTCTGCCAGGAAAGCAGGCCGGCATAGCGCGGGCTGGTTTCTTCTGACAGATCATTGAAGCCCAGCTGGGCGGAGGCAGCAGCAGTCAGGCCTGCATCATAGTCAAATGGGCGTGCCGTCCGCAGATCAACTGTGGCACCCAGGGAGCCTTCTTCGATAGAGGCGGAGGTCGTCTTGGTAACCCGCAGCTCATTGAACAGGTCTGATGCGAAGGTGTTGAAGTCAAAGCCCCGGCCACGGTTTGAGCCGCCCGAGGAGTCGGACGCGCCGCTGGTCGCGAGCGCTTCCATTCCATTGATCCGTATCCGTGTGAAATCGGCGCCGAGACCACGAACCGTGATCTGCCGGCCCTCGCCCCCCACGCGGTCGATCGAGACGCCCGGAATGCGTTGCAGGGATTCTGCAAGGTTCAGATCCGGAAAGTCGGCGATGTCCTCAGCGGCAATGATGTCGACGATGTTCGTCTCATTCTTCTTGACCGCAAGCGACTTCTGAAGGCTGTCGCGGAAACCCGTGACGACAACGGTTGCCTGCCGGCTCTCGCTCTCATCGGCGTCCTGTTCCTGCGCAAGGGCAGGGGCGTTGCCTGCCAGAAAGCCGACAGCCGCCGCCCCCATGAGCAGCCGGAAATTAAAACTGTTCTGTTTGAAACGCATGTCTGGTCTCCTCCCCAGGATATCGTCGTTTCGATTGGCCTCTCCCTTCTTCGAGGGAGGTTCACGAATAATGCCACCGGTATCATTATATGTTTTGCTACCGGTGGCAATTTAAAAATTGGTCTTTAGTCCATGTTTTTGCCTGCTTTCCTGAGATTTCGGGAAACTCAACGCTTGACTGGTTGCGACGTCGGCAGTGTGGCCATGGGCCGGGAGGGTAGCAATCTAAGATGGATTGTTTCCATGCCGTCGGCCTCTATAGAGGCGCCCTGCCCGGGGGTTGCGGCGTGAACGCCGGTCACGGCCCCCGTGGAAATAAACATTCCCTTGCGAAGGGGAAGTCCTCTGGCCGCGGAGATTTCCAGCAGCTGGCGGAGCGATTCGATCGGCCCTCCAGGGATAGAGGAGGCGTCAGCCCTGCCAGCTTCCCTGCCATCGATCAGTGTCCGCATCTTCCAATCGGCAGGCGATGCGCTCTTCCATCCTGGGATTTCCTGACCCACCACCAGGCCATTATTGTTGCCGAAATCGGATATCGTCACCAGGGGGCCGTGATCGTTTATGCCGGCATAGCAGCTTGAGGCGATTTCGGCGCCCAGATGAAGAGAGCCCGCAATTTCAAAGGCTTCTTCGAGCGTCCAGTCGAGCTTTTCAGCCGGGGCGTCGTGCCCCATGGTGATAATGATCTCGCTTTCCACGGCGCCGAATCCGCCCTCAAAGACATAGCAGTCCACCGGGGCGCCCTGGGCATGGGAAATCTGCGAGCTGAAGATCGGGCCGGCGAGCCGGTCCATGCCATAGGTTTTGTCCCAAGGGGGATTGATACGCCCCACTTTCCAGCCAGCCAGAATGTCGGGCCAGAGGCTGATGGCGCGGCTTTGAATTGCGTAGGCCTCGGCCAATGTTTCAGGCATGTTGCCTGGATAGTCAGCGAGCGGCTGCGCCTGCAGGCGGGCGCGCACAAAGGAAATGGCGCGGGTGTCTGCCGCAGCTAGATTGCTCACCTCGGTTGTATCTCCGTGCGCCATTCCCTTGACCCATATTATTTCCGGCGGCGCATTCCGCGCTTGCGGGTTTGTTTATTCATCCTTGCTCGCCCAGCTTACTGGACAGATAAGGAAACCGGTGTCATACTTGCTTTAAAGTTCGTTCTGTCAACTGGTTTTCTCAATCGGGTTGGTGGGCAATATTGGGAAGGCGCCGGTTCAGAGCGCCGTCTGGAGGAGGATTTCATGGCATTTCATTCTCGCAAGTCTGTGCGCCGCGGCGCAGTGCTTTTCGCGGTCGTTCTGGGCGGCTGCGCCGGATTGGGCATCGTGTCGCCGGTAAGCGCGGCCCCCACGCAGACGGCAGCCGCCACCGCGCCGGCGCAGGCCTGGTTCCTCCCTGAGATCGACTGGTCGGCTTATACCGATGGCGGGCGCGGCGGGGAGATCGTGCGAGTCACCACGCTGGCCAGCGATGGCCCCGGCAGTCTTCGTGAGGCCATCGAAAGGCAAGGGGCACGTATCATTGTGTTTGAGGTGGGCGGCGTCATCGACCTTGAAAAGGAAACGATCGCCATCACGAATCCGGACATCACCATTGCCGGCCAGACGGCTCCCTCGCCGGGGATCACCCTCATCCGGGGCGGGTTTGATGTTAAGACGCATGATGTCATTATTCAGCACCTCCGTATACGGCCGGGCGACAATGGTGAGCCGCGCGGCTCAGGATTTGCCGAAGACTCAATCTCCACGCTCAGCGCGCATAATCTTATTGTCGACCATTGCTCGCTGACCTGGGCTGTCGATGAAAACCTTTCCGCATCCGGGCCCCGTTTCACCGGTGAAACTCCAGATGAATGGCGGGCGGGAACCTCCCGCAATATCCTCTACAGCCACAACCTGATCGCCGAAGGCCTTGCCGATGCCACCCATCCCAAGTTCGAACATTCGAAAGGGTCTCTGATCCATGACAATGTCAACGGCATCCTGATCTATGGAAATCTGTATGCGCACAATTATGAGCGCAGCCCGCTATTCAAAGGCGGCGTACACGGACAGATCGTCAACAACTTCATCTATGATCCCGGCCAGCGCGCCGTGCATTACAATCTGCAGGCGCTGGAATGGGGCAAGGTGCCCTTCGAAACCGGCAAGATGGATCTGATCGGCAATGTGATGCGGGCAGGACAGTCTACCGCAGAGGGGCTGCCGCTGGTGATGATCGGCGGAGATGGCGATCTGGCGCTTCACGCGCGCGACAACATTGCCGTCGACCGCTGGGGCAATCCGTTGCCGGAGCGGGGACGCTACACAACAGGTGCGGCAAAGTTCGTGGATGCGCCCGAGGCCATGCCCCTGCCAGCGGGATTGCCGGTGATGCCCGCTGCGGCGGTCGAGCGGTTCGTGCTCGCCAATGCCGGCGCGCGCCCCTGGGACCGCGACGGTCATGATGTGCGCGTGTTTGCAAACGCAGCCGAAGGGCGCGGCGAGATCATCGACAGCCAGTCGGAAGTTGGTGGCTATCCATCTGTTGAGCCGAGCTATCGGGCCTTCGATCCGGCCCTCTGGGATCTCGACACCATGCTCCCCAAGTCTCCGGAGACCCTCGATTCGGGCGCCCGCAGCCGGGGGACCTGAGCGGCCGAAAGTGCGTGCCGCTTGCAAAATGTCCCCTGCCGGGCAAAAGAGGACATTCCATCCTCCAACAAGGGTTTCCGGTGAGCGATAAATCAAGACCTGACCTCGATGCTGAAATTGCGGCCGCAGTTCAGGAGGCCGCTGAATTCAAGCAGCAGGGACGGGCGACGATCAACGACATCGCGCGCATCGCGAAGGTGTCGAAGAAGACCGTGTCGCGCGTCATCAATGACAGCCCGCTCGTCAAGCCGCGTACCCGCGAGGTGGTCAAGGCCATCATTGCGGAGCTCGGCTACACGCCGGACCCGCAGGCCCGCGCGCTGGCCCTGCGCCGGTCTTTCCTGGTCGGTCTGGTCTATGACAATCCGAGCCCGCAATATGTCGTGAACATGCAGCGCGGGATTCTCGATGCGCTGGAGGAAACCGATTTCCAGCTGGTCCTGCGCCCGGTCAGCCGGGCAGACGCGCATTATCCTGGCCGCCTTCAGCAGTTCATCCAGCAGCACAAGCCCTTCGGTCTGATCCTGCCGCCGTCGGTGTCAGAGGATGAAGATCTGGCGCAGATGTTCCGAGACAATGATGTGGACTATGTGCGCATCGCATCGGGCATGCTGGATGAGCCATCACGGATGATCCTGACCCATGACAGCGAGGGCGCCGCGCAGGCCGCGCGCCATCTCTGCGCGCTGGGGCATACGGATATTGCGCATATCCATGGCCCGGAATCTTTCCGTTCTGCCCACGAACGTCGCGGCGGCTTTCAGCGCGGCCTGGCGGAAGCCGGCATCACGCTCAACCCGGAGCTCACCATTGAGGCGGGCTACACCTTCGACTCCGGCCTGCAGGCCATGGAGCGCCTGCTCTATGGAAAGCGCCGCCCCACGGCTGTGTTCGCTGGCAATGACGAAATGGCGACCGGCGCCTATGTGGCCGTTCGCAAGGCCGGGCTTCGCATTCCCGAGGATGTCTCCATCGTCGGCTTCGATGACACCCCCATCGCCGGCCGCCTCTGGCCAGCGCTCACGACCGTGCGTCTGCCAATCCGCGAAATGGGGCAGGCCGCCGCGCGGTTGCTGCTCAACCAGGCAGCCGGGATCGAGCCGAAAGAGGTGATCAGCTTCACGCCGGAAATTGTGGTGCGCGACTCCACTGCGGCCCCGCCGCGCCGGGCGGGCTGACAGGGCGTTTCGGGAATTTCGAGACGATAACGGCTTGCAGCCAAGGGTGTCACCGGTTATGACACCGGTTACCAAATGATACGCCGCTAAGGAAACACCTCATGAAAATCGCGCTCATCATTGAAAACAGCCAGGCAGCAAAAAGCAGCATCGTTCACGACGCTCTGAAAACGGTCGCAGAGCCGCTGGGCAATGAAGTGTTCCACTACGGCATGTATACGCCCGAAGACAAAGCCCACCTGACCTATCCGATGATCGGCATCCTCGCCGGCATCCTGATCAACTCGAAAGCGGCTGACTTCATTGTCACCGGCTGCGGCACGGGTATGGGCTCCAACCTCGCCTGCAATTCCATGCCGGGGATCTTCTGTGGCCTGATCGTTGACCCGACCGACGCCTTCCTGTTCGGCCAGATCAATGATGGCAACGCCATCTCCATGCCCTACGCCAAGGGCTTCGGCTGGGCCGCTGAACTCAACCTGCAGGATTGTTACCGCAAGCTGTTCGAGGTCAAGCGCGGCGAAGGCTATCCGAAGGAGCGCGCTGCCGTAATGGCGAAGAATCGCGGCATCCTCAGTGATCTGAAGAAGGCTTCCTGCCACGATATGCTCACCGTGCTGAAGACGATTGATCAGGACCTCCTGAAAACCGCCATCTCGGGCGAAAAGTTCCAGGAATACTTCTTCGCCAACTCGCAGGACGCGGCAATGTCCGACTATCTGAAGGGTGTGCTCGCGTCCTGATCGCAGGCTTCCGGCGCACATAAACATAGAAACTTTAGGGGAGGCTTTCGTGAACCTCAGCATGTTCAGCCTTGAAGGCAAGACCGCCATCGTTACCGGCGCCAATACCGGCCTCGGTCAGGGCATTGCCGTGGCGCTGGCGGAGGCGGGGGCCAACCTCGCCCTGGTCGGCCGCTCCTCGCCGGATGAAACGGTTGAGCGGGTGCAGAAGGCCGGTGGCAAAACGCATGTCATCATGGCTGACCTTGGTAGCATCGACCCGGTCGATACCATCGTCCGCGAGACCGTAGAGACGTTTGGCGGCGTTGATATTCTCGTCAACAATGCCGGCATCATCAAACGCAATGACGCCCTCAATTTTACCGTCGAGGAGTGGGACAGCGTGATGAACGTCAACCTGCGCAGCCTCTTCTTCCTCAGCCAGAAGGCCGCCCGCGCGATGATCGATGCGGGCACGGGCGGCAAGATCATCAATATTGCCTCCATGCTGTCTTATCAGGGCGGCGTCCGCGTGCCCTCCTACACCGCCTCCAAGAGCGGTGTGCTGGGGCTCACGCGCCTTCTGGCGAATGAATGGGCAGGCCGCGGCATCAACGTGAATGGCATTGCGCCGGGCTATTTTGCCACCAATAACACTGATGCCCTGCGCGCCGATGAAAAGCGCAACAGCGAGATTCTCGGGCGTATTCCGGCCGGGCGTTGGGGTCAGCCATCGGATCTTGCCGGCGCGGCCGTATTCCTTTCCTCGCGCGCATCTGATTATGTGCACGGAACAATCGTCGCCGTGGATGGCGGCTGGCTCGCGCGCTAGGCCGGGCCGGGGAGGAAAACAGCCATGGCTGCGCGCATCGTCTGTTTCGGTGAGCTTTTGCTGCGCCTGACAGCGCCGGGGGCGGAGCGCCTGCTTCAGTCCTGGTCGCTGGATGTGTGTGTCGGCGGAGCCGAGGCCAATGTCGGTGTCTCCCTCGCGGCGTTCGGGCATGTTGTGCGCTTTGCCAGCGTCGTGGCGGACAATCCGCTTGGCGCGGCGGCCCTGGGCGAACTGCGCCGGCACGGCGTTCACACCGATACTGTTCTTTCCGCGCCGGGCCGGATGGGGCTTTATTTCCTGGAGCCGGGCGCCGTGCGCCGCCCCTCCCGCATCACCTATGACCGGGCCGGGTCAGCCTTTGCGGCCGCCGCTCCGGAAAGCCTGGATTGGTCTGGCATTCTTCCGGGGGCGGCGCTGTTACATATCTCCGGCGTCACGCCGGCCATCGGTGCGAATGGCGCCGCTGCGGCAGTCCGCGCTGTAAAGGCCGCCGCCGCTGCGGGGGTGCCCGTTTCCTTTGATGGCAACTATCGCGCGCTGCTCTGGGAGGCCTGGGATGGGGACGGCCCGGCGATTCTCAAGGAGATTCTCTCCTGCGCCACCTACGCCTTCATCAACGAGAGGGACATCGCGCTGATCCTGAAATCACGCTTCGAAGATCGCCAATCGGCATTTGAGGCGGCCTTCGAGGCATTCCCGCGCCTTCAGGCGATTGCGGCCACCACCCGCCAGCAATCCTCCGTAGACGATCAGTCGATTGCCGGTGAACTCGTCACGCGGGCGGGCCGCTGGACGTCTCCTGTGCATGAACTGCCGGGCGTCATTGACCGGATCGGGGGCGGCGACGCCTTTGCTGCTGGCGCACTGCACGGCCTGATCGAGGGCAGGGACGGGCAGTACACAATCGATTTTGCCGTGGCGGCGGGGGCGCTGAAACATTCTATCCCCGGCGATTTCGGCCGCATGACGGTCGCCGAAGTCGAAGCCGCGATGGCGGGCGAAAACCTTGATGTAAAACGCTGAGAAGCAGCGTCGAAACAGTGTTGACACCGGTTACCATAACGCCAGTATGGAGCCACAAACAAAACAGGCCGGCTGCAAAAGCCCGGCGCCCAACGGGGGCATGGAAACAGGCATGAGGAAGCCAGCTTCAGCGGATGTGCCAGCTTCGGCGGCTGCAAAAGGCATCAGCCGCCGGCTTGTGCTGGTGGCTGGCGCGGCTGGGGCCGGTCTCAGCGCTTGCGGCGTCCGGTCGGGCCGGGATTTCCTTTCAACTGATACGCACCCGGAAGAATATCCCACTGTTCAGGCGGTCAAGGAAATGGGCCGTCTTCTCAATGTGGGCACAGACGGGCGGCTCGGCATCAAGATCTATGCCGGCGGCCAGCTTGGTTCGGAGCAGGATACGCTCGAGATCACCGTCTTCGGCGGCCTCGATCTTAACCGCGTGAACCTTGCCCCGCTCAACTCCATAGAGCCGCTGACGACGCTGCCTGCGCTGCCCTTCCTGTTCAAGTCCAACGCCCATATGCGCCGCGCGCTCGACAGTGCCATCGGCGACGAAATCCTTGCCTCGCTGGAGCCCCATGGCCTCATCGGCCTCTGCTTCTATGACAGCGGCGACCGCAACTTCTACAACACCCGCCGCCCCATTCGCACACCGGCAGACATGCGCGGCCTGAAGATACGTGTGCCAGGATCAGACCTCTACGTCTCGATGATCCGCGCGCTCGGCGCTGACGCGACACCGATGAGCATCGCCGAAGTCTATCAGGCGCTCGTGCAGGGCGTCATCGATGGCGCGGAGAACAACTGGCCCTCCTATGAAAGCGGCCGCCATTTCGAGGCCGCCAGATATTACAGCCTTACCCAGCATGTCATTGCGCCGGAAGTTCTCGTCATGTCGAAATCCCGCTGGGACAAGCTGGACGAGGCAGACCGCGCACTTGTGCGCCAAGCCGCCAAGGCGTCCGTGCCCTATATGCGCACGCTGTGGGATCAGCGCGTGGAGGAGTCCCGCGCGCGCCTGATGGCCTCGGGCATCGAGGTCAACGAGGTCGAGGACAAGGACGCCTTTGCTGCGGTCATGCGCCCGGTCTGGGATCGCTACATCGTGTCGGATCAGGCCCAGCGCCTCGTCTCCCAGATCGAAGCGATGGGGGAGGGCGAATGATCCGCATACTGTCAACCGTCACACGCATCGCCGCAGACATGCTCCTCAAGGCCGCCGCATTCGGCCTCGTGCTGATGACGGTCATCGTCGGCTGGCAGGTTTTCGGCCGCTATGTGCTCAACTCCACGCCTTCCTGGTCAGAGCAGGCCGCGCTCACCCTGATGATCTGGTATGTCTCCCTCGCTGCGGCAGCCGGCGTCCGCCAGGGCTTTCACATCCGCATCGTGGCGCTCGAAGATGCCGTCTCGCCCGGCCTGCGCAGGGGGATGCAGGTCGTCTCCAACTCGCTTATCGGCCTCTGCGGCGTGGCCATGTTCGTCTGGGGCGGAGAGCTTGTCCTGCGCACCTGGAGCCATGTCGTCCCCTCCCTCGGTATCCCGCGCGGCCTCACCTATCTCGCCCTCCCGATCTCCGGCGCGCTGATGGCCCTGTTCGCTTTCGAGCAAGTGCTCGAGCGCCTCGGATTTCGCGCGCCAGAAACAATTTCGGACAAGGACGCCCCCTGATGGAACTGCTCATTCTCATGGGTGTGCTCGTCCTCCTGCTTGCCCTTGGCGTGCCGGTGGCCTTTTCGCTGCTGGGCGCGTCGATCGCGACATTCCTGGTGATGGATATTCCGCTCGTGGTCGTGTTCCAGCGCCTGGCGGGGGGCATCAGCGTCTTTTCCCTGATGGCCATTCCCTTTTTCATCTTTGCGGGGGATCTGATGTATCGCTCCGGCATAGCCCAGCGCCTCGTTGAAGTCGCCGAGGCCATGCTCGGGCGCACGCGCGGGGGCCTCGGTCTCGTCAATGTCGGCGCCTCCACCATGTTCGGCGCGGTATCCGGCTCGGCCATCGCCAGCGCCTCGGCGATGGGATCAACGCTCATGCCGCTGATGAAGCAGAAGGGCTATGGCGCAGACTACGCCGTCAACGTCACCGTTTCAGCCGCCATCGTTGGCCTGCTTATTCCGCCGTCGCACAATATGATCATCTACTCGGCCGCTTCCGGTATCGGCGTGCCGATCGGAGACCTGTTCCTGGCCGGCGTCGTGCCGGGCATCGTCACGGCGGTAATCCTGATGGCGGTCACCTGGCTCGTGGCTGTCCGCCGGGGCTATCCCAGCGGCCAGTTTCCCGGCTGGGCCAGCTTCGTGCGCGCTATCCTGATTGCGGTGCCGGGCCTGATGGCCGCCGTCATCATCATGGGCGGCATCCTCTCGGGCATTTTCACCGCCACTGAATCTTCCGCCATTGCGGTCATCTACACGGTGCTCGTCGGGGCTTTTGTCTATCGCTCGCTGGGCTGGTCCCGCTTCGTGGACGCTGCCCAGCAATCGGTGAAGGTTACCGCCATGGTGCTGCTCATCATCGGCGCGGCCACCGCCTTCGGCTATGCGCTCGCCGTGCTGGAGGCGCCCGCCCAACTCGCTGAACTCATCACGTCCATCACGCGCAATCCCCTCGCCATCCTGCTCATCATCAACATAACGCTGCTGGTTCTGGGCACGTTCATGGATATGTCACCGCTGATCGTCATCACCACGCCGATCCTCTTGCCTGTGGTGATGGAGGTGGGGGTCGATCCGGTCCATTTCGGTATCATCATGATGCTGAACCTCGGCATCGGGCTCGTCACGCCCCCGGTCGGCTCGGTGCTGTTCGTCGGTGCTGCGGTGGGCGGCATCAAGGTGGAAGATGCGGTCAAAACGATATGGCCGTTCTATCTGGCGCTCATCGTGTCGCTGGTGCTCATCACCTATATCCCGGCGCTGTCGCTCTCTCTGCCACAGATGTTCAAATAGGAGGTCAGGCGCATGATCCGGCTACTGACAGGATTGCCTCTCCTTGCCTTTCTGTCTGCCTGTGCAACGCCCGCGCCGGCACCGCAGCCCGCCCCAGCGCCGGCCATGGTCATCATCTCGGAAGAAGATGTGAAGGTGGACGAACCCCCGCCGCATGGCCGCATCGGCATGAGCACCGCCTGGCGTATATCCGACGCCGTGCCCGTCCGCGCCTTCGAGTTCCGCAAACGGGCGCTCCACCCTGGCAGCGCGATCGGCATCCACCCGATCATTCATGACGAGATCTATTACGTCCTCTCCGGCGAGGGCGTTGTCCATTCCGGCGGCGAGGAACAAACACTCACGGCAGGCATGGCCGCTTATCTCTATACCGGCGCGCAGGTTGGCATCCGCCAGACCGGGCCAGAGCCTCTCGTTCTGATCATCGCCTATCCTCCGGGAGGCTAGCCATGCTTTCCCGGCGCATCCTGCTGGCGGCCTTTGCGGCGCTTGCTGTCGCGGCCGGCGTCTCTGCAGCGCCCGCCGCGCGCCCTGCCACGATTGAAGCTGACGAAACCATCCTTCTGTGGCCGGAAGGTCCCCCGGGCGGTCTGCCGGAAGGCCTGCAGGAGCAGATCGTCCACCGCGACAACCCCTTCGGCCTCACAGACCGCGCGGCCCATGATGTCACCGCGCCCAGCCTCTCTGTGTTCCGCCCGGTTCGCGCGGATGGCTCGGCCATCCTCATCATCCCCGGAGGCGGCTACAAATGGGTGGTGATCGACAAGGAAGGCTTTGAGGGCGCACGCCATTTCGCCGGGCAGGGCGCCACCGTCTATGTTCTGCGATACCGCCTCCCGCATCAGGGCTGGCAGGCCGGGCCGCAGGCGCCGCTTCAGGATGCCCAGCGCGCCATCCGCCTTATCCGCGCCCGCGCCGCCACAGACGGTATCGACCCGGCCCGCGTGATGGTCATGGGATTCTCCGCGGGCGGACATCTCGCCGGCACGCTGGCGATGAAGTTCGACCCGGTTTACGTCCCGCTGGACGCCGCAGACGCTCTCTCGGCGCGGCCGGATGCGGCCGCGCTGATCTATCCGGTCGCGACGATGGCAGACCCTTTCGCTCATGCCGGGTCGCGGCAGAACCTGTTGGGCCCGCATCCCCCCGAAGACGCGGCCGCCGCCTGGTCACTCGAGACGATGGCGCGGCCAGACATGCCCCCGGTCTTCCTGATGCATGCTGCCGATGACGCCGCCGTGCCTGTGGAAAACGCCCTGATCCTCCATGCCGCTCTCCGCCGGGCGGGCGTGCCGGTCGCCCTGCATATCTTCGAGGCAGGTGGCCACGGCTTCGGCCTGCGCGGCATCGAGGATACGCCGCTGCGGTCTTGGCCCTCGCTTCTGCGCGACTGGGGCGTTAACAAGGGCATATTCCCAAAGGTCAATCCCTGAAGGCTGGACCAGAGACATGAAGACGACACGTATCGAGCCGACCCTCTCGGCCGCCGGAGAATACCTGCGCCTGCAGGCAGAGCGGATTGCCGAAGATCCGATGACTAATTCGGTCTTCGCCCTTGCGCAGACCTTGTTTCAAAACATCGAGCAGGGCGAAACCAGCCTGGACGAGGTTGGCGGCCTGATTGATGAAACGCATCTTCTCCTGGTCAGCCAACGTGCCGAGCGTCTGCGGGAACGTCACGCGGGCGCCCGGCCCGAGAAAGCCTGGGCGCCGGTCAGGTCGAGACTGGACGCTCTTGCGGGTCAGGGCTTTGAAGCATTTCGGGCAGAGATCGAACAGGCGCGTGGGGGCATTGTCTTCACCGCCCATCCGACTTTCGCGCTCTCGCCAGAGCTTCGGGCCGCGATTGCCGGAGAGGCGGTCAAGCCTGGCAAGCGTGCGCGCGCGGCGCTGGACAAGGCACTGCAGGCCGATGCGCGCGGCTGGAACCGGTCAATCACCCTGGCCAGCGAGCATGACGAGGTGCAGATGGCTCTTCTCAACGCGGCGGACGCGCAGCAGCGGTTTGCCGCGCTCGTCTACGATGTCGCGCGGGCGCATTTCCCCGAAAGCTGGAAACAGCTCCGGCCGGTCCTGCCAACCATCGCAAGCTGGGTCGGGTATGATCTTGATGGCCGGACCGATATCCATTGGTCGCATTCGATTACTTTTCGTCTGAACGAAAAGGCCGATCAGATCCGGCGCTACCACGCCCGCGTGCAGGCGATCCTGGAGGCCCATCCCGCCGCCACTGGTCTCGCCGCCTTGCTGGAGCGGCTTGATCTTGCCGCAAGTGAAACCGCGCTTCAGGCGGCCATGTTCAGCGGAGACCTTCAGAACCCGGAACATCTGGTTGCCGCGGCCAATCGTCTGACTGCCGAAGGCCCTGGCCGGCTCACGGATGCGGCCGAGATCGTCGCGGCGCTGGATGACGCCCTGGCGGCATCGGACGGGGCAGGCGATCTGGCCCGGGACCTTCTGATCCTGCGTGCCCAGGTCGAGAGCCAGCAGCTTGGGACGGGCCGCATCCATCTGCGGGTCAATGCTGCCCAGATTGCCACGGTCATCAGCCGCGAACTCAATCTTGATGCGGACGAACGCAGCCTCGGCCGGCTGGCGCTGGCAGAGCTTTCGCGCCGCGCCGCTGCGCCCAGGCCGGTGGACGTCAACTTCGCAGATCTGTTCCTTGAACAGTCCACCGCGCGTCGCCAGTTCATGATGTGCGCGCAGATCCTCAAGCATATTGATGCGGGTTCGCCGATCCGCTTCCTCATTGCGGAGAGCGAGAACCCTGCCACCGTCATGGCGGCCCTCTATCTCGCCCGTCATTACGGCGTGAACGGAAAACTCGACATTTCACCTCTGTTTGAGACGCCCGAAGCGCTGGAAACCGGCGGTCGTTTCATTGAGCGGCTGCTCGATGAGCCTGAATTTGCCGCCTATGTCCGCCGCCGGGGGCATCTTGCGATCCAGCTTGGCTTTTCCGATTCCGGGCGCTTCATCGGCCAGATTGCCGGCAATATGGCAATTGAGCGTATCCACAATCTGATCCTGCGCGCCCTTGCGCCGCGTGTGCCCGGCGCGGGTCTTCTCATCTTCAACACGCATGGGGAGTCCATGGGCCGCGGGGCCTGGCCGGGCAGCTTCGAGCAGCGCTTCGATCACCTGCTCACCCCCTGGACACGCACCAGAGCGCACATGCTGGGTGTACGGATCATCCACGAGTCAAGTTTCCAGGGCGGCGATGGATACCTCCATTTCGCAACCCCCGAACTTGCCGAAACGACACTTGCGCACTGGTGCGCCCATCTGCTCGCGCCGCCGCCGGAAAGTGCTGCAGCCGATCCGTTCTATACCCGGACAGATCTGGTCTGGGATTTTTACCGCGCCCTGCGTGCCTGGCATGAGCGTTTCTTTGCCAATCCCGATTATGGCCGTCTGCTGACTGATTTCGCGCCCGGCTTTGTCGTCACCGCCGGTTCGCGCCAGACGCGGCGTCCATCGGGGGCCGCCGGGCCGCGCGCCCTGCGTGCGATCTCTCACAATGCAGAGCTCCAGCAGCTTGGTATCCCCGTGAATACAGCCTCCGGTATCGGCTCCTCCCTGCAGCGGGAAACAGACCGGCTGGTCGATCTCGTCAATACCAGCCCCCGGATGCGCAGCCTTGTCCAACTGGCATGGCGCGCCCGGCTGCTCAGCAGCCTGCCCGTGCTGCGCGGCTATGCGTCGGTCTATAATCCCGATGTCTGGATTGCCCATGCCCGCGCCTCCACGCCGGAAACCACATCGGCCTATCGCGGCGTCTATTATGCCCTGCGCGACGGGGAGACCGCCCTGTCGGTCAACCGGACCGCAAACCTCCTCGCCATCGATCTTGACCGGTTTGATCGTCTGCTCGCCCGCCTCGATGAAGCCCCCTCAACGGTCACGCGCCATGAAGACCGTATCAATCTGCATGTCGTCCATGGCATCCGTCAGGCGCTGATGATGCATGCGTTTTCTCTCGTCGGGCGCCTGCCGCGTATCTCGGAGCGTCACGACACCAGCCTGCGCGACATCATCCGCCTCGTCACCAGCCTGCGGATTGGCGAATGCGTCGATCTGCTGGGGCGTATCTTTCCCCCCTCGCAGGACCAGCTGACACGCCTGTCGTCCGTCACTGAAGCAGGCGGGGCCGAGGCCGGATCGGCGCAGTATGGCTATGATCACATCCATGCCAGCATCATTGCACCGTTGGACCGGATCGATCAGTTGCTTCATCGCATCAGCTTGTCCCTCAACCATCCCTATGACGCCTTCGGCTAAACCGGCGCCCAGAGGCCTTACCCTGCGCCAGGGGCAGCCGCCCTGTAACGCCCTCGGAAGAGGCGAGTTCCGGTACTCGTTAATCAACCAGAGGTCATGTGGGCGCGCTGCTTCAATCAATTGCAGGGAGATTACAGGCAGGCTATCGGCTATGATTATTCTCGGGCTCTGCGATTGGCTAGGTGGCTGCGTATGAATACTGAACGGCTGGATTGGGATACTTTGCGGGTATTTCGCGTCGTGGCGGAACTCTGCAGCATGAGCGGTGCTGCGGCGCGGCTCGGGGAGTCCCCGCCCACCATCAGCCGCAAGATCGATGATCTGGAAACCACCCTCGGCACGCAGCTTTTCATCCGCTCCACGCGGGGGGTGGAGCTGACCGAGGCCGGGAAGGTGGTGCTGCGCTACGCCCACCAGATGGCCGAAGCGGCCAACACGCTCAAGGATCAGGCGGGTGCCCAGCGCGCGCCGGTCGAGGGGCGGATCGTCCTGTCAACGGGTGACGGCATCGGGCCCTACTGGCTGGCCCCGCGCCTCCACGAGTTTCAGAACGACAACCCGCGGGTCCAGATCCGGATGCTGGTCAATGACGAGCCGGCAGACGTCACCAATGGTGAGGCGGACATCGCCCTGCACTTTGCCGAGCCGAAAAGCCATGAACTGCTCCACCATAAGCTGGGCGTGCAGCATTATATCGGCTTTGCCTCCCGCGATTACTTCCGGGAGCGCAAACCGCCGGAAAGCCTGTTTGAATATTACAAGTATCGCTGCCTGATGCACTCTTCCTATGTGAACCAGGTGGAGCGCTGGGCGCCTAAGGTGTCCGAACTGCGGCGGATGATCGATTATGCCTTCGTCTCCAATTCCGGCACCGCGCTGATCCAGTCCTGCGCGGCCGGTGGCGGCGTGGCCATCCTGCCGTCCTTCGTTGCCGCCATCGACAACCGGATCATTCCGCTCGACCTGCCGGAGATCGCGCCCATCCAGTTCTGGGTAGCTTATACTGAGCGCTTCCGCCGGCGTCCGGAGGGCCAGTTGTTCGTCGACTGGATCCGCAAACGGTTCGAGCAGGATGATGCGATGTGGTTCCGCGAACAGTTCGTCCATCCGCGCGATGTGTTCTCGAATGTGCATATTTTCCCGGCTGCGGCTGCCCGCCGCGAACCGTGATTGTCGCGCCTGCCGTTGCTGCCATTGCGCGAGGGTCAGCTCGCGTCCTATGATCCCCGGCAGCATTGATCTGGCAACGGCATCGGGCCGAGGGGGATACCATAGACACAAGTGACCGGCGCCCTGCGACCATCGTTGATGTCGCCCGCGAAGCAGGTGTTTCCTTCAAGACGGTGAGCCGCGTTCTGAATGGTGAGCCGAACGTGCGCGGGGAAACGCGCGCGCGGGTCATGGAGGCGGTGGCAAGGCTTGGCTATCGCACCAACCAGCACGCCCGCAGCCTGCGCGCCGGTCAGAGCCGCCTGATCGGCGTGTTCTATTCAAACCCGTCGCGGAACTATATCGGTGAAATCCAGATAGGCGCGCTGGAGCGCGGCAATGCCGAAGGCTTCAGCATTGCTTTCGAGCATCTGGAGGAAGGCCCGGATGGCACCATCCCGCCAAGAGGCGGTGCGGCGCTGGCCGGTGTGGTCCTTACGCCGCCCCTCACCGAAGACCGCGCGCTCATCGACAGCCTGATTGCCTCTGACACACCTTTTGTGCGCCTCTCCCATACCGAAGCGGAAGGGGAGGTTGGCCACATCACCATGGATGACGAGGCCGCTGCGCGCGAAGTGATGGAGCATCTGTTTGCGCTGGGTCACCGGCGCATCGGCTTCATTGCCGGCACGCAGAGCCATCCCCAGGCCCAGCTACGCGAAGCCGGTTACCGCGCCAGCCTTGCTACAGCCGGCATTCCGGTTGACGAGTCCCTCATCGCGCGCGGCACCTTTGATTACGAATCCGGCCTGTGGGCCGCCGCAGAAATTCTCGCGCGCACGCCCCGGCCTACGGCCGTCTTCGCCAGCAACGACGATATGGCCGCTGCCGTGCTGGCGGTGGCGTTTCGCTCTGGCCTGCGTGTGCCCGAGCAGCTGTCGGTCGTCGGCTTTGACGACACCCCGCTCGCCTCCATCGTCTATCCGGCGCTGACCACAATCTATCAGCCGAGCCGGGAAATGGCCTCGGTCGCCGTGGGGATGCTGCTGGAGAAACGGGCGTCCGACGCGCCGCAAAGGGCGTGCCTGCCTTACCGGCTGGTGGTGCGCGAAACCACCGCAGCGCCCGGGGCCTGAGCCCCCCATTCCCCGGGCCCCGGCTTTCGTGTAAGCGCCGTGCCCATGAACAAGCCCATCAGCCAGATCGCGCCCCTCCCGCACATTGCTGCCACCAAACCCTATGTTCCGGGCGGCAAGCTGCATGGCGCCAAGGGGCCGGTGGCCATGCTCGCCTCCAATGAAAATCCTTTCGGGCCAAGCCCGAAAGCCATCGAGGCGGCCAAGGCCGTTGTCGGCGGGTCGCATGTTTACCCCGATCCTGACTATGGCGCGCTGCGTGCTGCGATCGCCGCGGCCAAGGGCATTGGCGATGTCTCCCGTGTCGTCACGGCGGCCGGATCAGACGAGATCATCCACCTGCTGACCCAGTGCTATGCCGGGCCGGGGGACGAAGTTCTGTTCACCGAGCATGCTTTCTCGATGTACCGCGTCTCTGCCGGCGCCCACGGGGCCACCTCCGTCACGGTGCCGGAAACGGACATGACCGCCGGCGTCAACGCCATCCTCGGCGCCGTCAGCCCCCGCACGAAAATCCTGTTCCTCGCCAATCCGAATAACCCGACCGGCACGATGCTCTCGGTGGACGAGTTGAAAGCGTTGCAGGACGCGCTGCCCCCGCATGTCCTCTTCGTGGTTGACGGGGCCTATTCGGAATATCTCGGCCCCGAGTATGAAGCGCAGCTGCGAGACCTCGTGGACCGGCGCGACACCACGGTGATGATGCGCACCTTCTCCAAGATCTATGGCCTGGCCGCCATGCGTCTTGGCTGGGCCTATATGCCCGCCGCCATCGCCGCGATCTACCAGCGCATCCGGGGGCCGTTCAACGTCAACGCCATGGCTGCCGCCGCTGGCATCGCCTCCGTCGGCGACGAGGATTTCCTCAAGATGTCCCGCGACCACAACACGAAATGGCGCGCCATCATGACCGATGCGCTCAATGCCATGGGCCTGCCCACGCCGCCCTCGCACGCCAACTTCATCGTCACGGAGTTTGGCTCTGCCGAGCGTGCCGCCGCCGCCAACCAGCACCTCAAGGATAACGACATCCTCGTTCGCGCCATCAGCGGCTACGGCCTGCCGACCAAGCTGCGTATCTCGGTTGGCAGCGCAGAAGACAATCAGCGCTTCCTGGACGCAATGAACGCCTTCACCGCGTCACGCTGATATTGTCGATCAGGCGCGTCTTGCCCAGCCAGGCCGCTGCCAGCAGGCGTACAACTGCGCCTTCCTTCATCGGCTCATCGGCAGGAAGCGCCTGCAGCGTCGCCGGGTCCACCAGCGTCACATAATCGATCTTCCGGAAACCGGCGGTGACAATATGGCCTTCGGCTTCCTTCAAGGCTTCTGAGGGCAGGGCGCCGAGCGCCAGGCGGACGGAGGCCCGGTGCATCGCGGCAAAGATCGCGCCGGCGGCGCGCCGTTCCTCAGGGGAAAGATACAGATTGCGGGATGACTGGGCGAGGCCATCGGCATCGCGCTTTGTCTCGCCGCCGATGATCTCGATAGGGAAGCCAAGATCACGCACCATCCGGCGGATCACCTGCAGCTGCTGGTAATCTTTCTCCCCGAACACGGCCACATCCGGCTGCGCGTGCAGGAAAAGGCGCGCCACCACCGTGGCCACCCCGTAGAAGAAATGCGGCCGGTAAATCCCGTCCAGAAGGTCCGAAAGCGATTCGACGCGCACATTCGTCACCGAGCCTTCGGGATACATTTCTGCAACACTGGGCAGATAAACGGCCGTGCAGTTAACGCTCGCCAGCTTGGCAATATCCTCGGCCTCGCGGCGCGGATAGGTGTCGAAATCCTCGCCTGGGGCGAACTGCGCCGGGTTGACGAAAATGCTCGCTACCGTGCGCGTCACCTTTTCCTTAGCCTTTTCAATGAGCGACAGATGCCCCTCATGCAGGGCGCCCATGGTGGGCACGAAACCAACGGTTTCGCCCGCCTGTTTCCATGCCCTGACGCGCGCCTGCAGCTCGCTGCGTGTGCGGATGATCTCTACCGAGTTTTCTTTCGTGGAATTCACTTTCCAGATGCCCTGCTTCAAGATGAAGTTAATGCGTTGTTAACCCATACGCGGGAATTTTACAGACATGACCCAGCGCATCGTAACCACTCTCCGCTCGCTCGCACTTCTCGGTGCTGTTTCGCTTGGCCTTCGCAAGGGAAACATCGCAGAAAGGCACCCCGAACCCATTCTGGGCAGCCTGCGCCCGGATGACGAGAACGATGCCTGGATGTTCGAGAGGTCTGAGACCAACCTTGCCTCCGGTGCCTACATGCTGGAGCAGGAGTATTCCCGCGTCTCCGGTGCTCTTTCGGCGCTTCGCGGTGTGCTGTCCAGCCTCGCTCGCGTTCCCGAAGCTGCCGAAATGGCTTACAGCGCCCCGGCCGATGCTCCGCTCGCCATCGATCCAATGCTCTTCGACGAAGAGCGTGCGGCGATCCCGGTGCTCACCAACGTTGTTCCTTTCGAGGACGACGACCTCTTTGTCGAACATACATTCGCTCTGCCGCGGACCGGTGCCAGCCATGGGCTGCCCGTCGAAGTCCTGCAGCGCGTAGCCTAAGCACGCCTGACGTACGTTTGACCGGCGGATATCCGCCGGAGGAGTTGTGGAGTTCCCCGGATGCCCGCCGACGGCGTCGCTCATATCAGTCGCGTTCCGGGTATGGGTCTTGAGGCTCCTGCGCGGGACGCGCGTGTCATTGTGATTGGCAATGAGAAAGGCGGGGCGGGCAAGTCCACCGTCTCCATCCACCTGTCCATCTCCCTGCTGCGCACCGGCAAGAAGGTCGGCGTCATCGATCTCGATGTCCGCCAGCGCTCGCTCACCCGCTATCTCGAAAACCGCGTCCGCTGGGCCCAGAACACCGGCGCCACACTCGTCATGCCGGAAATCGTCCGCGTCGAGGCCAGCCAGGAGCGCGACCTTGACCGCGCCGAGGCCGAGGAGCGCGAACGCTTCGAATTCGGCCTCGCCCGCCTGAAACAGACCTGCGACTTCATCCTGATCGACGCGCCGGGCGGCGACACCTTCCTCTCCCGCATCGCCCATCGCAGCGCCGATACGCTGATCACGCCCCTCAACGACAGCTTCGTCGATTTTGACCTGCTGGGCGACGTGAACCCGCAGACGCTCGAGGTCCTGCGCCCCAGCTTCTATTCCGAAATGGTGTGGGACTGCCGCAAGCGCAAAGCCCAGACCAGCCGCCGCCCGATTGATTGGGTAGTGATGCGTAACCGGATGTCGCCGCTGGCGGCCCGCAACAAGGAACGCGTCGGCGGCGCGCTGGAAAACCTCTCCAAGCGCATCGGCTTCCGTCTCGCGCCGGGCCTCTCCGAGCGCGTGATCTACCGTGAGCTTTTCCCGGCCGGTCTCACGCTTTTGGACCTCACAGAAGCTGGCTCCAACGTCGCCTTCACGATGAGCCACAAGGCCGCCCGCCAGGAATTGCGCGATCTCGTCATCGTGCTTCAGCTGCCCGAACTCGCCGGCGCCAGCATCGACTTCTGACGGTCTCCCCGCGTCACGCTTGCGACTTATCCACAGCTGGCCTACCCAAACCGGAATAATCGGACCCGCCAGAAGGCCGGGCCAAATCCTTTTGGGGGAAACCAATGAGCCAGACCGAAATCCACGGGCATGTGGAGCCGCGCTTCGCCGCCGTCCGGGATGCTTTCGCGCAGAACTTCACCAATGGCGCCGAGAACGGCGCCGCCTTCTGCATGACGCTGGAAGGCAAGCCTGTGGTAGACATCTGGGGCGGCTATGCGGACGAAGCCCAAACCAGGCCCTGGCAGAAGGACACGATCGTCAACGTCTACTCGACCACCAAGACGATGACCGCGCTCACCGCGCTTTACCTGGCGGACAAGGGCGCGCTGAAGTTTGAAGACCCCGTCGCGAAATACTGGCCCGAATTTGCCGCCGCCGGAAAGGCAGATGTCACCGTCGCCCATCTGATGAGCCACTCGGCCGGCCTCTCGGGCTGGAAAGAGCCGCTGGTGCGCGAAGACCTCTACGACTGGGAAAAGGCCACCAGCCTCCTGGCTGCGCAGGCCCCTTACTGGACGCCCGGCACCGCGCCCGGCTATCACGCCATGACGCAGGGCTATCTCGTCGGCGAAGTCATCCGCCGCGTGGCGGGCGAAACGGTCGGCACCGTTTTCCGCAAGGAAATCGCCGAACCTCTCGGCGCGGACTTCCATATCGGCCTTCCGGCTACGGAGGATCACCGCGTCGCCGATCTCACGCCTCCGCCAGCCTCCGGCACGTTGGGGCAAGGCACGGCAGATCCGCTCATCGCCAACATGGCCAGCAACCCGCCGATCAACCCGCTGGACACGCGCACCCGCGCCTGGCGCGCCGCCGAAATCCCCGCCGCCGGCGGCACGGGCAACGCCCGCTCGGTCGCCCTCGTCCACACCATCCTCGCCAATGGCGGCTTTGCGGGAGGCAAGCAGATCATGTCCGAAGCCGGATGCCGCAAGGCGCTGGAACTCCAGATCGAAGGCAATGACAAGATCCTCGGCATCCCGGTGCGTTACGGCCTCGGCTTTGGCCTGCCCGGCGGGGTCGCGAATTTCCCCAACCCCAACACCATCTTCTGGGGCGGCTATGGCGGCTCCCTCGCCGTCATCGACATGGACCAACACGCCACCTACGCCTACGTGATGAACAAGATGGCCCCCACCACCACCGGCGACCTGCGCGCCTTCGGCATGCTGATGGCCGCCTGGCAGGTGTTCATGACGGGGTGAGGTGCGCGGTTGGAACTTCCGGAACAAACGCCAACGCGCAGCCCTCACCTCCCACGCCCTTCGGGCGCGGGCCCCTCCTCTCCCAGAGGGAGAGGGGTTAAGGGGAGCGCAACGCCAAACCCCTCTCCCGCGAAGTGGGAGAGGAGGGGCCCATCGCAAAGCGATAGGAGGTGAGGGCAGCACCCTCCAGAAGCTCATCTTGAGCGAAGTCGAAAGATAGAGCGGGCTTGCTCCCTCTCCCCCAAACCTGCCGCGCAGCCTCCCCACTTGGCTTCCCGCCCCCGCGCGCCTATACGCCCGCCCATGACCACGTTCCCCTTTGAAATCAGCGTCCGCGAGGGCAAGGCGCGCACCGGGCGCCTGAAAACCCCGCGCGGCGACATCCGCACGCCCGCCTTCATGCCCGTCGGCACCGCTGGCACGGTCAAGGCGCTCTATATGGATCAGGTCAAAGGCGCAGGGGCCGACATCATCCTCGGGAACACCTACCACCTGATGCTCCGCCCCGGCGCCGAGCGTGTGAAAAGCTTGGGCGGCCTGCACAAATTCTCCGGCTGGCGCGGTCCGATGCTGACCGACTCCGGTGGCTTCCAGGTCTGGAGCCTCGCCCAGCTCCGCAAGATGGACGGCGACGGCGTCACCTTCCAGAGCCATATCGACGGCTCCACCCACCGGCTCACCCCCGCCCGCTCCATCGAGATCCAGGCAGACCTCCTCGGCGCTGATATCTCCATGCAGCTTGATGAGTGCACGAATTTTCCGTGTACGCATGAAGAAGCCGCTCGCAGCCTTGAGCTTTCCCTCCGCTGGGGCGAGCGCAGCCTCGACGCCTTCGGTGCCCGCGACAGCCAAACCCTCTTCGGCATCATCCAGGGCTCAAACTTCCCGGACCTGCGCGAACGCTCTGCCAAAGGCGTTGCGGCTCAGGGCTTCGGCGGCATCGCGCTGGGCGGCCTCGCCGTCGGCGAAGGCCACGCCCAGATGTGCGCCACCATCGACATGACCGTGCCGCATCTTCCCGATCACATGCCCCGCTATGTCATGGGCGTCGGCAAACCCATCGACCTCGTGGAAAGCGTTGCCCGTGGCATCGACATGTTCGACTGCGTACTGCCCACCCGCTCCGGCCGCCACGGCCAAGCCTGGACCTGGGATGGCCCGCTCAACCTCAACAACGCCAAATTCGCCGAAGACATGGGGCCCCTCGACGAAGCCGTCGATTGCCCGGCGAGCCGCGATTACACCCGCGCCTATCTCCACCACCTCTTCAAGGCCGGCGAATATCTCGGCCCCATGCTGCTCTCCTGGCACAACACCGCCTTCTTCCAGGCGCTGATGGCAGAGATGCGCGCGGCCATCGCCGAGGGCCGCTTCGAAGCCTTGCGCGCAGAGCTCAGCGCCCGCTGGGAAAGCACAAAGTCAAAACCGAAAGCGGAGGGTTAGGGGAAGCCCATTGGCGCCCCCTACTTGTACTGAATCTTGCTGTCTTTCTCGAGCAGCTGCAGCGCGCCGAAATCCGGCTGCGCTGGCGGCGGGCAGCCCAGCGCCTGGCCATAGCCCTTCAGATAGGCCCGCCGCTGCGCGCCGATCTTGAAGGCCTGATTGTATTTCTTCTCATGGCTCTGCGCCCCGGTTGCCTGGCGCAGCAGGCCCCGGAAGGGGATCCACCCGGTCGATACATTGCGCACCGTATCCAGTGCGGCATCGGCCGCCTCATCGGCCAGGATCTCGCTGTTCAGCCGCGCGTCCGGCGCGCCGCTGTCCCAATCCCGGCCCAGCACGGCGTCCAGTTCGATGATGTCCATGGCGATTCCGGCGCAGGTCATTTCTTCTTCCGGGCCATAGGGTGAGGCCATGCCCGCCAGAAGCTGTGGAATTTCGCGGCGGCGCAGGTTGAAGTCATCCAGCGGGGCGGAGGCGGCTCCCGCAAGACCATCGCGGGTCTGGCTGGCAGCATCCCCGGCGGCGGTGCTGAGGGTGCGGCTCATCGAGCCGCTTTCGGAGGTATTTTGCGCCCCGCTCGCGCAGGCGGAGAGCATCAGGGCGGCCAGAAAAGGCAGTGCAATGTGTCGCATCCGGCAATCAGATGTGAAAAATATGGCCACATCAAGCCTCTGCGTGCAGGGAAGTGTTGACCGGCCCCGACTCCCGGCCTAAATGGCCGCTTCGGTCTTTCGAGGCCGTCGGTCGTGCCCATAGCTCAGCTGGTAGAGCAACTGACTTTTAATCAGTAGGTCACAGGTTCGAACCCTGTTGGGCACACCATCTTCTCCAGAAATTCAAGGCTTTGATCGGCGCAAAGACGCGCGCCGGAAATCTCCCCTTGCGGTGAGCAAGCTTGCGCGTGATCGCCTCACAATGGGTTGAGCAGTGAGGTTAATCCCGGTCTGCCGGTTGTCAGCCAGGGGAATCCCTGTTCCCTTACCGCACCCGCCGCCGCCAACCGGCGCCCTGATGACGCGGTCTCAACTGGCCTTGCCCGTCGCGTCGCCCCAGAGAAAGGATCGCCCCGACATGCTCCGCTCGCTTGTTCTGAAATCCGTCCTTGCCGTCATGGCGCCCCTGGCGGCGCTGGCCGCCTGTGTTGCGCCTCAGCAGACCGATGTGCTGGTGGTGGATGCCAGCGCCATATTTGATGGTCGCGATGTGATCCGTGATGCCCGCCTCGTGGTGCGGGAAGGGCGCGTCGAGGCGGTTGGTCCGCAGTCGGAGATCGCGGCACCGGCCGGGGCTGAGATACTGGACTATGGTGACCGCTTCCTCATGCCCGGCATGATTGCGTCCCATTCCCATGTTGGCACCGTTTCTGGCACCGAACATGGCGGGCGCTTCTATAGCCGCGAAACCGTGGAGCGCGATCTTGCGCAATTCCAGCGCTATGGCGTGGTGGCTGTGAATGCCCTGGGGCTCAATCGCCCGCTGTTCCATGAGCTGCGCAAGGAGTTGCGCGGGCCGGGTCATGACGGCGCAGACCTTTTCGGCGCCGGCGCCGGTGTCGGCGCGGTGGACGGCGCCCCGCCGATGGACCGGATGGGCGTGATGCCCGATCAGGCGATGCGGCCCGCCACCCCGGAAGAGGCCCGCGCGGCCGTCAGGGAAACGGCGGAAGCCGGGGTCGACATCATCAAGATCTGGGTAGACCCGATGGGGGGCCAGGTGCCGAAAATGCCGGAGGCGATCTACGCCGCCGCCATTTCAGAGGCCCATGCCCAGGGTCTGCGCGCCGCCGCCCACATCCATGATCTGGAAGATGCCAAGGGCGTCATCCGCGCCGGTGTGGACATTGTCGGCCATGGTGTGCGGGATGCACCGGTTGATCAGGAACTCATCGCGCTGATGCTGGAACAGGATGTCTGGTACGTCCCCACGATCAACATAGACGAAGCCAACTATATCTATGCCGAACACCCCGAATGGCTGGAAGATCCGTTCTTCCTCGCCGCGCTCAGCCCAGAGCTGGAGGCCCAGCTGCGCGATGAGGCCTGGCGCCAGCGCGCGCTGGACGGCGCCGGAAGCGCCCGGATGGCGGTGATGAACAATCTGCGCAATCTGCAGCGTCTGCATGCTGCAGGGGTGAAGGTCGCCCTTGGCACTGATTCCGGCGCTACGGCGCTGCGCATCCCGGGCTTTGCCGAACACCGGGAGCTTGAGCTGCTCGTACTGGCCGGCATGACACCAACAGAAGCGCTGGCGGCGGCCACCGCAAACGGCGCGGCCCTGATGGGGCTTTCTGATCGCGGCCAGCTTGCGCCTGGCTTCGTGGCAGACTTCCTGGTGCTGGAGGCCGATCCAACGGTAGACATCCGCGCCACCCGCTCCCTCGCCGAAGTCTGGCGCGGGGGGTATCGCGTCGATCAATAGGCGCCCTGTCTGTCACGGGGGTGGCCGAAGCTGTCCGGATTTGTCCGAAAATGTCCGGAAGTGTCCGCCCGTGTCCGCGTCCTGTCCGCTGGATAACCGGAATTGTCGCAAAAACTCCTTGTTTTTACAAGGTTTTGTGGCGTACCAGCCCCTTCGTAGCCTTCCAGCAAAAAAATTACGCCACCCTCCTAAAGTCCGAGCACCCCCTTGGCGATGATCCCCCGCTGCACCTCATTGGACCCGCCATAGATCGAGCCGGCCCGGTTATTGAGATAGCGGGGCATGGCCGTCACCAGCTCCGCAGGCCCAACCGGCGGCGTGTTGGAAAGGGGGTGGACCGCCTCCAGCTGGTGAACGCCCGCATAGAGGCCATTGGCCATCACGGCCACCTCATCCACTGCCTGCATCAGCTCAGTGCGTTGAATCTTAAGCATTGATGCGGCCGGCCCCGGCGGCTTGCCACTGGAAACGGCGGAGAGAATGCGCTGCTCTGTGCCCTTGATCGCCTCCAGCCCGGTGGACAGCTCCGCCACCCGCCGCATCAGGTCTGCCTCGCCCAGCCCCGTCACATAGCGTTGCAGCCGCGCGATCCCGGCCTCCAGCCCTGCGGAGGAGCCGCCCGAACGCTCGAATTCCAAAAGATATTTTGCGACCGACCAGCCATCATTCTCCTCGCCCAGACGGCCGGATTTGGGCACCCGCACATCATCGAAGAACACCTGGTTCAGCTCATGCTCCCCCGCCAGCGTGATGATCGGAGCGACCTTGATTCCCGGCGTGTTCATGTCCAGCAGCAGGAAGGTGATGCCCTTCTGTTGCTTGGCCTCAGGATCAGTCCGCACCAGACAGAACATCTTGTTGGCGTGATGGGCATGGGTGGTCCAGATCTTGGTGCCATTCAGCACGTAATCGTCGCCATCACTCACCGCCCGCAGCTGCAACGACGCCAGATCAGAGCCCGAGCCCGGCTCCGAATAGCCCTGGCACCAATAGTCCTCGCCCGAGAGAATCCGCGGCAGGTAATGGGCTTTCTGTTCCGGCGTGCCGTAACCGATGATGCACGGCCCCACCATGCCCAGCCCCATCGGCGCCAGCCCCGGCGCGCCCGCGCGGGCGCACTCGCTGGCGAAGATATAGCGCTGCATCTCGCTCCAGCCGGGGCCGCCATATTCCTTCGGCCAATGCGGCGCCACCCAGCCGCGTTCATGCAGAATGCGCTGCCAGGGCAGGGTGAATTCCGGCTCGATGAAAACGCTGGTGGCCAAGCGCCCGGCAGCGGCCAGTTCCGGGGTCAGCTTGTCCTTGAGGAAGGCTCGCACTTCTTGCTGAAATTCGATATCCTGCGGTGACAGATCTAGGTTCATTGCGTCGCCTCCCGGCTTTTTCTCTGGCTTTCTGAAGTTGGAGCAAGCGGGTCAGCGCGAGGCAAGCTGACGGAATTGATAGGGCCCCTTTTGATGGACAGCGACGGCCGCGAACCGGCATTCGGCGAGGTCATGCGCCTGGCGCGGGAGATCGACCAGGCCGGGCGGGACATCGGCCTGCCCTATATTGCTGTCAGCGCCGACCTTTCAGACCCCTCGCCGGTGGTGGGCGATGATGGCCGGCCGCTGGCCGAGACGGTGTTCCGCTGGGTGGACCCGAACCTCGCCTATTGGAAAGACCGGGCCTTTGCCCTGCGCGCGGGCATCATCCGTGTGGTGCGCGTCTGCGGAGAACCCTTTTATTATCATCAGGGCAAGATGCACAGCTGGCGGCAGGTGCGTGCGCTGGAGGGGGTGAACCAGCGCATCGATCCGGAGGCCTATGGCTCTTATGGGGTGCAGGGGGCGATCATTGCGCCGATCCATTCGCCGATGGGGGTGATTGGCGCCGTCGTCTGGGCGACGGATGACGCATCAGCCGATATTCCCAGTATTTTCAAGGCACATGGGCCAAGGCTTTACCTGCTGGCGCTGCGCTTCCTGTCCGCTTATCGCGACGCGGCGTTGCCCGCGGCGGCGACGGAACTGGTGGAGTTTACCCGCCGGGAAGCCCAGTGCCTGAAATGGGCGGCGGCGGGGAAAACGGACGCTGAAATCGCCACCATCATGGGCGTTTCGGCCCCCACGGTGCGCTTCCACATGACCAATGCCAGCCGCAAGCTGGGCGTTTCAGGGCGCTCGCAGACCATCCGCCTGGCAACGACGCTCGGCTATATCGGGCAGGGCGGCGGGGGCTGAAAACGCCCTCGAAAGCTCCCCAAAAAAACTCCAACCATTCCTCCAACGGAGGGGCAAAAGCTCCAACGGCGTTGGAGTTTTTCACCCCTTCGGCCGCGCCTTGAGGCTGGCCAGAAGCTCCTGCGCGAAGAGGGTGAGGGTGTCATCGCGCGCGCCCATGACGAGGATACGGTCGCCGGGTTCAGCCAGCTCCAGAAGGCGGGCGCCGCAGGCGGCGCGGTCGCCCAGTGCTTCGGCCTGGCGGCCAAGGGCGCGGATGTCTGCGGCGAGATCCTGACTGCCGACCGAGCGGTCTACCGTGCCGCCAAAGTAAGCCGGCTCCGGCATCAGGAGGATGTCTTCAGCGTCCAGATTCTCCGCAAAGCATTCGGCAAATTCGCGGCGCATGTTGCGCAGGGGGCCAAAGCCGTGGGGCTGGAACATCACGAGGACGCGGCCTGGGAACTGGTTCACGGTGCGCAGGGTGGCGGTGATCTTGTCCGGGTTGTGGCCGAAATCATCAATCACGGTGACGCCGCTTGTCGTGCCGATCACATCGAAGCGGCGGGAGATGCCGGCGAAGCTGCCGAGCGCTTCGGCAGCCTCTGCCAGCGTGACGCCGCAGGCCAGGGTGGCGGCAATGGCGGCGAGGGCATTGGAGGCGTTGTGGCGCCCCGGCGTGGCGAGGCGGATGGAAGCGGTCTCGCCGCTTTGTTGGTCGTGTACGGAGAAAGTGATATGGGTGGGCGCGGGCGCAATGTCGCGCGCCGTGAGGCGGGCGGCGGGGTTCTCGAGGCTGTAGGTGATCGCTTCGGGGAAATCCGCTGCCATGCGGGCGGTTTCGTCATTGTCGAGGTTCAGCACGACCGTTTCGGCGCGGGATGCAAAGCCGCCAAAGAGCGCGCGCAGCTCGTCCATCGATTTATGGTCGAGCGAGATGTTCGAGATGACGGCGACGCGCGGATTATAGCCGGCGATGGAGCCATCGCTTTCATCGACCTCGGAAACGAAGATGCCACTGTTGCCGACGAGGGAGCTGGCGAAGAGGGCGTCCGGTGTCTGGAAATTCTTCATCACGGCGCCGTTCATCACGGTGGGGCTTTTGCGCAGCGTGTGGAGTATCCAGGCGATCATGCCGGTGGTGGTGGATTTGCCGCTCGTGCCCGCCACGCCAATGGCTGTGGGCGCGGCGTTGAAGAGGGCCGAGAGCATCTGCGCCCGGCTCATCCGCTTCGCGCCGACACGCAGGGCGGCGGCAATATCGGGCACGGTGTCTTCCACGGCGGCCGAGGCGACGACGACCTGCTCGGCCCGCGTCACCCCGCTGCCATCCTGCGGATAGAGGCGGATGCCGCGAGACCGCAGATAGTCAAACTTCGCAGGTGTGCGTCCCTGATCCAGCGAGCGGTCAGAGCCCTCGATGATATGGCCCTGATCGAGCAGGATCAGGGCCAAAGGCAACATGCCGGAGCCGCCAATGCCGCAGAAGAAGTAGGAGGTGGGGTGAGTCATGCAGGCTCAGTCATAACTATGAAATCTGAAACTCAATGTAGTGGATTGTGCAGCTTTGTATATTCATCAGAACTGTGGGAGTTGCGCGCCTATTGGGAACGTCCGATATGATTGAAGTGCGAGACATAGATGAGCTTTTAAGCACCCTTCGAGCTGTTGTGGCACGGACGTGCATTGTCACCATCGATGGATGGCATGGCTCTGGTAAGTCCACATTGGCAAGTAATTTGGCCAATAGAATTGGGGCTAAACACTTAGACCTCGACTCGTTTTTGATTCCGGATCAGCGGGTATTTGTTGAAGCAATCCGGTACGAACAGCTTCAGCCCGCGATAGACAAAGCGAGTGACTCTTTAATTGTTTCCGGCGTGTGTATGTTGGAAGTATTGAGGCGTGTTGATGTGGTCCCCGACTGCAAAATCTACCTCAAAAGAATGGCTGATTGGGGGTGGGCGGATCAAGATGAAATTGAAGGTCAAAAGCTAGAGATAGTTGCTGAGGCTCTTGGAAAGCAGGTCTCCGAATTCGCCTTATCACTTGAGGTGCGCACCTATCACAGAAATCACATGCCACATGAAAATGCTGATATAGCATTCCTGCGATATGAGCGTTCTGATTGACCCAAGAGAATTAGATGACAAGCAAAGAAATACGCATCGGCATAGTCGCCCCCGGGAGGGCTCTCGATCAGTCCATTGCGGATCGCGTGACCGCTCTTGCGGGAGACGCGGCGGAGCTCATCTTCCATCCCCAATGTTTCCTCCGCGGCGGCCATTTCGCCGGGCCGGATAGCGCGCGCGCCGATGCCTTCGTGGAGTTTGCGAACGACCCCAGCCTTGATGCGATCTGGTTTGCGCGGGGGGGGTATGGGGCTTGCCGGCTCTTGGAGACCGCATTTGAGCGGCTGGGGGAGGCGGCGCGGCGCAAGACGTATATGGGGTATAGCGATACTGGGTTCCTGCTGGCGCGGCTGGCGCGGGAGGGGATTGGCCGGGTGGCGCATGGGCCGATGCTGGCGGATATTCTGCGCGAGGGCGGCGAGGCGGCCGTGCGCCGGGCGATCGGGTTTCTGAGCGGGGCGGACGGCGAGGCGGGCGTGGAGCCGGGCACGCGCGCGCCGGGGAAATATGCCGCCTATAATATCAGTGTGCTGGCAAGTTTGATCGGGACGGTGCATGCGCCCGACCTTTCGGGCGTGACGCTGCTGATCGAGGATGTGGGCGAGTATCATTACCGGCTGGACCGGCTGATGTTCACGCTGACCTCCAGCGAGACGGTGCGCGCGGCGGCGGGCATCCGGCTGGGCCGGTGCGGGCCTATTCCGGTGAACGATGTCGATTTCGGGCAGGACGAGGAAGAGATTGCGCGGCATTGGTGTGCGCGCAGTGGCATTGCGTATCTTGGCCGGGCGGATATTGGCCATGATGTGGAGAACAAGATCGTGGTGTTTGGGGCACGCTCGGCGAGCGTTTGAAATTCTCTGCGTTTCGTCACCCTCGACCGGCGCAGCCGGTCTGAGGGCCCATCTCCTCAACTTTCCGCATGCGTAACATTTATGGGTCGTCATCCCGGTTTCGCCAAAGGCGAAGACCGGGACCCAGTCTTTCTTTGCGCTGGGTCCCGGACGTTTGCTGCGCAAATTCCGGGATGACGACACACTGATATCGCCGGGTTCGACGGGTCAGGAAATGGGCCCTCAGATGCGCTTGCGCGCATCGAGGGTGACGAAAGCAACAACCGGCATTAACCGGATCACAGCGCCTTGACGATATCCTCGACCATCTTCTTGGCGTCGGCCAGGAGCATCATCGTGTTGTCGTGGAAGAACAGCTCGTTCTCGATGCCGGCATAGCCCGAGCCCATCGAGCGCTTGATGAACAGCACCGTGCGGGCGTTTTCCACGTCGAGGATGGGCATGCCATAGATCGGCGAGGTCTTGTCGGTCTTTGCCGCCGGGTTGGTCACGTCGTTCGCGCCGATGACGAAGGCCACGTCCGAGGCGGAGAATTCCGAGTTGATGTCTTCGAGTTCGAAAACCTCATCATACGGAACCTGAGCTTCGGCCAGCAGCACGTTCATGTGACCCGGCATCCGGCCCGCGACGGGGTGGATGGCGTATTTCACTTCGACGCCTTCGGCTTTCAGCTTTTCGGCCATTTCCTTCAGCGCGTGCTGGGCCTGGGCGACCGCCATGCCATAGCCCGGCACGATGATGACCTTGGAGGCGTTCTTCATGATGAAGGCGGCGTCGTCTGCCGAGCCCTTCTTGTACGGACGGTCCACACGGGCGCCGCCTGCGGCAGCGGCCGCATCCTCGCCGCCGAAGCCGCCGAGGATGACCGAGATGAAGGAGCGGTTCATGCCCTTACACATGATGTAAGAGAGGATCGCGCCGGAGGAGCCGACGAGGGCGCCGGTGATGATGAGCGCGAAGTTGCCGAGCGTGAAGCCCAGCGCCGCCGCGGCCCAGCCGGAATAGGAGTTCAGCATCGAGACGACGACGGGCATGTCTGCCCCGCCAATCGGGATGATCAGCGTGAT
This sequence comes from Hyphomonas polymorpha PS728, assembly GCF_000685315.1. Taxonomy (GTDB): domain Bacteria; phylum Pseudomonadota; class Alphaproteobacteria; order Caulobacterales; family Hyphomonadaceae; genus Hyphomonas; species Hyphomonas polymorpha. Next base: position 58,837 of record NZ_ARYM01000003.1, read on the forward strand.
GCCGAGGATCAGCGCCAGAGCCGTCAGCCCCCAGAAGGCCCAATGGGCGGTGCCGCCGGACTGGATGAGTATCACCGTCAGGGCGATGATGCCGACGGCGAGCGCGATGTTCAGCACGTGGCGGGCGGGCAGCAGGATCGGCGCGCCGCTCATATTGCCGTTGAGTTTGGCGAAGGCGATGACCGAGCCGGTGAAGGTCAGCGCGCCGATGGCCGAGCCGAGGCCGAGTTCGATCAGCGAGACGGGATTGATGCCGGTAACGCCGAGGATGCCGAAGCTGCCGGGGGCGTACAGCGCAGCGGACGCCACGAGCACGGCGGCGAGGCCGACGAGCGAGTGGAAGGCCGCGACGAGCTGGGGCATGTCCGTCATCGGAATTTTACGCGCGATGATGGCGCCGATGGTGCCGCCGATGGCGACCGCGCCGATCATCAGGGCCCAGGTGGCCGGATCCAGCGAATCCCAGAGCAGGATGATGGTGGTGGCAACGGCAATGGTCATGCCGATCATGCCGTTGCGGTTGCCCTTCTGGCTGGTGGCCGGGCTGGAGAGGCCGCGCAGGGCGAGGATGAAAAGGATGCCCGAGACGAGATAGAGCAGGGGCGCGTAGGTGGAATGGAACTGGTCCATAGGTCAGCTCCCCTTCTTCTTGTACATGGCGAGCATGCGCTGGGTGACCAGGAAGCCGCCGAAGATGTTGACGCTGGCAAGGGCGACGGCGATGGCGCCGAGGATCTTGGCGACCCAGCCTTCCGAGGAGAGGCCATGGGCGGCCGCAGCGACGAGCGCGCCGACGACGATCACGGACGAAATCGCGTTCGTCACGGCCATCAGCGGCGTGTGCAGCGCGGGGGTAACCGACCAGACGACGTAATAGCCGACGAAACAGGCGAGCGCGAAGATCGCCGCCAGGAACACGGTGGAGTTGATGCCGCCAGCATCGGCAAAGGCCGGGAGCGCGAAGGCGGCGAGGGCGAGGGAGCTGGCAAGAGCGCGTTTCATCACTTCAGCCTTTCGCTAACGGTTGCGCCGTTCCGGGTGAGCAGCATGGCGACGACGACTTCATCCTCGGTGTCGAGGGTGAGGGCGCCGCCTTCGGCTGTGATCAGCGGAAGGAAGGCGAGCAGGTTTTTGGCGTAGAGAGACGAGGCGTCGGCCGGCAGGCGGGCGGGCAGGTTTGAGAAACCGGCCACTTTCACGCCGCCGACATCGACGATCTCATCGGCCTTCGAGAGCGGGCAGTTGCCACCCTGGGAGACGGCCATGTCGACGATGACCGAGCCGGGCTTCATCGAGCGCACCATTTCTTCGGTGATCAGCACCGGCGCGGGGCGGCCGGGGATCAGCGCCGTGGTGACGACGATATCCTGCTTGGCGATGTGGCTGGCGGTCAGTGCGGCCTGCTTCGCCTGGTATTCCGGCGACATTTCCTTGGCGTAGCCGCCGGAGGTTTCGGCCGCCTTGAACTCGTCATCCTCTACCGCGATGAACTTGGCGCCGAGCGAGGCGACCTGTTCCTTGGCGGCGGGGCGGACATCGTTTGCCGTGACGACCGCGCCGAGGCGGCGGGCGGTGGCGATGGCCTGGAGGCCGGCCACACCGGCGCCCATGATGAAGACTTTCGCCGGGGCAACCGTGCCGGCCGCCGTCATCATCATCGGCATGGCGCGGCCATAGATCTGCGCCCCTTCGATGACGGCGCGGTAGCCAGCCAGGTTTGACTGGGATGACAGCGCATCCATCGACTGGGCGCGCGTGATTCGGGGCGTGAATTCCATCGAGAGCGCCGCGATATTCTTCGCGTTCAGCGCAGCGAGTTCCTCGGCCGGATAGGCAAAGGGCTCCATCAGCGCGATCAGCGCGGCGCCATCGGGCAGGGCGCCGATCTCGCCAGGCTCCGGGCGGCGGACCTTGAATACAATGTCTGCGCCCTTCGCCGCCTCAGCCGCCGAGCCAGCAATACTGGCGCCTGCTTCGGTAAAGGCTGCGTCCAGGAAACCGGCAACGGTTCCCGCTCCTCCCTCGACCGTGACCGTGTGGCCAAGGCCAATTAGCTTCTTGACTGTCTCCGGAGTTGCCGCCACGCGGGTCTCGCCGGGTCGCCGTTCTTTGAGCACTGATATCTTCATGGCGCTCTGGATTAGGTTAAACTTTGCGCCGTGCAATAGTTATTTTGAGGGTTTAGGGCATGAGTATGTTTAGTCTGGCTAATCGCGTGGCTCTGGTTACCGGAGCGTCAAGCGGTCTGGGGCGCCATTTTGCGCATGTTCTGTCCGATGCCGGGGCAACCGTTGTCCTTGCGGCACGCCGGATGGACCGTCTGGAAGAGGTTGCCGCCGCGATCAACCGCAAAGGCGGCAATGCGCTTTCGGTGGCGATGGACGTGACCGATGACGGCAGCATCGTGGCCGCCTTCGACTCGATCAAGGAAGCACTCGGCCGGCCCGCCGACATCATCGTCAACAATTCTGGCATGTCCCGCGAGGGTTGGTTCCGCGACATGAGCGAGGAAGACTGGAACGCGGTGATCGACACCAACCTTACCGGCGTGTGGCGCGTGGCCAAGCATGGCGCCAATGCGATGGTGGCGGCCAAGGCGAAGGGCTCGATCATCAACATCGCCTCGATCACCGGCCTCCATCCGCAAGCGATGACCACGGCATACTGTGTCTCCAAGGCGGGCGTTGACCACATGACCCGCCAGATGGCGCTGGAAATGGCCCGTTATGGGGTACGCGTGAACGCGATCGCGCCGGGCTATTTCAAGACCGAGATCAATGACGATTTCCTCGACAGCGAGCAGGGCATGCAGATGATCCGCCGGATCGCCATGCGCCGCATCGGCGACATCAACGAACTGGCCGGGCCGCTGCTTCTGCTGGCGTCGGACGCGGGCAGCTTCATTACCGGCTCGACGCTCGTTGTGGATGGCGGGCACCTGCTGAACAGTCTTTGAGGCGCTTGCCGCCCCGCAAAATCCGCATTACAGCGCCTTCACGCGACAGGTGCCCGGTAAAGTCCGGGTGAAAAGGGAAGCCGGTGGGAATCCGGCGCTATGCCCGTAACTGTGAGCGGGGAGCCGTGAGAGCCATACGCCACTGGGAAACCGGGAAGGCAGCTCTCTCCGGCGATGATCCGCAAAGTCAGGAGACCTGCCTGTTGCCGTCGTTGGCTCGCCGTCCGGGAACAGGCGTAGGGCCGCGGAAGGCACCTTCCGTTCATGCGACATGTCATGAACCCGCCGCGGGGAGGCAACGCACATCCTCCGGCCAAAGAAGGACCTGTGGACCCATGTTCCTCAGACTTACCCTCATGGGCGCGTCTGCGCTTGTTCTCAATGCTTCTCTCGCGCAGGCTGAAGAAGCCCGCGTGCTTGATCCCATCGAAGTTTCCGGCCTGCGCCCGGTCGAACTCGACAGCGTGACATCTTCCGTATCCGTACTGACGGTGGACGATCTGGCCGTTCGCCTGTCACCCAACCCCGTAGACCAGCTGCGCGCTGTTCCGGGGGTGGCCGTTTCCCGTGCGGGAAGCGTTGGTGGCTTGACCCAGGTGCGGATGCGCGGGGCCGAGGCCAACCATACGCTCGTCCTGTTTGAAGGCATCGAGATTTCCGATCCGGTGAATGGTGAGACAGATTTCGGCCTGCTGACGGCGCTGCCGGTTGGGCGGATCGAAGTGTTGCGCGGGGCGGCGTCTTCGATCCACGGATCAGACGCGATCGGCGGCGTGGTGTCGCTTTCGGCGGCGCGGGAAGCAGGGTTCAACGCTTCTGCGGAGGCGGGCAGCTTTGGCACCGTGCGCGGCGCTGCGGGGTTTGGTGGGCCAAATTTTGGTGCAGCGGTTACCGGCTTTGCGACTGATGGCGTGGACTCCTCTGGCACGGGCGGCGGCAAGGATGGCTCTGAAGCGTTCTCCGGCCTGCTGACCAGCAAGCTTGATCTGGGGGCGGACTGGGCGCTGTCTCTGGTTGGCCTGGCGCGGCAGACGGAGTCTGAATTCGATTCGGATACGGATTATGACGGGCTTCTCAACGACACTGACAATCGCACTGAGGCGGATCAGTGGTTGATCGGCGGCGCGCTGACGGGCGCCTTTGGGCCCCTGGATCATGTGATCCGTGCCAGCTTCAATCAGGTGGAGCGGGACAATTTCAGTGGCGGCGCAAAGACGGATGATGCCAAGGGCAAGCGCACGAAACTTGCCTGGTCGCCGAGCTATACCAGCGGTATCCACACGCTGACCGGTCTGGTGGACTATGAGCGCGAAACCTATGATCGCCGCGACGTTCAGTATGGTGGCGGGACCGATGCGTCCGAAGCGTTTGAATCTGTCGGGTTTGCCGGTGAATACCGCCTTGCGGCCGGCGCTTTCGACTTCTCCGCATCGGCGCGTCATGACGACAACAAGGGCCGGTTTGACGATGCCACCACCTGGCGTCTGGGCGCGGGGTATGCGTTCGATCAGGTGAACGGGCGCATTCGCGGCTCTGTTGGCACGGGCGTGAAAAATCCAACGTTCACGGAACTGTTCGGCTTCTTCCCCGGCAGCTTCGTCGGCAATCCGGACCTGAAGCCGGAAGAGTCCACCAGCTGGGAAATCGGTTGGGAACAGACGGTCGGCACGTTCAGCTATTCGGCGGCCTATTTCAGTGCCGATCTGGAGAACGAGATCTACACCGCCTTCAATCCGGATTTTACCTCCACAGCGGCGAACCGCGCCACTGACAGCGAGCGCAGCGGTGTCGAGCTGGCGGCGCGCTGGCAGGCGCTGGCAAATCTGGCGGTCTCCGGCCAGGCGACCTTCTTTGACTCGCAGGACAATAACGGCGTGGATGAAATCCGCATTCCGGATGCCACCGCTTCGCTGGCGATTGACTGGACGGTGAGGCCGGATGGCCTGCGGCTGGGCGCGGCGCTCGATTATGTGGGCGATCAGGGCGACACGGATTTCGGACCGTTTCCGGCCCGCCCGGTGACGCTGGGTGCCTACACGCTGGCGTCCATCACGGCAGAATATCCGCTCACGGATCGCATTGCGGTGACCTTGCGCGGCGAGAACATCTTCGATGAAACCGCCACTGACATCTATGGCTATAATGGCCCCGGTGCCGGTGTATTCATCGGGCTGAAACTGAAGTGAGACTGAGGCTTGCCGCCTTGCTCCTGATAGGGCTGACCGGCTTTGCTTCGGCAGAGCCGGCCAGCCCTACAATTGTGTCCCTGGACTATTGCGCCGATCAGTTCGTGCTGGCGCTGGCAGACCGGGAGCAGATACTTGCGCTCTCAAAGGATAGCGAACGACAGTTCAGCCATCTGAGGGACAAGGCGGCAGGCATTCCCAAGGTGCGCGCGGCGGCGGAGGATGTCGTCGCGCTCGCCCCGGAGGTTGTCGTGCGCAGCTGGGGCGGGGACGCGCGGGCGCTGGCGCTTTACCAGCGTTTCGGCATCCGCACGGTCCAGATCGGCTATGCAAATGACGTAGACGGCACGGGCGACCTGCTGCGCGAGGTAGCCTCCGCCATCGGGCAGGGGCCGCGGGCGGAGGCTATTCTGGCGGCAGCGCCCAAGCCGGCTGCGCCGAGCGGGCGGGCGGCGCTGTATGTGACACCGGGCGGGGTGAGCGCGGGCAAGGATACGATGATCGCCTCGATCATGACGCATGCGGGTCTTGAGAACGCCAATGCCGGAACGGGCTGGACAAGTCTGCCGCTGGAAAGTCTGGTGATGGAGCCGCCGGGGCTGATGCTGGCGGCGTTTTTCGGGTTTGATGATGATGCGACCGACAGCTGGTCTGTCTCGCGCCATCCGGTGATGCGGCGGCTGATGGCGAAGGCGCAGGTGATTGATATGGACGAGTCCCGCGTGTCCTGCGGCGCCTGGTTCGTGGCGGATGAGGCGGCCGATATTGCCGCCGCGCTGGAGGCGGCGCGATGAGCCGCTTGACGCTCGGGCTGGCGCTGGTGGCGGCGGTTCTGTTTGCGATCTCCGGGCTGTTGGGCACGGCCGCAGTGCCGATCGGGGACGCGCTGGCTGCGCTTGCCGGGCAGGGCGACGCGCGTGTGCAGGCGATTGTCTGGGAATTGCGCCTGCCGCGCGCGGTCGCGGCGTTTGCCGTGGGCGCAGCGTTGGGGCTTGCGGGGGCGGGGTTGCAGGGATTGTTGCAGAACCCGCTGGCCGAGCCGGGCGTGCTGGGTGTGTCTGCCTTCTCTGCTTTGGGCGCGGTGGTGGCGATCTTCTTCGGCTTTGCGGCGGTGAACAGTTTTGCTGTGCCGGTGGCGGCCATCCTGGGCGCGGGCGTGGCCACGCTGCTGCTGGTGTTTGCGGCGATGCGCGGGGCAGGCAGTGTGACGCTGCTGCTGATCGGCATCGGGCTTTCCAGTTTTGCCGGGGCGCTGATATCTCTGGCTCTCAACATGGCGCCGAACCCTTACAGCCTGGCAGACCTCGTGAACTGGATGATGGGCTCGGTCGCCAACCGGTCCTGGCACGACATTCTGCTGGGCGCGCCGGGATGGGTGATCGGGGCGGCGCTGGTGTTTCTGGCGGGGCCGGGGCTGCGGGCGCTGAGCTTTGGCGACGAGACGGCAAACAGCCTGGGCGCAGACCCCCGGCGCATTCGCCTGCTGGTGATTGGCGGCACGTCGCTGCTGGCGGGCGCCAGCGTGGCGACAGCGGGCACCATCGGCTTTGTCGGTATCGTGGCGCCGCATGTGATCCGGCCGTTCGTGCGGTATGACCCGCAACGGCTGCTGATCCCGTCGGCGCTGCTGGCGGGCATCATCCTGATGGCGGCGGATATTGCGATCCGCGTGCTGCCCTTCCAGCAGGAGCTGAAGCTGGGCGTGGCGGCGGCGCTGGTGGGCGGGCCGGTTTTCATCTGGATCGCGGCGCGGCTGGGGAGGGCGTCGTCATGATTTCGGCGGAGCATCTGAGCGTGACGCTGAATGGCCGGGATGTGGCGCGGGACGTGTCCTTCTGGCTGACCAATGGCGAGATGGCTGCGCTGGTTGGCCCCAACGGCGCGGGCAAGAGTTCGGTGCTGAAGGCGCTGGCGGGCGTGGTGCCTTGCCAGGGAGAGGTTCGCATAAGCAGCGCCCCGGCGGACAAGCTGAGCGTGCGGGAGCGGGCAAAGTATCTGGCCTGGCTGCCTCAGACCCGGCCAGTGGCCTGGAACCTGAGGGTGGAGGATGTAGTGGCGCTGGGGCGGTTTGCGCAGGCGCCGGCACCGTTCGACCGCATGGGGCCGGCCGATCAGGCCGCGGTGCGCGAGGCGTTGGACAAGGCCGACGCGACCCATCTTTCCGGGCGGCCGTTTGAGGCACTTTCCGGCGGGGAGCAGGCGCGGGTGCATCTGGCGCGGCTGCTGGCGTCGCCGGCGCCGGTGCTGTTGCTGGACGAGCCGTGCGCAGCGCTGGATGTGGCGCATCAGCTGGACCTGATGCAGGCATTGACGACGGAGGCGAAGGCGGGGCGAACGCTGCTGATCGTGCTGCACGATCTGGAACTGGCGGCGCGGTTTTGCCCGCGCATTCTTGTGATGCAGGCGGGCGCGCTGGTCGCCGATGGCGCGCCGGAGGCGGCGCTTTCGGCGCAGACGCTGGCGGATGTTTTTGGCGTCCGGAAAAACGACAGCGGGCGGCTGGAGCGTGCAAATCGCTGATATTACCGGCCATTTCGGAGCGTTATCTGGAATTTTCACTGCCGCGTTAGGGCGATGTTAGGCCAGTTTTGGGACAAATCCGGACAATTCGGGACAAACAGATCCCAAGGGTGACCCCATGAACGCCGTCAAGAAACCCCATGACCGGGAACCGGAAACGCCCGCCGCCAAGCCGGCCGACGAAATGGCAGAGGCGCCGGCGCGCACGGGCCACCATTCCCCCGTTCATGTTCTGCATTCCCGTCTCGAGGCCGCCTTTACGCCGCAGAATGAAAGCCGGCTGATGCGCATTCTCACCATGCTGCTTGTGGTTGCACTTTCGACCTGGCTGGCAGCGCAGGTTTTGCTGGGCGGGGCCTGAGCGATTTTCACCTGACACTCGCCTGACGGGCGATTTGCTGGACACAGGCAGGATGGGACGCTAGGTCACTGCCGGGTTTCAAGGAGTTTTACGCGCATGCGCGTCAGAAAAGCTGTTCTTCCCGTTGCCGGGCTCGGCACGCGCGTGCTGCCGGCCACCAAGGCCATCCCCAAGGAGTTGCTCCCGGTCGTTGACCGGCCGGTGATCCAGTATGTGGTGGACGAGGCGCTGGAAGCGGGGATCGAGCACATCGTGTTCGTGACCGGCCGCAGCAAGGGCGCGATCGAAGACTATTTCGACCATGCGTATGAGCTGGAAAGCCAGCTGACCGCCAAGAACAAGACCGACATCCTGAAACAGGTGGAGGCTTCGCGCCTTCCGGCAGGCTCGTCCAGCTTTGTGCGCCAGCAGGCGCCGCTGGGGCTGGGCCATGCCGTGTGGTGCGCGCGCGATGTGATCGGCGACGAGCCTTTTGCCGTGCTGCTGCCCGATGTGATCGTGAAGGGCAAACCTTCGAGCCTGAAACAGATGATCGACGTCTATGACAAGGTGGGCGGCAATGTGATCGCGGTAGACCCGGTTCCGGAGGAGCGGGTGTCTTCCTATGGCGTGATTGCGCCGGTTTCGCGCGATGGGCGCCTCATCAAGATGTCCGGCATGGTGGAGAAGCCGCCGCGCGAGAGCGCGCCGTCAAACCTCGCCATCACCGGCCGTTACATTCTCCAGCCGGAAATCTTCGGCCTTCTGGAAAAGCAGGGCGCAGGCGCAGGCGGGGAAATCCAGCTGACCGATTCCATGGCGAAGCTGATGGATATCCAGGATTTCTACGCCTATGAGTTTGAAGGCACGGTGCATGATTGCGGGAACAAGACCGGCTATTTCGACGCCGTTCTGGCCCATGCGCTGGATAATCCGGATACGGCAGACTTTGCCAGGTCTCTGGTGAAGAAGACCGCGCAGGGGCTTTGATCTGATTTTGCCGGGGCACGGGCTTATGCCGGCGCGGGCCTTCCCTCCAGAGGATAAGGGGCACTCAGGCTGACGGGGTGAAATATCCTGTCACATGAAGTGGGAGAGGCGGGTCTTTTACCCGCTTTACCCGGCGTCGCTCTTCTGATTATCACGGCGCCATGACAAAACCGCTGAAACTCCCCGCTTTCGAAGATGTTCTTGCTGCTGCCGAGCGCCAGCGCGGCGTGGTGCGCGAGACGCCGGTGCTGTCGCATCCGGCGCTGGATGAACTGGCCGGGGCGGAACTGCTGATCAAGGCTGAGTGCCTGCAGGTGACCGGGAGTTTCAAGATCCGCGGGGCGATGAACCGGCTGGCGCAGGTGCCCCCTGAAGGAAAGGTGGCCGGCGTGGTGGCGTTTTCTTCCGGCAACCATGCGCAGGGCGTGGCGCGGGCCGCGCGCCTTCTGGGGATGCCGGCGCTGATCGTGATGCCGGCCGATGCGCCGCAGGTGAAGGTAGACGGCGTGATCGCCGATGGCGGCGAGGTTTACCTTTATGATCGCAACACCGAAGACCGCGAGGAAATCTGCGCGCGCCTGGCGGCTGAACGCGGCGCCGTGATTGTTCCGAGCTATGATGATTTTGACATCATCGCCGGGCAGGGCACTGCGGGGCTTGAGTTTGCGCGCCAGGCAGAGGCGATGGGCAAGCCGCTGGACCATCTGATTTCCCCTGCTGGCGGCGGCGGACTGATCAATGGCGTGGCGCTGGCCTTCGGGCAGCTGTCGCCAGCCACAAAAATTTGGGCGGCGGAGCCGGAAGCGCATGACGATTGGGCGCGGTCTCTGGAAGCGGGCGAGATCCTCGCCAATGCGCCGGGCACACGCTCGATCTGTGACGCCATCCTTACGCCAAAGCCAGGCTATCTGACTTTTGCGCTGGGCCAGCGCCAGCTGGCGGGCGGTTTGCGGGTTTCCGATGCAGAGGTGCGCGAGGCCATGCGGATGGCTTTCCGTTACCTGCGCGTTGTGGGCGAGCCGGGCGGATGTGCTGCGCTGGCGGCGGCGCTGAAGGGCGTGCCTGAAGGGATGAAGGGCAAACCCATCGGCGTCATTCTTTCAGGCGGGAATGTGGACGCCGCCCTTTATGCCGGGATCATTGGCGGGGCAGCCTGAAACATGGTTGACGCGAATTAACCCTGTCTGCTTACGGATAATAATTCGTAATCGCACTGCCAGTATGGTTAAATTCACCTTCCGCCCCCGGATGAGATTAACCGCGTCTCTTTCAGGAGACCTTATAACGCATTGCTTAAACCTGTAGCCGGGAACGCAGCAGAAGCTGTGTTGATAGAGGGCTTCAGAATGAAAGCGATACCCCTGATAAGCCTTGGCTTGTCTCTGGCGCTGGGCGCGGGCGCTATTTTTTTCGGGCGTGAATTCATGGGCAACAGCAGCCCGGAGGCGAATGCCGCCGTGGTGGCGGCGCCTGCAATCCAGATGACGCAGATTGCCGTTGCGAAGACGGCGATCGAGCCCGGCAAGCTGATTGATCCTGCAATCGTGGAGCTGCGGGACTGGCCAGAGAACGCCGTTCCGGCGGGCGCGCTGCGCGCCGTTTCCGATCTGGGCGAGAAAGCTTATTCCCGCGGGTTGATGGTGGCGGGTGAGCCGCTGCTGGCGGAGAAGATCGACATGACCGGCAGTGTGCTGACATTGGCGGCGAATATCCAGCCGGGGATGCGGGCCGTTTCGGTGGTGGTTTCCAACGATACCGGCGTGGCAGGGTTTGTGCTGCCGGGCGACCGTGTGGATGTGAACGAGTTTGTCGAGGAGAAGGACGCGCGTGCGGCGCCGGAAGATGCGCGGCGCTCGGCCAATGTGCTGGCGCAACCTGTGCTCAGGGGCGTGAAAGTTCTGGCTGTGGACCAGACGTTTGAATCCGGCCTTGAGGGCGCGCGGCCTTCCAATACCGTGACGCTGGAAGTGACGCCGCAGGACGCGCTTCTGCTGGGCGCGGCGAGCCGGCGCGCGGCGCTGGGCCTTGCGCTGATCGGGCGGGAGGAAGAACTCGCCGAGGTGATCGAGGCGCCGAAGGCGGCGAAGAAACCGCAGACACGCCCGGCGCGGACGGCGCGTGCGCCCACGACGGCCACTGTGCGCGTGATCAATGGATCGGAGGATACGCAGGTGACGACACCTGTGGCGCCGCCGGCAGTTCCTGCTGCGGCAACGGGAGGGACAGGCTGATGCGCAGCATGAAACGTATACTGATGGCTGGAGTGTTGGCAGCGCTCTGCGCGCAGCCTGTGCTGGCCTGGACGCAGCGGTCCGCTGCGGCGGGGGCTGACCGGCTGGAACTGCGCCGGGGGAAATCGGCAGTGGTGGAGGCGGATGCGTCCTTTGCGACCATCGTGGTGGCCGATCCGGAAATTGCCGAGGCGATGCCGACTTCCAACCGCTCTTTCTTCGTGCGCGGCAAGCGGCCGGGCGGGACGACGGTACTGATCTATGATGAAGCGGGCGCGATTGCCGAACTGATCGAAGTTGAGGTGAAGCTTGGCCTGGACGAGCTGCGCGAGGATCTGCGCCGCCTTCTGCCGGGGGAGATCATTGATGTGTATGCGGTGCATGACGGCGTGTATCTCGACGGCAAGGTGACGACGGCAGCGGCCGCGGAAATGGCGCTGCAACTGGCCGAGCGGCATGTGCCGGGCGGGGTGGCGAATGGGCTGTCTGTGGGGCAGAGCCAGCAGGTGATGCTGGAGGTGCGCTTCCTGGAAGCGAGCCGCAATGCGGTGCGTGAAATCGGCTTTGGCAACACGATCAACGCCAATGATGTGGTGGTCGGCACGGAGAGCGGAACGGTTTCCGGCCTGCTGGAGAAGACGCTGGCGGTGTTCACCAATGTGGGCGGCGAGAATATTGATATCCGCCTGCGGGCACTGGAGGAAAAAGGCATTATCCGCACACTGGCGGAGCCGAACCTGGTGGCGCTGTCTGGCGATACGGCGAGCTTTCTGGCGGGGGGCGAGTTTCCAATCCCGGTGGCGAGCCGCGACAATGAAGTGACCGTTGAGTTCAAGAAGTTCGGCGTGAGCCTTGATTTCACACCGACTGTTCTGGGCGATGGTCTGGTGAACCTCCGTGTGCGGCCGGAAGTGTCGGCGCTGGATCGGGGAAATGGCATTCGCGCGTCCAACATCGATATTCCAGGCGTCTCCGTGCGCCGGGCGGATACGACGGTGGAACTGCATGACGGGCAGGCCTTTGCCATCGCGGGCCTGCTTCAGAACAATTACAGCAATGACGTGCGCCAGACGCCATGGGTGGGCAATGTGCCGGTGCTGGGGGCGCTGTTTTCTTCCAAACGGTATCAGCGCAACGAAACCGAGCTTGTCATCATCGTGACGCCGCGCCTCGTTCAGCCTTTCTCGCATCCCGAGGCTGTATCCTCGCCGCTGGACGCTGTGGCCGAGCCGACAGAGGCGGAGTTCTTCCTGCTGGGGCAGACTACCGCAAGTCCCACCGTATTTTCAGGGAACTGACCATGATCAAAATCGTGCGACTTTCAATTCTTGGGGCTGTGTTTACTGTTGCAGCCTGTGCCTCCTATGAGCGGCAGGATCAGTATGTGCTGGGCGAGGCGACGCGGGCGAACATTGCGGCGCAGGCTGTGCGGGATGTGAACCTGCCCAATTCTCGCCCTGTGGAGACGAGTTCCGGCGTGCGCGCGGCCAAGGCCGTCCAGGCGCTGAATGAGGGCAAGACGAAAAAGCTCGCCGATGCCGGCGGAACGGGGGGCGGGGAGTGACCCACGGAGCGATAGCAGCGCAGATGCCGAGCGCAGAGTGCGGGCGAGCGCCCCTACCGCCGCTGGCAGTTCTGGCGCGGGGAGACGTCGCCGCGTCGCTGGCGCCGATGTGTACGGAGCTGTTTGATGTTTCCGCGCTGACGCCGCCGGAGACGGTGTTGCGGCATGGCGGCGGGCTGATCCTGATTGAGCAGGGTATGCCGGGATGGGACCAGCTATTGCTGTTGTTGGCGGTGGAGCGGCCGGGCAGCGCCGTGATCGTGGTGTCTGATCAGCTGCCGGCGCATATGGTGCGGGCCCTGATGAAGATCGAGGCCTCCGACATTCTGCCCTCTTCTGCCGGCGCAGGCGATATAGCGGGCGCTTTCGAGCGTCTTTGTGAGACGCGGGTGGCCGAGCGGGAAAAGGCGCCGCCTCAGGCCTCTGTCTGCTGGGCATTTCGCGGCGCCGTGGGCGGGGCGGGCGTTTCCACTCTGGCGATTGAAAGCGCCTTTGCGCTGGCGCGGATTGTGGGGCCCGGCAAGGTATGCCTGGTTGATCTTAATCTCGCGGACGGGATGACGGCATCCTTCCTCGAAGCAGTGCCGAAGCTGGATCTCAAGGCGCTGTCTGCTGCGCCCGAGCGGCTGGACGCGCGGCTGATGGCCGCCTGGTGCTGGCAGCATGAGGATGGCGTGTCGATCATTGCTTCGCCGCGTGATCCCGATGCTGACGCGCTGGCAACCGAAGCCGCCATCCTGCGCCTTCTGGATGTGGCGTGCAGCAGCTTTGAATATGTGCTGCTTGATATGCCGCGCCACATGATGCCCTGGACGAAGCCCGTTCTGGCGGCAGTGGATCAGGCTATTGTGGTCAGTGAGCTGACAGTGCCGAGCCTGCATGCGGCGGCGGATATGTGCCGGGATATTGACGCGTTGCGCAAGGATGGCAGCAAGGCGCGGCTTGTGCTGAACCGCATGTTCCCGAAGAAGAATTTCCGGGCAGGATTTCCGGTGGAGAAGGCCGAGAAGTCCATCGAGCGGAAGATTGATGTGACCATTACTTCTGATTGGGACGCAGCGCGCACCGCCGTGAACCTCGGCAAGCCGATTGCCGACGTGAAGCCGAAAAGTCCGCTGGTGGCCGATGTGGTGGGGCTGGTGCGCAAGCTGGCGCCGGAGGAGGCGCTCGCCACGCTGGCGGCAAACCATAAAGCCAAGAGGGCGAAGCGATGAGCCGGTTTGGATTTACCAGCGCGGCGCCCAAGCTGCCGGAATCAGCGCCCGTGGCCGTTGCCCCCGTATCGCCCGCGCAGCGCGGTAAGCCGGAGCAGGCTGCGTTTGACCTTCTGGACGCAAAGCTGCGCGTGCATGCGAAGCTGATCGACGAGCTTGATCTTTCCGCGCTCGACAAGCTGGACGACGAAACGATGCGCCGCCGCGTGCGTGGCATCATCAGCGAGATCATCCGCAAGGAAGAGATGGCGCTGTCTGCGGCCGAGGAGGCGTCTTTCGCCGATGCCGTGATGGACGAGATGACAGGGCTTGGCCCGATTGAACCTCTGCTCAAGGACGATTCCATTGCGGACATCCTGATCAATGGCTGCAATCAGGTATATGTCGAGCGGCGCGGCAAGCTGCAGCTGGCGCCGGTGCGGTTTGCGGACAATGATCACCTGCTGCGGATCGTTCAGCGGATCGTGGCCGCCGTGGGGCGGCGCGTGGATGAGAGCCAGCCGCTGGTGGATGCGCGCCTGCTGGACGGAAGCCGGGTGAACGCCGCTGTGGCGCCGATTGCCATTGATGGACCGCTCGTCTCTATCCGGAAGTTTTCAAAGTCTCCCCTGACGATGGACAAGCTGGTGGATTTTGGCGCAATTCCAAAGCCGGTGGCGGAGTTCATTCTGGGCGCTGTGAAATGTCGGGCGTCCACGGTCATCTCCGGCGGCACGGGCTCTGGCAAGACAACGCTGCTCAATGCGCTGTCTTCTGCCATCAGCCCCGACGAGCGCCTGATTACCATTGAGGACGCCGCCGAACTGCAGCTGCAGCAGCCGCATGTGGCGCGGATGGAAACACGCCCGCCGAATATCGAAGGCAAGGGCGAGATACGCCAGCGGGAGCTGGTGAAGAACGCCCTGCGGATGCGGCCGGACCGGGTGATCCTCGGCGAGGTGCGCTCGGAAGAAGCGTTCGACATGCTGCAGGCGATGAACACCGGCCATGAAGGCTCGATGGCAACGATCCACGCCAACAATCCGCGCGACGCGATCACTCGCCTGGAGCAGATGGTGATGATGGGCGGCATGAAGATTTCCGAAGAGGCCATCCGTGGACAGATAGCCTCGGCGGTGAACTTCATTGTTCAGGCAACACGGCTGTCGGATGGTTCGCGCAAGGTGATCTCGATTGCCGAGATTACCGGTATGGAAGGTTCTGTTGTGCAGTTACAGGAAATCTTCAAATTCGAGCGCACCGGCACCTCGCCAGAAGGCAAGGTGCTCGGTCATTTCGCTGCCACGGGCCTGCGTCCCAAATTCATGGATGAGATGGAGCGCAAGGGCGTGTTCATGCCTGCGGGCCTGTTTGATCCCTCAAGCAAGTTCTGAAGGGGCCCCGCCCGTGTTTTCCCTGCCGGATATTGCAAATCTCGACACGCGGCTGGTGATCCCGGCGATCATGGCGGTGGGCGCGCTGGTGCTGGCGGCGCAATCCGTGCTGAGCCTCATTTCGGATGTGCGTACACAGCAGATTGTGAACCGCCGCCTGCAGTTCAAGGAGCGTTTCGCTACGCACAATGAAGCGATGGTGGAGCTGCGCAAGAGCCGGGGTCTGGACCGCGACGGCAATCTCACCATGTCGCTGCATTGGTTGAACCGGCTGATCGTGCGCTCTGGCCTGAAATTCCAGCCGGCGCGCTGGGCGGGCATGTCGCTGGCGGGCGCGGTGGCGTCCGGTGTGGCGGCGTTCATCTATCTTGGCGGCCTGGTGGCGGCCATTCCCGTTTTCCTGGTTGTTCTGATCGGCGCGCCGATTGTGGTTATACGGCACATTGCCGGCGCGCGGGCGAAGAAGCTGGCGACGCAATTGCCGGATGCGCTGCAGATTGTCTGCCGCAGTCTGGAGGCAGGCCACCCGGTCGCCACCGCCGTGAGCCTGGTGGCGCGGGAGATGCCAGACCCGATCGGTACCGAATTCGGCATGACAGCCGATGAGGTGTCTTACGGTATGTCGCTGACCAATGCCGTGCAGCGCATGGCCGAGCGGGCGGGGGATCCGGATGTGGAGCTGTTTGCCGCAACGGTTCGCCTGCAGGAGAAGACCGGTGGCAATCTGACAGAGTTGCTGAAATCGAACACCAATACCATCCGTGAGCGGCAGACCATGCGTCTCAAAGTGCGCGCGGCTTCTTCCGAAGGGCGGGTTTCGGCAATGATCCTTACCTCTGCGCCGTTCATCGTGATGGCGGCGATCCATATGCTGCGCCCGGAATTCTATGGCAGCGTCATCCACGAACCGATGATCCAGTACAGCTTTGCGGGGCTGCTGGTGTGGATGGGCATTGGCAATCTGGTGATGAACCGCATGATCAATTTCAAGATGTAGGGAGACGGATGATGTCTGCGCTGCTCACGTCTGGTCCGGTGGTTCCCGTGGTTCTGGGATTGCTGGCATTGGTGTTAGCCCTGCCGGGGCTGATCTCCTTCGTGCGCAGCCGTCAGGATGCCGGGGATATCGAGCGGCGGCTGACCCAGCGGCCGGGAGCCGCTCCCGTTGAAGCCAAGCGGGGCGAGAACCGGCTGGGCAAGGCGGTGATGGGCATTGCGGACAATGCGGCGCCTACGGACGGGGCGGAAGTCAGCGCAGCGCGCGCGAAGTTGAACCTGGCAGGCTTTACCGGGCCGAAGGCCGTGCCGCGATATTTCTTCGCGCGGTTTGTGTGTGTGGTAATCCCCCAGGTGGGCGTGTTCTTCGCCCTGCCTTATCTGCAGGATTTTCCGAAATACGCCCCGATCCTTGCCTCTATCACGCTGGTGCTGGCGGGGCTGGCGGCGCCGGGAAAGTTTCTGGACACGCGCATTTCCCAGCGCAGGCAGGCCTGCTCGGGCGGCTTTCCGGACATGATGGACCTGATGGTGGCCTGTGTGGAGGCGGGGCTCAGCCTGGACGCTGCCGTGCAGCGGGTGGGGGAGGAGCTGGAGCTGCGCCATCCGATCATTGCGGGGCATATGCGGACCCTGTCTCTGGAGCTGCGGGCGGGCAAATCGCGCAAGATGGCATGGCGCGCCTTTGCCGACCGGATGGGAATCGAAGAGGCCGGATCGCTGGCCACAATGCTGCGCCAGGCGGAGGAAATGGGCACGTCCCTGGGGCAAACCCTGCGTGTTTTCTCGGCAGATATGCGCCAGCGGCGGATTTTGATGGCCGAAGAAAAAGCCATGGCGCTGCCCGCCAAGATGACGTTGCCTTTGATTTTATTTGTTTTTCCGGTTCTTCTGGGGGTGCTTATTCTGCCGGCGGTGGTGATGCTGACCAAGACGCTTGGCTGAAAAGCCGCTAGGCGAAGCGGAATGGGGTTGCTAGTTAGGCGGCCATGGCAACCTATCTTGAATTCGAAAAACCGATTGCGGAGCTTGACGCGAAAATCGCGGAGCTGGAGGCGCTGGCCGCCCGCAAGGATGGCCCTTCCATCAGCGATGAGCTGGCGAAGCTGAAGACCAAGTCGGTCCGGCAGCTGAAACAAATATATTCGGAGCTGAACGCCTGGCGCATCACGCAGGTGGCGCGGCATCCGGACCGGCCGCACCTTTCCGATTTCATCACCACCGTCTTCGAGGATTTCGAGGAGCTGGCGGGTGACCGGGTGTATGGTAACGACGAAGCCATCATCGGTGGCATCGCCCGCTTCAAGGGCCGCTCCGTCGTGCTGATGGGCCATGAAAAGGGCCGCACCACCGAGAAGCGCCTGAAGCACAATTTCGGCATGGCGCATCCTGAAGGCTACCGGAAGGCGGTGCGCCTCATGGATCTGGCGGAGAAGTTCAATCTGCCCGTGCTGTCCTTCCCGGATACGGCCGGAGCTTATCCCGGCAAGGGCGGGGAAGAGCGCGGCCAGGCCGAGGCAATCGCGCGGGGCACCCAGCGCGGCCTGTCGCTGGGCGTGCCATTCGTGACGCTGATCATCGGTGAGGGCATGTCGGGCGGGGCCATCGGCATCGCGGCGGCAAACCGCGTTCTGATGATGGAATATGCCATCTATTCAGTGATCTCGCCGGAAGGCTGCGCCTCAATCCTCTACCGCGATGCGACCAAGGCGAAGGATGCGGCTGAGGCCATGGGCATCACGGCGCCGGAGCTGCTGAAGCACCGGATCGTCGATGGCATCGTCAAGGAGCCGGTCGGCGGGGCCCACCGTGACCCGCAACGTGCCATGGCGGCTGCAGCAAAGGCGATTGATGCCGCGCTTCAGGAGCTGGAGGGCATGACGCCGGCGGAGCTGAGGGCGCAGCGGCGGGAGCGGTTTTACGCCATCGGCCGCGAGGGCCTGTAAGGGCCGCTGATGGCCGAGAAGGACTGGATCCGCCGTTATTTCGCGCCGCTGGCAAAGGCGCCGGGCGCGGCGGGGCTGACCGACGATACTGCTGAACTTTCAAAGGGTTATGGGCCCCTGATCGCCACTGTCGATGCGATGGTGGAGGGCGTACACTTTTTTTCCGATGACCCGATCGAGACCGTTGCGCGCAAGCTGGTGCGCGTGAATGTGTCGGATATTCTGGGCTCTGGCGCGCGGCCAGGGGAGGCGCTGCTGACCTTGGGGTGGCCCCAGGCGGGGCGCGATCCCGGACAGATCCGGACATTTTCGGACAGTTTGGGAACAGAGCTGGACAGATGGGGCATCCTTCTGGCCGGGGGCGACACCGTTATCACGCCGGGCGGCCTGTTCCTGTCGCTGACCCTGACGGGCGAGTGCCTCGGCCCTGCGCCCGTGCGCCGGGGTGGGGGCAGGCCGGGGGATGAGGTCTGGGTGACCGGCGAGATCGGCGCGGCGCGGCGCGGCTATCTCTGGAAGACGGAAGGCCGGGACGAGGCGCGCTGGCTGAGCGCGCTGCAGGCACCTGACCTGCCACCCCTGGAGGCAGGAAATCTCATCGCCAGCCATGCCAGCGCGGCGATGGACGTTTCTGACGGGCTGCTGGGGGATCTGGCGAGCCTGGCGGCGGCGAGCGGGCTGGCGGCGCAAATCGAGCTTGAGCGGGTTCCGTTTGCCGGCAGGGCAACAAGCCTTGTGGAAATGTTGGACCTTGCCTCCTGGGGCGATGACTATCAGCTGCTGTTCGCGGCAAGCCCGCAATCCTCTGGATTTATTGAAAATTCCGGTTTCAAGGTGACCCGGGTCGGGCGATTGACCGAAGGGGCGGGGCTGAGCGCCACGGTCTGTGGAAAACCTGTTAACTTACCGGAAACCCTCGCCTTCGAGCATGGCCGAGTCGGACAGCCTCCCGTTCGCTCCTGACGCGATGCATCTTGCGCGCGTCCGGCGCGGCTGGCAGGCAAGACAGTCTAAGAAGAAAAAGGAAACCGGACCGGGGTATAACCCGGCTGAGTTTCACTCTCGGGGAACGCAAGGAGGAAACCCTAATGACATGGTACGCGCTCGCGCTTGGTGCGGGTATATTATCGGTTCTGTACGGCTGGGTTCAGATCCAGTCGATCATGAAAGCCCCAGCGGGCAATGCCCGGATGCTGGAAATTGCGGCCGCCATTCAGGAAGGCGCCAACGCCTATCTGAAGCGTCAATACCGCACCATCGGCATCGTCGGCGTGGTCGTCGCGATTGCGCTGGTGATCCTGCTGAGCTGGAAGGCGGCGGTTGGTTTCGTGATCGGCGCGGTGCTTTCGGGCGCGGCCGGTTATATCGGCATGCTGGTTTCGGTGCGCGCCAACGTGCGCACGACGGAAGCTTCGCGTCAGGGCCTGAATGCGGGCCTGCAGATGGCGTTCAAATCCGGCGCGGTGACCGGGATGCTTGTGGTTGGCCTCGCGCTGATCGGCATCGTTGGCTATTACGGCCTGCTGACCGGGCCGATGGGGCTGAGCCTGAGCGATGAAGGCCAGAAGCGGGAGATCATCGACTCGCTGGTGGCGCTCGGCTTCGGCGCTTCGCTTATTTCGATCTTCGCCCGTCTCGGCGGCGGTATCTTCACCAAGGGTGCAGATGTCGGCGGTGACATGGTGGGCAAGGTGGAAGCGGGCATCCCCGAAGACGATCCGCGCAACCCGGCAACCATTGCCGACAACGTGGGCGACAATGTGGGCGACTGCGCCGGCATGGCGGCTGACCTGTTCGAGACCTATGCGGTGACCCTGGTTGCCACGATGGTTCTGGGCGGGATCTATTTTGCGGCCACGCCCTACATCGCCGAAATCATGATGCTGCCTCTCGCCATCGGCGCGGTCTGCATTGTCACGTCCATCATCGGCACCTTCTTTGCCAACCTGTCGAAGGGGTCCACCAATGTCATGGGCGCGCTCTACAAGGCGCTTAACGTGACGGGCGTGCTGTCCATCGGCGGCCTGGCGCTTGCCATCCATACCGTTCTTCCGGGCGGTCTTGGCGGCACGCTGGAGGGCGCTGGCGCGCTGCTCGGCCTTGTTGACCCGGTCACCGGCGAAGCAGCCCAGATCACGGGCTGGAAGCTGTTTGCCTGCGGTGTGGCCGGTCTCTTCGTGACGCTGCTGATCGTGGTTGTCACGGCTTACTATACCGAGACGAAGTACCGCCCGGTGCGCTCCATCGCGAAAGCGTCGGAGTCGGGCCACGGCACCAACGTCATCCAGGGGCTTGCCGTTTCGCTTGAAGCGACCGCCCTGCCGGCCATGATCATCATTGGCGGCATCCTGCTGACCTACAACCTGGCGGGTCTTTACGGCATTGCCATTGCCACCACGACGATGTTGGCGCTGGCCGGCATGATCGTGGCGCTCGACGCATTTGGTCCGGTGACGGACAATGCCGGCGGCATCGCCGAAATGTCGGAGCTGCCTTCGGATGTCCGTACAACGACGGATGCTTTGGACGCAGTGGGCAACACGACCAAGGCTGTCACCAAGGGCTATGCGATCGGCTCTGCCGGTCTTGGCGCACTGGTGCTGTTTGCGGCGTATGCAGAAGATCTGAATTACTTTGCCGCCCGCGCGACAGAGGGATCTTTCTTCTACGGGATCAATGTCGATTTCTCGATTGCCAATCCCTATGTCGTGGTCGGCCTTCTGTTCGGCGGTCTTCTGCCATTCCTCTTCGGCGGTATGTCGATGATGGCTGTGGGCCGTGCGGCCCAGGCCGTGGTGGAAGAAGTGCGCCGCCAGTTCCGCGAAATGCCGGGCATCATGAAGGGCGAAGTGAAGCCCGATTATGGCCGCGCCGTGGATATGCTGACCCAGGCGGCGATCAAGGAAATGATCGTGCCGTCTCTGTTGCCGGTCCTCTCGCCGATCGTTCTGTTCGGCGTGATCCTGCTGATTGGCGGATCGGGCGCGGCGCTGGCTTCTGTGGGAGCCATGCTGCTGGGCGTGATCGTGACGGGCCTGTTCGTTGCCATCTCGATGACATCGGGCGGCGGCGCATGGGACAATGCCAAGAAGTACATCGAAGACGGCCATCATGGCGGCAAGGGCTCTGAAGCCCACAAGGCTGCTGTGACGGGCGATACGGTCGGTGATCCCTACAAGGATACGGCCGGCCCTGCCGTGAACCCGATGATCAAGATCACGAACATCGTGGCGCTTCTGATGCTGGCGGTTCTGGCCGGACACTGATTGTCAGTGGCAAAATCAACGGAAACTCCCGGGGGCAACTCCGGGAGTTTTTCTTTGTGCGGCGCACATATCGGCAAATTCTATGACGGGGCGTGACGCTTTCGATTGGGCGTGGACCCCGGGGCGACTATTCTTTTCCGACGCAGAAGCGCCGCGTCAGAATGCGGTGCAGGGAGGTTCAGCAGGACAAACGAGGCCCCGGTAGGGGCACCGTTGACACGCCAAGCGTCAAAGGATGCCCCGGTGGCCACTGGCGGCCGCCGCTTGCCCTTTCTGAACGAAGAAGGCCGCAGCCGGGTTCCCCGGTTGCGGCCTTCGGATTTCTGCAGGGGCATCAGCCTCAGCGGCGCCCGGTCGGGTTGTCGGGCGTGCGCTCATCTGAATTTGGCAGGCGCATGGCGCCCACGGTGCCGAAGATCTGTTCCCAGAAGCCGAGTTCGCGGCCACGGGTTGGGGTTTCACGCGAGGCGTAGGAGACGATCTGGCCGTCATTGACGCTGTAACGCACGACTTCGTCCACGGCGTCGTCTTCGGTGAAGCGGATGGCGACGATGCTGCGCTCAACGACTTTCGGGCGATAGAAGGCGAAACGCTCCTGAATGTCGGAGTAGTAGAACCAGACGTTCGTATCGAAGAGGCCCTCTGTGGAGGGGGAGCCGAGCTGGGCCAGGACGGTCGAACGGGTGTCTTCGCCCGGCTTGATATCGATGGGCTGGACTTCATCTGCGATATAGCCGTGGAAATCCCGCGCCGGGCTGAGGCAGGCTGTCAGCGGCAGTGCGGCAAGAAGGCCAGCGGCTACAAGGGAAAGACGCGCCATTTATGGCTCCTATAGGCTTTGACCGCAGACCTAGCGACAGGTAACCGGGCTTGGCAAGCATTGGAGTACAGGGTTGATCGCTTTTTCAGGCAGCTGGTTCCGCAGGCGCGGGGCGCTCAAAAAGGCTGTGGCCGAAGCCCATGGCCGGCTTGTGCGCGAAGCCCTGATGCCGGTCCACTACGAGACCCGCGGTGTGCCTGATACTTTCGAGGGTCGCGCGCAGATGGTGACGGTGATGACGGCGCTGGCCTGCGCACGTTTTGCCGAGGTCGGCGGACCGCTGGCGGCGGAGCTGACGGAGCGGCTGAACGCCCGGGTGCTGGATGGATTCGATGCGGCCTTCCGGGAGAAAGGTGTGGGCGACCATTCCATCGCCCGCAAGGTGCGCACATTGGCGGAAGCCCATTCGGGGTTGGGCCGGGCGCTGGTGGAGGCGCTGAAAGCAGATGATTCGCGCGAGGCGCTGGCCGAGGTGTTGCAGCGCAACGGGGTGACGCGGGCCGACACGGCAGGGGCGCTGGCAACAGCGATGCGCGGGTATCAGGCGCTGTTTGCGGGGCAGAATGACACCGAAATCCTGTCGGGCGGGTTCGCCTGTGGCGGGAGCGCGCCGGCGGTCTGAACCACAATCGGGTGTGGGCCACCGCATCTCTCCCGTTGCTTTGAGGGGCGGCGCCACTTAAACCACGCAAAAATACGCACAACGCCGTAACCGCGGTCTTTTCTCCATGCAGCGCAAACTGACGCTCTCGATTGATGCCATGGGCGGTGATGCCGCGCCGGGTGTCACCATTGACGGTACCGCCGAGTTTCTCGCGGATAGGCCGGACGCGCATGTGCTGCTGCACGGCGATGAGGCGCTGCTGGCGCCGCTGGTGGCGGCAAAGCCGGGCCTGGCGGCGAAGGTGACCATTGTTCACGCAGCCGAAAAGATCACCAGCGACATGAAACCCAGCCAGGCGCTGCGCCGCGGCAAGGGCACCTCGATGTGGAATGCCGTGGAAGCGGTGAAGGAGGGGCGGGCCGATGCGTCTGTCTCCGCCGGAAATACCGGCGCGCTGATGGCGATCTCGATGCTGCAGCTGCGCAAGATGGAGGGCGTTCACCGCCCGGCGATGACAGCGCTGTGGCCGACGCTGCGCGGGCGCACGGTGGTGCTGGATGTGGGCGCCAATGTTGAGGCCGATGCCGAGCAGCTGGTGATCTTCGCGATCATGGGCGAGGCGTTTGCCCGCGCAACGCTGGGCATCGAGCGGCCATCCGTGGGTCTGCTGAATATCGGCTCTGAAGAAATGAAGGGCCATGACGAGGTGCGCGAGGCCCATGAGCTGCTGCGCAACTCGCCGCTGAAGATGGATTATCGCGGCTTTGTCGAGGGCGATGACATCTCCGCAGGGGCGGTGGATGTCGTGGTGACCGATGGCTTCACGGGCAATGTGGCGCTGAAGACAGGCGAAGGCGTGGCGCGGATGCTGGCGAGCCGGATGCGGGAAGCGTTCACGGCAAACCTCGCATCAAAGATGGGCGCGGCACTGGCCATGGATGGCCTGAAGCGGCTGAAGGATTTCATGGACCCCAGCAATGTGAACGGCGGCGTGCTGATCGGGCTTGGCGGGGTTTCGGTGAAGAGCCATGGCGGGGCAGATGCCCGTGGGTTTGCGCGCGCCTGCGTGCTGGCCGCTGACCTGGCATTGAGTGATTACCGGACCGAGATTGCGGCCAATATGGCGCGTGTCGGCACCGGCGGTCTGGCAGCAGAGTAACGGCGCAGCGCGCCAGACGAGGATACGTAGAATGGGAAAGCGCAGCTTTATCCGTGGAACCGGCAGCTATCTGCCTGAACGTGTTCTGACGAATGACGAACTCTCCACGATGGTCGAGACCACCGATTCGTGGATCCAGGAGCGTACCGGCATCAAGAAGCGGCATATTGCGGCTGATGGCGAGCTGACCTCCGACATTGCCGTGCAGGCCGCGCGCCGGGCGCTGGACGCCGCGGGCATGAAGCCTGAAGAGATCGACCTGATCGTGCTGGCGACGACAACGCCGGACCAGACCTTCCCGGCGACAGCGACGGCGGTGCAGGCGAAGCTGGGCACCGGCCCCGGCGCGGCGTTTGACGTGCAGGCGGTGTGCTCGGGCTTCCTGTTCGCGCTGGCAACGGCAGACTCGCTGATGAAGCAGGGCCTGTTCAACAAGGCGCTGGTGATCGGCGCGGAGACATTTACCCGCATCCTCGACTGGTCCGACCGGGGCACCTGCGTGCTGTTTGGCGATGGCGGCGGCGCCGTGGTGCTGGAAGCAGTGGAGTGGGACGGGGCAGATGATGCCGGCATCATCACCCACCATATCCGCACCGACGGGACGAAATCGGACCTTCTCTATGTTGACGGCGGCGTCAGCTCCACGGGCACCATCGGCCATGTGCGCATGGAGGGGAACAAGGTGTTCAAGCATGCGGTGACCAACATCTCCGCTGCCATTGAGGCCGTTCTGTCGGAGACCGGGCTGACCTCTGATGACATCGACTGGTTCGTGCCCCACCAGGCCAACAAGCGTATCCTCGACGGGGTTGCCAAAAAGATGAGCATTCCGGAGGAGAAGGTGGTCGTTACGGTCACCGAACACGCCAATACGTCGGCGGCGTCTATCCCGCTGGCGCTGGACCATGTTGTGCGTTCGGGCCGTGCAAAACCGGGCGATCTGGTCCTGTCAGAAGCGATGGGCGGCGGGTTCTCCTGGGGCGCCAGCCTCTTCCGGCTTTGATTCGGAAGAAATCTGACACAAATTTAGCTAACGCCTCTGCTAGGAATTCGTTAAGATTGCGGGCTTAGGCTTCATTGAGAGAAACGGGCTGACAGAATGAGCGACCGTACACTTACCCGCGCTGAAGTGACTGATGCCATTGTCCGAGAAGTGGGCGTGACGCGTCAGGAATCCGCTGACCTGCTGGACAGAACGCTGGACCTGATCGGGGCGGCGCTGGAGCAGGAACAGGAAGTGAAGCTGGCACGGTTCGGGAACTTCGTGGTTCGCTCCAAGGCGGCCCGTGAAGGACGCAACCCGAAAACCGGCGAAGAGGCACCCATTGCCGCCCGCCGGGTCGTGACGTTCCGTCCCTCGCCGATGCTGAAATCGCAAGTCGGCGGAGACTAGGCAACCAAGGAGGCACCTGCATGCCGGCACTCAAGGCCCGGATCGAAAAATCAGCAGATGCCTACAGGTCCATCGGTGAAGCCGCAGCTGAACTCGGCCTGGAAACCCATGTGCTGCGGTACTGGGAAACGCGCTTTCCGAAACAGGTAAGCCCCGTGAAGCGGCCCGATGGCCGCCGCCTCTTCCGTCCGCAGGATCTCGACGCGCTGCGGGCCATCCGCATTCTGGTTCATGAGCGAGGCATGACGCTGAAGGGCGCCAAGGCCGTGCTGACCCAGCAGGGCGTTGGCGCTGTTCTGGAAGGCACTGCCGCGATCACGCCGGACGCCGCCCCCGCCGCCGGCCATGCCCGCGCCTTGCAGGAAACGCTGGCGCGTGCCTATGGCGATGTGCCGGCAACCCCGGAGGCCCGCCGCGAGCGGCTGAACGATACGCTGAATGAGCTGTCGGAGCTGAAGGCGAAACTCGACGCGCTGCGGGCGCGGCGCGCGTAGCCAGCTTTTTTGTGTTTGGGATAGCCAAGACTTTCAACGTCCTGGCAGGCGCCACGATTCCACTGATGACGCCGAGAATGGCCGAGCAATGGGCCGGGGCTTGCATCTGAGCTATCCTCTCCATACTCCCGGACGTTGGGGGTGTCGGCTTCCCGGTGCCCCCGTTATCCCACTTCCTTGGTCTGACCATTATGATGACACCGGAATTTCTGAGAGATTTTCGCAAATCGCTTGGCCTGAAGCAGGCGGACTTCGGCGCCTGGCTGGCTGCGCGTTTGGGGCAGGACCGCCCCTATGCCCCCAGCGAGATCAGCACTTGGGAGAAGGGCAACCGCCCTGTGAGCTATGCAGTACAAGCGGCGATCTACAAGCACCTCTGGGAGGGGTGCCGCTGAGGCGGCAGGGTGACTGACTTGCTGAATGAAGGTCCCGGCCCAGCGGCCGCAGGGCGGCCTTGGCCGGGATGACACCGGCAGGTCCGTCAGGTTTGGTTTTCCCGGAAAATTTCATGGTCGGAGCGAGAGGATTCGAACCTCCGACCCCTAGTCCCCCAGACTAGTGCGCTAACCGGGCTGCGCCACGCTCCGACCGAGAGGCGCTGTATATGCAAAGCGTTCCTGCGCCGCAACGCCTTATTGCGGTCAATGCCACATGGAGTTTGGAGGCGCGCGCCCCCCTGGTCAGGGGATAGGCGCGGTTCGCCATTTGACTAAGCCTGCATGGCGGAGACGCATGTGGAGGTTTCAGTCATGTTTCGTGCCCTGGTGGCTGGTCTGGTGTTTGGGGTGCTGGCCGGCGCGCCCGCGATGGCACAGGCAAACGAGGCAGACATTGCCCGCGCGGCGCAGCTTTTTCCTTCGACGCTTCCTCTGAAGGAGCGCCATGCGAAGGTAATGCAATATGCCAGTGGCCAGCTGGGAACGGCGGAGGAGCAACGCGCGGCGGGATTTGCGCTGGTGGGCCTGTGCAACGACGACCAGTATGGGCCGTCCTGCCTGCAGGTGGGGCATAGTTTCATCAGCCTGGGAGAGGCTTACGATGCCTCTGCTTATAACTATTTCGACAAGGCTTGCGGCCTGGGCGAGGGCGAGGGGTGCAGCGAGCGGGCGATCCTGGAACTTGACGGATATGCCGGGAACGCGCCCGATCTGCAGAAGGCGCTGGCGGGGTTTCTGAAGGGGTGTGAGCTCAACAACGGCCCGGCCTGCCAGCATGCGGGCTGGTCGTATCGCGAAGGCAGCAGCGCCGCGCAGGACTTTACGGCGGCGCGCGGCGTTTATGAGAAAGGCTGCCGTCTCGATGCGGCGGAGGCCTGCTTCTATTCGGGCTTTTACAAGCGCCTGGGCCGGGGCGGGCCTGAGGACAATGCGGGCGCGTGGCAGGACTATGTGAAGGGCTGTGACCTGGGCAACGCATCGGCCTGCAACAATCTCGGCGTGATGCAGGAACATGGTGTCAGCCGGCCTGCAGATCTGGCAGGCGCGCTCGCCAGCTATGCCAAGGCCTGCGAGGGCGGAAACAAAAACGCCTGCAACAATGCCGGCATCTTTGCGCACTACGGCAAGGGCGGGCCGGTAGACCTTGCGAAGGCTGAAGCCAACTATCGCAAGAGCTGTGAGCTGGACTATGCCGAAGGCTGCTACAATCAAGCGCTGATGAGCTGGAACAGCAAGACAGACCTTCCCGCCGCGCGCCAGGCAGCAGAGAAGGCTTGCCGGACGGAGCATGTGGCGGCGTGCAATCTTGCCGGGGTCATGCAGCTCAATGGCGAGGGTGGCCCCAAGGATGTCGCCTCGGCGCTGGTGAATTACGAGTTTGCGTGCGGGAAGAATGAAGGCATTGCCTGCTCCAACCTGGGCGCCGTCAACTATTCCGGGCTGGAGGGCAATCCGGTGAATTATCCGGCAGCGCTGTCCTACTACACCAAATCCTGCGACCTGAATTATGCCGAGGGCTGCCGCAGCCTGGGGCTTGCCCATGAGAATGGCATGGGGCAGACGCCCGATCCTGTGAAAGCGTATCAGGCCTTCCAGAAGGCCTGCACCCTCGGCAGCCCGAATGGATGTCACAAGCAGGGCTTCAGCCTCTATACCGGCGCGGGCGTGGCCAGCGATCCGCAGGCGGCGCTGGTGGCTTATGGCAAAGGCTGCGACCTGAAAGTGGGAGCGTCCTGCTACAATCTGGGTCTGATGGCCTATTTCGGGCAGGCGGGGGCCATCGATAAGGCCAAGGGGCGGGACTATTACCGGCAGGCCTGCGAGCTGGGCGAAGCCGGTGGTTGTGAACGCTATGGCTGGGCGCTGCGCGATGGGGAAGGCGGGGCGTCGGATGCGGCGGGCGCAGCGGCGGCGCTAGCCAAGGCGTGTTCGCTCGGGCGGGCGTCTGCCTGCACGCAATAGGGCCTAGCGCCTTTTTACCGGGGCCGGGGTGCCTTATATCGGGGGGCGAAACTTCACATGAGGAGCCTGCGATGCCCGACAACATGCCCCGGCGGGTGACCCGCACCGAGCGCGAATGGCGTGAACTGCTGACAGAGCAGGAATTTGCCGTGGGCTTTGGCGAAGGCACAGAGCGCGCCTTCACGCCTGGCAACTTTGAGAGCGAGAAGCGCAAGGGTATCTATCACTGCAAGGGTTGCGATACGCCGCTCTGGTCTTCCGAGCACAAGTTTGACTCCGGTACGGGCTGGCCCAGCTTCTGGCGGCCGATTGGCGAGGGCCTGATGGGCACCAAGACCGACTACAAGATCGGCGTGGCGCGCACCGAATGCCATTGCGCCACCTGCGGCAT
Source organism: Hyphomonas polymorpha PS728 (assembly GCF_000685315.1). GTDB lineage: Bacteria > Pseudomonadota > Alphaproteobacteria > Caulobacterales > Hyphomonadaceae > Hyphomonas > Hyphomonas polymorpha. The sequence continues at coordinate 87,679 of NZ_ARYM01000003.1, forward strand.
GCATATGGGCCACGTCTTCAATGACGGGCCGCCGCCGACGGGTATGCGCTGGTGCATCAACGGGATCGTGCTGGATTTCCGGCCTGCCGAGTAAGGAAGGGCTGGACAATTGGGGGCGGCTCGCTTCAGATATTTCGAATATCGATAAGCGGAGCCCCCCATGCGCCTTGCTGCAAATCTCGCCGGCCTGATGGCCGCCACAACCCTTTTGACTGGATGTATGACAGTGAACGAAGAGACGGACACGTCTGCGGCGCTGGTGGCAGACACGCCGGCGGCATCATGGCCGGCCCCGCCGGTGGCCCAGCGCATTGATCACGAGATCACGCAGGTCGGCCGCACGCGGAACGACCCCTATAACTGGCTGAAGGACGAGAACTGGCAGGAGGTGATGCGCGAGCCGTCGCTGCTGCGCGCCGACATCCGCGATTACCTGCTGGCAGAGAATGCCTTCACCAAGACTGTTCTGGAAGATCCGACGGCGGCGCTGCGCGAGGAGCTGTTTGCCGAGATGCGTGGGCGCATCAAGGAAGATGACAGCTCGGTTCCGGATATTGATGGTCCGTGGGCGTATTATACGCGCTTCCGTGAAGGGGGCGAGTATGCCGTGTTTGCACGCCGGCCGGCGGCGGATGCATTCAATGCCGCAGCGCCCGAGACGTTGCTGCTGGACGGTGACGCGCTGGGCGATGGGCAGGACTATTTTGCCTTTGGCGACATCGAGGTTTCCCCGGACCATAATTTCATTGCGTATGGCACGGACCTGAAAGGCAGCGAATTCTACCAGATCCGTGTAAAGAATATCGAGACGGGCGAAGATACCGGCGTCCTGATCGATAATGCTTACGGGCCGATGGAGTGGAGCAAGACCGGCAAGGCCATCTTCTGGGTAGCGCGCGATTCCAATGGCCGCCCGAACGCGGTTTACCAGCGCAGCCTGGAAAGCGGAGAGGATATGCTGATCTATGAGGAGCAGGATCCGGCTTTCTTCGTCAGTATCTCCACAACCGAGAGCGAGGAGCTGATCCTTATCAATGCGTCCGGCCATACGACGTCGGAAATCCACTGGTTCCCCTCTGATGAACTGAACCCGAAGCTGCGCACGGTTGCGCCGCGCGTGACGGACCACGAATATTCCGTGACCCAATGGGATGGTGAGTTCTACATCATCACCAATATGGATGGGGCGGTGGACTACAAGCTGATGAAGGCGCCGCTCAGCGCCACGTCGCCGGCAGAGTGGGAAGAGGTTATCCCGCATCGTCCGGGTACGCTGCTTATGGGTATCACGGCGCAGCAGGATTATCTGACGATCATGGAGCGCGAGAATGGCCTTCCGCGCATCGTGATCCAGGCGCGCGCCGATGGCTCGACCCATTCGATCAGCTTTGACGAAGCCGCTTATGAATTGCAGCTGGATGGAGGGTATGACTACAAGACACCAATCCTGCGTTTTGATTATGCCTCGCCCACAACGCCGGATCAGGTGTACGACTATGATCTGAACACGCGGGAAAAGACCCTGCGCAAGACGCGGGAAGTGCCCTCGGGCCATAACCCCGCCGACTATGTGGTTGAGCGGATCATGGCGCCATCCTGGGATGGGGCGGAGGTGCCGGTCACTATCCTGCGCCACAAGGATACGCCTGTGGATGGCACGGCGCCGCTGCTGCTTTACGGCTACGGCTCTTATGGCATGTCGATGCCGGCGGATTTCCGCACGGGGCGTCTCAGCCTTGTCGACCGCGGCTTCATCTATGCCATCGCCCATATCCGGGGCGGCATGGAGAAGGGCTATCAATGGTATCTGGACGGTAAGCTGGAGAAGAAGACCAATACCTTCAAGGACTTCGTGGTTGCCGGGGAATATCTCGTTGCCCAGGGCTATAGCGCCAAGGGTCGCGTGGTGGCGCATGGCGGGTCGGCCGGCGGTCTGCTGATGGGCGCTGCGGCGAACATGGATCCTGAGCTGTTCGGTGGCATCATTGCGGCTGTTCCGTTCGTGGACGTGCTGAACACGATGTCGGACGAAAGCCTGCCGCTGACGCCGCCGGAGTGGCCGGAATGGGGCAATCCGCTGACGGATGAATCTGCCTATGACACCATCCTCGCCTACAGCCCCTATGACCAGGTGAGCAACAAGCCCTATCCGGCCATGCTGATCACGGGCGGCGTGACCGATCCGCGGGTGACCTATTGGGAACCGGCGAAATGGGCTGCCAAGCTGCGTCACGAGGCGCCGGAAGCAGGCCCCTATTTCCTGCGCATCAATATGGATGCCGGGCATGGCGGCGCTTCGGGCCGGTTTGAGGGGCTCAAGGAAGTGGCCACAGAGTATGCCTTCGCACTGGCGGCAGTCGGCAAGGTAGAGAACCTGAAGATCCAGCGCGGGGAGTAGAGCCGGTTGCTCTACAGCCTCGACTGTGAGTTCAACGGTTTCGGCGGAGAGCTCATCAGCTTAGCCCTTTCGGGTGAGGCCGGTGAGCTCTACCTTTGCCGTCCGCATGCTGAGCTTGACGCGCTGGACCTGCATCCGTGGGTGGAGGAGAATGTTCTGCCGCTTCTGGATGTGAACGGGGCACGGCCCGTGGTTTTGCCCCAGGAGGCGTTCGGGCGCGCCATACAGGCCTTCCTTAAGAATGACACTGCCCCTTGCGTGATTGCGGACTGGCCCGAAGATCTGACGCATCTGATGCAATGCCTGATCCTGTCACCGGGACAGATGGTGCGGATACCGGATCTGACGCTGAAGCTGATGCAGGTGTCTTCCTGGCCGAGCGACCTGGAGGGCGCGATCCAGCATAATGCCCTGTGGGATGCGCGCGCTTTGCGGCGGGCGCTCACGCTCAATCGCGGCGAAATCTGAGGGCAAAGGAAAAGGGAGGCGAAACGCCTCCCTTTGTTTATCTGGCCATGGGGCCTGAGGGGCAAATCAGCCGTAGAGCACCGTGATCGACTCAGCGACGAGGGCCGGGCGGTCCTGACCTTCGATCTCGACGGTGGCTTCCATCTTCATCTGCTTGCCGCCCGATTTGGCTTCGACCGACAGGCATTTCTGACGCAGGCGAACCTTGGAGTTTACAGGCACCATATTGGTGAAGCGCACTTTATCGGAGCCATAGTTGATGCCGCGGGTGACGCCTTCCACGCGGAGCACTTCGGCGCCGAGCATGGGGAGCAGCGACAGGGTGAGGAAGCCGTGGGCGATGGTGGAGCCCATCATCTGCTTGGCTTTTTCCTCGTCGACGTGGATCCATTGATGGTCGCCGGTCGCGTCAGCGAAAAGGTTGATTCGGGCCTGGTCGATGAGGTGCCAGTCGGACACGCCGACTTCCTGTCCAGCCAGGGATTCGAGATCGGCGTAGGCAATTTTGCGCGGATTGGCCATGGGATTCCTCCTTGAATGTATAAGACTTCTTGTGGCGCGGCGCGGGCCAATCTGCAAGGTTAACTGAGCGTCAACCCCAAACAGCCTAATGCGGGCTGCCGCCATGGGCGTGGCAGGGCTGACGAGGGAGGCAGAAATGGCCGAGTCGCCAACGATTTCGATTGAACCCGGTAGCCGGAGCAATGCCAACCTTATTTATTTTCTCTACATTGTGGCACCCGTCTTCTTTCAGATACTGGCGCTGGTTGGCGTGGTGATGGCCTATCTCGGCAAGGGCAAGGGAGATGCCCTCATCGAGAACCACTACCGCAACCAGATCAACATCTTCTGGAAGATGCTGCTGTATTGCGTGATCTCGGGCCTGCTGACTTTCCTGCTGATCGGGCTCCTGCTCTTCCTGGCGGCGCTGGTCTGGTACATCGTGCGGATCGTGAAGGGCATGCAGGCGCTTGCCGCCGGCGAGATGGTGGAAAATCCGGATAGCTGGCTGCTGTGACGTAAAAAAGGGCCGCATGGCTGCGGCCCTTGAATTCTGGTTTCTGATGAATCCGCCGCGCGATCAGACGATGCGGCTGTTCTTGTTGCCCCAGTAGCGGTCGCGGATGAGGCGCTTGTAGAGCTTGCCGGTCGGGTGGCGGGGCAGTTCGGGGTCGAAGTCGATGCTCTTGGGGCATTTGAGCTTCGAGAGGTTTGCCTGCGCGAAGGCCATCAGCTCGGCGGCCAGTTCCTCGGACGGCGCAATGCCGGGCATTGGCTGGACGACGGCTTTCACGGCCTCGCCGAAGTCTTCATCCGGCACGCCGATCACGGCGACATCGGCCACTTTCGGGTGGGTGATCAGAACGTTTTCGGTTTCCTGCGGATAGATGTTCACGCCGCCGGAGATGATCATGAAGGCCTTGCGGTCTGTCAGATAGAGGAAACCCTCTTCATCCAGCTTGCCGACATCGCCAAGGGACGACCAGTCGGGATGTTTGGGGTTGAGGGCGGCTTTGTTCTTTTCCGGGTCGTTGTGATAGTTCGGCGGCGTGGTGCCGGAGAAGTAGACCTGGCCTTCCTCGCCGATCGGAAGCTCGTTGCCTTCCTCGTCGCAGATGTGGACCTTGCCGTGGATGGCGCGGCCGACCGTGCCTTTGTGGGTCAGCCAGTCAGGGCTTTTCACATAAGTCATGCCGTTGCCCTCAGAGCCGGCATAGTACTCGTCGATGACCGGGCCCCACCAGGCAATCATCTGTTCCTTGACCGGGACCGGGCAGGGCGCGGCGGCATGGATGGCGAAGGTCATGCTGGAGACGTCATACTTCTTGCGGACGTCTTCGGGCAGTTTCAGCATCTTCACGAACATGGTCGGCACGACCTGCGTGTGTGTGACCTTGTATTTCTCGACCGCTTTCAGGAAGTCTTCCGGATCGAACTTCTCCATCACGATGACGGTCGAGCCGATGCGCGTGAAGGTCATGCACCAGCGCAGCGGCGCGGCGTGGTAAAGCGGGGCGGGCGAGAGATAGACCGAGTCCGGGCTGGCGCCGGACATGGCGCGGGCAATCTGGACGAGGATGTTGTCAGCGTCGATGGGCAGGTTTCGTTCCAGCGGCGGACGGATGCCTTTCGGGCGGCCCGTGGTGCCGGAGGAGTAGAGCATGTCGGTGCCCGCCATCTCGTCAGCAACCGGTGTCTTGGGGAAGGGAGCGGCGTGCGCCTCCAGAGCGGTGAAGCCGGCAACCTCGCCATCAATGGACCAGAGGTCTGTCAGGCCGGCGGCCTTGGCTGCTTCCAGGGCAACGCCTGCCTTGTTGGCGCCTGCGATGAGCAGTTTCGAGCCAGAGTCTTCGATGATGTACTGAACTTCCGGCGCCGTCAGGCGCGAGGAGATGCAGACATAGTAGAGGCCGGCGCGCTGGGCGCCCCAGCAGATTTCGAAATAGCGCGGGGAGTTTTCCGCGAAGATGGCGATGGTGTCGCCGGGCTGGCAGCCAGCCGCGCGCAGGGCGTGGGCGATCTGGTTGGAGCGCTCGTCCAGTTGGCGGAACGTGATGGTTTCGCCCGATCCGGCCATGATGATGGCGGGTTTGTCGGGGTGGGTCCGCGCGTGATGACAAGGGTGCATGACGTATCTCCTCCGGGTGTGAAGCCTCGGCGCCAGGGGGCCAGCTTCAGTCTCGCGGCGGACTTTAACGACCCTTAAGGGACTGTCCACGACTGACCTAACGAGAGGGCCTGCGATTCCAGTGTCTTAGGGCCGGAGGGGCGTGCCCGGCCCCTTGCGAGGCCGGGCAGCAGAGGGGTCAGGGCTCCATCGGGCCGTTGAACTGGCGGGCGAAGAAGTCGTCCTTCCGCCAGAGGGGGCGCTGGTCCGCATTGGCGAGCGCCAGGGCGATGCGCGCCTTGATGGCGGCAAAGCGGGCGGCGGCGTCAAAGTCGATGGAGTTGGCCATATCGTCTGACGGGCGGTGATAGTTCGTCGTCATGTGGCGGGCGAACTCTTCAGCGCCGCCATTCTCCCAGCCGGGGATGAGATAGACCGACGGAATGCCCGCTTCGACGAAGCGGAAATGGTCTGACCGGGTGAAGAGGCCCTGATCGGGCACCGGGTCCGGGCTGAGGGTGATGTCCATCTCGGCGGCCGCCTTCTCGACTTCCTCGATGATGGTGGAGCGGGCGCCGCCGAACACCACCAGATCGGTGAAGGGGTAGGTCAGGATCGGCATGTCGAGATTGACATTGGCGACAATGTTGCCTTTCGGCACGGTCGGGTTCAGCGCGAAATATTGCGCGCCCAGGAGGCCTTTCTCTTCAGCGGTCAGGGCGATGAACATGACGGAGCGTTTCATCGCGGGGCCGGCCTTCAGCATGCGGGCGGCCTCCAGCAGGGTGGCGATGCCGCTGGCATTGTCGAGCGCGCCATTGTTGATCTGGTCGCCTTCGATGCCGCGTGTGATGCCGATATGATCGAGGTGCGCGGTCAGCACGATGACCTCATTCTTGAGCACCGGGTCCGTGCCTTCGATCATGCCGATGACGTTGGCGGATTGAACCTGATCGTGCGTGGAGGTCTGGGTGAGGTGGATGGTGTAGGGAAGCGCGAAGCTCTTTACAGTGCCGCCTTCAGCCTCGGCGGCTTCCAGGATGGCTGGCCAGCTTTCGCCGGTGCCTTCGAACAGCTTCGCGGCGCTGTCGAGCGAGACCGAAGCGCCGGCCTTGATGTTGGGCGCCCTGTCGAATGGCGCGCCGTCTGCGCTGATCCAGGTGAGGCTGGCGCCATCGAGGCGGCCTTCACGGATCAGGCGCTCGAAAGGATAAACACCGCGTGAGGTCGGCGTTTCCAGCGTGACGATACCGATTGCCCCGTGCTCGGAGGCGTTCACGAACTTGCGGCTACCGTAAAAGGCGCGCTCTTCGCTCTGGATGCCTTTCGGCGTGCCCGAGAGCATGACGGCAATCTTGCCGTTGAGGTCGAGTCCTGCATAATCGTCCCGGCCAAGATCAGGCGCGACGATACCGAAGCCGACGAATACGGCTTCACCGGTCACATCGGTTGAGGGCGCGGAGAGGGAATTGCCCATGGCATAGTCCACATTCTCCGTAAACGGAACGGGCGCGCCGGTAGCAGTGTTGGTAACTTCCATCAGCCGGCCTTCGGGCGCGCGGACAGAGCGCAGGAAGGTGATCGTCTGCATATAGCTGCCAGCGTTTCCGGCAGGCTTGAGGCCGATCTCGGAAAACTCGGCGGCAACATAGTCTGCGGCCAGGTCAAAGCCGGGCGTGCCGGCTTCGCGGCCTTCCAGATCGTCCGAGGCCAGGAACTTCATATCGGCGCGGATGTTTTCCGCGTTGGCCCCGGGCAGCTCTACCGGGGCAGGCGGTGGCGGAGGTGCCGCGGGCACGCAGGCGCCGAGCATCAGAGCGGCGGCGAGCACAAGGCTGGGCAGGGATCGGGACATTCAGCAGTCTTTCTTCGGGATAGGCGGCGGGATCAGAACTCGCGTAGCCAGTAATTCATGGGGTGGGTGAAGTCTGGTCCGCCGGGCATTGTGGGCCAGGCAAATTCCGTAACAAGGCCTGGCAGTTTGCGATAGCCGCGCTTCTGCCAGAAACTGTCGAGCGGGCTGTAGTCCGCCGGTCTCTGGGGATGGTCTGCCGGGCGGTCTACAGCGCAGAAACAGGCGCGGGCATAGCCCCGTTCCTGCGCGTGTGTTTCACGGGCATCGAAGAAAGCATGGCCCAGGCCCCGCCCGCGATAGCCGGATTTCAAAACCGACTCCCCGAAATAGAAGGTGGAGGCAAGATCAAAGCCGGCGTCTCTCAACGGCGCTGCAAACTCGCCGTGATGATCATCGATGGCCGATCCGGTGGCGCAGCCAATAATCTCGCCCTCTTCTTCGGCGGCAAAGATGAAGGCATCGCGCGCTTTTGCAAAGGTGCGCAGGTATTTCTGCTCGTATTCTTCCGTGCCTGCATAGAGATAGGGGAAGGTCGCAAACACTTCGATGCGCAGGCGCGCCAGCGCGGGGAGGGCGCGCTCCAGATCTTCTCCCGTCAGAGGGCGGACGATCATGAGACCTGCCGGATCCATTCCTTGAGATTGTAATAGGTGGTGACGCGCTGAATTTCACCATCCTTCACATCAAAGAAGGCGCCGGCGGGCAGGCGGTATGTCTGGCCGTTGGCTTCGGGCAGGCCGGCATCTGTCTTCTTGTAGACACCGTTGACGATGAACTCCGCCGAGGCGCGGGTGCCATCCGGGGAGGCCATCACCACGATGTCGGTCAGGGTCTCATCATAGCAGTCATCCATATGCGCGATGAAGTCTGCAAAGGCTGCGCGCCCGCCACGCTTGTCGCCCTCATTGACGAAGTGATTGATGTTTTCCGAAACACAGCCCGCCATGGCGTTCCAGTCCTTGGCGTTGAAGGCGGCGTAATAGCGGCTGATGAGCTCGGGCGTGGGGGTCATTCGGGCATTCCTGCTTAGCGGCGTAAAAGAATTTGAGCCGATTATATCCCGCGAATCCGGCGCGCCAACACTATGCGCAGCCTAGTCTTCACTCTTCCGGCGCGGCGGACGCGGCGGATTGGCCGCGGCGCCGATGGAAGAGGTGGTTTCGCCTGAAACGGTGGCCGCCAAGGCAGACGCTTCGGCGGTATCGGCATCCGGCACGCGCATGTCGCGCTCACTGCGCCAGTTGCCGAACCGGTAGAGTACGATGGCGAGCAGCATGGTGACCACCATGCCCGCCGGGAAGCTGTACCAGATGGCATCCGAACCAAGCCAGTCTTGCAGGCCATACGCAAAGCCGAGGCGTACCGGGAACATGGAGATGAAGAGGATGATCAGCGGCCAGATGACCTGCCCATTGGCGCGCACCGTGGCGAACAGCACCATGGTGACGGCAAAGGGTATGAAGCCCCAGGTGGCGAGACGCGCGATGTTCTGGCCGATGGCCACCGCGTCACTGGCGCCGCCAAGGAAGATCGTCATCGCTGCCCGGTCGGTCAGCAGGAGCAGAACGACCAGCGCGCCGGTGAGGGCAAGGTTGAACAGGATGCCGGTGCGGGTGATCTGGTCCACCCGGTCCCACCTGCCTGCGCCGATATTCTGAGCGGCCATGGCGCTGACGGCGGCGCCGATGGCCATCGCCGGCATCTGCACATAGGTCCAGAGCTGCTGGGTGGCGCCGAAGGCGGCGGTGGTGTCGACGCCCTGCCGGTTGACGAGGGACATCATGGCCAGCAGCGAGCCGGAGATAACGATCATCTGCAGGCCCATGGGCAAGCCCTTCACGACCATCAGACGCAGGATGGAAAGGTCCGGCTTCAGGTATGACAGCTCCAGCCCGCGCAGACGCAGTGGCAGGTCGCGGCGGTAGATGTAGACCAGCATGGCGATGAGGCTGATATAGTTCGCCAGTGTCAGCGCCAGGGCCGAGCCGCCGATGCCGAGGCGCGGAAAAGGGCCTATGCCGAGAATAAGAAACGGGTTCAGCGTTGCACAGATAACAACCGCCACCGCCATGAAAATCAGCGGTGTCATCGCGTCGCCCGCCCCGCGCAGGGCCATCATCAACATCGTCATGATAAGGATGGCCGGCAGGGCGAGGAAGATGATCTGGAGAAACTGAATGGCCAGGGGCACGACCTCAGCCGGCGTCTCCAGAACACCGAGCAGCGCGGGCGCCAGGAACCAGCCGGCAATGGCGAGCGCGGCGGAGACAGGCAGGAATGTGCCGATCACCGTGCCGACCACGCGGCGGGCAGCCGTGACATCGCTGCGTCCCATCGACTGACCGATCAGAATGGTGGAAGCCATGCCGAAGCCGAAGACAAATGCCGTCAGCAGGAAGACGACCAGGTTTCCGTTGGTCGTCGCGGCGACGGCATCTTCGCCGAGGAGGCGGCCGACCCAGATCGTGTCAATCGAGCCATTGGCCGATTGCAGAATGGAGGAGGCGAGTGTGGGCAGCGTGAAGGAGATCAGCGCCGGGCCGATGGGGCCCGTAGTAAGGTTGTTGCCCTTCTGCATTCCCTTACCGCTTGAACACCCGTTCTCCGCCCACGAAGGTCTGCATCACGCGGCCCTGAAGGCGGCGGCCATCGAAGGGGGAGTTGGTGGAGCGGGAGAGAAGGTCTTCGCGCTCACAAAGCCAGGGCTTGCCGGGATTGAAGAGGATCATATCTGCCGGGGCATCCTTGGCGAGGCGGCCTTGCGGGAGGCCGAGTATGGTGGCCGGGCCGAGGGTGACCGGGGCGATGGCTTCAAGCAGTGTGAGCGGGCCATCATGGTGCAGGTTCAGCAGGGCCGAGAGCACGGTTTCAAGGCCGGCCGCGCCGAAGGCCGCCTCGCCGAAGGGCAGGCGCTTTTCCTCCGGGGGCTGAGGATCATGGGCGGAGACGACAGCGTCGATTTCGCCGGCTTTCAGTGCGGCGATCAGGCCTTGGCGGGTGGTCTCATCCCGGAAGGGCGGGTTCACCTTGCAATAGGTCAGGTAGTCACCGACATCGCGTTCGTTGAAGAAGAGGGAATGGGCGGCCGCCGTGGTGTAAACCTTCGCGCCGCGCTTGCGGGCGGCGGTGGCGATTTCCAGCGTGCGGGCGGTGGACACCTGATCGAGGATCAGCGTGCAGCCGGTCTGCTCGGCCAGTGTCACATCGCGCATGGCGCCGATCCATTCGGCGTCTGCCGGAATGCCGGAGAGGCCTGCGCGCGCGGCAAAGGCGCCGGCATTCATCACGCCGCTGCCGGTCAGAGCGCGCTCGTCGGGGCGGGACATGACGATGGCGCCGCGGCTGGCAGCATAGGCCATCGCGCGCTTCATAACCTGCGCATTGGCGATAGGAATATCGCCATTGGTGAAGAGGATTGCGCCGGCGTCTGCCATCAGGCCAAGCTCCGCCATCGCTTCGCCGGTCAGCCCTACGGTGAGGCCGCCAGCAGGATAGATGCGGGCTTTGGAAGTTTCACGCGCGCGCTCGGCGATGAACTGGACGAGGGCGACATCGTCGATGACGGGGCGCGTATCCGGCATCACGACGAAGCTGGTGATGCCGCCGGACAGGGCCGCGCGTGAAGCCGTTTCCAGGGTTTCCTTCTGTTCGTCGCCAGGTTCGCCGGTTTTGACCCGCATGTCGATCAAACCCGGCGCGAGGCAGAGACCGCCGGCATCGAGGGTTGTTTTTACGCCGGTGAATGTCGCTTCAGCGCCTTCGCGGATGTCCTTGATTCTGCCTTCTTCGATCAGGATTGCGCCGGGGGCATCAAGCTCCGTGGCCGGATCAAGCAGGCGGGCGTTGACAATCTGCAGGCTCATGATTTTCCTCCGGCGAGAAGGTGGAGGACGGCCTCGCGCACGGCCACGCCCATTTCGACCTGCTGGGTGATGACCGAGCTCGGCCCATCGGCAATCTTGCTTTCGATTTCCACGCCGCGGTTCATCGGGCCGGGATGCATCACGGTGGCATTGGGCTTGGCAAGGGCGAGGCGCTCGGCGGTGAGGCCGAAATAGCGGAAATATTCCCGGCGGCTGGGCAGGAAGGAGCCGTTCATCCGCTCCAGCTGCAGGCGCAGCATCATCACGACATCAGCGCCCTTCAGCACAGCGTCGAAATCTGTGCCGGCGCTTTCGGCGCCCCATGTGTCCGTACCCGGAGGGATCAGCGTTCTGGGTCCGCAGAGATGCACGCGCGCGCCCATCAGGTGGAGCGCCATCGTGGTGGAGCGGGCAACGCGGCTATGGGCGATGTCTCCGCAGATGACCACTTTGAGCCCCTCGATGCGGCCTTTGACACGGCGTATGGTCAGCAGGTCCAGCAGCGCCTGGGTGGGGTGTTCATGCGTGCCGTCGCCGGCATTGATCACGGCGCAGTCGACCTTCCGGGAGAGCAGCTTTGCCCCGCCCGAGGCCGAGTGGCGAACAACGAGCGCGTCCGGCTTCATGGCGTTGAGCGTCATCGCCGTGTCGATCAGCGTTTCGCCCTTCTTCACCGAGGAATTGGCCACCGGCATCGACACCACATCGGCGCCAAGGCGGCGGGCGGCGATCTCGAAGCTCGACATCGTGCGGGTGGAATTCTCGAAGAAGAGGTTCACCACCGTCTTGCCGGTCAGCACCGGATCAGGCCGGATGCCCCCGCGGGTCTTCTCGGCATAGCTGTCTGCAAGGTCGAGAATATGGGCGATATCGAGGGGATGAAGGCCTTCGATTCCGAGCAGATGCTCGTGCGTGAAGGTGTAGTCTGGCCTACGCGGCGCCATCGGAATACCTCAGATTTGCGGCGGTGTAGGCGGGATTCTCCGGCGGGGCAAGTGTTGGTAGGGAGTGGCGTACAATGCGGCTGGTTAACTGGAATATCGAGCGCAATGACCCGGCCTCGCCCAAAGCTGCGTCATTGATCGCGGAGATTGGCGCGCTCTCGCCGGATATCATCTGCCTGACAGAGGCTTGGGAAGGATCGCTCGAAGCGTTTGGGGGGTATGTGCTGGCGGCACAGGGCGTGGCGTGGAGCCGCCAAGCAACGGGGGAGCGCAAGGTTGTACTTTGGTCGCCCCACCCCTGGGCGGATATTGACCCGATGGAGCAAGCAGCCGCATTCGGAGGCTCTGTTTCGGCCTGCACACAGATTGGCGGGCGCAATGTGCGGATCGTCGGCATCTGCATTCCCTACCATATGGCGAGTCCGCTGGGGCAGGTGCCGAAAGCGCGCGTATGGGAACAGCATGAGCGGTTTCTGGAAGTGTTGATGCCTTATCTTCACCGATGGCGGCAGGATGGGCCGGTGATCGTGATGGGCGATTTCAATCGCCGGATGCCGCGCACTTATGGCTCTCTTCGGTCATACAAGATGCTGGAGCAGGCCTTTGAAGGATACGAGATCGCAACGCGCGGAAAGCTTCCTGGCATTGAAGCGCAGACCGTGGATCATGTGGCAGTGGCGGGCGCGGTGCGGGTGACCGGTGTGGCAGGGCGATCTGCGGTCAGCCCGGAGGGGCTGGTGCGCTCGGATCACTTCGGGGTGGTGGTAGATTTTGAGCTGCGGGGTTGAGCCGCCCGATTCCTCGACTTCGCTGATGATGACGATTGGGGGTGGGTTCAAACCGCCCCCAGCCACAGGATCAGGGCCCAGGTCAGCGGCAGGGTGAGGCTGGCCAGCACGGTTTGAACCGCGATGAGGTTTGCGGCGAGCGTTGTGTCACCGCCGAGTTCGCGGGCGAGGACGTAGGAGTTCGGGGCGGTGGAGGTGGCTGCGCAGAGGAGGGCAATGGCCAGCGGCAATCCGGAGAGCCCGAGCGGCAAGCCGATCGCTAGAACCAGCGCCGGCATCCCGAACAGGCGGATGAAAGACCAGGTGAACGTGCGCAGGCCCGCGCGGGTGAGCGCCTTGAGGTCAACCCCCGCCCCGGCGCTGAGCAGGCCGGTGGCAATAGCGGCATTGGCGAGGATGCGCAGGGTTTCATCTATTGCGGCAGGAATTTCGATGTGGGCCGCAGCCAGGCCAATACCGATGACGCAGGCGATAACCAGCGGGTTGCGCGTCATAGCCAGGAAGGGCCGGGGTTTGACGCCCGGTGGGCGGTCTGCATGCGCAGTGAGGGCGTAGACGGAGATGACGTTCGCTGCCGGGATCATGACAGCTGCGGCCAGGCCCACAAGGGCGACGCCCTCGTCGCCAAACAGCGCCGCGCCGAGGGAGAGGGCGATAATCGTATTCCAGCGTACGTTTGACTGGATGATCGTGCCAATCGCGGGCCGGTCGATGCCGGGCCAGCCATAGGCGGCCAGGCCGACCACGCCCATTGCGCATTGGGCAGCCACCAGCGTGGCCACCATCTGCCAGGGGGCGGTGTCAAACTCTGCATTCGCCAGCGCCCGGACGATAAGGGCGGGCAGAAGGACCAGAAAAGAGAGCCGGTCGATGGCCCGGAAGGCTTCGGGCTGTATCCAGCGGCGCGTCGATAGCAGCTGGCCGAGGGCAACGATGAGAATGACCGGCAGCAGCGCGATGAGAAAGGCGTTCACGGACGCTGCTCCAGCCGGGAGAGGGCGTCCTGCAGGATGATGGCGGCGGCGGCGGCGTCGATTCCTGCCTCGCGGTGGCGGCGGGAGGCCCCGGCGGCACGCAGCACATCGCCCGCCTCGGCGGAGGAATAGCGCTCATCCTGGAAGGCGACCGGCAGGTCGCGCACCTTCAGGAGGCTGGACACCAGCGTGCGGACGGACTGGGCGCGCGGGCCCATGCTGCCATCAACATTCAGCGGAAGGCCGACGATCAGGCCCACGGCCTCGCGCTGATCGTAGACCTGGAACAGGCGCTCGAGCGCCGGGGCGAGCTTCTTCTTGAGGATCGTCTCTACGGGCGAGGCCATCATGCGGATACGGTCTGTCGCGGCGACGCCAATGGTTGTGGTGCCGGGGTCTATGCCCAGCAGGACGCCCTCGCGGGGCAGGTCGAAGAGATCCACCACAGCCATATTCACGCGTCCCTTACAGCCTTGATGGGCCTCTGCCTATGGCGTATGGGGCAGGGAGTTTCAGGAGCCTGCACCCATGAGCGTTACCCGCGACGATGTCCGCAAAGTTGCCCGCCTGTCCCGCATCGCGGTTCCGGAAGAGCGGCTGGACGAGCTTGCCGGGGAACTCAACGGCATCCTTGGCTGGATCGACCAGCTCAATGAAGTGGATGTCGAGGGCGTGGAGCCGCTGACCTCCGTGGTCGAGACGAAGCTGCCGATGCGCGAAGACGTGGTGACGGATGGCAACATCCAGGACCAGGTGCTGGCGAATGCGCCGCGCAGCGAGCACGGGTTTTTTGTTGTGCCGAAGGCGGTGGAATAACCACCGCCTCCCGCTGACTATTCATTATTTCGCCGGATTGATCAGATACTTCGTGCCCGTCGCTTTGGCGTTGTAGGCGTGGAGCGTGTCGAGATCGAGCGCTTCGGCGAGCGAGATTTCGGCGGTGTAGTGGCTGGCGAAGGTGGTTGTCAGCTCGTCCATCACGCGCTGGCGCATCTTGGCGCGCACTTCGGCGCCCGCCTTCTGCAGGAACGGGGTCAGCAGGTAGCCGGAGAGGTTCCACGCAAAGCCCACGCCCGGCGGCACCGTGGTCGGGGACATGTCGAGCCGGCCGTAGATGTAGACCTGCGTTTCCTGGCCAGAGCCATAGCGACTGAACTCTTTCATCTTGCGGCTGGCAGCCGCTTCCATGGCGATCAGCAGCTGGCCGGCGAGCGGGCCCCCGCCGATCGCGTCAAAACCGAGCGTGGTGTCGGTTTCGGCAAGCGCGGTGATCAGCTCTTCCATGAAGTTCGGCGAGGTCGAATCGACCACATATTTTGCGCCGAGGCCTTTCAGCAGATCTGCCTGTTCCTGTTTGCGGACGATGTTGACCAGCGGGACATTATCCTTCTGGCAGATTTTCACCAGCATCTGGCCGAGGTTTGAGGCGGCGGCCGTGTGAACGATGCCCTTGCGGCCTTCCATGCGCATCGTTTCCACGAAGGAGAGCGCCGTCAGCGGGTTGACGAAGCAGGAGGCGCCATCGCGCGAGGTGGCCCCGGCAGGCAACTCCATCACCTGGGCGACGTTCAGCATCCGGTACTGAGCGTACATCTCGCCGCCAAGACCGGTGACGCGTTTGCCGAGCAGGGCCTGGGCCGCGGGGGATGAACCAGCTTTGACGACGACACCGGCGCCTTCATTGCCGACCGGCATCGACTGGTCGAGCCGGGCAGCCATGGCGCGCAGGGCAGCCTGGGGGACATCGGCAGTGATGACGGGGCGCTCTTTCGTGCCGGAGGCTTTGGCCGTGCGCATGTCGGCGCCGCCGACCAGAAGGCCAAGGTCTGATGGGTTGATCGGGGTCGCCTCGATCTGGATCACCACATCATCCGGGCCGGGCTCCGGCACGGCCACTTCAGCCAGTGACAGCTCCAGCTTGCCGTCTTTGGTGACAAGGCTGCGCAGTTGCAGGCCGGTTGCGGGCACAGTGTGGGACATTCTTTCCTCCATTTTGGTGTAGGGCTGTACCATCGGGAAACGATGATGCCGGTCAATCCAATATATTGATTTTTATAAATTTATCCCATAATAATAAAAAAATCAAAATCATGGGATAAATCGGTGGCAGTCAAACCCTTTTCTGATGAGCAGCTTCGAACCCTCATTAATCTGCGCCAGCGCTATGATGTGTGGATGGAAGCTGAACGCCGGTTGGCGGATATGTCGTATGACCTGAGGCGCAAGACGGTCGATGGCAAGACCTATCTCTATGAAATCTTTGATCATAGAGGCAATGGGCGTAGCCTTGGCCGCATGAATGATGCGCTCGAGGAGCGTTTCAGTGCATATCGGGAAGCAAAGCAGGGCGCGCAGACCCAGCGGGATGCTGCTCGGTCGATGTTGAATGAAAGCGCGCGCCTGTACCGGGCGCTGCGTTTGCCAATGCTTTCCAGTGGCGCTGGCCCGATCCTTCAGGAGTGCGACCGAAGAGCGCTTCTTGGCAGCCATTTGCTTGTTGTGGGTACAAATGCGCTTGCGGCGTATTCGATCGAAGCGGCAGGCTTTCTAACAGGCGCGCCGGATGAGACGGATGACTTTGATCTCGCCTGGTCTGCGACGGAAGTTCAGGAAGGAGAGCTTCCTGTCTGGACAATGCTGAAAGCTGTTGACCCTACATTTACGGTGAATACGGAGCGTACGTTTCAGGCGCGCAACGCAAAGGCTTATGAGGTCGAGATTCTCGTCGCGCCCTCAAGACATGCCACCATGGGACGCAATGACCAGCCAAAGCCAGTGCCCCTGCCGGAGCAGGAATGGTTGCTGCTGGGAAGTCCGGTAGATCAGGTTGCTGTCTGCCGCGACGGCACACCGGTCAGGATTGTTGCTCCTGATCCCCGATGGTTTGCACTTCAGAAGCTTTGGATGTCGGAGCAGGCAAAGCGCAACCCGTTAAAGCGCCCAAAAGACAGGCGGCAAGGTATTGCTTTGTTAAACGCTGTTCAGGCGATGATGCCCCAATACCCGTTAAATGAGGTTTTTGAGAGCGGAATTCCAGAAGATCTGCTGCGTTTTTACGATGACTGGCGCTCGGGCAGGCTGACCTGAAGTGCAGTTAAATTTCAGATCGCCTCGTCAGCAAAGTCTTCGTAATCAATAAGAATTTCATCGCCCGCTTTCAGGGCGACACGCGATGTCAGGGTGACGGTTTCTGCTTCGCCGTCAACGTAGAAGTCTGCGTTTGCATCGGGGCTGTGATTGCACATCGAGATCTTGCCGAAGGCGACAGCGGCCCGCACGGCGCCGTCTTCCTCACGCTCGTCAACATAGAAGACGTAATGATAGACCCGCGTGGTCTTCAGCCGCTCTGTGTCTTCATGCGACAGGATGAGCAGTGGATAGACGCCAAGCAGCGCGCCGGCCGGTATGTCGGTTGAAGCAAACAATCCGCGTCCGTGAAGGGGCGAGGTTTTGACCTCGACGCGCGCGCCCCCAGATGATGTGGTCATGAGCGGGGTGTCTAGCACGCCCGGAGGCTGTCGCCATCCGGGGGCCAAGGAAAATTATTCGGCCGGGGTTTCGGGGGCAGCTTCAGCGGGCTTTTCGGCTTTCCGGTCCCATTTGCGGATTTCTTTGATAAGGCAGCGCTGCGGACCCATGCCGGTGCCGCCAGGGGTGTGGCCGACAATAAGGGCATCGCTCCGGGTCAGGCATCCCGTGGTGGAATCGATGCCTATGCTCTGGGCATATTCCAGATCCGGGCAGGCGCCGAACACCTCGACCATATACTCATCGCGCCCTTCGCGCAGAATGACCGTGTTGCGCTTGTTATCGCTGAAACCGTCGATGCTGGAGGCAAAACAGATGCGGTCTACCGGCGCGCCGAGGCGCGGGTCATCGGCGTAGGTGGCAATTCCCTGGGGCGTTCCTGTGCCGGGCGCCGATTGGCAGGCAGCCAGAAGGGCCGTGGTGAAAATAAGGGCCGCAGATCTCAGCATGGGGAACTCCAGGGGCAGGGCAGGCTCAAGCCCTACTCTGCACCTGGCCCGGAACCGCAGCAAGCGGCCTCACGGACACTTGAACTTTTGGGCATTGGGGCCTAGCAGGCGGGGGTTATTATCCATGGGATTTCCCGATGACCGACCTGACCGACCTGACCCTCGCCGCCGCGCTGGATGGGCTGAAATCCAAGCAGTTTTCCTCGGTGGAGATCACGCAGGCCTTCCTGTCGGCCATGGAAAAGGCCCGCATCCTCAACGCCTATGTGGTCGAGACGCCGGAAAAGGCGCTGGAAATGGCCAAAGCCTCCGACGCCCGGATTGCCAAAGGCGAGGGCGGCAAGCTGGAAGGCGCGCCGCTGGGCATCAAGGATCTTTACTGCACTAAGGGCGTGCGCACGACCGCCTGTTCGAACATCCTGGGCGAATTCACCCCCACTTATGAGTCCACCGTCACCCAGAACCTCTGGGACGAAGGCGCCGTCATGCTGGGCAAGCTCAACATGGACGAGTTCGCCATGGGCTCGTCCAACGAGACCTCGCGCTTTGGCCCGCCGATCAACCCCTGGCGCCGCAAGGGCGACAATGCCGGGCTGACGCCGGGCGGCTCGTCGGGTGGTTCGGCAGCGGCCGTTTCGGGCAATCTCTGCCTGGCAGCCACCGCGTCTGATACGGGCGGCTCCATCCGCCAGCCTGCTTCCTTCACCGGCACGGTCGGCATCAAGCCGACCTATGGCCGGGCCAGCCGCTATGGCATGGTGGCGTTCGCCTCCTCGCTCGATCAGGCCGGCCCGATCGCCAAGACCGTGGAAGACAGCGCGCTGCTGCTCGAGATCATGTGCAGCCATGATCCAAAGGATTCCACCTCTCTGAACATCGAAACGCCCGACTGGCGCAGCGATGTGCGCAAGGGCGTCAAGGGCATGAAGATCGGCATTCCGAAGGAATACCGCATTGAGGGCCTCTCCGAAGAGATCGACGCCCTCTGGCAGCAGGGGATCGCCTGGCTGAAAGCGGCGGGCGCGGAGATCGTCGACATCTCCCTGCCGCACACGAAATACGCCCTGCCGGCGTATTATATCGTGGCGCCTGCCGAGGCTTCGTCAAACCTCGCCCGCTATGATGGCATGCGCTATGGCGCGCGCGTTGAAGGCAACAACCTGACGCAGACGTATGAAGCGTCTCGCGCCAGCGGCTTCGGCAAGGAAGTGCAGCGCCGCCTGATGATCGGCACCTATGTGCTCTCTTCGGGCTATTATGATGCCTATTATCTCCGGGCACAGAAGGTTCGTGCAAAGATTTTGCAGGATTTCGTGGACGCTTTCGAAACGTGCGACGCGATCCTGACCCCTGCCTGTCCGTCGACCGCCTTTGCCTTTGGCGAGAAGTCCGGCGATCCGATCGAGATGTATCTCATGGATGTGTTCACGGTGACGGCAAACCTTGCCGGCCTGCCGGGCATTGCGGTGCCTGCTGGCCTTTCGGCCAATGGCCTGCCGCTTGGTCTGCAGGTAATCGGCAAGGCGCTGGACGAAAGCGCCTGCTTCCGCGTGGGTGGCGCCCTGGAAGATGCAGCGGGCTTTGTGGCCAAGCCGGAGCGCTGGTGGTAATATTGGGTTTATGACCCGATTTCTTATCATTTTCGCCATCACGCTGGGCATTGCGTTCACCTTGATGGCCAGCGTGCTTACCCAGAACGGCTACAGCATGTTTGCCCCTGAAATGCAGACGATGATCGCCGTCTGTATCGCCGTGGCGCTGTATGTCGCGTGGCGGATTTCCAATGTCCTGCGCCGCCGCCAGGAGGACGCGATCCCCAGCGAGGGCGGCAGCAAAAAGCCCGTTGCTTTCGGTCTGGGCTCGCTGACCGGCGGAAAGAGCCGCGCGCTGCGTGAGCGGGAAGCCCGCGTGGCGGCCAGACGGCGCCGCCTCATCCAGGAAGGCAAGCTGCAGGAAGAAGAACCCGCCGCCCCGGAGCCCCAGCTTGTCTCCGAACCGGCCCCTCAGGCGGAAGCGCCCACACGGGCGGCTTCTACCGCCACCATGAAAGAAAAGATGGCCGCGCGCGCCGAGCGTGTCAGGCGGGCGCGGGAAGAGGGGAAGATCTAGGCGCGCGGGGCGAGGGCGCGGCCTTCGCTGGCGTGACCGGAGCCTTCGTGCCGCCGCCGGGGCGGTCTTCATCATCGTCATCACCTTGCGAGGCTTCTGCCGCGTCCCGGCTGCGATCCGTGATCCGCGAGAGATAGACACCCGCCTCGATCAGCCCGCCAATCGGCCCGAACTGCAGCAGCATGGCGGCCACGAAAACGAACGGCACGTGGAGTTCCAGGTGGCTGAAACTCAGGAAAATGCCCGCCACCAGCGCCGTGCCAAGCGCAAGGCCGCAGGCAAACCCCGCCACAATATGTTTGAGGAAACCGCGCGCGATCGACCGTTCCTCTGCCTTCGCGCCATCGAGAATCATCTTGAACAGCATGGCCGGGCCGGCTCCTTGTGCGGCCGGGCTGATTTTGCGCCATCCGGGGATAATTTGAAGCCCTTTTTTGGCCGCGTTGGAAAGGCGGGCGCGGTGTGGTGTCAGCGTGTCTCGACAGGGCCCGCCAGCGGGGGTTAGAAGGGCGCCCTAATTGCAGGTATTGATTGAGAGAAGCGATGACCGAGCGCACCCCCTACCGCATCAAAGGCGAAACCGGCGACTGGGAAGTCGTCATGGGGCTCGAAATCCATGCGCAGGTGGCCTCTAACGCCAAGCTCTTCTCCGGCGCCTCCACCACCTTTGGCGCTGCCCCCAACTGCAACGTCTCCCTGGTGGACGCGGCGATGCCGGGCATGCTGCCGGTGATCAACCGTTTCTGCGTTGAGCAGGCGATCCGCACCGGCCTCGGCCTGAAGGCGCAGATCAACACCTACAGCCGCTTTGACCGGAAGAACTATTTCTACCCCGATCTGCCGCAAGGCTATCAGATCAGCCAGTTCGCACACCCCATTGTGGGCGAGGGCGAGATAGAGGTGGATGTCGAAGTGCCGGGCAAGGAGGACTATTCCTTCCCCTGCCGCATCGAGCGCCTGCACCTGGAGCAGGACGCCGGCAAGTCGATCCATGACATGGACCCGAACTCGACCTATGTGGACCTCAACCGCTCGGGCGTCGCGCTGATGGAGATCGTCTCCAAGCCGGACGTACGCTCACCCGCCGAGGCCGCTGCCTATGTGAAAAATCTGCGCGCCATTGTCATCGCGCTGGGCACCTGCGACGGCGACATGGAGAAGGGCAACCTGCGGGCGGACGTGAACGTCTCCGTCTGCCGCCCCGGCCAGTATGAGAAGTTCCGCGAGACGGGCGATTTCAGCCATCTGGGCACGCGCTGCGAGCTCAAGAACATGAACTCCTACCGCTTCATCCAGCAGGCCATCGAATATGAAGCCCGCCGCCAGATCGAGATCATCGAAAGCGGTGGCAAGGTCGATCAGGAAACCCGCCTGTTCGATCCGGTGAAAGGCGAAACCCGCTCCATGCGCTCCAAGGAAGATGCGCATGACTATCGCTATTTTCCGGACCCGGACCTTCTGCCGCTGGAAGTCGAACAGGCCTGGATCGAGGAAATCCGCGCGTCTCTGCCGGAGCTGCCCGACCAGAAGCGCGCGCGCTTCGAAAAGGACTACGGCCTCTCCCGCTATGATGCGGGCGTGTTGACCTCTGATGCCGACAAGGCCGCCTTCTTCGAGGAAGCCGCCAAGGGACGGGATGCGAAGCTCACCGCTAACTGGGTAACGCAGGAACTGTTCGGCTATCTCAACAAGGAAGGGCTGGAGCTGTCGCAGAGCCCGGTATCTGCCGGTTCGCTTGGCGGGCTGATCGAGCTGATCTCGAACGACACGATCAGTGGGAAGATTGCCAAGGATGTCTTTGCCCGGATGATTGCGGGTGAGGGCGAAGCGGCCGCCATCGTCGAGAAGCATGGTCTGAAACAGGTCACCGATACGGGCGCGATTGAAAAGGTTGTTGACGAGATCATCGCCGCAAACCCTGATCAGGTTGCCAAGGTGAAAGACAAGCCGCAGACGCTCGGCTGGTTCGTTGGCCAGGTGATGAAAGCTTCGGGCGGCAAGGCCAACCCCAAGGCTGTGAACGACATCCTGAAGGCGAAGCTGGGGATTTGATCCCCGTCTCTGAGCACAATCAGCTCAACCTGAACTTCAAAGCAGACCCTCACCTCCCACGCCCTTTGGGCGTGGGCCCCTCCTCTCCCACTTCATGGGAGAGGGGTTTTCACCGCGCCGTCTCACGCAACAAATAATCTGGATGTGATTGATCCCTCCCGCGTTGCGGGAGAGGAGAGGCCCATCGCAAAGCGATGGGAGGTGAGGGGCTATCAAATCGCCGCGCGGATCTTCGCTGCCACTGGCTCCAGTTCCTCCGGTGTGGCCATCGTGCCGCCGCCATGGCGGCCTAGCTCGCGGCCTTCCCAGATCGGGATGATGTGAAAGTGCAGATGGAACACGGTTTGCCCTGCGGGCGCGCCGTTGAACTGCATCACGCGCAGCCCGTCCGGCTTCAGGCCCCACTCGACCGCCTTTGTGACCCGCTGCACGCGGAGCATGTAGCTGCCAAGATAATCTGGCGGCATATCGAGAAAATTGCGGGCCTGGATGCCCTTGGGGATGACCAGCGTATGCCCTTCGCTCTGCGGGAACACATCCATGAAAGCGAGGGCGACATCATCCTCGAACACTTTCAAGCTCGGCATGTCGCCGCGCAGGATTTTGGCAAAGATATTGTCGGGATCGTAGGCTGCGTGAAGGGTCATGCGCTCTGCTTCTGCCTTGCTCTCTGATTCAGGAACCGGCGTGCAAGAAACACGAAAACCGATAGAGGGACAAGGAAGTAAGCTGCGGTGGCTATTTGCGCGAGGGCCAGCACCAGCCAATTTCTCCAGTCAAAGTGCAAGGGTATGAGCGACCAGTCAAAACCGTAGATTCTTGCGTCGGCGAGGGCTTTGAGGACCCCTATGATCAACGCAGGGATGACGATCAGCGGCAGAGCGGCCAGACCGGTATAGTAGCTGAGAAGGATGTAGTAGCGAAGCCGTTTTGGTTTCAACGGGTAGTCTTCCAGTGTTGGAAACTTGGCAGACAGGCGATCGTCGGCACTCTCGGCGTATTCGATGATCGCCCGCCTGGCAGCATCGACCTGACCGGAGGGCACCAGAACGCCGACACCGCCCAATGCCTGAAGGGCGCCCCAGTCGATCATTGCATGATGCCAGTTTTCAAGACTCGCTGGAATGCCCGCATCATTCAGGAGGGCGCAGACAATCGCCGCTTCCTCTGCGCTTGCGCATCTCCTGATAGTGACTGCCCCGCTCATTCCCCTTTCTTAAACGGAGTTCTCTCCTTCAGGTAGCCGAAATCCTCGTCAACCGCCGCGCGCTCGCGCTTCAGATAATCTGCCACTGCGTCGCGGAAGCCGGGATGGGCGATCCAGTGGGCGGAGCGGGTGAGGACGGGGCCATAGCCGCGGGCAAGCTTGTGGCCGCCCTGCGCGCCCGCTTCCACCGTTTTGAGGCCGTGCGCGATAGCGTAGTCAATCGCCTGATAATAGCAGGTCTCGAAATGCAGCATCGGCCGTCCGTCCAGCGTGCCCCAATAGCGGCCATAGAGCGTGTCGGAGCCGACTAGGTTCATCGCGCCGGCAATGATGCGGTCTTCCTCGCAGGCAAAGATGAAGAGAAGATCGTCAGCCATCCGTTCGCGGAGCATCGAGAAGGATTTTCGCGTGAGGTAGGGCGAGCCCCATTTGCGGCTGCCGGTGTCCATGTAGAACTCGAAGAAGATGTCGAGGTGTTCCTCGGTGATCTCCGCCCCGCGCACATGCTGGAAGGAAAGCCCGGCTTGCGCCTTCGCCTGCTCCTTGCGCAGGTTCTTGCGCTTCTCGGAGGAAAGGGTGGCGAGGAAATCGTCAAATGATCCGTATCCGTCATTCTGCCAGTGAAACTGCTGGTCGGTGCGGATCAGAAGGCCGGCCGCCTCAAGGAAGGGCGCCTCGGCCTCATCGATGAAGTTGATGTGCATCGAGGAAACGCCCGTCTGCTCGGCCAGTTGCAGCGCGCCGTCCAGCAGCGCGGCATGATAGGCGTTGGCGTCCGGCCCCGGCCCCACCAGCAGGCGGCGCCCGGTCACCGGCGTGAACGGTACCGCGCACAACAGTTTGGGGTAGTATGCCCCGCCGGCCCGCTCCCAGGCTTCGGCCCAGCTCTGGTCGAACACGAACTCGCCGCGCGAATGGTATTTGAACCACATCGGCATGGCTGCCCGCAGGCGCCCATTAGCATCGCGAACCAGGATATGCGCGCCGCGCCAGCCGGTGCGGGGCGAGGCCGCGCCGGAGCTTTCCATCGCTTCCAAGAATTCCCAGGTCAGGAACGGGTCGTACGGGGCGCCCGGCGGATTGGCGACGGCGTTCCATTCGGCCGGATCAATACCGGCGAGGGAGGAAACAGAGCTGATCTGGGGGAGGGCGGCGTCCATGACCCCCAAATCTAGGGCGCGACGGCGCCCAGCGCCAGCGCCGGGCTGAAGTGTTCGAAGATCACAGCGGGTTTGTGCGCCTTCAGGGCAGCGAGGTCTGCCTCCGTGCGGACGGTCCACACCACAAACGGGATATCCCGCCCCTCCAGGGCAGCGGCAGCGCGGGCAGCGTCAGTGTAATGGACGGCCAGATAGTCGATCCCATCGGCGATGGCCGCTTCCGCGAAGGCATCGAAATAAGCCTCGCCATACTGCGCGCTGGGCGCGATCAACTGGCCGCGCATCAGGCCTTCCGGCAACGCGCGCACGGCGATGTCGGAAAAGCTCATGGCCGCAGCAAGGCCGGGCCAGTCCATCAACCGCTCGCCCACCCTGCGGGCAAAGGCGGCGGGGTCTGTGCTGCCGTCGATCTTCATCTCCGCCAGCATCGGCAGGCGTTGCGGCCAGAGGGAGAGCAGATCCTGGAAGGAAGGCAGAGGCTCATCCCCGCCATTCAGGCTGCGGGTCTTGAGGGTGCTGGCCGGCAGGGTTTCAAACGCGCCTGCTGCGCCGGTCATCCGCTGCAGATCCGGATCATGGAACACCATCACCTCGCCATCGGCCGAGGGGCGCAGGTCAAACTCGATGCCAAGGCCGGCTTCCGCCGCTGCCCTGAAGCTGCCGAGGGAATTCTCCGGCAGGCCGTCCTTCGTCCACAGCCCGCGATGGGCATAGGCAAAATCCTTCAGGGCAAAGCGGCGGGCCATCGGGATCAGGCGATCTCGAAGATGGCGTCGACCTCAACGGCCACGCCAAGCGGCAGGGTGGGGCACGCCACGGCCGAGCGGGCATGGGCGCCTACTTCCGGGCCGAACACGTCGACCATCAGGTCCGAGCAGCCGTTCACCACCTGCGGAATGTCCACAAAGGATGGCGCCGCATTGACGAAGCCGCCCAGCTTCACAACGCGCTTGATGCGCGAAAGGTCGCCCACGGCCGCCTTGGCCTGCGCGATCAGATTGATGCCGCAGATGCGCGCGGCCTGCTGGCCGGCGGAGAGTTCCATATTCTCGCCCAGGCGGCCCATGATGCGGCCCTCGGCCGTTGCCGAAACCTGCCCCGAAACGAACAGCATGTTGCCGGTGATCACGAAGGGCACGTAGGTGGCGACCGGCTTCATCGGCGTCGGCAGGGCAATGCCAAGGGCATCAAGGCGGGCTTCGGGTGTGGACATGGGGTTACTCCTGTAAGCGTTCGCGCCCGTCCTAACCTGCCGTGGCGGCAGAGTCAGCCCTCAGGTTTCTTCCCATGTTTCGCCGCCCGTCCGGTCACGACCGCGCCGGATCCGAATTTGGCGCGGGCCTTGTCTGAGGCGCGCTCGGCGGCGGCGCGCTTGGCAATCCTGGGGTCGATCAGGTCCACGGCATCTGCCCGGTAGTCGGAAAGCTCGGAAAGGCCGACGCCGATCAACCGGTATTTCACCCGGCCGGTCGCCTCCTTGATCAGCAGCGGCCGGGAGGCCCGGAACACTTCCTGAGCCAGTTGGGTCGGCTCGGCCAGCGAGAGGCGCCGGGTCAGCGGGTGGAAGTCAGAGGTCTTGAGTTTCAGCGTCACCACGCGGCCGGAGACGCCTTCGGCCTTGGCCCTGTCCGCGGTCTTTACGCTGAGGCGCCAGAGATGGTCCTCCAGGATATTCAAGTCGGCAGTGTCCTCGAAGAAGGTCGTCTCGCTGGAGACCGACTTGCGGTCCTCATGCGGATTTACTTTCCGGTTGTCCCGCCCATGGGCGCAGCGTTTCAGCCAGTCGCCCGTCTCGCCATAGCGCCGGATCAGGCTCTTGAGGTCTGCATGCTGAATGTCTTCGATGGTGTAGAATCCGTCCTTGTTCAGCGACTCGGCGAATTTCGGGCCGACGCCATGCAGGAAGTTGACGGGGTGGGGCGCCAGAAATGCCTCGGCCTCCTCCGGCGCGATGATGGCAAAGCCGCGCGGCTTGTCGAGCTCGCTGGCCGTCTTGGCGAGAAACTTGTTGGCTGACAGGCCGACGGAGATCGTCACGCCCACTTCCCGCTCCACAGTCTTCGCCAGCCGGGCAAGGCTGGCGGCGGGCGGGGCGCCGTGCAGGCGCTCGGTTCCGGAGAGATCCAGATAGGCCTCATCAATGGAAACCTGCTGCACCAGAGGTGTCAGATGGTCCATCTCGGCCCGAATCGCTTTGGCCGCTTCCCGGTATTTCCGGAAGTCCGGCGGCAGGACGACCGCGTCCGGGCAGAGTTTCAGCGCCTTGAACATCGGCATGGCCGAGCGCACGCCGTAGAGGCGCGCGATATAACAGCAGGTGGTCACCACGCCCCGCTGGCCACCGCCAACAATCAGCGGCTTGTCCTTGAGCGTTGGATTGTCTCGCTTTTCCACCGTGGCGTAGAAGGCATCACAGTCCACATGCGCAATCGAGAGGCTGAAAAGGGCCGGATGGGTCACGATCCTGCGGCTGCCACAGGCGGGGCAGGCGGCGAGTTCGACCTCGCTCCGGTGCTGGCAATCGCGGCAAAGACTCGACATGACAGTTGTGTTCCTGCCATGTTCCGGGGCCTGCCGCAAACACGCCCTGCCGCAGGCGTAAAGGCGCGTTAATAATTTGCAGTATAGCTGAAGCTGGCGCACCCGCGCCCGTGCGAATCGTCAACTAATCGGAAACCGATGGTCAAGAAGCGATCCGGAAAGGTGCTTGTTGTTGAGGACAATGAACTCAACATGCGCCTCTTTTGCGACCTGTTGGGCGCATACGGTTTCACGACCTTCCAATGCCGTGACGGCGCCAAGGCCGTTGAGATCGCGCGCAAAGAGCTTCCAGACCTCATCATCATGGATATCCAGCTGCCGGAAGTGTCGGGTCTCGACATCACGCGCTGGCTGAAGGACGACAAGAAGGTCGCCCACATCCCCGTTCTCGCCGTCACTGCCTTTGCCATGCGCGCTGATGAGCAGCGGGTGCGCGAAGCCGGGTGCGAGGGCTATCTCTCCAAGCCGATCCAGATCGCTTCTTTCATTCGCGCCGTTGAGGCGCTGATGCCGAAAGAACCGGCGGCATGACAGCCCGCATCCTCGTTGTCGATGATATCGAGGCGAACCGGCGTCTGCTGCAGGCAAAGCTGGAGGCGCAGTACCATACCGTACTTCTCGCCGAGAACGGCCCACAGGCGCTGGAAGTCGCCCGCCTGGAGCATCCCGAGATCATCCTGCTGGACGTGATGATGCCCGGCATGGATGGCTATGAAGTCTGCCGCCGGCTCAAGGCTGACCCGGCAACGTCCTATATTCCGGTCGTCATGGTCACCGCGCTCAGCGAGCTGGAAGACCGGGTGAAGGGGCTGGATGCCGGGGCGGAAGATTTCCTGACCAAGCCTGTCGATGATTTCCTGCTGAACTCCCGCATCACTGCGCTGATGCGTTACAACACCGTGGCGTCCGAGCTGCGCCAGCGGGAGGCGAGCGGCTTGCGCTCCGGCGCGATGGAAGAACTCAGCCGCGAAGAGATAGACCGGCCCTCCCGCATCTTTATCGTGGATGACGATGCCCGCTCCTCCGGCCGCCTTGCCAACACCCTGCGCGCGCAAGGGCACAAAGCCACGACCCTCATGGAAGCCGGCGACATGGGCGAGCTGGCGACCGAGCGCGTCGATGTGCTGATCCTGTCCCTGTTTGCCCGCAGCTTCGATCCGCTGAAACTGATCGCCCATTTCAAGATGAACCCGGTGACGCGGTCCATTTCGGTCATTTTGATCTGTGATCCGCATGACAAGGCGAAGGCCCTGCGCGGGCTTGAGATCGGCGCCAGTGACATGATCACCATCCCGATTGACCGTCAGGAACTGGCTGCGCGCATCCGCACCCAGACGCGCCGCACACGCTATATCGATATCCTGCGCCAGCGTGTGGACCGGGGCCTCGAGCTGTCAGTCATCGATCAGCTCACCGGCCTGCATAACCGGCGCTACATGAACGGCCAGCTTGAGCAGTTCATGCAGCGGGCTGTGCGTGGCAACCAGCCCTTGTCGCTGATGATGACTGACATCGACCATTTCAAGGCCGTCAACGATACGCACGGCCACCAGGCCGGCGATGATGTGTTGCGCGAGATCGGCAAACGCCTGCGCGCGAATGTCCGGCCCACCGATGTTGTCTGCCGCACAGGCGGGGAAGAGTTTGTTGTGCTGATGCCCAACACACCGGGCGATCTGGCCTGCGCGGCAGCCGAGCGTATCCGCAAGGCGGTGGCCGCGGCGGAGTTTCCGGTGCTGGGCGGCACGAAGGAGCTTCGCATCACCGTCAGCGCGGGCGTCTCCACGCTCCAGGGCGCTGGGGATACCATCGACGACCTGATGCACCGGGCCGACACCGCGCTCTACCAGGCCAAGACCGGCGGGCGGAACCGGGTCGAGAGTATCGCCGCCTGATTGACTTTGCGGCACCGGAGGCCCACAGCGGCTGACCAGCCGTGAGGGAGCCTATTCGCGCTCATGTCAGATCGTTTCGAAGCGTTCCGGTACCCGTCCTACACCCGGTACTTCATTTCGCGCTTCTTCACGTCCTTTTCCACGCAGGTTCTCTCGGTTGCCATCGGCTGGCAGATCTATGACGAGACGCGTAATCCCATCTGGCTTGGCTGGATCGGTCTGGTGCAGTTCCTGCCGGCGCTGGGCCTTGTGGTGGTGACCGGCAACGTGGCCGACCGGGTGGGCCGGCGCCTTGTGATGGCGAGTTCGATGCTGCTGATGATGGCGTGCGCGGGCGCCATCCTTTACCTCGCCCTGACTGGCCAGTTCCAGCCGGTGCCTGTGCTGAGTGTGCTGACGGTGTTTGGTGTTGCGCGCGCCTTCTATGGGCCCGCCTCGTCCAGCCTCGTGGCCAATCTGGTGACGAGAGAGGCGTTCCCGAACGCGGTGGGGTGGATGTCGTCCTCCTGGCAGCTGGCGTCCATTGCCGGGCCGGTCGCGGGCGGCCTGTTGGCGGGCATCTCCCCACCTTTTGCTTACGGAACGGCCATGAGCCTGCTGACCGTTGGCGCGCTGCTCATCCTGACGCTTCCCAAGCCTGATCAGAGGATCGAGCGGACACCTACGACACTTTCAAACCTGCTGGGCGGCTTCAGCTATATCTGGAAGGAGAAGATCGTGCTGGGCGCGATCACGCTGGACCTGTTCGCGGTGTTGCTGGGCGGGGCTGTGGCGCTGCTGCCGGTTTATGCGCGGGATATTCTGGATGTGGGGGAAGCCGGTCTGGGCCTGTTGCGGGCGGCGCCGGGGGTGGGGGCGATCATCGCGATTGTGCTGATCACGGCGTTTCCCATCCGCGACTATGCCGGCTGGATCCTGCTGGTTGCTGTGGCGCTGTTCGGGCTTGCCACAGCGGTTTTCGGGGCCTCCACGCTCGCATGGCTGTCGATCCTGGCGCTGGTGCTGGTGGGCGCTTTCGACATGGTGTCGGTCTATATCCGCGACATCCTGGTGCAGATATGGACCCCTGACCAGGTTCGGGGGCGGGTGAATGCGGTGAACTCGATCTTTGTCGGGGCTTCCAATGAGCTTGGGGAGACGCGGGCGGGGTTCATGGCGTTCTTTCTGGGGCCGGTGTTTACCGTGGTGGCAGGCGGCATTGCGGCGGCGGGGATTGCTTGGCTTTCAGCCTTCCTGTTCCCGAAGCTGCGGGACGCGCGCAAGCTGCATGACGGGCGACCAGACACCTGAGCCCAAAAGAAAAAACCCGCGCCGGAAAGCGCGGGTTCTTTGAAAAGCTCCAAAAGGAACAAGACCTTACTTGATCTTGCCTTCTTTGAACTCGACGTGCTTCTTCGCGATCGGGTCATACTTCCGCTGGACCATTTTCTCGGTCATCGTGCGCGGGTTCTTCTTCGTCACATAGAAAAAGCCGGTATCAGCCGTCGAGTTGAGGCGGATCTTGATGGTTGCGGGTTTGGCCATGTCGCGGCCCTTCTGAGTCAGGGTTGAATCCGGAAAACGCGCTTAATGGCGAGGGTTCCAGGTGAAGTCAAGCGGCAGACACGGTCAGTCCTGTGCCAATTCGCGGACAGTTTCGGACAAATCCGGACAATTCGTGACAAATCCGGGCACTTCCGGCGTCACAGGCGGTCAGTCTGGTGACCGGTACGGGTCCATCGCAGGAAGG
This sequence comes from Hyphomonas polymorpha PS728, assembly GCF_000685315.1. GTDB lineage: Bacteria > Pseudomonadota > Alphaproteobacteria > Caulobacterales > Hyphomonadaceae > Hyphomonas > Hyphomonas polymorpha. The sequence goes on from NZ_ARYM01000003.1 coordinate 118,247, forward strand.
GCGGGCGATGCGCATCCTGGGGCTTGGCCAGACGCTCGGCAATCTCTCCCAGCATGAAGCGGGTGACCGAGGGCAGGTCGAGCTTCATGGCATCAGCCAGCGTCACCCATTGAAGGTCGGAGAGTTCTGCCCCGTCGACCGGGGGGCGCTCGTCGATCAGGGCCTCTTCGGCCTCGGCCATGAAGAAGCGGGCATCGAAGCGCCGGGGCCGGTAGGGCGGGGTGACGGCGCGGCCGATGAAGGTCAGCGGGGCCAGATTGGGCACCACATCCAGCCTGTGGAAATCCTCCCAGCCGATGGGGCAGGCATCCGGCATCTCGGCGGAGCGGCCCATGATCAGGCCGGTTTCCTCAAACAGCTCACGGATGGCCGTCAGCGCCATGGACCGGGGCAGGCGGCGCGATTGCAGGCGCAGCTTTGCCTCGACCTCGGGGTGCAGCTCCTCCCAGGCAAGGGCCTTGCCGTCATGCGGGTCAACGCGGCCACCGGGGAACACGTATTTGTCCGGCATGAAGGCGTTGGTGCCCGCCCGTTTGCCCATCAGCACGCGGGGCTGGGTTTGATCGCGGCGCACGAGGATCAGCGTGGCCGCATCCTTGGGGCGTGGGCTCGGTTTACCCTTGATGACGACGTCGCCGTCTTCTTCCTTGTCGAACGCGGTTTTGAGCATGCCTGACATATGGCAATCCTACAGGCGGACCGCAGCCTTTGAAAACAGTGACGCTGGGTTAGCCTCCAGCGCCCCTCCGTCTCGCTGCTGTGGCGCGTCGTTCGGCGGGTCATCGCAGTGCGATGCCTGTTCCGCCTCACCCCCGCTTTGCAGGGAAGGGTGAGAAACCAATATTCCTACCGGCGCTTGCCTTTGCCCTTGCTGCCTTTGGGCAGGGTGCGCTTGTCGAACTTTGGTTTGCCGCGGCGCGGGGGACCACCGCCGCTGCTGCGGCCGGCGCCGCCACCCCCGCCGGTGCGCCCGCGGGGGGCGCCGCGTTCGCGGGTGATGGCCTGACGGGCGGCCTTGCGGCCGGCCGGCGCGGGCAGGGGATCGGAGATCATTTCCAGCAGCAGGCCGCCCTGCAGAGGCGTGACTTCCAGGAGCCGTACCCGGACGATCTGGCCAATGGAGAAAGTTTTTCCCGAGCCGCGCGCATAGACGGCGACAGCGGCTTCGTCATGGATCCAGTATTCATCCGAGAGCGACGAGATCGGCACGAAGCCATCGGCGCCAGACCCGGCGAGCGACACAAAGAGGCCCGCCGGTGTGACGCCGGTGATGCGGCCTTCAAACTCTGCGCCCACGCGGTCTGACAGGAAGATTGCCAGATACCGGTCGGTCGCGTCGCGCTCGGCGGCCATCGAGCGTCGCTCTGTCATCGAGATGTGCTCGGCGATTTCCTCAAGGCGCACGGCCGCGCGCTCGGAGAGGCCATCGGGGCCGAAATCATGCGCCCGGATCAGCGCGCGGTGGACGACAAGGTCGGCATACCGGCGGATGGGCGAGGTGAAGTGGGCATATTTGGGAAGGTTCAGGCCAAAGTGGCCCAGGTTTTCTTCCGAATAGATCGCCTGGGCCTGCGTGCGCAGCACCATCTGGGAGATCATGCCTTCACAATCCCCGCCGCGTATCTCTGCGAGCAGGCGATTGAACTTGTGCGTCTGCGGACGTTCGCCAATGTTCCATTTCATGTCCAGCGTTTGCAGGAACTCTGCGAACGCCGCCACTTTCGCGTCAGATGGCGTATCATGCACGCGGTACATGACGGGGCTGTTCTTCTGCTCCAGTGTTTCGGCAGCGGCCACGTTTGCCTGGATCATGAACTCTTCGATCAGCCGGTGGGCATCGAGGCGCACCTTGGTGGTGATGCCGTCAACCTGGCCTTCGGGCGTGAACATGATGCGCCGCTCGGGCATGTCGAGGTCGAGCGGGCTGCGGATGTCGCGCGCCTTGGAGACGGCCGCATAGGCGCCCCAGAGCGGCTTCAGCACCGTTTCCAGAAGCTCGCCCGCCTTGCCTGACGGATTACCATCAATGGCGGTCTGCGCCTCCTCATAGGAGAGCTTGGCGGCAGAACGCATGGTGGCGCGCAGGAAGCGGTGGCGCTTCTTGTGGCCATCCCTGGAGAAGATCATCTCCACGGCGAGGCACGGCCGGTCTTCGCCCTCGCGCAGCGAGCAGGCATCTGCCGAAAGCTCGAATGGCAGCATGGGGACGACCCGGTCCGGGAAGTAGGTCGAGTTGCCGCGCTTCTCCGCTTCCCGGTCCAGCGCCGAGCCTTCGGTGACGTAGGCGGCGACATCGGCAATCGCGACGATCACCTTCCAGCCGCCATCTTCCATCTCTTCGGCCCAGACGGCGTCGTCATGGTCGCGCGCGTCATGCGGGTCGATGGTGATCAGCGGCGTATTACGAAGGTCCGTTCTCGGAACGTCGGCGGGTTCTTTCTCGCGCGCTTCCTTCAGGGCGGCTTCGGGGAAGTCCACCGGAATGTCATGCGCATAGATGGCGATGAGGCTGGCTGATCGGGCATCGGTAATGTGGCCGATGACCTCTTTGATCACGCCCAGCGGCGGACCCATCTGGCGGCGGCCTTGCGGCTTTGGCTCGGCCACGACGAGATCGCCATCCTTGGCGCCCTTGCGGTCGCCTTCCTGAATCAGCAGTTCACGGCGTTCCTTCCGGCTGGCGGGGATGACGCGGCCGCCACGCGGGGCGTGCTCATAGAGGCCGACGATGCGGTCGCTGAGGCGTTTCTCCAGCAGCGTGATGACGTAAGCGCGCCATTCGCCATTGTCGCGCTGGGCAATCTTGCACACGGCCCGGTCGCCCTTCGCCGGAGCGCGGCCACGGCTTTTGCCGGAGGGGCCGCCATAGACGAGTTCGGGGCCGAAGAGGCCGCTATCGCCGACGCACTGGCCGAGGAGGTCGCCGTCCTTGGTGAGGCGGGTGAATTCGACGAGGCCGGAGGGCGGGGGCCGGTCTGCCTGGGCGAAGCTGCGCTTGCCGGTACGCTCCAGCTTGCCTTCTTCTTCAAGCTCCTTGAGCACGTCGCGCAACACGGCGCGCTCGCGGCCCTTCACTTTCAGGCCACGGGCAATATCGGCTTTGCTGGTTGCGCCTGGATTTTCCCTCAGGAAATCAAGGACAGTCTGTCTATCTGGAAAACTCATGAGGCCGCATATAGTGTAATTCGGGCGCAATTGCGCGGGAATTTATGCGGAACGCCTTTTCAGCGCACCAGTTGCACCAGGATCGCGGTGCTGCCGCCTGCTGTGTTTGTCGTCAGCCGGACCAGCCGGGCGGAGATGAACACGCACTGGCCGGGCACGATCACTGTCTCGATCGTGTCGTCCTCGTCAAAATCCGGATCGCCCGAGAGGATGACCGCATTGGCCGCCCCGCCGCCGCCATGGCAAACCTGCAGCACCGGCGTGGACAGCACCTGCGCGCCCTGGGGCAGCGGCTGGCTCACCAGCACGGGCACCACCTCCTTGCCTTTGGCGGTGACCCGGATGGGCGGGGGCACATCGGCGCGGGCGGCCAGCGGCAGGGCCAGGATGGCGGCAAATGTTGCCAGCAGGATTTTCCGGATCATGATGATTGATGTCCCCACGACTCATTCTGACGGGAGGTTGCTTGCAGCAGCGGCGGTGTCAATCTCAGCGCAGCAGGGTGACTGTGGCGCGCAGGGTGCCCTCGCCCTTCCAGACGGCGAGGTCGATCTGGTCGCCCGCAAAGAAGCTGCACTTGCCGGGGGAGAGCAGCTGGACCCGCGCGCCGATATGTACGCTGAGGGTTTCCGGGGCCGGGGTGGAGGCGGCGCTGCGATAGCAGATGCGGAAGACGGGCAGGGTGCCCGCTGCGGCCATTTCCGGCGGAGCGAGGAAGACGGTCTCGCTCGTCTTGTCACGGACGTAGATTTCCATCTCATAGGCACTCGCCCCGCTGGCGGGCGAAGCCATCAGGGCAAGGGCGGAGAAAAGGGCAGGCAAAGGCATGGTCGGGGGCCTCCGGTCAGCTTCCTCCGCATAGGGACAGACGGAATCTGAAGGGAGGGTGAATGGGAGATTACGCCTCGTCCTTCTTCGCCGCCGCCTTCTTCTTCGGAGCGGCTTTCTTCGCAGCTGGTTTCTTCGCGGCGGCTTTCTTGGCGGGCGCTTTTTTCTTCGCGCTGCCGCCTTTGGCGTTTACCAGTTCGATGGCTTGCTCGAGCGTCACCACATCCGGCGTGACGTCCTTGGGAAGCGTGGCGTTGACCTTGCCCCATTTCACGTAAGGGCCATAGCGGCCTTCGAACACTTCGATGGCGCCGCCATCGGGATGGTCGCCGAGGGTTTTGAGCGCGGCTGCGCCGGCGCGGGCAGAGCCGCGGGCTTTCTTGTCCTCGATCAGCGCGACGGCGTGGTTGACGCCGATGGTGAACACATCGCGCGGATCTTTCAGGTTCGCATAGGTCTTGCCATGCTGAACATACGGCCCGAACCGGCCGAAATTGGCGAGGATCATCTCGCCATCTTCCGGGTGGGGACCAACTTCGCGCGGCAGCATCAGAAGCTCGACGGCGCGCGCCAAGGTGAAGCCGTCCAGATTGTCCTTGTCCGCCTTGGTCAGCGAGGCGCGCTTGGGTTTTTCGCCATTCGCCATCTCAACATAGGGGCCGAAGCGGCCGGATTTGAGGAAGATAGTTTCGCCCGTATCCGGATGAACGCCAAGCTCATTGCCGTCCGGGCTGATGGCTGCGCTCTCTCCGCCTTCGGAGGAAAACTGGCGCGTGTATTTGCATTCGGGATGGCGCGAGCAGCCGACAAAGGCGCCGAATTTGCCGAGCTTCATCGACAGTTCGCCCTCCTTGCAGAGGGGGCACTGACGCGGATTTTCAATCGGGTTGCCTTCGGCGTCCTGGCGCGGGAACACATAGGCGCCCAGCGCCTCGTTCAGCGCGTCCAGCACGGCGGAGACGCGCAGTTCCTTGGTGCCGTCAATATCAGCGGCAAATTGCTGCCAGAATTCGCGCAGGAAGGCTTTCCAGTCGAGCTTGCCGTCAGAAATCACGTCGAGCTTTTCTTCCAGCCCGGCGGTGAAGTCATACTCCACATAACGGCTGAAGAAGTTTTCGAGGAAGGCGGTGACAAGGCGGCCCTTGTCTTCGGGCACGAGCGCCTTGCCTTCGATGCGGACATAGCCGCGGTCTTCCAGCGTCGAGAGGGTGGAGGCATAGGTCGACGGGCGGCCGATGCCGAGTTCTTCCAGGCGCTTGACCAAGGAGGCTTCGGTATAGCGCGGGGGCGGCTGGGTGAAGGACTGGTTGGCTTCTGCCTTCAGAAGGTCTGCATGCTGACCTTCCGCCATCTTCGGCAGGCGCCCTTCGGCATCGTCATCATCATCGCCGGCGTCATGGCCTTCGGTGTAGAGCTTGATGTAGCCGTCAAACACGACGACCTGGCCGGTGGCGCGCAGGCCTGCGCGCTTGTCCTTCGAGATCAGGTCGATGGTGGTGCGCTCGAACACGGCCGCTTCCATCTGGGACGCCACAGCGCGGCGCCAGACCAGCGTGTAGAGTTTCTTCAGGTCTCCGTCGCCGTGATAGTCTTCGGGGCGCAGATTGAAGTCGGTCGGGCGGACGGCCTCGTGGGCCTCCTGCGCGTTCTTCGCCTTGGAGGAATAGCGGCGGGTGTTTTCCGGCAGGTAGCGCGCGCCATAGTTTGACTGGATCATGGCGCGGGCGGCGGCATAGGCCTCCTCGGCCATGTTGACGCCATCTGTCCGCATATAGGTGATGCGGCCTTCTTCGTAGAGTTTCTGGGCGGCCTGCATGGTGCGCTTGGCCGAGAAGCCGAGTTTGCGGCTGGCTTCCTGCTGCAGCGTGGAGGTGATGAAGGGCGGGGGCGGGTTGCGCTTGACCGGCTTTGCCTCAACCGTGCTGACCGAATAGCCGCCGGCCTTGACGATTTCCAGCGCCCGGTCTGCGTCGCCCTTGTTGCCAAGGGTGAACTTCTTCAGCGTCTCGCCATCCAGCGAATGGAGCCGGGCCTCGAAATGCGACCCATCGGGCGCGCGCAGCTCGGCGGCGATGTTCCAGTATTCCTGAGGCCGGAACATCTCGATCTCGTTCTCGCGGTCGCACACGATGCGAAGCGCGACCGATTGCACCCGGCCGGCCGAGCGGGAGCCCGGCAGCTTGCGCCAGAGGACGGGAGAGAGGTTGAAGCCGACGAGATAGTCCAGGGCCCGGCGGGCGAGGTAGGCGTCGACCAGTTCCTCGTCGATCTTGCGCGGCTGTTCCATGGCTTGGGTCACGGCGCTCTTGGTGATGGCGTTGAACACCACCCGCTCGACCGCCATGTCCTTTTTCAGCGCCCGGCGCTTTTTCAGCGCCTCGATCAGGTGCCAGGAGATGGCTTCGCCCTCGCGATCAGGGTCAGTCGCGAGGATGAGCGTATCTGCATCCTTCAGGGCGTTGGCGATGTCGGAGATCCGCTTGGCGGATTTGGCATCGGCCTCCCAGACCATTTCGAAGTCGTTTTCGGGGTCAACCGAGCCGTTTTTCGACGGCAGATCCCGGATATGCCCGTAGGACGCGAGGACTTTATAGTCCTTGCCCAGGTACTTGTTGATCGTTTTGGCCTTTGCCGGAGACTCGACGACGACAAGTTTCATGCGGGGGGTCCACCTCTTCAAGGGCGGCAGAGATGGTCTGCCACGGCAGGGGCTGTCAAGGCCGGGACAGCGTCAGCCGTCTTCGCGGTAGGCAATGAAGGCCAGGCTGACGAACAGGAAGAACAGCGGCGGAGACCATGCGGCCACCGCCGCGGGCGCCGCCCCGGTTGCCCCCAGGCTGGAGGAAAATTGCGTGAAAAAATAAAGCCCAATGGCCGCCATGACGCCGGTGGCCAGCAGTCTGGAAGTGCCCCCCAGACGCTGCAGGCGCAGGCAGGCCAGCGCCCCGATAAGGGCCATTGCGGTAAATAGCACGGGTGTCGCCGTAAGGGTGAACCAACGCATCGTATAACGCGAAGTGTCCAGTCCTGCGGCGCGCGTTTCAAAAATGAAGCGCGGCAAATCCCAGAAACCGATGGTGTTGGGCGTGGCAAACTCGTCCAGCAGGCGGACTGCGTCCAGCGAGGTTGGGATCGCCAGCGTGGCACGCCGTTCCGGCACCTGATTGGGCAGGTTCTCGACCAGGTTCTCGAGCTGCCAGAAACCATCGTTCAAAACGGCTCGCTGAGCGTCGATCCGGCGCACAAAGGCAAAGTCATTGGTCGGCTGACGCCCATTATAAAGACGTTGCTCCTCGATGATCTTCACGCCGGTCAGCGTCCGGCCGCCATCTTCAACCCGGCGCGCATGGATCACATACTGGCTGGTATCGTCGCCCTGGCGCAGCCAGATGCCGGTTTCGCCCACCGCAACCGTGCCCCGGCCAATGTTCAGCAACCGGGCGCGTTCGGCCTCGTAAGACTGGGCAAGGCTGGCGGTAAACGGGTTCAGCACCATGGATGAGAACAGGCCCAACATGATGCCCAGCACGATCACCGGCGTGAGGAACCGCCAGGCCGACAGGCCGCTTGCGCGGATGATCGAGAGTTCGGAACGCCGGTTCAGCCGGGTAAACGCCATCATCGTCGCTGCCAGAAGGGCGAAAGGCAGGGTCTGTTCGACAATCATCGGCAGTTTCATGGCCGACAGGCGCAACGCGTCCAGCAGCGTGATCTCCACGTCGCTGCCAACGGTGCGCATCTGCTCCACCACGTCGATCATCATGATCGCCAGCAGCAGGATAGCCAGCACCAGCGCGAGGCCCGAAAGACACTCGCGCAGGATATAGCGCTGGATGCGGGAAAACAGGGGCATCAGGCGCGCGCTCCGGGTATGTATCCCGGTGGGGGCGGGGCAATCCTTTGTTTCCGCCCGATCCGGGCACCGCGTCCGAAATAGATCCAGCCCAGCATCAGGCTGGTCAGCACAGGCACGGCCCAGAGGGCAATATTGAGCTGCGGATCATCTGCCGCTGCCGATTGCAGCGCCAGATGCACCACCAGCACGAAGATCGCTCCGCTTGTCGCGATGCCGATCCGCTTGCTGTAGCCCTGCCGGCTGAAATCCCCGCCCAGAACGGCAAAGATTGCCAGCAACGCCATGACGATGTTGAGCAGGGGCGAGGTGAGGCGCGCATTCGCTTCGGCCAGGAAGCTATCGGCCTCCTTGTTCTCGAAATAGTTCCTCCGGTCCACGAACAGCAGCTCAAACAGGAATTTGTCGGACGCCTTGAGTACCAGTTCGGAATCTTCCTTCATGAAGTCCGTCAGGTCGAACATGTACTGGTCAAATTCCAGGACCGACAGCTGCTGGTTGGCATCCAGCTGCTGGCTGAGCGCGTCGCGCAAGAGAAGGGTGGGGTGCCCGTCGACCGTCACCAGCGCCGCCGACCGGGCGAGAATATCGGTCGGATAGTCCGGATCGGTCATGTCCGAAATCAACACGCCGCGCAGTTCCCCACCCACCTGGTCGCGCGCATAGAATGTGAGCCGTTCGCCATTGGAGGTGAACTGACCGGCCCGGAAAAGGGCTGCGGCAAGGTCTGCCCGCGCGTCGGCCACCGCCTCGCGCATCGCCCGCTGGGACATCGGCTGAACCCACAGGTTCACCGACATATGCGCCAGCATGCACACCACCGCCAACCGCATGACGGGCGAGGCAACCTGCCAACGCGTCATCCCGGCAGCCTGCGCCACCACGATTTCCGAATCCTTGTGGATACGGTTCAGCGACCAGACCCCGGCGACGAACAGCGCCAGCGGCAACAGCAGGGCAATCACCTGTGGCGAGCCGAGCATGACGATATAGAAATATGTGAGCGCCGACTGCCGGTTTTCCAGGATTACATCCGTGCGGGACAATCCCTGCGCCAACAGTGCGACCATCACGAGGCTGCCCACGATGATCAGCACGGCCTGCAGGACCTGCCGGAATAGGTGCAGCTGGATCTTGGTCATAAGCGGGGCGCGGGCACTCTAGCGTCCAGAAATCGAACCGGAATTGGCAGCATTTCTCTAGCTAACGAGTTGCGCTTGGCGCGTCGATGCTTAGTTTCCGCTTCAAACGGAGTTTCCACACATGAAGATTACATTCGCAGAAGCCGCAAAGGCCGACATCGCCGCTTTCATCGCCGATGAAGGGGCTGGTCTGCCGGGCAGCGCAGAAGCGCTCGACAAGGCCGCGGGCGGTCTGATCGCTGAAGCCATCGAGGGGGGGCGATTCGACGGCAAGGTTGGCCAGCAGGTGGCGGTTGTGCTGCCCAAGGGTTCGGACGCGCGCCGCGCTGTCGTTCTGGGCGGTGGCAAGCCGAAGAAGCGCGACGCTCGCGCCCTGGAGAATATCGGCGCCCATTTCATCAAGGCGTTTGCTTCCTCCGGCTTCAAGTCGGCCTCGATTACCGTTCACACCGCCGAGGAAGCTGCGCGTATCGCCGCCGGCGCCAAGCTCGCCGCCTACCGCTTCGACACCTATTTCACCAAACTCAAATCCGACCAGAAGCCCAGCCTTTCGGGCCTGACCATCGTGTGTGACGATCCCAAGGCCGCCAAGGCTGCTTTCGTCCTGCTGGACGCTGCTACGGACGGTACCTATCTGGCGCGCGACCTCGTCAACATGCCGCCCAACGACCTTCACCCGGAAAGCTTTGCCGAGAAGATCAAGGAACTCGCCGATCTGGGCGTGGAAGTGGAAGTCCTCGGCGAGAAGCAGATGGCCAAGCTCGGCATGGGCGCGCTGCTCGGCGTCGGCCAGGGTTCGGTGAAGGAAAGCCAGCTTGGCATCATGAAATGGAATGGCGGCAAGCCGGGTGAGGATCCGGTCATCCTCGTCGGCAAGGGCGTCTGCTTTGATACGGGCGGCGTCTCGCTGAAGCCTGGCCCCGGCATGGAAGAGATGCGCGGCGACATGGGCGGCGCGGCGGCAGTCACCGGCACGATGCGCGCGCTCGCCCAGGCCAAAGCCAAGGTGAACGTCGTCGGCCTCATCGGCCTTGTGGAAAACATGCCCGATGGCAACGCCATCCGCCCCGGCGATATTCTCCGCTCGGCCTCCGGCCAGACCATCGAAGTGCAGAACACCGACGCCGAAGGCCGTCTCGTTCTGTGTGACGTGCTCTGGTACGCGCAGGAGCATTTCAAGCCGAAAGCCATTGTGGACCTTGCCACGCTGACCGGTGCCATCGTCATCTCCCTCGGCCACCATCATGCCGGCCTCTTCACCAACAGTGATGACCTGGCCGACGAGCTGACCAAGGCGGGTCTCGCCGAAGGTGAGCGCGTGTGGCGCCTGCCGATGGGCTCGGAATACGACTCGCTGCTCAAGTCGAAGTTCGCAGACATGCGTAACATCGGCGGGCGCGCAGCCGGCTCGATCACGGCAGCGCAGTTCCTCAAGCGTTTCGTCAAAGACGGCGTGCGCTGGGCGCATATCGACATCGCTGGCGTTGCCTGGGTCGAAGGCGAGAAGTCGCCAACTGATCCGAGCTGGGCATCGGGCTACGGTCCGCGCCTGCTCAGCCGCTGGATTGTGGATAACTACGAGGCGTAATTGCCCCGCTCTCATCGCTCGTCACCCTCGACGGGCAACGCCCGTCTGAGGGCCCATCTCCAAACCTCACCGTCTGCGAAAGCGGAAGGGGCAGGAGATGGGCGCTCAGATGGCTTTCAGCCATCGGGCGTGAACAACGGGTAGGTTCCTTTATCCGTTGCCCCCGGCTTGCAACCCTGCTCATCCTGAGCGAAGTCCAAGGACGAGCAGAGGAGCGCGCCGCAAAGTGTCCCAGCCAGCAGCCCCCGAATGGTGGTTCTACCATCTCTCGCGCAGCGCGCTGGAAGAGGCGGCCGCGCCGCTTCTGCAGAAATGCCTCGAAGTCGGCTGGCGCGTGCTGGCCGTTTCTCCGCGTGCGGAGCGCCTCGCCAAGCTCGACGCGGTGCTCTGGACGTTTGAGGACGCTTCCTTCCTGCCGCATGGCCAGGCCGATGCGCCGGGGCTGGATGTCGCCCGCCAGCCGGTGCTGCTCTCAGCCAAGCTCGCCAACGCCAACAACGCCGAAGCCCTGATGCTGATGGACGGCGTGGAAGCGCCGGTGGACGCCGCCTTCAAGCGCTGCATGGTGATGTTCGAGGACGCCGACACCGGCACCCGCAACAAGGCCCGCGCCCAGTTCAAAGCTGCCAAGGACGCTGGATTAGTGACGCGCTATTTTCAGCAGACGGAGCGTGGCGGCTGGAAAGAGGCGGGGGTTTAATCAACATGAAACGTCCCAAAGTGCGTCTGTCGCGTCTTAGAGACATCGGCTGGAGGCTCTGGGACCCAATCGGCTTGTTGGCAAATGCCGCGAGCTGGGAAACTTGCGGATTTGAAGACGAGTACGATGGCTATCTGATGCGTGCTGCAACGATGGTTCGAGATGGTGAAGCTGCAAGCGTTGTCGTAGATTACTTAATCTGGGCGGAGATAGAGAATATGGGTCTTTCTCTATCGCCGGACGCTCGAGAGAGGGCGGAGGCGGTTGTGAAGGCAATTCAGTCAGACGAACAGATTTGGTCCAACTTGTCCTAGACTCACCCCTTCTTCACAAACTCCGATTTCAGCCCCATCGCGCCCACGCCGTCGATCTTGCAGTCGATGTCATGGTCGCCGTCCACGAGGCGGATGTTCTTCACCTTGGTGCCGCGTTTCACGACCAGGGACGAACCCTTCACCTTCAGGTCCTTGATCACCGTCACCGTGTCGCCATCGGCCAGCACATTGCCGACCGAGTCCTTCACCACCTTCGGCCCGTCTTCAGCGGCGGCCTCGCCCGGCGCCCATTCATGCGCGCATTCGGGGCACACCAGCAGGGCGCCGTCTTCATAGGTGAGGGTGGAGCCGCATTTGGGGCAGGAGGGAAGGTCGGACATGGGCAGGGGTCTTTCGAATGGCGGGGCCTCAACGCCCCTAATCCCCGGCGGGCACCACTGCAACCCCCGGTATGTCCCCGCTTGCCCCGGCGGGCAGGCGCCGCTATAGGCCCGGCAAATCCCCGGAAACAACCAGAACTACAGGAAGCCCCTCATGGCCGTGCAGCGCACCTTTTCCATCATCAAGCCCGACGCCACCGAGCGTAACCTCACCGGCGCCATCAACGCCGTGATCGAGAAAGCCGGCCTGCGCATCGTCGGCCAGCGCCGCATCCAGATGACGCGCGCCCAGGCTGAGCGTTTCTATTCGGTTCACTCGGCCCGCCCCTTCTTCGGCGAGCTGGTGGATTTCATGATCTCCGGCCCGGTCGTCGTCCAGGTTCTGGAAGCTGAAGACGCCATCGCGAAATACCGCGAAGTGATGGGCGCCACCAATCCGGCCGACGCCGCTGAAGGCACCATCCGCAAGCTGTTTGCCAAGTCGATCGGCGAGAATTCGGTCCACGGTTCGGACTCGGCTGAAAACGCCGCCATCGAGATCGCTCAGTTCTTCTCCGAAGCTGACATCACCGCCTAAGCGGCGCGCCCCAGGGCGAAACATCAAGCCGGAGGCTGGGCCCGCCCGCCTCCGGTTTTTTGTGTCCGGAATTGTCCCATCGCTGTCCGAAACTGTCCGGATTTGTCCATGAGAGGGCTGGCGTTGTCACGGGAATGACGCCCGCTGACCCGGTTTTGAGGCCTAATTGCGGGCGCCGTCGCCCCGCGCGGCTTCTTCGAGAAGCTCGATCTGAAGCCTCTGGATCGAGGCAAGCCTTTCCCACTGGCGGTGCAGGTGAAGGTCCAGTTTCTCGTGCAGGTGCCGAATTTCCAGCTCCGCCTTGAGGTTCACCTTATAGTCGTTCTCCGAACGTAGCCTGTCCTTTGCCTCCTGGCGGCGCTGGCTCATCATGATGATAGGCGCCTGCAAGGCCGCAATACAGGAGAGGACCAAATTCAATAAAATGAAGGGGTAAGGGTCAAACCTGCCCAGGATGAATCCCGTGGCGTTTACCAGCATCCAGACTATCAGGATGAAGCAGAACAGCAGGATGAACGTCCAGGAACCGCCAAACCGCGCCACAGCGTCAGCGGCCCGCTCGCCAAAGCTGCGCGCATCGTCCCAGCCGGCATCTGGCTCATCGGCCACCAGGGTGCCCGTCTCCAGGCTCTGCAGAACCTGTTCGTCGAGCGCTGTCAGCTCGCCGCGCTCCTTTTCCAGCAACTGCTCAAGATACAGCCGCCGCATCCTCGCAATATCAGGCAGGCAGACATGCTGGTCCGGCTGGATGTCAGGCAATTGCGCGCGCAGGGCCGCCTGCGTGCCCGGCGTTGAGTCGCACACTCGCCGGACTTCCGCGAGAGAGAAGGTCTTGTGACATACCGCGCAGGTAACGTCGCCAGTATCCGCAGCCATCAGCTTTTCCCATTCAGAGTAAAATTGGCCGGTTAACCTTCATCCAAAAACAATAAAAATCTGATATTGCAAATGCTGGAAGTAAATTTTCAGGTAGTATGTCCCATGTCCAAAGCGCCCAAAAATACCGAAGCAAAACAAGGCTCAGAAGACCTGGAAGCCCGGCTGGTATCGCTGCGTGCGGAGATTGATGAGATCATGGCGGCTCTCGCGGAAAAGGCACAGGCTGAGGCTGAAGAAGCAACGCAATCTGCTGCAGATACTGCAGAAGACATTGGCGAGGAAGTTCTCAAGGAAGCCCGCCGTGCCCTGAAACAGATCCACAAGCAGGCCAATTCGCTGGAGAAGACGCTGGGCGTGCAGACCCGCGCCAACCCGCTGCAGACACTGCTGATCGCCTTTGGCGCCGGCTTCGTTGTTTCGCTGCTGATGACGCGCCGCTGATGTTGTCTTTCTTGTCGTCGTTGCTGCAGGGCCAGGTAGGCGAGCAGGTGAACCGGGGCATCAAGGGCCTTGGCACGCTTGCCGTCGTCGGTGTCATGCTGCTCACGGCTTACATCGCGGCTGTGGCGGCGCTGGCATTGTTCCTGGCGGAACGGATGAGCCCCTGGGCCGCCGCTGCCTTCATCGCGCTCGGCTTTTCCCTGATGGCAGGGGCGATCCTGCTGGTCATGTCGATGAAGAATAACGCGGAGAACCGCGCCGAAGAGGCCGCTGCCAAAGCCCGTCAGGACGCGCAGCAACAGATGCTTTCGGCCCTCACGGGCGGAGAAGGCGGCGGCAAGCAGGCGATGGTGATCGCCGCGATTGCCGGCATCGTGCTTTCCAGCCTGCTCGGCAAGGGCGATGGCGACGACGACTAATCCGCGCCGACCCTGACCACGCGGCGGCCGGTATTCTCGCCTCTGAAAAGCCCGCAGAAGGCTTCCGGCATCGCGGCGATGCCCTCGAAGCGTTCTTCCTGCGTCTTCAGCGTGTCGCCCGCGATCATCTTCGCCATGCTGCCGAGTGCTTCGGGGAAGCCGCGCGCAAAGTCGAACACGACGAGGCCCTGCATGTTTACCCGGTGGGTGATGAAGGGCTTGGTATTGACGATGCCGGGGGTCTCCTCGGGTGTCAGGTTATAGTCGGCGACCTGCCCGGAGATGCAGATGCGTCCGTTCAGCGCCATCAGCGGCAGCACACGGTTGACCATCGCATTGCCGACATTGTCGAACAGGATGTCGACGCCTTTGGGAAATTCGGCGGCGATGGCGGCGGTGAGGTCGTCGGCGGACTTGTAATTGATCGCCGCGTCGAAGCCGGCGACCTCCGTCAGCCAGCGGCATTTCTCATCCGATCCCGCCACGCCGACGACTTTCGAGGCGCCCCAGCCTTTGGCGAGCTGGCCCGCCGTGGCGCCCACCGGACCAGCGGCGGAAGTGATAAGCACCGCGTCGCCTTCCTTGAAGCGGGCCACATCCTTCATGCCGAACCAGGCCGTCAGCCCCGGCACACCCAGGACGCCGATCCAGGCCGAAAGCGGAACGCCCGGCACATCGGCCACCTTGCCGATGAAACCTTTGCCGGATTGGAGCGAATGGGTTTTCCAGCCGCCAGCGCAGAACACTTTCGTGCCCACCGGCCAATCGGAATGGTTGGAGGCATCAACCACACCCACGCTGAAGCCATCAATGGGTTTGCCGAGCGGCAGTGCGGCGGCGTAGCTGTCTCCGCCAGAAAGGCGCGAACGGGTGCCGGGATCGACCGAGCACCAGGCATGGGCGACGCGAAACTGGCCGTCCTTCGGCTCTGGCAGGGGCAGGGTTTCGAGGCGGAAATCAGATGGTTTGGGCGCGCCCTCGCAATACTGGGCCAGCACGATCTGCTGCATGGATTGGTCGCTCCTCAAGGATCTTCACCCGGCTTGGTTGTGAACAGATCGGACCATTCAGGATGCTTGGCATATTGCCCGCGCACATAGGGGCAAACCGGCACGATCTTGAATCCCTTGGTGCGGGCGTCTTCCAGCATGAAATCGAGCAACGCGCGGGCCACGCCGCGCCCGCCCATCGCTTCGGGGACGCGAGTATGGTTGGCGCTGATGATGCCGGGGGCGGGATAGGTGAACTCGATCTCGCCGACCGCATCAATGCCGTCGATGCGCGCGGCATAGCGGCCTTTAGGCTCGCCATCCTCGCGGTTGATCACGATGTCGCTCAAGCCAGCCTCCGATGCCCTGTTCCGCCATGCCTTCGGGGATAGCGGCTGGAGGCTGCGGTGTCCACAAGGGCGCGGAACCGCCTCATGCATCCAGACTGAACCAACCTCCCGAACGGCTCACCCTGAGCGTTGCGCTGGGTGGCTTGGGGTCAGGTCCTCAGCCGCGCGCAGGCGATGGCGAGGGCGCGGGGATACAGCCTGTGCTCCTCCGGCAGCAGGCGCGCGGCGAGGCTGTCGGCGGTATCGCCCGGCAGGATGGGGATGGCGGCCTGCGCGATGATCTCGCCCTCATCCACGCCCGCGCTGACCCAATGCACGGTGCAACCGGCTTCGCGGTCGCCCGCATCAATCGCGCGCTGATGGGTATCGAGGCCTTTGTATTTGGGCAGCAGCGAGGGGTGGATGTTGATCATCCGGCCTTCCCAGCGGGTGACGAACCAGGGCGTCAGCACGCGCATGAAGCCCGCCAGCGCGATGATCTCGATGCCAGCATCGCTCAGCGCCTTGTCCAGTTCGCGTTCGAAGGCTTCGCGGTCTTTGCCGTAGAGTTTATGGTCGATGGCGAGGGTGGGGACGCCGGCGCGGGCGGCGGTTTCGAGACCTTTGGCATCCGGGCGGTTGGAGAGGACCAGCGCGGGCTTTGCCGGAAAGGCGGGATCTTCGGCAGCCTTCAGCAGGGCTTCCATATTGGAGCCGCGCCCTGAAATCAGGATCGCCAGTTTCAGGTGGTTCATGCGCTGGCGAGCTCGCCGACCACGCGGGGGTCTTCACCGGCAGCTGTCAGCTCGGCCATAACGGCGTCTGCCTCTTCAGGCGCAACGGCCAGCACGAGGCCGATGCCCATGTTGAAGGTGCGGTGCATCTCTTCCAGGTCGACCTGACCGGCATCCTGCAGCCACTGGAACACCGGAGGCGGCGTCCAGGCGGCGCGGTCGATGCGCGGGACCAACTCGTCCGGGCACATGCGGGGGGTGTTCTCGGTGAGGCCGCCGCCTGTGATATGCGCGAGGCCTTTCAGCTTTCCGGCGCGGATCAGCGGCATGACGATGGGCGCGTAGAGGCGTGTCGGTGTCAGCAGCGCTTCGCCAAGGGTTTCCGAATTGGAGAAGGGCGAAGGGCCGCCATAGAACAAGCCCTCGCGCTCCACGATGCGGCGGATCAGCGAATAGCCGTTGGAGTGGGGGCCGGAGGAAGCGATGCCGATCAGCACATCGCCCGGTTTCATGTCGCCCATGCGGGGCAGCACTTTGGCGCGGTCCACAGCGCCGACGACGAAACCGGCGAGGTCGTAATGGCCGGGGGGATACATACCGGGCATTTCGGCGGTTTCCCCGCCCACGAGGGCGCAGCCAGAGCGGCGGCAGCCTTCAGCGATGCCGGAGATGACGGCTTCAGCGATGCCGCCTTCGAGCTTTCCGGTGGCGAAATAGTCGAGGAAAAACAGCGGCTCAGCGCCTTGGGCGAGCACATCATTGGCGCACATGGCCACAAGGTCGATGCCGACGGTGTTGTGGATGCCGGTCTCGAAGGCCAGCATCAGCTTGGTGCCGACGCCGTCTGTGCCCGAGACGAGGATGGGATCGTCATAGCCGGCAGCCTTCAGATCGAAGAGGGCGCCAAAGCCGCCGAGGCCGCCCATAACACCGGCGCGGGCGGTCGCTTTCGCCATCGGTGAGATTGCATCGACGAGGCGTTCGCCTGCCTCAATATCGACACCAGCGTCACGGTAAGAGAGAGGCGTCTTGGATGGAGTGTTCATCGGATTCTAGCCCCTCGGTTTGCCTGAATCGGCGCGTTAGCATGAGCAGGGGCCAAGTTCCAGTGAAGCTTCGGAAGTGAAGCAGCAGGTTCCCGCAGCCCGGATGGCTTGTTAGAAGGGGCACCGACAAGGAGTTTAACCACGATGATTCGATGGGTACTTGCCGCCGCGTTCCTGATTTTTGCCGCAACGCCGCTGGCTTTCGCTGACATCCGCGATGTTTACACGATCCGCGATATTGAGGTGGATCAGCAGGCCGCCACGGTGATTGAAGCGCGCGAAGCGGCGATGGCCTCGGCCCGTTCTGCTGCGGCGCGCGCCCTCATCAACAAGATCACGCTGGCGTCCGACCGGAATGCCGCCGGTGGCATCCCGATTGATGGCGCGCTGGCGGCCCGCATGACGGCGGCTGTCGATGTTCAGGAAGAGACCGCAGGCGCAGGCCGGTATCGCGGCAAGCTGGCCGTGGTGCTGAACCCGCAGATCGTGCGGGCGCATCTGGACTCCCTGAAAGTGCCCTATCTGGATGCCCAAGCCCCGCTGGCGCTGATGGTGCCGGTGACCTCCAACGCCGCTTCGGCAGATCTCTGGCGCCAGGCCTTTGGGGAACGCAACAATGGTGCGCTGGTCCCCTATGTGACCGCTGTGGGCAATTTCTACACGGCCTACAGCGCCTGGCCCGAAATCTCGGCTGAGGCCGTGCCGGTGAATGCCCGCCGCGCCCTGATCGCTGATCTTCAGGGCCGGGAAGGCGCTTGGCGCGTGGTTGTCTCGTCTGTAACCGCCGTGGGTAATGAGCCCGTAGGTGCAACGCCGCCGGTGGCAACGCTGGCAGATGCGGCGAAGGCGGTCTCGACCCTGCTGGGCGAAAGTTGGAAAGAAGCCTCCATCGTACGCGATGGCAGCCGCACCAGCGTGGAAGCCTCGGTGCGCTACACCTCGCTGGCCGAGTGGAACACGCTGCGCGGGGCGCTGGCACGCTCGCCGCTGGTGTCGGATTTCCGTACCAAGGCTGTGGCCCGCGAAGGCGCGCTGGTATCGTTTGCCTATGCCGGTGATGAGAACCGCCTGCGCAGCGATCTGGTTCAGCGCGGTGTGAGTATCGGCCGCGAAGACGGCAGGCTGACGCTTCGTTCGGCCGTTTCAACGACCGGTATCCAGTGACATCTGATCCTAACGGACCGCAGGACAGTCCGGCGCAGCCCCTGCTTTCCTTCCCGGCACCCGAGGCGCACTGGGATGGGCTGGTGCGCGGCGCGGCCAATGATGTGGCCGCCGGGCTGGCAAGCCGGCCGGAGGCGTGGGCGACCCATGCCCTCTGCGTGACGGGCCCGGCCTTCTGCGGGCTCAGCTATCTGGCGCGGGCGTGGGCAGACCGGTTTGGCGGGCAGTATTTGACCGCGGCAGAGTTCAATACGCTGAAACTCGGCGCGCTCGATGCGCTGGCGGCCGGGCACGTGTCGCTTGATGATGCTGATCTGATCGTGGCCAAGCGGGATGAGCAGTTTCTGTCCTTCTACAACATGGTCGGCGCCAAGGGCGGGCGGTTGCTGTTGGTGGCCCATTCCGGGCCGGCGGCCTGGCGCACGGGCATTGCCGATCTGCGCTCGCGGCTCAACGCCATGCCGCTGGCTGAAATCAGCCAGCCGGACGAGGATCACCTCCGGGCGCGGCTTCGAGCCGCAGCGGCGCAGCGTTTCATGAAACTGTCGCCGGAGACGGTCAATTACCTCGTGCCCCGTATTGACCTTTCCTATGAGGCGATTGAGACCCTGATGGACAGGCTCAGCGGGGCAGTGAGCATGGCCGGGAAGGCGCCGGGGCTGGCACTTGCCCGCGCGGTGCTTGAAGGTTTGGATGAAGACGGCGAAGAAGACGAGGGCGCAGGCTGAATGCCGGGCGCCGGAGCAGGGGTGACCGATGCCGGACGGGCAACAGCAGCGCGCAATCAGACAGCTCATGGCGTCGCCGCAGAGATTCCTGAACCGGGAGCTTTCCTGGCTTCAGTTCAACCAGCGTGTGCTGGACGAGGCGGATAACCCCGCCCATCCACTACTGGAACGGCTGCGGTTCCTGTCGATCTCGGCCAGCAACCTCGATGAATTCGATATGGTGCGCTATGCGGGCCTGCGCGAGCAGGTGCGCGCCGGCGTGACCAGGCCCAGCCAGGACGGCCTGACCCCGGCCCAGCAGGTAGCCGAAATCGAGACCGCGTCGCTGCGCCTGATCGCGGCGCAGCTTGACCAGTGGCGAAAGCTCAAGGCCGAGATGGCCGAGCAGGGCATTTTCGTGCTGGAGCCGAGTGAGCTGACCCGCAAGGAGCGGGCGGAGCTGCAGGAATATTTCAATACCAATATCTTCCCGATCCTGACGCCGCTGGCAGTGGACCCGGCACATCCCTTCCCGTTCATTCCCAATCTCGGCTTCACCATTGCCTTCGACCTCGAGTCCGAGACCGGCGGGGAGGGGCAGGTCGGCATTGTGCCGATGCCGACTTTCGTGCGCCGGTTCATCCGCCTACAGACGGGTACCAAGCCGGGCATCCGGTTTATTCCGCTGGAGGATGTGATCGGGATGTTCCTGGGAAACCTATTTCCAGGATTCAAAGAGGTGGGGCGCTGTCTTTTCCGTATCGTACGCGACAGTGATATCGAGATCGAGGAAGAGTCTGAAGACCTTATCCGCGAATTCGAGGTGTTGCTGAAGCAGCGCCGCCGGGGCCGGATTGTCCGTCTGCGGATGCAGGCGAGCGCGCCGGAGAAGCTGCGCGAGTTCATCATGCGCGAGATGGGGGCGGAGCCCTCAGATATCGTGCTTTATGATGGCATTCTCGGCATGGCGCGCCTGTCTGAGCTGATCGTGGATGACCGGCCTGAATTGTTGTTCCCGGCCTATGAGCCGCGGTATCCCGAGCGCATCCGTGAGATGGGCGGGGATATATTTGCGGCCGTCCGGGCGAAGGACATTCTGGTTCACCACCCCTTCGAGAGCTTTGACGTGGTGGTGGAATTTGTGCGCCAGGCGGCGGCAGACCCGCTGGTGGTCGCGATCAAGCAAACGCTTTATCGCACGACCGTGAATTCCCCCATTGTGGGCGCGCTGATCGAGGCGGCGGAATCCGGCAAGACGGTGACGGCGCTGGTGGAGATCAAGGCGCGCTTTGATGAGGAGGCGAACCTGCGGCTGGCGCGCGACCTGGAACGCGCCGGTGTGCAGGTGGTTTACGGCTTCATCGAGTACAAGACGCATGCGAAGGTGTCGCTCGTGGTGCGCCGCGAGGGCAATGAACTTCGCACGTACACGCACTATGGAACCGGGAACTACCACCCGATCAATGCGCGGATCTATACTGATCTTTCCCTGTTCACGGCGGATCAGGGGCTAGGGCGGGATGCCAACCGCCTCTTCAACTATGTGACGGCGTATCGAGAGCCGCCCGAAGTGGCGCCGCCCTTTGAGGTGATCGGCATGTCACCCGTTACGCTCAAGAAGCAGTTGATCGAAATGATCGAGGTGGAAGCCATGGCCGCCCGGAAGGGCAAGCCGAGCGGCGTCTGGGCCAAGATGAACAGCCTGGTTGATCCAGATGTGATCGACGCGCTTTACAAGGCCAGCCAGGCGGGCGTTCCGATTGTTCTGGTGGTGCGGGGCATCTGCTGTCTGCGGCCGGGCATTCCCGGCGTGTCGGAGAATATCACGGTCAAGAGCATCGTTGGCCGTTTCCTGGAGCATTCGCGCATCCTCTGCTTTGCCAATGGCGAAGCGCTCCCCTCGGCGAATGCGAAGGTGTTCATGTCCTCGGCGGACTGGATGCCGCGCAACCTGATGCGCCGCGTGGAAGTGCTGGTGCCTCTGACGAATCCTACCGTTCATCGGCAGGTGCTCAATCAGATCATGGTTGCCAATCTCAACGATGAGCGCCAGACGTGGCTGATGCACTCGGACGGCACCTATGAGCGGTTTCCTGTGTCTTCGCCTGAAACAGCCTTCACAGCGCACGGATACTTCATGGACAATCCCAGCCTATCTGGACGCGGCAGCGCGCTGGAAGTCAGCCTTCCGCCGCGCCTCTCCTATCGCGAGATCCAGCCTAAATGAGTTTTCCCAAGTCCAGGCTGGCGGGCGTTATCGATATCGGGTCGAACTCGGTGCGCCTGGTGATTTGCGAGGTCATGGGGGCCTCGATCCTGCAGACCTTCAATGAAAAGGTCATGGCGGGCCTAGGTGAAGGGATGCCGAAGACGGGCCATCTCTCCCCCAAGGGTGTTGAAGCGGCGCTACAGGCCTTGAGCCGTTACCGCGCGATCCTGCGCGCGCTGAATGTGGAGACGTATCAGGCTGTCGCGACGGCTGCCGTTCGGATGGCGGGCGATGGCGAGGTATTTCTCAAACAGGCCGCCAAGGTGCTTGGCCGGCCTGTCCGCCTGCTGAGCGGGGAGGACGAGGCGCGGCTTTCTGCGCGCGGCGTTGATCTCAGCATCCACAACCCCATGGGACTGATCGGGGATCTGGGGGGCTCCAGCCTGGAGCTGAAGCGCATCGGTTTGGAGAAGGGGCTGGACGCGGGCGAGAGCCTGATGCTGGGCCCCTTGGCGCTGGGCGATATCGTCAACGATCCCAAGGAGCTGCGCAAACGGGTGCGCGAGGCACTCAAGGCCAGCGAAGTGATCAAGGGAGCCAAGGGACGATTTTATGCCGTGGGCGGCGCATGGCGCGCGTTCGGCCGGCTCGTGATGGAAATGGACAAGTATCCGCTGCATGTGCTGCAGGGTTTTCAGATCAATGAAGGGCAGGTGGCGCGGGCGGCAAAACTCTGCCTCGATTCATTGACCAACCCAGCGGCCCGCCAGCAGATCGAGACGATCGACAAGAAGCGCGCGAAACATTTCCCGATGGCGGCGGTGCTGATCGAAGAGATCCTTTCTGTCAGCGCGCTGGAAGGGGTGACTATTTCTGCGGCGGGTGTTCGTGAGGGTGTCCTGCACGACCTTCTGAGCATGAGCCTGGATGATCCGCTGGCGGATGGAATCATCGCCTATGCGCGGTTGGATCATAACCAGATTGCCTTCGGGCGCGCGCTGCACGATTTCATTTCGCCTGCGCTCATCCCGCAGCCTGACCTGTTCGGGTCGCCCGCCGCAGACATCCGTATAGAGATGGCTGCGTGCATGATGGCGGACAGCGCGGGACGGTTCCATCCTGATCACCGCGCCGAGATGGCCTATGATCAGGCGCTGCGCGCGCCCTATCTGGGTGTGACGCATCCTGAGCGCGCGATGATCGCCCATGCCATCGGCTGCCGCTATGAGAAGGATTTCAAACGCCCGGTCGAACATGTGGCCCTGACCACGGAGCAGCAGGCGGAACGGGCAAAGCAGATCGGCCTGCTGATGCGCCTGGGCGCGGTTTTCTCCGGCCGCTCTGGCCCCATTTTGCAGCGCGCTTCACTTCGCCGGGAAGGCGACGTCCTGGCGCTGGAGGTTCACCGCAAGGACGCCAACCTCATTTCAGAAACGGTCGAGCGGCGCCTTGCGCAGGCGGCGAACATGCTGCGCCTGAAATCAACCACGCTGGTGCGCTGAATACGCCTTACACGTCGAACAGGCGAACCTGGCCGCCGGCGAAGGACACAGCGAGCTTGCCTGACAGGAGGGCGATCGCCTTCTTGCCGAACATGTCATAGCGCCAGCCGGTCATGGCCGGGATGTCTTCGCTGGTCTCGCCGCGGGCGATCCGGTCGATGTCGCTGGAGTTGGCAATCAGGCGCGGCACGACATCGTGTTCGTCGGAGATGTGCTTGAGCAGCACTTTCAGCAGCTCCGGCGCACCTGCCGGGATCTGCGGGTTCTGCACCGGGCGTGTCAGCTCGGGCGCAAAGGCGTCCGGGTTGGCGAGCGCTTCCTTGATGGCCTCGATCAGGCCCTGGCCATGTTTGGAGCGGATGAAGCCGTTGGGCACCGCGCGCAGCTGGTTGAAGTCTTCTTCGGTGCGCGGCTTCTGGGCGGCGATCTCCTGGATGGCGTCATCCTTCAGGATACGGCGGCGGGGTTTGTCCAGCTCCTGCGCCGTGCGTTCGCGCCAAGCGGCGACGGCGACGACGATGGCGGCATAGTCTTTCTTGGGCATGCGCAGTTTCAGGCGCTGCCAGGCATTCATCGGGTCGGTGTCATAGGTGGCCGGGTCTTCAAGCTCGGCCATCTCTTCGCGCACCCAGTTGAGGCGGTCAGTCTTCTCCAGCTCGTCGCGCATCTTCTGATAGGCGTCGCGCAGGTGGGTCACGTCGCCCAGCGCGTAGACCAGCTGTTTCTGGCTGAGCGGGCGGCGCATCCAGTCGGTAAACTGGCTGGACTTGTCGATATGCTTGCGCAGGACGCGCTGGATCAGGTTGTCGTAGGAAATCGAATCGCCAAAGCCGAGCGCCATGGCGGCAACCTGGGTATCGAACACCGGGCCGGGGGGATGGCCGATCAGCCGGTTGAAGATTTCAATGTCCTGACGGGCCGCGTGGAATACCTTAGTCTGGCGGTCTGAGGCGATCAGATCCAGGAAGGGCCGGATATCAAGGTCTTCTGCCCTGGGGTCGATCAGGCCCTCAACGCCGGGGGCGGAGGCCTGGATCAGGCAGAGTTCCGGCCAATATGTCGTCTCCCGGTGGAACTCGGTGTCCACGCAGACAAAGTCGGATTCGGCGAGCGCGCCGCACAGATCTTCCAGTGCGGACTGCTCTGTGATGGGGGTCAGGGTGTTGTCAGTCATCCCTTGAGCGCTTATCGCACCAACTTGACAAAGGCGAGGGGGTCTGTGCCCTACGCCGCTTCTTTCTGATTCAGCGATTTTCCGGAGATTTCGCCCGATGCATGCCTATCGCACCCATACCTGCGGCGAGCTGCGCAAATCCCATGTGGGAGAAACCGTAAAGATTTCAGGCTGGCTGCACCGCCGCCGGGATCATGGCGGGGTCATGTTCATCGACCTGCGCGATCATTACGGTCTCACCCAGATTGTCTTCAATCCGGGCTCGCCGGGCTTCGCCACGGTTGAGCGCCTGCGCGCGGAAAGCGTCATCACGGTTGAGGGCAAGGTGGTTGCCCGCGACGCTGAACTGGTGAACGCAAACCTTGCCACCGGCGAGATCGAAGTGGTGGGCGGGGAAGTCTCCGTCCAGTCCGAAGCCGCCGAGCTGCCGATGCCCGTGTTTGGCGACCACTCCTATCCGGAAGAAATCCGCCTCAAGCACCGCTATCTGGACCTGCGCCGCGAGCAGCTGCACAAGAACATGATCCTGCGCAGCCAGGTGATCGCCAGCCTTCGCCGCCGCATGGTGGCCGAAGGCTTCACCGAATACCAGACGCCGATCCTGACGGCCTCCAGCCCTGAAGGCGCCCGCGACTTCCTCGTGCCGAGCCGCCTGCATCCGGGTGAATTCTACGCCCTGCCGCAGGCGCCCCAGCAGTTCAAGCAGCTGCTGATGGTGTCGGGTTTCGACCGTTACTTCCAGATTGCGCCCTGCTTCCGCGATGAAGACGCGCGCGCCGACCGCTCGCCCGGTGAGTTCTACCAGCTCGATATCGAGATGAGCTTCGTGACGCAGGAGGACGTGTTCGGCGCGATTGAGCCGGTCATGCGCGGCGTGTTCGAGGAGTTTGCGGACTGGGAAGGCAAGGGGCGCACTGTGCCCGCCGGCCCGTTCCCGCACATTCCCTACGCTGAAGCGATGCTGAAATACGGCGTCGACAAGCCGGACCTGCGTAACCCGATCATTTGCTCGGATGTTTCCGACATCGTAACGCGCGATGACGTGACCCTCGCCGTGTTCAAGAAGATTGTGGCGGGTGGCGGCATCGTGCGCGCCATTCCGGCACCGAATTCCGCTGAGCAGCCCCGCAGCTTCTTCGACAAGATGGACGCCTGGGCGAAGAAGGAAATGCAGGCGCCGGGCCTCGGCTACATGCGATTCGTGGAAGAGAACGGCCAGCTGGCCGCGACCGGCCCGATTGCCAAGTTCTTCGAGCCGGCTGCCCTGGCGGCGCTGGCTGAGCGCGCCGGCATCAAGGCAGGCGACGCGCTGTTCTTCTCTGCCGGCGACAAGACCGCCGCCGTGAAGCTGCAGGGACAGGCCCGTATTCGCATCGGCGAGGAACTCGGCATCATTGAACCCGGCGTGTTCCGCTTCTGCTGGATTGTCGATTTCCCGATGTATGAATGGGATGAAGACAACAAGAAGGTGGACTTCAGCCACAACCCGTTCTCGATGCCCCAGGGCGGCATGGAGGCCCTGCTGGCGGCCGATACGGTCGAGAAGCAGCTGGACCTCAAGGCGTTCCAGTACGACATCGTGTGTAACGGTGTGGAGCTGTCTTCGGGCGCGATCCGGAACCACCGCCCGGATGTGATGCTGAAAGCGTTCGAGTTGGCCGGCTATGGCCCTGAAGTGGTCGAGGCGAAGTTCGGCGGCATGCTGAACGCGTTCCGCTATGGCGCCCCGCCCCATGGCGGCATTGCGCCCGGCGTTGACCGGATTGTCATGTTGCTGGCCGAAACCGACTCACTGCGCGATGTGATCCTGTTCCCGATGAACCAGCAGGCCCGCGACCTGCTGATGGGCGCGCCGAGCCCGGTAGACGAGCGCCAGCTGAAGGAACTCAACATCCGCCTCGCGCCGGTGGTGAAGGCGTAAGCCTCACCCCTGAGCCTTGGGCCTGAAAACGAACCGCCGGGCGACGAGCCCGGCGGTTTTGATTCGTGGCTGTGATCGGGCGGGATCAGTCCTCAGTTTTTATGAGAGACACATCGCACATGGGCAGGCTCATATTTGCCGGCAGGCGGGTGGTGAGTGAACCGCAGGCGCCGGCAAAGTCTGCCGTGGATGCGCCGGTGATACCGGTCAGGTCTGCGCCCGGCAGGCGGGCGTCCCGGAAGGAGGCGTTGGACACGTCTGCCCCGGCAAAGCTGGCATCTGTCAGGTTGGCGCCATTGAAAATGGTGCCGCGCAGATTGGCCCGGTCCATCACAGTGTCGGTGCAGTTGGCGCCGGAGAGATCTGCGGTTTCAAGCCGTGCGAAGAGGAGCGTGGCGCCTTCGAAATTCACGCCGATCAGGCGGGCTTTCTCAAGGTTTGCGCCCTGCATGCGCGCGCGGCGGAAATCAGCGCCTGAGGCGAGTACGTCCTGCATACGGGCGTTGTTGAACACGGCATCGGCCAGGCGCCCGCTGGTCAGATCTGCCCCGCGCAGGTCGGCGCCGGTAACATTGGCGTTCTGCATATTGACCGCAGTGGCTCGCACGCCGCGCATGAAGGCGTAATCGAAGCGAGCACCGGAATAATTGGCGCCGTTCAGTGTCCATCCGGCGAGGTTGCGCCCGGAGAGATCACAATCAGCACATGCACCAATATAGCTGGGAGACCATGCAACGGGCTGGCTTTGAGCCAGAGCCGTGTTGGCAAACGCAGCCGTCATGAGACCGGCCAGTGAGATGAGACGCATTTGTGGCGCGAACATATGACTTGGATAATGGCAATTCTGAAAACTCTAAACTGAACAAACAGTAAGAAGTGTAAAAGCCGCGTAACTGTTGCATGCGTGCAATAACTCTTGCACTTGCCGCTTGGTTAATTGCCTGCCCCGAGGGGCAATTTACGGCTGGTCACTCGCGTGTGGGGATTATTGGGTGGCTCTGCTTTCTTCACCGCAGGTGTCGCAGGCGTGGTGTCCGTCCGGGCCTGCTTCAAAAAGGGTAAAGCTTCCGCAGGCCGGGCAGGCTTGGGCGAGATAGGCCGGCGTCAGGTCAATCGTGCCGTCATCATCTGCATCTGGCTCCTCCGCAGCCTTCTCGGCCCGCCGCTTGTTCAGAATCACGATGTTGTCCGGCAGCTGGCCACGGGAAAAACCGCGGGAGATAATCTGGGCTGCTTCTGTGGTGAACGCGGCAGTCTGCGCGCCGCGTGTGGCGTCGCCCGCGCCCCGGCCGAGGCCATCATGGGTGACATCGGCTTCGGCAAGATCATCGCGGCCCAGATAGGAGAGGGCAAGCTCGCGGAAGATATAGTCGAGAATCGAGGTGGCCTTGGTGATCCGGTCATTGCCGGTCACTTCCCCGGCCGGTTCAAACCGGGTGAATACGAAGGCGTCTGCATACTCTTCCAGCGGCACGCCGTATTGCAGGCCCAGCGAGACGGAGATGGCGAAATTGTTCATCAGGCTGCGGAAGGCGGCGCCTTCCTTGTGCATGTCGATGAAGATTTCGCCCAGGCTGCCATCATCGAATTCGCCGGTGTGGAGATAGACCTTGTGGCCGCCGACGGTGGCTTTCTGGATATAGCCTTTGCGGCGATCCGGCAGGCGTGTGCGGCGCACGGGTGGGCCCTGCTCTGTGAGCACCGGCAAGGCGGGCAGGGCTTCAGCGTCCTCGGCAAGTTCTTCGGCGAGCGAGAGGATCTGTTCCATGCGCTCCCGCACGTCTTCCGAGGGCGGGGTGCGGTGGCCGGTAAGCAATACGGAGAGGCCAGCCGCCATCGCCGCCTCGGCCATGGCCAGCCCTTCCTGGGCAGGCACGCGGAGCATGGCCATGCCATTGAGGGCCCGGGCGGCTGCGGAGGTGAAGCGCAGCTCGGCATCCATCGAAACGTTCAACGAGAAGCCGGCAGTGGCGAGGCCTTTGCCGGCAATGTCTTCCACCGCGCCGTCGATGGCGGCTTCTGCCGAGGCAATGTCTTTTTTGGAGAAGCCGACGGCGGACAGCAGCGCGCGGCCATCGGAGTCGAAACGCTCCGGCGACAGGCGCAGGTCATTGGTGATGATCTCGTCGCCCAGCACCCAGCGGGAGAAGGCCGCATTCAGCGGCAGGCCATCGCCAATGGCGCGGGTGACGCGCTCAAGGGCATCGTCACTGAAGCCGCGATCCCGCAGCTTTGAGCGGCCAAGGGCGGCGTCCAGATCCTGCTCACCGGCACTGGCTAGCCGGCCCAGCAGGACCGGGAGTTGTTCGGGCGCGCGGCGGGCAAGGCCGAGGCGGGCGGCCCGGCCGAGGGAGGGAGATTCCTCGCCATAGGCGAGCACGGTGCGGACCGGAGCGGCGCCTTCGCTTTCACAATCTGGCAGGACGCCGCCAAGATCGCTCAGCGGCAGGATAGCCACCTGGCAGCCCCGCCGTCCGGCAGCCTTGATGGCTTCAAGGCCCAGCACCCGGGCATGGGCGGCCGGCAGGGCAGCGCCGGTCGCGGCGGTGCGGACGAGCGCAGTGAGGGCGGCGCCAGCAGCGATGCCGGCTTCGGAAGCATAGTCGAGCCCGAGGGACATGACCGCCGCGCCAAGCCCGGCGATGACCAGCACGCCATCTGGCAGCGAGCGGGCAGCTGCGTCGGCAGCGCTCACGAGATAGTCCGCCTCAAGCCCGCCAGGGCCGATGGCAGCCGCCACATCAATCACGCGGCAGCGGGTGGCCGCGTCGGGCAGGGGCGCGCGGGCAAGATGGATCTCGGCGCCTTCGTCCAGCACCGCATCGAGGGCGGCGCGGACGGGCGCGTCGAGATGGCCGGTTTCGAACATGCCGGGGCGGGGCGAGGGCGTGCTGACGGCTGCCGCACGCAGGGCAGCCGCGGTTTTCTGGATACCGCCAGGCTGGCGGAGGGCCTCTTCCAGGACATCCTGCGGCAGGCCGGCGGCAATGGCTTCGGCAAGCTCGGCATTACGCGGCGCATCCCCGAGGCGCTCAAGCATTTCGGCGGTGGCCAATTGGGAGACCCCGAGGAGATTGGCAGCCGACCAGGCGGCCCGCACCTGTTCCAGAGCGGCGGGCGTCAGCGGCTGAAGGGCGCGTCCGGCCGAGCGGGAAATGTCCCGCATCCTTACCTCTCGGGAGATCAGCCCATCGGCTTCTGCTGCTTCGAGGATTTCCGAATGCGATTTTGCCGCCATCTGTCCCGTGCTCCTGCCGAATCAGTCCTGGTCAGGGTGCCTGCTCGCCCTCTTTGCGGCAACCGCTTTTCAGGCGCTCAAAGCAGTGGATTGCCTGTAATGACGCGCCCCGCGCGCCCAGGGCGCATTGCCTGCCTGCCATGGATGGATTAATCGCCGGGGCATCGCCATATTGCGGCCATCAAACACGGTCAGGAAAGCCTCAGATGCTGAAGCAGATATTCACCTGGTGGAGCGGAAACACCGTCGGAGCCGCCTTCGACATCAAGCGGCGTTCGGCCTTTGTCGGCACCGATGAATACGGCAACCGCTATTTCGAAGAGAAGAAACCCTCGATCGAAGGCCGCCGCCGCCGGTATGTGATGTATAACGGGTTGGCAGAACCCTCCAAGGTGCCCGCTGACTGGCATGGCTGGCTGCACCACACGCTGGACGCGCCGCCGACCAAGATGCCGCTGGAGCGCCGCGAGTGGGAGACCGACCACATGCCGAATATGACCGGCACGCCCTATGCGGTGAAGCCCAAGGGCTCTCTGTCCAACCAGCGTGAGCGTCAGCGCTCCGACTCCGATTACGAGGCGTGGACCCCGGATGCGTGAATCGTTTTTTGAAACCCTGATCGGGGCCGTGGTCGTTGGTGTCGCTGGCTTCTTCCTCTGGTTTGCCCTGGCACGAGGCGGCGATTCGAGCGGCATGGGCGCCAACCAGTACGAAGTGACCGCACGCTTCAACAGCGTATCGGGCATCTCGCGCGGATCAGACGTGCGCATTGCGGGCGTGAAGGCCGGGGTTGTGAAATCCATTGATGGCGACCCGCAGACCTTTGAAGCGGTGCTCAAGCTCGCGCTCGATTCGAAGTGGGAGCTGCCCGACGATACCGACGCGCGGATTTCCACGGATGGTCTGCTCGGCGGCGCCTATATCGCGCTCGAGCCCGGCGCCGGTTTCGACAACATTGCGCAGGACGGCACGGGCGAAATCCAGTTCACGCGCGGCAGCGTCGATCTGCTGACCCTGTTTGCATCCTTCGCATCAGGCGGCGGTGGTGGCAGCAGCAATAGCGGCACGTCTTCTTCTTCGGCCGCAGATGATTTCGGCCCTGTGGATCCCCCGGAAGTTCCCTCTGATGGAGCTGGTGAATGAAAATTGCTTCGCGCCTTCTGGCAGCTACCGGCTTTGCCGTAGTGGTGGCTCTGACCGCTTCGGCGAGTACGATGGCGCAGAAGAACCAGGCGACGCTGCGCGCTCTGGACAAGATTACCGGGCGCTCGACGGACATTGTCGTGAAGGTGGGCGAGCCGGTGACCTTCGGGTCGCTGCGGGTGGAGCTGAAAACCTGTTATCAGGCGCCGCCTGAAGAAGTTCCCGAAAGCGCTGCCTTCCTGCGGATCGCTTCGACCCAGCCTGTGGCGGTGGAAACCATGGAGGCTGTCGCCGCCAAGGACGCGCCCGCTGCGGCCGCTCAGAACCCCACCCTGTTTTCAGGCTGGATGTATGCCTCTTCGCCGGGTCTCAACGCGCTGGAACATCCGGTTTATGATATCTGGGTGATCCGTTGCACGGCGCCGGAGCCGGTAAAACTGCCGGAACGAGTAACCATCCCGGAAAGTGTCGAGCCGCTGTATGATGACATGCCGGCCGGTGTAACCGAAACTGAAACCCCGCCGGACGAGGACATCCCGATCGACTGATCGGAGAGCGCCTCCGGCAGGCTTCCATGAAAATCTGCATCGACCTTCAGCGCCGCCTTCAGGCGCGCCTTGAATGCGTCGCGGCTGATCTCGATCAGGCCGAACTGCACGAGGTGCGGGTTGTGGAATTGCGCGTCCAGCAGCACATAACCCCGGTCAATGAGCCGGGCGACCAGATGCACCAGCGCAATCTTTGACGCGTCCGTCGCGCGGGAGAACATGCTCTCGCCAAAGAAAGCGCCGCCGAGGGCCACACCATAGAGACCGCCCACAAGCTCGTCGCCGTCCCAGCATTCCACCGAATGGGCAAAGCCCTGCCGGTGCAGCGTGCTGTAGAGGTTCACGATGGGCGAGTTGATCCAGGTGTTCGGGCGATTGTCATGCGGCTCCCCGCAGGCTTCGACGACGCGCGTGAAGGCAGTGTCAAAGCTGACCCGGAACGGGTCCTGGCAGACCCGGCGCTTCAGGCGTTTGGGAATGTGGAACGCGTCCAGGGGCAGGATGCCCCTGAAGTCCGGGTCGACAAGGAACAGCCGCGGATCATCCCGCGAGTCGGCCATGGGAAAAACGCCCCGGCGGTAGCAGGCAAGCAGGTCTTCAGGGCCGAAGCGGGCGGACATCAGATCAAGATATGGGTTGCGCCGCGTTGACTGTAAACGCGGCGCAATGACGGGCCCTTATTCGCCCGGTTGGATCTTGTTCTCGGCCAGGAATTTCTCGAGCCAGTGGATGTTGTAATCCCCGGCCTGAACGTCATCGTTTTCCACAAGGCGGCGGTGCAGATCGAGTGTCGTGTGAACGCCGCCGACGACCATTTCCTGCAGGGCGCGCTTGAGACGCATCAGGCATTCGCGGCGGGTGCGGCCGTGGACGATCAGCTTGCCGATCAGCGAGTCGTAATGCGGCGGGATGCGGTATCCGGCATAGGCGGCGCTATCGAGGCGCACATCCGGGCCTCCCGGCGCATGGAACTCGGTGATGAGGCCCGGCGATGGCACGAAGGTTTCCGGATGTTCGGCGTTGATGCGGCACTCGATGGCGTGGCCGACGAGCATCACATCTTCCTGGCGGAAAGAAAGCGCCTTGCCGTCGGCAATGCGGATCTGCTCGCGCACAAGGTCGATGCCCGTGATCATCTCGGTGACAGGGTGTTCGACCTGAAGGCGGGTGTTCATTTCGATGAAATAGAACCGGCCATCTTCGTAGAGGAATTCGATGGTGCCGGCGCCGCGATAACCGAGCTTCTGCATCGCGCGGGCTACGATGCCGCCGATTTCCTCGCGCTGCACCTGATTGAGTGCTGGCGAGGGGGCTTCCTCGAAGACTTTCTGGTTGCGGCGCTGGAGGGAACAGTCGCGTTCCCAGAGATGGGCGACGTTGCCGTGGGTGTCCGCAATCACCTGGATTTCGATGTGGCGCGGGCCCTGGAGGTATTTTTCCAGATAGACAGCGTCGTCACCGAAGGCGGCCTTGGCCTCGGTCTTCGCTGTTTTCACAGCGTTTTCGAGGTCCGCCTCGGTCATCGCCAGCTTCATGCCGCGGCCACCGCCGCCGGCAGACGCCTTCACGAGCACCGGGAAGCCGATTTTCTTGGCAGCCTTTTTGGCTTCGGCGATGGTTTCCACCGCGCCATCGGAGCCCGGCACGCAGGGCACGCCAGCCTCGATCATGGCCTGTTTGGCGGCGATCTTGTCGCCCATGACGCGGATATGTTCTGCCGTCGGGCCGATGAAAGCGATGCCGTGGGCTTCGACCATTTCGGCAAACTGGGCGTTTTCCGACAGGAAGCCATAGCCGGGATGGATCGCGTCAGCGCCGGTGATTTCGGCAGCGGCGAGAATGCGCGACTTCTTCAGATAGCTTTCCGAAGACGGGGCAGGCCCGATGCAGACGCTTTCGTCAGCCAGGCGCACGGCCATGGCATCGCGGTCTGCCTCGGAGTGAACGACGACGGTGGAAAGGCCCATTTCCTTGCAGGCGCGGTGGATTCGCAGGGCGATTTCACCGCGATTGGCGATCAGGACCTTCTGGATGGGACGGGGAGCCGACATGCTACTCGATCAGGACCAGGGCTTCGCCAAATTCGACCGGCTGGGCGTTCTCGACATAGATTGCCTTCACGGTGCCTGCGCGGTCTGCCTCGACGGGGTTGAACGTCTTCATGGCTTCGATGAGCATGAGCGTGTCGCCCTTTTTCACCTTGTCGCCAATGGCGATATAAGCCTTGGAGTTCGGGTCGGGAGACAGGTAAACCGTTCCGACCATTGGAGATTTTACGGCATTGTCTGAAGCCGCAGCCGCCGCTGGAGCGGCGGCGGGGGCTGGCGCGGCAAGCGCTGCGGGGGCCTGCATGGCCGCCGGCGCAGCCGGAGCCACGGCCTGAACCATGGTTGGTGCAGCCGGTTTGGAGACCCGCACACGCAGGCCTTCATGCTCGACTTCCAGCTCGCCCAGGTCGGCTTCGCGCAGGATTGCAGCCAGTTCCCGGATCAGGCCGGTGTCCAGCTTGTTCTTGGCAGTACTCATGTTTTTTAGCTCCTCGCCTCTCCCGATAGCCTCAGGGCCGCGCTCAGCGCGAGTTCATATCCATAGGCACCTAGCCCGGCAATTGTACCAACTGCAACAGGCGCCACGTAGTTGACATGCCGGAAAGCCTCGCGCGCGGCGGGGTTCGACAGGTGTACTTCGATCAGCGGAATCTTCAGCGTTTTCAAGGCGTCATGCAGAGCGATCGACGTGTGCGTGTAAGCGGCTGCATTAAGGATCAGAGCCCGGCCCTCACGGGCGGCCTCCTGCACCCAGGACACGAGCTCACCTTCAGAATTCGTCTGACGCGCGACAATTGCCACGTCGCCTGCAAGCGCCCTGAGTCGGGCGTGGATATCTTCGAGCGTATCCCGCCCGTAGATTTCCGGCTCGCGCGTACCCAAAAGGTTGAGGTTCGGCCCGCCGAGGACATATACCGGTTTCGACATGCGCCTTCGTTTGCGCTGTAACGGCCAGCGTGGCAAGAGGGCAACAGTCAGGGAATTTTACGGATGCAGATCACGCTGAACGGTGAGGCGCTCGAGATCGCCCCGGGCACGACGGTTGCGCAGCTTGTCCACCGGATATCCGGCGAGACCGGCCGTGATCCGCGCGGGGTTGCCGTGGAGCGCAATCGCGAGATTGTGCCCAGGTCCGAACATGCCATGACCGTCCTCACCGAGGGGGACAGGCTGGAGATCGTGCAGTTCGTAGGGGGTGGATAAGGGGCGAAAAAAACTCCAACGGTTCCTCCAACGAACGCCCGGATTCCTCCAACAAAACGCCAACCGCAGCGCCCCTACGCGCCCCATTTTGAAGTTCAGTCAGGAGACACGCCCCGTGCCCGACACCGCCGCCCAGAGCCCCGTCAACGACCCGCTGGTGATCGCCGGCAAGACCTATGCCTCGCGCCTGATCGTCGGCACGGGCAAATATGCCTCCTATGAGCAGAATGCCGACGCCGCGCGCGCGGCGGGGGCCGAGATCGTCACCGTGGCGCTGCGCCGGGTGAACCTGTCGAACCCGAACGAGCCGCGCCTGACCGATCATGTGAAGCCGGACGAGTTCACCTATCTGCCCAACACAGCGGGCTGTTACACGGCCGACGAGGCGGTGCGCACGCTGCGCCTGGCGCGCGAGGCGGGGGGCTGGAACCTCGTGAAGCTGGAAGTGCTGGCTGATCAGAAGACGCTTTATCCGAACATGCCGGAGACGCTGAAGGCGGCTGAGGCCCTCATCAAGGATGGCTTCGAGGTGATGGTCTATTGTTCGGACGATCCGGTCTATGCGCGGCTTCTGGAAGAGGCGGGCTGTGTGGCGATCATGCCGCTGGGCAGCCTGATCGGTTCTGGCCTCGGCATCATGAACCCGGTGAACATCCGCCTGATCATTGAGGCCGCGCGCGTGCCGGTGATTGTCGACGCGGGCGTGGGGACGGCATCTGACGCCGCGATTGCGATGGAGCTGGGATGTGACGGTGTGCTGATGAATACGGCCATCGCGCAAGCCAAAGACCCGATCCGCATGGCGCGGGCGATGAAGCATGCCGTGATTGCGGGACGCGAAGCCTATCTGGCTGGCCGGATGCCGAAGAAGCGGTATGCTGATCCGAGTTCGCCGCTGGCGGGGCTGATCTGAGGGGAGTGTGAGGGGGGAGCACATGGCCACAAAACCTGACCTCATCATCTTTGATTTTGATGGCACGCTGGCCGATAGCGTGGGGTTTTTCCGTGAGCTTTTGCCGGAGCTGTCGCAGAAGTTCCGGTTCCGGTTGCCGAGCTTTGAGGAGCAGGAGGCGATGCGGGGGCATCCGCCACGGGAGGTAATGCAGTCTCTGGGCATTCCGGGATGGAAGTTGCCGCTGATCGCCGTGCATGCGCGCAAGCGGGCAAAGGCGGCGGAGACGTTTCCGCTGTTTGAGGGCACGCGGGACCTCTTGGATACACTGATGGCGCGGGGCATTCCTGTGGCGGTGGTATCATCCAATTCCGAAGCCGTTGTGCGCCGGGCACTGGGGCCGGAAATCAGTTCACGGATTTCTGCCTGGAGCTGCGGGGCGGGCATGTTCGGCAAGGCCAAGCATTTCCGCGATGTGATGAAGCGCCTGAAGGCAGACCCGGCGCGGACGCTGGCAGTGGGCGACGAGATCCGCGATATTGATGCGGCGCGGGAAGTGGGCATCCGCTGCGTGGCCGTGAGCTGGGGATTTGCGCCGCGCGAGGCGCTGACCGCCGCGCGGCCAGACCATGCCTTTGGCTGCGGGGAAGACCTCAAGGCTTTTCTGGCCGGCTGAGGCAGCGCTTAGTTGCCCGCGTGCGGAATCTGTTGCGTCCATGCCCCAAAAGGGCTGGACAGGCGGCCAGATTTTTCCGAGGCAAAATGTAATATTAGAACAGAGAAGGACACCGCCCATGAAAATATGGATCACCGCCGCTGTTTCCGCGATGGCGCTGGCGATGCCGGCGCTTGCCGAAGTGCCGGGCATCGATTTTGCCAAGGCGGAACGTCCCGCCAGAGGCGCTGTGGCGCTCCCTGTGGGCAAGGATGGCGCGCTGGAGGGGATTTCCCGCGACGCCGACCGGGCTGCGAAGGGGGCGATTGCCGAGGCCATCAAGACGGCCGGTTTCAAGGGCGCTGCCGGGCAGACGCTCACACTGTACGGCGTTGGCCCCTACGGGGCGGTGCTGCTGGTGGGCACAGGTGAGGGACTGAAATCCGCCACCGACCTGCAGACCTATGGCGCCACAGTGGCCAAGGGGACCGCAGGCTGGACGGCGACAGTGAATGTGGCCGTTCCGGACGCAAAGGATGTGGCCAATGACGCGGCCATTGCTGCGCAGGGCGCGATGCTGGGCGCCTATGATTTCGGCAAATGGGGCAAGGCTGCGCCGGCCAGCGAGCCCAAAGTGACACTCACCTTTCTGGCGCCCGACGCCAATGCCGCGCGGCGCGCTTGGGAAACCGATGCCCGCGCTGTGGCGGAAGGCGTGTTCTTTGCGCGCGATCTCGTCTCCACGCCGTCGAACATCAAGACGCCGGCCTGGTTTGCCGATCAGGTGGTGGAAAAGTTCCAGGGCTTGCCGAATGTGACGGTGACGGTGCTGGACGAGACGCAGATCGAGGCCCTCGGCATGGGCGCGCTTTACGGCACGGGGCAGGGCTCTGTGCGCCCGCCGCGCCTGGTGGCCGTGGAATACAAGGGCGGCACGGCAGGCGAGGCGCCGATTGCGTTCGTCGGCAAAGGCATCACCTTTGATACGGGCGGGATCTCGATCAAGCCGAGCGCCAATATGTGGCGTATGCGGATGGACATGGCCGGGGCGGCGGCATCGGCTGGCGCGGTCCTGACGCTGGCCAAGCGCGAGGCAAAGGTGAACGTGGTGGCGGTTCTTCCGCTGGCGGAGAACATGCCGGATGGCAATGCGATCCGGCCCGGTGATGTGCTGACCTCGATGAGCGGCAAGACCATCGAGATCATGAGCACAGATGCCGAGGGCCGCCTGGTGCTGGCCGATGGCCTCTGGTGGACACAGGAGCAGTACAAGCCGAAGCTGGCCGTGACGATTGCGACGCTGACCGGCGCTGTCGGCGGTGCTCTGGGGTCTGATTATGCGGGCCTGTTCACGAACGACGATGCGCTTGCCCAGAGGTTCCTGGCGGCGGCGGATGCGTCGGGTGAGGGGCTTTGGCGCCTGCCGGTGCATCCCAATACGTTCAAGGCGATCCGCAGCGATGTGGCAGACGTGAAGAATGGCGGCGAGGGCGCGCCGGGCGCCTCGGTGGGCGCGGCGTTCATCATGGAGTGGGTGAAGGAAGAGACGCCCTTCGTTCACCTCGATATTGCGTCGATGGCCTGGCAGAACTCGGGCAATGCTGTCGACCCGAAGGGCGCGGTTGGCTATGGCGTGCGCCTGTTCGACGAGCTGTCGCGCACCTACGAAACCAAGTAATCCACTGGCGGAATAAAATGGTGAGCCCCGGCTGGACGAATATCCGGCCGGGGCTTCGCTTTAGGGGGGGCAGGGTTCAGGCGGCGATGCCTTTGGCGATGCGGCGCATCAGGAAGGTGGGATACTCCAGCCCCATATTGACGACGCAGGTGCGGTCCAGAATATCCAGCGTGCGGGCGCACATATCCGGGGTATAGGTGATCTCACGCTTGGCCCAGGCCCAGGGGCTCATCTTCGGATGGAAGGTGCGTTTGGAGAGAATGGGTTCCCAGTTGGTATAGATGTGCTTGGAGCTGTCGCGCAGGCGGTTCCAGATGCCTTTGCGTTCCTGCAGCGCGACAGCGGCCTCGACGGTGGGCGCAACCAGGGTGAGGCTGACGGCGCTGTCTGCGTCGTTGTGGGGCGTGAGCTGATAATCCGTGCCTGTGGCGAGGATTTCCGCCATGGCGGCGCGGCGTTTGCGCTTGCGCTCGAGCATGGGGACAACCTTTCGCAGCTGCACACGCGCCATCGCGCTCTGGATCTCGTTGACCTTCATGTTGACGCCGACGAAGGCAGGCTCGTTGTAGCGTTCCTCATGGCCGCGGATCATCGCGCCGAGATCGTGATAGGAACGGGCGCGGGCGTAATATTGGTCGTCATTGGTGAGGACGGCGCCGCCCTCGCCAATGTTGACGTTCTTCATCTTGTTGAAGCTGAAGGCGCCGAGATGGCCGATGGTGCCCAGGGCGCGGCCCTTATAGGTGATGCCGACGGATTGGCAGGCGTCTTCGATGACGATCAGGCCGTGCTTCTTCGCAATCGCCATGATCGCGTCCATGTCGCAGGGGGCGTTGCCCATATGCACGGGGATGATGGCGCGGGTGTAGGGGGTGATCTTCCGCTCGATGTCTTCCGGATCGATGGTGAGGGACTCGTCGATGTCCACCAGGATCGGAACCGCGCCGACCATGACGGGCGCAGCCGCCGTTGCCATCCAGGTATAGGCCGGCACCAGGACTTCATCGCCTGGGCCGATGCCGGCAGCAGCGAGGGCAGCGATCAGCGCGCCGGTGCCGGACGTGACGGCCAGGCTGTGGCGGGCGCCTGTCAGCCGGCAGAGGTCCTGCTCGAACTCGTCGGTGAAGTGAGCCTTTTCGGAATAGCGCGTGAGTTGGCCCTCCGCGATCGCGCGTCCGGCGGCGATCCATTCGCAGATACCCATAGCTGGCATTTCGGCGCCTCCCAGATTGGCTCAGGCCATCCAGGGGACACTCAATTTATGTGCCAGAGGGCAAGTTTGGGAACGTCGGGTGGATTGGGCCCCCCGGGGAGGCCCGGTCTTCAGCTGCGTTCCTTGACCAGGCCGATCTCGCGCAGGCGCTCCATCAGGAAGTCCTGAGCGGTGATGGGAGGTTGTGCCTTGCCCCCTTCGGCGAGACAGCCGGGGAGGGCTTCAATCAGAAAATCCTGATTGAAATGAAGGAAGAAGGGCGTGGAGTAACGCGGGAACCGGGAGCGTTCGGGGGCCGGATTGACCACCCGGTGTGTGGTGGATGGCAGGATGCCGCCAGTGTAGCGCTGAAGCATGTCGCCGCAATTGATCACGAGCGCGCCGGGGGGCGGGTTGACCGCCAGCCAGGCACCAGAGCGGTGTTTCACTTCGAGACCGGCTTCCTCAGCGCCGAGGAGCAGGGTGATGACGTTGATGTCTTCATGTGCGCCAGCGCGGACCGAACCTTCCGGCGGCGGGTTCATCTGCGGGGGATAATGCAGCAGACGCAAAATGGAGTTACCGAAGTTAACCTTGTC
Organism: Hyphomonas polymorpha PS728; assembly: GCF_000685315.1. Lineage (GTDB taxonomy): Bacteria > Pseudomonadota > Alphaproteobacteria > Caulobacterales > Hyphomonadaceae > Hyphomonas > Hyphomonas polymorpha. The sequence continues at coordinate 157,465 of NZ_ARYM01000003.1, forward strand.
GTCAAACCAGGTTTCCGGAAGGTTCAGATGCAGCGCGACACCTTTGAGGAGATCAGCGCCAAAATCATCCAGGGCGGCATAAAGGGCGCGGGTCGCCCGGTCGAAGTCTGCCACTTCGGCGACGCTGGGGGTATCCTTCATGGTGGTCCGGTAGGGCGAGCCGGGGGGAAGGTCGCGGCCGGTATGCCAGAACTCTTTCAGGTCGGCCTGTGCCTGGCCTTTGGCGTTTTCCGTGCCGAAGGGGGTGTAGCCGCGCTGGCGCCCGCCGGGAGCATCGTGATATTTTTCCTTCACATCCTCGGAGAGGGCGAAAAACGCCTTGGTGGCGGCAAGGTTTGCATCAATCACGGGCTGGGCCACGGGGTGGCCGGTGATGACGGCAAAGCCTGTTTCCCGGAAGGATTTTCCGAGCTTGTCCGCGAAGGCGGCCTTGTCGGTGTGCCACAGGGGGTAGGGGATGGGTTCGAAATATTGGGTCATGGAGAAAGTCTGCCAGAAGTAGCGCCGCGCCGATAGATGGCGGCCTGACGCGGGGGATTCCAGCCTCCCTCTACAGTTCCTTGATGCTTAACGAAATCTCAAACGCGCCATGGCATCTGTGACAGGTTGAGTACCCGCAGGGAGCGGCGCGAACCCATGTCCCCAGCCGATGCCGGCCAACCTGAAGCGCGGGCAGCGCAGCCGCGCTTGCGGCCACGCCTGGGCGCAGGGGATGTGTTGGTGCATCTGTGGCGGGCGAAATGGCTGATGCTGCTGGTGTTTCTGCCGCTGTTCGCGCTTGGCCTGTTTGCGGCACTGATGCTGCCCGAACGCTATGTGGCGCAGGCGCGGGTACTGGTTTTTCCGCCAACCGAGCGCGCGGACGCGGAGAGCGCCGCCCGGTCCGAAATCGAGCTGATGCGCAGCCCGGTGGTGGCGCGCGCGGCACTTGAGAAGGGGACCCTGGCGCGGGCTTATCCGGCACTTGCCGCCCAATGCGGCCGGAAGGACTGCGCCCGTATCGGCGCGGACCTTCTGGCGGATAATCTTCAGACGGAAGTTTTACCGGGGGGAAGGGCCGTCAGGCTGCAATTTGGCCATGCTGATCCTGAAATGGCCGCGGTCCTGCTCAACGCCCTGACGCGCGCTTATCTCGATTATCGCCCGGCGGTGCTGGGGGAAGAGCCTGCCCTCAGTTTTGGCGCCCAACGTGAACGGTTTGAACGCGAGGTAGCCGACGCCGAAACGGCGATCCGGACCTATCTTGCGCAGAACGGTCTGACCGGGCTCGAAACCGAACGGAGCACACAGCAGCGCCTGTATGAGGCTGCGAGCCTCGAGTTGATGATGGCGGGGGCCCAGAAAGCGCAGCTTGAGGCAGAGCTGGCAAGCTACCGGCGGAAACTTGCCGGGCTGCCGGCCGACCAGGTGATGTATACGGAAGACACCGCGCAACAGCGCCTGCAGGAACTTTACGTTCAGCGCGAAGAGTTGCGGGCCCGGCTGGCGCCCAATGCCCTGGCGCTGCGCGATCTGGACAACCGTATCGAGAGGATCGAGGGGCTGGTGGCGGCGCAGGGGGATACGGCGAGTGCTGCGCGCCGCGGGCCTGATCCGCTGTATCAGGAGGTTCGGTTGGCCATTGCGCGGCTTGAGGCAGAAGTCCAGGCGGCAGCCCGTCAGCAGGCGGAGCTGCATGCGCAGATCGCCAGCCTTGAGGCGCGGGATCAACACTTGCGGGAACTGGCACCAGGGCTGGCAGAATTGGTTCGCCGGCGGGATGTAGCGGCCGATGCGGCGCGCCAGTTTGGCGCCCGGGCCGCCGAAGCGCGGGCGCGCAGTGATCTTGCCCGGGAGGGCGCTGGAGATGTCCGCCTTGTAGAGAGCGCGGCGGTGCCAATGCGGGGGGAAAGTCTGCGGATTCCCGCTTCCTTCGCTGCGTTTCTCCTGGCGGCGCTGGCCGCGCTTGGCGCCGGCCTGGCGCATGCGTTCAGCCGCCGGGGCTTTGCCACGGCTGCCGCCCTGGAGCGGACAGTGGGACTGCCCGTGCTTGCCACCGTCCGTCCGCGCTGAGCGCCGGCGAGCGATTTTCCTAAAGACGCATTAACCATCGCATGCTAGCGCTCCTGCGAGAAGAAGCGAAGGCAAGTCATGCGCGATCTGCGGCAGGATCTTTCCGGCCTCTGGCAGGCCGCAACGCGGATCACCCCGCGCGCGGGTGGCCGCGTGCTGATGTTCATGTCGGCCCGGGAAGGGGAAGGCACGAGCAGTGTTGCTGCTTCCTTTGCCCTGATGGCCGCCGCCCGGGCTGCCCGCATGACGTGGCTGATTGATCTCGATCTGCGCGAGAACCCTCTTTATACGGCCTTTTCAAAAGGAGTTCTGAGTGGCGTGGGCCGGCCGGGGCATCCGCTGGATGCCTCCCTTGGAGTGGAGCAGATTTACTCTGTCTCCGGATCAGAAAAGGTGCCAGCCCTGACAAAGCTGCTGACAGCGCATCAGATTGATGGTCTGCGCCTTCTGGTGACGCGCTTTCGGAATGAGCGGCTGTCGCCGGGGCACAGTGTGCGCATGCTGGCGGCGCCCGGCTGGTGGGGGGCGCTGCGGCGCAGTGCGGACTGGGCCATCATCGATGCGCCATCGCTTTCGCGTTCTGCGGCGGGGCTGATCTATGCGCCTTTGACCGATGGGGTGGTGCTGGTGGTGCAGGCCGAAACGGTGGGCGCAGACGAGGTGGAGGACCTGCGCGCCGCCGTTGAAGCGGCGGGGGGGAATGTGATCGGGGTCGTCATGAACCGGTTGAAATCTGGCCGGGCACGTGCCGGTAATCAGCGAATGGGGGGCTGGCGGGCCTTTTGAGGCGCCGGGCAGGCCTGTGGAATTACAGGCTGGCGGCCGGGGCTCCGGAGGGGACATGCCGTTTTCTTCTGCCTTATTGGGGCGTCTGGCGACTTTTCCGGCCCGATGGCGCCCAATCACCGCAATTCAGACTTGCCCCAATTCCCCCTCATCTATAGGGAATTCCGAGCGCTGGAGAGGTGGCCGAGTGGCTGAAGGCGCGCCCCTGCTAAGGGCGTATACGTTAACGCGTATCGAGGGTTCGAATCCCTTCCTCTCCGCCACTTTTCTGGGAAAGTATTTCAAGGGTTCTCACATTTCATCTGTACCGCGTGTAGCCTTGCCTTAGAGGGCTCGGCGGAAGGTCAGATTTAGTCTTGCCCGCCCGACCTTCGGATGTTCGCCGTCTTTCAGGATCGGGACACCGTGATAGCAGAGGCGCGAGGGGCCGCCCCAAACGGCGACATCGCCATGGCGGAGTGCATATTTCTTGATTGGGTCGGCGCGCTTCAATCCCCCGAACTGGAAAATTGTGGGTAGCCCGAGGGACACAGAGACAATGGGATTGGCTAAGTCGCGCTCGTTCCTGTCCTGATGAAGCGACAGCCTTGCGCCAGGCTCATAGCGGTTGATGAGGCATGCATCGGGGCGGAACTTACAATATCCCGCCTCGGCCGCGGCTGAGACCGCAAGCGCGATGAAACTGCCGGGCATCGGAGGCCATGGTTTTCCGGTTTCCGGGTCAATTGCATCATAGCGATAGCCCTGGCGATTAGTCACCCAGCCCGCCTGACCGCAATTCGTCATCGCGACGGACATCACGTGGCCGCCTGGCGTGATCATCCTGCGGAAGGGTGATAGTTGGGCAACTTCCCGGACCGCGGCGAGCAGATCTTCCTCGAGATGCCGTGCGAAGCCGCGCAGAATGACTGCTCCCTCAGCCATTTCCTCGCGCGTCGTCTGGTTAGGTTCCTCTCCTCCGAACAGGTCTATCATCATCTTTGTCTCCCTGGTGAGCCGAAGGATGCAGGAGAGGCCTATAGCACGCCAGCGGCCCAGCAGAGGGCAATATTTGTACAGCGTTTCTCCCGCCTCAACTTCCAGGACAAGGCAGCAAAAAAAGTTCAGCAGGCGGCCCTGGGCCACCTGCTGATCAGGAGAGGAGGCGGGAGCCTCAGAATGAGCGGGACAGGGAAATGCCGAAGCTCCGCGGCGCGCCGGTGTACCGCCGGATCACATCAGAGGTGCGCGCAACGTTGTTCCAATAGTATTCGTCCGTGAGGTTTCGGACAAACACGCTTGCCTGCCACGCACCATCCGCCGCTTCGATACCAGCGCGGGCATCAACCACCGTATACGCATCAATATCAAGACGCGGGTCGTCTCCGAAGCCGGATGTTGTCGCACTGCGATAATTGGCGTTCACGCCTGCGAACGCATTGAGACCCGAAGTGATGGGGGTTGCGTACTGTCCGTCAAAGACCAGCTGATATTTTGGTGTGTAAGGGAACGCATCGCCCTTGAAGTTTGCCGCCAGGCCGAGGATGCTGAAATTGTTGAAATCCTCGGTGACTTCGGAGTCTATATACGTGCCCGCCAGGGTGAGCGTGAGGCCTTCGAGTGGGAAGACGTTGGCCTGAAGCTCTGCGCCACGGATTTCCGATTTGGGCACATTCACAAGGCCGGGCAGCACTCCGAGAATAGTGGGCAGGCGTCCTTGCAGCTGCTTGTCTTCATACTCATAGGCAAACACGGCGCCCGTGGCTTCGATCAGGTTACGGACGAGAGGGGCTTTGAAGCCGGCTTCATAGGCAAGAACCGATTCCTGCGTAACAGGAGCGAGTTCGGATTGTTCGATTGCCGGGATGGTGGGCGAGCTTCCGGTCTTGTAGCCCTTGCTGATGTTAGCATAGAGCAGCACGCCGTCTGCCGGGGTCCAGTCGAGCCCAGCACGCCAGGAGACGTTGTCTTCGTTCAGCTTGTCCCGGCGGAAGCCCGGCGTCAGCGTCTGATCAACCGAAACGCAATCGCCCACACCAATGACTACCGGCGCCAGACCGGCGCGGCCGCGGATCACATTGACCAGTGTACCGTAAGTGGCGGCCGACGTGGGGCTGCCGGCTGCCGCGCACCCAACCGAGGTAAGTTCAACCTCCGTATACCGCACACCTGCGTGTGCGGTGACCGTCGAGGTGAGGTCGTAGTCCAGATTGGCAAAGATCGCGGACGTGTCAAATGTCTGGTCCCCGATCAGGCGGACTGCATCGGTGCGCATACCCGGGATCGTGGAGTAGGAGCTGGTTGTGTAGGGAAATTCGAACAGATCGTCTTCGCTTGATTTGTCCCGGGAGTAGTTTCCACCAAGCACCACATTGCTCCGCTCTCCCTGCCAAGCCAGGCGCAGTTCTTGGGAAAAGGAAGACAGTTCCCCGGCGACTTCGGTAAGCGAGGCTTTGGCCGATGTTCCGTCCTGATCGACGAGCTGGTCGACGTCCATTGCGGAGTAAGCGGTCAGCGAGGTCAGCGTGAGGCTTGGCGACAGGTCATAGTCTGCCCGCACGGAGGCCTGCCAGAAGCTGTTGTCCTTTTTCAGCGCTTCGCCCTCGTCCCAGTCTGCAATGCGGTTGTCTGACGGGGCGACGGGATAGTTCGCCACAATCGGAACCTGGCTGATATAGGCCGGCGCCGAGTAGATCGTATCGATCCGCTGGGCAGCCTGGGTTTCGGAATTGTCGACGAAGCCGTTGAGATTGATCAGCAGCGAGAGGTTTTCTGCAGCCTGCCAGTCAAACTGCAGGCGTCCCTGATAGAAGCTCTTGGCGCCAAGCGTATCATCGCGTGTGAGGCTCTCCTGCCATCCGTCGCTCACAAGGGCGCGTGCGGAGAAACGGGCATTGAGCGTATCCGAAAGCGGCGCGTTGACGTGGCCTGTTGCGTCCAGCGTGTTGAAGCTGGAATAGCTTGCCGCGATTTTTCCCGACATATCGGAGCGGGGCTTGGCAGCGATGTAGTTGATGGCGCCGCCGGTGGAGTTCTGGCCGAAGAGTGTGCCTTGCGGCCCTTTCAGAACCTCTACCCGGTCGAGGTCAAATGCGGCGCCCTGGGCCATGATCGAGAAAGGCAGCGACACTTCATCCTGATACACGGCAACGGTTGGCCGTGAGCCGAGCGTCGTGTCAAAGAAGCCGACGCCGCGCAGCGAATAAACCGGAACGCTGGCACCGCTTTCAACATAGCTGAGGCCGGGCGTGAACTTCACCAGAGACTCGATATCGCTCACGCCGCGTGCGGTCAGCTGATCGCCGGACAGGGCAGTGATCGACATTGGCACTTCGTTCAGCGATTGTTCGCGCTTCTGCGCGGTGACAACGATGGTGCCGAGCGTGCGGGCCGTTTCTTCGCTCGCTGGCGCGGCTGTTTCTACGGTTTCCGGCGGGGAACTGGCTTCCTGCGCGAATGCAGGGGCGGCCAGGGCCATGACAGCGCTGGTGCTCAGAAGAATAGTCCGAATACAGATCTTATGCATTCTAATTGCCTCCCTGCGGACGTCGTCTGTGCCACGTCCTTGTTGATCTTTCCCGATCTGGTGAATTCCCGGCTGCCAATCGTCAAATTCTTTTCTGGGCGCTTCTATTCTTTCTGGGAATATTGCCGCGAGACAGAAATGCACTGCGGGAATAGGTGGTGCCTGATATGAATTGGTTCATTCCCGGACCGAATTGGTAAGAGGACGGGCAAAAGCAAAGTGCGGGAAGGGACAAGCGAGGATGTTGGAAGACCGACGGCTTTCGGAAGAAACGCGTCAGCGGATGAGCCGGCCATTCCAGATGCTCATCGGCGGAAAGTGGTGCGATAGCAGTTCGGGCAGAACACTCGCGGTGCTCAATCCGGCGACAGGCGAGCAGATTGCCGTCATCCCGGAAGGCGATGCGGGTGATGTGGATTTGGCCGTCGAGGCTGCAACCGCGGCGTTTGTGCGCAAGTTGTGGAGCGGGCTCGCGCCGGGCAGGAGATCAGCCATTCTATGGCGTGCAGCTGACCTGATAGACCAGCGCGCGCGTGAGCTGGCCGAGCTGGAAACGCTTGATAATGGCAAGCCCCTGACCGCCGCGCTCGGCATGGATTTACCCATGGCGGCGAGCGTTTTCAGATACTGGGCGGGATGGTGCACCAAGATAGCGGGCACGGCGCCCGTCGTGGACCTCCCGGGCGATTTCGCTGCGATGACGGTCAAGGAGCCTGTTGGTGTCGTGGGCCTGATCGTTCCGTGGAACTTTCCGCTGCTGAACGCTGCGGTCAAACTCGGGCCTGCGCTCGCAGCAGGCTGTACAGTTGTGCTGAAGCCGGCCGAGCAGGCTTCGCTGACGACCCTGTGTCTGGGGGAAATTCTTCTGGAGGCCGGTGTTCCCCCGGGCGCGGTGAACATCGTGACAGGGCTGGGGGCAGTGGCAGGCGCCCGCATTGCAGAGCATCCGGGCATTGCAAAGATATCATTCACAGGCTCGACGGCTGTTGGCAAACAGCTGATCGCTGCCTCCCAGGGCAACCTGAAACGCCTGACCCTGGAGCTTGGCGGAAAATCGCCCGCGATCGTGTTGCCGGATGCGGACCTCAGCCGTGCGGTCCCGGCGGTAGCGAACGGCATTTTCCGGAATGCGGGGCAGATCTGTGCGGCGGCGTCCCGGCTGCTGGTGCATCGCAGCCTGTTTGATCAGACGGTTGAGGGCATCGTGCAGCTGGCGCGGCAGCATGTGCTGGGCGACGGGCTGGACCCGTCTACAACCCTCGGCCCGGTAATATCGCAGGCGCAGTTCCGGCGTGTGCTGGGGATGATCGAGGACGCGCGGCAGGCAGGTGGCGATATCATTACAGGCGGCGGCGCTGTCGAGCGGCCCGGATACTTTGTTGAGCCAACCGTCATTGCCGGCGTTTCTGCGACAAAGGGAATTGCCGTAGACGAAGTGTTCGGCCCCGTGCTTGTGGCGCTGCCATTTGATGATGCCGAGGAGGCTGTCCAACTGGCCAACACAACCGAGTATGGGCTTTCGGCGAGCATCTGGACACGGGATATCGGACAGGCCCATCGTCTTGCCCGCGCTGTTCATGCCGGGACGGTTACGATCAATTCCGGGATGATTGCCGGCCCCGGGCTGCCATTTGGCGGGTTCAAACAATCAGGATGGGGGCGCGAAGGCGGCGCTGAAGGTCTCGATGCCTATCTGGAAACCAAGACCATCGTGACCAGCTTCTGAGGTTTGGTCAGCGCCCGGCCCGAATGAAATCTGCGGCCCGTTCGCCGATCATCACGGCCGGCGCATTTGTGTGCCCCCCGATCAGGGACGGCATCACGGAAGCGTCAGCCACGCGCAGGTTTTCGGTGCCGTGAACTCGAAGCTCCGGACTGACGACGGCTACGGATGGGTCGGTGCCCATCCGGCATGTCCCGACGGGATGCTGCGCCGTGACGACCGTTGAGCGGATGTAGGCGTCCAATGCCGCATCACTCTCAATGTCCTTGCCCGGAAATATTTCATCGCCGGCAAATTCCGAGAGTGGCGCGGTGCGCACCAGATCCCGGAACCAGCGAATGTTATAGCGGAGGCGGTCGATGTCCTCCTGCGCCTGCAGAATGTTGAGCCGGATGACCGGCGTGGCTTCGGGATCGGCAGAGCGCAATGTGACGCTGCCGGTGCTGGAAGGATGCAGCACCACGTTCAAATTGGTGAGCACTTCAGGCTTTGGACTGACGATTCCCGGAAACCAGACGCGCGCATCCAGCGCCGTGGGCATGACGATGTTTTCAAGGTCAGGCCGCTCGAGGCCGGGTTGGGATTTGTGGTAGATGATGGCCGAGAGCGGAACGGTGGATGGGAAGCCCCTACCCGTGAGCATCCAGCCAAGCCCCGACAATGCCAGCCGATCGGCCCGGATCTTTCCGGAAAAGCCAAGAGGTTGACGGGCCTGGAAGCCCATGGCGGCGAGCGGGTGCTCCTTCAGGTTCTGGCCGACGCCCGGAAGATCGAGCACCGGAGTTACACCGGCCCGGCGCAGGTCGTCACCGCGTCCGATACCGGAGAGCATGAGGAGGTGGGGGGAGGCATAGGCGCCGCCGCACAGAATGGCTTCCTGCCCGACGGCAACCCGCTGTGGGACGTTGTTCCGGACATATTCGATGTGGGTGACCCGCCCTCGATCCAGGACAAGCCGGGTGACCCGGGCAGAGGTGATGATCGTCAGGTTGGGGCGACTGCGGGCGGGATTCAGAAAAGCCTGGGAGGCGCTCGCCCTTTTGCCGCTCGCGGTTGTCAGATCGGGGAGGCCGACGCCCTCAGGCTGTTCCCCCTCGAAATCGTCGGTGACGGGCAGCCCTGCAGCCTGTCCGGCTGACTTGAGCGCGCGGGTGAGCGGCGTATCTGCGTCCGGCCGCGAGACGCCCAGGGGACCATCTGCTCCATGCCAGTGGGAAGCCCCGCGCCAATTTGATTCCGATTTCCGGAAGAAGGGCAGAACCTCTTCATAGGCCCATCCGGTTGCTCCCATTTGCGCCCATTGGTCATAATCGCGCGGATGCCCCCGGGAGTACATCATCCCATTGACCGAAGAGGAGCCACCGAGAACCTTGCCCCGGGCTGCCGGAATGGAGCGGTCCCGCGCCCACGGTTCGGGCTCCGTTTTCAGTCCCCAGTCGTAGAGATTGGTCATGCGCAACAGCCGGAACGCCAGCGGCATTTTCAGGAAGAGGTTATTGTCGCCCGGCCCGGCTTCCAGAAGCAGAACCCGCGCGCCAGGGTCTTCACTCAACCGCGCAGCCACCACGCAGCCTGCAGAGCCGCCCCCTGCCACGACAAAATCAAAGCCATCAACCATCAGGCGCCCTTTCCGGTCAGCGTGTCCCCGGTGCGCCGGGAAACGGTGTGATCTCAGCGTTTAGGTCCCGGCTGGCCGCTGCCAAGTCAAACAACCTTTTCGGCAGGCCCATTCCTGCGGCGCATACCGGGTCGCGCGCAGTCTGTCATTCCTCTGGCTCATGAAGGCAGAGAGCAATGAATTAGTAGAAATCTGAAGACCCGCTCTAGACTCCGGAAAAATAAATTGCCCGATGCGGCCGGACGTCGCCGGACATCGGGTATGGGAGCACACAGCAGGCATGAGCAGACAGGTTCCGCTAAGCGACATTCTGGCAGTGCACGCTGCCCGCGACCCTGAACATCCTGCAGTAACCCAGGATGGGGTAACGCTGACACGGGCGCAGCTTGATGCGCGCTCCAGCCAGCGGGCGCGTAATCTTGCCCGGGAAGGCGTCGGCTATGGGGATACGATCCTTCTGGCGCTTCCCAACTCGCTTGCCTTTTTCGAATACACCTTCGCGATCTGGAAACTCGGCGCGATCCCGTGTCCGGTGTCCCCGCGTTTGCCACACCATGAACTTGCCGCGCTGGCCGGACTGGCAAAGCCAGCGGTGGTCATCGGGGCGCAGATCGAAGGTTTCCGGTGCCTGAAGGTGGAGGATCCTTTCGAGGCCGATGAAAGTATTGATCTGCCGGATAGCCCTGTCTCGCGCCATTGGAAGATCATGACCAGCGGGGGATCAACCGGCAGGCCCAAGCTGATCGTTACCCAGGCGAAGGCCGTGTTCCCGGCAGAGGGAACCGGATATCTTGGGCAGGAGCCGGAAGGAACTATCCTGAGCCCGGGCCCGCTCTATCACAATGCAGCTTTCAGCGCGGCGCATCATTGCCTCTTTTCGGGCGGACACGTCGTCTGCATGGGACGCTTTGATGCCGAGCAGGCCCTTCGCCTGATAGATCAGTACAAGGTGCATCATGTCGTGGTTGTTCCCACGGTCATGAGCCGCATATGGCGTCTGCCGCAGGAAGTGCGCGACAGGTATGACCTCTCCAGCTTGAAGACGGTGGTGCATCTTGGGGCCGCCTGTCCGCCCTGGCTGAAGCAGGCCTGGATCGGGTGGATCGGGCCGGAGCGCCTGCTGGAGGTTTATGCTGGAACGGAAGGTATCGGCTCAACCGCTATCCGGGGGGATGAATGGCTCAGCCGGCCCGGATCTGTCGGCAGGCCAACGCCGGGTGTGCGGCTGCGGATTGCCGATGCCTCGGGGAATACGTGCGTACCCGGAGAGATTGGCGAGATACAGTTCCAGGCTGGCGAGGAAGGGTGTCTGGGCTTTCAGTATATCGGCGCCGTAGCCGGGGTGAGCGATGGCTGGATTTCGCTGGGGGATCTGGGGCATGTTGATGCCGACGGGTATCTCTATATTTCCGACCGGCGGACGGACATGATTGTTTCGGGCGGGGTGAATCTGTTCCCGGCCGAGATCGAGGCGGCGCTCGACCGGCATCCTGGCGTGCGCGCGAGTGTTGTCATTGGTTTGCCCGACGATGATCTGGGCAACCGGGCCCATGCCATCATTCAGACCGATCCCGGAGGGCCGGTGCCTGGGGCCAAGGAGCTTGTCGCATTTCTCCGCGAGACACTCGCCGGATTCAAGATTCCCAAGACGTTCGAATTCACGACGCGTGAGCTGAAGGATGAGGCTGGCAAGGTGCGCCGTTCGGCCCTGCGGGCAGAAAGGATCGGCCCTGCCGCCGCGAACGAGGCTGGCCGCTGAGAGCGGCGCTGGACACGGAGTATTCATGACGCGCATCTACCTAGGAGAGAGCAACGCCATGCCGTTGTCTGACCATACTGTTTCTTTTCAACGGTCTGGCGCGGTGGCGCTGATCGAGTTTTCCCGTCCGCCGGCAAACTTTTTCAGCGCGGCGCTGCTGGCCGAGATTGTTGCCGCATTCGAGCGGGCCGATGCCGACCCTGATGTGCGTGCGATCGTGCTCGCTTCGGAGGGAAAAAACTTCTGCGCCGGCGCGGACCTGGCTGGAGAGGACAATGACCCGTTCGAGCTCTACGATCAGGCCGAACGTCTCTTTGCTATTCGCAAGCCAAGTGTTGCGGCTGTGCAGGGCGCCGCGATCGGAGGGGGGCTGGGACTTGCGCTGGCGGCTGATTTCCGTGTCGTTACGACGGGAACGCGTCTATCTGCCAACTTCGTCAAGCTGGGGATGCATCCTGGATTTGCGATGACGGCGACGCTGCCCCGGCTCGTGGGGGATCAGTGCGCCGCACTGCTGTTCCTCACAGCGCGGCGCGTGAGCGGCGAAGAAGCGGTGAATATGGGGTTGGCTGATATCATGGCCCCGTCAGAGGATCTGCTCAACGCAGCGCTCGCTCTCGCCGGGGAGATCGCGGAGAATGCGCCCCTCGCGGTGGAGGCGACGCGCGCCACGCTTCGCAGGGAGTTTTCTCAGCACGTGCGGCGCCATACGTCTGAGGAAGCGCGCCGTCAGCTGCAGCTGAAACGAACCGAGGATTTTGCCGAGGGGGTCGCGGCGGTCAATGCGCGGCGGCCGGGCAACTGGAAGCGCCGGTGACGGATTACCCTAAACAACTCCCTATCTGCTGACTGTGTCTTGAGCACAGAGGCAGCCACCCTTCGAGAGGCCAAAGCTGTGAACACTCCCGTAGTATCCGCTCCAACGGATGAGGCCGCCAGCACCCGGTACCGATACATCGTCGTCTTCGTGCTGGCCTTTGCCTACATGCTCAACTATCTCGACCGGCAGATCCTTTCGGTTCTGGCTGAACCGGTCAAACAGGATCTCGGCCTCTCGGACACTCAGCTGGGGATGCTGACGGGCTTGATGTTTGCCTTGTTCTACACGGTCTTTGGCATTCCGATCGGTGCGCTTGCAGACAGATGGAACCGTGTGCGGATTATTGCGATATCCTGTGGCATCTGGAGTGTGTTTACGGCGCTGTCGGGCCTGGCCACAAACTTTGTTACACTCGCCCTGGCCCGGATCGGGGTCGGGGTTGGAGAAGCGGGCTGTTCGCCGCCTTCCTATTCGATCATCTCCGACTACTTTCCCCCCGAGCGGCGGGGCGGCGCGCTGGCACTTTATGTGCTGGGGGTGCCTGCCGGCAGCCTGATCGGCACCATGGCGGCTGGCTGGATCGCGGTGGAGTATGGCTGGCGGAGTGCGTTTATTCTCGTCGGCCTGCTGGGCGTGTTGTTTGCACCCATTATCGTCTGGGCCGTGCGGGAACCTGTGAGGGGCCGCTATGACAACCCGGAAAAGGGCGGCGCGCAGGACACAGGCCAGAAAGCAGGGTTCTTCGAGGCGTTTCTGTTCTTCTGGAAATCCCCGACGCTTGTGCTCAACGCCATCGCGGCGGGCGCCACATCCTTTGTCAGTTACGGTCTCATGAACTGGGCGCCGGCTTTCCTGATCCGGGTCAGGGGGATGGAGCTCTCTGAGATCGCGCTCTATTACAGTGTGGCTCTGACGGGCGCTTTGGTTCTCGGCGCATGGCTTGGCAGTGTCATCTCCGACCGCTTTGGCGCGAAAAACCCGATCTGGTATTCGCTGCTGCCAGGGGCGGGGCTATTGGTGTCTACACCCTTCATATTCGGATTTACCTCTGTGGCAGCCTGGCCGGTTGCCATGGCTTTCCTGATCGTGCCGCTGGTGCTCAAATCCGTCTATCTCGTTCCTGCGCTCGCCCTGTTGCAGAACCGGTCGCCAGCGCGCTACCGGGCAACGGCCAGCGCGGTGATGCTGTTCCTCCTCAACCTTATCGGACTGGGTTGTGGCCCGTTATTCGTCGGTATGATGAGTGACTATCTGGAACCGCGTTATGGCGTGATGGCGCTGGGCTACTCGCTGAACTGGCTGGCACCGTTCATGGTACTCGCTTTCCTGCTGCAGTGCGCGACTGCGCTCAGCATGGTGCGGGATCGCCGCCGCAATGCAAACGCCGGCCACGCCTGACTATCAGCGCGGATCAGCTCTGCGCGATATGACTTTGTTCAGAGACCGCCGCCTCGCTATCCTTCATGGCGCGGATGAAAGCGCGGACAGCCGGTTTGGGCTCCCACCGCTTGCGGGTTGCGCAACACATGACGGACGGGGGGAGCATGTCGCTGAGTTCGAGAATGGCAAACCGCTCCTGGAAACTGCGGCTCTGGGCGTAGATTGCAGACGTGATGCCGATGGCGTCAGAACGCTCGACGATGCGTTTGACGGCTGGAAAGTAATCAACCGTATGCACACAATGCTGCCAGTCCAGGCCCCGGTCTTCGAATAGTTTCCGGATGGCAACGCCATAGGGTCTGCCTTCTGACGGGCTGATATAGGGGTAGTCGGTCACATCCCGAAGCGACAGGGACGGGCGGCTGAGGAGCGGATGCCCCTGCCGGACAAAATGCACCGAGCGCACCGGGGCAATCGGCTCGCGCCGGATATCTGGCCAGTCGGCGAAGGCAGCGTCAAAGCCCAGGGCCACATCAATCGCTCCCGTTCTGAGAAGCTGGACGGTGCGTTCAAAGGTGGAGCCGGAAATGTCAAACCGGATGGACGCATGGCGGCGCAGGAGGAGATTGAGGGCCGGAACCAGGCGCCACTCGATGGAGGCAGGGCCGACGCCGATACGCAGGGCGCCCGCCAGATGGTCAGTCGTTTTTCCCGGCCGCTGCAGAAGCTCCTTGGTGTCTTCCAGCAGGCGGGAGGCGCGGTCCACAAAATCCCGGCCTTCCTCAGTAAGGAATGAGCCCCGCGAGGTTCTGTGGAAGATTGCATACCCAATCTGCTGTTCGAGATCCGCAATGCTCTTGGTGATCGCTGACTGGGTGACGCCAGCATCTTCCGCGGCCGCCGTAAAGGAACCGTTCCGGGCCACGGCCACTACGTATTTCAGCCTGGCATCCATGCAGTGACATTCCCTCCAATCATGATGTCGCCAGATAATGAATTTGACGAACGTTCGCGTCAAGTGAGACCCACGGTGGGCAAAACAACACACAAAGGGCCGCCGCCTGTGCGGCAGCTGTCTCAGGGTAGAAATGCTGGAAGATAAAGTCGTCATCGTCACCGGGGCCGGCCGGGGGATCGGCCGGGCCATAGCCCGGCTCTGCGCTGCAGAGGGCGCGCGGGTCGTCGTCAATGATTTGGGCGGAGATCCCGCCGGGCGTGGCGCGGATGCAAGCCCAGCTGAAACGGTCGTGGACGAAATCCGTGCCGCAGGTGGGCACGCGGTCGCCAATACGGGCAGTGTCGCTACGCAGGCGGGCGCCGCTTCAATCGTGCAGGCTGCAATTGACGCGTTTGGACGGGTGGACGCGGTCGTCAACAATGCGGGCTTTCTGCGGGACGCGATGTTCCACAAGCTGTCTCCTCAGGACTGGGCCGATGTGCTGGACGTGCATCTCAATGGCACCTTCCTCGTTTCCCGCGCTGCCGCGCCGTATTTCCGGGCGCAGCAGTCAGGTACCTTTGTCCACTTCACCTCCACAACAGCGCTTTTGGGAAATCGGGGGCAGGCCAATTATGCGGCGGCAAAGTCCGGCGTCTTGGGGCTGTCTTATGCCATTGCCCTGGACATGGAGCGCTTCGGGGTGCGCTCCAACTGCATCGCACCGACAGCATGGACGCGCCTGGTTGGCACTGTGGCAACTGAGAGTGAGGCGGACCAGAAGCGGCTGGAGGCCGTTCGCGCAATGACGCCGGAGAAGATCGCGCCCCTGGTTGCCTATCTCTGCACGGACAGGTCCGCCGCGATTACCGGGCAGACGTTTGGTATACGGAAGGATGAAATTTTTTTATACAGCCGCCCGAAGATATTGCGGACGATGCACAATGCCAACGGCTGGACGCTCGATTCTCTGGACGCGCAGCTGGTGCCAGGCTTTCGCGGTAGTTTCGAGCCTCTACACACGACTCCTGATACAATCGCCTGGGAGCCTCTATGATGGCTGGCATACTGTCCTATGGAAGTTACCTGCCGATGCGCCGCTTGCCGCGGCAGGTGATCGCCGATGCTACAAGCTGGTTCAACGGCGCCCTCTCAGGCCTTGGGCGCGGGGAACGCAGCGTTGCCAACTGGGACGAAGACACTTTGACGATGGCAGTGGAAGCCTGCCGGAATTGCCTGCCGGAAGCCGGCCGCGATGCCATTGGCCAGCTGGTTCTTGCTTCGACAACACTGCCTTTTGCGGATCGCCAGAATGCGGGCATCGCGAAAGAAGCATTGTTGCTGAGCGACCGCACGCATACGCTCGACATAACCGGTTCGCAAAGGGGGGGCACGTCGGGCCTGATTGCGGCCCTCGAGGCAACTGTATCTGGCAAGACCACGCTGCTGGCGGCCGCTGACCGGCGCCACGCGCCGGCTGCTTCTGCGGCACAGATGATCAATGGCGACGCGGGCGCAGCGCTGCTTGTCGGCCCGGGCGAACCGCTGGCGGAACTCGTCTGTGCCCGTTCTATGTCTGTAGATTTCGTAGACCGGTTCCGGGCGAGTGACGCACGCCACGATTACGAGTGGGAAGGGCGTTGGATACGCGAAGAAGGCTATATGAGCCTTGTGACCCAACTGGTGACTGAGACCCTGGGCGAAGCCGGGCTTCGCGCAGAGGAGGTTGATCATTTCCTGTTTGAAACGCCGATGCCGGGCGTAGAGGCCCGGCTGGCAAAAGCTTTGGGCATTCGCGCGGGCGCAGTGGCCCGGCCCCTGTTCCTTGAGGTAGGCTACACCGGTTGCGCCCATCCATTGCTGCAACTGGCCGCAACGCTGGAGCGGGCCACTGCGGGGGAGGTTATCTGTCTTGTGGGGTTCGGTCAGGGCTGTGACGTGCTGCTCCTGCGCGTGACCGCCGCCAATGATGGCCGCAAGCCGGCAGCGAGATTTCAGGACCAGTTGGCACGGCGCAAGGTGGAAACCAACTATACGCGTTTTCTGTATTTTTCTGGAGAGTTGGAATTTGAAGAGGGCATGCGGGCGGAGCTGGATATCAAGACCCCGCCTTCGATGCTCTATCGCGACCGCAAGACGATTCTGGGGCTAGTTGGGGGAAAATGCCGTGAGACCGGCGTGGTGCAATATCCGCGGTCTGATGTGTCAGTGGCCGGTAATGCCCGCACGCGCGGCACGCAGGAAGATTATCCGCTCGCAGACCGAATTGCCCGTGTGCGGTCATTTACTGCAGACTACCTTGCCTATTCACCGGATCCGCCGAGCTGTTACGGTATTGTAGAGTTCGAGGGGGGCGGGCGGATGATTGCGGATTTTACTGACCTGCCGGAGCCTTCCCTGGAAGTGGGGCAGGCCGTCAGGATGGTTTTCAGATTAAAGCGCACAGACCAGCGCGGCTTCCGCCACTATTTCTGGAAGGCCGTGCCGGTCACCGATCAGAACACCGGAAGGCAGGATTGAACCATGGCAAGCGGCATCAGAGACAAGGTAGCCATTCTGGGAATGGGGTGCAGCCGGTTTGGGGAGCGCTGGGATACGGATGGGCCGTCGCTGATCGTTGAAGCGTTTCAGGAAGCCATCGCGGATGCCGATATTGATCCGGGAGAGCTGCAGGCTGGATGGTTCGGACATGCCGGGAATGCGGTCGGACCAGGTGCCGTGCCGCTGGCCCTTGCGCTCAGATTGCACAATATTCCCGTGACGCGGGTGGAGAATGCCTGTGCTACCGGCACAGAGGCCCTTAGAGGCGCCGCTTATGCAGTCGCCAGCGGGGCGTGTGACTTTGCCTTTGCGCTGGGTGTCGAGAAGCTGAAGGATTCCGGGTACGGAGGGCTTCCGGGAGGATCGCGAGGGCCATTCTACGACGCCACGAATGCCAACATGACAGCGCCGGGAACCTTTGCGCAACTTGCTTCAGGCTACCGGGCCCGTCACGGCATGGCAGCAGACGACCTGAAGCGGGCGATGGCCCATGTCTCCGTCAAAAGCCATGCGAACGCGACCTTGAACCCGAAAGCCCATCTGCGAACACCGATCACGATGGAGCGGGCTGTAAACGCACCCCTCGTGGCGGCGCCGTTGGGGCTTTTTGACTGTTGTGGCGTGTCGGATGGGGCAGCTTGCGCCATCGTAACACGGCCGGAAATCGCCCGCGCTCTGGGCAAGAAAGACATCGTCACCATAAAGGCGCTGCAACTGGCCGCAACAGGAGGCTGGGAAGCGCAGGGGGCGGGCTGGGACTATAGCTATGTTCCGACGACGCGCGCGGCCGCGGCGAGGGCTTACAGTGAGGCTGGCATATCCGATCCCGCGCGCGACATCGGACTTACGGAAGTGCATGACTGTTTCTCGATCACGGAACTGGTGACAATGGAGGACCTCGGCCTGAGCAAGGACGGCGCGGCCTGGCGCGATGTTCTGGACGGTCGGTTCGATGCAGACGGCCAAATCCCCTGCCAGATTGATGGCGGTCTGAAATGCTTCGGGCATCCGATCGGTGCGACAGGGATCCGAATGGTCTATGAAAACTACCTCCAGCTTTTGGGGCGGGCTGGCGAACGCCAGGTCAGCAAAGATATCGGGTTCGCACTCTCTCATAATCTGGGCGGGGCACCCTTTCACAACATCTGCTCTATCGCGATCGTGGGACGGGGTTGAGCCCTCTTGAGTGCGGCTCGCCGCTCCGCAGGAACCGCCTCAGGCAGCGTCTCGTGAGCATTGTGAGGGTACACACACCAGCCAAGAGCCTATGCTCATCTGGTCATGCAATCTCCCTGACGCGCCGCAGTACGGCCTCTATTTCCGATGGGGAGTTGCGGATGCTTGGTGTCAGGCGGGCATGGGGCACTGCATAGGGCGCCGCTGAAGCTATTATGCGATGATGGCGCAGACGTTCGACAGTCTCGCGCGCGGATTGCCCTTCGATATCGAAAGAGACGATACCGGCAGAGAAGGCGCGGTCCAGGGGCGTATGGACAGTCACGCCGGGGATGGAGGCAAGCCCTTCCTTGAGCTGGGAAGCGAGCGCGTGGGTGCGATCGGCAACCGCCGCCTTTCCGATCTCCATTTGCCACGCAACGGCGGCTGGCACCGCGAGCTTGTGCTCGAACGCCTGAAAGCCGCCGGGCGTCATGCGTTCCGCATTGTTGTCCCGGACCTCATCATCGTCCAGAATCCACGCATCGAAAGCGCCGCTATTTTCAATGAAACTAGGGACCGACGGGACCAGCATTTCATAGCCTTTTGACCCTGCCGCAATAAAGCCGGTGCCGCGCGGGCCAAACAGCCATTTGTGGCAACCCGACATGAAGAAATCACATCCCAGATCGGAGAGTTCAAAATCCTCGACGCCAAATCCGTGTACCCCGTCTATTCCGACGAGGATCTGGCGTGAAGCTGGCCGGCTGGCGTTCAGATCTGCGATGGCGCTGGTAATTGCATGGACTGGCAGCTTGTAACCGGTGCTGGAATGCACCCATGTGAGCGCGACGAGCCGTGTCGCATTGCTGACGCCGGAAAGTATTCGGGCAACAGCCTCTTCTTCAGTAAGGGTAGGTGGGCGGTCGTAAAGCGGCACAGTGCGGACGATGGCGCCATATCGGGACGTCATCTGACGGAGGGCTTCGAAGGTGACGTAATAATCCTGCTCGGTGGTCAGCACCTCGTCGCCTGGAGCGAGCACCAATCCGTTGTAAGTTATGCCTACGGCATTCGTCGTACTGTTGGTGAGGGCGATCCTGTCTGTTCGTGTTCCGAGATAGGTGGCGATTGCTTCGCGAGCGGCTGACAGGCCAGGCCGCATATGTTCTTCCAGATAAATGACGGGATTGCGGTCAAGGCCGTTGCGATGCTCCTCGATGGCGTTTCGAACGGGCGCGGGATGGGACGCCAGCAGCATGGCGCTCATATGAATAAAATCCGTATCAAGATTGAAATCGGAACGGATACGGTCCCATACATCCGCAGCGGGCCCAGAATTTTGATCGGGCAGGTCTGTACGGGCATCCGGCGCGGGTGCGCTTTGGTGCGGACTGTCCGGGTTCTGGCCGGAACCGCAGGCAGCAGCCAATCCTGTCAGCGCAATTCCTGTTCCTGCTCTCAGGACGCTCCGCCGGCTTACCACCATCAGATCCGAACTTTCTCGCCTATTTGGAAATCATGTGGGTTCCAACCGCTGTTAGCGACATAAGTTCCGCGCGATCCCAAAATGAAGGGAGTCGTTAATGAAGGGAGTCGTTGTTGAGGGGCGCGCTTTGGGGGGAACTTCCGGCCACTTTTTTCGTTAGCCACGTATCGTTGAGCGGATTGTATGCATGACGCTCGCTCATTTCGCCTTTCCCGACTGTTGCGGGTCATGGAGGGCGTAGGGAGGTTTCAATGCGGCCGGTTGAAGAGGGTGAGCGACTGGCTTTCCGGCTGGCGAAGGATGTATTGCAGGCGGCCGATATCACTGGGGTCAGCTTGGTGACCGCTGAAAGCTGTACCGGCGGCTACATCGCATCTCTGCTGGCAGGTGTTGAAGGTCTGAGCCATCAGTATGAGGGCGGTGTTGTAGTCTATTCGGACCAAACCAAAATTGCGCTCTTGGGCATTTCACCCGAAGCCCTGTCGCGGCATGGGTCGGTGAGCCGGGAAATTGTCAGCGAGATGGCGGTGAGAATCCGTGGTCTTACCTCTGCGCAGCTCGCGCTGGCTGTGAGCGGGAATACAGGCCCTCGCGGTGAAGCAGAAAATGGGCGGGTGCATATCGCGGTCGCAGACACCAGCGGCATACAGCATCGATATTATGAACTCGGCGATGTCGATCGGTACGAGGGCCGCTGGCTCGTAGCCATTCAAGCATTGGATATGCTGTTGCAGGCATTGACGGCCACGGAACGTCAAGCGTCCCGCAGGGAGGCTGGCGTGCTCAAGCAGGACGTTGGATGAGAAGGCGGCAAGAGAATTTTACGGGCAAGGTGGTTGTCATCACGGGGGCGTCGGCAGGCGTCGGCCGCGCCACAGCGATTGCCTTTGCCCGCGCGGGTGCTCATCTGGCCCTGATGGCGCGCGACGCTCGCGCGCTGGATAAGACAAGGCAGGAGGTGGAGGCGGCGGGCGGCTCCGCACAAGTATTTCCGCTGGATGTGAGCGATGCGCATGCAGTCTCGGTGGCTGCCGCGAAATGCGAGGCCGCATTGGGGCCCATCGATATCTGGGTGAACAATGCCATGGTCACCGTTTTTTCCAAGGTAGAAGATCTGACTGCGGAGGAGGTTGAGGCAGTCACCGCAACCACGTATCTTGGATATGTGCACGGCACGATGGCCGCTCTAAACAGTATGCGGCCGCGCGGACGGGGGCTGATTATTCAGGTTGGGTCGGCGCTGGCTTACCGGGGTATCCCATTGCAGGCGGCCTATTGTGGCGCAAAGCATGCTATCCGCGGCTTCACAGATTCCCTCAGGGCGGAATTGATTGCCGACGACTGCGGTGTACAGATTACCGCACTACATCTTCCGGCAATCAACACGCCGCAGTTTGACTGGGCCCGTTCGCATCGAAAGCGTCTGCCCCGGCCAGTGGCACCGGTTTATGAGCCGGAAGTGGCCGCAGAGGCCATTTTGCACGCCGCACGCCGGCCGGCACGGGAATATTGGCTCGGAAGCAAGACGCCGCTCCTGATCATGGCGAATACGCTCTTTCCGGCTCTGATTGATCGTCAATTGGCCGCTGAGGCTGTGACCGGTCAGGATCGTCCGCGCAGCCGTCTACCGGGCCGCAAGGACAATCTGGAATCGCCGGTTCCCGGCGGGCATGGAGTAAGGGGGGCATTTGGCAGAGAGGCAAAGCCACGCGCAATGATTGTATCGGAAACCCGGATCCGGGCAGGATGCGCCATTGGAGGTGGGCTCCTTCTGCTCGCCGCTGGGATAGGTCTCGGCCGGTACTTTCTCCAGCAGCGCTGAAAATCCTCACCCGGAATAAAATGCCGAGACGAGCCCGCGCTCGGGCCGGCAATGATCAGAGGAAACACGGTAGATTGGTACATAGCACACCCATTGAAGACTACGCCTTGATCGGCGATTGCGAGACTGCTGCTCTGGTTGCGCGGAGCGGGTCCATAGACTGGCTCTGCTGGCCGAGATTTGACTCGTCTGCCTGCTTCGCTGCCCTCCTCGGCGCGCCGCAGCATGGGCGGTGGAAGCTGTCGCCCGCCGCAAAGGTCGTGGAAACGCGCCGCAGATATGCAGGTGAAACTCTGATCCTTGAAACCCGCTTTGAGTGCGCGGAAGGGGCGGTCATCCTGACGGATTTCATGCCGGTACGCAGACAGCATGAGATTTCCGAAATTGTGCGGATTGTGACAGGCGTCAGGGGGAGCGTGCCGATGCGGATGGAGCTGGATATCCGCTTTGATTATGGCCGGATCCGTCCCTGGATGACCTGGGAAAAGGGGCGGATGCGTGCGGTCGCCGGGCCCCATGCTGTCTTTCTTGCTCTGCCGGATAAGCTGGAAAGGGCCGAAGAGGTTGAACGACTGGAATTCACCGTCTCCGCGGGAGAAAGTGTGCCTTTCACCCTGTCCTATGAGGCATCCCATCTTCCGGCGCCCCGGGCCTGTGATCCGGAGGGGGCCCTCAGAGATACCCACCAGTTCTGGTCTGGCTGGGCCGAAAAATGCCGGTATGAAGGTCCCTGGCGAGAAGCGGTCATGCGCTCCCTGATCACTGTCAAAGCGCTGACTTACCGGCCGACAGGCGGCATTGTCGCGGCGCCGACAACTTCATTGCCAGAGAAGTTCGGCGAAGAACGCAACTGGGATTACCGCTATTGCTGGCTGAGAGATGCTTCTTTCTGCCTTCTGTCGCTGATCAATGCCGGATACCGAGAGGAGGCAGAGGATTGGTGCAACTGGTTGCTGCGGGCCATCGCCTGCGACCCGGCCGGCGTGCAGCCTCTTTACGGACTGGGGGGCGAACAGCGGATATCTGAACAAACCCTCGACTGGCTCCCGGGCTATGCCGGTTCGCGTCCGGTGCGGATCGGGAACGCAGCTTACGACCAGCTCCAGATAGATGTCTTCGGGAACATTCTCGATGCGGTATACCAGGCGCGGCTGGCTGGCCTCTCCCTACATGCCGACTGGACCAGACTGATCCCGCAATTGCTGGATCATCTTGATGAGGTCTGGACTCAGCCCGATGAAGGCATCTGGGAAGTGCGTGGGCCGCCCCAGCATTTCGTGCATGCAAAGATGATGGCATGGGTTGCCTATGACCGGGCGATCCTGCTGGCGGAAGCGTTTGATCAGCCTGGGCCGGTGGCGCACTGGCGGGACCAGCGGTCGCTGATCCGTGCAGAGATAATGCAGCGTGGGTTTGACCGGGAGCGGGGTGTCTTCGTCCAGGCCTACGGGCGTCCCAGCCTGGATGCGGCGCTTTTGCTGATGCCTCTTATGGGATTCCTCTCCGCCGATGACCCGCGGATGGTGGCGACCGCAGAAGCGATTGAGCGTGAGCTTTCCCGTGCTGATCTGGTCCACCGGTATGACACAGATGAAGCCAGTGATGGTCTATCTTCAGAAGAGGGCGCCTTTCTTGCCTGCAGTTTCTGGCTGGCTGACAACAAGCTGAAACAGGGAAAGCGCGAGGCTGCTGAATCTCTCTTCAGGCGTCTCTTGTCTTTGCGTAATGATGTAGGGCTATTGGCCGAACAGTATGACAGCGAGCGAGGGGCCATGACCGGCAATTTTCCACAGGCATTCTCGCACTTCGCCATGATCGATACGGCGTTGCGGCTGTCAGGTCATGAAGAATGCTGAAGTGTCTGTGGGGCGAAAGCAGAGCGGGTCGCTTCCGCGCCCCGGTTTGACCAAGACTGGCCCTGAAAATTTTTTTGATGTGGGCGGGGAACCGGGAACAGACTTCTGCGTTCAGTCACGCGTTTACTAAATGTTTGCATGGGGTCTTTTCAGGTTTTGCCTTACCTTTCAGGGCCTGCGCCGGGGAATCCGGTGTGGCGGAAGGGGGTGAATAGGCTGAGCCACCGGCAATTTAATCAGGATGGACCGGTGCAGATTTTACCTAAAGACCGCAAAGAACTTGGCGCTTTGGCGGGGATCTTCGCATGCCTTGCCGGTGTCTTCATTCTGGATCTGATGACCCCGCTGGGGTTCGCTGTTTGGATTCTGTACCTTCTCCCCCTGCTGCTCGCTTTTCGTGGCAATGAGCCCACGGCGCCCGTAGTTGTGGGCGTCCTGGTATGGGTCGCTCTGGCAACGGGTTATTATCTGGGCGCCGATGGCATCAATCCGGAGATTGCCGGGATAAACCGGCTCATGGCTGCCGTCATCGTAGCCGGCGTAGCGCTCGCCGGCCGGGCCTTGATTCTGGGCCGCAACCGCTTGAGGGATGCCGACTGGGTACAGAAGGGCGAGGTGGACATCGCCCGCGCCGTTCAGGGCGACCTGACGCCCCGCACCCTCAGTAACCAGGCACTTGAAGTGCTCGGCGCACGTCTGGGGGTCCGAGCAGCGGTCATCTATGAGTGCGGGGCGCGAGGTCTTGAGCGTGTCGCCACCTGGGGCGCCAATGCCGATGCGCTGCCCGAAGTGGTCCGGCCGGGCACGGGACATCTCTGGCGCGCCGTCAGTGAGGAGCGGTTGATCGAGATCGAGGCGACCCCTGAAACTGCGCTTGGTTGGATGTCCGGTCTGATGCAGGGCCGGGCCGCCTACAGCGCCCTGGTGCCCCTGCACGATGACAGCCAGATCAATGCGGTTCTCGAACTCGGCATGGATAGAGCCCTTACCGAGCGGGATCGCCGGATGCTGGAGCGTGTCGCCGAAAAGGTCGGCATTGCATTCCGGTCGGCGCTTTACCGGTCCCAGTTGCAGGAATTGTTGGAGGAAACCCGCCGCCAGTCTGAGGAGCTTCGCAGCCATGGCGAGGAACTCGCGGCGACCAATGAGGAGCTGGAAGAGCAGACCCAGGCGCTGAAGGAAAGTCAGCGTATGCTGGAGGAACAGCAGTCCGAACTGGAGGAACAGAACGCCCAGCTGGAAAGCCAGACGCAGGAGCTGGAAGAGCAGCGCGATGCCCTGGTCCGCTCGCGCCAGGCACTGGCCGAGCAATCGGAAACCCTGGCGCGCGAGAGCCGCTACAAATCCGAATTCGTGGCCAACATGTCCCACGAACTGCGCACCCCGCTGAACGCCCTCCTGATCATGTCGCGTCTGCTTGCCGAAAATCGCGGTGGGACGCTGACCGAGGAGCAGATCCGGTGGGCTCAGACAATAGAAAGCTCGGGAAAGGATCTCCTCGCCCTCATTAATGACATCCTGGATCTCTCGAAGATTGAAGCCGGCCGAATGGATCTCTCCGTCAACGAGGTTGATCCGCAACTGGTGGCAAGGAAGCTGGTGCGCAGCTTTGAGGCGCAGGCGAGGTCAAAAGGCATCAGCGTTACCGCAGAAGTTGCCGCCGACGCTGGTATGCTGCAAACGGATGAAGTTCGCTTGGAGCAAGTGCTCCGTAATTTCCTGTCGAATGCTCTCAAATTCACCGAAAAGGGCAGGGTGACGCTCGCTGTGCGCGCCCAGGGCGGCGATATTGCATTCTCGGTGAAAGATACCGGTATCGGTATCGCGCAAACCCAGCAGGACACTATTTTTGAGGCCTTCCGGCAGGCTGACGGCACGATTTCCCGCCGCTATGGAGGCACTGGCTTGGGCCTGTCCATTTCGCGGGAACTTGCCGACCTGCTTGGCGGCACAATTACGCTGGACAGCGCACCCGGCAAGGGCAGCACCTTCACGCTGACCGTTCCGAGAAACATCGCCGCTCAGGCCAATGCGGCACCGGAAGTGGCGCCGCCGCCGCTGCGCGAAGGGATCGCGTCCGGTCCGGCCAAAGAGATATCTGATAACAATGCCCCACTTCATGCGCTTGCTGGACTGGAAGATGACCGGGCACACATCGCCGAAGGTGACCGGATCATGCTGGCGGTGGAGGATGATCCGGCCTTTGCGCGGGTGTTGTATGAACTGGCGCATGAGCTGAAATTCAAATGTATTTGCGTTGGCCGCGCAGACGATGCGATTCGGGCCGCACGGAAATACCTGCCGCAGGCGATTGTGCTGGATGTCGGGCTCCCCGATCATTCCGGCCTGACGGTTCTGGACCAGCTGAAACGCGACGTGGCGACACGGCACATCCCCGTTCACATGGTGTCGGCTGATGACTACACCCATGAAGCGCTATCCCAGGGCGCCATCAGCTACATGCTGAAACCCGTCCAGCGCGCAGATCTGTCCCAGGCGATGCAGAAGCTGGAGCAGCGCCTCGAACAGAGAATGCGCAGTGTGCTGATCGTCGAAGATGATGAAATTCAACTCGAAGGGCTGCAGGCGCTTCTCGGGAATGACGGTGTTGAGACCGTTGGTGCGACTACGGCCGCAGAAGCCCTTACCGCGTTCCGCGAGCGTAATTTTGACTGCATCGTCCTCGACATGACGCTGCCGGATGCTACTGGGCTCGACCTGCTCGAAAAGCTCGCCGCTGATGAAGATACAAGCTTCCCGCCCGTGATCATCTATACCGCGCGCACGCTCAGCGAGGCGGAGGAGCAACGGCTGCGCCGCTACTCCAAATCCATTATTATCAAGGGTGCAAAATCGCCGGAGCGCCTGATCGATGAAGTAACATTGTTCCTGCATCAGGTGGTGTCGGATCTGCCGGCCAAGCAGAGGGAAATGCTGGCCGCTTCGCTCAACCGGGACGCGCTGCTGGAAGGTCGCCGTATCCTTGTCGTTGAGGACGATATTCGCAATGTCTATGCGCTTACCGGCATATTTGAGCCGCATGGGGCCACCGTCCAGATAGCACGCAACGGCCGCGAGGCGCTGGACGTCCTTGGGCGGATCGCTGATGGAGCGCAGCCGCGGGTAGACCTTGTGCTGATGGATGTGATGATGCCGGAAATGGACGGTCTCACTGCCACGCGCGAAATCCGCAAGATTGACCGGTGGAAATCCCTGCCGATTATCATGCTGACGGCCAAGGCAATGGCCGAAGACGAAAACCAGTGCCTTGCCGCCGGCGCAAATGACTATCTGCCCAAGCCGGTGGATGTCGACAGGCTTCTCTCATTGACCCGTGTGTGGATGCCCCGATGACGACTGCGGCGATTACTTCCGCATCGGTGGAAATGGTCGAACTGGACCTGTTCCTCGAAGCTCTTTTCCGGCGTTACCATTACGACTTCAGGTCGTATTCGCGGGCCTCATTGCAGCGCCGGGCAGAGGTGGCCTGCATGCGCTTGAATTGCCCAACCCTGTCCGATCTGCAGCGCCGTCTTCTGCATGAGCCTGATGTGCTGCCGGAGGTGATCGACGCAATGACGGTTCAGGTCAGCGCCCTGTTTCGAGACCCTGAATTTTATCTCAGCCTGCGGCAGGATGTGATCCCCTATTTGCGCACTTTTCCCTCGATCAAGGTTTGGGTTGCGGGTTGCGCGGATGGGGAGGAGCTCTATTCGCTCGCTATCCTCTTCCGGGAAGAAGGCCTGTTCGAAAGGACCGTATTCTACGCCACGGAAATCAATCGCCGTGCGTTGGCGAAGGCGGAGACGGGTGTCTACGACATAAGCCGGATGACGGAGTTTTCCCAGAACTACCAGCAATCAGGCGGGCGTTCCTCGCTCTCGGATTACTACACTGCCGGGTATGGCCGCGCTGTGTTCGACCGGACCCTGCGCAGCCGGACGGTATTCACGGAGCATAATCTGGCGACGGATCAGGTTTTCTCCGAAGTCCATCTCGTATCCTGCCGGAATGTTCTCATCTATTTCGATCATGCGCTGCAGGAACGGGCAATTGGCCTGTTTGCGGAGTCGCTCGCGCGCGGAGGGTTCCTTGGTCTCGGCGCGCATGAGACATTGAGATTTTCCGGCCACGCACAGGCTTTCATTCCATTTGATGAGACCCAGCGCATCTGGCGCCGTTCTGCCGTTCAGGAGGTACACCATGCCCGATAAAGCCATCCGCTTCCTGATCGTAGATGATATGGTCGAAAATTTGATGGCGCTGGAAGCGCTGCTCCGCCGAGACGGGCTGGAGGTCCATCAGGCGCAGTCGGCGGCTGAGGCGCTGGAGCTTTTGCATGTCAATGACTACGCCCTGGTGCTTCTCGATGTCCACATGCCTGAAACGGACGGGTACGAACTGGCAGAACTGATGCGCGGGGCAGAGCGGACGCGTCTTGTGCCGATTATCTTCGTGACCGCTGTGGAGAAGGACGAAACACGACGTTTCAGGGGCTATGAGGCCGGCGCCGTCGATTTCATTTTCAAGCCCATTGATCCGGTTATTCTGAAATCCAAGGCAGAAGTTTTCTTCCGCATCGGCCAACAGGCACGCGATCTTGCAAAGCAACGCGATGAAATGCGCGCCATCGCCCAGCACCGTGACCAGGCAATGGCCCGGCTAAGGGCGCATACGGATAATTCTCCGCTTGGCTTTGTCGAACTGGATGGCGGACTGGTGATACGCAGCTGGTCACAGGGGGCCGAGCGGATATTCAGCCGGCCCGCCCGCCATATGCTTGGTCAGGCCCTCAAGGCGAGCGGATGGCTTCCGGACGAAGCCACGGAAACGTTGAAAGGGTGGGTCGATGAACATAGCGACTCTGATCGCTCGCTGCGACATAGCCTCGAGGTGGTTGCAAGAACGGCTGATGGCCGTGAAGTGACCTGCGAAGTTTATGGGTCTGTGCTGATCGAGGCGGATGGACAACATCGTTCGCTGAGCCTGCAGGTGCTCGATATATCCCCGCGGCGGCAGGCCGAGGAAGTGCGCTCGCTGCTCATCGGGGAACTCAATCACCGTATCAAGAATACACTCGCCAATGTTCAGGCGATTGCGCGTCAGACCTTGCGCCAGTCCGCAGATCTTGCGGAGTTCGATCGCAGCTTTTCAGGGCGGCTTCAGGCCCTCGCGCGGGCGCACTCGATTTTGTCGGATGCAACCTGGTCCAGCGCGCCTCTGGATGATCTCATCGAAGACCATATCCGGGCCGGCACGCTGGCAGCGGATCGCCTGCGCCGCACTGGGCCAACGGTCGAAATTTCTCCCGAGAATATGCTCCGCATGGCGCTCACCCTGCATGAGCTGACCACCAATGCCCAGAAATATGGCGCGCTCTCGGTGCCGGGTGGCGAAGTTCATCTCGACTGGAAACTGGAAGGAGAAGGGCTTGTGCTGCGCTGGCAGGAAAAGGGTGGCCCGCCCGTGACCGCGCCTGCTCGCACTGGGTTTGGTCTGACGCTGATTGCGTCCAGTGCCGGGGGCGAGGAAGGAACCGTTGCCGCTGAATGGAGCCGTGAAGGTGTCGTATGGACCATCCGTCTCCTGAGGGGTGTCTCGCCCCTTAAAGGCGTGCCGGCAGCGCCCAAGCCTTCTTCCGTCTTGGCCGTCGCGCCCGGGGAGGAGCTCGCCGGCCTCCACGTACTGGTGGTAGAGGACGAGCCGCTGGTTGTGCTCGACCTGACACATGAAGTCGAGGACGCCGGAGCTGAAGTGGTCGCCGTCGCAAGAACGCTTTCGGAGGCGCTCGATGCCGCCAACGGCGACGGAATAGACCTGGCCATTCTCGATGGTAATCTCCGAGGTGAGAAGGTGGACGCCGTCGCTGAACTGCTGGCACGGCGTGATATCCCGTTCTGCTTTGTGTCCGGCTATGGACCCGAGCATCTTCCGAGCGCATTCCGCTCTGTGCCAGTCATACAGAAACCGTTCAGTTCAGCGGGCCTGCGTGCCGTCCTTCGCCGCTTGGCAAAACCCCGGCAAGCTCAGGTGGCCTGACGGACTTGCGGCACTTTGAGCGCCGGGCTGGGGCGCCAGCTAAACCGGGATTGAGGTGCGCAGATCTGCGGCCTGGAGGCTGTGTTGTCGCAATCGGGCTTCAACATAGACCCGCTTGATTTTCCTTACGGATACGTGGGTAATCAGATGGAGAAACCTGATACGTGCAGGTGCAGCCCTGTCGGCTAGACATCCGGGCAGCCCCTGTTCCTGTTGAACTGACGCCGGAGAAGGCATGACATCCGAAACTAAAAAACCACCAAGACGGTCGAAGAAGGCCGAGCAGAGAGCAGAGATGACTGAACAGATTCTCGATGCTGCCGAGTATCTGTTTTCCATCCACGGCCTGCATGGTGTCACGCTTCGGGATGTCGCCAAACGCGTTGGCGTCCACCACAGCCTGCTGAACTATTACTTCACCGACAAGCGAGAGCTGTTTGACGAGGTGTTCAAGCGGCGCGCCGAAGTGACCCGGTCGCTGCGCATGAAGGCGCTGGACGAATATGAGGCTTCATGCGGTGGAAAACCGACCGTGGAGGGCGCGCTGCGGGCGTTTCTGGATACTGACCTGGATCTCTACATCCAGGGCGGAGAAGGCTGGCAGAACTTTGCCAGCCTTGGCGCGCAGGTGGCCAATACGCCGCTCGGCGCCGAACTGTTCGACGAACATTTCGACGAACTGGTGCTGCGCCTGGTGGGCATTCTGAAGCAGGCGCTTCCGGAGTGCGATGATGTGGATATCTTCTGGGGCTATCACTTTGTCACCGGCGGATTGATGCTCACCCTGGCCCGGACCGGCCGGATTGACCGCTTGTCCGGCGGGCTGTGCAAGTCCGATGACTTCGCGGCAGTCAAAGAGCGGATGGCGCGGTTCATGGCGGCGGGCTTCATCGACATCTGCAGACAGTCGGCCGCTTCGCGCGGCTGACGGCGGTGTTGGAGCGCTCGCAAGAAGAGTGAGTTTGTCCGGTTCGAAAATAATATTCACTCACGGGTGAGTGAATATTGACAGTGCGCCCGGAATGGCGCACCAAACTCCCAAGCGCCCATCAACGAGGCGCCTCAGGGAGGATCATCATGAAGATCAGAATTCTCGCTTCCGCGAGCGCGGCAGCCGTTCTTTCCATGCTTGGAGGCGCAGGCGCCCAGGAAGCCGGGCAGGCACCAGTCCGGTCAGAAGAGCCGGAGGCGCAGCGAAGCCTCGACAAGGTTGTGGTTACGGCCACGCGGCGTGAGGAAAGCCTGCAGGATGTCCCCCTCAGCGTGACGGCCTACCAACAAGAGGCCCTGACTGAGAAGGGGATTGTCAGCTATGATGGCCTTGCCCGCGAAACGCCCGGCGTTGTGATCAACCAGCCGACTGCCAACTTCAACAACTTCACGACCCGCGGTATCGCCACCAATGGCTATGGCGCCAATCTCCAGGCAGCCACTGCCATCTACATCGATGAACTGCCGATTTCGTCGAACGGAAACTCGACCATTCTTGACCCGACACTCTATGATGTGGAGCGTGTGGAAATCCTGCGCGGTCCGCAGGGCACGCTGTTTGGCGCGAACTCGCTATCCGGTGCTGTCCGTATCCTGACAAAAAAACCCAACACCAAAGAATTCGAAGCTTCCGCGCTGGTTGATTATGGCCTGACGGACGGCGACGCGTTCCGCCAGCGGTATAACGGCATGGTCAACATCCCGCTGGCTGAAGACAAGCTGGGCCTGCGCGTTGTCGGCTTCTATCGCGACGAAGAGGGCTGGGTCGATAATATCGGCACCGGAATCGAAGGCGCCAACTCGCTGACTTCCTATGGCGGCCGCGCGATCTTGCGCTGGGAACCGACCGACGCGCTCGATATGCAGCTGATGGTTATCCATGAAAACAGCCAGCCGGATGACTCCGGGCTGACCAATCCAAACCGCGGCGAGTTTGTTCGTCTGACGGACCGGCCGGACCTTTTCCAGTCTGATTTCACCACCTACAATTTCGCGCTCGACTATGATTTCGGCTTTGCCAACCTCACCAGTTCATCGACCTACTCGAATATCGATGGGAAATTTATCGTCGACCTCGCCGGCACGTTCGGCCAGCTGATTCCGTTCGCTCTGGATGCAGTCGGCTATGATGAGACGTTCGTGCAGGAGGTGCGCCTGGCTTCCGCAGATGGCGGCAACTGGGACTGGATCATCGGCGGCTTCTATTTCAACAAGCGCCGCGACATTACCTATGACTACCGCTCGTCTCAGGAATTCCTTGATACACGCGGTCTCACCGGCTTGCCGGATGAATATTACCTCCGCTTCACCAGCTATTTTGACCAGTTCGAAACGGCAGGCTTCGGTGAGCTCACCTACCGCTTCTCGGACCAGTTCTGGATGACCGGCGGCGCGCGCTACACAACGACTTCGGTGCAGAGCTTCACCAATGAAGGCGGCTATAACAGCAACTATCTGGCGCTCGCCCTTGGTGGGGCCACCAATGTTCCGATTACGGTGTTTCCGGTGGCTGCCGTGGAGGGTCTGAAGGTCGAAGGTGACAAGCTCTCCTATAAGCTCAGTGCTTCCTACAAGCCTGTCGACAATGTCACAACTTACGCTTCTATTTCGACCGGCTTCCGCTCCCCGGTGGCCAACGCACGCGCTGGCGCTGTCAGTATCGTCAATCCGAATGATCTGGTCATTCCAAACGGCGCAGAATCCGACTCGCTGACAAACTATGAAGTTGGTGCGAAAGGCTACTGGCTGAACGGCAAACTGGCGGCAAATGTCGCGGCCTACTACATCGACTGGCAGGACATTCAGGTGCAGGCAAACCGCCTGTCAGACCAGGTTCAGTTCGCAACTAATATCGGCGGCGCGGTCAGCAAGGGTCTCGAATTTGAAATTGCGGCATATCCGGCGAAGAATTTCAGCTTCTTCCTCAACGGATCTCTGAACGATTCTGAAGTCACCGACGTGACACCGACAGAGGCCGCCATGTCGGGGGCCGAAGAAGGCATCTCGCTTTCCTTCCCGACTTTTCAGGGTTCGGCCACGGTCCGCTACGACTGGAGGATGGGGGGCGAGACCGATGCGTTCGCCGCGGCAACTGCGGCCTATGTCGGCGATTTCCCGGGGATGTTCCCCAACGTACCGGGTAACCCGAACCTCGTCGCTCCAACCTTCGATTATACGGATGCGTACACGGTTGTGAATCTTCAGGCCGGGATGTCGCGCGACCAGTGGAAGGCTGTTGCCTATGTCGAGAACGTTCTGGACGACAGCTCTATTACCTATGTCCACCCGGAAGCTTTCCTTGACGGGCGTTATGCAAGGCTCCGTCCTCGGACGGTCGGTGTCCGCCTGAGCTATGAGTTCTGAGCCGATGTCCGGCCCAGACAGCGCGGTACAGGCCGCCTCCCCGCCCGGAACCGCTGTCCCGCCGGCCGCGCCCTATGCGCGGCCGGATGGGAAGGCCTGGTTCGTTCTCGTGGTTCTGTGTTTTGTCTATGTACTGAACTTTCTGGACCGGCAGATCATTTCCATCCTCGCCAAGCCCATTCAGGATGAACTCGGCATTACAGATGGTCAGCTTGGCCGGATCACCGGCCTCTATTTTGCGCTGGTCTATTGCATCCTGGGCATTCCCGTCGCCTGGATTGCAGACCGCACGAACCGTGTGAAAGTGCTGTCGTTTGCCTGTGCCATCTGGAGCGCAGCGACGCTTTTCTGTGGCCTCGCGCGCAGCTATCCGCAGCTGGTGGTGGGCCGGCTGGCGGTCGGCGTTGGAGAGGCGGGTGGTGTGCCGCCATCCTACGCCATCATCTCGGACTATTTCCCTCCGGGGCGGCGCGGAACAGCGCTGGCCCTGTTCAATTTCGGCCCTCCCATCGGCATGGCGCTCGGTGTGGCGTTCGGTGCCTCCATGGCGGCGGCATTTGACTGGCGCATCGCGTTCATCTCGCTCGGCGTGGTTGGAATAACCACCGCGCTGTTTGTGTATTTCTTCGTGCCTGAGCCTGAAAAGGGAAGGCTTGATGCCCCGCCATCAGCACCGGCCGTTGAGGCATCCGCAGGCAAAATACCTTCGGCAGGATCCGGCTTCTGGAGCACGATACGGATGTTCTTTGCACGGCCGGTTTTGATCCTCACGGCGCTGGCCAGCGGCGCTATCCAGTTTGTCACCTATGCCACGCTGAACTTCACGACGCTGTTCCTGATGCGCGAGAAGGGTATGACGCTACAGGAACTGGCGCTGTATTATTCGATCCTTCTCGGGGTCGGGGTTGCTGCCGGCATGTATGTATCTGGCTGGCTGGTCGACCGGTTTGGCCAAAAGTCAAAAGTTGCCTATGCGCTGGTGCCGGCTATCGGCCTGGCGGCGGCCATTCCCTTTTTCCTCGGTTTTGTCTGGGCGCCCGGATGGCCCCTTGCGCTGCTGTTCCTGATCGGGCCGACTTTCTTCAACTATTTCTATCTCTCGCCAGCCGTCACCCTGGTGCAGGAAGAGGTTCGCCCGGATCAACGCGTGCTGGCCGGCGCTCTGCTGCTGTTGATCATGAACCTTATCGGCCTCGGTCTTGGGCCGACCTATCTCGGCATGGCGAGTGACATGTTCAGAGTGGCAAACCCGGAAAACTCGCTCCAACTTGCATTCTACACACTGACACCGTTTTACGGTCTGGCGGTCCTCCTGTTTCTTTGGCTGGCCCACGCAATCCGGAAGGAAGAAGCGCAGAGGACAAAGCCATGAAACGCATGAATTCTATTCTTGCAGGCCTCACGGCCGTGCTTCTGGCTACTTCGTGTGCAACGCAGGCCGGCGGCGCTGTTCCTGTCATCAGCGCTCCGGCTGGCATGATAGCGGGAACCACGACGGGAGATGTCACGGTCTACAAGGGTATTCCGTATGCGGAGGCGCCTGTCGGGGAGCACCGCTGGAAACCGCCTGTTCCAACTGCCCCCTTCGAGACGGTATTTGCCGCCTCTGACTTCGGTCCGGCCTGCATCCAGCCGCGCCCCAGAGAAGGCAGCATTTATGCCAATCCGCCCGAAACGGTGAGCGAAGACTGCCTGACACTCAACATCTGGGCGCCGGCAGACGCCGCATCTGCGCCTGTGATGGTGTGGATACACGGCGGCTCTCTCACCGCGGGTTACTCGGGTGAACCCCTCTATGACGGAACAGCCCTGGCTGAGGCTGGCGTGGTACTGGTGTCGATCAACTACCGGCTGGGCGTGCTGGGCTATCTCGCCCACCCGGAACTCAGCGCCGAATCGCCTGAGGGTGTGTCCGGCAATTACGGCCTGCTGGATCAGATCGAGGCGCTGCGTTGGGTCCAGCGCAATATTGCAGCCTTTGGTGGGGATCCCGCCAACGTCACGGTTGCCGGCGAGTCTGCCGGGGCGCTGAGCGTAATGTATCTCATGGCGGCGCCGGATGCCCGGGGGCTTTTTCACAAGGCGATTGTCCAAAGCGCCTATCTCATTCCGACGCCTGAATTGAAGACGGCGCGATATGGTCATTTCGCTGCGGAGGATGTGGGCAGCTACATTGCCCAGGCGACTGGCGCAAACGATCTTGCCGGTCTACGCGCACTGGACGGTGAAACTCTGACGGCTGCCGCGGCGACAGCAGGGTATGCGCCCTGGGGCACAGTTGATGGCAGAATCCTGAAACGGCAACTCGTCGACACATTTGATGCTGGCGAGCAGGCTGGCGTGCCTATTCTTGCCGGGTTCAACAGCGGGGAAATCCGGTCCATGCGGTTCCTGATGTTGCCCGTGCCGGAAAGCGGAGAGGCGTATGAAGAGTCCATCCGAGAACGGTATGGGGATTTGGCCGATGAGTATCTTCGGCTTTATCCGTCCTCTGATCTTGTAGAGGCAGCTCTCGCCGCGCCGCGCGATGCGCTCTACGGCTGGACGGCAACGCGGTTGGTGCGGGATCAGGCCGCGCTTGGCGAAGCGGCCTATCTCTATCATTTCGATCATGACTATCCGGCCGCCTCGGCGCTGGATCTGAAGGGGTTCCATGCCGCCGAGATCCCCTATGCGTTTGGAAATCTCCGGAAGACGCCGCGTTTCTGGCCCGAAATACCAGAAACTGCAGAAGAGCAGGCGCTTTCCGATGGCATGCTCGGCTATTGGGTTTCATTCGCGCGGGATGGCCGGCCTGCGGTGACTGGCGCTCCGGAATGGCGCCCCTTTGCGCCTGGCAAAGCGTATATGAGCTTTGCCGGAACGCCCCGGCCGGCCAGCGATCTCGATCCCGGCATGTTCGATCTGCATGAGACAGTCATGTGTCGGCAGCGCGCGGAGGGATTGCAGCTCTGGAGTTGGAATATCGGCGTGAAGGCACCTGTCATCCCGCCCTCAGGAAATGACTGCCCATGAATGTAGACAGTATGCAGGCCTATGACCTGACCCTCGATAAATTCCTCAGCCATGCCGCCAAATGGCATCCGGATGCGGAGCTTGTCACGGCTGGGGATGTGCTGGGCGCGGCGAGTGACAGGGCAGGCTATGCGGCGCTGGAATCTCGGTGCCGGGCAGTTTCGGGCCTCTTGTCTCGCTTGGGCGTGAAGCCTGCAGATCGTGTGGCGACGCTTGCCTGGAACACTCGCGCGCATGTCGAGGCATGGTACGGTATCATGGGAATGGGGGCAGTATGCCACACGCTGAACCCACGTCTGACGGCCGAACATCTTGCCGCGATGGTGACCCAGTCTGAAGCGCAGATACTGATCGTGGACGGTGATCTTGTGCCCTTGGCTCGCCAGGTGGCCGAGCAGGTGCCTGGGATCAGGCAGATACTGGTCATCAATACGCCTGAGGCGGAGGAAAGCCCGGAAGCAGGCCTTTCGACGGTCGCGTCATTGGAGACGCTGCTGGCCGAAGGAGCGAACGCGTCGGTGGTCTGGGGGGGATTTCCCGAAACGGCGCTCTCGGGCCTCTGCTTTACCTCCGGCACAACTGGCGCGCCCAAAGGCGTCGCCTACACCCATCGTTCCAGCTATCTCCATACGCTCCGTGTCCTGCAGGCCGATGTCATGGCGATTACGGCGCAAGATGCCGTGCTGGCCGTGGTTCCGATGTTTCATGCCAATGCCTGGGGGCTTCCTTTTGCGGCCCCTGCGGTGGGCGCCAAGCTCGTCCTGCCGGGGCGGCGCAGTGATGGTGCCAGCCTGGCCCGGCTTATCAGCGAAGAGAACGTAACCATCGCTGTCGGCGTGCCCACCGTCTGGCTGGGGTTGATCGATTATCTGGATGAAACAGGTCTACGGCTGCCCTCCCTGAAGCGTATCATTGTGGGCGGCGCGCCGATGCCGCCCGCGCTGATGCAGCGGCTGGAGGAAGGACTTGGCATCATCGTGCAGACAAGTTGGGGGATGACGGAGCTTTCTCCGCTCGGCGTGATCATGCCGCCAGATGCGCCTATGCGCTCCCACGAGTTCTCTGGCCGCCCTGCCATCGGCATGGATCTCCTCATTACCGATGCCAGCGGAAAACCCCTACCACGGCAACGCGGCGCCGAGGGACATCTCAAAGTGCGTGGTCCATCCGTGGTCGAGCGGTATCTTGGGCAGGATCAGTCTGCTGCTGGTGATGATGGATGGTTCCCAACCGGCGATCTGGCACGGATCGACGAAGACGGACATCTTATCATCACCGGGCGCGCCAAGGATCTCATAAAATCTGGCGGGGAGTGGATAAACCCGGCTGAAATAGAAGCAATCATCAGCGCATTGCCGGAAGTGTCGCTCGCCGCTGTGATTGGCCAGCCGCATCCCAAATGGGGCGAGCGTCCGCATCTGATCGTCGAACTCCGCAACGACAAGGAGATAGATGATGATACTCTTCTGGCGCCGCTCGAAGGAAAAGTGGCAAGCTGGTGGATTCCTGATACCGTGATCCGCCTGTCCTCAATGCCACTGGCTGCCACAGGCAAGATCGACAAACAAAAGCTCAGGGCTGATTTCGGAGTCTTACAGGCTTACCTTCCGTGAGCAAAAGGAAACTGGCCGATGAAATTCATCTCCTGTCTGGCATCCGCCGCCCTACTGCTGGCAGCCTGCACGACCACCCCGGCCGGTCTCAAGGGTAACCCGCTTCCGGAAACCCTTCCGGGCTGCTCTCAGGCCATCGCCTATTCGCAAGCCCATCGCGGCCTTTCCGTCCTTGTGCTGCAAAACGGAGATGTCGTCTGCAGCACGGGAGGGGCGAGCACTGAAACGCCATATGAGCTCTGGTCCGGAACGAAGAGTTTTGTGGGCGTCCTCGCGGCAGCCGCGGTTCAGGACGGTTTGTTGTCCCTGGATGAATTCGCCGCAGACACATTGCCGGAATGGGCCGATGACCCGGTTAAATCTCGCGTCACGCTGCGGCAAATCCTCTGGATGGTGGAGGGCCAGCCCAGCGAGATCGGAAATCCGCCAGGGTATGCCGGCGCGGTCGACGTTGGCTTCAACGCGGCGCCCGGGGAGCGGTTCCAGTATGGCCCTGTGCCCATGCAGCTTTTCGGCGAGATCATGCGCCGCAAGCTTCTGGCCGCGGGGCTGGACGCAGATCCGCTTGCCTATTTTGACCGGCGTATTCTTGGCCCCCTGGGCATAACCGGCTATCGCTGGCGGCAAGGCACAGATGGATATCCACTGATGCCCCAAGGCGCGCTGATGTCCGCGCGTGAATGGTCCGTGTTCGGTGAGTTCGTTCTTCGCGGCGGCTATAGCCCGGATGGGACGCTGCTCGTTGCCCCGGATGCTTTCGCCGAAATGTTCGAGGGAAGCGAAACGAACCCGGCCTATGGCTTGACCTGGTGGTTGGCCCGTCCGTCGTCATCTCCTGATCCGGTAACGCGTGGGTCTGACCTCCGCCAGAACCTTGACCGGTTTCCGCCTGATCTTGTCCTCGCTTCGGGGGCGGGCGGACAGCGTCTTTATCTCATCCCCTCGCGCGGCCTGGTGGTCGTGCGGCAGGCGGACCTTGACTTTGAAGCGCTCCGGGCCGGGCGGGGATCAGACTGGAAGGACACAGAGTTTCTGAGCCTGTTGCTGGGCGATACCGAGACGCCGAGGCCACCCCCAAACGTCGCCGAAATGATGACGCAGGCCCGGTCGCCCGATGGCCATTTCATCAGCTGGCGCGAACATCTGATTGATGCGGAAGATGTGAATGGCGGTGTGGCCATTCGCGGCGGCGACGGGGTTGCGATGGCTGACCTGGATCGTGACGGAAAGGCAGACATCGTGTCGGTGCATGAGGATTCCGGACATATCCGCATCGCTTTTGCTGGCACGGGTCCGCAGGACTGGCATCTGGTAACGCTGGGCGAAGGCGCCATGGTCGCCGCCGTGGAGGATGTCGCAATCGGCGATCTGAACGGGGATGGCTGGCCCGACATCATGGCGGCGTGCGAAGAAGGCCACCTCATCTATTTCGAAAATCCCGGGCCGCAGGCGCGCTCATTGGCCTGGTCGTCAATCATCCCGGAGGTGACCACGGGACGAGGCTCCTGGCTGCGCGTGTTCCTGGCTGACCTGAACGGAGATGGCCAGCTTGACGTTACCGCAGCAAACAAGGGTGGCACGAATATAATCGCTCCTGAAGACCAGGAGCGCATCAAAAGCACTACCTCATTGTTCCTGCTGGATGGGCCGCCTCTGGATCAGAGCTCCTGGCGCGAGCAGGTTCTCCTCAGCGATGAAATCGCCAACACCGCCCAGCCTGTAGATGTCGATGGGGACGGCGATCTGGATGTGCTCGCTGCAGCCCGGAACAGGCAGGAAATATTCATCCTGGAGAACCGGTCGGTGCGTGCCGATGGCACCCTTGATATGACCGTGCACAGAATTAATATCAGAGCTGCATTTGGCGTTCCGAGCGGGTGGGAGGCGCGTGCCAATGCCTTTCAGTCCGACTGGGCCGACCTTGACGGTGATGGCCGGCTGGATCTGGTCGTGAATGTCCTTGAGACGGCGCCAGACACACCGGTGCACATGGGCTTGGCGTGGCTGAAACAACCTGAGTCCCTCGGCCAGCCCTGGATCATGCGCCGTATCGGCGACGTGATGCCGGACTGGATAGCCGGTCTCAACCTGGCGGACATTGACGGCGATGGATACCTGGATGTGATCACGGGCGGATATTCGGGGCTGAACATTCTGGCGGGTACATTCTCCGGCGCTCCCCGGCTGATGGATGATCCTGAGGCGACACCCTCGGATACGCTTGGACGGATGGCCTGGTTCCAGAATCCGGGGGCGGAGGAGGGCGCCTGGACACGGCATGACATCTCCCGCCGGGTGCGCGGCATGTATGACGCATGGATAGCCGTCGATATGGATGGAGATGGGGATCTGGACTTTGTGTCGACACGCGGCAATAGCGGCGCGCTGGATGGCGTGTTCTGGATAGAGCAGATGCGTAGTCCGGCGCCGGCCCGGAGTTTTACACCCGCCCGGCCCGTGGACAGCCAGGAAATGCCTCTGCCGCCAAAGAACTGGCTGAAGCAGTACCGGCGCGATCAAACATACAGGCCAGCAGACAATACGGACTGATCAGATCAGGCGCCGGCGCACCTGGCTGGCGAACGCATCCAGGGCGAGCACGGTGGCGAATATGACCAGAAGGATGGTTCCCACATGCCCATATTGCAGCATGTCAAACCTCCCCTTCAGCTCCTGTCCGACGCCGCCCGCTCCCACGATTCCAATAACTGTCGCCATACGGATATTCCGGTCCACCACATAAAGCGTAAGCGCCACGAATGAGGGAACGACGTTTGGCAGGACTGCCAGGCGGAGTACCGTCAGACGGCTTGCGCCGAGTGCGGCCAGCGCTTCCTGTGGGCGTACATCTGCGGTCTCCACGTCGTCTGCATAGAACTTTCCCAGAAATCCGATGCTGTGAAGCGTGAGGGCAAGAATGCCCGCAACAGGGCCGAAGCCGAACAGAAGCACCAGAAACAGCGCGCTCACGAGTTCCGGTATGGTCCGCAAAAGCGAAACAAGGGAGCGTGCAGCCGTGCGGACTATGTGGTGCGGTGTAAAGTTCCGTGCGGCGAGCGGCATCAGGCAGAGGCTGGCCAGCATCGCGAAAAGACTCGCCCAGATTGCCATCTCTATTGATTGGAGCATCTTTCCGCAGACATAGAGCAGATAACCAAATGGCTGCACCAGATATCGCTCTGTAATCTCGCGCGTCTCGATCTCGAGGGTTTCAGGGTTCAGCGCCGTTTCGTGCCGCGTCACCTCTTCAATGCGCGAGGGCC
The DNA here is from genome assembly GCF_000685315.1 of Hyphomonas polymorpha PS728. Lineage (GTDB taxonomy): Bacteria > Pseudomonadota > Alphaproteobacteria > Caulobacterales > Hyphomonadaceae > Hyphomonas > Hyphomonas polymorpha. Next base: position 198,192 of record NZ_ARYM01000003.1, read on the forward strand.
AGGCGCGCGTTTCACTACCCGCTTCCAGAGGCGTTCGCTCGTCCATCACCAGCGGGAACATCTTGTCTTCGATCGAGGCGAGCCCGCGCCCGATCTGGGAGCTGTCAGACCCCGTGCCGATATTGGCTGCAAACTCCTGCACATTGCGTACAAAGACGTTCAGTTCCACGCGCGGCGCCGACCATACAAGAAACGCAAAGCAGGCCAGAACGGCCAGCAGTGTCCGGCTGCCGTAGACCGGCTTTAACCGCCACGCCTCAGGCGGGCGAAGATCGCCGGCAGCATTCCGCGTCATGCTGTAACGCTCCGTTTAAGGATCGGTTCGGGTGTGTGGGGGCTGTCGGAAAGTGCGTGCGGAGCGCCGTCAAACTCTTTGTGCCCGGCTTTGATAACCAAAATCCGGTCTGCAAATTCACGTGCCAGGTCCGTCTGGTGCAGCGAGCAGAGCACCGCGGCGCCGCGTTCCTTCGCCGTTCGCCGTAAAAGGGCGATGATGTCGCGTGAAGTTGCCGGATCGAGACTTGCGACGGGTTCATCCGCCAGGATGATGGCGGGCCTTCCCATCAATGCCCTCGCAATGCCCACACGCTGCCGCTGGCCGCCGGAAAGCTCCCGCGCCCGGCGGTTTACATGGCTCTCGTCAAGCCCCACTTCGGCCAGAAGGCGGCATGCTTCGGCTTTCACAGCCGGGGGATAGAGACGCAGCATCAGCCGCCAGAGCGGCAGTTCGCCTGCCAGGCCGGCCATGACATTCTGGACGGCGCTTAACCGGTCGATCAGCCCATGGTCCTGATGCACCATTCCCAGTTTACGCTGAATCTGCCGGCGTGTGACCGAGGTAAGCTGGATGCCCTGCAATGTGATCTGCCCGGAAGAGGCGGGCACCAACCCGGAAATTACCCGCAACAAGGTCGATTTCCCCGAGCCTGACGGGCCAAGAATGACGCAGAACTCACCCGCACGGAGGTCCAGATCAATCCCCTGAAGCGCAATTATGCCGTTATAGGCTGCGCTTACGCCCGAAAGACTAAGTATGGCCGGGCTCAGGCTGGGGCCGGTGTTTCGCGCGTCCGTCACCGGTAAGTGCCCGCGCGCCGCACCAAGGCGGCCGTAAACGCGCTATCCACACCTGCTACGGGGCGAAAGGCGGTTTCAAAGTCATCGTCCGTGATCGTAATATCGTACCGGTCGACCCGCTTTCCGCCATATCCGCGAATATCATCGGCAGATATGCCGGGTTGTTCATGCAGAGCGCCAAGGGCGGCGCGCAGTCTGGACTTTACGGCTGGCGGCAGCGCTTGGGCCGACACCATCGGAGGGTTGGGAATAGGGGCCGAGCGTCCCACGATCCGAAAGCGGGATGCATCAATCGCGCCCGAATTTGCTGCGCGTTCGAACGATACGAACGACGCAGCGGCGCCGTCCACCAGGCCGTTGTCCAGGGCAACAAGTCCGCTGGTGTGGCTATCCCCGATGCGCACCTGAGAGAGATCCTTCCGCGGATCAATGCCTGCGTCCAGAAGTATGCCGATGGGAAAAACAAAGCTGCTTGCCGATTGCGGTGGGCCGAACGCCACAGACCGCCCGCGCAGATCCTGCGCGCTGGAAATGCCGCTGTCTTTCAGCGCAAAAATTCCCGCAAAATAGGTCGCGCTGCCATTGGTGGATTCCACGGCCAGCAACTCGGCGCATCCGCGATCACGGGCCTCGCGATAGGATGTCGGGCCAAGCCAGGCGACGTCCGCAAGTCCCGTGCACACTGCTTCGATGGCCGCCGCATAGCTCTGGCCAACGCGCACACGGAAGTGCAGGCCGCTTGTCTTGGTCAGCGCATTGAACAAGGGCAGGAAATCCGCCCGGGTGCCGTCTTCCGTGCCGCCATCCGCCGGGATCAGGATGACCTCCAGAGGTTGGCGGACGCTGCCGTCCCTCGCTTGGGCCAGCGCGGGGAGCGTCCCCAACATCCAGATGAATAGCAAAGCCGCAATGATGCGCATGGCTAACCCCTTTTTACGTCCGCCCGCAGGCTAGCGGCTCGCCGCAACACTAATGTGACGTGAAGGGAAAATTTCAGGGTTGTTTGTGAATTTTATTCAATTCTGCCTGTGCTAGATTTTATTTTCCCGCAAAGTGCGGCAGATGGGTCTCTTCGGGCAGCGGGCGCCCGGCACAACACCCGCAGGTGTTCAGGGAGCAGGCAATGAAGAAAAAAGAGACGCAGTCCAAAAGCACCCCAGGCGTGAAGAAGGATACGGCAGTTGTCAGCAATGTCCTGAGCCGCATCCGTATCCGGCAGGCGTCCCTGGGGCCCAGCACGAGTTCCATTGCCGAGTTCGTACTCAACAACCCGCGCCGCGTTGTTGGCATGTCGGTGACCGAACTTGCCGCTGAGACGGGGGCAAGTGATGGCAGTGTTGTCAATTTCTGCCGCCAGCTTGGTCTGACCGGATTTCAGCAACTGAAGCTCAGCCTGGCGCAGGACACCGTTCAGCCCGTGCAGTTCATACAGGAGGATCTCCAGCGAGGAGACGATACGGGAACCATATGCCGTAAAATGTTCCATGCCGGCATTCAGGCGCTGCGCGATACGCTGTCGGTTGTGGACGCTGACGCGATTGATCAGGCTGTGCAGGCTATCCGGGCGGCCGACCGGATCGAGATCTATGGAATCGGATCCTCCGCGCCCATAGCGGAAGACGCACAATACCGTATGCTGCGGATCGGCATCGATGCGCGCGTCGTGGTGGACAGCCATATCCAGGCCATCAGCGCTTCACGTACGGGCCCGAATGTCGCGGTGCTGACCATCTCGCATTCAGGCGCAACGCATGAAACTCTTTCCGCTACCCGCCTGGCGCATGAGGCCGGCGCCAAAACCATTGTCATCACGAATTTCGCCAACTCTCCCATCCAGGCTTATGCCGACATCAAACTCTACACGATGTCGAAGGAAACCCGCTTCCGTACGGAAGCCATGACCAGCCGGATCGCCCAGCTTTGCGTCATCGATACGCTGATTGCGGCCCTCGCCATGGCGGATTACGACCATGCTACCGAAACGCTTCGAGAAACTTTCGACGTCCTTTCGATCAAGCGCTTCTGAGGGAGTCAGATCAGCCTCGCGAAGAATTCCTGCGGGGTCGGCGCAACCAGAAGGCAGGGCATCCCTATCTGGACTGCCCCTTTAATGTCGGTATCCGGGTTATCCCCCAGCATCACGGTGCGGTGAGGGGAAGTGCCGATGATCCGGCACGCTTCACGGAAAAAGCCCTCGCTCGGTTTGCCAATAATCTCGGTCTCGGCCTGAGACAGATCGACCGCCGCTTCAAGGGCGGCGTGAAAAGCGCCGGTCTCAAGCCGGATACGTGCATTGGCCCCGCGGTGCGAGCCGTCCGGATTGGCGACGACGAGTTTTGCGCCGCCGGCCAGGCAGTTTGCCGCGCGTTCCAGCGCAGCATAGGTCACCCGTGTATCCCGCATCAGAATAACAACCTGAGCTTCTTCCCGCACAACTTCAATGCCGGAGCGTTGGGCTAGGGCTTTCATGGCGGGACTTCCGATGATCATGGCCCGATTGAGCCCCAGATCCCGCGCCCGCTTTATGGCAAACATGCCGGCCAGCAGTATGCGTTCCGGAGGCAGTTCAATGCCGGATTTGTCCAGAATGGCGCGCATTTCGTCCGGGGTGTGGGTGGAATTGTTCGACACAATTGCCAGCCGATTCTGATGGGCGCGCAGAAATACTGCGGCTTCAGGAACGAGAACATTGTCAATTGCGCAGCACCCATCCCAATCCAGAAGAAATCCGTCAGCGGACTTTATGAGTGATTTGGGGTCCCGGCTGCGCAGCTCTTCAAGGGGAATAACATTCTTCATAGCGGCGGCTTAGACGAAGTGAAAATAATTCAAAAGATAGAAAATTTGAGATGAGCAAATTTTATATTTGAATTACACAAACTTCACCGACGCGTCACATTCACCGGCTACCCGAGCCCTGCGCAGAACTGATTGCGCGCAAAGCTATTGCGGTTGCCCGGCCAGACCGGCGCAATCTGAACCTCGGAGGGGTGACGGTGAGATACGATCTGAGAAAGAGACTGTTGTTGAGTGTTGGGGCCGCGTTGGTCTCGGCCAGCTTCGCGGCGCCTGTGATGGCGCAGTCCGAAGCTGCGGAAGAAGATGAGGCCCGCCTCAGCACAGTGCTGGTCGAGGGCCGCCGCGTGGACCAGGCAACGCCGATGGCGATTGACCTCGTACAGTTCGGCAACCAGGTTCAGCTGATCGATGCCCAGAAGATTGAAACGGGCGGCTTCACGAACTTTGGGGAAGCGGCTGCGGGTCTGATCCGCGGCGCAAACATTGGCTATTCGCCTGATGAAGGCGAGTTCACCATCCGCATCGACGGCGGTACGGACCGTGATACGCTGCTTCTGGTAGATGGCGTTCCGTATTTCGACCGGTCCAGCCCGTCAGAAGATCTGTGGCCAGCTACCGCTATCGATCCGCGTATGATCGACAGCGTTGAGGTCTATCGCGGCGGTCAGTCGTTGTATTTCGGCTCAAACGGCGGTCTCGGTGTTGTCAGTGTAAAGACTAAAGAGCCTGACGGCACCAAAAAAGGCCAGATCGGCGTCTATGCTGGGTCATTCAAGACCCGCGAAATCTACGGCAATGTGTCGATGCCGGTAGACTCCGAAGGCAAGCACAGTTTCCTGGTGTATGGTCGGTCGTATCATTCTGATGCGCACGAGCTTTTCGATGTTTCCGCCTATGGTGATAACGTCCTCGCCCTCGGTGGCTTCCAGCCCTACCCGTATGATTTCAACAGCATCGGCGCGAAGTATCTTTGGCAGATTGATGCGACCTCTGAACTGCGCCTGGGCGCAAGTTTCTCCACCATCGACTTCCATGACTCCTTCCCGAACTCGACAATTTACACGCCCAACTTCACCGAGTTCCCGATCTATACGGCGAACTACAAGAAGTCGTTTTCGGACAATCTCCGGATTGAGGTCGACTCTCACTGGCAGAAGCCGCAGCTGAAAAACCATGAGTTGCTGGCTCGCGTCTGCCGCACGCCTCGCCTGCAGGATCTGCCGGCAGACGTGCGCGCGATTGCGTCGTCCCAAGGGATCACAGGCTTCGCAACGGCAGCACAATACGAAGCCTTTGCTGCCACAGTCCCGAACCTCCCGGCTGGCTGCGTGACAAATCCCTACGGAACGACAAGCGGCGCAGCCACGAGCGCGCAAAATGGCTGGATGGTGAACCAGAATCCGAGCAGCCCCTATTTCGGCCAACCCTATGGCACCATTCAGAACCCGTTCCCGATTGGCGCGCCTATCGGATACGTGATCGAGACGACCACCTCCTTCGGTGACAACACACCGGTCAAGGGCTGGGGATCGACGGATAACCGCCGCTCCGGTTACATTGACTATGGGATCAATGCCCGCGGCACATACCGCCTGAACGATCTCGTCGAAGTTGTTGGCGGTGTTCAGTATACCGCCTATGAAGATGCGTCCGACGCCTCTTTCGGGGTCAAGGACGTGAAGGTCACGTCGACGGGTGTCTATGGTGACCTGCGTCTCAGCCTGCCGGTTCTGGAAGGCCTCAATGGCTCCTTCGCCGTCCGTCAGGATTTCAATGATGGATTTGATGATGAGATGATCTACAAGATCGGTCTTCGTCAAAACCTTCCGGCTGGCCTCTATGCCCGCGCTAGCGGTGGTACATCCTACTCGGCGCCCAAGATCGACGAAATCGGCGCCTATGGTGCCAACCAGAACGTCAATCCTGGCCTTCAGCCGCAATCGGTTGAGGCGTTGAATGCCGGTATCGGTATGGATGGCTCGTTCCGTGGCGGCACTTTCAATATCGAGATGGGATACTTCAAGACCGACATCAAAAACCAGTTCGGTACGCGATCGGTTGAGTCGGTTTGCACGCAATATGAGGGCAATCCCTTCGGCCTCGACATCATCAACCGGAACCGGGCCAGCATCGTGCCCCCTGACGCCTTCTGCGCCACGGCGGCGGGTCTTGGCCTCGACGGATCGGAAATCGTAGCTGTCAACACCCTGGATATCCAGGAAATCGAAGGCTTCACAGTCGATCTCGCCTTCGACTACGGCCCGTTCTCCGGCGACGTGTCCTACACCATGATGGACTCCCTTGAGACCAACCCGGTATTTGGTCTCCCGGCCCGTCTGGATGGGACCACGGCAAACCTGGGCTTCGTAACCCCTGGTGCGGCAGGGTCTCAGGAGAAACGCCAGTCCGGCGAACGCCCGGAATGGACCCTATCTGCCCTATTGACGTACAAGCCCACCGATCAGTGGGTCTTCGCGCTTAACCCGCGCCTTCAGGGGCCGGAATGGGCCTATGCGCCGACAACCGCAGCCCGCCTCGTCGACGCCAATGGCAACCGTGTGGTCGATGACGTCAACTTCGGCAACTATTTCGTCCTCAACGGGTCCATCCAGTACTTCTTCGGCAAGGACCACGAGCACCGCATTCTCATCCGCGGCGTGAACCTCCTCGATGAGGGTTACTATGAGCGCTATTCGGGCGGCGCGAGCCTGACGCTCGATCGCGCTGTGGTCCGCGGTGAGGTCGGTGTCAATGACAGCGCTTACTACCGCCAGTATGGCTGGAACGGCAAACCGCGTTCTGCCTGGATCCAGTACGAGTACCGCTTCTGATCTGCGTGATGGCGGCGATCATGTCGCGCCGCCATCCGCTGCTACCGGCCAGTGGCTTTCCCCGGGCTGCTGGCCGGTCCTCTGCTCGCCCGCCTTCCATTCAGGAGAAATCACGCATGTTTTCCCGCAGGTCGTTTATTGCGCTTACTGGTGCTGCTGCCGTCGCCATGGCGTCCCAACGCAGCTTCGCTGACAATTCAGCTGCCTACTTCACGCTTGGTATTGCCTCGGGCGCCCCGCGCCCGGAGAGTGTCATCCTCTGGACACGGCTTGCGCCCGATCCGTTGAGAGGCGGCGGCATGCCTCCCGGTCGTGTCGAAGTCCGCGTGCGCGTCGCCCGCGACCCTGCCATGCGCGATGTCATCCGTGACGAGATGGTGGCCACATCTGATGCGAAGGCACATTCGGTCCACTATAAATGCGAAGGCCTCGAACCTGGCCGGGAATACTGGTACCAGTTCAGCTACAATGATGAAGATACCGTCATAGGCCGGACACGGACGACAAGCCCCAATGACGACAAGGCCCGCATCGCGCTGGCCTACTGCCAGCACTATGAGGCCGGCTATTACGCTGCCTATCGCGATCTGGCCGAATGGATGCCTGATCTCGTCATTCACACAGGCGACTATATCTATGAGGGCGGCGTCGGCACGCTCGGCTCCTATATGCGGGACGTTGGCGCCGGCGAACGGCGCCTGTTCGAAACCGTGCGTCTCCACAATGGCCCGGAAATCGTCACGCTCTGGGATTACCGCAACCGCTACGCCCTCTACAAAACGGATCCCCATCTACAGGCCGCGCATGCGATTGCGCCCTGGATCGTCGCTATGGACGACCACGAGATCGACAACAACTGGGCTGGCGCGATCCCTCAGGATCCCGAAAAGCAGACCGATCTAGAGTTCCGCGTTCGCAAGCTCGCCGCATTCCAAGCCTATTATGAGCATATGCCGATCGAGACGCCGCCCTGGGTCAAGGGCACCGAGTCCGGCCTCTTGATGCATGGCGCTTTCCGCCTCGGTCCGGCGCAGGTTCATCTGCTGGACACGCGCCAGTTCCGCACCGACCAGCCCTGCGGCGATGGCCGCAAGGCCTATTGTGAAGAAGCCAACGATCCCGCCCAGACCATGATGGGCAAGGCGCAGGAAGAATGGCTGCACACGGAACTGAAGCGTTCCGGCGCCGCGTTCAACCTGATTGCCACGCAGGTGTGGTTCACGCCCTATCGCTACAACGCGCCGCCTGAAGCGCCTGTCACCAATCTTGACAGCTGGGATGGCTATCCGCTCGCCCGTCAGCGCCTGGCGGATATGCTGGCCACCGGTGTGAAGAACCCGGTCTTCCTCACGGGCGACTGGCACACCGCCATGGCGTCAACGCTCTATCAGACGCCTTTTGACACCCGCTCGAAGCGCATCGGCCACGAGCTTGTAGGCAGCTCCATCTCCTCAGGCTGCCCCTGGGCACGTGATATGGAAGTGACGCGCGAGGCGAACCCTCATGTGTCGCATCTGAATGGCAAACAGCGCGGGTATCTGCGTGTCACGGTCAGCAAAAAGGATTGCGCCGGTGATTTCCGGGTCGTCGAAGATGCTGGCCGCCCAGATTCCCGTGTGTATACGGACGTCGAGATCCGCACCCGCGATATCTGATCTATTCTCGAAAAAGAGGGGGGAGGGCTGGCCGGAACATCTCCGGCCAGCCTTTTTCTTTGCGTGCGTCATCGGTTGACTGCAAAGGCAAACAGCAGCGCCAGAAGGACGGTCCAGACAAGGAGGAGGGCGGCGATCAGGGTGGCGAGGATAGGGCGCATGATTCACACCAGGTCGAAGATTTCAGAGTCGATGCGCCAGAGCGGTACACCCATTGCCAGCAGCGCTGCGCGGGCGGCGTCCGTCATGGGCGGCGGGCCACACAACATATGAGACCAGGCGCGCGTTTCTTCCGTCAGGTGGCGCTCGAGAATTTCTTGGTCCAGGAACCCGCTTTCTCCGTCCCAGTCCTCCGGCGGTTTTTCCAGCACATGGACCACCTTCAAATCCATATCGCGGGCCAGAGCCTCCAATTCTTCCCGTAGGGTCACCTCGCTCCATTCCTTGTTGGCGTAAAACAGGATTACTTGGCGCGTGTCACCGCGTGCCCTCATGGACCTCAGATTGGCAATCATGGGCGTAATGCCGATGCCCCCGGCGATCATCACAAAGCCGCTGGTCGCCGCCTCCATGTCTATGGAAAATGCTCCGTATGGACCATCAATCCATGCCGGCGTTCCCGGCTCTGCCTTGATGACCTCGCCGGTAAAATCCCCCAGCGGCTTTATGGAAAGAGACACGGCTGGGCCGTCTTCAGGTGCATTGGAAATCGTGAAAGGGTGTTCGCGCAGGCCGAAGGGGGAATTGCCAATGGTCAGCCATGCAAACTGCCCCGGCATCCAGCCTTTGAGCACCTTGCCGCGCGGCTCCAGAACCAGCGTGTGAACGCCTCCGCGTTCGGGAATGTTCTTGACGACCTGCCAGGGGTTCCGCGTCTGACGCCAGGGCCGGATCACGCGCACCCAGACAAGCAACAGAAGCCAGCCCGCACTTGCGCCAAAGATCATTGCGCGCTTGTCCGCCGCCGCTGTGAAATGCCCAACGCCGAGCACATGCGCGATGGCGGCAGCAAAGGCAATGATCGCCAGCGCCACGTGCATTGTGCGCCACCAGCCATATTCTACGTTCAGCCGCTTGCGGAACTCCGAGGTAATCACCAGCAGCGCAAACGCGACCAGCGCAACGCGGCCGATGGTAAGCTCCCAGCGGGCCGTGAGCGGATTAAGATCTCCCAGCGCCGGCTCGAACCAGATGTACAGAATGCCGAAATGAGCCAGCATCAGGGCCAGTGCGCCCATCGCCATATAGCGATGAAACAGGTAGACGATATCGATGCCGAAAGGCTGCACCATGCCCCGAAATCGGGCCGTCAGAATAAATTGCAGGCCCACCACAGCCAGAGCGCCAAAGCCAAGGCCCTTCGAGAAATCCCATAACAGGCTAGTGCCCGGTGCAGGTTGGCCGGATATCAGTATAAGGAATGGAACAGCCAGAACGCAAAAGGCTGCAATAACCCAGAAGGCGGCGCGCTTTTTCATGGAAGCGTGAAGGGAGCTGGCATCATTAGTGCCAAACGCGCCGCAGATAGGATGGTTCCATAGGTAGCAGGCGGTCTTACCCTACGGGCTGGTCCTGCGGTTCTTACCCGACAACTATAGTCCGTCTAGGGACTAAGAATCGAAGATTGCGTAGCCTGCGGGCGCAGTTTGTCTCGCCCAATCGTAATCTTGTGGGGCTCCATTCCGCAGCAATTTTGTGCAAGAATAAGCGAAAACCAGCCGTTTTGCGCCACTTGCGCAGTTCTTGCGGTGGCGATATGCGATCAATCCACGTCGAATCGAGTTTATCTGAAAGAGTTTAAAGCAGACGAAAACCCCGTGTTAAGGCTGCTGCTGTATCAACCGGACCTACTTACTGAAGGAAACAGAAATGGCCGTTAAACCGACCACCGCCAAGAAAACCCCGGCTGCCAAAGTCGCGGTGAAAAAAGCTCCCGCCAAGAAAGAAGCCGCAGTCAAGAAGCCTGCTGCGAAGGCCGCGCCCAAAGCTGCTCCCAAGGCAGCCCCGGCGAAAAAAGCCGTTGCGAAGAAGGCCGCTACGCCTGAAGTGCTGACCCTGAAGCACATTGCTGCAGAGCTTTCTGAGGCCCATGAGATGCCGAAAAAGCAGGCTGAACTCGTCGTCAGCGACTTCATCGACCGCATGGGCGGCTACCTGAAGAAGGGCAAGAAGCTGCGTATCTCGGGCCTCGGCATTCTGCAGGTTCGCGCGCGTCCCGCCCGGAAAGGCCGCAACCCGGCAACCGGCGAAACCATCAAGATCAAGGCGTCCAAGAAAGTTGCTTTCCGCCCGTCGAAAGATCTCAAGGACCGGGTTCTCTAAGCAGCGGTTCATTCTGAACGGAAACACCCGGCCCGCGCCAGCAGGCCGGGTGTTTTCTTTTAGGGGCGTGGCAAAAGCAGTGAGCGGAGTAATAGGCAGTGGGCCCCTCGGCGCCCACTGCAAGAGTTGTGGCCGGTCCGAAAGTCTGTCCAGGTTACCGGTTGTCCCTGCGCGCCTGGGCCGCTACGTTGGGGCGCAGATCGCGAAAGGGTGGTTCGTGTCAGAATCTGGGTCGGAATCGGGGAATTTGCAGCCGGGGGAAGGGGAGGTTCAGCGTCTGATCGACGCCCTCTATCCGGAGCTGAAGCGAACGGCGGCGGTGCTCGGCCGCCGGGCAGGCTCGCCCGAAACGCTCCGCTCCACGGTCCTTGTGAATGAGGTGTTCCTGAAGCTGCGCCGTTCGGGGGGATATGCGGATGAAAAGCATTTTCTGCGAACGGCAGCGCTGGCGATGCGCCAAATTCTGGTAAACCACGCCAAGGCGCGTCTGGCGGCAAAGCGGGGCGGCGGCAGGCTGGACCCGCTGGACGAGAATATGCCGGTCTATTGGGAGAGCGACGAGCGGCTGGTGGAATTGAGTGGGGCGCTCGATCAGTTGGCGGGGGTTTCGCCTCGCCTGGCGGAACTCGTGCACTACCGTTTCTTTGCCGGCTATTCGGAAGCCGAGACCGCCGCCTTGATGGGTGTTACCGACCGTACGGTGCGGCGCGACTGGGTGAAGGCGAAGGCCTTGCTGATGATGTTCATTGAGGGACAGGAGCCCCCGCAGGAATCTGAAACGCCTGGTTAAGCCCTCAAAGCCCGTATTTCTTACGTACGTCCTCTGCCGCCTGTTGCAGGCGTGCTCCGGATGGGCCAAGGGCGGGAAGATCGGTCTCTGCGTGTGCGAGCGCCTCCCGTGCCTGGTCCGGCTTTCCGGCATCCGCCAGTGCCCTGCCGTGGGCGATGTTGGCCATGACACGCGCCGCAGGATTTTCGCCCGCCAGTCTCACGGCTTGTTCCGCCGGCGCTTCGCCGCTGGCGCCATTGGCGACCTCAGCTTCAGATAAGCCCGACAGCGCTGCCACATGCAGCAATGATCCCGGGCCGGAGTATCGCGCGGCCATATCGACCGCCTCGGCAAGCAGGGGCCGGGCTTCGGCGGGGCGCTCCAGCTGCAGCAGAACCTTGCCGTAATTGTTCAGCAGCGCCGCGGTGGCCGCAGAGGGTCCAAACAGATTGCGCCGCAGGCGAAGCGCCTCGGCAAACAGCGGCGCAGCCACCTCCGCGCGGCCTTGAAGCATTTCGACAGCGGCAAGATTATTGGCGGTGTTCAAGGCATCTGGCGTTTCGGAGAGGCCGGTTGTCCGCCAAATTTCCCATGCCGCTTCCATTGCCTGCCGCGCTCCGTTCAGATCGCCCATCGTCTGCAGGGTCACGCCCAGATTGTTCTGGAAGACGCCTGCCTGCCGGTTCGCCGAGCCATGCAGCGCGATATGGTCGGCCAGCGCCGTCTCCAGCAACCGGGCAGCGGCTGCGGGATCGGCAGCGCGCAAAATCTGTGCCTCCACCAGGCGGCTATCAATCAACCGTATACGCCATTTCGACGGATCAGCGCTCCAGAATGCCTGCGCTTGTCTCAGAAGGTCTGCGGCTTCCTCCATCCCGCCTGTGCGTACCAAGGATTGGGCAAGGTCAAACCGCGCCAGCGCCAACGTATCAGGCGGCGCGCCGGCTTCTTCTCCCGTCAGGATCAGCGTCCGGAGAACGGAGATCGCCTCTTCATAGTCGCCCATGAAGAAATAGAGCTCTCCCAAAGCATGGAGAAGGGGCGCGGCTTCGGCGGGATTATTCACATATTGCTGGCGAATGCGGCTGGTAGCGCGCTGGAGCACTTCGCGGCCCGTTGCGTCTGTTCCGCCCGCTTCGGCGCTCTCACCCAGCAGCAGGTAAAGAGATTGGCGCACCGCGTCTCCGCGCGTTTCTTCGGCCAGCGCCGCATCGCGCGCGGCGACGGCTTCGTTGCGCTGCCACAATGTGGTGACGAGGCCTGCAGTGAGGCTCAACATGATGGCTGCCGCCGCTGCCACCGGCCAGCGCCATTGCCAAAGCTGCCGTCTCAGCCGGTATCCATTCTCTCCGGCGCGCGCTTCCACGCCGTCCCCGCTGAGCACCCGCCGCAGGTCTTCGGCCAGCGCTTCCAGGGTAGCGTAGCGATCTCCCGGCGGCTTGCGCAGTGCCTTCTGCAGCACGGCGTTGAGATCAGCAACCTGCCGGGTTCGGGCTGTTGCCAGCACCGGCGAGGCTGCCGCATTCAGCGGCGCGGGCACGGTATCCAGGATGCGTCCCACGCCCAGCGCCACGGGAACGCCCTCAAGGCTGATCGGCGGCTTGCCCATCATCAACTCATACAGCAGCGCAGCGGCCCCATAGACATCGCACGGCGGGCCAACAGGCTCACCCGTCAGAAGCTCGGGCGCCGCATAAGGCGCTGACAGCGGCAGCAATCCCTCTGTGCGTGCACTGAGATCCATCTGCTTGGCAATACCAAAGTCGATCACCCGGGCGCGGCCGCTCGCGTCAATCAGCACATTCGCCGGCTTGAGATCGCGGTGCAGCACCAGGGCCTTGTGAGCGAAGGCAACCGCCTCAATCGCCTCAAGCGCCTTGTGGATGCGTTTGGAGAAATCGGCCGCATGGTCCCGGCACCAGGTATCAATCGGTCCGCCTTCAATCCGCTCAATCACCATCCAGGGCTGGCCCCCGGCATCAACCCCGCCATCATACACGCGCGCGAGGCCGGGATGGTCCAGCCGCGCCAGAATCTGGCGCTCCGCCTCAAACCGCCACCGGCCCTCGTCCGAGCCTTCTGGCAGGCGCTTCAGCGCGCCATGCTGCTCAAACCCGCTATCCTGCCGGGATACTGCGTAAACCGCGCCCATCCCGCCCCGGCCTATCAGCCCATCGATGCGCCAGGCGCCCACACGTTGTCCAAGATTGTCCGGAATTGTCCGGCTTTGTCCGTCAAAGGGCAGGCGGTTTTCCAGAAAGTCTGCGCTTTTTTGCATTCGCTGCAGCATTTCGCGCGCCGAACGGCGCAGGTCTTCGTCGCCACGGGTTTGCGCATCGATGAAGTCCAGCCGGGCCTCTTCGGGCAGCTCCAGCGCCTCGTCCAGAAGCGCCGAGAGGCGTTTCCACTGTGCTGCGTCCATGGATGGCGGCTCCCCGTCTTCCCCCGCCAAATTGACCGGAACCCAGCGCTGCGCGCAAGGCCAGACCTCCCAGAAGGTTTACCGCGAAACTTTTTTCGCTCGGCATGTCCGCTTTTTCGCTCGAACGCTGTTTTCAACAACAGATGCCTTCCTGCAGGCGTCCGGAGAGCCGATCATGCCTGGCAGGCTGTGGGCTTCTTCTTCTTCGGTTCTGTTCTTGTGCTGGCTGGAATTGGCGGCCTCACGCCGTCAATGGGGACGCACGCGCAAGAGGGACAACAGAACCCGGAGACAGGCTTACCGGCCTGGCTGAATGGCGCTGCCGCCGCCTCGTTCCTGCGCCTGAAACGCAGCGCGCGGCGGCGGCAGCCGGTTAGGCGGATACCTTCGGGGTCAGCTTGTCACGCAGTTCCCTTTTGAGGAACTTGCCGCTCGCATTGCGGGGCAGGGGCTCGTCCAGCATCCAGATATAGCGGGGTACCTTGTGCTTCGCCATGATCGCCGCGCAATGCTCGCGCACGGCCTCGGCGCTCAGCGCTTCGCCTGGCTTGGCCACCACGGCGACACCCACTTCCTCGCCCAGCCGGTCATCGGGCACACCGAATACGCAGCATTCCGCAACGCCATTGTGGCGATAGATCGAGGATTCCACTTCGGCGCAATAGATGTTCTCCCCGCCGCGCAGCACCATATCCTTCTTGCGGTCCACGATGAAGATGAAGCCATCCTCATCGATGCGCGCCACATCGCCGGTGTGCAGCCAGCCATCCGTGATGCTCGCGGCAGTTGCCTCCGGCCGGTTGATATAGCCCTTGATGACGGATGATCCGCGTACCCACAGCTCGCCCACTTCGCCTGGGCCAACCGTCTTGCCATTATCGTCGACGCATTTGGCTTCAAAGCTCGGCATGGCCGGCCCCGCGCTGTCAGGCTTATCAACGAAGAAGTCGCCGGAAACGGACGTGATGATCCCGCAGGTCTCCGTCATGCCATAGCCAGTGGAAGGCCGCGCCGTGGCCACCTGTTTCTCGATCTTCAGCACCAGGTCCGGCGGCACCTGCGCGCCGCCCCCGGCCAGCGCCAGAAGGCTGGACGTGTCGGTTTTCTCGAAGTCGGGATGGTTGATCAATTCACGCGCCATCACAGGCACGCCGCTCATGCTGCTGACGCGTTCCTTCTCGATGATGCGCAGCGCCTCGCCCGCTTCCCAGCGATACATCAGCACCAGCTTGCCGCCGGCCGCCGTGGTGGCATAGGCGCCGCAATTATTGGCGGTCACATGGAAGAGGGGCGTGGTGATCAGCGTCACCGGGATCGGCGGCTCGGCTGGCGGCGAAACACCGGTCGCCCGCTCAACGGCCAGCGCCGAAGACGCGCCGGCAAACAGCATGTTGAACAGGTTCGACACACAGCCCCGATGAGTCAGCTGCGCGCCTTTGGGAAAACCGGTGGTGCCCGATGTGTAGAAGATGCAGGCATCAGAATCCGGGTCAACGGTCACCTCCGGCAGCGCGCCCCCATGCGCAGCCACCACAGACCAGTCGATCAGCCCCGCCGGCATGTCCGGAATGCGCACGCCCACCAGCTGCATTCCCTTCACCATGTCCGGTTTTTCCTGAACCCGCGCCAGGCGCTCGGCATCCAGGAACAGCACCTTGGGCGCAGAGTCCGAAAGGCCATAATCCATCTCTTCGGCCGTCCACCAGGCGTTCATACCCACCACGGTGATGCCGACGGCAAGACACGCCCAGTAGATCAGCATCCATTCAGGATAGTTGCGCATGGCAATGGCCACCCGGTCGCCCGGCTTCACGCCCTGCGCGAGCAGCCAGTTGGCCGTGGAGTTGGCAATCTCGTGCGCCTCGCCATAAGTCAGCCGCTCGTCCTGATAAACGAGGTAGGGGCGGTCGGCGAATTGCAGGGTGGAGAGCCAGACTTCCCGCACGCTGGGCGGGGCGTTCTTGTAGGTGCGGATGCGATTGCCGAGGATATCCGCCTCGATGATCTCAAACGCGCCTCCGGGGCCGGTCAGTTCTTCACGCGCCTTCAGCAGCTCGGCATAATGCATGGTCTCTCCCCAAAATCCTGTTTTGATCGTTTTGGGGGATCATACACACTCCGAAAACCGAAGGAACATTGACGCGACGGGAAGGGCTGCCAGGCCCTCTGCCGGCCGCCCTCAGAACCGCAGGACGCCCGACGCGCCGATATAGTGGATCGCCCCCGCCTCGGAGAGTTCCACATCATAGGAGGCCCGCGCCGTGAAGATGCTGGAACTGCTGTTGAAGGAGATCCCCGCGATCAGCGCGTCTCCGAACTCTTCCTCAGACCGGACGAGGAATGTCTGCTCCCCGTTGAGGAAGCGCGCAGTCGCTCCGTAGGGCGTCTCCAGCAACTCATGCCGCGCGCCGATCCGGGCTTCCGGGAAAATGCGGTAGAGGCCGTTCTCCACGGTCCAGTCTGCGCCGAGTGCCAGGATCGCGGAGGCCGAGGCCCGCTCGGTATCAGCCTCGCTCAGTTCAAGCGCCAGCGCGGCATTGCGCAGTGCACTTTCCTTGTAGCCGTCCTGATGCAGGCGGAAATAATCAACCGAGATCTCGGGCCGCGCATAGAAGCTGCCCGCCTTGAATTGATGGCCGGCCGAAGCGGTGCTGGCGAAGCTGTATCCGCCCCAGTCCCCGCTCATGGAGTCGGAGATGTCCTGCTTGTCCAGAACATCTGCGCTATCGAGAAAGCTGTCAGCCTCGCCGGAGATGATATTCAGCTCCCGCAGGCTGCTGAAATTCACGCTGGATGCTTGCGCCGCCCCGCGCAGGAAGGTCGCGTTCCATTTCTTCAGGCCATACACGCCCAGCCCCGTGCTGGAAGTGTTGACCGGATTGTTGCCGCCCGTCTTCTCTTCATACCGCCCGGAATTGAAGCTCATCATCACCCCGAACGCGTCCAGAGACGGCATCGGAATGTCCAGCCCGCCCGTGAACCCAAAGCCTGTGCCGTTGTAACCTGGCGTGTTGTCGGTGGTCTTGATGTCGGTGAAGGTCACGCTTTCCTGAACCCAAGCCTTCATGCCCTTTCCCGGCGAATTGGCCAGCAGGTTCATCTGGTCGGCCATCGCTCCGAATGTCGAGGTTGACTGTGCCCGCAGGAAGCGGGTCGACGCGTCTGTCCGCGCTGGCAACAGCTGGTCATAAGCCTGAAAGAAGGCCCCCTGGCTTGAGATGCCGGCAAACGCTTCGCTCAGCGTGTCGGAGGTGCCAAACAGTTCCAGCACGGCATCGAAAGCGGCCGTCTGATTGATGTCGAGGCCGAGTTCTTCGGTGGTTTTCAGCCGGTAGACGAGGTTCAACTGATCGCGCGCGCCTTCGATCAAGTTCAGTTCGGTCTGATAAATGTAAGGTGTGTCCGCAACCAGGGAAACGTCCCCGGAGGCAAGATCGGCCACGATGCCGGCAGCATCCACAATAGTGAACGTTGCTGCCGAATCCGACACCCCAGCAAACACCGGCGAAATCAGAACGCCATTGGCAAGCGACGCGGTGCCGCTCACCGTGAAGACAGGTGCATCCTGCACGCCGTCATCATCAATCTCCAGAATGAGGGTCGCGCCATTGCCCATCACAAGATTGGAAAGGGCCAGCGCCGTTCCGTCGCTGAGCTGCGCGCGCGATGCGTCCAGAGTGAGGGAAAGATCGCTGGCTGTGTTGGAAATCAGACCGGCATAGGTCGATCCGCCCGCAATCAGGAAGTCGGACGTGCCGGTATTGCTGAAGTCAATATCGCCTGTCAGGGTCGATTTGTTCAGCAGGCGTATAAGTGCGCCGTCACCTCCGAAGCTGACATCGCCAGTTATTGCGGTGTTGCTGGAATTGAGTTCGTCCGAACCCGCGCCAAAATCCACATCCCCGGTCAACTTGCCCGCTTCCAGCTTCAACAGGTCGTCGCCGCTGCCGAAGAAGATGTTGCCTGTGATCGAAGGATCGAGGGTATCCAGCGAATTGATCACATCATCGCCGTTGGCGTCATAGGTTGCTTCGCGCTCATATTGGCGCAGCGTCACGCCGGTGGTATTCGCCCGCAGATCAAAAGCCGTCGCATCGCTTCGCGTGGTCAGGCTCACCCCGTCATTCAGATAGGTCGCAGTGATGGTGCCTGTATTGGTGATCGTGCCCAGTGTTCCGGAAAGGTCGCGCACCGTGATCGCCTCGCCTGCATTGCCGGTAGAGCGTGCAAGCAATGTCCCCGAGTTCACAAGCGAGGTGAGGCTGGCGGTTTCCCCAATCTCCAGCGCAATTGCATTGGCCGCTGTCTCCGTTGAGATCAGCGCCTGGATGGTGCCCTGGTTGTTCAAGGTGGGGGTTACGACATTGGTCCCCAGCCGGATGGCCGTGGCATTGGCTTCATAGGCAGACGCAGAGATGGTGCCGATATTCTCGATACCGCCCGTGATGATCACCGAATGGCCAGTGCTGGCAGAGCCTTCGATCAGCAGGGCCGTGCCGTCAAAGCCCACATTGGTACCAGCCCCGGTAATCGCGCCGCGATTGATCAGGCCGTAATCATACGCGAACTGCGCCAGGACTTCGTCCGTGTCGTCATCATCATCGTCGTCAAGTGTATCCCGAACGGTTTCCAGAACGGTGCCCAGAACCAGATCTTCGCTCGCCGGTCCGTTCCAGTCGGCGCTGATCAACAGGGCTGGCGCAGAGCCATAACTGGTGATGCTGCCGGTTGAGCGGTTTTCGTTGAAGTCTTCGATCGTGTCCTTGGTCTCGTCATCATCCTCGTCGTCACTGAGGTCGGGGTCAGGCGCCGCGCCATTGATCAGAAGGCCCTGGCCAAGGCTGCCGCCCACCACGAAGGCCGGGCCTCCGGTGAGCAGTTCATCCGCATCAAGCCGCTCTTCCAGCGGCGTGGTATCGGTCGTTACCAGAGAAGGAGCCACGTAGTTCGTGGTCGAACTATATACGAACCCCGTCGAAATGACGCTGCCATTGACAGCAACAGCGCCCGTGGCGCCGTCATCAAGCCGCACACCGGTCGCGTTTTCTCCTCTGGCGCTGACAGATCCGCCAATGGTCACATCGCCGTCCACACGTCCCGTGGCCGTGATGCCCTGCGCATTGTCGCCGGTAACGCTGATGCTGCCCTGGGTTCTGAGATTGCCATTCAGCGGGCTCAGCACCACCACCCCGGCAGAATCGTTGCCCTCAACCTGTATATACGAGCCGGACTGCAGGTGGATGGATCCCTCCATCGCCGCGCCTTGGCCCAGCAGGATGCCTGTCCGGTTGGTGCCGATGGCAAGCGGGCCGTCATCATCGTCATCATCATCGGTCTCGTCGCGGGTATAGTCCTCTATCAGCTGCACGGTGCCACTGATGGTAAGATTGCTCTGCACGCCGGGCTCGATACGTATGCCCACCGTATCGTCGGAATCCTCGATAAGGATCGTGCCATCCACCACCACATCATTGTCGGAGTCGATGGTCACGGCGGTGAAGCCCGGCGTGTCGGCCACCTCGATCGCACCGTCATCGGTGATCGTGAGGTCATCGGGCGCGCCGGTATTTACCGTGGAGGTTCTTACTGCCGCTGTTGTGGTGGTCGTGATCTCGGCCGCACGGGCGCCGGTTACAATGGCAATGGAAGAAACGCTGAGAACAAGGATCTTGCGAAACAGGGGCATCAACAATCGGGTCCGTTAAATTTCAGGGGGTCCCCCTCGGAGGGGTGGGGGAAGCGCCGCGCTGTGGCTCCAGGGGGAGAAGGAGTGCAGAACGGTCGAAACCTCCGAGGGGAACGTCAGACAGGCACGGGGGGTGGGGGAGTGCGCTCTGTCTGAGCCCTGCTTCTATCCCCGGGCTCACTGCAAATGTGTGCCGCGAAACGGGGCTTGGCAGGCCCGATTATGGCGGGACGACACAACTTGTCCGGCAAGAAGCCGGAGGCGGGCAAAGGACTGACAAGCTTTATGCTTTGTAATGTCAGGTGGCGGCGCCGGGATGTCCGGAATTGTCCGAAACTGTCCGGTGCCTGAACCGGCCGTGCCACGAATTTAAGCTGCCGCGGCAAACTCCCGACACCTCTTGGCGCCAGATAGCCAGGGTCAGATGAACAGGCCTGAACCATGCATACCCCTTCCGCAGGCTCCATCCTTTTTGCTGGCGGGCACAGTCTTTCGCCGGAGGTTTTCCGCTTCGGGGACATTCGCCTGCTGGTGCGCAATGGTGAACGCGGTTGGCAGGGCGGCAGTATCGCCGTCTGTCTCTGGGAGGAAACCGATGGTTTCCCCTGGCAGCCCCGGCTGGCCAGGCGAACCGCAATGATCGACCCGGTTTCGGGGCAGAAATCCGTTGTGTTCATGGGGCTGCGGCCCGGGCGATACGCCGTGACCGCCTTTGCCGACAGGCACCGGAAAGGGCGGCTGGGGCGCACCCTTTTCGGCTGGCCTTCGGTGCCTGTTTTCCTTTCCGGATCAATGCTCTGGCAGCGGAACATGCGTTTCGACGATTACGCCCAGCGCATTACACAAAGCACAATCCTGGAGCTCAGGCTCGCACATGCCGAACTCAGCTTTGGCAGAACCAGTAATGGGGATAAGAACAATGACCGCAACAATAGACCAAGACAGAATGCAGACCCCACCGGAACAGTCCGCCGACCTGCCGCGCCTGCTCATCGTCGATGACGACTGGAACATTCGCGACAGCCTGAAACGCTTTTTCCAGTCTCAGGGTTTCGATGCCGATGTGGCTGAAAACGCCGTCGCGGCGCGCCGCAAGATACATGAGCGCGCGCCGGATCTGGTCATCCTCGATATCATGATGCCGGGCGAAGACGGCCTAAGCCTCTGCCGCAGCATTGCCGAACTCAAGACCATTCCGATCATCCTCGTAAGCGCCAAATCCGAGGAGATCGACCGTATCATCGGCCTGGAAATCGGGGCTGACGATTACGTCGCCAAGCCGTTCCATCCCAGGGAGTTGCTGGCGCGGGTGCGCGCCGTTCTGCGCCGGCTGGAAGCCAGCATGAGCGTTCAGTCTGGCGATGATGGCAAGCAGTTCTTTGAGTTTGACCGCTGGGTACTCGACATTCCCAAGCGCCGCCTGCGCCGCGATGATGGCATGGTCGTGCCGCTCAGCGCCACGGAGTTCCAGCTTCTGTTGGTCTTCCTGAAAAATCCCCGCGTCGTGCTCTCGCGGGAGCGTATCCTTGATCTCACCCGCATCAGCGATTCCGATGTGTTCGACCGCAGCGTCGACAGCCAGATCAGCCGCTTCCGCCGCAAGATCGAGATTGATCCGCGCGAACCCAAGATCATCACGACTGTCTGGGGTGGCGGCTACATGCTCGACGCTGACGTGCGCCGCCTATGAAACGCCTTTTTGCCGATACCCTCCTGACCCGGTCGATCGTGATCGTGGTGGCAGCCCTTATTGTTGCCCAGCTTCTGGCGATTATTACCTTCACGCTCATTGCACGAAATGTCTTCATTGCCATGCAACAGAAGGCGCAGGTGGAAGCTGCGCTTGACCTGATAAAGCTGGCCAGCGAGCAGCCCGATGAAGCGGCATTCGCTGAGGCGGCATCTGCCCACGCCAACGTTCTCTTCGTTCGCCGTGAAGACCGCGCCTTTGTGACGGCCGAAGACGAAACCGGTATGCAGGTGCATAACAGATGGGCCGCGTCAGGCCGCAACGCCGGGCAGATAACCTCCTTCCGCATCAGCAGTGGACACAATGGCCTGGCAATGAATGTTCCCCGGCTTGATGTGGCCAGGCCAGCCGGTCAGCCGTCTGAAGAAGTAATGTTTCCTGGCCCTCCGCCACGCCGCGAAGATCACCGTTGGGAGGTTCCTGAGGGAGAAACCGGCTTGGAACGCCGGCCGCAAGGGCCATTGTCTGGCACTCCGCCTCGCGGCGAGGGCAAGCCTCTCATGCCGCCGGGTCCCGGTGGCGATTTCCGCCGGCCCCTTGGTTTTGGTGGTGGGGATGGCGAAATCAGCTTTCCCTCCAGGCTGGTGAATGTGTCGATCGAGTATACGCCGGGTCAGTGGGTCAATGTGCTGATGACTTCCGGAGCTGATCGCGGTCCTCCCATACAGCCTTTCGTTTATGTGCTGTCTCTCTCATTGCTCGCCGTTGCCATCGCCGCTGGGTTTGCGGCCCGGTGGATTTATCGTCCGCTGGAAGACCTGGCGCGCGCGTCCAAAGCGCTCGGCCGGGGCGAAAAACACATGCCGCTTCCGGTGTCCGGTCCGCGCGACCTGCGCAATGTGATGCAGGCGTTCAACACCATGGCCACTCGGCTTGAGGCGACTTTGCAGTCCCAGAAGGATGTCCTGGTCGCCATCGGGCACGATCTGCGCACGCCCCTCACCGCAATGCGGATACGCGCCGCCATGATCGAAGACGAAGCCGAGCGCGAAAAGATGGAACGAGCGCTGGATGAACTTCAGAGCCTTACAGAAGCGGCCCTGCAAGCTGGAACTTCCAGTTTGCGTACGGACGAAAAGCTGATGACCGACCTCGGTGCGTTGGTCGAGAGCCTCAGCGAAGACCTGCGCGACATCGGTCAACCAGTCGCCTTCAATGAGCCAGATCAGCGCTTCGTCATCCGCGCCTGGCCGGAAGACCTCACCCGCGCCTTACGAAATATTATAATGAACGCCGTGCGCTATGGTGAGCGGGCACGTGTCCATCTGGAGGACAGGGGAAGTGAATGCGCGGTGATCATCGATGATGATGGCCCCGGCATCCCGGAAGCGCAGAGGGAGGCTGTCTTTGAACCTCTGGTTCGCCTTGAAAAATCAAGGAATACGGCAACCGGTGGCCATGGGCTCGGCCTTCACATTTCCCGCAATATCATCCTCGCGCATGGCGGTCATATCGAGCTTGCCAATCGCCCGGAAGGCGGCTGCCGCGCCACGGTAATCCTGCCGATCAGCAAGGCCTAGCGGGGGCAAAGCCAGATTGTGGCGCGCTGCCACAGTCTGGCGCATCTGCGGCAAAACCAGGCCAGCCCTGGCGGGATATGCACGCCAGACAGCCCGGCGATACCGGTTTTCCGGATCTGCCGGGATATGCTTCCAGCCAGGAACTGACTGCCCGTGAAAAACAAGCTTCTGAGCCTGACGGCACTTTGCCGTGTTCCTTTCATTGCCTCCCTCAGCCTCGGCGCCGTTCTTCAGCCAGTGCTCCTCCCGGCCGCTCTGGCCCAGGAAGATCTGCTCGAAGGCACGGTTCGCACAATCCTTGTCGAGGGCAATCAGCGGATCGAGGCGCGCACCATCCAGTCCTATCTGCTGTTCGAACCGGGAGACAGCTTCAACGCCGAGCGCATTGACCTCTCGCTGAAGACACTCTTCGCAACCGGTCTGTTTGCGGATGTTGCCATCGACCGGTGGGGCAACGATGTCGTCGTGCGGGTTGTGGAAAATCCCATCGTCAACCGCATCTCGTTTGAGGGAAACAAGGCCCTCAAGGAAGACAAGCTCCGGGAAGAGATCCAGATTGCGCCGCGCAGTCCGTTTACGGCGGCGCGGGTGAGTTCGGACGTCAACCGCATGATCGAACTCTACCGGCGCTCGGGCCGCTTTTCCGCGCGTATCCGGCCTGAATACAAAACTTTGTCCCAGAACCGGGTGGATGTTGTTTTCGTTATCGAGGAGGGGCCGACCAGCGGTGTGCGCGGCATCAACTTCATCGGCAACAAGGAATTTTCAGACGCCCGCCTGCGCAGCGAAATCGTCACCCGGCAGTCCCGCCCCTGGCGCTTTTTCAGCTCCAACGACAACTACGATTCCTCCCGTATGGAATACGACCGCGAAAAGCTTCGCGAGTTCTATCTCGACAAGGGCTATTATGATTTCCGCGTTGCCTCGGCGGTCGCCGAAATGGCGCCGGGGAAGAATGACTTCTTCATCACCTACACGGTGGACGAAGGCGTGCCGTACACCTTCGGTGAGATCAAGGTTGAAACCTCGCTGGCAAAACTTGATGCGGGATCCCTGCAGCGGCTTGTGCCGATGGCAGACACCGACCCTTTCCGCGGCAAGATGATCGAGCAGACGATTGACTCGCTCACTTATGCGGCTGGCGTAGCTGGCTACGCCTTCGTGGACATTCGCCCCATCGTGAAGGCGGACCCTCAAACCCGGCGCGTGGACATCACGTTCGTCGTCGATGAAGGCCCGCGCGTCTATATCGAACGGGTCAACATCGTCGGCAATACCCAAACGCTGGACCGCATCATCCGCCGGGAACTACGCATTGCTGACGGCGATGCTTTCAACCGTGTACTGATTGACCGATCCCGAAACCGTGCCCGCGCGCTTGGTTTCTTCAAGAATGTGACAGTGGAGGAAACCCCCGGCAGCGCGCCAGACAAGACCGAAGTGACCTACACCGTCGAGGAACAGTCCACCGGCGAGCTGTCCTTCTCGGCAGGCTTTTCGTCTACGGACAGTTTCCTGTTTGATGTGGGGCTCTCGCAGGCAAACCTGCTCGGCACAGGGCGCTCTGCAGGCCTTGATCTCTCGCTCAGCCAGCGCCAGCAGATAGCCTCCTTCCGTTTCACCGAGCCGCGCTTCATGGACCGCACCCTGTCTGCCGGCCTGATGGGATGGCTGTCGAGCTATGACTATACCGACGTGTCTTCCTACGAATCCACCTCTTACGGCGCTGGTCTCAACATGGCGTTTCCAGTGGCTGACCGCACCCAGCTGGGGCTGCGATACCGGCTGCAATATGACAGCGTGAACATCACAGACCAGAACATCGTCATCGATACGGAGGGGAACCTCGTATCCACCACCGTGCGCGATGCGGATGGCACTGTCCGCTCGCCGGTACCGGGCGACATCACCGATCCCAGCCAGCTGGTCGTAGATGTATGCGACATCCGCTATCGCTTCCGCAGCTCCAGCTGTACCAGCGAGACCGAAGGTATTTCCTCCATTCTCGGCTATTCGCTGACATGGGATGGCACCAACGACCCAATCGAGCCAACGCGTGGGATGAACATGCAGCTCAGCCAGGATGTTGCGGGCCTGGGCGGCGATGTGCAGACCCTGCGCACGGAGGCCAATGCCACAGGCTATTACGGTCTCACGCCCGCTCTGCGCGCTTCGCTGCGTCTGTCGGCCGGTCATATCCAGCCATGGGGCGATGACATGACCGTGCGGATCAACAACCGCTTCTTCCGGGGCGGTTCCAACTTCCGGGGCTTCGATGTGGCCGGCATCGGCCCGCGCCAGGTCGTGCGTTATTATGATCCCGATACAGGCGAACAGGTGAGCATGGAAAGAGGGTCGGCGCTCGGCGGGAATTTCTATTACCAAGGCACGTTCGAGCTGACCGTGCCAAATTTCCTGCCCGAGGAATATGGCATCAAGAGCGCCTTCTTCGTCGATGCCGGGGGGCTCGGCAGCCTCTACGACCAGGACATCGTCGCCCCCATCGCCTATACGGATTCCACCACCGGTTATGATGCCATTCAGTATACGGAAACAGACGCGGCCTTCCGCGCGGCCACCGGCCTCAGCGTGATGTGGGACTCCCCGTTCGGCCCGCTGCGCTTCGACTTCTCCCAGGTGCTCCGCGCCGAAGACTATGACAAGAAGGAGACGTTCCGCTTCTCCACCACCACGCGGTTCTAGGCAGGCTTCCACTACGGCATGCTTCCCCGGCGTCCGGTCTGGACGCGTGGCCCCGGCGGCGCTTCACTCCGCCGGAAAACGGCAAGGGAGACCGGCTCATGACCAGGCAATATCAGGCGCTCATCCTCGATCAGCAGGGCGGCGTGCTGCGCATCACGATGAACCGGCCCGAAGCCCTGAACGCCTTGAACACCCAGATGGTCAGCGAGCTGCGTGAGGTATTCCAGAACCTCTACTACGACCGCTCGGTTCGCGTGGTGGTCCTGGAAGGGGCAGGGCGCGCCTTCTGCGCCGGGCTGGACCTGAAGGAATCCTCCAGCCGTCAGGGCGGCGGTACGCGGCGCACGCCGGAGCAGGGGCTCGACGGCCAGCGCGCGATTGCCGAAATCTACGTCGCCATGCGCCGCTGCCCTCAGCCGATCATCTCCATCGTCCAGGGATCAGCCGCTGGCGGCGGCTTTGCCCTCGCGCTCGCCTCCGACATCCGCATCCTCAGCGAAGACGCGCGCATGAACGCCGCCTTCATCCGCATCGGCCTTTCGGCTTGCGATATGGGCGTGTCCTATTTTCTGCCGCGCATGATCGGCATGTCGCTGGCCAGCGAATACATGCTGACAGGCCGCTTCATCACGGCCGAGCGCGCGATGCAGATCGGTCTTGCCAACCGCGTCGTGCCGCATACGGAGCTGCGCAAGGAAGCCGAAGCATTCGCCGAGGATATGCTCCACGCCACGCCCCTCGGCCTGCGCCTCACCAAGGATGGGCTCAATCAGGCCGTGGATGCCGGTGGGCTGGAAGCGGCCATGGCGATTGAGGACCGCAACCAGATCCTCACCTCCACAGACCCCAATTTCGCCGAAGGCATCGCCGCCTTCTTCGAAAAGCGAAAGCCGAACTATTCCTGACGCGCCTGTCTCTGCGGCATGGGTTGACCTGCCGCAGGGAGCGTCCTGAAACTCGCACCAATCATAAAATCGGGAGAAGGCGCGGGGCTTCGGAAGGCCTGCGCCTGTCAGAAACTGGAGGCCCTTCGTGAACCTGGATTTCTCGGACGAACAGAAGCAATTGCGCGAACAGGTGCGCCGCTTCCTGAGCGAGAACTGCACATCTGAAACCGTCCGCGCCATACTTGAAGGCCCGGAAAGCTACGACAAGAAACTCTATCAGGGCCTTGCCGAGCTGGGCGTTCTGGGCGCGGCGATCCCTGAAGAATATGGCGGCGTCGGTCTTGGCCATCTGGAACTCTGCGTGGTGGCAGAGGAACTCGGCCGCGTCCTGGCGCCGGTCCCGGTCTCCTCCTCGATCTACCTCACTGCCGAGTTCCTGATGCTCGCCGGCTCGGAAAAGCAGAAGGAAGCCTGGCTACCGAAACTTGCCGCAGGGGAAGCCATCGGCGCCTTCGCCTATGCCGAAGGGCAGGGCCGCATGTCACCGGCCAAGATCAAGACCACCGTCTCCGGCGGTAAACTGACAGGCACCAAATCTCCTGTCGCCGATGGCGATGTGGCCGATATCGCCGTGATCGCCGCGAAGAATGAAAAAGGGCAGGTCTCGCTCTATCTCGTCGACCTTTCCGGACCGGGCGTCTCGCGCGAAACACTGGAGTCGATTGACCCGACCCGCAGCCAGGCGCGCCTTTCCTTTGACGGCGCGCAGGCGGAACTCCTCGGCGCAGAAGGCGACGGTTGGCACATTGCCAGCCAGGTGCTCGACCGCGCCGCCGTCCTCATGGCGTTCGAACAGGTCGGCGGCGCAGACCGCTCCCTCGAAATCGCCCGCGACTATGCGCTGGAGCGTATGGCGTTTGGCCGCCCCATCGGCTCCTTCCAGGCGATCAAACATATCCTCGCCGATATGTATGTTTCGGCGACGCTCGCCCGCTCCAATTGCTACTATGGCGCCTGGGCGCTGAACTCCGGCGCGGCCGAATTCCCGGTCGCGGCCGCCACAGCCCGCGTCTCGGCCACCACGGCCTTCCAGCACTGCGCCAAGAACAACATCCAGGTGCATGGCGGCATGGGCTTCACCTGGGCGTTTGACTGCCATCTCTATTATCGCCGGTCCAACGCGCTGGCCGTCGCGCTCGGATCGCTGTCGACCTGGGAAAGCCAGCTGATCGAACGCATGAGCGCCGGCAACGCCGAAACGGCCGCATAAGGGGAGGAAAGAGACATGGATTTCAAAGATACACCTGAAGAAGCCGCCTTCCGCGCCGAAGTCCGCGCCTGGATCGACGCCAACGCGCCCAAGCACCTGCTTGAAGAGCTAAAGAATGCCAGCTTCGCGTCCAACGGCGTGGTGAGCGAAGACCCCATCGCTGCCGGTAAGGCCTGGCAGAAGAAGAAGGCAGAGGCTGGCTGGGCTTGTCTTCACTGGCCGAAGGAATATGGCGGCGGCGCGCGCACCCCTATTGAGCGCGTGATCTGGGGCCAGGAAGAAGGTCCGTATGCAGCGCTTACCGGCGTCTTCACTATCGGCCACGGCATGTGTGGCCCCACGGTGATGTCCTGGGCCAGTGAAGAGCACAAGCGCAAGCTGTTGCCCCCGCTCGCCAGCGGCGAAACCGTCTGGTGCCAGCTTTTCTCAGAGCCCGCCAGCGGCTCAGACCTCGCCGGCCTGCGCACCCGCGCTGTGAAAGCCGAGGACGGTTCGGGCGACTGGATCATCAATGGCCAGAAAATCTGGACCAGCGGCGCGCAATACTCCGACTGGGGCCTCCTGATCACCCGCACCAACCCCGATGTACCCAAGCACAAGGGCCTCACCATGTTCTTCCTGGACATGAAGAGCCCCGGGGTGGAAGTGCGCCCGATCAAGCAGGCCAACGGCCAGTCGAGCTTCAACGAGGTCTACTTCACAGACGTCCGTATCCCCGATTCTCAACGCCTCGGCGAAGTAGGACAGGGCTGGGAGGTGTCGCTCACGACGCTGATGAATGAGCGCCTGTCGATCGGTTCGGGCATGTCCACCGGCTTCCCGGAACTCTTCCGCTTCTGCATGGAAGCGGAAATTGACGGCGAACCTGCTGTGAAGGATTCGGGCGTGCGGTCCAAACTGGCCCAGTTCGCGGTCAAGCAGAGCGGCCTGAAATACACCGGCATGCGCGCTATTTCCGCCCTGTCGAAGGGCGAGATCCCCGGCCCGGAAAACTCCATCGGCAAACTCGTCGCCGGCGCCACCATGCAGGAACTCTCGATGTTTGCGCTCGACCTTCAAGGCGAGGCCGGCGTGCTCTGGAATGAGGAAAGCCCCCAGCAGGGCCGTTTCCAGGCCATGCTGATGCGCTCGCCCGCTACCCGTATCGAAGGCGGCTCGGACGAGATCCTGCGCAACATCATCGGCGAGCGCGTTCTCGGCCTGCCGGGCGATATCCGCGTCGACAAGGATGTTCCGTTCAAGGACATCCCGACGAGCGGCCGCAAAAAGAAGTAAGCTATCCTTGCCGTCCCGTCAGCCCTTGTCGCGGGCGGGGCGGTCAACTCTTGCTGAAATCGGATTCCAGCAGCTTCACGGCAATCTGCCTGGCTCTGTCAGAAGGCTTGCCCAACAGTTCGCCCAACGTCGGCCCGAAGAGGCCCACGCCGATCGCCAGGATCACGCTGATGAGGATGGAATCCTCCAGCTGCGCTTCGGAAAGTTCCGGCTGATTGATCTTCTGGCGGATGATCGTTTGCACCGCTTCGCGTACGGTGCGCAGCCTGCGGGACTCGTCCGTCAGTTCGAGCCAGGCGGCCAGCCGCGCAGCCCCCTTGCTTTCAAACGCATCAAACAATTTCTGAATCGCAATGCCCCGCGCCGCCTTTGGGTCTGCCGGCAGGTCCATTTCGAGCAGTCCGCTTACCAACTCCCCGATCATCTTTTCCATCAGCGCGCTTTGCACGCCGTCGATGGTGCCGAAGTGATGCAGCACGGTGGCATTGGCTACGCCCGCAGCTTTGGCCACATCCACCAGCCGCAGCGATTGCGGCCCCTGGGCCACGAGCAAATTCTCGGCCGCGATCAGGATGTTCTCGCGCGAGGCTTCCGGGGACCGGCGGATCCTGGGCGTCTTGGTCTTATCTATTGACATTTTTGTCAGTAACTGCCATTCTCAATCGTCAAGGCAGGAGCTTACGGGCTAACTGCCGCTCCTGTCAGCAATATTTGCGAGACCAGACTGATGAAACGCTCTCCTGAAGATGTGACCATCCAGCCCCGTGACATCCGTTTCAACGTCGAACCGGCCCGGTCCGGCTACTGGATGGACGGGGATCCGGTGGCCACCGCCATCATGAACACGCTCTCGCTGACCTTCCCGGATGGCGAGCGCCTCTTCATAGATGCGGTGCGCGCCTACAAGGATCAGCTGAGCGGAAAGCTTGCCCAGGATGTGAAGGATTTCATCGCGCAGGAGGCCATCCACTCGCGCGAGCATCACCTGCTGAACAAGGTCATTGACCGCAGCAAGTATCCCGTCGACCGCGTAGACGCAGCCATCCGGGAACGGATTGCCTTCTCCCGAGAAGGCGGCCCGATGCGTATGTTGATCGCTACCATCTGCCTTGAGCATTTCACCGCCATGCTCGCCGATATGCGTGCGCTGCATACTGACATGTTCAGCAAGACCGATCCCGAGATCGAGCGCATGTGGCGCTGGCACGCCATGGAAGAGACCGAGCATAAGGCTGTCACCTATGATGTCTTCATGGAAGTCACCAAGGGATGGTCACCCTTCAAACGTTATTTCCGCCGCTGCATGGCAATGGCGCTCATCAGCTATTTCTTCACCCGCAACATCGCTACCTATTCCACCTGGATGCTGGAAGCTGACGGCTACACGCCCGAAGAGGCAGAGAAAGCCGTAAAGACCTTCCTCTGGAAAAAGCCAGGTTTCTTCGCCCGCGGCTGGAAGATCTGGATCAGCTGGTTCAAGCCGGGCTTCCATCCCTGGGATCACGATAACCGTGCCCTGATGGACGAATGGCGCAGCGAGTTTGATCTGGTCGCTGCCGAGTAAGCGCCCGCAGGCTCAGGCCGTTCGGCGAACATCCTCGCCAGGGCAAGGGCCTGCACCGGCCTTATGAGAAGCCAGATATCCCAGCAATTGGTTTTGTGTCAGCGCGCGTGAGAAGTGAAAGCCCTGCAGGTAAGGCGCGCCCATATCTGTCAGAACCTCTGCCTGCTTCGCATTCGAAACGCCTTCCACCACGCACTCAACATCCAGGCTCCGGCACAGGGTTACCAGCGAGCGCATGATGCTGCTGGTCGCGCGCCGGTTGGTGACGCCCAGAGTGAAGGAGCGGTCGATCTTCAACCGGTCAATCGGCATCTTCTGGAGATAGGCGAGCGAGGAATAACCTGTCCCGAAATCATCAAGTGCAATCCGCACCCCCATTTCGGAAAACATCGCGAGGCATTCCAGAACGCGGGTGAAGTCCTGCATGATGGCGGTTTCGGTGATTTCAAACATCAACCGCGTGGGCGGAAATCCGGACCCCCGGATGATCTCCTGCAGCAGCGCCGCATTCTCGCTTGATGCCAGGTCGAGCGCCGACAGATTGAACGATAGCTGCACATCGTCCGGCCACATTCGTGCGTCCGCGAGTGCTTTGCGCAGCAGGATCCGCGTCAATCGGCAGACCGCGCCGTTCTGCTCGGCAGCGCGAATGAAGACGTCCGGCCGGATGGGGCCGAGTACCGGCGATGTCCAGCGCGCCAGCGCTTCAACGCCCGTCGCCTTCCCATCGCGTGCACGGATGATCGGCTGATAGACAAGATGGAATTCGTCATCTGCCGAGTCCCGCAAACCCTGTTCGATTGCGGACTGATACCGGATCTGGCGTTCATGCTGGCAGGTGAACAGAACAGGCCGCCCGCGATCACTGTGCTTGGAATGATAAAGGGCATAGTCCGCCCGCTCGAACAGCGTTTCTGCCGTATCGCCGGCTTCGGGGAAGGAGGCAAATCCGATGGACGCGCCGATTCGCGCCACGCCCTCTTTCACCTCGAACGGTTCAGCCAGGGCTTCGCAGATCTTCTGACCGATCGCCAGGATCTCGGCCTCCTGACTTGCCTCGGTGAGGATGATGCCAAATTCGTCGCCGCCCAGCCGTCCCACCACGCTGTTGGGGCCAGCGAGGGCGCGCACGCGGGCGCCGCTCTGGAACAGCAGCTGGTCGCCTGCGGCATGGCCGAAAATATCATTGACGCCTTTGAAGCCGTCCAGATCGATGACACCAACCGTGAGCGGAGTATCGTCCGCGCGCGCCACAGCAAGCAGCTGTTCCAGCTTGCGGAAAAAGCCTCGCCGGTTGGTCACGGAGGTCAGCGGGTCCATGTGGGCAAGCGCGTCAGCTTCGGCTGATTTTTCCCGCAACTCTTCTACCAGCGCCTTGGCGTCCTGCAGCAGTCCCTTGCGCAGATGCGACGCGACCAGCAGGTCAAGCGATCCATCTGCGGGAGAGAAATCGCTCATCGTCAGCTGCAGGCTGCCTTCGTCTGCATTCACATCCGGCACATGCCCGACAAGTAGATAGATTGCCTCTGCATTGCGCACCACGATGCCCCGAAGACGAAAGTGGTTCTTCCCGGAGCGGATCATCAGCGTCACTTCGCGCTGGTCTGTCAGTCCTTGGGCAGCGGTGACGCGCCGCGGCGTTTCCACGGCAAAGGTCTCGAAAAACGGGCGGCCTGTCACGTCCCGGTCCAGAAGCCGCTTCAAGGAAGGGCCAACCGCCGAAATATTTCCTGTCAGGTCTAACTGTACATAGGCAGGAAACAGGCGCTGGAAATGTTCCTCGTTGAGGGTGAAGGGCATCAGGCGGCGCCCTTCATTTCTGTTTTTTTGTCCAGGCAATGCAGGGTGAAGATATCGCCTTCCGGCGTTGACGTGTGGCTGACATGGCCAGCTTCGCCGAAATGATCCATCAGCCCGTCCAGCAGCCCCTCGACGAAAGAAGTCAGCCCCGTACGGTCAGACGTATAAAGAATATCGATCCGGCCATTCTCGTTCCGGAGCATTTCAAACGAGGGCATGCGCGATGCGGGCATGGTAGTGTGCACGGACGCATGCATCCGGTTGAGGTTCGACAGGAACGTGGCGAGTTGGTTACCGCCGACCTTGAACATTGAGCCGTAGGAAGAGTGGGCCGTGTAGCCGATCCAATACCGCCCAAATCTTTTCAGAAGATCTTCCTGCGCCAGTCCGGAAATTCTGGTGACCGCATCAAGCAGCGCAAACGTCACGTCGTCCGAATAGTTCTGGCAGCTGATGAAGTTCTCTCCATCGAGATGGGCCTGCTCCAGAACATTCCGCCACGCTGCCTCGCCCAGGGTTTCGATTACCATGCTGCGAGCCGCCGTATGCACCATGCCGTACATGTGTTGCGAACCTTGATGAGAATTCTATTTTAGCGATCACCTGTATACCGAAGTGGAGAATATCTGTTTCCATACGGAGCCGAAATTGACGTGCCCGCGTTAAGCTTTGTTTCACTATTCAATGGGCGGGCGGAGCCCTGTCAGTCTCCCGCAATTTTCAGAACTACCTTGCCAGTCCCTTGCCCGGAAAGGGCAAATACCATCGCCTCGCCAAACTCGGCAAAGGGGTAAACCCGGCCAACTGGCGGTTTGATCTTGCCTTCGCTGGCCCATTGGGCCAGCTGGTGCAGGTCTCCAATTGCGCGCTTGGTCTCGTATTGCAGATACTGGCGCACATCTACGCCCAAAAGGGCCGCGCCCTTCATCAGGGTAAGGTTTGAGGGCAGGGCAGGGATCGGCCCGCCCACAAAGCCGACCACCAGATGCCGCCCACGCCAGGCAAGCGAGCGGAACGCTGGCTCGAACAGCGGTCCACAAACCGGATCAAGGATCACATTCGGCCCCTTTCCCTCGGTCAGCGTCTTCAGCCGGTCGCGCCATCCCTCCGGGGACGTATCAATCGCCAGGTCGGCGCCATGGGCCAGCGCGAATGCCCGCTTCTCTTCCGTCGACGCCGCCGCGATCACCCGCGCGCCCAGCGCCTTGCCCACCTGAATGGCCGCAGAGCCAACGCCCCCGGCCGCGCCGAACACCAGCACAGTCTCGCCTTCGGCCACCACGCCCCGGTCCTTCAGGGCATGCATCGCGGTGATATAGTTCAGCGGCAGGCTCGCCCCTTCGGCAAAGCTCAGCGCATCTGGCAACTTCACCACCATCGGCGCGGCGGCCACGGCATAGTCGGCAAAGCCCTTGCCGGTCATCGTCATCACGCGGTCGCCCGGCGCCAAATGGGCAACGCCCTCGCCAACCGCCTCGACCGTTCCGGCCACTTCCTGGCCCGGCGTGTGCGGCACCGGCGGTTTCACCTGATACCGGCCCAGCGCCACCAGAGAGTCGACATAGCCAACCCCGCACGCAGCCACCCTGATCAGCACCTGGCCCGGTCCAGCCGCCGGCATGTCCACATCCTTCAGGCGGTAGCTTTCCAGGGACTCCAGCGTATCGGCGACGGCAGCTTTCATCGGTCAATCTCTCCTTCAGGTCTGCCACCGGTCAAAGCATGGCAGGGCGCGCATTGGCCATACCCGACGAAGGGGAAACCTCAGGCGGGCCGCGTCGGATCGCTGGAGGTCGGCGAGGCAAGTTCCGGATCATAGGTCACGCTCGTCACCTGCCGTTCCAGCATCCGGTGAACTTCCGGTGGCCAGCTGCCCTGATGCAGCGATTTGATGATATTGTTGCTCACATCATCGGCATGGGTGCGCCGCTCATTGTGCAACACATAGTCCAGCCAGCGGGCAAAGCTGTATTGCTCGATCCATATTTCGGCATCTCCCAGATCCCGCACCAGAGACCATGCCCGCGCACCATCGCGCAGGTGAATGCGGCGGCGCTCGTTCATCGTGGCCAGAAAGCGCGGAATATCGGCCTCGCGGATGCGATACTTCGCCGAAACATGCACCGGCCCGCTGCGTGGCTCCACCGGCACCTGTGTTTCCGGCGCGCGCCAGCGCCCCGTCAGGTCAAGGTTGAGTTCGTCCACCTGCGGCAGGCGCAGGAACAACCCGGCAAACAGGCTGATGGATTGCACCGCCGCCATGGTCAGCAGCGCAGCGGTTACCCCATGGCTCTCCGCCAGCTGCCCGGTGATCCAGCTTCCCACCGCCATCGCCCCGAACACGGCCATCTGGTAGAGCGACAGGGCCCGCCCCACCACCCAGCGCGGCGCGGCCATCTGCACGGTCACATTCATCGTCGCCATCGACAGCAGCCAGCCCGATCCGCAGATCACGAGGCCAAACACCGTCAGCGGCAGCCAGCGGCTCAGCGCCACGATAATGACGCCGGCAATGATCGCGCAGATCGTCATCCGCAGCACGGTCTCGGCCGTGAACTTCCGGCGCAGGCGGCTGTTGGAGAGCGCGCCGATCACCGCGCCGATGCCGAAGGCGCCCGAAAGAATACCGAAGGTGATCGCGCCCCCGCCCACCAGATCTTGCGCCACCAGGGGCAGCAGGGAGAGTGCAGCGCTCGCCGCAATGCCAAACAGGGCCGCCCGGGCCATCACCTGCCGGATCGGCGGCGACATCGACACATAGCGCACCCCTGCGCCAATCGCAGTGCGCAGGTCTTCCTTCAGCGCGGGTTTGGCAGGCTTCACCGGCTTCCACGCCAGCAGCACATAGATGATCCCCAGATAGCTCACCACATTCACGGCAAAGGCTGCGGCTGCGCCTGCGGCCGCCACGATGGCCCCGCCCAGCGCCGGGCCAGCCGTGCGCGCAATGTTGAAGCCCAGGCTGTTCATCGCCACGGCGGCGGCAATCGTCTGGCGGGGCACAATATCGCCCACCGTGGCCTGCCAGGAGGGCGCGTTCAGCGCAGTCCCGCAGCCCAGGAGGAAGGTGAAGGTCAGCAGCAGCCAGGGGCTGAGCCCGCCCATGAAGGCAAATACGCAAAGCACCGCCGAAACCGCAAACATGTAGAACTGCGAAACCAGCATCACAGTGCGGCGCGGAAAGTTGTCCGCAATCGCGCCAGACAGCAGCGACAGGATCATGATCGGCAGCGTGACGGAGGCCTGCACCAGCGCGATCTGTGTCTCGCTGCCGCCAAGCTGCACCATCAGCCAGGCCGCGCCGACGCTCTGGATCAGCCCGCCGAATTGCGAGGCGATGTTTGCCACCCAGATGCGCTTGTAGAGCGGAATGGAAAAGGGGTTGGGGGCGGGCGCGTCAGTCATCGGAAACAATCTGGATCAATTATCCGATGGTGGAAGTGATCGCCCCTTGGCGCAAGGGTCGGAGGCCAGCTTATCCGTTCGCGCCGTAAAACCCGCAAAGCGTGTCGATAATGTCCTGCGCGATGCCGGGGCGGCAGCGATAATAGATCGTCTGCGCGTCCCGCCGGCTCTGAACAAGGCCCGCCGCCCGCAGCTTGGCCAGATGCTGGGACACGGCAGACTGGCTCTGCCCGGTCAGCTCGGCCAGCTGGTTCACCGGTAATTCCCCTCCGGCCAGAGCGCACATGATCTTCAGGCGGGTCTCGCTGGCCATCGCCTTCATCACTTCGGCTGCCTCCTGAACGCGGCTCGAAACGATGGTCAGCGCCTCATCCTTCTTACGTCTGCTGAGGGGCACCTTCAGTGTCTCCTGTGTCCGAAACTGTCCGGATTTGTCCAGCATCTGTCCGCTCCGGGCGCCAGTCTGGCCCGCGAATGGCAATGTAAATCGCCGGAATGACCAATACTGTCAGGGCAGTAGACGAGGCGAGCCCGAACAGAAGCGAAATTGCCAGCCCTTGAAAAATTGGATCTGTCAAAATCACCGCCGCCCCGATCATGGCGGCCAGCGCCGTCAGCACGATCGGCTTGAACCGGATTGCGCCTGCCTCCAGCAACACCTCTTTCAGCGGCTTCTCGGCGTCTGTTGTGTGGCGGATAAAGTCCACCAGAAGGATGGAGTTCCGCACGATAATCCCGGCCAGCGCAATGAAGCCGATCATCGAAGTCGCTGTAAATGCGGCGCCAAACAGCCAATGCCCGATCATGATGCCGATCAGGGTGAGGGGGACAGGCGTGAGGATAATCAGCGGCACCCGGAAGGTGCCAAACTGGCCCACCACCAGAATATAGATCCCCAGCAGCGCCACGCCGAATGCCATGCCCATGTCCCGGAAGGTCACATATGTCACCTCCCATTCCCCATCCCACAGCAGCGTTGTGCCCGTTTCATCTGCCGGCTGCCCATAGAGGCTCACCGCTGGCATCTGGAGGCCCTCCGACGCCCAGTCGAATGCCTTTATCCGGTCCTGAATCTCGAACATTCCGTAGATCGGCGCTTCGTAACGCCCGGCCAGTTCACCCATCACCATGTCGGCAAAATGCCCGTCCCGCCGGAAGATCGTGGCGGAGCCCGCCTCCTCCCGCACCTCAACCAGTTCGCCGAGTTCGATGGGAACGGCATCTGTCCCGGCCAGCTGGCGAGGCACGGGAATGGCGGCCATCTCCTGGGTCCAGCTGCGCTGAGACCGGGGGAGATAGACACGGATATTCAGCGGATCACGGCCTTCCCCGCGCGGGCTCACGCCCACGGTCTGGCCGCCAAACGCCATGCCGATGGCGTCCAGGATATCCTGCTGCAGAACTCCCGCATCCGCTGCGGCCGGCTCATCAATCCCGAAGGTCAGCCGCGGTGCCCGGTCACCCATGGAGTTGTCCACATCCACGATGAAATCGGTTTCCTCGAAGAACCGCTCGATAATCGCAGCCGTCTGACGGCGCACTTCGGGCGTGGGGCCATATATCTCCGCCATCAGGGTAGAGATCACCGGCGGACCCGGCGGCACCTCCACCACCTTCACCTTTGCCCCTTCGGGCAGCGGCACAGCCAGAAGCCGCTCACGCAGGTCGAGCGCAATGTCATGGCTCGCCCGCTTGCGGTGTTCCTTCGCCGTCAGGTTCACCTGAAGATCGCCCAGTTCCGGGCTTGCGCGCAGGAAGTAATGGCGCACGAGGCCGTTGAAATTGAACGGCGCCGCCGTGCCCGCATAGGCCTGGATCGTTGTGATCTCCTCGACCGGGCCAATGGCATCTGCCAGCGCAAACAGGGCGCGTTCAGTGTCCTCCAGCGCGGCGCCTTCGGGCAGGTCCACGATCACCTGTATCTCGGACTTGTTATCGAAAGGCAGCAGCTTCACCGGCACCGCCTTTGTGGCAAACAGCGTCAGCGACAGGAGCGTCGCCACACCGACAAGCCCGAGGAAAATCCAGGCATTGCGTTTCGACGCCACGATCGGCGCGGCCACCCGTCCATAAAACCGGCTGAGGCGCGTCTCGCTGTGCACGCCGTCATGCGCGCCATGCAGCGGCGCCTTGCCGGCAATCTTCATCATCAGCCAGGGCGCAATCCCCACCGCTACGAAGAAGGAGAACAGCATCGCCGCCGAGGCGTTCGCCGGGATGGGCGCCATATAGGGCCCCATCAGTCCGGATACGAACATCATCGGCAGAAGCGCGGCAATCACGGTCAGCGTGGCGATGATGGTGGGGTTGCCAACCTCGGAAACAGCCTCAATGGCCGCCTGAATGCGGGTGCGCCCATCTTTCATGGCCCAGTGACGGGCAATATTCTCAATGATCACGATCGCATCGTCCACCAGAATCCCGATGGAGAAGATCAGCGCAAACAGGCTCACCCGGTTGATGGTGTAGCCCATCATCAGCGAGGCGAAGAGGGTGAGCAGGATGGTCGTTGGAATGACGATCAGCGTCACCAGCGCCTCGCGCCAGCCGATGCTGAACGCAATCAGGACGACGATGGAAATGGTTGCAAGGCCAAGATGGAACAGAAGTTCGTTGGCTTTGTGGTTGGCCGTTTCGCCATAGTCGCGGGTCACCTCGACATGAATGCCCTCCGGGATCAGATTACCCTTCAGGGCTTCTACCCGGTGGAGGATTGCTTCGGAAACGACCACGGCGTTGGCGCCCGGCCGCTTGGCCAGCGATACGGTAACCGCCGGCGCAGCGCTGAAGGTTCCGTCCTCGCCCTGCAGCATTGTCCATACGCGCGCGTCCGTTTCCGCGCCGGTTACCTTCACATTCGCCACATCGCTCAGATACACGACACGCCCACCCGCGCCCCGGATTTGCAGCCGCTCCAGTTCGTGTACGGCGTTGATGCGGTCGCCCGCCTGCACGATCAGGGAGTTGCCATCCTGATGCGCCCGGCCAGAGGGCAGGGCCCCCGCCGCGTTCTGCACGCTCTGCACAAGGTTTTGCAGGGACACGCCCTGCGCCGAAAGCGCCCGGATATCGGGCTCAACGCGAAGCTCCAGAGGGCGCCCGCCGATCACATCGGTGATGCCGACATCCGTGACCTTCACCAGCTCATTGCGCAGTTCGTCGGCCAGCATCCGCAGCGCGGTATCGTTCCACACATCGCCGGTCGATGCATCGGGAGAAATCGTCAGCGTCACGATCGGAACGTCATTGATCCCGCGCCCCACCACCAGCGGCATCGGCACGTCATAAGGAATGGAATCAAGGTTCGCCCGGATCTTTTCATGCACGCGCAGGATCGCATTGTCCGCATCGGTTCCGACATCGAACCGGGCGGTCACCATCGCGGCGTCATCCTGGGTCTGGGAGTAGACATGGTCGACATCCGGCAGCGCCAGAATGATGCTCTCCAGCGGCTTGGTCACCTGTTCCACAGCATCCGCAGCCTTAAGGCCGGGCGCGGACACCAGGATATCCACCATGGGCACGGAAATCTGCGGTTCTTCCTCCCGCGGAATGGTCAGCAGGGCGATCAGGCCGACAGCCAGCGCAGTCAGCAGGAAAAGCGGCGTCAACGGCGACCGGATGGTCGACCGTGTAATGGAGCCCGAAAGGTCCGGTTTCATCTGCTTCTATTCCGGTTTCTGGATTTTATCGCCGGGCCGCAGGCCCGAGAGTATTTCATACTGGCCCGTATCGTCCACCAGCGGCGCGGCCAGCGCGACAGGGGCGTCCACAAAGCGCTCCCCCACGGCCACGCGCACAAAGTCCACCCCGAAGCGGGTCGAGACATATTCCTTCGGAATGCGGATTGCCCGGCGCTCGCCCACGGGGGCGAGAACATCCACGCGCTCCCCGAACAGCGCTGTCAGTCCACCTTGCACCGTTGCATCGGCAATGACCGACCCCTGACGAAGTTCGGGATAGACCCGCACAATCGTGGCCGTGCGGATATCATCCGAGCG
Organism: Hyphomonas polymorpha PS728; assembly: GCF_000685315.1. Lineage (GTDB taxonomy): Bacteria > Pseudomonadota > Alphaproteobacteria > Caulobacterales > Hyphomonadaceae > Hyphomonas > Hyphomonas polymorpha. The sequence goes on from NZ_ARYM01000003.1 coordinate 237,928, forward strand.
GGAAGGCAGGCGCAGCGAGATCGTCTCGCCTTCGGAAATCGTGGCGGCATGGCGTTCCGGCAGGGCAAGCCGCACGATACCGTTCACGGTGGCAAAACTGGCAAGAACCTCACCGGGAGAGACCACCGACCCCTGCACCACATTCACATCGGTCACATGCGCGTCTGCCGGTGCCAGAATGCGGCCTTCGGCTTCGCGGGCGGAGAGGGCCCGGCGTTCGGCTTCTGTTGAAGCCAGGCTGCGCCGCAGCACGTCCAGCGCTGTGCGTTCCTCGTCCAGCCGGGCCTTTGGATAAAATCCGCGGGCGAGCAATCCTTCATTGCGCGTCAGGTCTTCCTCGGACTGGCGGATCTGGGATTTCAGCCCTTCGATCCGGGAAGAGAGAGACGCCAACTGCGGGGCGAGGGTGTCATCCGTCACGATGGCGACCACTTCGCCGGCCTTGACGATCTGCCCCTCCACGACGTTCAGCCGCGTCACCACGCCTTGCAGGCGCGAGCGTGCCGTTGCCGTGTCGCCCGCCTCAATGCGCGCGATCACAGGGCGATAGTCCACAACAATCGATTCCTCGACGGTCAGCGTCTGGGCACTCGCCTGGCCCGAAATGGCCAGCGCGGCGATGGCTGAAACAAAAAGTGTTCGCATCTCAGTAACGGCCATGATCCTCGACCGCTCCGGTCGCTGGGTTGATGGAAACGCAAGGCAGTCCGGCAGATTTCCAGGCGCCGATACCGCCGGCCATATGGGCGGCTTCTGCGCCGGTTTCGGCCAGAAACTTGTCGAGGGCCATGCGCGAGCGTTTGCCCGATCCGCACTGGAAAACGATCTGGCGGCCCGGATTTGCGGGAATTGCCCGGGCGTCGAAGGTCGACAGCGGATGGAGCAGGGCGCCGTGGATGCGCTGGTTTGCAAATTCGGCAGGCTCACGAACATCGATCAGCAGCACGTCTCCGCGTTTCAGCGCGTCAAACACCGCTTTGGGATCAAGGTCTCTCGGGTCGCTCATGATTGGTCTCCGTAAGCAGGCTTTCGGGATGGTTTGTCACAACCTCAATTTTCCATCTTGAGCCATAAGCAATAATACGTATTTTATAAAACAATAAAATACAATTATCTTTCAAATCAAGATGGGAGCGCAGGAAAATGGCTAAAATCGTCGTTCTGGGGGCCGGCCTTGGCGGTGTCATCGCCGCGTATGAAATCCGTCACGCTGTCGGGCGGGAGAGTAGCGTGGCCGTGATCAACGAGACGGACTTCTATCAGTTCGTTCCCTCAAATCCCTGGGTTCTCGTCGGTTGGCGAGAGCGCAAGGATATTGTCGTCGATCTTGCCGGTCCGATGAAGAAGCGGAACATTGATCTCATCGTTGGCAAGGCAGAACGGGTCGAACCGGAAGCCAAGCGTGTCCGCCTCAGCGATGGCCGGTTTGTCGACTATGACTATCTCGTCATTGCAACAGGTCCGGAGCTTGCCTTCGACGAGATCGAAGGGCTCGGGCCAGCCGGGTTCACCCAATCGGTCTGCCATATCGACCATGCCACTGCGGCCCACACGGCGTTTGAGAAGTTCTGTCAGGACCCTGGCCCTGTCATCGTCGGCGCGGTTCAGGGCGCGTCTTGCTACGGGCCCGCCTATGAAACCCTGATGATCATCGAGACAGAACTCCGGAAACGGAAGATCCGCGACCGCGTTCCGATGACCTTTGTAACCTCCGAGCCCTATATCGGCCATCTGGGCCTGGATGGGGTCGGAGACACGAAGGGCCTCTTGGAGAGTGAAATGCGCGAGCGCCACATCAAGTGGATCACCAATGCGCGCGTTGTGAAGGCCGAGGCCGGCAAGATGACGGTCGAGGAGGTCAATGAGGATGGCAGTGTGAAACAGGTTCACGAACTGCCGATGAAATATTCCATGATGCTGCCCGCCTTCAGAGGCGTCAAAGCCGTGCATGGTATTGAAGGGCTCACCAATCCGCGCGGCTTCATCCTGACGGACAAGCATCAGCGAAACCCGAAATATCCGGAAATCTTCGCCATCGGCGTCTGCATCGCCATTCCGCCGGTCGGCAAGACGCCGGTGCCGGTGGGCGTGCCCAAAACCGGCTTCATGATCGAGTCCATGGTCACAGCCACCGCCCGAAATCTTGCTGACATTCTGGAGGGCAACGAACCCACCCATGAGGCGACCTGGAACGCCATTTGCCTTGCCGACTTCGGAGACAAGGGCGTCGCCTTCATCGCTCAGCCCCAGATCCCGCCGCGCAATGTGAACTGGTCTGGCTCGGGCGGCTGGGTCCATACTGCAAAAGTCGGGTTCGAGAAGTATTTTATAGGGAAGGTGAAAGCCGGAAAGGCAGAGACGTTCTATGAGAACGCTGCCCTGGCGCTCATCAAGACCCACAAGCTGAAAGGCTGAAGACGCCTTCAAGGAGAGGCAGACATGGCAGAAGACAGAATGATCGTGTGCCTGGCGTGCAGCGCGGTGAACCGCGTGCCGGAAGGCAAATCACTCACCGCAGCGAAATGTGGCCGGTGTTCAGAGGCGCTGGCAACGCCGCAGCCGGCTGACATCACGAACGACCAGATGCGACTGCTTGAGAAGAAGGACACCGGGGCATTTGTCGTGGACCTGTGGGCGCCCTGGTGTGGTCCCTGCCGGATGATGGCGCCGCACTATGCAGCGGCTGCCGAACATCTTCAGAGCGATGTGCGCTTTTACAAGATCAATACCGATCAACACCCCGATGCCGCCATTCGCCTCAATATTCGCGGCGTGCCAACGCTGGTCGCCTGGAAGGGCGGCCGGGAAGTTTCCAAACAGGCGGGCGCGCCCGGCGGCGCGGCGCTCGAGCGCTGGGTGCGAAGTTTGTTCGGTCTCGCGCCTTCGCCTAACTGATCCCTCAACGGAGCAACTGAAATGAACCTTGATCGTGCTGTTCTCGCTTTTGCTGGCTGCGTTGTGCTTGCCAGCCTGGCGCTCGGATATTTCGTCTCGCCCTACTGGTTCCTGCTGACGGCCTTCGCCGGCCTCAACATGTTGCAGGCTTCCGTCACGGGCTTCTGCCCGGCGGCGATGATCTTCAAGATGGTCGGCGTGAAGGAAGGCTGCGCGTTTAAATAGGCGCCGGCAGCCTTCAGTCTCTCAGCTGCCGGTAATGCGTCGCGATCATCTTCGAGACGTCCGTGCAGATCTGACGCGCGTCGCGATGGGGTTCCTCGAGCACCATCTCCATGGCGCTGTAGGCCAGTTCGGTCGTCAGGCGCGCGCTGGCAATCAGGCGCTCGCGCGACGCGGGATGGCCTTGCGCCTTCATGGCGTCGGCGATGCGTTCAGCCACCATGTCGCTGGAGGCAAGGCGCACTTCCCGCAGGATGGGGATGGCTCGCAGGGCCCTCAGCACAAAGATGTTTCCGGGGAACTGCCGGGTGATGTCGTTCACCCGTTCCTGCAGGCGCACATTGCTGGCCACTTCTTCTTCCAAGCTCTTGGTTTCCAGCCCGCCCTCGGCGATCCAGTCCAGCACCGCCTGGTCCTGCAGCGCCATGAGCCGGTCGCCCAGTTCGCGAAGAATGGCATATTTGTTCGGGAAGTAGCGATACAGGGCGGGGGGCGACAGCCCCGCCCGGCGGCACACCAGATTGGTCGACAGCCGCTCCAGCCCCACCTCGTCCAGTAACCGCCCGGCCGTGTCGAGGATCAACTCAAACGTGTCCTGCGCGCGAGCCTGCTGCGGTTGCTGCTTGGTGGCGGTCTCCACCTGCATGGGATCGGCCACCTTGCGAGAGGTCGTTTTCTTGGCGCTGCTCATTTCCTCGGCGTTCCCCACGCTGGCTGTGCTCATTCTGCACACATATAGGCTAAACATCATGAAACGGTAATTAAAGCTATTGTAAAAGTGCTAGTGATCGCTATCCAATCGCCTCCGAATAGGGATGGAAGAAAAGGATTCTGCGATGAGATCTCTTTTGATCGGAACCGGGGCGGTCGCCCTTCTCTGGACCGGCAGCGCGGTAGCGCAAACCGAGGAGCCTCAGGAAGACGCCTCGGCGCGCCGCCTGGAAAGCATTGTCGTGACCGCGCAGAAGCGGTCCGAAAACGTTCAGGACGTGCCGATCGCCATCACGGCGCTTTCTTCCTCAACGCTGGAAAAACAACGCGTTACAGACGTTACCTCGCTCGATAACCTCGTTCCCGGCCTGCGCATCGCGGCAGCGGACGCGGCTGCCAACCCGAAGATCTTCATTCGCGGCGCCGGTCTCAACGATTTCAACCCGACCTCGTCCAGCGGCGTCGGCCTGTATGCGGATGGCGTCTATATCGGCTCGCCGCTCGCCCAGTTCTCCACATTCTATGACCTTGACCGCGTCGAGGTTCTTCGCGGGCCGCAAGGCACGCTCTATGGCCGCAACACCACGGGCGGCGCGATCAACGTCATCTCCAAACGCCCGACCTTCTCGCCGGAAGGGTATGCCTCCATCGAAGCTGGGAACTTCGGCTCCGTTGAACTCAACGCCGCCTATGGCGGGCCGATCGTTGGCGACAAGCTCGCTTTCCGCATCGCTGGCCAGTATGCCGAAGATGATGGTTTCAGCACCAACGCCGTCACCGGCAACAAGGTGAACAATACCGAGCGGTATGCCGTGCGCGGCTCGCTGCTCTACACGCCAGATGACCTCACCGACATCCTGCTGACCGTCAACACCTTCGCAAACCGCGGCGGCGCGGTGCAGCCCAAATCCCGCCAGCTGTTCCCCGCCGATCCTTCGGCAGCTGGCCCGGACGGCGCCTGCGCGCCGGCCTTCTTCCGCAGCGGCCTCTGCACCGATGCCCTGGGCTTCGCTGACACGAGCGGCGACCCCTACACGATCACCTCCGATGTTGAGGGCAAGGACAAGGTTGACCTCTGGTCGGCCGCGCTGACCATCGACCGCGAGATCGGTGACCTCACGCTCACCTCGATCACCGCCTATCAGGATGTCGAGCGCAGCGCGCATGAGAACACCGACTCCAGCCCGCTGCAGATGCTGGAAGCCTTCTACAACAACACCCAGGAACAGTTCTCGCAGGAACTGCGTCTTGCCTCCGATGGCGAGCGCCTGAAATGGGTCGTGGGCGGCTACTATATGAAGGATACGACCACCAGCGACAGCGCCTATGACATCCTGCGCATTCTCCGCCCGCTGTTCATCACGCCGGAAAACCCAACCGGTGTCAGCCCTGAAAACTCGGTCATCTATCTCGGTTATCCGTACACGCAGAAAACCGACACCTACGCCATTTTCGGCCAGGCTGATTATGAACTTGCGCCGGGTCTCATTCTTACAACCGGCCTGCGCTGGTCGGCGGATGAAAAGTCGATGGATTATTCCACGTTGGCCGAAGGCGTTCTGCCGGTCTTCAGCTATCAGGCTGACAAGACCTTCAGCGACTGGTCCGGCAAGATCGGTCTGAAATATGACCTGACAGACACGACCAACATCTATGCCAGCTACAGCCGGGGCTACAAATCCGGCGGCTTCTTCGGCGGCAATGCAGACAGCCCGGAACAGATCGCCCCCTACGAGAACGAAACGGTCAACGCCTATGAGATCGGCTCCAAGAGCGATCTGTGGGATAACCGCCTTCGGATGAACCTGTCCGGTTTCTATTACGACTATCAGGACATTCAGGCTTACTCGACCGTTGAGCGCAATGGCCTGACGGTGCAGGTGCTCGATAACGCTGCAGGCGCCGAGATGTATGGCGCGGAAGCCGAGTTCACCGTGATGCCGATCGAGAATCTCGATCTCTCGCTCGGCCTTGCCTGGCTCCATGCCGAATATGGTGAGTACAACTCTCTGGGCGACGACTATTCAGGCAATCAGATGCCCCAGGCGCCTGAGTACAGCCTGACCAGCCGCGCCGCCTACGCCATCAATACCAAGACGGGTGTGGTCATCACCCCCAGCATCGACGTGTCGTATCGCTCGAAAGTCTATTTCGACAGCACGATGCGCGAACGCCTCTCTGATCCCGAGCTCTGGCTCGTCGGCGCAGAGCTTTCGGTGATGTCGCCTGATGGCAGCATCGAAGCCGGTCTCTGGGGGCGCAATCTGACGGACGAGGCCTACCTCACCTCCGCCAACCCCATCGACAGCCTCGGCGTTGACCTGCTGACCTACTCCCGTCCGCGCAGTGCGGGCCTCTTCCTGCGCTACCGCTACTGATATGGCGCTGATGCCGACAGCGGCCGGACCGGAGGAGGCGCTGCCTCCCTCCGTGTCCGTGCCGGGCGCCCGCAAGCTGGATCGTTCCGCCTGGTCATGGGCCACCTACCAGGCAGGGCGAGACCCTTATATCGGCCTCGTCAATGGCTTTCTCTTCGCACCTTATTTCGCAACCGTGGTTGTGGGCGATGGCGTGAATGGGCAGGCGATGATCGCCCAGATGGGAATGATCTCGGGTCTGACGGTTGCTTTCATTGCCCCGGTCATCGGGGCAACGGTAGACACCCTCGGTCCCCGCAAGCCCTGGCTTGCCCTGATCACGCTGATGGTCATCCCTCTGATGATGTCGCTCTGGTTCGCGGCGCCCGGCGGCGCGATCCTCTCCCCCTGGATTGTCGTTGCCATCCTGGGGCTGATCTCCATTCTCCTGTCCTGCGGGGAGGTGCTTTTTTCCTCCATGCTGCCCTATGCCGCCACGCCGCGCATGCGGCCCATGGCGTCGGGATGGGCCTTGTCTCTGGGCAACGTCACGTCGATTATCCTGCTGCTATTCATCCTTCTGGCGCTGATGCTTCCGGAAAAGCCGCTTTTTGGCCTTTCGAAGGAAGCGAGCGAGCCCGACCGGATGGTGCCGATCCTGGTCGCGCTCAACTTCGCTCTCTGCGCCATTCCGCTTTTCCTGTTCAGCAAGGATGCAGCAAAGTCCGGCGGCAAGGCCAATGCCGCTTCCGTCAAAATGGGCGTCGGTTCGCTGGTCTCTCTCATCCGGAACTGGAAACAGAATTCCGATGCGATGATCTATCTGCTCGCCCGGACGCTGGCCCAGGATGCGGGCGGCGTTCTGCTCATCCTCTGCGGCGTGTACGCTGCCGGGGTGATGGGGTGGGGCGGCACGGAAATGCTCGTCTACGGACTGCTTGGCTGTGCGGCCGGGCTGATCGGAGGCGTGCTCGCCGGCTGGCTGGATGAAACCTTCGGCCCGAAGATCGCTTTCCAGATAGAGATTGCCGGCTCCGTGGTTGGCTTGATCGGGATCATCGGGGCGGCGCCTGCGCAAATCCTCTTCATGCCGGTCACCGATCCCCAGCCTGTGTGGAATGCGCCGATGTTCTCGACACTTCCGGAACTTGTCTTCGTATTTTTCGGCTTTTCCGGCTTCGTGTTCCAGATTGCGGCCTGGTCTTCCAGCCGCACACTGCTCACGCGCCTGGCGCCTGCCTCCCAGATGGGCGCCTTCTTCGGTCTGGCCGCACTGGCGGGAAACTCCACCAGCTGGCTTGGCCCGATGCTTGTCGGCATCTTCACGGCTGTCTTCCATTCGCAACAGGCGGGTTTCGTCCCCGTCACCCTCCTGTTTGCGGCAGGGTTCCTGCTGCTCTTCTTCGTGAAGGGCGGCGGCAAGGAACCCGACCCGGCCTGAGTTTCCTCCCAGCCATCTAGGATTCAGGCCAAAAGAAAGGCGCGGAGGCTGTCCCCTCCGCACCTTTTGACTTTTGTACTTAAGCGGATGAACCGGCGATCAGGCTTTCGTCACACCAAACCGCTTCATCACATTGTGCGTGATCACTTCAACGAACGGGTCTTTCGCGGCAAGGCCGTGAGCCCATTCGGTAGTGCCCGTGTTGAACACTTCGCCTTTGCCGCGCTTGAAGCTCGCCAGCATCGCATGGCCGCGCAGAACGCGCTGCTGCATGGCGGGGGAGGGATCGCCATAGATCTCCCCGGCAATCACATCCAGCTTCTCCGGCGGGATCATCGGCGCATAGCCGCTGGTGGGATCTTCGCCCAGCGTCACCGGGGCAATGCCGATGATTTCGAGGTTCTCCGGAACGCCGCCTACAGTCAGGGACTTGGGCAGGCCATCGGTGCCAAACTCGAACAGGCACCCGTCGCTTTCATAACCGATCAGCGGAACCTCGCCGCCCAGAATGTCGCCATAGAACAGGTCTGTGCCTTCCAGAGCCCAGTGCTTGTCATTGTAGATCGTGAACCCCGCCGACCCGCGCGAGACGCACATGCCAAGCCGGTGATAGCCGCCGAAATTGAAGCTCAACCCTGTGATCTCGGCTTCGGGCGCGTTGAAGGCCCGGTGTGACCAGAGATGCGTTGCCAACTCTGCCGGCACATCCTCTGCCTCAAAGCCTTTCCATTTGTGGCATACATAGGTCTTGCCATCGTCTTCCCAGCGTACCTTCCAGAAGCAGGTATTGCCAGAGAGGATCGCCGCAAAGCCACCGCCATCCACAAACCGTTCCACCTGCGCCCGCTCATTGCCAGACCAGTATTCGGAGTGTCCCACGAAGAAGGCGGACGTATAGGCCGACAGCAGATCAGGATCCGTTTCCAGATCATAATCGGTCACATAGTCGAACACATAGCCTTCTTCTTCCGTCCACGCCGCAAAGGCATGTTCCCATTTGTTGAGGAAGCCGGCCGAGCCGTCATAGGGCGAGATGCGATGCTTGCGCATCCAGACGGGGTCCGCCGTCCAGGGTTTTTCCTTGAAGCCCCGCGAGCGCATGTTGATCAGGCGCGGGGCATCTTCCGGCGCCGCAATGATCATCTGCGTGAACGGGCGCTGGGTGGAGGAAACGCCGATCGCCTGATCCATTGCCTGGTCAAAGGGCACGGTGCCGGTCATCAGGCCGGTCACGTTAGAATAGGCGTTCGCTCCGCCCCACCAGTTGTAGGAATGATAGGTGTTCGTCGCCAGCACCAGCACCGCCTTTGAGCCCGCCATGCCTTTGGCGGGCTTGATGCAGACGAAATGGTGGGTCTGCTCTCCGGCTGCATCAGTCAGCGCGATGTCGTAATAGCCGGTGCGCCAGTCTGCACCCGTGGTCACTTCCAGCGCCACCGGCCAGCCGCATCCGTGGCGGTCAGCATCGACCGGTGCCGGGTGGTGGCCCGCCGCGATCCCGTCCTGCGTATGAACAATCTCGCGCGCCTTCCCCACGCGGGCGATCTCCAGCCGGCAAGGGCCGTTCTCCACGCTGATATGGAGGGCGAATGTCTCGCCGGGGTGAAGGCTCAGGCGGTCAGTATAGCAGGCCAGCATAGGGGGCTCCCATCAATCTCTACGGATTAATGGTAGCCATCATTACCATATGCGCAAGCGCAATCCCGCCGCACCCTCGCCCTTACGGCCGCTTCTTCTGCCCGTAGGACCGGAACCGGTCAGCGATGCGCGCCATCTCATCATCGGCCAGAAGGGTCGGTCCGCCGATGGCCAAGGTGCCCCAGTAGATGGCGGCCTGTTCCTCGATCTCTTCGGCGATCAGAAGCGCCTGTTTAAGGCTCGGCGCGACCACGATTTGTCCGTGATTGGCCATAAGTGTCCCGAATTGTCCGGAAAGCGTCTCGCAAACAGCCTCTGCCAGCTCGGCCGATCCGAAGGTAGCATACGGCGCCACCGGCACAGACGGTCCGCCGCTGACGGCCACCATATAATGCAGGGCAGGGATCGGCCTGTTCGCGCAGGCCAGCGTGGTGGCAAAGCGCGAATGGCAATGCACCACGGCGTTCACATCCTGGCGCAGCTGCAACAGTTTCCAGTGCATCTGCCACTCGCTGGAAGGCTTCATGCCGGTCGGGTCAAAGCTGCCATCGGGCGCCATCCGCACGATATGCTCCGGCGCCAGCATCGAAGGCGGAACCCCCGTCGGCGTCACCAGCATATCCTCGCCCAGGCGCGCCGATACATTGCCCGATGTCCCCCGGTTCAGGCCGCGCGCATCCATCGCCGCCATCACCTCGACAATCTGCGCCCGCAGTTTTGTTTCCTGCTCGCTCATCATGCGGCGGCCTCCTTCACGAGAAGTGTTGTGACAGCGTTTTCCACCTGCTCAAAGCTTTCCAGCTTGCCATAGGTCGCCAGCCCCTGCGCCACCATCGCCGCGGTCGCGGCGGCAAATTTCAGCGCGTCGATGTCCCCCAGCCCTTTGAGTTGCGCCGTAATGAATCCCGCGCAGAAGGAATCGCCACACGTGGTCGTATCCACCACTTTGATGTCAAACGCCGGCAGCCGGCCCCGCAGGCTACCCGCCGCCATCACGGCCCCGCGCCCGCCATCCTTGATCACGCAGTTCTTGGCCCCCATCGCCACGAACGCATCTGCCGCGGCCTGAAGATCCTCTTCTCCGGTCAGGAAGCGCGCTTCCTCCGCGCTTGGCAGAAACCAGTCCACATGCGGAAGTATCCGCGCCAGTTCCGCCTTCGCGTCTGGCCTCGGCGCAATCAGATCACACGTCACCGCGGCGCCCGCCGCCCTGGCGGCCGCCACCAGCCTTTCGCCCGGCCCGCCATCAAATGTTGGCGCGCCAATGGCCGCATAATGAAGGCAGCGCACATCCGCGGCGGCCGCCCTCAGCGCGTCCGTCAGCGGCGGAACAGAGCCAGCCCCGGGCGCGTGCAGCGTCGGGCGGCGGCCCTGATCGTCAATAGGCAGGATCGTCGTGGAGGTCGGATACCCTTCCAATGTCTGCAGGAGGCTCGTGTCCACCCCGCCATCTTCCAGCGCAAAGCGGACGAACTTGCCCGTCAGGTCGTTGCCGATGGCGCCCGCAACGCCAGCCTTCAGCCCCAGCCGCGCTGCGACACATGCCGCGCCCGCCGCCGTGCCGGCCGGCGCGCAGGCAATCTGTTCAATCAGCCGTCCGCCTTCATTCTGCGGAATTTCCGTGATCGGCCGGCCCACAACATCCAGCGTCGTCAGGCCCACGCACAGAAGATCAAGTTTCATCCGATTTCCTCCCGAATTTACCTTGCGTCCATATCGGTCTTAAGTAAGATAGTCAAAACTATCTTATCGGCAAAATCGGCGAGGGCAACATGTGGACGAACTCAGTGGACAAGGCTTTGCGTGAGCGGGCCGAAGCAGTCATCCCGGGCGGGATGTATGGTCACCAGTCCGTGCGCCTTTTGCCGGACGATTATCCGCAATTCTTCGACCGTGCTTCGGGCGCCTATATGTGGGACACAGATGGCAACCGATACATTGATTATATGTGCGGCTACGGACCAAACCTATTCGGCTATGGCCATGAGAGCATCGACGCTGCCTACATCAACCAGCTGAAAAAGGGCGACACGATGACCGGCCCGGCCGGCCTGATGGTGGAGCTTGCCGAGCAGATGACGGCGATGGTCACCCATGCAGACTGGGCCATGTTCTGCAAGAACGGCACAGACGCCACCACGATGGCGATGATGGTCGCCCGCAACTTTACCCGCAAAAACACCATCGTGCTCGCCAAGGGCGCCTATCACGGCGCCGCCCCCTGGTGCACGCCCGTCAGGAACGGCACAGCACCCAGCGACCGCGCCAATCAGGTCTTCTATACTTATAATGATGTCGCCAGCCTCGAAGAGGCCGTTCGCAAGGCCGGTGATGATCTCGCCGCCATTTTTGCCTCGCCGATCAAGCACGACACCTTCGTCGATCAGGAAGATCCGACAGCGGAGTATGCCCGCCGCGCCCGGGAACTCTGCGACGAGAAGGAAGCGTTGCTGATCGTGGATGATGTGCGTGCCGGGTTCCGCCTTGCCCGCGATTCCAGCTGGTCGCGCGTTGGCGTTCAGCCCGATCTTTCCAGCTGGGGCAAGGCCATCGCCAACGGCCACCCCATTTCCGCATTGCTCGGCGCGGAGAAAGCCCGCAACGCCGCTGCCACTATTTACGCCACCGGCTCCTTCTGGTTCTCCGCCGCTCCGATGGCGGCCAGCCTCGAAACGCTGCGCCTCATCCGCGAAACAGATTACCTTGAGCGCACCCAATCCCTCGGCCAGCGTCTGCGCAAAGGGTTGGATGAGGCGGCAAGCCATCACGGCTTTGTCCTCCGTCAGACCGGCCCGGCAGAAATACCGCTCATCATGTTTGAAGATGATCCGGGCTATTCCAAAGGCTACGCCTGGAACGACGCTCTCATGAAGCGCGGTGTCTATTTCCACCCCTGGCACAACATGTTCATCTGTGCGGCGATGACGGAAGAAGATATCGACCAGACCATTCAGATAGCGGACGATTCCTTCAAGGTCGTGCGAGAATCAGGGGCGCTTCCGCCGGTCGAGAAACTCGCAATCCTGGGACTTCTGGCGGATGGGCACTGAGGCAGCCTTCCCGGCGCCTCAAACCCCTGCTCAAACTGCCGAGAGCTGGCGTCCTTCTTCGGATGAGGCGGGCCGGTTGACGATTGATGTGGCGGCTATTGCTGCCAACTACCGCCGTCTCTGCGGGATGCACCCGGCCGCCCGCGTCGGCGTGGTGGTCAAGGCGGATGCCTATGGGCTTGGCGCGGCGCAGATTGCGCCGGTGCTTGCGGCTGCGGGCGCGCGGGATTTCTTCGTGGCGCATCTCGCCGAAGCCTTGGCCGTGAAACCTTTCCTTCCCGCGGATGTCACGATTTTCGTTCTCAACGGGCTTGCGCCGGGCGGTGAAGCAATCTGCGCGGCGGAGAAGAACATCATTCCGGTACTGAACACACCGGAACAGGCGCGGGATTGGTATGCGCTCACGGTAGACCAGTCCCGCGTCCTGCCTGCCGCGCTTCAGGTTGATACCGGCATGTCGCGGCTCGGCCTTGATGAAGAAGAGTTTGACGAAGTGCTCGGCTGGCCGGCGTTCACGCAGAAGATCCCAATCCGCCTGCTGATGAGCCATATGGCCTGCGCCGATGTTCCAGGCGCCCGTGCCAATACAGACCAGATCGCCCGGCTTGAGCGCTTCTGCGCGCGCCTGCCTTCGGTGCCCCGGTCTCTGGCAAATTCGGCGGCGGCCATGTTCCTGCCGGATGCAGCGGGAGATGTCCTGCGGCCGGGTCTTGTGCTCTACGGCGTTGATCCGGGAACCACTGGCGTTCCGCATATGCGGCCTGCCGTCTCCCTTGAAGCCCGTGTCATTCAGGTGCGGGATATTCCGGCCGGCGCCGGCGTTGGCTATGGGTTCGACTATATCGCGAAATTTCCGTTGCGCACGGCCACGGTTTCCGCAGGCTATGCCGATGGCTGGCCCCGATCCCTCAGCAGCCGTGGCGGGGTCTGGTTTTACGGCAATCGCCTGCCGATCTTGGGCCGGGTCTCGATGGATAGCTGCGTGGTGGACGTGACCGCGCTGCTGAAAGGGAGTATCGGCCCCGGCGACAGGGTGGAGCTGATCGGACCAAACCAATCGGTATCTGACCTCGCAATGCTTATCGGCACAACGCCGCACGAAATTCTTACCGGCCTTGGGCGCCGCTTTTCCAAGGTCTATGCGAACAGGCCGTCTATGGGCGGAGAGGAGATGCAGTCATGAAAGTCGTCATTCTGGGCGCCGGCGTCGTGGGGATCACGACCGCCTATTATGCCGCGCTCGATGGCCATGATGTGACCGTGGTGGACCGCATGAGCGGCCCGGCGCTGGAGACCAGCTTCGCCAATGCGGGCGAAATTTCGCCGGGCTACGCGTCTCCCTGGGCGTCCCCCGATGTGCCGCAGAAAGCGCTCAAATGGCTGTTCATGGAACACGCTCCGCTGATCATCCAGTATCACAGGTTCAGCCCCGCCATGGTGGCCTGGAGCCTGGCCATGCTGCGCAACTGCACGCCCGCGCGCTACGCCGCCAACAAGGAAAAGATGGTCCGCCTGGCCACCTACAGCCGTGACATGCTGCGGGATCTGCGCGCCGCTGAATCCATCAGCTACGACCATCGTACGCTCGGGACATTGCAGCTCTTCCGTACCCAGAAACAATATGACGGGGCCGCCCGCGATATTGAAGTACTCAAAGCCGGCGGCATTGATTTCGAGCTTCTGGACGCCGCGGGCTGCCATGGCGCTGAGCCAGGCCTGGCCCACGCAGCCGATCCCATCGTTGGCGGGCTGCGCCTGCCGGGAGACGAAACCGGCGATTGCTTCAAGTTTACCAATGCGCTGGCCGCCATTGCGGAGGCCCGCGGCGTGAAGTTCCTCTGGAACACATCGATTGACGGCCTGTCCGAAACCGGTGGCCGGGTCAGCGCGCGCATCGGCGGCAAGCCGGTAGAGGCAGATGCGTTTGTTCTGGCGTGCGGCGCATGGTCTCCGGCGCTGGCCCGCCCGCTGGGCATCGGCCTGCCGGTCTATCCGGTGAAGGGCTATTCCATCACTGTGCCGATCACGGATGAAACGCGCGCCCCGCAATCCACTCTGCTGGATGAAACCTTCAAGGTCGCCATCACACGCCTGGGAGACCGTGTGCGTGTGGGCGGCATGGCAGAGCTTGCCGGCTTTGACCGCAGCCTGAAGCCGCAGCGCCAGCGCACGCTGGAACGGTCCGTCTTCAGCCTGTTCCCGGGTGTAACCACTTCAGAGGAGCGCAATCTCTGGTGCGGCCATCGTCCGATGACGCCCAATGGCGTGCCCTTTGTAGGCCGCTCGAAATTTCAGAATCTGTGGCTCAACACCGGACACGGGACACTTGGCTGGACCATGTCCTGCGGCTCCGCGCGCCTGGTGGCAGACGAGATTTCAGGGCGCAAACCCGCAGTCAGCCTGTAGGGATAACCCAGTTTCCCGGCAGCTTCACCGCAACGATCGTCCAAAATAGAAAAGGCGGGCTGTTTACAGCCCGCCTTTGTTTTTATCGGAGTTTTTATCAGAAGCTCTTGCGGATGCTGGCATACCAGTAGCGCCCATAGGGCTGGTAAAGCGCGCCGTTATAGCCGGTGGCACTGGAGTCCATCGGCGGCAGCTGGTCGCCCACATTGCGCACGCCAAGGCGGACGCGCGTGTTCTGCGCAAAGCCTTCATCGAACGCGTATTGGGCATAGAGGTTGACCGTCTGCTGGTCATCCACGCGCCAGTTTTCTCCTGCCGAGTTCAGGATCGATGTATCCCAGAAATAGCCGGTATACTGAGTATAGGCGCCAATCGTGATGGCTTCAGTAGGCTGCCAGGTCATAGACGCGTTCCACTTCCAGCGCGGCGAACCATCCTGACGAAGCAGGTTTCCGCCTTCCGGAATGATCGTGCCGGAGTTGATTTCGCCGGCAGCCCGGGCATCCAGCAGAGCCTGGATATCGGGAGACGCTGCGCGCTCATACTCGATAAGGTGTGCAACGTTCACATCGAAATTGAAGCGGCCGACCGGTGTCTCATGCAGGGCCAGCGATGCCGAGAAATCCACGCCGCGCAGGTTTTGCGGTTGGAGGTTCCGGTAAGCATCGTTGACGTAGAGAACGCGGCCAACCGGATCGAGACCAGTTCCGGCGAATGCTGCAATCTCGTCAGCCGTCGGCGCAGCGCGGACGACATCCGGATTGCTCGAGCCTTGTGTGCGCAGCAGATAGTCAAGGATCAGCGCATTGCCTTCACCATAGATGCCGATCAGGCCTTCCTGCTCGACGTTCCACAGGTCTGCGGTCAGCGTCAGAGACCCGAAATGATCCGGCATGATGCGGGGTTGCAGCACCGCGCCGACGGTCCAGGTATCCGCCGTTTCCGCCTGCAGGTCCGGGTTGCCAGCGCGGCGACCGGTGGTGGCGAAACCATAACCCGTGCAATCTGAGAAGTTCGCGATACGGAGCGCCCGGACGTCCGCTTCGCAGCGCACCCAGTCCGTACGCGTGTTGGAGCGGGAAACAACCGTCGCATTGATCTGCTCAAGGTTGGGCGCGCGGAAGGATTGGGCCCAGGAGCCGCGGAAGCGGAGGCTGTCAACAACCGTCCAGGAGAGCGCAACTTTCGGCTTCGCGATGTCGCCAAAGTCCGAATAGTTCTCATAGCGGCCGGCAGCCTGCATCTCGAGGCTCTGCATCAGCGGAATGTTCATTTCCGGCGAGACCAGCGGCACTGCGAATTCGATATAGGCGGAGCCCACCGTACGCGAACCTTTCGTGTCGGGCGTATCGCTGGTGCCGACCAGGTCGCTGGGAACCGTGATGCCGGTCTCGGTGTCCGTGAACGTGATGGTTCCGTCGACATGCTTGTCGCGGTCATCAAGCTGCAGGTCGCGGCGCAGCTCAACACCCGTCGCCATGCCGACATCGCCGCCGGGCAGGGTGAAGAGATCGGGCCGGCTGAGCTTGAAATCCAGCTGGGCAAGCGAGGTGCGCGAGTAACGCTCCGTACGGATACGGGCATAGTCGAGCGCCGCTGCATTCGACAGGGTCGTATCGAGGCCCTGCGGGTCTGCCGGATTGGCGCCATTGAAGGGGTTGTAGGCGTCCGGGGTCGACCAGGACATAGCTTCCTGAAGCCGGGTGGATGAAACGCCATCCTGCTCATCCCGAACAGACGCGCGTGAGTAAAGCAGTGCGCTTTCCCAGTCGAAATCGCCAACTTCCCCGCGAACACCCGTCAGGAAACGGAACTGGTGATTTTCAACGTTCACATTCGAAAGTCCGAAATCATCGAAGCGATAGCTCGTCAGGGTAACATCGGCGCCATTGGGGGAGATGTTGAGGCCGGGCAGGCGGTTGGGGTTGACGCTTCCATCGGGGAGCAGCGTCGCCCCGAAGGGGTTCCAGTAGTTCGTGGATGGAACAGTGATGCGCGCGGAGCTCAGCATCGTGGAAGATTGCTGCCATGCGTTCGTTTCGGCGAAGTAGTAGCCGAGTTCGCCGAAGGTCTGCATGCCGCTCGGCATGTCATAACGGAAGGTCGAGAAGAGGTTGATGCGCTCAACTTCCGGCATCAGCGAGGTGCCAACTGCGTTGGTGTCATAGCGCGTGTTGCGATCCGTGCCGGTCGTTGCCCGGTTGCTGGCGCGCAGGCACACGCCATCTCCCAGAGATGTTGCGCAGCTTCCGTTGGCGGAAGGAATGACCGAGAAAGCCCCTGCGCTGGTGGTCAGCGCGACGCCATTCTGGCGCACGGTGCCGGTGCCGACGGTTGCAAAGTTGCCCCAGCCGCTGATGGTGCTCGTGCGGTCGAGTGTGCCTACGCCTTCAAAGTCGGTGCCGGTGAAGAAGCTGCGACGGTCTGCAGTTGCCGTCCAGCTCTGATCCGTTGTCGACAGTTCGGAGCGATCCGTATAGCCGAGGAACAGCGAGACGTTGCCGCGCCCGTCGGCGAAATCGGTACCGAAGGTGCCGTTGACATCAAGCTGGCGCAGGTCGGTGCCTTCAGCCCCGCCATACTGGACCGTCAGGTCGCCGCCATTGTTCACTTCGCGCAGCACGGTGTTGACCACGCCTGCCACGGCATCGGCGCCATAGATGGCCGCGGCGCCGTCGCGCAGAACCTCAATCCGGCTGACGCCGGCGGTCGGGATGGCATTGGTGTTGTAGGTCAGCACCGGAACGAGATTCTCGTTGGCGCGCGAGGTCGGGTGCAGAACCACCCGGCGGCCGTTGAGCAGCACCAGCGTGTTGCCGATACCGAGGTTACGCAGGTTCACCGAGCCGACGTCGCCGCGCGCGGCATTGCTCGATTGGGGCAGGTAGGTGCTGTTGAAGGTCACGTCGCCCATCTGCGGGATGGACCGGAAGAGATCGTCACCCGAATCGGCGCCGATGGCAGCCAGTTGCTCCTGGCCGATCAGGGTCACAGGCAGGGCCTCCGTGGTGCGCGCGCCCTGAATGTGCGAGCCGACAACCACGATCGTCTGTTCACGGCGTTCTTCGGTGGCGGCTGCTGCCGTCTGGACTACAGGTTCAGACTGAACGCTGCTCTCGTTGACCACTTCCTGGTCCGGGCTCGTCTGCTGAATGGCGGAAGCGTCGATCAGGAACACGTTGGAGGGGGTAACCCGGTAGCTGAGGCCCGCATTGGAGATCAGCGCGCTCAGCGCATCTTCGGGCTCGAAAGCGCCTTCCAGGCCGGTGCTCTGCTTGCCGGCGACCAGGTCTGCCGAGACAAGAATTTCACGGTCGCTCTGGCGGGAGAAATCCGTCAGGGCCTTGGAAAGAGATCCCGGAGGAACAGAAAACTGAACCGGCTCGGCAATCGCCGATCCCGCCATCAGGGCGGTCAGAGCCGCGCCGCTCATCACGCCGCGCTTCAGTTTGTTTTGGAAAGTCCTGCTTGTCATCTGATCCTCATTGCTTCTTGCGTGCTGAGGGCTTCCTGTTCCCCGCGGGAAGCCCCTTCAATGCCTAGGACGCAGCAGGTTCGGCAAACCCGCCTGACAAATATGACGGGCAAGTAACAAACTAGAGAGGTTGTGACATTTTTAGCACGATCACATTTCCCTCGCGCTGGGCTTCAATCGGGAAATAGACCTGAAGCGCTTCGGTGAAGCGTGCCTGCTGGCCGGCACGGAAGAGGCCGGTGATATGCAGGTTGGAGATGCCGTCGCCTTCGGGAACGATGCGCACGGTGGAATAGCGGTTCATCTCGGCAATGGCTTCTGTCAGCGGCGTGTTCTCGAAGGTGACATAGCCTTCACGCCAGCTGGTCGCCTTGCTGATGTCTATCTTCGTCACTTCCGGCAGGCTCGCTTTGGACGTGGCGACGAGCCGTTCGCCCGATGCCAGCTGTACCAGCGGCGCCGGCTTTTTCCAGCCAGAGGCGGGCACTTCCTCAATCTCGACCTTGCCTTCCACCAGGATGACTTCAACGGCCGTTTCGTTGAGGCGCACATCAAACGTTGTGCCTAGGGCAACTACACGCTGATCCCCTGCGGTGACGATAAACGGCCGGCTTGGGTCCTTGGCCACTTCAAACAGGGCCTGCCCCTTTAGCAGGGTGATCAGTCGCTGCTCACCAGAATAATCCACATGTACGCGGCTGTCGGTATTCAGCGTGATGACCGAGCCATCCTCCAGCGTGATGCCGGAACGTTGGCCAACAGTTGTTGCGTAATAGGTTGGCGCTTCGAGATCGATCTGGCTGGGCGGGGGATTCCCCCGCATCATGAAATTCGCCGCAACCGGCACCATCAGCGCGAATATCGCAAGGCACGCGACCAGCGCATACCGCCGCTTGTCGTCATTATGGCGCTCGTTCAGCGCGGCGTCGCGCAATGCGCGCATCTCCGGAGAATGCGCCACGGACAGCAGGGCGGAGACAGACTCCTGCAGAAGCTCATAGGCCTCGCGATGGCTGGGGTCGGCTTCATACCAGTCGCGAAAGGCGCTGCGTTCTGCATCGCTGCAGTCAGGATTGCGCAGGCGCGCATCCCAGTCGGCTGCTGCGGTATGCCCCGTCATCGTCTTTCTCGAACCCGAATCCTTCATGACGCCAGATTAATACCGATCGTTGCGGCCCAGCCGGGTCAACAGATGTGCGTTT
This sequence comes from Hyphomonas polymorpha PS728, assembly GCF_000685315.1. GTDB lineage: Bacteria > Pseudomonadota > Alphaproteobacteria > Caulobacterales > Hyphomonadaceae > Hyphomonas > Hyphomonas polymorpha. The sequence continues at coordinate 257,325 of NZ_ARYM01000003.1, forward strand.
GCTCGCGCCATATATTTTTCAACCGTACTAACCGATATTTTCAGATGTTTCGCAATCTCGGAGTGCCTGAACTGCTCAAAATGGTAGAGCGCAAACGCCTGACGAACAGGGGCGGGCAACTCATAGAGGGCTGAAATCAGCCGTTTGACTCCTTCCTTTCCTATCAAGACGCGTTCGGGATCAGAATCCGCCAACCCATGCCGCTCTTCCTCGAAAGTTTCATGTGCGCCCCCGCCACGCGCGGTCGAGCGGCGAATGCTGTCGATAAGGACGCTGTTGGCGGTCCGAAACAGATAGGATTCGACGGTGCTGACTTCCGTAAGGTCCGCCTTCCGAGCGATCTTGGCGAAAACTTCCTGCACCAGATCTTCGGGATCGAGGGCCGCAGGCGCCCGCTTGCGGAAATAATTCCGCAAGGCGCCGCCATATTTGCGCACCCAGACATCAAGGTCTGCAGGGATATGTTCGGTTCGAGTGCCCTTGCGGGATTGGTGGCCCATCTTGGATTCGCCCAGCTTGGTTGTGTGATAAATACAAGTGACGGTTCTGCGACAACCGGAAAAATGCGATCTCACCGGAGGATTTTGCCGTCTTGTGCGTCTTAGGAGACAGACGCACCCCTCTGCACAAGCCAAGATGCCCCCACATAAGGAGAAATATGTGCTCCGCCTTCTAAGTGTTCTGATCCTCGCCGCTGTCTGCCTGTTTGGGCAGCAGTTCGCCTTCGCCCGTCCCGGCCAGGTGACCGCCATCACCAATGTCGAGGTGTTCGACGCCACCGGCGCGGCGCCTTGGCAGGGCACGGTGCTCATCCGCGATGGCAGGATCATCGAGGCAGGGCCGAAAGTGAAAGCGCCGCGCGGCGCCAAGGTCATCAAAGGCGAAGGCCGCGCGCTGCTGCCGGGTTTTTATGATGTCCACACCCATTGGGGCCCGCGCGCCACGCCCTCCGCCCTGCCGGAAGTGGCCGCCAACTATCTCGCCTCAGGCGTGACGACTGTGCTCGATTTCCATCAGCCGCCGGAGGCTTTTCAGCCGCGCCGCGAATGGCTGAGCCAGATTCCGTCCCCGCATGTGAACATGGTGGCTCGCATGAGTACACCGGGCGGTCATGGCGCAGACTGGAGCGACCAGACCACCACGAAATGGGTGTTTACGGACGAGTCCGCCCAGCGCGCGGTGCAGGAACTGCTCCCCTATGAGCCGGACTATATCAAGGTTTTCACGGATGGCTGGCGTTATGGCATGTCGCCGGAAGAAACCAGCATGAATGAGGAAACCCTCAGCGCGCTGGCCACTGAAGCCCACCAGAATAACATCCGCATCCTTACCCACACGGTCACCGCCCAGCGCGGCGCGCTTGCTGCCCGCGCCGGCGTGGACATCATCGCTCACAGCCTTCAAGACCGTGTAATCACTGAAGAAGAGGTCGCCGATATCGTGGCCTCCGGCCTCTACTATGCGCCCACCCTAGCCATCTACGAGCCCCGCCGCCCCGGCGCGCCGGAGCTCAACATGGAAAGCGCCGCTGTGCGCCAGCGTGTCTGGAAATATGGCAACGCCGAGGAAAACCTCCGTATCCTGTTTGCCGCTGGCGTGCCCGTTGCCCTCGGTACGGATGCCGGCATCGGCGGTCTCGTGCACGGTGACGCCACGCTGCGCGAAATCGAGCTCTTCGTTGCCGCTGGCCTGCCGGAAGCTGACGCGCTGATCGCCGCCACGGCCAACAGCGCCGCCGCCCTCGGCCTCGCCGAAGATCGCGGAACCATCGCTGCCGGCAAGCGCGCCGACATCGTTCTCATCGATGGCAAGCCCTGGAAAACCATCAGCGATGTGCGCAAGACTTCGCTCGTGCTCGTTGATGGCGCCGTCGTTTACGACGCGGCAAACCCGCCGAAGCCGCTTCCGGCAACCCTCGCCGCGCGTCCGGCCCCGGCCCTGATCGACGACTTTGAGCGCGCCGATGGCCGCACCGCAATCGACACGCTCCCCGTCACCGATCTCGACTTCGGCATGGAGCGTTCGGTCATCACCTTCACGCGTCGCCCGCGCGAAGAAGGCGATCATGTCCTCTCGGTCAGCGCCAATATGGCCCGCAAGGAAAACCCCATGGCCGGCGTGCTGTTTCCCCTCAGCCGCGGCTCGGTTATCCCGGCGGATGTCACCACCTATGAGGGCGTCTCCGCAGAGCTCTTTGGCGCGGGAGACTACACGCTGCGCATCGTCTCGATGCAGGGCATGTGGGAGGCGAAAGTCTCGGCAGGCGAAGGCTGGAACAACATCAATGTTCCGTTCACGGATTTCACCTTCGCAGGAAACCGCGAAGCTGCCCCGGAATGGACCGGCGACGATCTGCTGCAGGTCGGTGTGCTCGTGAACCGTGCGGCGGGCGAAACCGCCTGGTTCGAGATTGACGATATCGGCTTCTACCCCGCGCCGTAACCCGATGCTCGGCGCCTCTGCACAGGGCAGGGGCGCCGGTTATCCCTGCTGCGCTTTCGCCAGCATCTGCCGGAACGTGGCAATCTTCTTGTCCAGCCGCGCGCGGCCTTTTTCAGTTGCGCAGGCGGCCAGGATCAGCGCATAGCCAAGCCCCACAGACGGCAACAGCTCCTCGGTCTCCAGCATCCCCACCGACCAGGAAAGCAGCGTCCCGCCTGCCAAATGCGACAGCATCCGCTCCAGCGCCTCCGCGCTCGTATCCGTCTTCAGCAGGCCTTCCTCCTGTGCAGAGGTCAGCAGCATATGCCATGCCGCGCGCGTCTGCGCCTGCCGCTCGGGGCTTGCGAGCCCGGTATCATCATCCTTGCCGCCCGCCGTCAGCAGCGCGCGCCAGAGCGGCCGGTAAAAGTCCGGGTCCCGAACAAAATATCCATAGCCGAGTTCATAAGCTTCAAAGATGCGCTCGATTGCATCGGCCACGTCCAGCTTGTGATACTTCTGAACAAAATCCCGCTCGTCCTCCAGCACCGCCATCACAACGGCGCGCTTGGAACCGAAGAGGTTGTACGAGGTCGCCACGCTCACCTCGGCGCGCCTTGCCAGTTCGCGCATCGACAGGTTCATGTCGCCTGTCTCGCGGATCATGTCGCGCGCCGCCGCCATGATTTTCTGGCGGCGTTCGGCTTTCGCCTGTTCGCGGCGACCAAGATCGGCAACGGGTTCGGCCATGGTATTGGCGCCAGCCTCCAGGGTGGGTGAAGTCATGAGATCCTGTTCTCCCTGCTTCCTGACGCCATTTCCCTCATGCGGCCAGTGGCTTTTCCGTCGCGGCGCGTTCCATGTCGGCCCTGTAGTCCAGCTTGAGCGCCTGCATCATCTCGATACGCTCCGGGCCGGGCTTGGGCGGATAGGCCGCCGCGTTCAGCCGCTTGCCGCGCGCCCAGTAATAGAGAACGCCCGCGAGGTTCTTCGGCTTGCCCAGCCATTTTTCCGGATGCTCCAGCATATGAAACCCGCGCATCGCCTCGCGCAGCAGCCGCGTATCGGAGCGCAGAGCGATCTTCACGCCATCCTCCACAAAGCTCTCCATCATCCTTGAGCGGAAACTCTGTTTTGCGCCCGGCGTCAGCGTTTGCTGCGCGCGCTTCATGGCGCTGCGATCCTGCCGGCGCTGCACGATGTAGAAGGGGTGAAGTTCCTCGGTTACCCGTTCATGATATTTCAGCGCGCGCTGCATCGGGTCTGGCGTTGCGTCCAGCGTCTGGCGCAGGGCCTGCGCGGAAACGGCAGCAAAGGAACAGCCCCGGCCATACAGCGGATTGGTCCGCACCAATGTGTCGCCGAGGGCAAAATAACCCCGCGCCGCCGGCTTTCCGTCCACCACCATGTCGCGCCAGCGGCTGATCAGATCGCCCATGCCGAACACCTTGCTCGTCGGCTCGGACTGCTGCGAATTCGTCCACGGACGAAGCCCTGGCAGCATCAGCGTGATCTGATGGAAAATTTCGGGGTCGAGGATTGATTTGCGCATCTCCATTTCGATCTCGGGGATAGCCACCGTGATCGAAAAATTGCCGTTGTCTCCGGGAAACACGCCAAACTTCAGAAAGCCCAGATCGCCGGTCGGCGGCGGATTGGCCTTCCGGTCCGGCTCGGTCTTGCCGGGCAGGAAGCGGTAATGCCGCGTGAAATAGAGTATGCCTGCGCTCTCGCTCTCCTCGCGAATGCCCGCGCCTTCCTCCATCAACTGCTCGATGGTGAAGCCGCCCTTGCCACCCGCATCCACGATCACATCAGCGGTCAGCGCTACCGCCACGCCATTCTCTTCGCCCTCGATGCCGGTCACATCGAACACGCCGTCTTCGCCCTTCCGGGTAGTCAGCTTGCGGACGAGAAATCCGGAACGCAATGTCACATTCGGCAGCGTTTCCACATACCGCCGCATCGCCATTTCCAGCGTCGTGCGGCGGCTGGTGATGATCGTCAGTTCGGCATCGTTCGGGTCGGCCTGATAGCGCGCCTGCTGCTTTTCCGTCAGCATGTTTTCGAACGGCAACTCCCGCACGCCCATCGCCATCAGCTGGTCGAGCAGGGCGGGGTGTTCGGCCTTCATGATCGTGCGCAGGCGCGCAAGAAAAGCGTGGCTCTGGCGCAGATGGCCCACGCCCACGCGCTTCCAGGTCTTGAACAGCTCATCCGGATCACTGGTTTCCACCGGTCCGTCGCGTTCCAGAACGATCACCTCCCGGCCCGACGGCGCCAACATAAGCGCCGTGCACAGACCGCCGATCCCGGCACCGATAACAATCACTTTTTCACGCATGCGTCCCCCCACCTGTCAGGAGTCGATATTGCGAAGGAATTCCAGAATGGTCTCGTTGACCGCTTCGGGGGCTTCCTGCTGGGTCCAGTGGCCAATGCCGGGGATCATCTTGTTGATCCGGAGATCCTTGACGAAATGCGGCATTGCCTCGATGGCTGCGGCCGCCATCATCACCACGCCGTCTGCTGTTCCGGCGATAAACATCGCAGGCTGATGGATTTCCATCGGCGCGCCTTCGGTCAGCTGCCAGTGCAGATCATGGTTGCGGTAATAGTTGATCGGCCCGCGCATGCCCGATGCTTTGAACTCAGCCACATAGAAATCAAGGTCCGCGTCCGTCAGCCATTTCGGCAGAGTTTCCGGATAGGGCAGGCTGGTCAGCAGGTCGTCATGCTCGGCCTTCGGCGTCAGCTTGGTCAAGTCCGTTTCGCCGGCGGCCATGATCAGGAACTTGCGCAGCCCCGTATACATGTCCTTCTCGAACTCGGCCTCGGCCACGCCCGGCTTGTGGAAATAGAGCTGGTAGAAGAACTGCCCTTTGTAAATCTCGCGCAGCATCGGCATCGGCTGCACAGGGGAGCGCGGCATGAAGGGCACGGATAGTCCGCCCACGGCGCGCACCTTGTCCGGATGGAACAGCGCGGTCGCCCAGGCCGTCGGCGCGCCCCAGTCATGCCCGATCACAACAGCCGTCTCATAGCCGAGTGCCGGGATCAGGCCGATGATGTCCTTGATCACTTCGGTCTGAACATAATCGGTAATGTTCGGCGGCTTGTCGCTCTTGCCATAGCCGCGCATGTCCGGCGCGACCACATGATATCCCGCCGCCGCAATCGGCGCGAACTGATGCCGCCAGGAATACCAGCTCTCCGGAAAGCCGTGCAGCAGAAGCACCAGCGGGCCTTCGCCCGCCTCGGCAATGTTCAGCTCGATCCCATTCGTGGCAACACGGCGCTGGGTAACGCCCGGCCAGCTCATGCGGCCACCAGCGGGCGTGTCTCGGCCTCGGCGCCCGGCAGGATGGCGCCGCGCGTATCCTTGTCGGCATAGCCCGCCTCAGCAGACCAGGCGATTCCACCGCCAACGACAACCGTATCCACGCCGCGCGAGTCGCGCACATAGCGTTTCCCATCACCCGGCACGTCCTGGACATAGGTTTCCTCGCCCCGGTCAATTGTCGCCGGGTCGAACACGACCAGATCGGCCACATAGCCCTTCTGGATCAGACCGCGATCGGGAAGACCCCAGATGCCGGCGGTATCGGAGGTCACCTTCTTCACCGCATCCTCAATGCTCATGGCCTTCAGATTACGGACGAAGTGCGAGAACAGATAGCCTGTGTCGCCATAAGTGGAGAAAGAGAGAATGTGCGCGCCGCCATCGCTGGCGCCGATATGCACGCGCGGATGCTTCAGCATGGCGCTGACGCGCTCGTCATTATTGTGGCCCATATTCGCGGCCATGAAATGCGCGTCCAGCTTCTCTTCCACGGAAAGGTCGATCATCGCTTCCAGCGGCGTGCAGCCACGCATCTGGCCGATCTCGGCCAGCGTCTTGCCCACATATTTCTGGTTGGCGTCCGTCTGCGCAAAGCGCAGCGTCAGGAACGACCAGAGGCCCATATTCGGCGTCGCCTCGGCAATCAGCTTCTTGCGGCTCTCCGGATTGGTGAAGCCCTCGATGATCTGCTCCGGCGTGCCAAAGCGCATCAGCTTGTACCAGTTTGGCAGGCGCACGAAGATCAGGCTCGGCACGGCAAAGCTGAAGCTGATATCGATCGGGCGCGTCTGCACCTGCGGCCAAACGCGGGCCCCACGCGCAAACTGCTCGTCCACCCGCGCCATCACGCGCTCAACGGCATCCACATTGTCCGCATTGATGAACAGCGGCGAGAAGGTCGTCGGGATCGAGTATTTCAGCGAGATTTCGGCCAGCTGGTCGAGACGCGCAATCGTCAGGTCCGGGTCATAAAATTCCGGCACGATCTGCAGGATACGGCCATACCCACCCAGAACGCTCGCCAGCGCCTCAACTTCGCTCGCGTCGGCATACCGGCTCGGTACGGGGAGCAGCGTCTCATCCATGTCGACATAGCTGGTGGAGAGGCCAACCGCGCCAGCGTCGAGGCACTCGCGCAGCACGCTTTGCATGCCGGCGATTTCCTCTGCCGTCGCGGTCCGCTCCATCGCAGCGTCCCCCATCACCCAGAGGCGGATCACGCTATGCCCGACCAGTGGCGCCACATTGATGGCCAGCCCCTTGCGGATGCGTGTGATGTATTCGGAAAATGTCTCCCAGTCCCAGACGACGCCTTCTTTGAAGGCTTTGTACGGCATTTCTTCAATCTGGTTGAACATGCCGACAAGCTTCATGCGGTGTTCCGCTTTCAGCGGCGCCAGGGACAGGGAGCAGTTGCCAGGAACAATCGTCGTAACGCCATGCGAGAGGGCCGGCTTGGCATAGCCGTCCCACAGCAGCTGGGCGTCAAAATGTGTATGCGGATCAATGAAGCCGGGCGCGACCACCTTGCCTGCGGCGTCCACTTCCTCGCGGCCTTTTTCTGCTACGCGGCCAATCTTGGCGATGTGATTGCCGCTCACCGCAATGTCCGCCTTGTAGGAGGGCATGCCCGAGCCATCGACCACCGTGCCGTTGCGGATCACCAGATCATACATTTCAAATTCCTCCCTGATTATGTCGCCGATGCGCCGGCATATCTTTGTGATGAGGCGATGAGCGCGTCGCGGACATGCTCCCAGCTCGCCCCGATAAGGTCTTCCGGCACCGTTGTTCCGCAGGCGTCAAACAGTGCCCGCACGGCATACTCGTCCAGCGTGACGAGGGTGGTGCCGCCATTGTCGTATTTCAGTGTCACGAGAAGTTCCGCGTCGCCATCATGGGCGGCCGCGATCTGAACCTCACTGATGACAGCGATGCTCATGCCTTGGCCTGCGGCGGCTCGATGAAGATCACATCGCTCGGCAGGATCGGATTGTCCCCGCGCACGCCGCCCGC
>NZ_ARYM01000004.1 GCF_000685315.1 Hyphomonas polymorpha PS728
CCCCCGCCGCCTCCGCCGCCGGTTAACGCCGCCCCCACCGCGCAGGCTACCGCCACACCCGCCGCACCGCAGGAAGGCCAGCCCTTCGTGCTGGACGCCTCTGCCTCGACAGACCCGGAAGGCGCCGCGCTGACCTACACCTGGAGCCAGCTTTCCGGCCCGCCCGTAACACTCGCCACGCCGAACCAGGCCGTGCTCCAGGTCACCGCCGCCGAAGTCACAGAGGATACCGAGGCAGTCTTCCGCGTCAGCGTTTCGGATGGAGATCTTTCGTCCATAGAAGATGTCTCCGTAACCTTCGAAAACATCGCGCAGACACCTGCCTTTGCTACGCCTTTGAGCCTTGTTGCTCTCGCCTCGTTCGAGGATAGGCCAATCGGTCTGATGCAGTTTTTCAGTTTTCCCGTGTTGATCACAGAAGCAGAACCAGGTGGAGAACAGAGAATTGTAGCAGTAGATTTCCGTGTGTCGAACGACACTTTAGACGTAACGCTTGCTCCTCTCCTATCGGATACATTTCCCGCTCCATCTGCAATCAGCTTCGTTAACGGCCGGTGGGGCACACAGTTCAGCGGTCTGGCTATCGCGCAGGAAGAACGCGGCGAAGTGCAGGTTTATGTAGAGGGAACGAATAATTCACGACCCCTTACCTTCGCTCAAAACTTCACTGTGGACGCGCCTTGTGCCGTGGAGATCAATTCCTCAGAGTTTTCGTTTCCCCACATCGTGATTGGGCAGCGCAATACAGGCTTTACAGTTTACCTATCATTCGCAATGCAACCAATGGAGCTTTTCCAAGTGGTAGCAAACGGTCAATCACTCTGTGGTCTGATTGTTCCAGAAGTTCCGATTGGCGGAAGCTTTCATTTTTCAAGTCCAGAGGGATATGTGCTTCGAACAATTTTGGCATTTAATTCGAACACAAACAATCTTGAAGTTTACTCTGGAAACCAGGGTTTCGACAGCCTCTCTGACCCCAACGCATATTCGCTGTCTCAAATGTCACCTGTCGCCCTCAACTCTACTACCCCCCTTAGGCTCGTCAAAGCCAAGACCTTCAGTACCGGACGGGGACCACAGGTACTCGCGCTGCTGCTGACGGATGATCAACACGAAGGCACGCACCGCTTGGTCTTGGCAGGGTTCGATGAGAACCGGAATATCGTTCAGAGAACGTATTCGTGGCCGATAGGCATCCCTAGCGATGTAATTATGGACGACCTCGATCAGAACTGGGTACCTGAAATTGTCGTCATTTCCGAGACTTCGCCTCAGGCAATTGTGTTCGGGCCTGCGGGCTTTCTACCAGGTTCCTTCCAACTACCCCCGGAAGCACCTTCATTCTTGGAGATAGGGCTCGGAGCGCGCGCTGCCCGTCAATCGCTATCTAATTGGTTTTCAGCGTCCAGCCTGGTTATTGCTTACCCGGACAAGAAGGAAGTTCGCCTTTATCAGCCACAATCTGAGTAAAAGCGAACCTCATTCTCCAAGGCGCCCTAAAGCGCCAGTTCCAGCTTGCCGTTGCAGAGGTTGGAATAGTCCTCGGCCAGCGTCAGGCTGATATGGCCCGGCGTGAAGCGGTGGGCGCCGATTTCGGCCACGGGCGTGATCTCGGCGGCAGAGCCGGTGATGAAACACTCGCTGAAGGTCGCCAGCTCGTCCGGGAAGATCGCCCGCTCGACCACTTCGATCTGCCGGGCCTTGGCCAGCGCAATCGTCGTCTGCCGGGTCAGCCCGTTGAGGAAACAGTCCGGCGTCGGCGTATGCAACACGCCATCCCGCACGAAGAAAATGTTGGCGCCCGTCGCCTCGGCAATCTGGCCGCGATAGTCCAGCATCAGCGCGTCCTGATAGCCGGCCTTCTCGGCAGCATGTTTGGAGAGGGTGCAGATCATGTAGAGGCCGGCCGCCTTGGCATGGCAGGGCGCGGTATCGGGCGCCGGGCGGCGCCATTCGGCATGGGTCAGGCGGATGCCCTTCATCTTGTCAGCGAAGTAATCGCCCCAATGCCAGACAGCCACGGCCAGGTGGATCGTGTTGTTCTGGGCCGAAACGCCCATCATCTCAGACCCGCGCCAGGCGACTGCGCGCACATAGGCGCTGTCGAGGCCGGATTTCTCCAGCGCTTCCTTCTTGGCCTTCTCCAGCTCTTCGACGCTGAACGGGATGTCAAAGCCCATGATCTTCGCCGAATTGTGCAGGCGCTTGGAATGGTCCAGCGAGCGGAAAATCTTGCCGCCATAGGCCCGCTCCCCCTCAAACACGGAGGACGCATAGTGCAGCGCATGGGTCAGCACGTGAACCTTGGTGTCCCGCCAGGGTACGAAAGACCCATCCATCCAGATGTATCCGTCACGGTCATCATAAGGGATGGCAGCCATTGAGTACGCTCCTCGCTTGCACTTTTGTTGCGGTTCGCGTTCATTTCCGACTTATGGCTCAATCCGTCAACCTGACCCGCCCATTTGACCCCCGCCTCTTCCTGACAGATCAGGAACTCGACAGGGGCGCAGGACTCCTGATTTCAGGGGCAGATGAGCTTATGCGCGCGGCAGAATCGGCCCGCAAAAAGGCCGGTCTGAGCAAGTCTGAGATGCAGATTCTCATGGCAATCCGCTACCAGCCGGGCCTTACGGTCAGCCAGTTGCGGGGCCAACTGGGCATGACGGTGCCAACTTTCGCCCGGATCATCGGCCAGCTGGACACGCGCGGGCTGATCGAGCGGGCCCGCGAAGGCTCCGATGGCCGCCGCCGCAAGCTCACCCTGTCGGACGCCGGCACCACGCTGACGACCCCGATCACGATCGAGCTGCGCGAGCGTCTGCGGGTCGCCTTCCGCGCCTGCGGGCCTGAGGCGGTCGCCGGCGCGCGCTTTCTGCTCGAAGCGCTGGTGAAATAAAGAGACCGCCATGAGCCTCAGAGATCCCGCCCATATCCTGATCGTCGATGATGACGACCGCATCCGCGACCTCACCAAGCGTTTCCTGACGCTGAAGGGCTACCGGGTGACGGGCGCGCCGGATGCTGCCGGGGCGCGCCGCCTGATGGACAACATGACCTTCGATCTCGCCGTGCTGGACATCATGATGCCAGGCGAGACCGGGCTGGAACTGCTCGAACGCATCCGGTCAGGCCCGGCCAGGGCCACGCCGGTCATGCTGCTGACAGCGCGCGGAGAGGCCCGCGACCGGATCGAGGGCCTGCGTCTGGGCGCCGACGACTATCTCGCCAAGCCGTTTGAGCCCGAAGAACTCGCCCTGCGCTGCGAGGCGATCCTGCGCCGCTCCCAAAAGCCCGCCCCTCCCCCGGAGGAGATCGAAATGTCGGGCCTCGTCTTCAATATAGAGCGGGGCGAGCTCAAGGCGGGCGACCAGCGCATCCGCCTGACAGACGCCGAAGTGCAGCTCCTGACCATCCTCGCGCGCACGCCCGGCGAAGCCATCAGCCGCGAAGACCTCGCCGAGATGACCTCGGCGGGCATGGAACGGTCGGTGGATGTGCAGGTAACCCGCCTGCGCCGCAAGATCGAACCCAATCCGAAAGAACCGATCCATATCCAGACCGTGCGGGGCATCGGCTACCGCCTGATGCCGGATTGAGCGGGTCCATGCTGCGCCTGAGAGACATCACCCCCCGCGGCCTCTATGCCCGCAGCCTGCTGATCATTCTGGCGCCGGTCCTGATCATCCTTTGCCTGATGACCTGGTATTACTATGCCAACCATATTGCCGAAGTGAACCGCAAGCTGGGACAGGGCATCGCGCGTGACGCCGCCCTGATCCGGGATGCCTGCCGCAATCCCGCCTACGGGCCCGGGGATATGGCCCGCATCCAGTATCTTCTGGAGACGGAGTTTACCTGCAGCCTCCCGCCAGGCGCCGTTCCCGACAGCGCGCTGAGGCAGAGCTTTTCCTATAACGACACGCTCAAGAGCGAACTTGCCGGGCGGCTCGGCGATGACATTGTGGTCGGCCTGATCCCGAACGATACCAAGCTGCACATTCGTTTCCCCGTTGCCGGCAAAACGGCAGAAATCGTGATGGACCGGAAACGGGCGCTGGTCATCAACTCGCACTTCTTCATTGTCTGGGTGATTTTCTTCTCCCTGCTGATGGTTGCCCTGGCGATCGGCTTTCTCAACCAGCAGGTCCGCTCCATCCTGCGCCTTTCGGAGGCGGCCCGCGCTTTCGGCCGGGGGCGGGATCTGGACGGCTTCCGCCCCTCCGGCGCCACCGAAGTGCGCGACGCGGCCCGCGCCATCATAGACATGAAAAACCGCCTCACCGCCTTTGCCGAGCAGCGCACCGCGATGCTGGCCGGTGTCAGCCATGATCTGCGCACCCCCCTCACCCGCCTGAAGCTCACCCTCGCGCTGATGCCGGAGACGGAGGATATGAAGGCCGCCGAGTCAGACCTTGATGACATGGCCATGATGCTCGACGAATATCTCGCCTTTGCACGCGGCGAGGAGGGCGACGAGCCGGGCAGCTTTGATCTGGGCGCGATGGTTCACGATATCGTGTCGGGTTTCGGGCCGCATGTCCCGGTCAGCGGCCCGCAATCGCTGAGCGTGCGGGGCCGGCCGCTGGCGCTGAAACGCGCGATCAACAACCTTGTCTCCAACGCCCTCAAATATGCCAGCCATGCCCGTGTTACCCTCGTCAACGGGCCGCACTGGGCCGAGGTGATCGTGGATGATGATGGCCCCGGCATTCCGCCTGAACGCTATGAGGAGGCCTTCCGCCCCTTCTCGCGGTTGGATGAAGCCCGCAGCCAGAATGTGTCCGGCTCGGGCCTCGGCCTGACGCTGGCGCGTGACACCGCCCGTATGCATGGCGGGGATGTGCGTCTTGCGCCCAGCCCCCTAGGCGGGCTACGCGCAATCTTAAGATTGCCGCACTAGATAAAGGCGCAAGGACGTTCATTGGAGAAACCATGACAGCCACACGCACCAAACTCGTCATCCGCAATGCCAAGCCGAAGGATATTGCGGGCATCCGTCCCCTTTATGACAAGGTTTATGGGGTCGATGATGGCTATACGGTTGACCAGATCGCCGGGCAGATCAACAAATTCCCGGACGGGCAGTTTGTCGCCGAGTTTGAAGGCCAGATCGTCGGCCACTGCGTCACCTTCGTGATCGATTCTGCCACCGCCCTTTCCCAGCATACCTGGAACGAGATCACGGGCGGAGGCTTTGCCGCCCGGCATGATCCGGAAGGCGACATGCTCTACGGCATGGATGTGATCGTCGATTCCGAATTCCGCCGTCTGCGGATCGGCCAGCGTTTCTACAAGGTCCGCCAGGATCTCTGCCAATGGCTGGAACTGAAGGGCATCGTCTTCGGTGGCCGCATGCCCGGCTATCATCGCCACCAGAAGGAATTCCCAAACCCCGCCGACTATATCGAAGCGGTCAAGGCCTCAAAGCTGCGCGATCCGGTGCTCAGCTTCCAGCTGCGCCAGGGCTTTGAGGTCGTCGGCGTGCTGAAGAATTACATGCCCGAGGACACAGACTCCTGCGGCCATGCCACCCAGATGTTCTGGCGCAATCCGCTGGAACAGGAAGCCATCAAGGCCAAACCGAGCCTGGGCGACACCTCCCTGCCCGAGCGCGTGCGCCTGGCAACCGTCCAGTTCCAGATGCGCCGCATCAACTCCATTGACGAGTTCGAGCAGCAGGTTGAGTATTTCGTCGATATCGCTTCGGATTACCGCGCAGACTTTGTGACGTTCCCGGAGCTTTTCACGCTGCAACTCCTCTCCCTGGAGAGCAAGCCGCTGGGGCCGGCAGATGCCATTGCCCGCATCTCCGAATACACCCCGCGCTTCATCGCCTTCATGGAGCGCCTGGCGGTCTCCTACAACATCAACATCATCGGCGGCTCCCATCCCTCCCGGATGCCCGATGGTGATATTCACAATGTCGCCTACATCTTCCTGCGCGATGGCTCGGTCCACACGCAGCAGAAACTTCACCCGACTCCGTCCGAGCGCACGTGGTGGAATATCAAGGGCGGCGAAGGCAATTCGGTCATCCACACCGATTGCGGCCCGATCGGCGTGATGATCTGCTATGATTCCGAATTCCCGGAAATCGCCCGCCACCTGGTCGATCAGGGCGCGCTGATCCTGTTCGTTCCCTTCTGCACCGATGAACGCCGCGGATACCTCCGTGTGCGGTATTGCAGCCAGGCCCGCGCGGTGGAAAACCAGTGCTATGTCGTCATGTCCGGCGTGGTCGGCAATCTGCCGAATGTCGAGAATATGGACATTCACTATGCGGAGAGCTGCATTCTCACGCCGTCGGACTTCCCCTTCTCCCGCGACGGGATTGCCGCGGACGTCGCGCCCAATACCGAGACGGTGGCCATCGCTGACCTCTCCCTGTCAGACCTGCTGACCGCCCGCCAGTCCGGCGCCGTGCAGAACCTGAAAGACCGGCGGTTCGATCTCTACCGGGTGGTGTGGAAGTAAGGCTCAGCCGAGCCTTGCAGCCAGCTGGTCCATGAAGCCGGCGAGTTCGAGATCCTTCTGCGTCACGCCATCGGCGTCATGCGTGGTCAGGATCACGTCCACCTTGTTATAGACGTTGAACCATTCGGGATGGTGGTCCATCTGCTCGGCCTTCAGCGCCGTGGCAGACATGAAGGCAAAAGCTGCCTTGAAGTCGGCAAAGCGATACGCCTTCGTGATGGCGTCGCGCTCGCCTTCGGCGATCTTCCAGCCCTTGAGGGCCTTGATGGCGGCGTCTGCACCGATCTTCGACATGTCCTATTCCTCTCCGTCCTGGCCGAGTACGAAATATACCCAGCGGCCTTCCGCCGAAATCGCCGTGCGCATACCGGGATAGCCTTCGCCCGCACGGATGCGGTCGATACCATCTTCGCCGATCAGTTCGCGCAGGCGGCGGCGTTCTACAAAAGTCAGTTTTTCCGGGATCAGGTCCCGCACATCCTTGGCGGCGATGTCGGGCCACACGAACCAGATCTCGCCATCAATCTCGCGCTTTCCCGGTGGCCCCTCAAACAGGTCGCGCAGCTTGCGGTTGGGGTCCACACCGGTGCGGCGCAGCAGGTCCCAGAATTCGAAATGGTCGCGCCCGCCCACATTCGACATGAAACCTTCCTGCTCGCCGGCCAGCCGCGCCAGGCTGCGCAGGGCGCCGCGTTCGGCTTCGCGCAGGATGGCGGCTTTCATCGCTTCAGCTTCCGGCGTCAGCGAGACGGGCTCAGGCGCCAGCGGCGGCCGGGTCAGGGAGTCCGAAGGCACAGGCGGGCCAGCCACGGGCGCCGCCGCCTGTTCGCCAGGCGCGCAGGCTGCCAGCAGCAGCGCCAGACAGGCGGCAAGCGTAAAGCTAGCGCACCGCATAGCCGGTTATGGCTTCCAGATCGGCCAGCAACTGTTCTTCGCTGGTCACCTTGATGGTTGCCATGCCCATTTCGCGGGCCGGCTTCAGATTGATCCCGAGATCATCGAGATAGACGCAGTGTTTCGGGTCCACATCCAGGGCTTCGCACATCAGGGCATAGATGCGCGGATCAGGCTTGCGGATGCCGAGTTTCGAGCTTTCGATCAGATGGTCGAACTGCGCGAAGACTTCTGCCAGCTGGGCGGCCTTCTCGTCATCATGGGTCATCGAGGCGCCCTTCCCGATGGGGGCGTTGTTGGTGATGCAGCCAACCTTGCCATGGCCCTTGCAGACCTTCAGCGCATTGACCACGCGCGGGCGCAGATGGCCCGAGAGAAGCCCGAGGATGTCCCGGCCGGGCACATCATGGCCCATGGCCAGGGCCTCTTCGCGGAAGAGGCCGTCGAATTCCTCGGCGCCCACCAGGCTGCGCTCGAGCTTGGCCCAGGCGTTTTCCAGCGGATTGACCGCATTGATCGAGCGGATGAAGTCCGCCGGCAGGCCCTTTTCGGCCTCATACCGGTTGAATGCCTCGAAGGGCGAGGAGGTGAACACCCCGCCGAAATCCCAGATTACTGCCTGAAAGGTACGTGTCATGACCGGCTTGCTAGCCGCTTGAGCGCAGTATTTCAAACCTTGATTTTTCCGCCGCCTCTTGCCCCGGCGCTGATGGCCGGTAGTGTCCGGCGCGAAACAGACAGGAGGAAGTTATGGGTGTTCTCGACGGCAAGGTGGTTCTGGTAACCGGCGGCGGCAACGGCATCGGCAAGGAAACGGCGCTTCTGGCCGCGCGCGAAGGCGCCAAGGTCATCGTCAACGATCTCGGCGGCGGCCTGAAAGGCGGGGATGAAGGCGATGCCGGCCCGGCCGAGGCTGTCGCAGCGGAAATCCGCGCGGCGGGCGGCGAAGCGGTCTCCAACTCCGAAAGCGTGACCGATTACACCGCCGTGGCCGGCATGGTGACGCAGGCGCTGGACACCTTTGGCCGCCTTGATTCCATCGTCAATCCGGCGGGCATCCTGCGCGACGGCATGTTCCACAAGATGAGCGAAGCCGACTGGAAGGCCGTGATCGATGTGCACCTGCACGGCTCCTACAATGTGGGCCGGGCGGCGGTGGAGTATTTCCGCGAGAATGAGCGCGGCTCCTACGTCTTCTTCACCTCCACGTCCGGCCTGATCGGCAATATCGGCCAGGCCAACTATGCCGCGGCTAAGCTCGGCATTGTCGGCCTCTCGCGCATCCTGGCCATGGAAGGGGCAGCCAAGAAAATCCGCTCCAACGTCATCGCGCCCTTTGCCTGGACACGGATGATCGCCTCGATCCCGGTGAAGGATGAAGCCAGCGCCCAGCGCGTGGAGCGCATGAAGAACGGCATGCGCGCCGATCAGGTGGCCCAGCTCGCCGTGGCCCTCTGCTCGGATCAGTCGGCAAACGTTTCCGGCCAGATCTTCGGCGTGCGCGGCAATGAAGTGATCCTGTTCGACCAGCCCCGCCCGGTGAAATCGCTGGCGCGGATGGAAGGCTGGAACCCGGAAAGCCTCATCAGCCAGGCCTTCCCGGCAATGAGCCCGGATTTCACCGATCTCGGCGCGACCTCCAGCGTGTTCCCTTACGAACCGATTTGATTTGGCCGATCTGATTTGAGAGGGGCCCTGCCCCTCTCCTGTCGTCCCGCTCGATGAACGCCGCGCCAGCGGGGTTCATCTGAGCGGACAAGCTCCGGGCGGCGTTTGCCCTATTTTTCGATCAGCCGCTCACGGATGGCATCCTGCATCTTCTCGTCCACCTTCAGCGTGTCGACAAGATAGCCATCGATGGATCCGGCCCGCTCATTGATCGTTGCGAAGGCCTTTTCCAGATAGCGCAGATGCACGCC
Source organism: Hyphomonas polymorpha PS728 (assembly GCF_000685315.1). Classification (GTDB taxonomy): domain Bacteria; phylum Pseudomonadota; class Alphaproteobacteria; order Caulobacterales; family Hyphomonadaceae; genus Hyphomonas; species Hyphomonas polymorpha. Next base: position 9,291 of record NZ_ARYM01000004.1, read on the forward strand.
CATGAACGGGCGGAACACTTCGGCCGGATAGTCCTTGCCCAGCATATCGTTGAAATACGCGGCCGCTTCCGGCAGGCGCGACGCCACGTCCACGGCCGTGTTGGTCAGGTCATAATCCTCGCGGATGTCGGCCTCGCTCACGCCCAGGATATGATGCGTCAGCGCGCAGAGAATGCCCGTGCGGTCCTTGCCGGCCGCGCAGTTCACCAGCCCCGCTGCATCCCCGTCGAGCGCCGCCAGATGGCCGAACCAGTCGGAGAACATCGAGGTATGATGCTCCTTGAATGGCGCAGCTTCGTAATATTCCACCATCCACTGATCGGCATCGTCCGCGCTCACCTCCATGCGGGAAAGAAAGCGGATATGCGGCGCATCTGTCTCGCGCCCGCCATCATGCGTGATGGTCACCGGCGCGGTGAAGCGCGTCTTGAATTTCTCCCGTTCATCCGGGCGCCGCAGATCGGCCTGCACATGGATGCCCAGCGCCGTCATCTTCTGCAGCTCGTCCTGCGAGGCTTCGGCATGGTGGCCGGAGCGGTAGAGCCGCCCCATCTTCACCCGCCCGCCATGGCGGCTGTCATAGCCGCCGAAATCACGGAAATTGCGGATGGTTTCAAACTTCAGGAGGCGGGGTTTTGTCGTTGTATCAGTCATGCCCACGGGGGTAGCCCGCACCCGCCCGCCCGTCCAGTGACAATCCTGTGTCCACAGCCGCTCACCCCGGGGCAAGGCCGCCCGCCTTCACCGCCTCGAAATAAGTGTTTCCGCCCTCATCACAGCAGGTTCCTCCCAGACACAGACCCTCCTCCTGCAGCAAGGCCGCATACGCCCCGTGCCCCAGGGACAGAGACCGCCGCCCCGTCAGCGAATCATCCCATTCGCATGCCTCCAGAGGCGCGCTGAACAGTAGCCGCCCGCCCGGCGCCAGCGCCGTTGCGAGGCGCGCGATCACCCGCCGCTGATCCTCTGCCGTCAGCAGGAAAAGCAGGCCCACCGCAATTACGCCGTCAAACCTGCGTTCAAACAGGGCGCCGTCCTGGGCTGCTTCGCAGGCCGCCGGGGCCTGCGGAAACCGCGCGCGAAACGCCGCCAGCAGACGCGGCGAGGCGTCCACGCCCCAGACGCCGAACCCGTCAGCGATCAACCCTTCCGCTATCGGAACACCTGATCCGCAGCCCACATCCAGGATCTGCGCGCCGGCGGGAAGGCTCGCACGCGCCCAGTCCCGCACCAGCTGCGCCCCGATGCCGGATCGCGCCGCCATGAAGTCTCCGGCAACCGCGTCCCAGCCTTCTGAACGGTCCGCTTCCACAGCCGCGCCTATTTCAGCGCAAACGCATGGGGCAAAAGCTCGGCCAGGGTGTAGCGGGCCTCTGCGCCTTCTGGGGTGAAGCAGAGGATCTCCAGGGTGCCATCGGCGGAGAATTCCGCCAGCACCTGGCGGCAGATGCCGCAGGGCGTGCCCGCGTCGGCCCCATGGGTGGCCACGGCAATGGCCCGGAAGGCCCGGTGGCCGGCCGCCACCGCGCTGAACACCGCCGTCCGCTCGGCGCAGCAGGTGGCGCCATAGGTGGCGTTTTCCACATTGCACCCGGTCACGATTTCGCCCGCGGAAGTCAGCAGCGCCGCTCCAACGCGATACTCCGAATACGGCACATAAGCCCGCCCCTGCGCAGCCAGCGCCGCCGCCTTGAGGACGTCCCAGGCGATGCTACCTGCCATCACCGGAACGGCGGCTCATCGAACGCGCGCAGTTTGCGGCTGTGGAGGGCGGCGCCGCCGTCTTCGCTGAGGCGTTCGAGTGTTTCGATCCCGATACGGATGTGTTCGCCGATGGCGCGCTCATAGAAGCGGTTGGCCGCGCCGGGCAGCTTGATCTCGCCATGCAGCGGCTTGTCGGACACGCATAGCAGCGTTCCGTAGGGCACGCGCAGGCGGAAGCCATTGGCAGCAATCGTGGCGCTTTCCATATCGATGGCCACGGCCCGGCTCTTGTTGAAGCGGCGGGCCGAGGCAGTAAAGCGCAGCTCCCAGTTCCGGTCATCCGTGGTGACCACGGTGCCGGTGCGCAGGCGTTTCTTCAGAGCTTCGCCCTTCTCGCCGGTGACCCTGGCGGCAGCTTCCTGCAGAGCCACCTGAACCTCCGCAATCGGAGGAACGGGGATTTCCGGCGGCAGCACCGTATCGAGCACATGATCTTCGCGCAGATAGGCATGGGCCAGCACATAGTCCCCTATGGACTGGGAATGGCGCAGGCCGCCGCAATGGCCCACCATCAGCCAGACCTGCGGGCGCAGGACAGCAAGGTGATCGGTGATCGTCTTGGCGTTGGAGGGGCCGACGCCAATATTCACCAGCGTGATGCCCGCGCCATTTGCCGCGCGCAAATGATAGGCCGGCATCTGGAAGCGCCGCCAGGGCGAAGCATCAATCGCCGCCCGGCTATGCTCATCCGGACGGGAAATCTCCAGCCCTCCGGGCACGGAAAGAGAGGTATAGCGTGTTTCGCCGTTCAGCTGTGTCAGCGCCCAGTCGCAGAAGGCGTCCACATAGCGGTGATAGTTCGTGAACAGCACATAATGCTGGAAATGCTCCACCGGCGTGCCGGTATAGTGCTGCAGGCGCTTCAGCGAGAAATCCACCCGCTGGGCATCGAAGAGGGCCAGCGGGCGCTCCTCGCCTGCCTCGAAGGGCTCGCCATCGGCCACCTCATCGCCGATCAGCGTCAGCTTCGGCGAAGGGAACCAGCGCACGAGCTCTGCCGGGGCAATCTCTTCCAGGCCAGCCGCCTGGGACGGATCCCAAACATAGGCATACGGAATTTCAGACGCCGAGCGCTCGACATACACGTCCACGTCATAATCCCGCATCAGCGGGGTGAGCACTTCCATCAGATAATCGCGGAAGAATTCGGGCCGCGTGATGGTGGTGATATAGATGCCCGCTTCGGAGAATTTTCCGAAGGCGCGGGAAATCGGCGGCGGGGGCCCTTCGGGATCATAGACGATGCGCAGCTGCGGATAGCAGAAGGCGCCTTCATCGCGCAGGCGCGGATTGGGCGGCGTGCCGTCATGCAGGAAGGTGTTGAGGGCGGTGGAAAGGGCGTCAACCGCCTCGGCATAAAGCGCCTCGAGCGCTTCGATAACTGTTTCTGGTTTCGCGTGTTTTGACATGGCATCCATTGGCGCGCAGCGCGGGAAAAGTCAACAACCACCCCCTTCCCCCCTCACACTACGCGCAACCGGGGGCCCAGGCCTTCGCCTATCAGGGCCCAGAGGGCCCAGACCAGGGCGTCTACCCGGTCTGGCGAGCCGGCCTCTTCGGCAGTAACAAACCGGCACATCTGATCTTCCAGCGTATCGAAATGCCCGGCATGGCTGACGCGGCCCTGCGCATACATCGCCGCGACCGGCCCTGCCCGGCCGCGCTTGCCAAGGCACGCCGTCACCAGCCGGATTTCCGGGCGCGCCTTCATAGCCATCACGGAAACGGACGGGGGACAGGCGGGGATGACCCGGCCTGTTTTGCGGCGTTTTGCGCCCTGCAGGCGGGGTAATTTTGCCCAGATTGGCGGGATTTCTGCGGACAATCCGGGGACAGAACGGGACAAATCCGGGCAGGTCAGGCACTGGCCGGGGACACGGCGGGATGCCGCCCTGCGCGGGTTGCGCCCTATACGGAGGTTATTCCGGGGGGCGCAGTTCGGCAGGGCCGGAGGGGGCCTCTTCGGCGGGGGCCGCTTCGGGCTGAGGTTCGGGCGCGGGTTCTGGTTCGGGGACCGGCTCGGCGGTGATCTCGCCGGAGGGGGCCGGCTCGCCTTCTTCTGCCGGCGGCGGGGGCGCGCGCAGGGATTCGTCGGCAGCGTTGAGAAGGTCGTTCAGCTCGTCATTGGCGTTGCGGGGCACATCCGTGCCGAGCTCTTCGGTAGGTTCGCCGAGGGCCTCCTCCCCGGTTTCGGGGGCTTCGGGCAGCTCTTCCAGCACCGGCGGGGGTTTGGGGGTTTCGCCTTTGGGACGCTCGCCCGCTGGCGGCCGGGGCGCCTCGCCGCCGAAGACGCAGGCTGCATAGCCTTCATTGGCCACGACGCGCATGCGGCCCTGGATGGAGCCGGCGCGGCGCTGGACATAAGGCCCCGGATTGACGGCTTTCCATTTGTTCGGAGACGGAAGAACAGCGGCGAGCAGCGCGGCTTCGCGCTCTGAGAGGTCAGCGGCGGATTTGCCGAAGCGGGCCTGGGCCGCAGCCTCGGCGCCGAAGAGGCCATCGCCCCATTCGGCGACATTGAGATAGACTTCCATGATGCGCCGCTTGCCCCAGACAGTCTCGATCACATAGGTCATCCAGGCTTCACCCGCCTTGCGGGGCATGCCGCCGCCATTCCAGAAGAAGACGTTCTTGGCAGTCTGCTGGCTGATGGTGGAGCCGCCACGGCGGTTGCGGTCCGGGTTTTTGGCGTTCCATTCGCGGGCCGCCTCGACGGCTTCCCAGTCAATGCCGCCATGGGTGCAGAATTTAGCGTCTTCGGCGGCAATGACGGCATGGACAAGGCGCGGGGAAATCCTGTCGAGGGGCACCCAGTCATAGCGGACATCCTGCCCGTCCAGGCCGCGCTGGGACATCAGGATTGTGCCGGGCGTGGGCGCGAAACGCAGGAGGAGCGCATAGAGATGGAACAGCAGGAAGACAGCGATACCGGCCAGCACAATGCCGACCAGGATGCGCCGCCAGAGGGGGGCCTTGCGCTTTGGCGCGGGGGCCTCCGGGGCGGGCGCCGGCGCAAACGAAGGCGGCGGGGTCAGGCTGTCGCTCATGCCGGTGTCTCATCCCATTCTGCGATCACCGTCCTATCATGCTCCGAGGGGCGGCGGCGCGCCTTTTCCTCTGCAAAGCGGGCAGGATCAAGGCGGGCGAGCGCCCAGATCGCCGCCCCGCGCACGATGGGGGCGTCGTCCTGCAGCAGCGCCAGCAGGCTGGCCGTCAGGCGGGGCTCTCCGGAATTGCCGATGGCGACGGCGACATTGCGCACGAACCGGTCACGCCCCGAGCGCTTCACCGGGGAGCCGGAGAAGACTTCGCGGAAGGCTGCGTCGTCCAGGGCGGCAAGCTCGTCCAGGCCCGGTCCTTTCAGTTCTGCGCGTGCATAGAGTGCTGCTTCAGACGCGCTGCTGGCAAATTTGTTCCAGGGACAGGCCGCCAGGCAATCATCGCAGCCATAGATGCGGTTACCCATGGCGGGGCGAAACGCCGCCGGGATGGGGCCGCCATATTCGATGGTGAGATAGGAAATGCAGCGGCGGGCATCGAGCTGGTAGGGCGCGGGGAACGCGGCGGTGGGGCAGATATCGAGGCAGGCGCGGCAGGAGCCGCAATGGTCAGCCTCCGGGGCGTCGGGGGTGAGATCTGCGCTGGTCAGCACCGTGCCGAGGAAGAACCAGGAGCCGAGCTGGCGGCTGACGAGATTGGTGTGACGGCCCTGCCAGCCGAGGCCGGCGCGCTGAGCCAGCGGCTTTTCCATCAGCGGGGCGGTGTCGACGAAGACCTTCACGTCTGCGCCGGTGACCTCAGCGACCTCTCCGGCGAGCTGTTTGAGGCGGGACTTGATGACGTCGTGATAGTCCCTCCCCCGTGCGTAGACGGAGATGTTTCCGGTGGCGGTCTCGGAGAGGGTATCGAGGGGGTTGTGATCGGGGCCGTAATTCAGGGCGACGACGAGGGCGGAGCGGGCTTCTGGCCACATGGCGGTGGGGGCGCTGCGGCGCTCCAGCGTGGTTTCCATCCACGCCATGTCGCCATGGCGGCCCAGCTCGACAAAGGTTTTCAGGCGCTCGCCCGCCGGCCAGGCCTCATCGGCGCGCGCGATGCCCGCCGCATCGAAACCGAGGGCGAGGGCCCGTTCTTTCAGCCGGGCTTCGGGGTCAGAAATCGAGCTCTGCATAATAGGATACGGGACGGGCGGCCTCGAGACGGTCAGCAAGCAGGGGCCGGAAGCTCGGCCGGGACTTGATGCGCATATACCAGGCTTTGAGGTCTGGCACGGCCTCCCACTGCACATCGCCGAAATAGTCGTAGGCGGAAAGATGGGCGGCGGCGGCGAGATCCGCCAGGGACAGGTGGCGGCCGGCGAGATTGCCGCGCGTTTCGGTGAGGGCGTTGAGATAGGTCAGCCGGCCGCGCAGGGCATGGGCGCCGCGGCGCAGCCTGTCGGAATCAGGCTGGCGGCCGCGATGGGTCCATTGGGTGACGCGCTCGGAGAGGAGATTGTCGGTCACCTCCTCCATGCCAGCCTCCACCCAGGCCCACAGGCGGCGCGCCTCGGCGCGTTCGGAGAGATCATCGGGCAGCAGCGCGGGCACCGGGCGGACTTCCTCGAAATGCTCGCAGATGGCGCGCGTTCCGCAGGCAGCAAAGCGGGGGCTGGTGCCATGGGTGGACACCACGGCCGGGGCGACGGCGCCGGGCGCGATCGAGGCAATGTCGAGCTCCGGCGCCCAGGGGCGGGAAGGCACGGCCTCGAAGGGCTCGCCTTTTTCAGCGAGCACGAGCCGCACCATGCGTCCGGCGGGATCAAGGGGCCAGTGATACAATCGAAGCATGTTCCAGACTGTGGATAACATGCGTAAACGTTGTATGGAGCCGGCGCCCTTTCTTCCGGATTTTTTCCCTAACGACCCATGAACTGGCGCACCGCGTCAGTTGAGAGCGCAAATTTGGCGAAGGACCATTCGCGATCCTTGCCGAGCGCGCCGAGGGTGGCCAGGAGTTGTTTGCGCCCTTCGCTACGCGTCTCGAGCCAGGCCTCCACGCCGCCCGCCGAGAGCGCCTCTTCCGACACGCTGGCCTGCAGGCGCACGAGTTCGGAGATGAGGCGGCGGCCGGCGACACGGTCCCAATAGGGCGCATGGGCGAGGCCCTCGCGCGCCGAGGTGCGCAGGCGGTCGAGCCGCAGGGCATCGCCCACCTGATAGAAGGTGGCGCCGGCCTCGGCGACCTTGCGGCCGGAATGGGCGGCGATGTCGGTGACGACGAGGCCCTGGGCAAAATAGTTCATCGCCGAGGCCCAGCGGGCGAGCGCTTCAGGGGCGCCGCGCTTCATGAAGGCGCGGGCCGACCGCTCGATCCGCGCGGCGGGATAGGCCGTCTGGATGCTGCTGAGGGCGGCTTTCAGCTCGTTCAGCGGGGCATAGGTGAGGCTGACGGCATCCCCGGTGGACTTATCCGGCAGCACACGGATGAACCAGGCGGCGGCCTCGCTGACGGCCTGCACGGCCTCGATCTGAAGCTCCGTCTGCAGATCAGCGGCGACCTTGTTGTCCAGCGCGAAGACTTCCTTGCGGAAGCCGGCGATATCCAGCACGGCGCGGGCCGCCTCGACGCCGCGGATGACGGCGGCGGGCGCCGCCCCGGTGAGTTCCCGCAGGCGCTGGATGGCGACGGGGCCGCCCAGATCCAGGCTGCGGTTGGCGATGATCGTGGCGATGATCTCGCGGCGCAGGCGGTGATTGGCAAGGGCCTCGCCGAAGCCATCGATCGGGCTGGGGAAGTAGCCTTTGAGCACTTCGGCAAACCACGGATCATCCGGCAGATCGGACGCGACGATATCATCGAAGAGGACGATCTTCGACCAGGCGAGCAGCACGGCGAGTTCCGGCCGGGTGAGCGGGCGGCCTTCGGCGGCGCGGGCCTGCATCTCCTGGGTGGAGGGGAGCCCTTCGAGCGGACGGTTGAGCACGCCGCGCTCTTCCAGATAGACCATCACCCGCTCGAGCGCTTCATGGTCTTCGGAGGCGGTGGCCTCTGCCAGGGTCAGCGTGTTGGTCTGGTCATAGTTATGCGTGAGCACGAGGCGGGCGACATCATCGGTCATCTGCGCCAGCATCGGGTTGCGGTCTGCCTCCTTCAGGGCGCCGAGGCGGATAGCCTCCGCGGCGAGGATCTTGATGTTCACTTCGTGGTCGGACGAATCCACACCGGCCGAGTTGTCGATGGCATCGGTGTTGAGGCGCCCGCCGGCAAGGGCGAACTCGATCCGGGCGGCCTGGGTCATGCCGAGATTGGCCCCTTCCCCGATGACCTTGGCCTTCAGATCCCGGCCATTGACGCGCACGCCGTCATTGGCGCGGTCGCCGACATCGGCGTGGCTTTCATGGGCAGCCTTCACATAGGTGCCGATGCCGCCGAACCATAGGAGATCTGCCTCTGCCTTGAGCAGCGCGTTGATCAGCTCGTCCGGGGTGACGACATCCTTGCTGATACCGGCGAGCGACTTGATCTCCGGCGTCAGCGTGATCGACTTGGCCGAGCGCTCGAAGATGCCGCCGCCCTTGGAGATGAGCTTTGTGTTGTAGTCTGCCCAGCTTGAGCGCGGCAGGGCGAACATGCGTTCGCGCTCGGCCAGGTTTTTCTTCGCGTCGCCCGGATTGGGGTCGAGGAAGATGTGCATGTGGTTGAAGGCGGCCACGAGGCGGATTTCCGGCGACAGCAGCATGCCATTGCCGAACACATCGCCCGACATGTCGCCCACGCCGATGACGGTGAAGGGCTCGGTCTGGATGTCGCGGCCCATTTCGCGGAAGTGGCGCTTGACCGCTTCCCAGGCACCGCGCGCGGTGATGCCCATTTTCTTGTGGTCATACCCGGCCGAGCCGCCCGAGGCGAAGGCGTCGCCCAGCCAGTGGCCCTTTTCAAGGCTGATGGCGTTGGCGGTGTCGGAGAAGGTAGCGGTGCCCTTGTCGGCGGCGACCACGAGATAGGGGTCTTCCCCATCCCAGATGACCGTACGCGGAGGATGCACGACCTTGCCTTCGATGATGTTGTCGGTGACGCCGAGCAGCGCGGTGATGAACTGCTTGTAGGCGTCGCGCCCGCTTTCAAACCAGGCGTCGCGGTCTGACCGGTCGGCGAGCTGTTTGGGATAGAAGCCGCCCTTGGAGCCGACCGGCACGATGACGGCGTTCTTCACCTGCTGGGCCTTGACGAGGCCGAGGACTTCGGTGCGGTAATCCGACGGGCGGTCTGACCAGCGCAGGCCGCCGCGCGCCACCGGGCCGAAGCGCAGGTGGACGCCCTCCACTTTCGGGCTGTGCATGAAGATTTCGCGGAAGGGTTTGGGCTCGGGCAGGTCTGCCAGCTCGCGGCTGGCCACCTTGAAGCTGATGAAGGGGCGGACGCCGCCAGTCTCGTCTTCCTGGTAGAAGTTCGTACGCTGAATGGCTTCGACGAGGTGGAACAGCCGGCGCAGGACGATATCGTCTGCCAGGCTGACGACATCCTTCATCGCGTCTTCAAACCTGGCCACCAACGCGGCCTGCGCCTTCTTGCGCGCGTCCAGGGACTTGTGCGCCTCCGGATCAAAGCGGGCGGCGAAAAGATCAAGCAGCAGGCGGGTGACGGCGGGGTAGCGGGCGAGCGCGGCTTCCTGGACTTCCTGAGGCTGGTCAAGGCCGCTCTGGCGGCGATAGGAGGCGAGCGCGCGGATCAGCGCGGCCTGACGCCAGCTTGCCCCGGCCACCAGCACCAGCTTGTTGAAGCCATCATTTTCGGCGCTGCCGCCCCAGACGGCCAGGAAGGCCTGCTCGAAGGCATGGGCGATGTTTTCCAGCGCGAGGGCCGAGCCATCGGCGGTCTGCATCGACAGGGAGTGGATCCAGTAGACATCGGGAGCATCCTCGACAGGCTTCGTCAGAGGGCGGACGGGATAACCGGTCTCGAAATCCACAAAGAGGCCGAGATTCTCGAACACGGGCACGCAGCGGGACAGCGGGATGGAGCCGGTGCGGGTGTAGATTTTCACACGCACCTTGGAAGGATCATCCGTTTCCAGCCGGTAGGCCCGCGCCACGATGGGCTTGCCGGCGCTGAGGGCGGCCATGCAGGTGACATCCGACAGGGCTTCTTCCGGGGGGAAGGCTTCGCGGTAGGCGGCGTTGAAGGCGCCGATGAAGCTGCGCGCCCCTTCCCGGTCTGCGCCGGTCAGGCCCGAACTCATCAGCAGGTCACGGAAGCCCTGGTCCCAGGTGCGCGCCAGCTCGATGATGCGGCGCTCGATGTCTTCCGGGTCGGGCTCGGGATGATCCGGGCGCAGCGCAATCTCGAAATGCACGCGGGCGAGCGGGCCGGAATCGAAATAGGGCTGGAAGCTTTTCAGGTCGCCCTTGTAGGCCTCGGTCAGCAGCGCGCCGATGCGCTGGCGCAGGGCGGTGTCATAGGATTCGCGCGGCACAAAGACGAGCGCGGTGACGAACCGGTCAAACTCGTCGCGGCGCAGGAAGACGCGGGTGCGCGGGCGGCCGATGAGATGCAGCGCGCCCATGATCATCGGGCCCAGGATGGTCGAGCGGGTCTGGAAGAGCTCGTCACGCGGCCAGGTCTCGATCAGGTTGGCGAGGGCCTTTTCGGTGTGGCCGCCAGGGGCAGCGCCCGACGCGGTCATGATCTTCTGCACGCGGCGGCGCACGAAGGGAATGGAGCGAGCCGTCTCGTCATAGGCCTCGGCCGTGAAGAGGCCGAGGAAGCGAACCTCGCCGTTGACGCGGCCTTCCTCGTCATACTTCTTCACGCCGATATAGTCGCACGGCACGCGGCGGTGGACCCGGCTCGGCAGGGTCGATTTGGCGATGATCAGCGGCACGGGCGATTGCAGGAACTCCCCGATCTCGCGCGTCAGCACGAGGGGCTCGCTGTCGCGGCTGAGGACATTGAGGTTTTCGTCGCGCAGGATGCCGAGATTGGAGCCTTCGACCATCAGCGGCTCGGCTGGCACGACCCGGCCTTTCGCGTCGGTTTCGAAGTCATACTCGCGCGCGCCGAGGAAGACGAAATGTTCCCGCGAGAGCCATTCGAGGAAGGCGACCGCCTCATCCCGCTCCGCAGACTGAATATGCGGCAGGCCGGAGATGCGTTTCATCTCGGCCCGCATCCGGGCGCGCATGGCGGCGTGGTCGGACACGGCGCGTTCGACATCGGCGAGGGTGGCGCGCACCCCCTCTTCCAGCAGCTTTGCCTCTTTCGAGGTGAGCAGCGCGGTGTGAACCTGGATGATCGAGACCATCCGCCCATCGGCCATGGTGACGACAGGGTGGAACAGGGTTTTCACCTCATGGCCCTGGGCGGCGCATTCCCCGAGCAGCGAATCAACAAGGAACGGCATGTCCGGCCCGGTGACCTGTAGCAGGCTGCGCGGCAGGGGCCCGCTGGCGCCTTCGGCTTTCACGGAAACGTGAACCGCGCGCGCGCCTGCCGGAACATCCTCGGCCCATTCCCACAGGCGCTTGGCCATCGCCTGGATGTCTGCCTCACTCAGGCCGGAGACATCCTCCCGGGCAGCTTCCTGTAGAATCTGATCGAGAACCTGGCTGGCAGGTCCGTGGGCGGTGGTGGAACGGGGCATGGAAACGACTCTTGCTCGAAAACCGGTCAAACACCGGGTCTACCCGCCCTAAGGGAAGGCATCAAGAAACATGTTCCGAATGAAACGGTTGTGCAGATTCAGGAAGCTGGGGAGACGGGCCCGAAAACAAGCGGGCCCGCCAGACGGGGACATGTCCGGCGGGCCCTACAGGCAAATTCCGCAGGCTGGGTGGGGGGACGCACGCGGAAGCCTGATCTTGTTTTATGTTGTTTGTGACGGCGGCAAATCAACTACAATCCGACGCCACAAACGTTAATTTTCAGTAGTGCGGCAAACCGGAATCAATTGCCATACAGCCTAAACCCGGTCCGCATGTAACATTTCAATGGCGGGTTGGCTAGCCCGCCCGTCAGTCAGATTGCTTCCCCTTCTTTCAGCGCGCCGCCCTTGGGTTTGCCATCTGCCGACAGCAGGATGGCGATCCATCTTGTGTGCGGGGACTGGGCAAAGAGAATCATCATCAGCACAGTCAGCGGGGCGGACAGAAACATGCCGGGAATGCCCCAGATGACGCCCCATATGGCCAGCGCCAGCAGAACCACGAGGGCCGAGAGGTTAAGCGAATCACCCATCATTCGCGGCTGCACGAAATTGCCGATCGAGAACTGCCAGAAGCTGACCACCGCAAAGACGATGGCGGCATAGATGTAGGATTCCTGCAGCGCCACATCGGGTACCCATCCGGGTACCCCAGGCTGGACCAGGGCAAACAGCGGCGGCACCATCGCTGCGACAATAGAGCCCACGGTCGGGATATAGTTCAGCACGAAGATCAGCGCCGAGAGGAACAAGGCATTCTGCACGCCCAGTGCCAATAGCGAGATATAGGTGAGCAGAGTGATCAGCGCGGAGATGACCGTCTGCGTCCAGAGGTATTTCTCGATGGCGAGGCGGGCGTCATTGCCGATCCGGCGGACCGCTTCGCGGCGCTGCGGCTCAGGGAAGATGTTGTCGAGCTTCTGGGTCCACATCGACTGGGCGGTGAACAGGAAGGCGACATAGATCAGGATCAGCACGATATCGCCGGACAGACCGCTGACGGAATTGGCGATGGTGGCGAAGAAGCGCTGGCCGCCCTGGTCGAACACCAGATGGGTGAGCGTCGGGGCGTCCTGCAGATGGGCAACGGAATAGATATCGGCAATCAGGCCGTTGATCTTCTCTTCATAGTCTGCGCCGTCGCGGCCAAACTCGGCCACGCCATTGGCCATCAGCGCGATGAAGCCGACAAAGCCGCCCACCACCAGCAACACCGCCAGGATACGCGCCAGGCCAATATGGATGGTGCGCGAGGCATTGTTGATGACGGTGCCGAAGCCCTCGATGATCAGGAAGAGGAAGACGGCCATGGCGAAGGTGGCCAGGATATCCCGGCCCAGATAGAGAAGCGCGATGATCACGCCTGTGGCGATGATCCAGATGCCGGTCTTGGTGGCGCTGCCCATTTACTGCTCCGATTGAATGTGAGCCGTCAGGGTGGGGCGGCGCCCCTTCCCCGTCAAGCGGGAGAAACCTGCGCGGCATAGCTTGCTGAAATCTGCGGAACAGCTAGCCTCATCGCCTTGATTTCAGACCATATCAGCAAGGGGCGGCGGCATGAGCGAGACAATCTTCCTGGGGGGCGCAGACGCCGATGGCGCCGGCACGCCGGACGACGCCCAGTCGCTGATCCTGAAAGTGGCCAACCGGCATGGCCTGGTTGCCGGCGCCACCGGCACCGGCAAGACCGTGACCCTGCAGGTGATGGCGCAGGCCTTTGCCGATGCCGGCGTTCCGGTGTTCGCTGCCGATGTGAAAGGCGACCTTTCGGGCATCGCCTTTCCCGGCACGGAAACCCACAAGGCGCATGCCTCCTTCACCAGCCGGGCGGAAGCCATCGGCATGGGCCCGCTAAGCTATCATCCCGCGCCGGTGATCTTCTGGGACGTGTTCGGCGAGAAGGGCCACCCCATCCGCGCCACGATTGCCGAGATGGGCCCGGTGCTGCTCTCGCGCCTGATGGGGCTGACCGCCGTGCAGGAAGGCATTCTCAACATTGCCTTTCAGTATGCGGACGACCGCTGCGTGGATGACCCCGATTTCCGCATTCTGGACCTGAAGGACCTGCGCAAGCTGCTGGCGCATCTGGGCGAGCCTGGCATCCGCGAGGAGGTGAGCCGCAAGTATGGCAATGTGGCGCCCGCTTCGCTGGCCGCCGTGCAGCGTGAATTGCTGGTGCTGGAGCGCGCCGGGGCGGAGAGCTTTTTCGGCGAGCCGGCACTGGAGCTGGCAGACTTCATGCGCACGACCCGTGACGGGCGCGGCTATGTGAACATTCTGGACGCGACCAAGCTGATTAACAGCCCGAAACTCTATTCCACCTTCCTGCTGTGGCTGCTGTCGGAACTGTTCGAGCAGCTGCCCGAGATTGGCGACCCGGAAAAACCGCGCCTCGTCTTCTTCTTCGACGAGGCCCATCTTCTGTTCACGGACACTCCGCCTGCCCTGCTGCAGAAGATCGAGCAGGTGGTGCGCCTTATCCGCTCGAAAGGGGTGGGGGTGTATTTCGTGACGCAGAACCCGCGCGATGTGCCCGAAAGCGTGCTGGCCCAGCTTGGCAACCGGGTGCAGCACGCGCTGCGCGCTTATACGCCGATGGAGCAGAAAGCGGTGAAGTCTGCCGCGGCCTCCTTCCGGCCCAACCCTGCCTTCAAGACCGAGACCGTGATCACCGAGCTCGGCGTGGGCGAAGCGCTGGTTTCAACCCTCGACGCCAAGGGCACGCCATCTGTCGTGCAGCGCACGCTGATCCGCCCGCCTGCCTCGCGCCTTGGCCCGGTGACCGATGCCGAGCGCGCCGAGATCAACAAGGCAAGCCCGCTCTTTGGCCGGTATGACAAGATGGTGGACCGGGAGTCTGCCTATGAAATCCTGACCAAGAAGGAAGCCGAAGCCGCCAAGGTTGCCGAGAAGGCCAGGCTGGCGGCAGAGAAGGAAAAGGAAGCGACCGCCAAGGCCAAGACCGCTGCCAAGGCCCCGGCCAAGGGGCGCGCCACCACAGCCAGCCGCTCGCGCCGGATGACGCCCACCGAGCGCGCCACCAACACCGCCGCCACCACAATCAGCCGCGAAGTTACCCGCTACATCCTGCGCGGCATTTTCGGGAACATGAAAAAGAAATGAGACAGATCGCGCTCGCCCTTGCCGCCGCTGCCGTGCTTTCCGCCTGCGCCAGCGCCCCGAATGATGGCTGGACCGCCCGGGAGGGGGCCATGCCCTACGAATCCGCCCGCGCCGCCTGCCAGCAGATCAGCTATGGCATCCAGGTGAACTACATCAATTGCATGGCCGGACGCGGCTGGGTGAAGACGAAGAAGTAAGCGGCGCAGCCCTCCCCCCGCGTCAGGAGTGGCGAAACGGGCACACCTCTCCTATAGTCAAGGGGATGGCTCAATAAGCTGCGCCCAAGGGAGGCCCTACTGATGCAACAATATCTCAAATTCTATATCGATGGCGAATGGGTTGATCCGGTAACGCCGCGCACCCTGGAAGTCGAAAACCCCGCCACGGAAGAGAACTTCGCTGTCATCTCCATCGGCTCTGCCGCGGATGTGGACAAGGCTGTTGCCGCCGCCAAGCGCGCCTTCCCGAGCTTCTCGCAGACCAGCGTGGAATACCGCGCCGACCTGCTCGACAAGATCACCGCCGGCCTGCAGAAGCGGATGCCCGACCTGGCCAAGGCGATCTCCGAGGAGATGGGCGCGCCGATGTGGCTGGCCAACGCCGCCCAGGTGCCGTCGGGCCTCGGCCATTTCGCCACCACCGCCGCCCTCCTGCGCGAATACAAATGGGAAGAGCTGAAAGGCTCCACCCTGCTGCGCAAGGAGCCGATTGGCGTGTGCGCGTTTATCACGCCCTGGAACTGGCCGCTGAACCAGATCGCCTGTAAAGTTGCCCCGGCAATCGCGGCGGGCTGCACCATGGTGCTGAAGCCTTCGGAAATTGCCCCGCTCGACGCGATGATCTTTGCCGAAGTGCTGCATGAGGCCGGCGTGCCCAAGGGCGTGTTCAACCTTGTGAACGGCGACGGCCCGGGCGTTGGCTCGGCGATGTCGTCCCACCCCGACGTGGACATGGTGTCCTTCACCGGTTCGACGCGCGCCGGCGTGCTGGTGGCCCAGGCCGCTGCCCCGACCGTCAAGCGCGTGGCCCAGGAACTTGGCGGCAAGAGCCCGAATATTGTTCTGCCTACGGCCGATCTGCAGAAAGCCGTTTCCAGCGGCATCATGAACATGATGACCAATTCGGGCCAGAGCTGTAACGCCCCTTCGCGGATGTTCGTGCAGAAGGATCAGCAGGACCAGGCCATCGCAATTGCCAAGGCCACCGCCGAAGCCGTGAAGGTTGCCAATCCGGCCGACGCCCCTCCCGGCGCCATTGGCCCGATCTCCAACGGCAACCAGTATCAGAAGGTTCAGGACCTGATCCAGAAAGGCATCGAAGAGGGCGCAACCCTCGTTGCCGGTGGTCCTGGCCGCCCCGAAGGCTTCAACAAGGGCTATTTCGCCCGGCCGACCGTGTTTGCCAACGTCACCAATGACATGACCATCGCGCGCGAGGAAATCTTCGGGCCGGTGCTCGTCATGATTCCTTATGACACCGTCGACGACGCGGTCGAAATGGCCAATGACACCGTTTACGGTCTCGCCGGCTATGTTCAGGGCCCGGAAAAGGAAGCCAACGAGATCGCCAACCGCATCCGCGCTGGCCAGATCCTCGTCAATGGCGCGCGCCCTGACTTCACCGCGCCGTTTGGCGGCTATGGCCAGTCCGGCAACGGCCGCGAATGGGGCGAGCATGGCTTTGAGGAGTTCCTCGAAGTCAAAGCCGTGATCGGCTACAAAACCGCCTGATCTCTGCGGTTTTTCGCAAGTTTGATGGAACGGCAGCCCCCCGGCTGCCGTTTCTTTTTGACTGCCCACGGCATCGTGATCGCCGGGCGCCTGCGTCACGTTGTTGTGAACTTGCGTGTTGGCTGGCGTTCATCTTCGTGGAGTCACACTATATAGTGGAAAAGAAACTCTTGGAGGCCGTGCCATGAAACGCCTTAGCCTTGCCGCAGCTGTCGCCGCGCTCGCCTTTACGGCGGCCTGCGCCACGGCAACCCCCTATCAGCCTGCGACCGTCTCTGATCGCGGCTATTCGGAAATGAAGATCGAGGACAACCGCTTCCAGGTGGAGTTCTCGGGGAACTCGCTGACCGACCGGAAGACGGTGGAGACCTATCTGCTGTTCCGGGCCGCCGAGCTGACCAAACAGAACGGATATGACCATTTCCGCGTGGTGCGCCGGGACACCGACGCCAATACGCGCGTGATCCCCTCGGGCGCAGGCTATTCGCCCTATTATGATCACTTCTATCTGAACTACCGCTATTTCGGCCCGCGCGCAGGGTATTTCTACGATCCCTATCGCAGCGTGCGCTACAGCCGGTACAGCTTCTATGATCCCTTCTGGGACGGCCCGATGAGCTATCGGGAACAGACAAGCTATATCGCCAGCGCCGAGATCGTGATGGGCAAAGGCGCCAAGCCCGATGATGTGGCCTTCTTCGATGCCGATCAGGTGATCTTCAACCTGGCCGGTCAGATCCAGCGCACCGCGCCGTAAGGGCGCGGGCCTGAAGCCCCCTTGCCGGAATGATGAGAGGGCGCCTTACGGGGCGCCCTCAATTCTGAAGATGCTGCCGCCGATGGAAACGATGTAGACGTTGCCGTCATTGTCCATGCCGAAGCTGGAGATGCTGCTCAGCGCTCCGGCATCGGGCACGAGCTGGTCATTCAGGCGATTGAACTGGCTGGCGGGCAGCGTCTGTCCCACTGTCAGCGACGAGACCGGAACCGACCAGACATTGTTGCTGGCAAAGTCTGCAAACAGATAATGGTTGCGGATCGGGCCGATATTGCCGCGATAGACATATCCGCCGGTGATTGAGCGGCCCTGCGTCGCGCCCGTCCCATGGCCATAATCAGCAACCGGGGGCGTGAAGCTCCCCGAATCCGGGCCCGAATAGAAGGCGGTGCCCTCGCGAACGGCCCAGCCATAATTGGCGCCGACATCGGACGGGCGCATCCTGTTGATTTCCTCGCGATTGGACTGGCCGACATCGGCAATAAAGAGATCGCCTGTCTGGCGGTCAAAGCTCGACCGCCAGGGATTGCGCAGACCCAGAGCGAAGATTTCCGGACGCCCGGCGCTGCCGTTGGAGGCAAAGGCATTGCCCGCCGGGATGCGATAGTCGCGGTCGTCATCATCGGGGAAACCGTCCCCGTCATGCGCCACGTCGATGCGCAGGATCTTGCCGAGCAGAGAGTTGGTATTCTGCGCGCTCTGGTCTGCGCCGGCCGTTACGCCGCCGCCATCGCCCGTTGCGATATACAGCAGGCCGTCATTGCCAAAGCCGAGCCAGCCGCCGTTATGGAATTCATCAATCTGGGGGATCCTCAGGATGACGTTCGATGTCGCTGGATCCAGTTGCAGCGGGTTGCTGGCATAGGTCCGATAACGGCGGATTTCGGTATCACCGGCCGTATTGGTCAGGTTCACGTAGACTGTGCTGTCAGTGGCAAAATTCGGCGAGAAGGCCATGCCCACCAGCCCCTGTTCGCCATCGGTGCCGACCTGCGATGAGACATCCAGGAAAGGAACCGGGTCAGGCATGGCTGAGGTCAAGGAGGGGTCAAGTACGACGGCGAGGCCGCCTTTCTGCAGCACGACCACACGGTCCGTGCCCGGAATGCCTTCCAGATAGAGCGGCTGGCTGAGGCCGGTTGCCACCCGGCGCAGGGCCATGCCGGTTATTGTCTCGTCCACATCCAGTACGCGGATCTGAACCGCCAGCGTCGCCACGCCGCCGCGCCCGTCTTCGACGCGGAAGTTCACCTCATAGATATTGTCGCCATTGGCGTCCTGAGGCGCCTCATAATCGAGGGCCGCGTTGAGGGAGAGGACGCCGGTGCTGGCATTGAAGCTGAAAAACGAAGCGTCTCCTTCGGCAACCAGCGCGCGGGTGAGCGCATCTCCGTCCGGATCGGTGGCCGTCAGCGTGTAGACCGGGCCGGTTGTGCCTTCATTGATCGAGGCCGTGGCCAGCGAAGTGATCGACGGGGGCTGGTTCACCGGCGGCGGCGGGGCCGGAGGAGGTGGCGGGGGCGGCGAGGCGCCGGATCCGCCCCCACCCCCGCCTCCGCAGGCCTGAAGCGCAAAAATCCCGGCAGTGGCAAGGGCCACCCAGCGCTCTGTACGGAGTATCGGTGTTTTCATGAGGAGAATCCTTACCACTCCCCCAGAACCGCCCGAAGTGTAGATTTCGCAAGGAAATTATCCGCCAGCACGAATTTATACCGCCCAACTCTGGCCAAGCGGGAAAGATGGGTCCAAAAGGCCGGGTTGTTGACGGGCGGCCTTGGCTGGAAAGTCTGAGACGCGCCGGATTTTGGAAAGACCGGACCAATGGACGGAAGTGAAGCGGGCAAGGCCGAAGGCCTTCACATGCCCCCACCGACAGGCATGCGCAAAGTTGAGTTTGTGGCGATTGTTGCGGGCCTGATGGCCCTCAATGCCATCGCCATCGACATCATGCTGCCCGCCCTGGGGGAGATTGCGCGCGCCACCGGCCTGACGGAAGAAGGCGGCGACCAGAACCGGCAGCAGCTGATCATCTTCGCCTATGTGCTGGGTTTCGGCGCGCCGCAGCTGATCTGGGGCCCGATCACCGACCGGTTCGGGCGGCGCGCGCCGCTGTTCGTGGCGCTTGCCGGCTATATGCTGATGGCGTTCCTCTGTGTCGTGGCTCACAGTTTCTGGGCGCTTCTGGCCGCGCGGTTCCTGCAAGGGGTGTTTTCATCGGGCGCGCGCACGGTGGCCTCGGCGGTGGTGCGCGACCTGTTCGCCGGGCGGGCCATGGCGAGTTTCATGTCGCTGGTGATGACCGTGTTCATGATCGTGCCGATCATCGCGCCGGCGATTGGCCAGATGATCCTCTATGTGGCGCCGTGGGAAGGCATCTTCATCGTGCTGGCCGTCTGGGGCGGGCTGATGTTCGCCTGGACATGGTTTCGCCTGCCGGAAAGCCTGCCGAAGGCGGCGCGCCAGTCCCTGGAGATCGGCAGCGTGATGGCTGCCTATATGCAGGTTATCCGCACACGGGTGAGCTTTGGCTACATGCTGGCCTCGGGGCTCGTCTTCGGCTCGCTGTTTGCCTTCATTGCCTCCTCCGAACAGGTGTTCCGGGAAGTGTTCGATCAGGGCGACACCTTCGCCTACTGGTTTGCCGGGATCGCGGCGGCGCTGGCCCTGTCGAACTTTGCCAACTCACGCCTGGTGGAGCGGATGGGCATGCGCCGCATCAGCCATATTGCCCTGTTCACCTTCATCATCTCGACCCTGCTGCTGACCATCGCAACGCTCACCTGGGGCGAAAACCTGGCCGTGTTCTTCCCGCTGTTTGCCATCGGCTTTGCCTGTTTCGGCATGATGGGGTCAAACTTCTCGGCCCTGGCCATGGAACCGCTCGGCAAGATCGCGGGCACGGCGTCTGCCGCCTATGGCTTTGCCACCACGATGATCTCCAGCATCATCGGCATGATCATCGGCGCGCAGTTTGACGGCACGACCGTGCCGCTGTCCTTCGGCTTCGTGATCCTCGGCGTGGCGTCTCTGCTCGTGATCCTGGTGACGGAAAAAGGCCGGCTGTTCAGCCGCTACTGAGCGCGGGCGCCTAGAGCGGCTCCCGGTGGCGGGAGAGCGGGCGGACGACCGTTTCCAGATGCTCGATGATGCGGGCGGCAATGTCCTTGCCGGTTGCCTTCTCGATGCCCTTGAGGCCGGGGGAAGAGTTCACCTCCAGCACCTTTGGCCCGTCCTTGGTCTGCAGCAGGTCCACCCCCGCCACTTCCAGCCGCAGCACCTTGGCCGCCTCGCGCGCCACATCCCGCTCCTGCGGGCTGAGACGGGCTTCGCTGGCCGTGCCGCCGCGGTGGAGGTTTGAGCGGAACTCGCCCTTCTCCGCCTGGCGGCGCATGGCGCCCACCACCTTGCCGCCGACCACGAAGGCGCGCACATCGGCCCCGCCGGCTTCCTCGACGAATTCCTGCACCAGGAAATTCGCGTCGAGCCCCCGGAAGGCATCCACCAGCCGCTCGGCAGATTTGCGCGTCTCGGCCAGCAGCACGCCCTTCCCTTGCGTGGAGGAGAGCAGCTTCAGCACGATCGGCGCCCCGCCCGCGAGCGCTACGAGGCCGGCGGTATCCTTCGGGCTGTGCGCGAACGCCGTGATCGGCATGGCGATCTTCGCCCGCGCCAGCATCTGATGGGCCAGCAGCTTGTCGCGCGAGCGGCCGATGGCGCCGGCCGTGTTGAGGCAGAAGGCGCCGGTATTGGAAAACTGGCGCAGCACGGCCATGCCATAGTCGGTGATCGTGGCGCCGATGCGCGGGATCACGGCGTCATAGCGGGGCAGCGCCTCGCCATCATAATGCACCTCGGCGTCAATCGCGCCGATGCGCATATAGCAGCGCGCGGTATCGATCACCTCGATCACATGGCCGCGCTTTTCGGCCGCCTCGATCAGGCGGCGGGAGGAATAATTCTTCGGCTCACGCGTCAGCAGCGCAATCCGCAAGGGGCGTTTGACCGGCTTGCGGCGCGGCAGGCCCTGATAGATCTGATAGCCGAGCGGGGGCTGAAGAAAGGACGCATTCGGATCAATGATCCAGCTTGGCTGGATCGCCCCGCGCCCCAGCAGCATGCGGTAGGCCATCGTTTCGCGGTTCGACAGCGTCAGCTGGATCGGCCAGGTGAGCCCGCCAAGCTCGGCATGGGTTTCGATGACATAACGCAGCTCGCGCTCGCCATTGGAACTGGTCACCTCGCGGCGGTCGACCACGGGGGCCGAGCAGGTGATCTCCAGCGCGGGGTCGCCGGGGTCTGGCTGGATCAGGAAGCGCACCTGCGGCGCATGGGCGGGGCCGAACGGCTCGATCACGCTGGCATGCAGGGCGGACGTCTTGGCGCCGGTGTCTATCTTCGCCTTGATCGCGGGCAGGCCCAGCTCCCGCAACGCGATCCATTCTTCCCAGCCAAGCTGGAACGGGGCAGCAGAAGGCATGGACGAAGCTCCGTCATCTGACTTCGCTCCCGTTAGGCTGGTTTTCCGCGCGGCGGCAAGCCCACCTACAGACTCCTGGACCTATCCTTTCACAAGCCACGCTTTTTCAACAAGGCGGGTGACGTCGCCCATGATTTCCGTGATGCGGAAGTCCTTTGGCGTGTAAACCGCTGCCACGCCCATCTGGCGCAGGGCGCGGCCATCTTCGGGCGGGATGATACCGCCGACGACGACGGGCACATGATCGAGCCCCAGCTTGCGCAGCTCGGCCACCGTTTCGCGCACGAGATCGAGATGGCTGCCCGAGAGGATGGAGAGGCCGACAACATGCGCCTTGGCCTCTTTCGCCTGGGCGGCGATTTCGGCGGGGGTGAAGCGAATGCCTTCATAGACGACATCCATGCCCACTTCGCGGCCGCGCGCGGCAATCTGCTCGGCGCCGTTGGAATGGCCATCAAGGCCGGGCTTGCCGAGCACATAGGTCAGTGTACGGCCCAATGCTTCGGACACGCGAGCCACGTCGGCTTTCACCTTTTCAACATCTTCCTCGCCGCTGCTGGCGACCACGAGGGCGACGCCGGTGGGCGCGCGGAACTCGCCGAACACATCGCGCAGCACCGTGCCCCACTCCCCGGTCGTGACGCCGGCCTTGGCGCAGGTGATGGAGGGCTCCATGATGTTGCGGTTTTCGGTGGCGGCGGCGCGCAGCTCGGCCAGGGCCGCTTCGGCGGCGGCGTTGTCGCGCGCGGCGCGCCAGGCTTTGAGGTCGCGCACCTGCATCGCTTCTTCGGCGGGATCAACCGTCTGGATGGCGCCGTCGCCGCCGCCCAGGGGGCTTGGCTCTGTCTCGGTGAACCGGTTGACGCCGACCACGGTGAGGGCGCCCGATTCGATTGCCCGTATACGGTCTATATGGGCGCCGACCAGACTTTCCTTCATGAAGCCGATGGCCGCGGTTGCCCCGCCGATCTCGTCGATCTTGGCCAGCGTGGCGCGCGCCTTTTCCTTCAGCTCTTCGGTCTTCGCCGTGATCACATGGCTGCCGTCGAAGATGTCTTCAAATTCCAGAAGGTCGGTCTCATAGGCGAGGATCTGCTGCAGGCGGAGCGACCATTGCTGGTCCCAGGGGCGCGGCAGGCCCATCGCCTCATTCCAGGCCGGCAACTGCAGCGCGCGGCAGCGGGCGCGCTTGGAGAGCGTGACGGCCAAGGCTTCCATCAGGATGCGGTAGACATTGTTTTCCGGCTGCGGCTCGGTCAGCCCCAGCGAGTTCACCTGCACGCCATAGCGGAAGAGGAGCGCCTTGGGATCGGTGACGCCATAGCGCTCCCGCCCGATCTCTTCCCAGAGATCGACGAAGGCGCGCATCTTGCAAAGTTCCGTTACGAAACGGACCCCGGCGTTCACAAAGAACGAGATGCGTCCAAAGACCGTTTCAAAGTCTGATTCTGGAACTTGTCCTCCCGCTTTCACGGTATCGAGCACTGCGATGGCGGTGGCCAGAGCGTAGGCCAGCTCCTGTTCCGGCGTGGCGCCCGCTTCCTGCAGGTGGTAGGAGCAAACATTCATAGGGTTCCATTTTGGAACTTCTGTATAGCACCAGCTCACCATGTCGGAGATCAGCCGCAGCGACGGCTCGGGCGGGAACACATAGGTGCCGCGCGAGAGGTATTCCTTGACGATGTCGTTCTGGGTGGTGCCGCGCAGTTTCTTGCGGCTGTCGCCCCGCTCATCGGCTAGCGCCACATAGAGGGCCAGCATCCAGGCGGCCGGGGCGTTGATCGTCATCGACGTGTTCATTGTCTCCAGCGGCAGCTCGGCAAAGAGCTCGCGCATGTCGCCCAGATGCTTGACCGGCACGCCCACCTTGCCGACTTCGCCCTTGCTGAGGATATGGTCGGCGTCATAGGCCGTCTGGGTCGGCAGGTCGAAGGCGATGGAGAGGCCGGTCTGCCCCTTGGAGAGGTTCAGGCGGTACAGCTCGTTGGATTTCTTGGCGGTCGAATGCCCCGCATAGGTGCGGAAGATCCAGGGTTCGTCGGGTGTGTGCTGGTAATTTCCGGCGGCTTTTGTCATGGTCTTCTTGCCTCCCCTATGTTGCGGCGCAACATGGCCGAGCCGCCTGCCGCTGGCAAGCGGCACCTCTGCCGCACTTGCAGGCCCCGGCCTGCACGACCACCTACCCTGCACCAGTCCGCAAGAGCCCGCCAGATACCCCGTGACCCAGCCCCGCAGCCCCCTCCAGACCGCCCTTGGCCTGCGCCTGGCCTCCCTGATGGCTTTTCCGGCTGGCGCGGCGCTGATGGCGATCTTCCAGCGCAGCCCGCTGGCGCTGGCCCTGCTCACCGCCGCCATGCTGGCTGTGGGCCTTTATGAACGCCGCCGCCTGGCTGCCGCCGCCGGCGCGCAGACGGCCATTTCCGGCGCCACGCTGCTGACGGGGTTTGGCTTCCGGCTGGGCCTGCTGATCGCGATCTTCGTGATCACGGTGGGCCTGCTCGCCCTCTTCCGGGATACCTCGCTTGCCCGCCAGCTTGAGCTGATCGATGCGGGCCTGATCGCCCTGCCCGCCGCCGTGGCGCTCGCCGCCAACGAGATCAGCGCCCGGATCGCGCAGCGCGAGCTTGGCGATGTGCGCACCCAGCTTACCGCCGCCTTCGCAGACGCCCGCGGCCCCGCCGCCCCGGAGGCGGGCGGCGACATCATCGAAGGCGAGATTATCGACGCGGATGACCCACCAGAGCGGCGCTGACGATCAATCTGCCTGGTCGTAGGCCTGCAGCGCTACCGGCAAGGCCTGGATCACGCAATTGCCGACAGCCGGCAGGCCCGCCAGCACCGCGCTGATGATCTCTTCCCGCGTCGCGCCCAGCGAGCGCGCATGGGCCACATGAAAGGCCAGCCCGCTCTCCAGCCGCGCCGCCGCCAGGATGCCGATATAGACAAGCTCTTCGGTCTTGGCGTCCAGCGCCGAGGCGGCCCCCAGCTTCTGCACCGCCTCAAGCCAGGCCTGCTGATGGCCTGGCGCCTCCTTCATGAAGACCTGAAAGGCATCGCTTACTTTCGTCATGTCAGTCATCGAAACGCCTCTCTGATCGCCCCCCACCCCGGCGGCCTGTTAGTCCCGGTCAAACACAAACGGCGCCGCTTCGGCCACGTCTGCGCCCATGGCTTCATAATAAAGCCGTTGCACACGGCGGGTGACCGGGCCGGGGCGGCCATCGCCGACGGGCGCGCCTTCCAGCATGACCACCGGCGCCACCATGGCCCCGGCCGAACTTGTGAAAATCTCGGTGGCGTTAACCGCCTCCTCCGGCGTGAAGGCGCGCTCGGTGATGGTAAATCCGCCCGCTTCGCGCAGCCCCATCACGCCCGCGCGCGTGATGCCGGAGAGGATCGAGGGGGTAAGGTCGCGCGTGATGATCTCGCCGTCTTTCGTGACGATCCAGGCATTTGCCGAGGCCGCTTCGGTGACAAACCCGTCTTCCACCATCAGGGCAGTGTCTGCCCCCATCGCCCGGGCGGACCGGTAGGCGAGCGCCTGGGAGAGCAGCTGGGTGGTTTTCATGTCCCGCCGTTTCCAGCGGCTGTCCTCGATGAACACCGCGCCGATGCCGTCGCGCGCCTGCGCCCCGATCAGCGGTTTGGTGTCGGCATAGGCAAAAACGGTCGGTGTGAACCGCTCCGGCCCGGCAAAATCGCGCGCGTCAAAGGCCCCGCCGGTGACCTGCAGATAGACCAGCCCCTCGACGAGATCATTATGGGCGATCAGTTCCCGGTGAAGGTTGGCCCAGCCTTCGGGCGTATGCGGATCGGGAATGGCAATGCCCGCCAGCGTCCGCTCCAGCCGGGCGATATGCCCCTCCAGATCAACGAACCGCCCGCCATAGACGGCGGTAACCTCATAGGCGGCATGGGCAAACATAAACCCCCGGTCCAGCGGCGAAATATGAGCCTCCGACAGCGGCATCAGCGTGCCATTCAGGTGGACCAGCGGACAAATCGTCATGACTTAAATGCCTCAAGGGAACAGAACATCTATTGTGCAGCGCAACATTGATCTTGCGAAGCCTCACAACACTTGCCAGTGTGCCCGCGCCAGACGGGGCTGTGAAGACGCCGCATAGAGCGAGCCCGCCCCCAATGCACCAGAGACGGAGGAAGGTCCATGACCACAGAAACGGCAGGCCGGGTTAAAAAAGACATTTACGAACTCGGCGAGATTCCGCCCGAGTTTCATGTGCCCAAACTGATGCATGCCTGGGCGATCCGGCGGGAGCGCCATGGCCGCCCGATGACCGCGATGCAGGTCGAGCAGGTGCCGGTGCCGGAAATCGATTCTGATGAAGTGCTCGTCCTCGTGATGGCCGCCGGGGTCAACTATAATGGCATCTGGGCCGCGCTGGGCGAGCCGATTTCGCCCTTTGACGTTCACAAACAACCTTTCCATGTGGCGGGCTCTGACGCTGCCGGCATCGTCTGGGCGGTTGGCAAGCGCGTAACCCGCGTGAAGCCGGGCGATGAGGTGGTCATCCACTGCAACCAGGATGATGGCGACGATGAGGAGTGCAATGGCGGGGACCCGATGTTCTCGCCCAGCCAGCGTATCTGGGGCTATGAGACGCCGGACGGCGCCTTTGCCCAGTTCTGCCGCGTGCAGGCGCGCCAGTGCATGCCGCGCCCCAAACACCTGACCTGGGAAGAAAGCGCCTGCTACACGCTGACCCTCGCCACCGCCTACCGGATGCTGTTTGGCCACCGGCCGCATATCGTGAAGCCGGCCGATAACGTCCTCGTCTGGGGCGCCTCGGGCGGCCTCGGCAGCTTCGCCGTGCAGCTCTGCGCAGTGACCGGGGCCAATGCCATTGGCGTGGTCTCCTCCGACGACAAGCGCGACTATGTGCTGAGCCTCGGCGCCAAGGGCGTGATCAACCGGAACGACTTCAACTGCTGGGGCCAGCTGCCGAAGGTCAACGGGCCGGAATTCAACGACTATATGAAAGAGAGCCGCAAGTTCGGCAAAGCCATCTGGGACATCACCGGCAAGAAGGATGTCGACATCGTCTTTGAACATCCGGGCGAAGCCACCTTCCCGGTCTCTGTCTTCGTGGTGAAACGCGGCGGCATGGTCGTCATTTGTGCGGGTACGTCCGGCTTCAACCTCACCATGGACGCCCGCTTCCTCTGGATGCGGCAGAAGCGCGTCCAGGGCAGCCATTTTGCCAACCTGAAACAGGCCTCCGAGGCCAACCAGCTTGTGATCAACCGGCGTATCGACCCCGGCATGTCGGAAGTGTTCACCTGGGCGGATATTCCGCTGGCGCACGAAAAGATGCTGGATAACAAGCATATGCCCGGCAACATGGCCGTGCTCGTCACCGCGCCCAAGCCGGGCTTGCGCACGGTGGAAGACGTGCTCGCCCTCAGCGGACAGGCCTGAGGGCCATGCTCTCCCGGCCCTTTGCCGAAGGCTTTGCCAGCGACTGGCTGGCGGCCTGGAATGACCGCGATATCGAGCGCATTCTCAGCCATTATGGCGAGGATATCGTGTTCCATTCGCCCCGCATCGCAAAGGTGCTGGGCACTTCGGCCAGCAGCGTGTTCGGCAAGAGCGCCCTGCGGGACTATTGGACAAAGGCGCTTGGCCTTGCCCCGCAACTCTTCTTCGAGCTGGATGATATTCTCATTGGCTCGGACGCGCTGACCATTCTTTACACGAACCATCGCGAGGAACTGGTAGCCGAAACCTTTGTCTTCGGCCCGGAAGGCAAGGTTGTCCGCTCGATTGCGGCCTATCGCTGAAAGGATACCGCCATGCGCCTGATCTTCATTTATGGCGAGGCTGCTGCCGGCAAGCTGACCGTGGCAAGGCATCTGGCACGGCAGACGGGCCTGCCCCTCTTCCACAATCATCTGGTGGTCGATGCGGTGGCCTCGGTTTTCCCGTTCGGCTCTGAAAGCTTCATCCGCCTGCGGGAGAAATTCTGGATGGATGTGTTCAGCGCGGCGGTGGCCGAAGACCGCTCGCTGATCTTCACCTTCGCGCCCGAACCCACGGTCGATCCATGCTTTCCGCAAGCGGTGAAAACCCTGGTGGAAAATTCCGGCGGCGAGATGATCTTCATTGCCCTGACGGTCAACCCGGAGGAGCAGATGCAGCGGATTGCCAATTCCAGCCGCGCGGAGTTTGGCAAGCTTCGCTCGCCGGACATCCTGGCAGAGATGAAAGAGGCCTTTATGGCGTCGATGGCCGCGATGCCGGCCGCCGATATTATCATCGACACCGACCAGACCTCACCGGCCGAAGCCGCCGCCGAAATCCTCGCCCGCCTTTGATCTGAAGCAGGCGCCAAGCCCTGCTTGCGCCCACAGACTTCCCTGCCCATCGGTCAGCCCGTCCCCAAGCTGCTCTCTCGCCCCAACGCGCCCTTGCCGTGGATCGTCATGGCCGCGCACACCGCCGCGCCCTGCCACGGCCACCACCTCGTTTCCACCCGCCCATTCCCTCCTCCCCTCCGCTCTACTCTCCACCCCCTCAGCAGCATTTGCTTTCCCGGCGTTTGATTTAGTTGACTAGGAAACTTTATTGATTTAATTTCCTAGTCAATCAAGAGGATGCCATGTCAGAGATCGCCCCTGTTCCCGCGCTGGATGCTCATCTCGGCTTCTGGCTGCGCATGGTGTCAAACGCTGTGTCGCAGAGCTTTGCCCGCGCGCTGGAGGGGGAAGGCGTGACGGTGGCCGAATGGGTTTTCTTGCGCACGCTTTATGGGGCAGAGCCCGCCCCGCCGAGCCGCGTGGCGGAAACCCTTGGCATGACAAGGGGCGCCATCACGAAGCTGGCCGACCGGCTGATCGACAAGGGGCTCACCGCGCGCCGGGCAGACCCTGAAGATGGGCGGGCCCAGCTGCTGTCGCTCACTCCGCGGGCGCGCAGGCTGGTGCCCCGTCTGGCCGCGCTGGCTGATGCCAATGACGGGGCTTTCTTCGCCAGCCTCAAGCCTTCTGAGCGCGCGCAGCTTGAGCGCCTGCTGAAGCGGATCGTCGCCAGCCGGGGCATCACGGAAATTCCCGCCACCTGACCCCTGCCCCTGCAACAAAGAAAGGACCCGCGCCATGGACGCGCAGAAGATCGCTATCGCCGAAACATGTCTGGCCGGCGCGCATGACGATACGCTGAGTTTTCCGCAGGCCGTCGGTATGCTGATGGAGGCAGGCTTTGAAGCCTATCTTGTCGATTACCGCGCCGGGACGCGCACGCACTATCTGCCGGGGGGCGAGACGCTCACCCTGCCCTGCCCCGGCGAGGAGGGACCGGTGGCGGAAGCCTTTGAGGCTGCCGGCGTCTCTGCCGCCATCGCCTGGGCGCAGTCTGGCGCGCCCGATTACACCTATGCCGCCTTCAACCGGCAGGTCATGGCGGCGGGCTGCGCGGGCTACCTCGTGTCGTTCATCGGGCGCCGCGTGGTCTATTTCGGGCGCACCGGTGAGCTTCACGTCGAGCATTTTCCGGACTAGCCGGAAGCGGCGCTGAAACGAAAAAAACTCCAACGGCGTTGGAGTTTTCTGGTCTGCGGTTGGAGTTTTTGGGCGCCTCGTTGGAGTTTTTTTGGAGTTTTTTTGTCCCTTATCCACGGGACAGGCGGCGCCTTATCCCCCGATCTTACGCCTCGAAGGGGTCGCGCATCAGGATCACGTCTTCGCGTTCCGGAGAGGTGGAGACGAGCGCGCAGGGCTTGCCGACGAGTTCTTCCAGGCGGCGCACATAGACCACCGCCTCGGGGGGCAGATCGGTCCAGCTGCGGGCGCTGCGGGTCGAGCCACTCCAGCCTTTGAGGGTCTCGTAGACCGGCTCCACAGCGGCCTGATCGGTGAGGCCGGCGGGGAAGTAATCGATCGTCCTGCCGTTCAGCTTATAGGCCACGCAAACCTTGATTTCCTCAAATCCGTCAAGGACATCGAGCTTCGTCAGGGCAAGGCCGTTGACGCCCGAAGTGGCGCAGGCCTGGCGCACCATGACCGAGTCAAACCAGCCGCAGCGGCGCGCGCGGCCGGTATTGGTGCCGAATTCATGGCCAATCGTGCCGAGGCGCTTGCCGATGTCATTGTCCTGTTCGGTGGGGAACGGGCCGGCGCCGACGCGCGTGGTGTAGGCCTTGGCGAGGCCCAGCACATAGGAAACCGCCCCCGGCCCGACGCCTGACCCTGCCGAGGCATTGCCTGCCACGACATTGGAAGAGGTCACGAAGGGGTAGGTGCCATGGTCAACGTCCAGCATCACGCCCTGGGCGCCCTCAAACAGGATGCGGCTGCCGCGGCGGACTTTCTCGTCCAGCAGTTTCCAGACAGGCTGGGCATAGGCGAGCACCTGCGGGGCAATCTCCAGAAGCGCGGCTTTGAGGGCGGCGCCATCAGGCTCAGGCAAGTCGAGCCCTGCGCGCAGCGGGCGGTGGTGGGCCAGCAGGCGCTCGATCTTCATGTCGAGCGCAGCGGGGTCGGCAAGGTCTGCCACGCGGATGGCGCGGCGGCCAACCCGGTCTTCATAGGCCGGGCCGATGCCGCGCTTGGTGGTGCCGATCTGGGCGGCGCCGAGGGCGCCTTCGCGGGCCGCGTCGATATCCTTGTGCCAGGGCAGGATGAGGGAGGCGTTATCGGCCAGCACCAGGCTTTCCGGAGAGACTTCAATGCCTTGCGCGCGGATGCCGTCGATTTCGGTCAGCATGTGCCAGGGATCGACCACCACGCCATTGCCGATGACCGACAGCTTGCCGCCCCGCACGAGGCCGGAGGGCAGCAGCGCCAGCTTGAAAGTCTTGCCGTCGATGACGAGCGTGTGGCCGGCATTGTGCCCGCCCTGAAAGCGGACCACGACATCGGCGCGGCTCGACAGCCAGTCGACGATCTTGCCTTTGCCTTCGTCGCCCCATTGAGCCCCGACGACCACTACTCCTGCCATGAACCTGCTCCGTTGTTCAGCCGCGGCGACAAGGGCAGCATTCGGCAGGCAATTGCAAGGGGCCTTTTGCCACCCCTTGCGGCAGGCCTATTCGCCGAAAGCGTAGCGGACGCGGACACCAATATTATCAAGGCCCTGATTGCGGCCATTGCCCAGAATCTGGCCGTGGCTGAGATGTTCATACATCAGCTGCACGCCCCAGGGGCCGGCCAGATCCTTGTTGAGGGAAAGGCTCGTGCGGAAAAGATCGCGCGAGCCGAAGAAGACGGTCGATTCCGAGATCGGATCGTTGCGCGGATCGCCCTGCGGGTAGGGGAAGGTCAGCTCGCCATCATGGACGACATAGCCCACGCCCGGCTCCAGCGACCAGCCTTGCGCAAAATCCCAGTTCCAGTGGAGGCCAGCGCCGCCAAAGCTGGTATCCCCGGCCGTGTTCACGCTGCCCATGACATAGGGGCGCGGGCTCCAGATCAGGCGCAGGAACTCCGGCGAATGGAAGACGATCTCGCCATTGATGTTGGGGCCGTCTTCCTTGTTGGCATTGTCGCAATTGGCGATGCAGACATTGTGCGCCGTCACGCCAGCGCGGACCTCATCAACGATCTGGGCAGTGGCGACCATTGGCAGGGCCGCCAGGGCGGCGGTGAGCAGGGAAATGCGGCGCATCAGGATGCCTTTCATGACAGTTTCGCCATAAGCCATCGCGCCCATTCCCTGCCGGCGTCAAGTGTGGCCGGACAATCACGCCCGGCCACTGCCCTGCCCTCAGAAAGAGAGGACTTTGGCATACCGCACTTGCGGCAGACTGTTCAGCTTTTCCATGATCTCAGCCGGGGGCGTGGAATCGATGCCGATGAGGGCAATCGCCTCCCCGCCTGCTTCCTGGCGGCCAAGGTGGAAGGTGGCGATGTTGACCTTCGCTTCGCCCAGCATGAGGCCGAGGGCGCCGATGAAGCCCGGCTTGTCGATATTGTTGACGTAAAGCGTGACGGGCGAGAAATCGCCCTCCAACGCCATGCCTTTCACCTCGACAATGCGCGGCTTGCCGGCGATCAGCGCGCCGGCGAGCGTGCGCCAGCCGCCTTCGGGCGAGTTCTTGGTGGCCTTGGTCTTCACCTTGATGCGGATCAGGCTGTCATAGACAGGGCTGGTCTCGGTCTTGGTTTCGGTGAGCTTGACGCCGCTCTCGGCCAGGATTGCCGGGGCGGAGACCATGTTCACATCGCCGCGCGAGGCGCGCAGGAGGCCAGCCAGCAGCGCCGCCGTGATCGGCTTGCGGTTCAGCTCGGAAACCTCGCCCTCATATTCGATGACGACTTCTTCATAGCCATAGTCAGAGATCTGGCCGGCAAAGCTGCCGAGTTTTTCCGCCAGCGCCGCAAAAGGCTTGAGGCGCGGGGCTTCCTCGGCGGTCACCGAGGGCATGTTGAGGGCGTTGGTGACGGCGCCGGTGAGGATATAGTCCGCCATCTGTTCGGCCACCTGGAGGGCGACGTTTTCCTGCGCTTCATTGGTGGAGGCCCCAAGATGGGGGGTGGCGACGAAATTCTTCTTGCCGAAGAGGATGTTTTCCTTGGCCGGCTCGACGGCGAACACGTCAAAAGCAGCGCCGGCCAGATGGCCCGATTCCAGCAGCTCGGCCACGGCTTCTTCGTCCACCAGGCCGCCGCGGGCACAGTTGACGAGGATCAGGCCTTTCTTGGTTTTCAGCAGGCTTTCGCGCGACAGGATGTTGCGGGTCTGATCCGTAAGCGGAACGTGCAGCGTGATCACATCGGCGCGCTTCAGCAGCTCGTCCAGTTCCACCTTCTCCACGCCGAGTTCGATGGCGCGCTCTGCAGTGAGGAAGGGATCATAGGCGACGACCTTCATTTTCAGGCCGATGGCGCGCTCGGCCACGCGGCTGCCGATATTGCCCGCCCCGATCAGGCCGAGTGTCTTGAAGGAGACTTCAACGCCCATATAGCCCGATTTCGGCCATTTGCCGGCCTGGGTGTCCGCGTTGGCAGCCGGGATCTGGCGGGCGGCGGCGAACATCATGGCGATGGCGTGTTCGGCGGTGGTGATGGCGTTGCCGAAGGGCGTGTTCATCACCACGACGCCCTTGGCGGTGGCGGCCTTGATGTCGATATTGTCGACACCGATACCGGCGCGGCCGATGACTTTCAGCCGTGTGGCCGCTGCGATCACATCGGCGTCCGGCTTGCAGGCCGAGCGGACGGCAAGGCCATCATATTCCGGAATGATCTTGATCAGATCTTCCTTGGACAGACCAACCTTGATGTCGGTCTCGATGCCGCGCGCCTTGAAGATTTCGACGGCGGCGGGGGAGAGCGTATCTCCGATAAGGACTTTAGGCATTTTGAGCTCCAGAGCGCCAGCGGGCGCGGGTGAGTTGGTACACAAGACAATTATCGGGGCCGAAACGGCGCGGCCCGAGAAGTTCGAACCCCAGAGATTCGTAGAATCGGTGGGCGGAGAAATTATCCGCCATCGGATCGATCAGGATGTGCTGACAGAGTGGATTGGCAAAGCAGCGCTCGAAGGCAAGACGCATCATCTGCGTGCCATAGCCCTTCCCCAATTCGTCTGCCTCTCCGATCCAAATGTCGATAGCCTGGGAATGTTCGGGACAATCTGTGCCCCAATAGTGGCTTTCCTCTTCGCGGCAGTCGATGGTCTGGACAAAGCCGATGGGGCGGCCATCGACCTCGGCAATCAGAAACTCACGCCAGGGCACATCGCGCCCAAGCTGGTTTCCCCAATCCCAATCGTTCCACTCATCATCCCCGCTTACGTCCCGCACATGTGGCTGCTCATCCCACTTCAGGATCAGCGACAGGTCGGGAGGGGTTGCGGGGCGAAGACGGATCATCGGCTGCAGTCCTGTCATGCCGGGGCGCCTGACAGCCGCCCCGGAACGCAAGATATCAGAGTTTCGAGGCTTCTTCCTGGAAGGCCCAGTCGAGCCAGGGGAGAAGCTTCTTCACGTCCGAAGGCTCCACCGAGCCGCCAACCCAGATGCGCAGGCCCGGAGGGGCCTTGGCATAGCCGGCAGCATCAAAGCAGGCATTCTCCGTCTCAAGACGTTTCATCATCTTCTTGACGAAATCGCGCTGCCCGGCCTCATCCAGACCCGCAACGCGCGCGTCCTTGATGCGGAAGGTGACGCCGGTATTGGAGCGCACCGAAGCATCCTTGCAGAGGAACTCGACCCAATCGGATTTCTTTTCCCATTCGGTGAGGATCGCGAGGCTTTCGTCCGAGCGGGCTTTCAGCTTCTTCCAGCCGCCAAGACGCTCCACCCAGTCCAGCGCCTGAAGATAGTCTTCAACGCAGAGCATGGAGGGGGTGTTGATCGTAGCGCCCTGGAAGAGTTCCTCGTCGATCTTGCCGCCTTTGGTCATGCGGAAGAGTTTCGGCAGGGCGCGGTCCGGCGTGTAGCTTTCGAGGCGGCGCACAGCGTTGGGCGAGAGGATCAGCATGCCATGGGCCGCTTCCCCGCCAAGGCATTTCTGCCAGCTATAGGTGACCACATCGAGCTTTTCCCAGACGATGTCCTGGCTGAAGGCGGCCGAGGTGGCGTCGCAGATCACGACACGGTCCGGGTTCGGCTTGATCCAGTCGACATCCTTCACGCGCACGCCAGACGTGGTGCCGTTCCAGGTGAAGATGATGTCAGCGTCGTCGCGGGCCTTGGCAAAGTCCGGCAACTGACCGAATTCGGCGACATGGGTGTTGCAATTGGCAAGCTTCAGCTGCTTGACGGCGTCGGTCACCCAGTCCTGCCCGAAGGCTTCCCAGGCG
The DNA here is from genome assembly GCF_000685315.1 of Hyphomonas polymorpha PS728. Lineage (GTDB taxonomy): Bacteria > Pseudomonadota > Alphaproteobacteria > Caulobacterales > Hyphomonadaceae > Hyphomonas > Hyphomonas polymorpha. The sequence continues at coordinate 43,608 of NZ_ARYM01000004.1, forward strand.
AACACGTCCACCGGCTTGGCGCCGAGCATGGACCACATGCACATCTCGACGGCGCCCGTATCGGAGGCCGGAACGATGGCGACGCGGTAGTCATCCGGAATGCCGAGGATCAGCTTGGTGCGGTCGATCGCAGCTTTCAGCTTTTTCTTGGCGTCGCCAGAACGGTGCGACCGGCCGAGGGCGGCGGTGACGAGGTTCTGCAGCGAGAAACCGGGATATTTTGCGGTGGGGCCCGACGAAAAATGCGGGCAAGCGGGGCGTACAACCGGCTTGGCGGTGGTCACTGTCATCTGTTTTACTCCTATCCTCACAGATAGGCTGGGCGCCGTTGGGGGCGCCTGGCCCGCCGCGTCTGTCGCATATTTCCGGGAGCGCTGCCAGTGGCATTTTTGTGAAGGATGGCAGAGGGACTGCTTAACCCTCTGGCGCGGGCCAGCTTCATCAGGCCGCGAGATTGCCCGTCACCCCCAGCGCAATCAGCACCTGGCCGCCGAAATAAAGCCCCCAGACGGCAAGCGAGGCGGGGATGTTGGCCGGCCCGTCCTTCGGGTGGCGGAAGAGGAGAAAGGACAGGATAACATCTGAAGCGATGAACATCAGCGCGCCCAGCGTGGCGAGCCAGTAGGCGCCCGGCAGCGCGAGGGCAGCAGCCCCCATCATCAGGATCACGGCCGTGTAGAGGAGTACCGGCACGCGCATCTTCGGCTCTACCGAAGGCAACAGCCAGCGCGCGAAGAGGACCCCGCCGACCACCAGCGCCGCCTGCCCGGCCTTTACCGGCCAGGTCCAGCCGCCCTCCCCCAACTGCCAGAAGAGGGGCACATAGGCAGCATGGGCCAGGAAAAAGGCCGCCATGCCCGGCAGCAGCCAGCGTTCCGCCTTGCCGGCCAGGAAGGCGTCTCCCACCGCGCTGAGCGCCAGCGCCGCGACCAGCAGCACCGGGCCGCCCATCAGGAAGGCCCAGACTGCCAGCAAGGCCACCGAGCCGGTTTTCACCAGCAGGCCGGCCCGGCCTTTGTTCCGATAGCACCAGACCGCCCAATAGGCGGCGCCCAGAACCAGTGATGTAATGAATATCCCCGCCCCCGCCGTCATGGCTGTCAGCCGGGGTCCTTGACCGGCTCGGGCAGAGCCAGGAGCTTGCGGGCCAGGGCCCGGTGGCGTTCCTTGACGTGCATGCCCACAACGCTGAGCGCGGTGGCCAGGACCGTGGCGTCATCGGTAAAGCCGAGGCCGACGACCACATCCGGCACCAGATCGGCCGGCATGACGAAATAGGCCGCCGCGCCGAACAGAACAGCCTTGGCCTTCACCGGCGTCAGCGGATCCCGGGCGGCATAATAGGCTGCCGCCAGATCGTCGGCAAAAGGCAGCTTTCCCGCCAGCCGGGCCAGCTTGGGCACCAGGCCGCGCGCCAGGCGCTCATTGCGCTGAATTGTCTTGGGCAGGTAGATGTCTCCCTGCCCTTTGACCGTGTTTATGATTTCCGCTGCGTCAGACATTGCGCTCTCCTAGGGGCATTATAATTGAAGTCCGCAGTTTTCGAAAACAGGGAGGGCAGTGGCCCATGGAACTCAATTCTAACATCTCCGCCGTCATCACCGGTGGCGCTTCCGGCCTCGGCGCCGCAACCGCCCGCAAACTCGCCAGCTACGGCGTGAAGGTCGCTCTGTTCGACCTCAACGCTGAAAAAGGCGAAGCGCTGGCAAAAGAACTCGGCGGCGTTTTCTGCAATGTCAACGTCACCGACGAAGCCTCCGTCGATGCCGGCTTTGCCAAAGCCCGCGCCGCCATCGGCCAGGAGCGTATCCTGATCAACTGCGCCGGCACCGGCAACGCCATCAAGACCGCCAGCCGTGACAAGAACACCGGCAATATCGACCATTTCCCGCTCGATAAGTTCAACCTGATCATCCAGATCAACCTTGTCGGCACCTTCCGCTGCATCGCCAAATCGGCTGCCGGCATGATGAGCCTGGACCCGCTGCCCTGCGGCGACCGCGGCGCCATCGTCAACACCGCTTCGGTGGCGGCTGAAGACGGCCAGATCGGCCAGGCTGCTTATTCGGCTTCCAAAGGCGGCGTTGTCGGCATGACCCTGCCGATCGCCCGCGACCTGTCGCGCGAAAACATCCGCGTCAACACCATCCTGCCGGGTATCTTCAACACCCCGCTGCTGGCCGCTGCGCCGGAGCCGGTGAAACAGGCCCTCGGCGCGCAGGTGCCGTTCCCGCCGCGCCTCGGCAACCCGGAAGAGTATGCGTCGCTGGCGACCGAAATGGTCCGCAACAACTACTTCAACGGTGAAGATGTCCGCCTCGACGGCGCCATCCGGATGGCTCCGCGCTAAGCGATCCGCCGATTGACCAGGAAAAGCCCGCGCTTCCGGTGCGGGCTTTTTCTTTGCCCTTGCGGCAGGGGATGCCAGTCTCCTTATCCGCGCTAAAACAGGGTCAAACCGATACCAGGAGGAGTGGGCCGTGGAGTTTGAAGAGGTTGTCCGCAGCCGGAGGAGCATCCGGGGTTTCCAGAAGAAGCCTGTGCCCAAGGCGCTGATCCGCGAGATCCTGGAGCTCGCGATGCGGGCGCCGACTTCGCTGAACTCCCAGCCCTGGAATTTCTATGTCGTGACCGGCGACGTGCTCGACCGTATCCGGAAGGGCAATGTGGAGCGCAATGTGGCCGGCGTGCCGGATAGCCGCGAGTTCCGGATGGGCCCGGCCTATCAGGGCGTTCACCGCGACCGGCAGGTGGAGATCGCCAAGCAGCTGTTCACTGCCATGGGCATTGCGCGGGAAGACAAGGACGCCCGTATGGATTGGGTGCTGCGCGGTTTCCGCCAGTTCGATGCGCCTGTCTCCATCGTCGTGACCTATGACAAGGCGCTGCATGGCGGGGATATTCCGCCCTTTGACTGTGGCGGGGTGGTCAACTGCCTCGTCAATGCCGCCTGGAACCGGGGGCTGGGCTGCGTAATCAATTCCCAAGGCATCATGCAGAGCCCAGTGGTGCGGGCTGAAGCGGGGATTCCGGACGATCAGGTGATCCAGACCTGCGTGGCGATGGGCTGGCCGGATGAGAGTTTTCCGGCCAACGCGGTCGTCTCCCTGCGCAAATCGGTGGATGAAGCGGCCACTTTCCTCGGCTTTGATGACTGAAAACTGCGTTTTCCGGCTGCCCCCTGCCCCGGCGTGAGCGCTGGCGCGGGCCTGAATGGCCATTAAACTCGCGCTATCCATTCAGGAGGAAAACACCATGGCGACAGCCTATATCGTAGCAGCGAAACGCACAGCCGGCGGCCGCAAGAACGGCGCCCTTGCCGAATGGCATCCCGGCGACCTCGGCGCGCAGGTTCTCAACGCCATTGTGGCCGAGACCGGCGTTGACCCGAAAGCGATTGAAGACGTGATCATGGGCTGCGTCTCGCAGGCCGGTGAGCAGGCTGGCCAGATCGGCCGCACGGCGGTGCTCGCCTCCAACCTTCCCAACTCCGTTCCGGCCGTCACCATTGACCGCCAGTGCGGCTCCTCGCAGCAGTCGATCCAGTTTGCGGCGCAGGCCATCATGTCCGGCACGCAGGATCTGGTGATCGCGGCCGGCGTGGAAAGCATGTCGCGCTGCCCGATGGGCATCAACGCCCGCGCCGGCAAGGTGTTCGACATTCCGACCGACCCGACGCCGCAATCGGTGAAGGAGAAGTTCGGCATCAAGCACTTCAACCAGTTCACCGGCGCTGAAATGATCGCCAAGAAATACGGCTTCACCAAGGAACAGCTCGACGCGTTCTCGGTGGAAAGCCATCGCCGCGCGGCGGCTGCGACCAAGGCCGGGGCGTTCGCCAAGGAACTCGTGGTCATCAAGGGCCGCAATGGCGAGGGCGCCGAAGTGATGCACGACAAGGATGAGGGCATCCGCTACGACGCCAGCATGGAAGCGATGGCGAGCCTCAAGATCCTGATGGAAGACGGCGTCATGTCTGCGGCCAATGCCAGCCAGATCTGCGATGGTTCGTCGGCTGTCATGATCGCGTCGGAAGCGGCGCTGAAGACGCATAACCTCACCCCGCTGGCCCGCATTCACAATGTTACCGTCACCGCTGGCGACCCCGTGATCATGCTGGAAGAGCCCCTCTTCGCCACCGACCGCGCCCTGCAGCGGGCCGGCATGAAGATCGGCGATATCGACCTTTATGAAGTCAACGAAGCCTTCGCGCCGGTGCCGATTGCCTGGCTGCAGCATACCGGCGGCGATCCGTCGAAGCTGAACGTCAATGGCGGCGCTATCTCGCTTGGCCACCCGCTGGGCGCTTCGGGCACCAAGCTGATGGCAACGCTGGTGCACGGCCTGCGCGCGCGCGGCAAGAAATGGGGCCTGCAGACGATGTGTGAAGGCGGCGGCGTCGCCAACGTCACGATCATCGAAGCGCTCTGATCCGGATACGGATTACACTGACTGGAGAAACGCCGGACCTGATTGGTCCGGCGTTTTTCTTTGGGGGATAGCCTAACCCAGCATCGCCTCGGCAATCTGGATGGCGTTGAGGGCGGCGCCCTTGCGGAGATTGTCGCCGACCACAAAGAGGGCGAGACCGTTTTCCAGCGCGCTGTCCTTGCGCACGCGGCCGACGCTGACGGCGTCGCGGCCTGCAACGGCGAGCGGGTTGGGCACTTCGTCAAGCTCCACGCCCGGCGCCTTTGCCAAAAGGGCGTTGGCCTCGGCGGCGGAGACGGGGCGCTCGAACTCGGCATGGATGGCCAGGCAGTGGCCGGTCAGCACCGGCACGCGCACGCAGGTGCCTGATACCCGCAGATCCGGAATGCCGAGGATCTTGCGGCTTTCATCCCGCAGCTTGGCCTCTTCATCCGTATACCCGTCTTCGCCGAGCACATAGTTCAGCGGCACCACATTGAAGGCGAGCGGCACCAGCCACTTCTTCGGCGCAGGAAACGCCACCGCCGTGCCATCATGGGCGAGGGCCTCGAAATCGCCCGCCGCGGCAGCGGAGACCTGCCCGGCAAGCTCCTCGATGCCGGCCACCCCTGCCCCGGAGGCGGCCTGATAGGTGCTGGCGAAGAGGCGTTTCAGGCCCCAGGCATCATGCAGGGGCTTGAGCACCGGCATGGCCGCCATGGTGGTGCAGTTAGGGTTGGCGATGATGCCCTTGGGAAGGCTGGCAAGGGCGGCTGCGTTCACCTCGGCCACCACGAGGGGCACCTCGGGATCTTTGCGCCAGGCGGAGGAATTGTCGATCACCACGGCGCCGGCGGCGGCAAAGCGCGGGGCATACTGGCGGGAGGTTTCTCCGCCTGCGGAGAAGAAGACGATGTCGAGCCCGGAGAGATCGGCCGTTGCCACATCTTCCACGATCACCTCGCCGCCCCGGAAGGCAACCGGTTTGCCAGCCGAGCGGGCGGACGCAAACAGGCGCAGCGAGGCGAGCGGGAATTCCCGCTCGGCCAGAAGCTCGCGCATCAGGCTGCCGACAAGGCCGGTGGCGCCGACGACGCCGACGCGGGGAGGATTGGATCGTGAGAATTTCTGCATGGCTCTTCTCCAGTAAGGGACTTTGGAGCGGGAGAGCCGGTTTCCTTGAGATGGCCGTCCCGCGCCTTTGCGGGGACGTTGTTCAAGGTGGCTGCTGTCAGATCGCACACACCCGCAACGTCCCGCCGAGGCGGATCGTCTTTGGGGTAATAATAATGGCGGTCTTGTTCAGCATTGCGGGCGGACGGATATAGCGTGCCGCAGAGCTTGTAAAGCGGGCGGCCCGCTACTCCGTCTCGATTTCCGGATGGCGCACCTTGATGAGCCCATTGGACACCATTGTCATCACCACTTCGCCCTTCTGATTGTAGACGGTCTGGCGCGCCTTGGAGAGGCCCATGTCCGGCCGGCTTTTCATGCGGCGCTTGGAGATGAGTTCCATCTCCACGCTGAGTTCGTCGCCGGGATAGACGGGCTTCACCCAGCGCAGCTCGTCAATGCCGGGCGAGCCGAGCGAGGCGGTCGGCTCACCGGTGCGGCCGGTTTCGACCATGATCCGCATGACCATGGCGCCGGTATGCCAGCCCGACGCCGACAGACGCCCGAAATGGGTGTTGGCGGCAGCCTCGTCATCAAGATGGAAAGGCTGGGGATCATATTTGCCGGCAAACTCGATCACCTCTTCGCGGGTGACCGTGTAGGTGCGCACGCCGCGCGTCACCGTGCCGACAACCAGATCTTCGTAATACTTCATCGCCCTGCCCTGCAATTGAACCACCTCTTTCCTGAAGCGGGCGGATCGGCCCATGGCAAGTGTGACGCCGGGGAACCGGGCGGGGCCCGCACGGCCAAGCCCGCTCCAAGGGGATGGAGCGGGCCGCCTCTCTGCCAATTTGCATTGCCGGGGGAAGCCGGACGAAACCCGCAGAAGCTGGTCCCTAGTTTCCGGTGCGCTGTTTCACGCCTTCTTCATCGGCAGCGGCGCGGTCTTCGGCGCTGAACTCCACCGCCGGGGCAGCGCCCTTGCCATAGGCGCGCGCCTTCTGGGCGAGGGCGTCCATCGACTCGTTCATGCGGCCCTGGCCAACCGCCATCGTCTTGGACGACGACATGCCGACGGACTGCGCATCGCCGAAGCTGGCAAATTCGGCGCCGAGGAACACGACCTCCCAGCCGCGTGCCTGCGCCCGGTCCAGCGCGGCCTTGGCGCCTTCGCGGGTGAATTCCCGCGAGGAGTTTTCCAGGCCATCGGTCATGATGACGATGACCGCCTTTTCCGGATTATCTGCTTCGGCGCGGGTGATGATCTTGCCGATGGCATCAAACAGCGGGGTCATGCCGCGCGGGCTGGCCTCGTCATTGGTGACGCTCTTCCAGGCAGAGGGGTCTACCTTGTCGCGCAGCACATCGAACTGCATGCCGTCCTGATAGTCGAAAACGGCGACGGTCACGGCCGTCTTGATATCCGCCCCGGCAATCTCTGCCCCCGGAGCATCTGCCGCGAAGCTCTCGGCATAGGCATTTACCGATGAGAGCGCTTCGTCCCAGATGTTGGACATCGACCCTGTACGGTCCAGCAGGACATAGGATTGGACCGTCTCCGGCTTGGACGGCTTGAGAGGCACGACCTTGGCAGAAGCGGTGGCGGCGAGAGCTGCGCCGGCGGCGATGGCGAGGATGGAATGAATGAGTTTCATGCGGGCGTCCCTTCCCAGTTGCGTGTGGGGAGAAAGCTGCGCCCCGAATGCGGCACGTCTGTGTCACGATTCAGGAATAGAAAAGGAAAAGGGCCACCTTTTGAGGGGCGGCCCTTGTGAAACTGAACAGGCGTTCAGACTGAGGCGTTCCGGGAACGGATCACGCAAATCGCGGCGCGATCTTCAGATCCTTCACCCAGCCGATTTTCTCAAGGAAGAGGAGGACCGTGCCATTATAGTCGACGATCCGGTTCCAGATGCCCTTGCGCGGACGATGCAGCGCGCTTTGCGGCTCGTCATGGTGGTGATCGTGGAACGCTTCCCCGCCGGTCAGCAGCGCCATCATATGGTCTGCCCATACCGGCGTCTTGAGATGGCCGAGTACGTTGATGCCATAGACGGTGGCGTGGAACTGGATCGCGCGGCCGATCACGACACTGGCATGCAGCAGCGCGGTGAGCACCAGGGAGCCCCCTGCGGCCCAGACGATCAGATAGATCACGGCGGGAATGACGAAGTGGATGACAATGCTGATCTCGTTATAGAACCGGTCCATCCACACGATGACGGGATGCTGTTTCAGCCAGGCCGCCATCGGGCGGGCGGTGTCTTTCCGGTCGCGGAAGAGGATCCAGCCAACCCAGGCCCATCGTTTGGACTCGAAGGGGTTGTGCGGGTCGCCCGGGCCATCGGCAAAGCGGTGGTGCTGGGAGTGGTAGTTCACCCAGTCGCGCAGATTGCCCTGCATGGCGATGATGATGTTGAGCATGGTCAGCACCTGGGCGGGCCATTTCATTTCCCCGGCGCGGTGCTGCAGGATGCGGTGCATCGGCCCGATGCCGAGATTGCACCAGAATACCGAAAAGGCGATCACGGCGCCGGCCACCGGCAGATACCACCAATGGAAGGTCAGCTCGCTGACAAAGATGCCCAGCAGAACCATGGTGGTGAACAGAGCCACCCCCAGGACGGGGTAGCCAAAGGCCGAGAAGAAGCTCGGGATATCGAAGGTTTTCCAGTTTTTTGGGATCGCGGCGGAACGCGGGGTCATTTCAGTTCAGTCCTCTTCAGGCCGGCCAGATCTGGCGCGGCAGTCCCCCATATAGGTACGGCAATCTCGCTTTGGCTGCCTTAAGACAGGATTAAGACGTCTCGGGCTGCGGTTAAAGTTGTAATTGCGTCTCAACTGCGTTCCTTACGCGAGTGTGATCGCGGCGCCGCAAGACAGGTGACGGCGCGGGGGCCGATCCGCTATGCGTGGACGGGACGGGATAAGGGGCTGACATGGCTGACGAACGCCATCTGAAGGAATTGCAGCGGGTGGCCGAATTGCTGGGCCTGGAAGACGAGGTCAGCCAGGACACGTCCGAAGCGCGCCTCCCCTGCCCCTTGCATGAGGAATGTGTAGCCTCGGGCGACAACAACCTCATCCTGAACTGGCAGCGCCACACCTATCTCTGCGCCGGCACCGGAGAGAGCGGCCCTCTGCGCGACCTCGTCAAACAGCTTGAAGCCATCCGGGGGAGCCATCTTCTGCCCGCGCTCCGGGGTGAAACGCTTCCGGAACGCTCTGCGCCTGCCTCTTCTGCAGGCCCGATTGATGCGGAGTTTACCGAAGTCACTCGCGCGGCCAATCCGGTTTTGAAGACCGAAGCCAAGGTGTTGCAGCTCAAACCCGAGCAGAAGCTGCCGGCGCCTGAAGAGATCCAGGCGGAGCGGGCTGAACGCCTTGCTGCGCTGAAGGCGCAGCAGGCCGAGAAGCGCCGGGGGCGCAGTGAGCGGGTCATCATCGGCGCCCTAGCCCTGATCTTCCTGCTGGCCGGGCTCGCCGCAGCCGGCCTGTCAGGCTTTGCCAATTATCAGGCCTTCTCCTCGACCGTGACCGACCCGATGCAGGGGCGCATCTGGGGCTGGGCGGGGGTGATCGCCGCGATCATCTCCTTTGGCGGCTTCACCTTCGTCTACTGGCACGGGGCCAATCGCCGCTTCAAGGAAGCTGCCCGCGCGATGATCTTTGCCGCCGTTGGCGCCGGCGCCTCCATTCTGGGCACCGAGATCTACATCCGCGGCAATGCCGAAGCCTCGGCAGCAGCGGTGGAGACGGCCAGTTCCAACCGCGCGGTTCTGGAATCCCAGATTGCCGACTGGCGCCGCCAGCTGGAGGGCATTCCGCCGGAAACCCGGTCGGTTGAAGGGCTGGAAGCCTATATTTCGGAAGTCGAGCGCGTGGGGCGCACCGATCAGAAACCCTACCGGGACGCGCAGAATGAACTGGGCCTCGCCAAGCGCCGGGACGAGCTTACCGCGCGGATCGAGGCGGCCAATGCCGAACTCCTCGGCCAGGGCTCCGGCAATATCCTGCTGCAGGCGGAGCAGCGCGCTTCCCTGCCAAGCTGGCTGTTTGCGGCGCTGCTGGAACTCTTCTCCAGCCAGGCAACATCGATTGGCTTTGTGGCGCTTCTTCTGCTGGCAGGGGGCCGGCAGAAGGCTGAAGACTAGTCCCTCTGCGCACCCGGCAGGGGGTGGAAAGCCTCATCCCTGCCGCGAAGGCGAAACTCATCACCGCGGCGCTCGATGTCCGGCAGGTTCATGACCGCCTTGGAGACGCCGCCGGGAATATCGGCCACATAATGAGGGGTGGCGAGCCCTGTGAGCTCATCGCGCAGGCGGCGCACCAGCGCCTGCCCTTCTTCCACCGGCACCCGGAAATGCGATGTGCCGGGCGCAGCATCCAGCTGATGCAGATAGTAGGGCTTGATCCCTGCACTGAGGAAAGCGCGCATCAGGTCTGCCAGCGCCTCGAAACTGTCATTCACCCCGCGCAGCAGCACGGACTGGGACACAAGTGAAATGCCCGCCTGCGCAAGGCGGCGGATGGCAGCGATGGCCTCGGGGGTAAATTCCCGCGCATGATTGGCGTGAACGGCCACGAAGATGGCCTTGCTCCGCCCCCGGATCGCCTCGACGAACTCCGGTGTGATCCGCTCCGGCGTGGTTACAGGCACGCGGGTGTGCCAGCGGATAAGCCTGACATGCTCAATCGCTTCGAGGCGGCGCGTGATCTCGCCCGCGCGCGCCGCTGACAGAACCATGGGGTCACCCCCGGTGAGGATGACCTCAAATATTTCCGGCCGCCCGGCAATATAGGCCAGGGCTGCGTCAAGTTCGGCCTTGCCCAGCGGGGCACCCTTTTCCGGCCCCACACGCTCACGCCGGAAACAGAACCGGCAATAGACCGGACAGGTCGAGGTGATCTTCAGCAGCCCCCGGTCAGGATAGCGATGCACGATCCCCGGCACCGGGCTGTGGGCCGCGTCGCCGATGGGGTCTTCGGTTTCGCCCGGCAGCGCGTTCAGTTCTTCCCCGGACGGAACATATTGCCGGCGGACAGGATCGTCCGGATCATTCCGGTCGATCAGCGCGGCCAGCGGCGCCGGCAGGGCGATCACATATTGCGCCGCCACGCGGGAAAGGACCTCCACCTCATCGGCCGCAATGAGACCCGCCGAGAGAAGGTCATCCGGGCTGCGGAGGGTGACCGGTTTCATGGGCGGGGCGTCTCTGCCAGGGCGGGCGGCGTCCAGAGCACATCCTGGATGGCGCCCGCCCCGCTTGCCAGCATCACCAGCCGGTCAAACCCGAGGGCGACGCCGCTTGCCTCCGGCATCGCGGCAACGGCTGCGATAAAATCCCGGTCCAGAGGATAGCGCTCGCCATACACCGCCTCCTTGAGGTCCATTTCGGCCTGCTGGCGGATCATCAGCTCGCCGGCATCAGTGAGTTCGCGGTAGCCATTGGCGAGTTCGACGCCGCAGGCATAGAGCTCAAACCGTTCAGCAAAGCGCGGATCATCCGGCGCTGGCCGCGAGAGGGCCGCCTCGCTGAGCGGGTAACGGTGAAGGAAGGTCAGCCGCCCCATGCCCAGATGCGGCTCAATCTTGGTAACGAGGATCGCCGAGAACACATCCGTCCAGGTCGCCCCCTCCGGCACACCGAGGCCCGCAGAGAGCGCGGCGCGCCGGAACGCGGCGGCGTCTTCCAGATGAAGGGCAAGGTCGATCCCCGCATACCGGTCAAACGCCTCGGCAAGGGTCAGCCATTCGGGATCGGCGAAGGGGTCGCAGGTCTTTCCCTTCCAGACGAGCTGAGGTGTGCCCGCCGCCTCGGCGGCCAGTCTGGCGATGACGGCGCAGTCGTCCATGACATCGGCCAGAACCGCGCCTGCCCGGTACCATTCCAGCATCGTGAATTCGGGCGCATGCCGGACGCCCTCTTCCCGGTTGCGGTAGGCGCGGGCGAAATCGAAGATGCGCGTTTCGCCCGCCGCCAGCAGCTTCTTCATCGCAAATTCTGGCGAGGTATGGAGGTAAAGTGTCCGTATTTGTCCGCCTTCTGTCACGTATTGCGTCTGGAAGGCGTGCAGATGGGCCTCATTTCCGGGGGAAGCGACCAGCGCGCCGCATTCTGTCTCCAGAAAGTCCTGCGCCTCAAACCAGCTGCGCAGGGCAGACTTGATCCGCCCGCGGGCCAGAAGATGGCGGCGGCGGCGGGCATGCTGCTCAGGACTCCACCACGCAGAAGCTTCCATAAGGCCTGTTCCTGGGGTCAAAAGTCTGCCGTAAACTGCCGGGCCGAAATGAAAAGCGACAGCATTCGGCTGGCCAAATGGCGCGGAGGCGGTATATAGCGGCCCTTTCGCTCTCGCAACTCAGGAACACCCCATGGCCGTTGAAATCGCAGCGGATATCCGCAGAGGCAACATCATCGAGTATACCGACGGCCAACTTTATGTTGTCCTCAAAGCGGAGTCCTTCCGCCCCGGCAAAGGCACACCGACGACCACCATCGAGATGCGCCGCATCTCTGACGGCATCAAAGTTGTCAATACTTTCAAGACCTCGGACAAGCTGGAGAAGGCTTTCGTTGAGGAGGTCGAGCACACCTATCTCTATCCGGAAGGCGACAATTACGTCTTCATGAACTCGAGCAACTACGAACAGGTCGTCGTGCCCGGCGGGATGGTGGGCGATAGCGCCGCCTATCTGCAGGAAAACATGGCTGTCAGCCTGCAGATGTTCAACGGGGAAGCAGTGTCGATCACCCTGCCCCAGCGCATTACTGCGGAAATCGTGGAAACCGAACCGGTGGTCAAAGGCCAGACGGCCTCGGGCTCATACAAGCCTGCGATCCTCGACAACGGCATCCGCATCATGGTGCCCCCGCATGTCGGCGTGGGAACCCGCGTGGTCGTCAACACCGAAGACGGCAGCTATCTCGAGCGCGCCAAGGACTAAACTTTTATCAATGAAATAATCTGGAACCCGATTCCGGGAACGCGCGTAGTATAGTTGTAGCAACTTTTGCTATGCCATCTATCTTGTACCCTGAGCCGGTGCGGCACCCCGCACCGGCCTTTTTTTGCCCAGAATACATTTATCGTTGTTTTTGAATGACTTTTCTATTCGGGCGCGTTCGGGCACGCGGAAACCATTCGTTAACTGTTGGGATCAATACTTTTCTTAGTTGCTCCGAAGAGCACGAAATGCGGCCCTGATCGCAAGACAAGATAGATTTCGCACCAAAAAACCGATGGCGTTTCTCGCATTGCTTCAATGCGGGCCGTTCTGCCACCGCTATTGCGAAAGGATCTGGTCTTGACCTGCCCCTTGCCAGCACAGAGCCAATCCGCAAATGGAACAACAGCCATGCTCCGCCCTGAACATGCTGCAGATCCTGCAGGTGAGAGCTTCGTCCACCAGCTGGAGGCGATGGTTCCGCATATGCGGGTTTTCGCACGGAAACTCTGCCGCAATGATGATCTGGCCGATGACATGGTTCAGGAAGCGTGCCTGAAAGCCTGGGCGGCCCGCGACCGGTTCATCGCCGGCGCCCCGATGAGACCCTGGCTGTTCCGGATTGTCCGGAATGCCTATGTGCAGCACTGGCGCCGGGCCTGGCGGTCTTCATCGCTGGACCCGTCAGATGCCGAAAAATTCCTTATCGCGCCGGATAATCAGGAATGGGCCAGCGATTTCCAGGTGATGCAGGAGGCTTTGCTGCACCTGCCCGACAAGCAGCGCGAGGCTCTCGTGGCCGTGCTCGCCGTGGGCTTCAGCTATGAGGAAGCCGGACATATTCTCGGCTGCAGCGAAGGGACGGTGAAAAGCCGCGTCAGCCGCGGGCGGGAAGCCCTTGCGAGCCTCATGGACACCCCCCATTCGAAAAGCGGATATGACGAATCCGCCCCTTTCGAGCCCGGACAAGCCGCCTGAATGGATACAACAATGCGCCGGAAACCTCCGGGCCATTCCTTTCTGGATCAGCCCGGAGTTTCGCGGCGACGGCATTGTCAGGTTCCGCAGGCAGCGCCCATGCTTCTGCACGGACGATGATCCGGCATACGCATGCCCATGACAGCCACGCACCGGACCTCGCCGGCCTCGACTGGGATGGGATCCAGGTCGGGCGGCGTGGGATACCGGAAAGACTGCGCAGTATGCGGCTTGGGGGGACTAGCGTCGCAGCGCGTCCTTCCGGTATCCCTTTCAGTACGCGCTTCCCGCAATCTGGTTCCATTCAAGGACACAAAAAAATCTCAACAGGGTAGTTCTCAATGTTAACGGACCGGGCGGGAGAGCGCGCCGCAAAGCGCTTAAAACCGGGCCGGCCGCACGAAGTATGGATAACCGCCTTGTGCATATTTCCGGGGCGGAGAGGCGACGATTGCCCCGGCTGCGGCCCGATCCATTTTATTCCGTGGACCCGTGTTATGGTTCTGTAAATTCAGAGATGAATAACTCTTCTTCCGATCATGGACAGCAGGAGAGAGCTGTCCCTGCCGCAGCCGGAGCTGGCAATGCGTGTAGTGCTGGTAGATGATGACCCGATGGTGCTGGAAACCATCACCCTGAGTTGGCCCGACCCCGCCGACCAGTTTGACACGTTTGAGTCCTTCGAAGCGCTCAAGACCCTTCTTTATGCGCCGGGCTTTGCCGATGTGGACTGTGTGATCCTTGATCTTCAGCTGCCGGATGCTTCGGGATCGCAGATCCTGACCGAAATCCGCAGGATCAGCGATGTGCCCATCCTCATGCTGTCAGGATGGGGGGACACGGAGTTTCGGGCCGACCTGATCAATCGCGGCATTGATGACTATGTTCTCAAACCAGCCAGCGCGAAGGAGCTGCACGCGCGCGTGAGCCGCCTGACGAAACGCGCTAAAGGCCAGCCTGCGGCTGAGTTGCCAGATACCATTGCCATCGGCGAGGTGAACTATCTGCCAAAGGAGCGAGGTTTCCGGCACGGCCTGCAGTTCACGGAGCTTACCCATGCCGAAGCCAGGCTGATTGAAGCCCTGATCGCTGCCGGCGGCAGGCCCGTTCCCCGGAACGACCTTTACCATCAGGCTTTTGGCCGGCCTTACAGGGAAGGAGAGAAAGTTCTGGAGACCTATATCAGCCGCCTTCGGCAGAAGCTTGATGAGCTGGAAAAGGGCTCTGGCAGCTTCCTGCAGACTGCCCGCGGGATAGGATACCGGCTGGCGGCGGGAGCCCTCTAGCCGCCCGGCGCGCCCCCTCTCTGCACATCTGAAAGCTTCCGGATGAGTTCGTGGCGCTCATAGGGTTTGCGCAACATCTCGGCGTCCGGCACCAACGCGCCATTGAAGCCGATCTCTCCTGGAACATATCCGGATGTGTAGAGCACTTTGAGACCTGGACGGCGGCGGCGGGCCTCCAGGGCCAGCTCCAGACCATTCATCCCGGCACCAAGAACAACATCCGTGAACAGCATGAATATGCCGGGATCTGCCTCAAGCATGACCAGCGCCTCTTCAGCGGATGCCGCCAGAGATACCGTATAGCCAAGCGCATGAAAATTCTGGGCGGAATGCTCGCGCACCAGGGGGTCATCCTCGACGATCAGCACATTTCCTGTTCTGGACAAGTCCGGCTGGGCGACATCCTGCGGGGAGAAGAAAGTTGCCCCGCCATCTTTCGCAGCCCTTGGGAAGAACAGTTTGACCGAAGTGCCCTCGCCCAGAGAAGAGCTGATCAGGATATGACCGTCCGACTGGCGGGCAAAACCGTAGACCATGCTGAGACCAAGCCCGCTACCCTTCCCCGCAGCTTTGGTCGTGAAGAAGGGCTCGAAGGCGCGCCGCTGAGCTTCCTCTTCCATGCCTGCGCCGGTATCGGAAACAGTAACACAGACATAGTCTCCGGGCGGCACGCCTTCCCGCGTTGATCCCGATCGCCCGCGTACCTTGATGTTCTCTGTTTCAATCGTCAGCGTACCGCCTGATGGCATGGCATCGCGCGCGTTGAAGGCGAGATTGAGAAGGGCCACATCGAACTGCCCCGGATCCACCTGAACACTCCAGAGACCGGGCGCCGGGGAATGCCGTATCCGGATGCGCGCGTCGAGGGCGCCGCGGAGCAAAGCATGGACCGACCCGGTCCTTTCATTGAGGCAGGTTCTCTGGGGCTTCAGAGGCTGGCGGCGCGCAAAGGCCAGAAGCCGTTTGGTGAGATCGGCCCCCCGGGTTGCCGCCAGGTGGATCAGGTCCGCCATCCTGCGCTGGGCGGGATCCTCCAGCTTGTCCCTGAGAACATCGCTGTTTCCAAGGATTACCGTGAGCAGATTGTTGAAATCGTGCGCCACTCCCCCCGTCAGCTGGCCGATCGCTTCCAGACGTTCGGAATCGCGCGACCTCTGCTCGCTGGCACGGCGCTCCGTAAGATCGATCATTGTACCAACCATGCGGGCCGCATTGCCCACCTCGTCCCGCACGATGAAGCCCCGGTCCAGAATGACACGCTCGCCGCCATCATCCCCGATAAACCTGTATTCTTCCGACCAGCTTTCAGCATCCGGAGAGGCGGCAGCATCCATCAGGCTGGTAACCACCCGGCCGCAGTCTTCAGGATGCACGCGCCGGCTCCAGGAGCCAAAGCCGGTTTCCTGATACGCGCCGGGCGCGCCCGCGATCTTGTCGAAGGCCTCGCTCCATATGAAGGCACTCGAAGTGATATCCCATTCCCACACCACATCGGCCGTCGAGCGGCTGACGAACTGGAACCGGTCTTCGTTGATGGCGGCGCGCCGCTCGGCGGCCCGGCGGTCGGTGATGTCCCGCGCCACAGCTGCCCAGTGCGAGTATTTTCCGTAGGCATCGGCTACGGGCAGAAACTCGACATCCCAGGTAATCTGCCGGCCCGGATGGATAGGGCCGGACACCTCAACCCGCAGCGAGCGGCCCGCGCTCATGGCGGTCTCGAGCGCGCGGGGATCAATCTTCGGCTCGGCGCCGGAGAGGATGAAGGATAATGGCCGCCCGACGACCTGGCTCCGGGCATAGCCCGTGATCCGCTCAAATGCGGCATTGATGTAGACAATCGGCGCATCTGTTCCCGGAACGGACGGATCAACGCGCAGGATAACCACGATATCATTGAGCCGCTCCACGGAGGCGCCCAGCAGCCGCAGATCAGACTGCCGGTTCCGCTCGGCGGTCACATCCTGGACAACGCCGGTAACCACATCTCCTGAAACCGTCTGTGTGCGTACGCCGATCCCCTTCACATGGATCGTGCTGCCGTCCTTGCGGGTGATGCGGCGCTCGAACTCGTGGAACTTCACATCAGGATCATTGAGCGTCTGAACGGATAACGCGGCCTGCTCCCGGTCATCGGAAAAGAGTATCTCGACATATTTTTCCAGCGAACCGTCAAAGTCTTCAGGCGTGATGCCGGCCATCTCATAAACACTGGGAGACCAGACGAGTTTCCGGTTCGATATGTCGTATTTCCAGAAGCCGATCTTCAGCAGCTGCTGGGCAACCTTGAGATTGGCTTCCTGTTCCTGCGCGCGATTGAGCGCGGCCAGGGGCGATCCCTCAGCCCCCTCCAGTAAGGCAAAGAGCGCCTGGAGATCTTCCAGCACGATGAGCAAGGCGGGGCGGCCGGCATATTGGAAGGCACGTTGCCGGATGCGGGCCCTGAACAAGGTCTGGTCCTTGCGCCGGTGTGTGCGGACCGCTGAAACTTGCTGATCGCCTGATGTCGCGGGCGATTCCGGATCTCGCGCCTTGAGGTCTTCGAGCCGCATCTCGCAGAGTTCGCGCTCGGTCCATCCGTAAACGGTTTCCGCTGCAGGATTTACCGCCAGAATGCGATGATCTGCCGGGTCAGCTATCAGCATCGCATCGGGATGGTCCCGAAAGAAGGCATCTTCCGCTGCCACTTCGCTCCCCCTATGCGCGCGCAGGCGCGTCAGCCGGTACCGTCTGTCCCGCTCCCGGAATATTCGCTTGCCCCGGCGATGAAGGGCCATTCCGGCAGACTCGCGCCGCCGAGCTTACACCGGATGGCGTCATGGATACACTCTGCCTGTGCCGGGGAGATACCCAGCAGGCCCGCTGCGGTGGAGACGCTTATTCCGCCGCCCATCACGAGGGCGGCCAGCTCGCGCTCGGGCAAGGCAAGCTGCATATAGCCGGCATACAGGTGTTCCGGCGCAGGGCGGGAAGCCGGCATCAGCGCGGCGCGGGAGTGCACCCGGCGGAAAACTTCCAGAAGCTCAGCGAAACAGCGGTCGCACTCTCGCAGGATCCGGTCTTCCGCGAGGAAGAGCATCAAGGTGTCCTCGACGAGTTCGTCCGCCTCGGTCCTGTTGGCAGTGATGCACAGGGCGAATGCGCGCAGCTGGCGCACAGCCATTTCAAGGACACCACGGCTCGCCTCGACGCGGTGCAGGTCGTACTCAAGGTCGACATATTCGTCTGGCATCTCGGGCCTTTGGAATTTTGCACGCTTTTCCATGACGCCACCAAAACATACCAAATGCTACAACCGGGTTTCCAAATAGTCTAAAAGGTTCAACCCGGCACGGCGATCAGGTAACCTTGCAGCAGGCAAAGAGAGTTGGGCAATCTTTTGGGGCGCTTGCCGCTCCCCTGGCCCCCTTATCCTGCCAGAGCGTAGCCTTTTGACTGGACCAGCCCGTTCAATGTCTCTTTCAGGGCCGCGCCATCGGCCGCTTGCGGCGTTTGAACCAGCACGATCCGCGCGGGTTTCCCGTCCAGGCCGCTCACCGCCCGCCCCCGCTCGAGAACCTGCACCCACAAGCCGGAAGGCAGCCTTATGCGGATGCGGTGTTCAATGTCGTTTACCCTGCCATCAAGCATGGACTGATAGGTTTCCCGCGCCGCATCCTGATCCTGCGGGTGAATGCGCGATATCCAGTCATGCGCTTCTTCGGAGGCCGGCTTCACGCCGCGGGCAAACATCTCCGCCCAGCCTTCGGAATAGACGATGCGGCCATCGCGGAGCGACCAGTCGATGACCCCCGCATCCAGCAGATCGCAGCTTGCCCTTGCCTGGGCCAAAACCAGGAAGGCGTCCTCATTCTCCGCATCATCGCGGCGCCATTCATTCTGGATGAGGGACAGCGCCAATACGAGGGCGAGCATGGAGACGCCGAACAGCGCCAGGAATTCTGTTTTGCGGGCAGCAACAATGGTCAGCACCGAGGGCTCATCCCCAAGGTATGCGATGTGCAGCCGGCCACCCGCCACGCTGCGGGCTTCCAGGAAGGCGCCGTCCGTGCTGCCCGACAGGCGGCCGGGCGCAGAAACCTGATCCTTGTGCAGGGGTTGCCAGCCCAGCGCCGCGCCAGCGAGGGCCGCGTCCGCCGGCGTAAAGGCGCGGCCGGGCGCGGAACTGGAGCGCACGACCTTTCCATCCAGGTTGAAAAGCGCCGCGCGCCCGCCGCTGCCTGCCGAGGCACCTGCATCCAGCGCCGCGCCGAAAGCGCCCGAACGCAGCACAAAAATCATCGGCAGCCGCCCGCCACCGGTAAGCTCGGCTTCACGATAAAAGCCTGCGCGGAGCCGGGACACAGGCACAAGGTCCAGGCCCAGGAGTTCCTGCCCGGCGCGCTGGCTGGAAGACAGGGGCGCAAGGCCCCCCACAGCATCCGTCGGCATAGGTCCGAATACGGATAACACGCCGCCTTTGCCGTCCAGCACCGCAACGGCCAGCACCGGCGTGGACGAAAGCATATCTGTAACCTGGGCCTGCGCCTTGCGGAGGTCCTCTGCGGAGACATCCGCGCGCATGGCATCTGCAATCAGCGGCGCAGTCCTCTCGGCAGCCGCCTCAATCCGCGCCATTTCGGCGTCGGCAGCCACCTGCCCGGCGGCGGCGGCATCTGCCAGCCTGCGCTGGCTGGCACCGGTTTCATTTTGAACGGCAATCCAGACATAGAGGATCAGGCCGAGAATGACGCCGCAAAGAGCGATGCCCTGAAGCGCGCGCGCCAATACAGGGTCGTTATGCTTTCGGCCTGCCGGGGGTGAGGTCATGTCAGGGGTCATGGGCGAATCCAGGAGCCGGGGGAGAAAGGATCAGTTGCGAGGTCTGAAGGGACAAGCGCCGCGCGGCCGCCTGGCACCCAGACAAGACCGATGCCTGCGCGCAGGTCTTCAAACGCCTTGGAGGCGGTGGCGGAAAGATTTGCCGACACGATGACTTCCCGGCCCAGCCTGCGCGCCAGGGCAACATCGAGAGAGCCGGCAACGCCCGAGCTTTTCCCGCCACCGATCTGGATGCCCTGGTCTGCAAGCAGGGGATATTGCGGGGCGGTATCCTCACGCACGGATTCGAATGCGACAGCGCCGTCCAGTTTGAGCATCCAGTCTTTCAGGGGCTGTGTGCGCGCGTTGACCGACCAGCCAGCCCGGTGGAACTGCTGCGGGCTGAAATAGCCGCCATGGCCGGCGCTGAAGAAGTTCGTGTTCCGGTCATAGGACTGGTACTGATAGAACGGGCCTGTCACCAGATAATCAAACCCGTCTTTGACAATCGACTGAGACGCGGAAAGCCCTGCCGATATCATGGAGTTGCTGACGGTGGCGCGCCCGTCCAGATGGGCGGCAGAGATATCTGCCTGCACCGCGCGCCCGCCGCCGGCGTCAAACCTGCCACGCACAAGCGCGCCGGCCTCGACAACGCGGCCAGATTGCCCGCCAGAGGCGGCGTCCTCCCCCGCAAAGGCGAGCAGGCTGTCTGTCCTTGGGCGGATGAATACGCGCGCCTCCCCCATATGTGCCCCGAAGCGCCGTGTTGCGGCCGCTTCTCCGGTGAGGGTGGGATCAGCGCCGCCTCCTACGGGCAAAAGGCCAATCCGCGCGGCGAGGCTCGCTTCCCCTTCCCGGCTCCAGCCAAGATAGGGGGCCGCAAAATTCTCGCGGCCGGCGCCGGCATCGGCGCCGGTATCAATCTTGTAGAGCGTGACGCCTGCCTCATAGCGGCTTACGCCGCGCACGACTTCCATGGAGGTGGTGGACGCATAGCCCGTCATCCTGTTTTCGCCGCGCGCGCCATCCTGCTGGCGCAGGGAGAGCGTCTGCCGGTAGAGCGTGTGATCAACGCCCTCGAGCGTTTCATAGGTATCGGGCGCCAGGGCGCGGGCCGTCAGATAGTCACCCTGATAGAAGGCCGCGGAGGCATATTGGGCCTGCACCTTTGCGCCCAGCGGGCCGCCGGCGGCCCTCGCGATGGCGGCGGCTGAGTCCAGCTTACCGGCCTTCTGGGCCGCAAGGGCAAACCCTTCAGCAGACTCATCATCGGGCGCGGCAAGATAGAGCCGGCTGAACGTCGCGGCCGCCAGTTCTGCGTCACCTGACTGGAGGTCCACCCAGGCGCTGCGCATCTGCGCGGCCCGCTGAACCGGCGGATAGGCAGCGGCTTTCCGGGCAAGCGCGCCTGCCGTTTCGAGGTCGCCCTGGTCATAAGCCTTGGCGGAGGCATCCAGCAGAGCGCCGCCAGCGATCAGCTGAGCCTCGCCCGCCAGCGCAGGATCAAGCTGCGCGGACTGGCTGGCCAACTCTGCGGCGCGCAACCAATTTCCCTGCTGGCGCAGCCTGCGCGCCTCATCAAGGTCAACCCGCGCCAGGAGGCCGTCGAACCCCTCCGCGCTGGGCGTTTCAGCGATGGCGCTACGGGCGCCTGCATGGTCTCCCGCCGCCAGCGCGGCGAGTATCAGACCCCGGCGCGCATCGGCTTCCGCGCCCCGCGCCAGGGCATCCCTGAAGAAACCTGCGGCGCGGGCAGGCTCTGGCTCAAGAAACATCCACCCGGCCTGCGCCAGAAGCGGCGCATCCCCGGTCCCGCCCGCAAGCGCGCCTGCTGCCTCAATATCTCCGGCGGATTGGGCGGCCTGAAATCTCAGCCAGGTGTCTGCCCTGACAAGCTCTGCATAAGCGCGCGCGATTTCCGGATGCTCGCTGCCGGCCAGAGCGGGCATCCGGACGAGGGAGGACAAGCCCTCGCTATCCAGCGCGCCGGAAGCGCGGGAGACGAGCGCTGCGACGAGTTCAGGATTGTCGCAGGTCGTCAGAGCCCGGACATAGAAATCCCGCAGGCTATCTTGACGCCCGAGACCTTCCACCGCATCCGCGCGGGCCCAGAGGTCGAAGGGACGCTCGCACCTATTTTCTGCCGGGGCTGGCAGAAGGCTCAGAACCCGCGCCCAGTCTTCCGACGCCAGAGCTTCCCGCACTGCGTATTCGCGCTGGCCATTGGCGACATAGGCCAGAATATCCGCTGGCGCCTGCCACCCGGCATGATGCCGTTCCAGCGCGCGCAGGCGCGCAGCGGCTTCCTGCCAGCGCCCTTGCGCGCCGAGCGTCCAGACAAACTGAACATCCCCCTGCGCCGGACCTGACGGCGGCGCCGCTTCCGCCGGAGCGGGCTCAGAAATATCCGCAACCGGAATACCGATCGGGAAGACCCCTTCCCGCCCGGTATCGGGCGCGGCCTGAGCGCCCTGCCCAGCCACGAGCAGGAAGCTCGCGCCGGCAGCGGCCGCATGTAGAAAAGGGGAAAGCAGCCTCATTTTCCGTTGATCCGCTTGCGCATGTAGCGCGCGATCAGGGCGAGGCCTGCAGCCATGGCAAACAGGATTGCCGCAATGGAGGCGATCCATCTCCAGGAGGACCCGGCGCTGGAGGCGCGCGCCGCTTCGCGCGCGGCCTTGTTGCCGATTGTAAACGTTGCATCAGCGTCAGCCGAGACAATCGTGGCGGCGTTTTCGCGCCATACGGCGGCGCCGCCCTGGATCTGGCTCCAATGGCTTGGCTGCACCAGCGCGCGAACAGAAGACAGCAGCTGAGCATCTGTCTCGGCTGTCACCAGCATGACGAGACGTCCCTTGTGGCTGGGCGATTCGCCCTCGACCAGCAGGCCGTTATCACCAAGATCAACGAGGCTGAGTTCCCGGCTGAACCCGCTCGCCTGCGGCAGCATCAGCTTCTGCAAGGGCAGGAAACCCCCGAGCGCCGGGCGCGCGCCGACGAGGAGCGTGTTGGCGTCGGGAAGATCGAGACCAATACCGAAATTTGTGTCTGTAAAGACGGTGCCGTTTATCTGGCCAAGCCGGGCGGCCAGCGTCCAAACGCTCGCAACGGTTTCCGCAGACGCATCGGCGGCGCGGATTTCCATCGGCGCGGCTTCCAGCCCCGTAAACGGATAGCCGGTCTCCTGAAGCAGCGCGAGATTGGGCAGCTCCGCGAAATATCCCGCCGGCGGAAGAGTAACGGTCGATGTGCCTTTCAGGGTGAAGGCGAGATTGCGTGCATTGCGGGCGACGCAGGCCCCTTCGGTTGGCGAAGAGAGTTCAATCTGGAAGTCAATGGTGTTCCAGCCCGGCCGCAGGGAGCGGGCCGGAACGGCAACCTCATAGGCGGGCACGACTTCACCGGCGGGATTTGTCAGCCGCACCGCCCGCTCAAAGGCACCATTGACGAGAATATTGACAACCGACCGGCCATCGAGACCCGCGCCATAGGCAAAATCCAGCGCCAGGACCGCCTCATCATTGTCGCGGAAACGGATATCTGCCGGCAGGGCAAAAGAAAGCTGGGCGCGGCCACGTTCCTGTCCGAGCACCGAAGCGCCCTCCAGGCCAAGATCCCGGAAAACATATTTCGCATCGGTCCGGAGCGGCTGGCGTTTGCTGCCGATAATGGTGGCCGGAACTTCGGAAGCGCCGATGATGGCGGAGGGCGACGCCGAAAGCGGGAAGCCTTCAGATGCCAGTGTCCGTAGCGCGCCTTCGATGGCTTCGGGCGTATGCCCTGCCGCGATGATCAGAAAGTGCGACGGATCGTTTGGGGACGGGCCGATGGAAAGCCAGGAGTCGTTTTCCTTGAGGTTTGCGAGGCCCGCAGGCGCAAGGCCGGCAAGCTGCGCAGGCGTGCCGATCGCAATGATATCGCGCCCTTCCCCGTCCGGCCCCGCATCCAGGGAAGAGAGCATCGTTATTTTCGGCAGCCGGTAGCCGAGCCGGTTCCCGACCGCCTGAGAGGCAAGGGCGCCCCACCGCAGGGTCTGGGCGTCCGGCGCGCCGGCCAGGATGCCGAGTTCCTCCACACCGCCAATCCCCGCAGAGAGAAGCGCGCCGAGATCGGCCAGCGTTGCGTTGAGCGCGCGGCGAGCGTAGGTGATCTCGATATAGGAGCGGGACGTGTCCACTTCTGTCCACAGCTCTGCAGCGTCCGCATCCTGACAATCAAGCGTATACCGCTGGACCGCATCGATGCTCAGCGTATTGTATCCATGCTGGACCATTGCCGGATCCAGCACGATCTCGTTGATCGCTGCGGCTCTTTCGGTGACCCCGTCCAGCTGACCAATGAACTGGCCATTCATGCCCAGACGCAATTGCGGCTTGAGCCCCTCCTGCGCGCGTCCGCTGACATGACGCAGCAGCACACGCGCATCCTTTACGTCTGCCTGCGGAGCGATTGCGAAGGAGATCAATTCGCGCGCGCTGGCCCCGTCAAGATGGATCGCGCCCTGCGCGCTGCGCAGGGAAGCCAGCGGAATGCGCGTGCGCCAGAGGCCATTTTCAAGACGCTCGGTGGTTATCTGGGGATTGTCCCGGTAGCGGGCGTAGATATCGAGCGTTGCCTCACGGCTTGCCGTCTCCTGCGCGATGGCAGGGGCAGGCATGAGGCAGACAGATAGGGCGGCCGCGAGGACCGCAGGGCGGAGCAGGGATTTCATGAACGTACTTCCCGTGTAACGGCGCGAATATGGCCCAGCGCTTGCGACAGGCTGGAGCGGATGAGGCGGGCGATCTTGGCGCCCATATGTTCGGTATTGGCGCGGGCATCGCGGAACTGTTTCCAGTTTTCGCTGCGCGCATACATCAGGGTCACAATGGCGGCCCATTGCTCCCGGGTTTCGATGATGAAGCTGAGGCCGAGCTTCTGGCCTTCCGGCGTGTCGAACACCGAGAGCACCTTGAGGGACAAAAAGGACGCGTTGCTGGCGCCCAGCTCGCGGGCATCGATGGTCAGGGTTTCGCCTTCAGTAAAGCGATGCGCCGCAACGGGCGGCACAAGGCAGCCCATGCCCGTGATCGAGACATCCGACATCTGTGCCTGAATGTCTGTGTCTCCAAGTCCCAGCAGAACAGACCGGCTGACTTCAAAACGCGGAAAGGCGCGCTGCTGTGACCGTTCATAAAGAACGCCCAGCGCAGAGATGAGCAGGAGCAGATGGAACGTGTTCCAGAGCAGCAGCACGGTGATGACACCGGCGCCGACCGGATCGTGGAAGAGGCGCACCAGGCCGACCACCTGCCCCAGCCCGACCAGCGCAATCAGCACATAGAAAGGTCGCGCCAGAGGCGAGACGAAATTCTCGCTGAGATTCTCCCCCTTTGGCGTCACCGCAAAGCTGGGAGCGCGGGGATTGCGCAGAACCTGGAGGATCGCGCCGCTGCAATGGATGGACTGAACCACTTCATAGAGTTCAGACGCAAATGCCCACCGCGTATGTCCATAGAGGATCGAAGAGAGCATCAGCGCGCCGACAATGTGCGGAAGGCCGTACATCAGGAAGTCGCTGAAATCCCCGACATAGACCTGTATGCCGAGCAGAAGATACAGGAGCGGAGCGAGGATGAATGTCAGACGCGCAAGGGGAAAGAACCAGTAGAAGCAGGAATTGAGATAACCGATGCGCTGAGACAGGGAGAGCCCGCGCTTCAGCAGCGGGTTCTTCAGGATGAAGATCTGGATCATCCCCTGGGTCCAGCGCATCCGCTGGGTTATGAAGCCGGAGAAGGTTTCCGGCGAAAGGCCCGCAACCATCGGCCGGTCAACATACACGCTGCGATATCCGCGCGCGTGAAGCTCGAGTGCAGTTTCGGCATCTTCCGTGATCGTGTCCCCCTGAATCCCGCCGATCTCCATGATATGCTCGCGCCGCAGTACGGCGGCCGAACCACAGAAGAAGGAAGCGTTCAGTCCGTCCAGGCCTCTCTGGATGACCGAATAGAACATCTCGTTCTCGCTCGGCATCTCGCGGAACGTGCCGAGGTTTCTCTCCAGCGGATCGGGATTGAGAAAGAAGTGCGGGGTCTGGACGAGGAAGACTTTCGGATCGTCCACAAAATACCCAACCGTCCGCACAAGGATGTCGGCGGCCGGGACATGGTCGGCGTCGAGGATCAGAACGAGATCGCCGCTGGTCTCCTTAAGGGCTGCGTTGATGTTTCCGGCCTTGGCGTGTTCGTTCTTCTCGCGGGTCAGATAGTTCGCCCCGAGACGGTCGCACATGGTCTTCAGCCGCTCATGCCGCGCCTCCGCCTCTGCCGCCTTGACCGGATCGGACTGGGTCCGCTTGGAGAGCGTGCCGCCATCATCCAGAAGGTAAACCTTCATCCGGCCCGCCGGATAGCTGACATTCAGCGCCGCAGTCAGCGTGACCTCGAGCAGCTCATCGGGCTCATTATAGCTTGGAACCAGAATATCGACGGTGGGCGAGCGCCTTGCCGACACCGGCGCAGGCCGGGGCGCGCGCTTGTAAACATCGACGGACAGGAAGGTGGAGAGCAGAAGCAGCACATAGCCATAGCTCTCCGCCCCCAGCAGGAATATTCCGCCGGCGATCGACAGCGCCGAGTCGGTGGGCATCGTCTCGGTGACACGCCAGATCATGTAGCGTGTGCTGGTGAAGATAATGAGCAGCGCCACGAACACGCGGAAAGGGCCGCCTGTCGGGCGCAGCCACCCCATCAGGAAATAGGTGGCAATCGTCGCCACGCACAGCTGGACCTGAACCGCATCGGGTACAGGCGCCGCAGCGATAACTGCGATCAAGCCGAGCGCGATCAGGCCGCTTACGGTGCGCAGGGGCGCGAACCGGGAAGCTGGCAGGCCTGATGGCCGGGATGTGTCGCCATACGCCATCGCTGGGTCCGTCTGATATTCAAACCAGTTATCAGGCGGTACATTTCAAGCGTGAAGTTTCAGATAAACTGGCGACTCCTTAATGCACTAGTAGGTTAATTTCGAAGGGTATTTTGTATACGCGGGTGATGCTCAACCCGCGCCCTCAATGCCCCTTGCGCCTTCGCGGACAAGCCACGATGCCTAATCCCTATACTGATCTTGAACAGGACGGAGCGCCCGCTTGCGGCCGGATCAGCAATAATCTGGCCGCTCGAAATCCAGCACCAGTACCAGTCGTGCCTGCCCGCTGCCTTCAATCGGCGGGGACCTGTGGAGCACGCAATTTTCAAGGCTGCAGCGCTGGCCGAGGAGCATGGCCGTTTCATGCGGCTTCATTTCATGGAGGGGGCCAGGCTCCTCCCCCGCCCTCTCCACCCGCCATTGCGTGCCGCGCCCCAAATAGGTCGTGATCAGACGAAAATCAGTATCGTCCTTATGAAACTTCCGGCAGGCATCATCGGTCACATATTCAAGCCTGAAGGTGCAATCGGCCTCAATATCACCGATGCAGGCAAATGCCGCCTGAACATCCCCGAGAAGCGTTTGCCACACCAATGCTGGCCAGCTGGATTGCGTGAGCCAGGTCACGGCGCGCTGCCGCACGTCTTCTGGCCGTCCTGTGACGCGAAGGTCTTCGAAGCTGGAACAGTCCAGCGCCTCAAATGCTGCCGCAAGACCAGGCGAAGGCTGACGCGGCCAGAGGGCGAGCTCGGCCACATCTCCTAATCCAGCCTCTATCAGCGCTTCAAGGCTGTGGCAGAAGATGACGGGCTCTGCGGCCCGCTCCTGCTTCCCCTCTTGTTCCGCCAGATCCTGCAGCAAACTCATCTTGCGTCCTCTCGAATTATAATTATGTAATAACATTACATTTCACACCCTGTCGAGGCCGCCATGACACAGACCTCAAAACTCCCCGTCACCGTACTTTCCGGC
The DNA here is from genome assembly GCF_000685315.1 of Hyphomonas polymorpha PS728. Classification (GTDB taxonomy): domain Bacteria; phylum Pseudomonadota; class Alphaproteobacteria; order Caulobacterales; family Hyphomonadaceae; genus Hyphomonas; species Hyphomonas polymorpha. The sequence continues at coordinate 71,028 of NZ_ARYM01000004.1, forward strand.
TTTCTGGGCGCCGGGAAGACCACGCTGCTCAATCACATCCTCAACAACCGGGAAGGCCGCCGCGTGGCGGTCATCGTCAACGACATGAGCGAGGTGAACATTGACGCTGAGCTCGTCCGGCAGAGCGGCGCGGGCCTCTCCCGCACGGAAGAAGCGCTGGTGGAAATGTCCAATGGATGCATCTGCTGCACGCTGCGCGAAGACCTTCTGAAGGAGGTCGCGCGTCTCGCGGAGGAAGGGCGCTTTGACTACCTGCTGATCGAATCCACCGGTATTTCAGAACCCTTGCCTGTGGCCGCCACCTTCGATTTCCGGGATGAGGCGGGCTATTCGCTCGGAGATATCGCCCAGATCGACACGATGGTTACGGTCGTCGATGCGGTCAATATTCTCAGTGATTATTCAAGTACGGATTTTCTGGCAGATCGCGGCGAAAGCCTCGGTGAAGACGATGAGCGCCCCCTGGTCCAGCTTCTGGTGGATCAGATCGAATTTGCCGATGTCATCATCATGAACAAGGTCAGCCTGGTTTCGCCCGGTGACTGCGAAATCATCCATCAGCTGATCCGTTCCCTGAATACGGATGCCAGGATCATCGAAACGGATTTCTCGGATGTGGAGCTTGGCGAGGTGCTCGGCACGGGCCGCTTTGACTTTGAAAAGGCACACCAGCATCCGCATTGGGCCAAGGAACTTTACGGCTTTGCAGACCATGTGCCCGAAAGCGAGGAATACGGCATTGAAAGCTTCGTCTATCGCGCGCGCCGCCCGTTCGACCCGGCAAAATTTCATGCTTTCGTGAATTCTCCCTGGCCAAACGTGGTCCGGGCAAAAGGCTTCTTCTGGCTTGCGACACGGCCTGACTGGATGGCAGAAATAAGCCAGGCGGGCGCGCTGGTGCGGCATGAGCGGATGGGCCGGTGGTGGGCGGCCGTGCCCGAAGATCAACGCCCGGACAGTCCCGAAGTGCTGCGCTATCTTGAACGCGTCTGGGACGCCCGCTTCGGCGACCGCCGCCAGGAAATCGTGCTGATCGGCATCGGAATGGACCAGGCCGTCCTCACCGCCAGGCTCGACGCCTGTCTCACAGATCCGGGCGCAACCTCAAAGGCCGGCAGCCTGCAGCCCCGGACCGGCCTGGAAGACCCCTTTCCGCCTTGGAGCTGAACGCGACCGCCGGCGCGCCTGTGATCTCGCCATTCGAACTCTACGAGCTCATCTGGCGCATGTATAAGGATCAAGACCGCAAGGCGCTTTACCTGCGCAACCCGGCCCCGAATACTGAGGTTTATGTCCGTTTGCGTAATAACCTCAGGAAAAGCAGGTATACTGAAGCCGGACCCGGGCTATGGCAGCCGCCTCCAAGGGTGATTGCCTGGCCGGACCTGCCTTCCAACGGACTCACCCGCCTTGCCGGTCCGGCTCACACCTTTCGGCGATGCAGCGCGGGGGCCTGACGAACCGCGTCCCTGCCGCGCTGATGGTGACCCGGCTCGATCGCGCGGGCCCTACCCGGCCGCTTAGCCAGATCATGGCGGGACGCGCAGGCGGAGACGACGCCCTGCGTACCGCATGACTGATCTCATGGCGAGAAATACCGCGCGATGCTTCAACTGGTAATCCGCAACCGGAGCAGACGTCAGGACGTCTATGACCCCGACCGGCTTTTCCGTGGCCACGTGTTTGATGTCGAAGGACGGGCCGCGGTCCTCTCCACTTTGATCGAAAAATGTGAGGCCCGGCATATTTCGCCGACGCGGGAAACCCTTAATGATCCGGAAGGCAGACGCCGGTCCTACGCCGACTGGAACAGCCCGGCTCTGGAAGTCGGCGACCTGCCGGAATTTGAAGCGTTCTTTGACCGTGTACGCGCACTCTATCTGAGCCCGCATGCCGGGAAAGCTGATCACGGCAGAAGCCGGCGATGGAGGCAGCAAACGCCCGCAGGGCCTGGTCAACATCTGAAGCAGGGTCAAGGTTTACCCTCAGACGACCTGAGGGAGCTCACCTGCATCAGCCTTGCGATGAGCCGTTATCCGGTCAATCTTCTCGCCAACAACTTAGAGCATGCAATTATCTCGCATGTGAGATGCACAATAATTACACATCCAAGCGCACGGACCAGTAACCGTTCCTAGCGTCCCGGCTGTCACCGGCCAGGCGGGATGCCCCGCCCTTCCGCGCGGGCGAGCCCCTCGGCCAGTTCAGCCACGGCCTCGGCAATCGCGACAATGACGCCGGTGCGTGACATGGACAGGCGCTTTTCGATTTCGGCGTAAGTCAGCCCCTCGATCCGGTGAAGCAGCAGGGCGTCGCGCCGGTGCGGGGCCATGCCATCAATGATCTTCTGTGCAGTTTTCAGCCTGTCAGCATCCATGAGCTGTTGCTCCGGTGTAGGAGACCGGTCGCAGGCAATGTGGCTGGCCGCCTCCCCGATCTCGATCGAGGCCTGCCGCCGGCGATGTTCTCCCGACCGCAGGAAATCCAGCGCCCCGTTCCGCACCAGCGTGAACAGCAGCGGCCGGAGCTCGTCTATCCCCTTGTCCGGATAGACCCGCCGCGCATTCAGGAACGCCGCCTGCACGATGTCCTCGGCATCCGCCTGGTCCGGTACCCGGATCCGGCAGAACCTCACAAGCTGGCGGTACTGGCTGCGGAAGAGCTGCGTGAGGGGCAGCCCCAAAAAATCAGGCCGAGCGCTATTATATCCGTATACTGATGTCTTCAGTGCGCCCGAGCTGACAGCCTTTGCGGCCGCTTCCGCTGCTGGTCTGCGATGATCTGCCGGCGCCATGGCGCGTCCTCCCTGCCCGTTCATCGCCGGACCGTCAGACAAGCACGAGGGATTTGCGGCAAGGCGCTCGCAAACAGGTCTGATGCTTCTCCAGGGTTTCCGACGCCCTGCGCATCCTCTTCCGGAATACCGGGCAAGCAGCGTCAGGCATCAGGCACAGGCAAGCCATTCGCGAATACCAGGCGCGGGTGGGCAGACTCATGCACTGACGGGGTTTCCGACGCCCCGAGCCCCTCCGAAGAGATGCTGAAGGGAATCTGACAAAAGTTGAGCGTAAAAACAACCCTGAAAGGAAAAATGTGGGCCGTCGGAAAACCGCGAAGCATGAGCAACGGGGCGCAGGTTTTGAACCAGGTCTTATCGCTGCGCCGGCCCACCTTCCCTGAATACCGGCAAAGGCGCGGCAGGCAATAGACGGGCACGTCGCTTGTTCAGGCGCCGCAAGGGCGTCTCTCCGGAAAGTCAGATCCTTGTGCGAGGCCGGCTTGTACCTCCCCGAGGCGAGGATCGCTCGGTTGCCCCCCGCATAAAACCGCGCCCATGTCCTGAAACAAGTATGGCGCCGGTCCGGCTCGGCCTGCGTGAGCCAAATTAGAGAGAGGGGACCTCTGAAAGTCCTGCGGCGGGGCGCGTGATTCGCGCCGAGGGGCGCAGCTGAGCCGGTCAGCCCCGCTGAAAGATGAACTTCCGGGGTTCCGGCAAGCTCCTCCAGACACGCTTCAGCGCTTTGGTCCCCGGACGGCCCCGATTAACCTCCTCGAATGCCTCAATCTGCAATAGACAGGGCCGCCTCGATTTCGGAGAATGTCCACCGTTGCCAGATACCTGAAGGCCCGAACCGTTGCAGACTTCCCTCGATCATCTCCCCCCTGCCCGGCAGGCAGAATTTGCCCGCATACAGGAGGTCATCCTCGATGAGCTGGAAACCCGCATCAAGGCGGACGGCAAGGCCCGGGCAAAGCACTACCGCCTCCTGAAGCTCGTCCTGTTCGGGAGTTTCGCCAAGGGCACCTGGTTCGAGGACAGCCGGTCGGGCCGCGCCTCAGACATCGACCTTCTTGCCATCGTCAGCCATGAAGCCCTCACCGAGATGAGCGCCTTCTGGGGCGAGGTTGAAGACCGCCTTTACACCGACCCGCTCGTCAAACGCGACGTGTCCATCATTGTCCACACGTTGCAGGACGTGAACCGTCAGCTCAAGGATGGTCAGTACTTCTTCTCGGAGATTATCCAGCAGGGTATCCTGCTCTATGAGGACGGGGAACCTGACAGGAACGGGAATGCGAAGAACATCCTCGCAAAACCGGCTGCTCCTGATCCTAAAAAGGCATATTATCAGGCGGCGGAGTATGCGAGTTATTGGAAGCGAGCAGCAGAGCAATTTCTGACAATTGGCCGCCAAGGAATTGACGCCGGTCCAGAATGGGAAAGGAATACAGCTTTTCAGCTCCACCAGGCCGCCGAGAGTGCCTACCGGATGTTCCTGCTGACCACGACCCTCTACGCACCGGGCACGCACCATCTCGGAAAGTTGCGGAACATCGCTCGCACCATTGATGGCCGCATTGAAGACTCATGGGGCCCGCCGCAGAAGCCCTACAAACGCTATTTCGAACTCCTGCGCCGCGCCTATGTCGAGGCGCGCTACTCGCCTTCTTATGAGACTACGCAGGAAATTCTTACCTGGCAGGCTGACCGGATCGGGCAGTTGATTGCCATTGCCAACGAACTTTGTAGAGAGCGCCTGGAGCGGCTGGGGGCAGAGGCTGAAAGTGGCGTATGAATTTTCAAGCCATCGACAGCCTGCAAAGGCATGTCCGGAATTCAGAGGGCATGTCACTAGGGACCGTAAGTCCGGAACATAGAGAGCACAGCATTAATGAGGACTGCGACGGGCGCGGCTCAAAACTTACCCCCTCCTGGGCAATCATGATGATGGAAAGATATCTAAGACGAAGTCTTCTTGGATGGGCTACACCGCAGCCTCTCTCGGCATCGGCCTTCTCATCGAGTTAGACCGGCAAGAAAAGGCCAAGCAAGCGCCGCCGCCGACCGTTGAATATCTGCCGCCGGTTGAGCCGATCAAAACGATAGAGCCCCCGCCCTTCAAGTTCGCAAGCCGGGAGGATGAGGACCTGCGATGAGCCTGCGCACCATTAACGATGTCATCCAGTTCTTCCGGATGTTCGAAAGCCATCACCATCAGCGGCTTTTTTGCCTGGAAGGTTGCCGCGCAGATGCGAATTACACGCCAGCGGGCGGAAGCAGCATACAGAGACGCTCAAAGACATCAAGCATCACTCAGGGAAAACCTCAGTGATGGTGCGCGGGTTCAATGTGTCGAGCGCGCAAGTCAATGGATCGGACGATACGTGGTCGGAGCAATCAAGACCGCTCCTGCAGGTCGAAGATATCCGCGCCGCGACCGGGGGCGACTATGGGCTTCTTGAATCCCGCGACTGGGGCTTCTTCACGGTCGCGATGCCGAACTTCTGGGAGAGACCCGAGATGAGCGGGATGCTGCGCGATGTGCACCTGAAGCCGGACAAGTATGACTGGCTAAAAATCGATCCCCTCGCCCTGCCCGCACCACCACCATCATCATCAGCAGCATCAGCAGCGCTGAGCGATCCCGACGCCGATCCTGCAAATCCTGGCAAGCCTTGAAACGGGTAAGTCACAATGAACCACTGCGCGGCCCAAAACCCGCAGAAATCAGCCGCTCACAAGAATGATATAATGATAGCAATTTATACGGAAATCTGCTATACTGAAGCTATCATGATATCACTCTTGACCCCTGCCAAAGCCCAACTCCAGCTCGCAGAGAACCTGCGGGAACGCCGCCTTGCCATGGGCCTCACGCAGGCGGGCCTTGCCGCCCGCTCCGGCGTGGCGCTTGCGACACTGCGCAAATTCGAGCGTACCGGCGCGGCTTCGATCGAAACCCTGCTCAAACTCCTCACCGTTGTCGGCGGTCTTGAGGAGGTGATCAAGGCGACGACGCCGATCGAGAGCGAATTTTCCTCGATCGATGAGGTGATCAAGGCGGACACTAAACCCAAGCGCAAGATCGGTTGGCGCTCATGATCTTCAAGCCCGTCAGCACGATCAGGGTTGGAATGGACTTTGGAAGTGGACCGCTCGATGTGGGACGCCTCGCAATCCGTGACCGGATAATCTATCTCGAATACGAGCGCAGCTTCATCGAACGCGGGCTTGAGATATCCCCGCTGCGCCTGCCTTTGCAGCCTGGCCTCAAGAGTTTCGATGCCGCGCTCTTCGATGGGCTCCCAGGCGTCTTCAATGACAGCCTGCCCGATGGCTGGGGCCGTCTTTTGTTTGACCGCGCCCTACGTGCGCAAGGATTGACGCCTGCGCAGGCAAGCCCTCTCGACCGCCTCGCCCATGTCGGTGCTGGCGGCATGGGCGCGCTCACCTATGAGCCCGCGATGGAAACCAATGCAGGCAGCGACGACATTGATCTCGACTGGCTGGCCGGTCAGGCGCTTGAGGTGCTGGAAGGTCACGCCGATGAGGTGATCGGAGAATTGCTCGCCCTCAACGGCTCTTCGACAGGCGCGCGCCCAAAAGCGATGATCGGCTACAATCCGAAAACTGGCGCGATGACGCATGGGCAAAGCGATCTGCCAAAAGGCTTTGAGCCCTGGCTCGTCAAATTCCCGAACACACAAGACGGCAAGGATGCAGGCGCTATCGAATATGTCTACGCGCTGATGGCGCGCACGGCAGGTATCGAGATGACGCATACCCATCTGTTCCCCGCAAAACGAGGCGCAGGCTTCTTTGCGACGCGCCGCTTCGATCGCATCGGAAAAAACAGACTGCACGCGCATACAGCGTCGGGCCTCCTCCATGCCGATCATCGAACTCCAAGCCTCGACTATGAGGATTTGATTGCGCTGACGCTTCGGCTCACCCGCGATGTGCGCGAAGCGGAGAAGATGTTCCGCCTCGCCGTCTTCAACGTGCTCGGCCATAACCGCGATGATCACGCAAAGAACTTCACCTTCCTGATGGACGCGGCAGGCAACTGGTCCCTCTCCCCTGCCTATGATCTCACCTTCTCCTCCGGCCCTGGCGGCGAGCAGACCACGATGGTCAAGGGTGAAGGCAAAGCGCCAGGCGAGGCGCATCTGCTCGCTCTCGCGAAAGAGGCCAGCCTCGCCCCAAAGGATGCCAAAGCAATCATCGACCAGACACGCGAGGCGCTCGGCCAGTGGGCAACACTCGCCAAAGAGCATGACGTTGCAGCCTCCACTGTCAGACTGATCGCAGGCCGGATCGAGCGCGCGGGCCGATAGAGCGCGCGGAGAGCCCGCCTAAACCGGCCACATGACCGGCCATATGGCCGGACAAGATTTTGCTCGCATATCCCATAATATCCTGTTATATTTGAAATTATGAGCGGAAATAAATCGGACAAAGAACCGGCCAAAATAGAGGCCACAGATGACGGGGAATCCATCGGCTTGATGGAACCCCTGCTGGTGTCAGAAAGCGGCGGACGCAGAGGCCCTCCTGCCGATCTGGCACTTGAGGTTGCTCAGCAATCAGCGCGGCTGCGCGCCAGCCTGCCCGCCGGTGTGGCGGACGCGCTGGCCGATCTCGTGCGATCCATGAACTGCTACTACAGCAATCTGATTGAAGGCCACGATACCCATCCGATCGACATCGAGCGCGCCCTGAAAGCGGACTATAGCAGCGATCCCAAAAAGCGCGACCTGCAGCTGGAGGCGCTCGCCCATATCGGCGTCCAGAAATGGATCGACGAAGGCGGCCTTGAAGGTCGCGCCGCGACGCAAACGGGCATCCTGGAAACGCATCACCGGTTCTGCGCCATGTTGCCTGAGGATTTGCTCTGGGTCGAAAACCCGGAGACAAAGGAACGTATCCGGATTGAACCTGGCGTCTATCGCAACCGCTATGTCCAAGTGGGCGCGCATATTCCCATCAGCCCTGGCGCGGTGCCACGCTTCATGGAGCGCTTCGAGGCCGCTTATAGAAAGCCCGGCAAGATCGACGCAATCCTCGCGGCGGCCACAGCGCATCATCGCCTCTTATGGATTCACCCCTTCATCGACGGCAATGGACGGGTAGTGCGGCTAATGTCCTACGCCATGCTGCGCGATGCGCTCGACACAGGCGGCATCTGGTCTGTCGCACGCGGGCTTGCCCGCAGTGTCGATGACTACAAAAAACATCTGGCGAGCTGCGATCAGACGCGCCGCAATGATCTGGATGGTCGAGGGCATCTCAGTGAAGAAGCCCTCGCCGGATTTGCGAGATACTTCCTTGGCGTCTGCCTGGATCAGATTGCCTTCATGGCCTCGCTTATGCAGCCCGAAGAGCTCAGGAACCGCATCCTTCTCTGGGCAGAAGAAGAGATCAAGGCGAGCCGCCTTCCCGCGCAATCGGGTCTCGTTCTTGAGGCGATCCTGTATCGCGGCGAACTGCCCAAGGGCGATGTCGAAAAATTGCTGGGCGTGAGCGAGCGTACAGCGCGCCGCATCTACACAGCCCTGCTGGAGCGCGAAGTACTCTCGACAGCAAGCAAGCAGGGGCCGTTGCGCCTCGCCTTTCCAGCATCCCTCGCCGCACGCTGGATGCCAGGCCTGTTTCCGGACAAGCCAAGCCAGTAGTAAAGCACAACAAAAGATCAGGGGCCTTTAGCGGCCCCTCTGGTCAAGGCTGCCCTGACGGCGCTGACGCGGTCTTGACCATTCACCCCGCACACTCGCCGTTCAGGCAGGGTTGCAAGAAAGCTTGCGGGCCCCTGCCCCATGAAGATCAGCAGTCGAACAAATCAAGCTGCATAGAGAGAAGCTCATCGAGCCAGTCGAGGTGAGCGAGATCATTGAACAGATGATTGTGCTTCAGGCTGACTGCGGTGTGGAGATCCTTCCTGACGCCGAGACCGATTGTCGACGCCGACTTGACCCCATTGAGACATCGGGATTTCCTGCCGTATGGTTTGGTCGGGGCTTGTCCATGGAGCTGAAGACGTACGCTGAACTGGTCCGAGGCTGGGATGCCTTAGCCCCGGAAAATTGCTTGAAGCTGTTGGTGTCGGATGTCCCGGCTGCGCTCCACCAATTGATCCCGTACGCTCAGGTTTTCGGAATCACCGATGATGGATAGAGGGATCAATCTTCGGCGGGATTCAACGCCGTGCAGCTTGTGAGAAACTCAAGCTGACACGTAAGACCTTCACGTCAACGGACGCGGTCCAACACCGGCCCGTCAGGGTAGCATTATCTTCTCTCACAACGCTACGCGGCGAAACGCCGCGAAACATCCTGTCAGTTGGGACCCCAGTGGGACCCGGAGCAGATTTTGAGATTTTTTGCTGACACCCAAGGCTCGCAGTCCTTGAAAGTATGGCGCACCCGAAGAGATTCGAACTCCTGACCCCCAGATTCGTAGCGCAATTTTTGGTTGTTTCATTGCGTTTCGATGGGTTGCGGACTGATCGTTTCAGCCCCTGTATATATTGAATAATTACTCTTTTTATGCTCCCTTAGGTTTCACGGCGTTTTGCTTCAAGCAGCGGTCAAATGGGACCCCGGGTCCCCTGACCCCCTGTATGAGGCCGCCGGGCTGAAATCCGATCGTCTGGGGGTCAGAAGTCCCTCGGTGGGTCCCAAGGGAGAGAATATGATGCCACAGAATATGACAGCGCGTTTCGTCGAAACCATCAAACCAAAGGCCGGCGAGCGTATCACCGTTACAGATTCAGTCGTTGAAGGGCTGGAGCTCCGGGTTGGCACGAACGGCTCAAAGATGTGGTCGCTGCGCTACCGGACAAAGAGCGGCAAGCGAAACAGACTTTCCCTCGGCAGATATCCCGCCCTCTCGCTCGCCGAAGCCCGGGACCGGGCCATCCAGGCGCTCGCCGCGGCTGTCAGTGGCGGTGATCCGGCAGCCGTCAGGAAGGTTGAGAAAGCAGAGGCCATCGCCGCAGAGCGTACCGTCGAAAACCTCGCCGCAGCGTTTTTTGCCTCGCCCGAAGCCGCCCAGCGCACAACACAGACCAATATCATGGAGTCCGGGGTCTGGCGAAATCACCTCGCGCCGAAACTAGCGAAGCGTCCATTGCAGGAGCTGAAGCGCGGCGAAGTGCGCGCCTGTGTCCGGGAGGTCGCAGAAGCCTCCGGCAACCGGACAGCAAACTATGCCCATGCGGTGCTGCGGCGGATCTATAATTTTGGCATCCGGGAAGAATGGATCGAGATGAACCCCGCCCAGTTCCCACAACTCTATCAGCACAAATCGCGCGACCGCGTCTTCAGTGAAGCGGAAATCCGCCTACTCTGGGAAACCTGGTCGGTGGCCAAGGTCGGCGCGAGGCTGGGCGTCTCTGAACCCATCGCGATCGCACTCCAGCTCTGCCTGACGACCCTGCAACGGGCGGGTGAAGTGATCGGCATGCATACCGATGAACTCGACTGGACGACCCGGTCATGGGTCATCGCCTCGGAGCGGTCGAAGAACCGCAGGTCCCACCATGTTCCTCTCTCCCCGCTCAGCCAGCAGCTCATCCGGCGCGCCCTGGCGCTCGCGACGGCAACAGAGGTACCCAGCGACATCGAGAAACCCCTTCCCCGGCTCGTCGCCAATTACCGGGGACATGTCTTTCCGGCGATCCATGGCAACGGGCCAGTCGATCGCCACGTCGTCACGCGCGCCATGAGCCGGATCCGCGAAAAGCTCGACATCGACAACGGCACCGCCCACGACCTGCGGCGCACGGGCGCGAGCATGATGGCGTCAGAGCGCTGCGGCGTGCGCGGCGAGGTCATCGCCCGCATTCTGAACCACACCCCGCTCGGCTCTCCGGTCACCCAGATATATAACCGGTATGACTACGCTGCGGAGAAACGCGCAGCGCTCGAACTCTGGGCAAAAACCCTGCTCAAGATCACTGCAGCCAAACAACGGGGCTGATCTGCTTCAATCGTCCCGAAACCAGGTACCAGCAGGAGGGCTCGCAGGGACGCGGGCGCTCGGGCTCAGATAAAAAATGGGTCGATCCGCGTTTTGCCGGGCCTCATTGAGCCTGTTCCCTGAATGCCTGCTCCGCCAGAGCGACCGTTTCCGGGAACAGGAGGAAAGCCCAGTCGGCCACAATGGCCGTCTGCAGTCCTTCTTCAAGCTCCAGACGGTATTCCATACGCAGCAGTTTACCGCTGCCACGTGCACTGACTTTAAGAACCTTCAGCCACAGTCGCACCCGGTCTCCGCCCTTCACCACCCTGACAAAACGCACCTTCTCGAAGCCATAATTCAGGTCAGCTGCAACACTGCCGATATGGAGCATCTCTTGCGCCATGGGCGGCGCCAAAGAGAGAACCAGAAGTCCGTGAGCGATCGTTCCGCCAAAGGCCGCCTTGGCCCTTTCCCGGTCAACATGGATCCAGTTGTGATCGCTGACGGCATCGGCGTAGGTATCGATGCGGTTCTGCGACACCTCAACCCAACCAGAGGGCCCGATCTCCCGGCCCACCAGCAATTCGAGTTCTGAATAGTCTGCTTTCAGCATAATCCTGACTTTCTCCAAATAGGCGCGCGCCGAGCATCAGCGACGCGAAAAGCCACCATCGGCCGTCAGGACCGACGCTGTCATGGAGCTGGAAAGGTCTGAAAGCAGGAAGCAAATGGTCTCCCCAATCTCCTCAGGTGTGATCAGGCGCCCTTGCGGAACGTCGGCAATCCACTTCTCCATCATCTCCGGGCGGCGCTCCTTCGCCCTGAGCGTCAGCTCCGTCTCGATATGCCCGGGTTCTATAGCGTTCACCCGGATACCGTGCTGGGCCCACTCCACGCCGAGCACGGCTGCAAGATGGGACAATGCCGCCTTCGACGCCGAATAGGAAACAACAGGCGGCGGCCAGATCGCTTTGGACGCCGCAACGGATGAGACAAGAACGATCGAACCGCCCACATCCTTCATCAGCCGCCCAAACGCCTGCGCGCAATAGAAACTCCCGTCCAGGGTAACAGCAAAGGTCTTGCGCCAGTCCTCCGGGGCGAGGTCGAAAGCGGCTCCGGGGAAAATGGCCGCTGCGTTGGCAACCAGTCCGTAAACCTGACCGACCTCTCTGTTGATGCGGGCCGCCACCTCGGATACGGCCGCTGCATCCGAAACATCCAGTTGGTAGAAGTGCGCCAGGGCGCCGGTTTCCTGCTTCAGGTGTCCGACAGCGGCTTCGCCCTTCTCCTGGTTCCGCCCGGTCAGGACGACTGTGCCGCCCTGCTCTGCGAGCGCTTTTGCAGTAGCCATGGCGATCCCACCATAGCCTCCCGTAATGACGTGAACCCGGCCCGCTAACCCTCGCATATCATTCCCTCCTCAAACTTTTGTGGCCACATTTCTCGCGTTGCCATCTTTATCGACGTAGCCAGCGCCTGCGGCAGATGACTAGTACAACTGTTTCTTCCCCAAGTGCCCTCCGCGGTCAACTCCCGCGCCCTTTCCCCAAGACCTGCGCGCCTCTCTAAACGCCTCAGGCCTAGCCAAAAGCGAGATAATCCTTAGAGAATCGGCCGGCCCATATCCCGCCCGACCGTCCCTCTCTGAACTTTTCGCTGGCGGATTGCCTCTGGATCACGCCCTGAAACCAGTGTAGTACACACGTACTATTTACAAGGCGAACCTGGCAGAAGTCACAAAAGCGACTGCGCCGGGATCCGGGGAACATCCGAACGGCCGGCCTATGGGAGAAAAAAATGACAACGCGCAGCAACGATCAGGAAAACGCAGGAAAGGGTCCTTGTGCGGGCCTCCGTGTCATCGAAGTTGCCACCATGGTGTCAGGCCCATTCGCCGGCCAGATGCTGGGCGACCTTGGAGCAGAAGTCATCAAGATCGAAACGACGGCCGGCGACCCCATGCGGGGCAACCACCCGATGCATGAAGGGATGTCAGCCTATTTCTCCCTCTTCAACAGAAACAAGAAAAGCATCTGCCTGGATCTCAAGTCGGATGAAGGACGGGCCATCGCGGCCGACCTGATCGCCGGCGCGGATGTCGTTCTCGAAAACTTCCGCCCCGGGACAATGGAACGCCTGGGGCTGGGCTATGAAGCGCTCCGGCAACGCAATCCTCGGCTTATCTATGCCGGACTGTCCGGTTTTGGGGAAGATGGGCCGTACAAGGACAAACCTGCCTACGATCATGTCATTCAGGCTCTCAGCGGCGCGATGCCTGTGATGGGCTCACCCGAAGATCCCGCGCCCATACCACATATCATTGCCGACAAGGTAGCCTCGATCCTGGCGTGCAATGCGATCATTGCCGCTCTGCTGCACCGGGAACGTGCAGGCGGCAAGGGGCAGAAAGTTTCCCTCTCGCTGATGAAAGCCTACGCCGCCTTCCTGATGCCAGACTTGCTGAATAACTTCCTGTTCCAGACAAAGGACGTCCAGAAGATTCCCAACATCAAGATCCACCATCCGCTGCGATTGAAAGACGGTAGCGTAATGGGCCACGTGCAGCTGGATCCGCAGTTCAAAGGGCTCTGCCGGATTTTCGGACGCGAAGACCTTTTGGAGGATAAGCGCTACAACACGCCCTGGTCGCGTATCTTCAACTACGCCGACTTCTGGAAGGAGCTGGAAGAACCAGCTTCAAAGATGACCAAGGCGGAAGTCATTGCGCTCGCCGATGAGTATGGCGTCCCCCTTGCCCCCGTGAACAGCGTCGAAGAGTTCATGGCTGATCCGCAGGCCGTCCATGCCGAATGCTTCATCGATACCGAGGATCCCGAATTCGGACGGATGCGGACATCAGGGTTCTTTGCAGACTTCGAAGCGTCGCCACCGTCCATCCGGATGCGCGCACCGAAACTCGGGGAACACACCGGCGAAATCCTGAAAGGCCTTGGCCGGAGCGAGGATGACATTGAAGCTGCCCGAAAATCCCAGGCTATCAAATAAGACCTGACCGGCCCCCATAGGGAATGGGGGCCGGAGAGTTTTCGGTTCATGCGCCGCGACGCGCCGCCGACAGCGCTCTAGGGCAGATCCGGACAAAATCATCCAGGCCAGAAACAAGGATGCCAGACCTTGGCATCAATCCACCAGGCTCCCCGCAACGTCACCGGCGGGGAATGCCTAGCGCGCCCAGCACATCAAGGTCTGCGGCAGCTGTTGTCACAAGCTCGCCTGCAGCGTTGATCATTTCGATCGGCCCCGACTCAATTGGATTGCACGCGCCGCTTGGGACGGCATGCGCCATCTGTTGCCGGTAAACCAGCCAAGCCTGCTCAAACGAGTACACTTCCATTCCGGCGGCTCGGGCCGCATCCAGGTAATGCCGCAGAAGACGCTGCTCTTCTTTTCGCCGATCCTCGATCGGGAGCGCGCTCACGATCAACCATGAGACATCATGCATGTATGTGCCGGCAAAATAGAGCTGGAAGTCGAGAACACCCGGTTTCCCGTCACGCTCGAAGAACATGTTTCCACCGTGAGCGTCGCCATGGCAAAGGGTTCTTGGCGCGGCATCGTTCAATTCCCACATGCGCTGCAAAGCATCCCGCAAAAGCTGGACGTCCGGAAAAGTCTGCTCAAGGCGTTGTCCGAACTGGCGTGTCTTCAATTCCTCCCAATGCTTGTCCCGAAGCACATATTGGAAGAACTCACGTTGAGGTTTTTCAAATCCGGCGAGGTCGCCAAGGCGCGGATCCCCCGACCATCGGGCGTGCATGGAAGCGAACTGCTCAAGCAATGCCGCGACCTCATCCACAGTGAGCGCGCCCCAGTTGCCAAATCTCGCGCCACGCGTCTGAACGATGTCTTCGAGCATCGTCAGTCCCTGCTTGTCGGCGTCACTCGCGGCGAAGTAACAATCAGGAATATTCATCGGCACGTCTTGCGCCATTGCGTTGAAGAAACGGACTTCCTGTTGCAAAACAACCCAATAACGATTTCGCTGCTTTTCCGTAAATCCGCCCTTTATATAGACGGAGGCGGGCGGATTACCCACGGATCCGGGATCTGCATAATCGAGTGAAAATTTACACGACGCGGAAGTACCAATTCGCTCACCGGTGCGGGAGAAACCGGCGACTTTCACACCCGGAAATCTTGCTGAAAGTGCCTTGGTGAACCAATCGGCTGTAAAGTCATCGAAGGCACGTGGCAGCGCATCGTTACTCATAACAAGCATCCTCACAAATTTAAAACAACCGACTAAATTTATGATGGGCTTTGGGGTGGCATAGAGTCAACCTCGGTGATGACGCGGTACGTGAAAGACCACATCTTCGGCTATTTTCTGCCGATCCCGATGGGCGCAGCGCAACAGACAGAGAGGCGATGAACGGGCATTCTCTGTGTATGTTTCTCGTTGAGCGGGCAGAGCCCCCTGCCCGGTTTGACAGTCTTTGTCTTCGGCCACCGGGGAGCGACGAAGCTCGGCGTTGTGATCTGCAGGTCAGGGACATCGCCTCCCAGACACGAAACTGAGTGGAGCAGGGAAATTCAGAGGGCGGATCGTAAGGCACGCGCTATCTTGAACCTGCATACAGGCACCGGAAAGTACAGCTTCTTACAACATCGCCTTTTCTGAATGCGCGGTGGGCTCCAGTAGAGCCCCGCGCATGGCTTCCAATCTTTCCTCGGTCAGCCCCGCATTCATACGGAGGAAGGCCTCCGTCGAGAGATGCTTTCGTTCGATCCAGGCATAGCTCTGCTCCAGAAAGTCTGCGCGCACACCCGCAAGCATCCGCAGGCTCTCATCCGGCAGTATACGGCCGGCAATCTCCGCGAACTTGCGGGCACCGCTTTCGATCTTGTCACCGGAAATGGTCTGCTGTGTGGCCAGGTAGTCTGCAACAATACTGTCCCGCGTCACGCCGAGGATCTCGAGCAGTAAAGCAACCGCCACACCGGTTCGATCCTTGCCGGCGGTACAATGAATAAGCGTCGGCGCCGGGTGCCCGGCGACATGATCGAAGTAAACCGAAAGGGCCGGCGCGACGGCCACGGGTATCGCCCGGTAGATCTTGTGAACCAGCGCCTGAACACTCGCAGGAGAGCAATCCTGCGCAAGCACATCCCAAAAGGTGCCCCTGGCTTTCACATCGGTGCCGACGTTAAGCTGGCGGACATCCGCACAAACCTCCTGAACAGCCGTGTTCGGGAAATCGCGCGCCTCCGACGCACTCCGGATATCCAGAACCAGCCCTAATCTCAGCGAACGGAGGCGCTCCATATCGGCCGGGCGGGGCTCCAGGATGGCCTCTGAACGGAACAGCCTGGAGGGTTTGACCTGTCTTCCGTCAGCTGTCGGAAGACCTCCGATATCCCGGAAATTCGGCGCGCAATTCAACAAGATAGTCTGGCTCCGTTTTCGACCTAGTCCTGGTCTTCGGCAAATCGGGATTGACGTGTAGCGAGGAAGGTAAGCAAAATCAGGAAAGGCGTCGTCAGCAATGACAGCCATACAAGGCCGACGCCGAGACTATGCTCGCCGCCCCGGATCAGCGCCCCAAGCTCAACCGCCACAAGTGGCCCCAATCCATAGCCGAGCAGCGCGATGACAAGGAGGTTCACGGCCGCCAGGCGCGCCCTCATCCGGATCGGACCAAACTGCTGGTACGCAATTGGCGGCATGACAGCGAAAGCAGAGCCGAACAGGATACCAATGGCGAGGCAAACGTACAGGACCACACCGCCGGAAGAAATGCCTGCCGCAAACGCCGGGCCAACGGCGCATCCCGCTATCATCAGTACAGTGACAGCCCCTCTTTTGGGCCATTTGGCGTCTATTTTCATCGCGACCTGCGGCCACAGGAAGTTACCGATCAAGGCTGCCGGAATACCGATCCATCCAAGCAAATAGCCCGCCCTCGAAAGGCTGAGCCCCTCCTCCCGCACGAGAAGTGTCGGAAGCCATGTAACGACCGCCAGCGCAAAGAAACTGTAGACGCCCGCCGCTGTCAGAAGCGGTACAAAAAACATACCCCGCTGCCTGATATAGCTGAAAAAGGCACTCCAGGAGGAATCGTCCTGGCCGATCGCCAGTGACTCCCCTCTCGGCGGGTTGGCGGCTGTCAGGAAAAAAACAAGCCCCAGAACAAGACCGGGGAGACCCACCAGCACGAACGTCAGCTGCCATGGCTCGAGCCCGGTTGCGCTGCTCACGCCCGCAGCGAGGTCATAGGCCATTGCTCCCAGAGTGTAGGAACCAATGGACATGAAGCTGCCCACCGACAGGTAGACCGACATTGGAAGGCTCCGCCTTTCCTTTGTGAAGAGGTCAGCTATCAGGGAAACAGCGGCTGGCGTCAGGACGGCCTCGCCAAGCGCGACGCCGCAGCGAAGAATCAGCAGACTCCAGAAGTCCACCGCAAAAGCGGAGAGAACAGTTGCCAGGCTCCAGACACCAACCCCGACAGCCACGACAAGGCGCCTGTCACGCGTGTCGACAAGCTGTGCCAGGGGCAGCCCGCCAAACGAATAGACCACGGCGAAACCAAAGCCGAGCAGGAGTGCGAGCTGACGGTCTGCCAGACCGAGCGACTGTCCGACCGGTTCGGCCAGCAACGCCAGGATACTGCGGTCAATAAAAGAGAGTACGAACAGAACCGTCAGAAGCCCGACCGTGTACCAGGCATGCAGCTTCGTCGGCCTCGGTGTCGAACCGGCATTTTCGACTGACACAATTTGCGAAGTCATTATCTTACCGAGACCTTTTCTGGCGAACATCGCGCCTTGTAATGCACCAGCCCGTGCATTTGCCGGACTGCGCATCGGGCAAATGCTGGCTATCAACATCAGCTGACGCGCAGACCGGAATCTTCCGCCCCAGTTCGCCCCGCCCCCTTCTGACTGCCCAGAAGTATGGGTAACGCAAATTCGGGTCAAGCAAACGTTTTAATTGACGGCCAGCGCGCTCCGGGAAAAGTCCTGCACGCCGCCAGCCCGGACCGGCCCGGAAAGTTTTAGTTCTCCGGCCCTGCTTCGAGGCATTTTTTCCATTATTATTATGATCTTACATGCCCCTCTTCAGACCCGGCAGATCCCGGAACACCACTTTTGCACAAACGGCGCAATGATGCGGAGAGGTATGAGATCCGCAGAAAAAGTTCTTGCGTTTTATAGTGGGCGAAGACCGGCTGCCACAAATGCAGGATACAGACTATTTCGAAAACTTGCCGCCGCCGACATGATTAAAGCTGAGAGACCCCGGCATCAGACCGGTATTCGCCTTTTTCGAAGTTTCGCGCTCGAATTCGAGTGCCTCTTCGAGCGTGCGCAGGCTGTTGCCATCGATGAGCGCTTTTGTCGGGGCCGCCATCTGCGGCGCGCCGGCAAGGATCATGCGGGCCATCGCGCGCGCGGAATCGAGGAGCTCCCGGTCAGGGACCACGCGATTTACGAGTCCCCAGTCCGAGGCCTCCCGCGCATGCAGCGGGCGCCCGGTGAGCTCCAGCTCCTTGGCGCGGTAGAGACCGATCGCATGATGAAGGCGCGCGCTGAGGCCCCAGCCCGGCAACAGCCCCACACGCGAATGCGTGTCGATAAACCGTGCCGATTCCCCGGCAATAATTATATCGCACGCGACAGTGATCTCGAAGCCGCCAGTCGCCACGGCTCCCTGCACAGCGGCGATGACAGGCCCGGGCCAGTCAGAAATTGTCTTTGCCGGATTAAACCCTGCAACAGCTTCAGCACCGTCGCTCTTGAGCATTTCCACATTCAGGCCGGCACAAAAGTTTCGTCCCCGTCCGGTCAGGATCACTACCTCCACGCCCGGCTCTGCCGCGAGGCCTTCCATACACTCGTCAAACTCGGCGAGCATTTGCGGGACGATCGAGTTCATGCTGTCGGGCCGGTTGAACGCAACCAGGGCAAACCCCGTCTCGATCTCAACCTCGATTGAGCCAAACTTTTTCATTGCGCTCCCCGCCCTCCCTGGCGATTTCATGAAGTTCCCGAAGCACATCACAATCACCCAAGCCCTCCGGAGGCAAGCCGGGATAGATCATTTGCTTTATCCCGCTTTGTTGAAGCTGTTGAAAAACTTTATTTATTACAGAATACTAAGTGATATGGATTTTTAAATTAAAATGATTGTACTCTCTATTTAGAGGGCTACGCTCCGGTAATGCGCCTGCAGCCAAACGCAGCCGGTACACGCCTGATCTGGCAACTCTCGTCTCACTGGCGCCAATTCGGAGAGAATGCCCATGCCGGAGAATGTTGTTGTCGCCGGCGGCGGACCGGTGGGCCTGATGATTGCGCTGGGCCTTGCCAGGCAAGGCATTCAGGTCGATCTGTTCGAAGCCGAAGCAGGTATCGTCTATTCTCCGCGCGCTATCGGCTATGCATGGCCAATTCTGCATGCGCTTAAGGCCCACGGCCTTTTGGATGCGATGCTCGCCGCAGGCTCAGTCGAACAGGAACGCTGCTGGCGCGTCCATGCCACAGGCGAACAGGTCGTCTTTGACCATTCAGCAATCAGGAATGACACGGACACCCCTTTTGCGCTGACACTTGGCCAGGACTTGCTCGCAGGCGTTCTGCTGGAACGCCTCCAACGCCAGCCGACAGCCCGGGTTCACTGGAACAGCCGGGTCACCGCTGTGGACCTGCAATCGGACGCAGCATGCATCCGCGTCGAACAGCCCGGCGGCGGAACCACCATAGACTGCGGCTGGGTGGTCGGGGCTGACGGCGGAAGAAGCGCTGTGCGCCGCGCCATGGGATTATCGCTGGAAGGCTTCTCCTGGGACAGGCGCTTTGTTGCCACCGACATCTACTTCGACTTCGGCGCGCATGGCTGGCAGTCCTGTTACCTGATCGACCCGGTCTATGGCGCCGTCGTCTATAAACTCAACGAACCCGGCCTGTGGCGCTTTACCTATTCAGAAAGCGCCACCTTGCCTGAGGCGGACGTTCTGGGCCGTATGCCGTCATTTGCGAAAGCGGCTCTGCCTGGAGATGGAAAATACCGGCTCAAGCATTTCTCGCCCTATAACATGCATCAGAGAACGGCGCCGACCTATCGCAGAGGGCGCGCCCTCCTGGCGGGCGATGCGGCGCACCTGACAAACCCTACGAGCGGCTTCGGCCTCATGGGAGGACTCTATGATGCATTTGCTTTAATTGAAGCGCTCGGGGCAACCATCGCTGGCGATGTGGATGACAGCATTCTCGACCGCTACTCGGAGGCCCGCAGACAGGTGTTCCTTGAAGTCACCTCCCCGGTCTCGATTGAAAGCCTGCGCCTCTGCTTCGACTCCACCAATCCGCAGCGCCTGGACTGGGATATCCAACTGTTGCGCGAGCGCATCCGTGATCCGGCCCGGTTGCGGAAACTGCTCTGGTCACCCGCTGCGCTTGAAACGCCCTCGCTTCTGAACGGCACCCGATATCTGAGCGCATGATCTGAAACAGCGTTGAGTTAGAGGCATCGCGCAGGCTCAGCCGCAAACACGCCTTGCGGTTCCTGCTGGCAACCCCTCCGCAGAAATAAAACAAACGTTTTGAAAATGCTTGCGCGCCTCCCTGCGCCTGCTTAAGCTGGCTCAGTCAGTTCAAAAGGGGCCATGCATGAATCTCAATCTCACGAAGACACTGGCCCTCCCCCTCTCGCTCGATGAAGTGACGCCGGACTGGCTGAGCCGCGCACTCTCCGACCGCTTCCCCGGCATCGAAATCAGCAGCGTTGAACGGGAGGGCGAGCGGTCTGGCACCTCCTCCTCCGCTCAATTCAACCTGACTTACGCGCAAAAGCCCGAGGGCGCACCCAGCTCAGTTTATATTAAGGGCGGCTTCGACGAAATCATGCGCAAGCGCGTCTGGGCAGCCCTCATTCAGGAAGCCCGCTTCTATGCCGAACTTGCACCCGAAGTTCCGGTACCGGTTCCGGCCGTTTACTTTGCCGGAATTGATGAGGAAGCCAGGCAGGGCGTCCTCATCATGGAGGACATGCGCCAGCGCGGCATAAGGTTTGGCCACATTACCCAGGATGTCAGCGTTGATACGGTGGCCGAAATCATCACGGCGCAGGCCAGGCTTCATGCCCATTTCTGGAAAGATCCGCGGCTGGAAGCGTATCGCGAGTGGGCGGAGCCGGCGCGGGCATTCGTGCGTTACCTTTATCGCGAAAAGCACTGGGATCACGTCAACCAGCGCTCCTATGCCAGCATGATTCCGCACGTCCTGCCGGATCGGGAGTTTGCTCTGGCAGCGACTGAGCGGCTATGGAAAATCAATGCTCAGGCGCCGCAGACACTGCTTCACGGGGACTGCCATGTGGGCAATCTCTATTTTCATCCCGACGGCTCACCTGGCTTCATGGACTGGCAGTGCACCTTCCCCGGAACGCCGGGTCACGACCACGCGGAAATGATCAACTGCGCGCTGGATACGCAAAGCCGCCGCGAGAATGAGAGAGACCTGCTCAAGCTCTACCGGTCCGTCCTCGTCGAGTGCGGCGTCTCCGATGCACCGGGCGAGGAGGAAATCTTCCTCTCCTACCGGCAGAATCAAATGCACCTCATGGGCTTTAGTGTCATGAACCCCTACGATATGCAGACTGTTGAAGTAACAGATACGGCAGCCGTTCGCGCGCTTGAGGCGGCGATTGACCTGGACATGATCGGAGCACTGGGCCTGCGCTAGAAGGCTCTAAGTCTTCAGCGAGCGGCCAATGACCAGCTTGAGGATCTCGGACGTGCCGCCATAGATCCTTTGCACCCGGGCATCGCGCCACATGCGGGCAATGGGATATTCTTCCATATAGCCGGCCCCGCCGTGGAGCTGCAGGCACTTGTCGAGAGACGCCCACTGCGTTTCGGTGTGCCACAGCTTCGCGGCCGACGCCTCTACAGCTGTCAGCTTGCCCGCAACGTGTCGGTTGATGGCCCAGTCGAGGTGGGACCAGCCAACCTGGAGCTCTGTCGCAATTTCGGCGAGCACGAACTGCGTGTTTTGGAAGTCGAACACCGACCGGCCAAATGCCCGACGATCAGACGTAAACCTTACTGTATCGTCCATCGCGCGCTGAACGCTTGCCTGCCCCATAATCGCCTGCGAGAGACGCTCCTGCGGCATCAGGGTCATGATCGCGGCAAACCCACGCCCTTCCCCGCCAATCAATGCATCAACCGGTACGCGCACCTCGTCGAAGAACAGCTCGGACGTATCTGCAGAATGCTGGCCGATCTTGTCGAGCTTGCGCCCGCGCGAAAAGCCCGCGCTGTCTGCATCAACGACCAGCAGGCTGATACCCTGCGCTCCACCGTCTGGATCAGTCTTGCAGCCACGATAACGAAATCTGCATTCTGGCCGCTGGAGATATAGGTCTTTGCGCCACTGATGACATACTCATTGCCATCCCGGATAGCCCGCGTACGGATTGATTTAAGGTCTGACCCCGCGCTCGGCTCGGTCATAGCGATCGCCGAGATCAGGGATCCATTCACCATGCCGGGGAGGTATTTCCGCTTCTGCTCTTCGGTCCCGAGATGAATGAAATAATCCGCAATGATATCGGACTGGAGCGGCAGGCTCGCAGACGATCCTGCATAGGTCAGTTCTTCCGTCACGATTGCATTGTACGAAAAGTCGAGCCCCGGACCACCATAGGCCTCTGGTACGGTAGGACACAGCAAACCGGCCTCGCCCGCCGCCCTCCAGAAGCTGCGCGGCGTAAGGCGCTCCCGTTCCCAGGTATCCAGATCAAGCTCCAGAGCGAAGAAGCGCCGCACGGAATCGCGAAACATCGCGTGAGTATCGCCCTGACCGAGGCGTTCTATGGGAATGGCCATGAGCAGTTTGGCTTTCTCGGCAGGCGACTTGCGAATTCATGCACTGCTGGCAGTGCGAACGATGACCGGGCCATCACTGGGCCGGGGGCGTGGTAACTGTCATCCCTTCCAGTTCATCGCTGATTGTGATCTGGCAGGACAATCTTGAGGTCGCCCTGACCGGGGACACGGCATATTCAAGCATCTGCCGCTCCATGTCGTCGGCAGGCCCGACTTTCTCGAAGAAAACATCCTCAACATAGACATGGCAGGTCGCACAGGCGCGGGCACCCCCGCATTCGGCGACCAGGTCAGGAACGCCCGCCTTGACGCCAGCCTCCATGAGCGATGCGCCAGAAGCAGCCTCTATGATCCGGGCATTTCCCAGATGATCGACAACGGTAATTTTTGGCATGTATCCTGTCTGCGGCAGGGCCATGCCCCGCCGCCTCCTCTTAAAGTCTTCGAGTTTGGACATCGAATAGCGGGCGCATCCGGCGCATCGCGCCCAAGACGTCACCCCCCCGGCAAGTCCCCTATTTCAGCGGCTCAACAATACCGACCTTGGCCATCCTGGGATCCGGCGTGCCCTCCCAGTAATCAATGGACTCCAGCGAGGCTGGCAGGTCACGGGGCGTTCTCGGCGAATGTTCCGGAAACTCCTCCATACCGTAGCTGTACTCGACGGTCATTCCGTCCGGGTCGAGGAAATAAATGAAGACCGACTCCGAAGGCGGGTGCTTTCCGATTCCAAACACGATCGGCACGCCAGCCTTCTTCATCCGGTTGTTCGCTTTGCCGATATCCCCCATCTCCGTGACCATGAAATTCAGGTGATTCAGCCCCGGATGCTTTGCAGAACCTACGCCAAAGGAGTGGTGAAAGGGGTTCGGGAAACAGCGCATGAATGTGACCATGCCATCAATGCGGTCAGACACGCGGAAATTCATTTCTTCCATCAGGAATTTTTCCGTGGCCTTCCGATCAGGACTACTCAGGACGAGATGACCGAGACGCGCGATCTTCGTGTGGGTGGTCTGATAGGAGGATGGCGCGTCCGCCATAGCGCTGTAGAACTCGAACGTCACACCGGTCGTCGGCTCAGACATCCTGAAAGCGTCTCCGATGCCCAAATCGGACTGCTCTTCCGGGCTGACCGCGACGCACTCAATGCCAAGCCTGACAAAATGCGTCCTCACGGCTTCGAGCGCCCGGTCACTCTCCATCTGCCAGGCCACCCGCTTGAGAGCGGGCTCGGCGCCGCTGTAGATAACCAGATCATGGTGGCGGTCGCTGCACCTGAGGAAAGCCCGCCTTCCGTCCGGTTCTTCGTCCATCTCGAGCCCGACCAGCGTTTCGTAGAAATGCCGGGATTTCTCCAGGTCCGTTACTGTCAGGGCGATGTAACCAAGACGCCTGTACCTTATGTCATCAATGCTCACGTCAATCCTCCCTCGGTCTGCGACCATATCTTCGCCGCCCTGCGGCTCAACATCGCTGTAGAACAAATGTCTAAAACAAAGTCGCAAAAAGGTGAAGGACGAAAATGCCGGATTCGAGAGATAGGGATGAGATAGAAGGCCTGGGGTGGCCGCCGAGGCCCTCCGGGCCGCATGGGAAACCAGAACGCCGGACGCTGCTTTAACCGGCCAGGGCTGAACAGGGCTGGTCTGCCTCAGAGACCGAAGTCACTTCCGGCACTCAGACAACTTCAAGCCAGTCTATTCTGATCAGTCGATTTGCAGGCCTGCCCATATCGCGCGCTTCAGTTCAAAATGAGATATAGGAGTTAGGACAAACGATTGAACTTGTGCAACGCAACAACTAGTTTTACGCCAGTGTTTCCACATTACATACTGCCCAACCACACATTGACGCATAGCCAGAGGATTCCAGCGGTGAACGACTTAGACACCAAGAGCCGAATTAAGGTCTGCGCCCGCCGACTGTTCGCCGAACGCGGCGTTGAAGCCGTAACTGTCCGCGAAATCGTCGCGGCGTCTGGCGCCAAGAATGGCGGCTCTCTGAATTACTACTTCAAGTCCAAGGAAGGACTGATCTCCGAGCTGCTCGCCGACGTCTTTCGCGACAGCAGCGACGGCTGGCTCGAAGGCCTGTCTGAGCTGCAGCGCGCCGGGGGCCCAAAGAGTGTACGGGACATTGTCACAATTCTCGTTCGCTGGCCGGATGAATATAACAAGATGGAAGACCCCTCTCCGACAGCGAATCGCTTCCTGAGCAGCCTGCTCAGCACACGGCGGAAAATGGTCCGCGACTTTCTTGAGGTCGGAAATTTCTCTGTCTTCGGTCAGTTGCTTCGTTACATTCGTGATCTCAAGTCGGATCTTCCCCAATCGGTTGTCGAGCAAAGGCTTATCTACTTTTCCTGGTACGTCATCTCTGCCAAGGCCGCGCTGGAAAGTTATATCGCGTCAGGCAAGAAAAACCCGATCTGGGAGGGTTATGATCCGCTGGAGAACCTGATTGATTGCGGCACCGGGCTGCTCGAGGCCCCTTGCTCCGCAGCGGAGAAAAGCGCCCCGGGCGACACCGCCAGGAACAAATCCGGCGGCAACAAGAACCAGGCCCGGATACGCGCCCTGCATGCGGCATTTCCCGTATAACTCCGCAGGGCGCTAGGCCCGCTTGCCCGCAAGGTCGAGCGCGACATCGACGATCATGTCTTCCTGACCGCCGACCATGCGCCGACGGCCAAGCTCGACGAGGATGGCACGCGTGTCGAGGCCATATTGCTCCGCTGCCTTTTCCGAATGGCGAAGGAAAGAGGAGTAGACGCCTGCATATCCCAGGGAGAGCGTTTCACGATCCACCCGGACCGGACGATCCTGCAGAGGCCGCACCAGATCGTCAGCTGCATCCATCAGCTTGAACAGATCACAGCCATGCTTCCAGCCCTTCCGGTCGGCGGCCGCAATAAAGACTTCCAGCGGCGCATTGCCAGCCCCGGCCCCCATTCCCGCGAGTGAAGCATCCACCCTGCAAACGCCGTTCTGAACTGCAACAATGGAATTTGCGACCCCAAGGGACAGGTTGTGGTGCGCATGGACACCGCGCTGCGTCTCAGGCTTGAGCACCCGATCATAGGCCTGAAGCCGCGCGGTGTAGCCGTCCATATCGAGCGCGCCGCCACTGTCCGTGACGTAGACGCATCCGGCCCCGTAACTCTCCATCAGCTTGGCTTGCTCGGCGAGCTTCTCCGGCTCAACCATGTGGCTCATCATGAGGAAACCAACCGCGTCCATACCAAGCTCGCGCGCTGTTTCGATATGCTGCCTTGAAACGTCAGCTTCGGTACAGTGCGTCGCAACGCGGACCGACCGGACACCGAGCCTGTAGGCGTGTTTGAGTTCCTCGATCGTTCCGATTCCGGGCAACAGCAAGGTCGTCAACACAGCGTTCTTGACCACATCTGCAACGGCTTCGATCCACTCCCAGTCAGTATGGGCACCGAAGCCATAATTGAAGCTCGAACCGTTCAGGCCGTCGCCATGGGCGATCTCGATCGCATCTACCCCGGCTTCATCCAGAGCGGCGGCAATCTTGCGAACATGATCGAGACCGTACTGGTGGCGGATGGCGTGCATGCCGTCGCGCAGTGTCACATCCTGAATGTAAAGCTTGGTCTCAGTCGGATCAAAAGGCATCACGCTACTTCCTTTTCGCGCCGGCGAACTGCAATCTTCTCAGCTGTCACCAGGCCTGCAGACGTCATGATATCGAGATTGCCGGCATAAGCCGGCAGGTAATGCGCTGCCCCTTCGACCTCGAGGAAAACGCTCGTTTTTATGCCCTGGAACTCACCAAGACCGGGAATGCGCACAGGGTTGTTGGATCCGAAGCGCTCAAACTGGACCGCCTGCTTCAGCCGGTAGCCAGGCACATAGGACCGGACCTTCTCCACCATCTTTTTTATGGCGTCCTCGATCACAGCCTCGTCGGCACCGCTTGAAAGGGTGTAGACTGTGTCCCGCATGATCATCGGGGGCTCGGCAGGATTGAGGATGATGATGGCCTTGCCTTTCTCGGCGCCGCCAACGCGCTCTATGCCAGCAGAGGTGGTTTCCGTGAATTCATCAATGTTGGCGCGTGTACCCGGGCCGGCTGACTTCGAGGATATCGACGC
This sequence comes from Hyphomonas polymorpha PS728, assembly GCF_000685315.1. Taxonomy (GTDB): domain Bacteria; phylum Pseudomonadota; class Alphaproteobacteria; order Caulobacterales; family Hyphomonadaceae; genus Hyphomonas; species Hyphomonas polymorpha. The sequence goes on from NZ_ARYM01000004.1 coordinate 97,753, forward strand.
GACAATCTCGGCGTAATGGACCTTCGCCACAGACGACACAGCGGCAACGACAGGTATCGTCGCCTGCCCCCCGCAGGTCACCATGTTGACATTGGGCGCATCAAGATGAGCGTCGCCGTTTACGACCGGAATGACATACGGGCCGATGGCCGCCGGGGTGAGGTCGACCATCACCTTCCCCGCCCGCGTCACGACCTCGTTATGGCGATAATGCGCGCCTGCCGATGTGGCATCGAACACGATCCCGATTTCAGGCCAGACCTCAAGCTTTGTGAGACCATCAATGCCTTCATGCGTGGTGGCAATATTCAGTCGTTTCGCCCGCGCCAGGCCATCAGACGTCGGATCAATGCCGACCATCGCACCCATCTCGAGGACCGTCGACTTCCGAATGATCTTGATCATCAGGTCGGTGCCGATGTTTCCCGAACCGATAATCGCTACTTTCATCTTTCCGGACATGCCTATCCCCTTCCATACTCGAATTCGCAGGTCCCCAGGCCCCCGATTCTGGCCACAACCCTGTCACCTGGTGACAGGGTCACCATGGGGCCCAGCGCGCCGGTGAGCACGATATCGCCGGCTTTCAGATGATCTCCCTGCGCCGCAAGGGTAGAGGCCAGCCACGCTGCCGCCTCCAGCGGATGACCAAGACACGCAGCCCCGACCCCGAGGGAAGCAATCTGGCCGTTGACCTCCATCGCCATTCCGCACGTGTAAAGATCAAGGTCGGCAACTGCATCTTTTGCGTCACCCAGCACGAAGAATGCGGACGATCCGTTGTCTGCAACAGTGTCGGCGAAAGTAATCTTCCAGTCTGAAATCCGGCTGTCGACGATTTCGATCGCGGCAAACACCTGACCCGTTGCCTCGAGCACGTCCGCTCTCGTAACTGCCGCGTTCTTCAGATCGGATTTCAGAATAATGGCAATCTCGGCTTCGGCCTTGGGCTGAATGCATCGTGACGCCAACAAGGTCCCCCGATTTGGAAGGCGCATATCCTCGAACAGAACACCGAAATCAGGCTGATCTACTCCGAGCTGCTGCTGAACAGACTTCGCCGTCAACCCGACTTTCCGGCCAACCACCTTCCGCCCGGAGTCACTCCAGTAGCTCGTGTTTACAGCCTGAATCGCGTATGCCCCGTCTACATCCGTCGGAGAAAGAATGTCGCGAAGCGGCGGCACCGTCTGTCCGCTATAAGCTTCCCTCAGCCGATGTGCGGCCGCTTGATACTTATCCCTGTCAGACGCCATATGCGGTGTTCCCTGTTCTCTGTCTCTTGCTGGAGAGAAGCGTTCAATTAGACAAGGGTTTTAAATTCCGGGTCTTATCTTTTCAATCAACACCGCTATGGGAGTTCTCAGGATACGGGAGAAAACGCATATGTCTCGAACGCACACGACATCGCTCGAAAAGTCACTGGCCCTCCTGAGAAGCATCGTCGCGGACGGCGGCAATACGCCATTCAATGAAATTGCGGCTGGTCTCGACCTGCCGCTGTCGACAGCTTATCGCCTGGCCTCACAACTGGTGGATGCCGGCTTTGCCAGCCGCTACGGACCCAATCTTTACGGGCCGGGCCTCGCTGCGACGCTGCTGTACAGTCAAAGCGATGCGTCCGCGCATATTACGCGCGTCGCACGGCCGCTGCTGAAACAATTGTCCCTGGAAACCGGTCTGACCTCTCATCTTGGCATCCTGGAGAGCGGCATGGTCACCTACAAGATCCGCATCCCGGGCCGCCCCCCCAGAGCGGCCAGCTTCACACGAGAAGGCATGCAGCTGGAGGCTTACTGCTCGGCACTTGGAAAGGTGCTGCTTGCAGGATTGCCAGACATCGATCTTGATGACTATCTGCACGAGGGCGCTTTCGTGCCGCTGACGCCTCATACCCTGATTGAGCCCGCCTCCCTGAAACAGGAAATTCTGAAAACCCGGCAGACCGGATTTGCAATCGACGACAGGGAAGTCAGTGAGGATATGATCTGTCTTGCTGTCCCCGTCGCCGGGCCACTGGGAGAAACCGTCGCCGCGGTATCCGTTTCGATGCTGGTCGGCAAAGGTCAGAACACAGACCCGATGGGCTTTCACCCCTTCCTCGAAACCTGCGCAAGGACACTCGGTGAACTTCTTGGCGCGCCGAGGGACGCAGCTCAGGAGGCTGATCAGCGTTCCTGAGAATCTGTCAGGGACGGACGATCACTTCGTCGAGGAACCTCTCCGCCGCCCCCCAGTTGAGGTTCTGAATTTCATTCACGGACAGAGGCAGGTCGGAAATGAACTTCGCCGGATCCTGCTGCATGATCGGATAAGGGTAATCTGTTCCGGCAAAGACGCGACCGGGCGCGACGTTCCGAACCAGATAGCACAGATAGTCCGGGTCCAGAACATTGCTGTCGAAGTACATCTTCCGGATGGTCTGACTCGGCGCCTCGGGCATGCGTCCTGCATATCCGTCAGTCGCATGCCATCCCGTATCCATCCGCCCGATGATCGAACCGATCGCACCACCGCCATGACTGAACGCGATGCGAAGACGCGGGAAGCGGTGCAGGATCCCGCTCATTGCAATCGATGCTGCGGCCATGGCAACATCGATCGGAAAATAGACAAATGCCGTCTCAGCCGGCGGCATGTTTGCGGCTTTTGCCGCGACCGGCTGAAGCGCATGGACGAAAACCGACAGTCCAAGCGATTCCGCCTCTGCATAAAACGCATCGAACGACGGATCGCCAAGCATCGTGCCATTGATGTTGCTGCCCAGCTCCACGCCCGAAAGGCCGTAATCGAGCTTGATGCGCCTCAGATATCGCTTTGCTGCGGCAGGATCCTGAAGAGGAACCGCGCCTAATCCGCGAAAGCGTCCCGGATGCCGGGCAATCATCTCTGCAATCTGAGCATTGACGGCATCGCAGAGGATCACCGCGTCTTCGGTCGCATGCCAGTAAGACAGCAATTCCGGCATCGGAGAGAGGACCTGCACCGCCACATCATCGCGGTCCATATCCTCAAGACGCCGAGCAATGTCCCAGGACCGGTTGTCGAGAGACCGGAACGGCTTGTCCCCGATCATGAGCGTGCCCGACACCGGGCTTTCGCAAGCCATGCACGGCCAGCGCCCGGCAGCCTCTGCGTTCGGGGATGCCGGGTAATCCAATGGCGAGACGTGGCAGTGAACATCAATGATGGGCACAAGCAGGCTCCAGGTCCGGGACAGTCAGAAAAAATCTGACCCAGCGGTTAAACGATTACAGAATTATTGTGACCTTACCCTGATCGCGAAGACTGTTGGACGCGAGGAAGGACCGCTTGGACAGGATCCGCAGCTTCCCACCTACCGTTCTGAAAATATAATTATGGTGTCCCGCATAGATGTCGATCACGTCGTTTTTTGCGCGATGCGTAATGAAGCGGCAGGTCACGTGAACACCTTTTTCATCACTCCCTCTAACCCGGACGTTCGATATCAGGTGGGACTGCACCGAACGGGGCCACTCGGCATGTGCCGCCTTGTCCAGCAACCGCTTCACGCGGTGCCCGAGCCGGAAATAGTTATCGGCAATGTAAAAAAGGTCTTGCGCAGAATCCGCCGTGTCCGGCGCGCCCGCCCGCGGTACCTCATAAACCGACTCCTCGGTGAAAAGGGCAAGCCACTCTTCGAGCCGCCATTCGTCGAGCATGGCGGCTTCTTCAAATAAGAAATCCTCATAGACGGCGCGCGGCAATGGCTGCTCTACTTTTGCGCCTGCTACCTGTTTCTGATCAGCCATCATTCGCCTCCCATCCTGCGATCCCATTCGCGCCAGAAGCAGCGCATCTGCTCTTCATCATCCGCCCTGAACGGCTCACCCGCCCCGCGCGACAGGCCACGCGAAATGTCGTTCCATGGCGCTAGCTGGTGGGCGGCGTACCCCCGATAGGCCGACTCAAGCGCCTCGACATCGTCCGGCGTGGCAAAGCCGCCCGGCCCGAGGAATTCCAGAAAATTGTCCAGACGCCGCTTACGGAAGTCCCTTGATTCTCCTTTTACACCGAGCGCCCATGCCGTCACATTCATGAGCCCCGGTTCCACCGGATAAAATGTCCGCACCGTGATCGCCATGATATCGTTGATCACAAGGTTGGGAAAAATACCCGTGTTGCGGCCAAGCTGGCAGATACGGTTAGCCTGCTCCACTCCGACACGGCTGATCACTTCACGCTTGATCTCGTCAACTTCAGTCTTGGCCTTCTCCCCCCAGGCGGGGATCCACTTGGCGACTGGCCGCCCCCAGGGCGCGTCGCCCTCAATGGCCGCATGACCATTCTTCAGGTTCATGACATTGGTGACCTTGGGCAACTCAGCCGGCCCACCAATCGCATCGGCGAGATACTTGAAGTATGTCTCGTGCGTGTCCATTGCATGATAGCCATCGTAACTGTTCTCCATAAGGAGCTTCCAGTTCGAGCGAATGCTGTATTTCTGCGCGCCGCCTGCGACCTCCATGCCGTTCGGCCCGTGCTGGTCGATGATATCGAGCACAAGCTTGGCATCTGCCAGATAGGAGTCCAGCGAGTTCGCGCCGTTGTCATAGTTGATGAAGTAGAAATCCCGATAGTGCTCCAGCTTTACCTGAACCAGGTTGGCGCAACCATCATGGTTGAAGTTTTCCGGATAGGTGCCCGGCTGGTGGCGCGTCGCATAGCTGCCATTATTGTTGAACGCCCAGCCGTGATAGAAACACCTGAAGCCAAGTGAATTGCCAGCCTCCTGACGCTCCACCATCGCGCCCCTGTGCGGACAGGTATTGAGGAAAGCATGAAACTCACCCTTCCGGTCGCGATTGAAGATAATCTCCTTGCCGCCGACATTGCGCGTCACGAAGTCATTGGGATTAGGCAACTCAGACGCATGACCGAGAAACAGCCAGCACCGGCTGAAAATCCTGTCCCGCTCCATCGCGAGCACTTCGTCATCCAGGAACGCTTTGCGATTGACCCTGAACAGCCCGTTTTCGCGATCGTCCACGACCATGGACGTTCCGCGCGTTTTACTTTCAGTGACCAATGAATCCGGCATGCCAATCCTCCTGCACCTCGCCCCGCCCGCTCTGTTCCGGGACCAATTTATCGCCATAAGAGGCTTCGATCAGGGGCTTTTCGTCCACCTTGATGCGCCTTCCAAATGGTATTACCAATCGATATTGTCCCGGGCGCGGACTGTCAAACTAAAATAATTGTTTTACGCGATAACAACAGTGCGTCAATGTGCGATCAGGAACTGGACAGGTGGTGTATGCCGTTCTGCGTACCCTTGCTCGCCACAACCGCGACAGGGGTTGTTTGGACATCTTGGAGAAGGAAGAATGCTTCGGCTGTGACAGCTGCAGAGTTGAAGCCGGACGGATCATGACCCAACGTCTTTTTGAAGAAGTCTATAACTCTATCCGCCGCGACCTGATGCGAGGAAAGCTGAAGCCCGGCGATAAGCTTCCGTCCGAGCGCGACCTCGCTGAGCAACTCGGTGTGGGCCGCCCTGTGGTCCGCGAAGCGCTGCGCGCACTTGAAAACTCCGGGATGCTTGAACTGCGCAAGGGCGTCAGCGGGGGCGCCTTCATTCGACAGGGAGATGGCCGGGCAGTCTCCAGGACAGTCAATGACCTCGTATTCCTGGGGAAGCTGTCACTGGACCAGCTCACCGAGGCGCGGAGCTACCTGCTCGACCAGGCCGTCCGGCTCGCCTGCGCGCGCGGGACCGATGCCGACTTCGCGGCACTGGACGCAAACGTCGAACGCATGCGCGTCGCTATCGAAGCGCAGGCTGTCGAGGCGTCGATCTCTGAGATCATGGACTTCTACGCACTCCTGGGCACCGCCGCCAAGAATGACGTGCTGACCGTGATAATTGGATCGCTATCGGAGATCATCGCCCAGATCCTGCTCGCTCTCCGGCCAGAACACCTGACCGATCTCGTCGCCATGAGGCGGGAAGTTCTGGATAAGATCAGGCAGCGCGATGCCGACGCAGCCTCAGCTGCAATGGCGGCGCACATGGCAGTGCTGCACGCCTATGTTGTGCAAAAATCCGGCAACCTGCACATGCTGGATCTCGAGCCATTTGATAGCCACGCCTGATATGTCTCATGGAGGGACAGAGCCTCCTTAGCTGAGCGGCGCAGCGACACGCCGAAGGGTTCAGCCTGGCCCGCCGTCAGGTAAAAAGATTTCAGTGGCGTAAAAGAGAAACGGACTGCGCGGCCTGAACCAGTGTTGGGTACACCGGGGCATAGGTGCAGCGTGCCGGAAAATGGGGTGCACAGACCTTCGTCGCCCGCTTTCCCCGCAACGCATTGAGGTGACCCGTCATCCGGGGAGCGCAAGACCCATGATCTTCCGCCGCGCACGAAGGGAGCCCCTGCCCTTAAGCAGATCACAGTTCCCGGAAAACCCAAACGCATGAGACAGCCTCAAGCCACCGACAGGCTCGCCGGGCAAGCGGCTGGACCGGTTCCTGCCAAAGCAATCCACCGGCGGATCCAGCTGCCGCCCCGCGAGCCTGACAGACCGCCCCGGTTTTCTAGGCCGCATCCTGCTCCAGGAAGCGGACGACCTGTTCGCGCTGCGAGGCAGGCGAACCCAGCAGCTCGGCATTGCAACGGGCCCGCTTGTAATAGAGATGATTTTTCATCTCCCAGGTAAAGCCGATCGCACCGTAAACCTGAATGTTCCGGTGCGATGCCTCCTTATACTGATCACTGGCGTAGCTCTGCGCCATGGCCGCAGCGAGGCTCGACCGGCTGTCACCTTCTGACAGCGCCCAGGCCGCGTATTGCACCATGGCGTTAGCGCCTTCTGCAGCACCCGCAATATTTGCAAGCTGGTGCTTGATGGCCTGGAAAGCGCCGATTGGCCGGCCAAACGCAATCCTCTGTTTAGCGTAAGACACCGCATCGTCGAGAACGGCCCGGATCCCAGAAGCGCTTTCAGCTGCCAGGACAAGGTAGAGCCGGTCGCGCACCCATGGCCAGACCTGATCGCTGCTCTGGTCCAGCCGCTCAGCCTCGACCTCTTTCAGTACAAGCTTGCAGACCTGGCGCGTTATATCCCGCCAGGGCAGGACTTCAATTTCAACGCCGGCAGTCTCCGCATCGACAAGAAAAAAGTCCTTTCGACCCTCAACGAGGGCCGAAACAATAATCTTGTCCGCAGATGCTGCATCGACCACGAAAGACTTCGTACCCGATAGCCGATAGCGATCACCTGCCTTCGTGGCTGCGACATCCGTCGCCATATTGTCGTACGATCCGCTTTCATCAGCGACCGCGAGCGCCAGCTTCAGGCCCTCTGCAAGCTTGGGCAGGTACGCCATTTTCTGGGCTTCCGAACCCGCCATTTCGATAGCCCATGCACCCGCAAGCGTTCCGAACAGGGGTGACGGAGCCAGCGTGCGCCCGGTTTCGCCGATAATCATGACCAGGTCGATATAGCTCATTCCGAGTCCGCCATAGACCTCGGGAACCGCAATAGCGCTCCACCCGAGCTCAACGATCTTGTCCCAGAGCTGATCATACCCTGCTGCCGACACATCTGCGCCCGGCCGAAGGAGCGGCGACAGATCAACCCGCTCGTCGACAAACTTGGCGGCGGAATCGCGAAGGAACTCGTGGTCCTCACTCAGTGCAAAATTCATGCTGTGTCCTACTCTGCTGCTTTGGCCCGGCCGCCGGAAAGCTCCGAGAACGGAATCTTTGCAGTCGGGTCTATATCTCTGGGAAGCCCCAGCACACGCTCAGCCACCACGTTCAGCAGCACTTCCTGCGTGCCGACGCCCAGCGTATTGGCCGGTGAGAACCAGTAGGCGTAATCCCAGTCAGAGAACATGCCCCACTTCTTGTCGGGCAAGGGCAGCACGTCCGGGTCACGGATCATGCCCGCCGCGCCTTGCGAGCGCTTGGCGATGTCGGCCATGCGCTGCCCGTGCGGCGAAGACAGCATCTTGCCCGCACTGCCCTCGAAGCCGGCAGGCTTGCCATTCATCCGGTTGCTCATATTCCGGTAGGTCAGCAGCCGCAGGATCTCGCCTTCGATATACGTCTTGGCGGCATCATCGCGGAGAAGCGGATCGCTGATGCGTCCGGTTTTGATAAGACCATCCATAAGATCCCGCGCCGTCGGCCCCATACCCCAGACGACACCTGGCTTCGTCATGCCGACGCGCTCGGTCTGAAGCTGCTCGATTGCCAGCTTCCAGCCATCCCCTTCCCGTCCGAGAAGGGCATCGGCCGGCACCTTCACATTGTCGAGAAATACTTCGTTATACTCGTTCTTGTTGCCCGTAAGGTCGATGATAGGGTTCACGGTGATACCCGGGCTGTGCATGTCGATGAGAAACATGCTGAGGCCCGTATGTTTGGGCTTACTGGTGTCCGTGCGCGCCACGAGAACGCCCACCGAAGCGTGATCGGCCACCGACGTCCAGATCTTGTGACCATTTACAATGTAGTGATCACCCTCAAGTTTAGCGGTCGTACGCAGTCCACCCAGATCAGAGCCGCCAGACGGCTCGGAGAAGAGCATGCACCAGATTTCCTCGCATGCGAGCGCCGGCGGCAGGAACTTCTGGCGCTGCGCCTCGGTGCCATGGGTCAGCAGGGACTGGCCGCACTGATTCAGGCCGATCGCGTTAATCGTGTAGGGAAGCTCAAGGCCTGCCCGCTGAATTTCCTCGTCGATAATCCATTGCATCTCCGCGTCGGCCGACACGCCCCAGGGCTCCGGCCAGTTAGAGGCAGTCCAGCCCTGCGCAGCCAGCTGGGCGTAAGTTGGGTTGGGATTCTTTTCAAACCAGCTGCGCACCTTTACGCGCCGCGGGTCATCTTCTCCCGGAAAATTGAAGTCCAAAGTTTATCCCTCCGCTTTACTTCCTGTAGGCTGCGCCCATCACACCAGACGAGAGACAGCGCATAGAATCTTACCTGTTTCAGCCGTTTCGAGATGCCATTCCGTTGTTCGCGGTGCGCAATCCCGGCGTCCAAGACCAGGGCGCCCACGGAACACCCTCGCCACGGCTTCATTAGTTCGTTTGTTTTAGTTCGACGTCAAGCCCTTGCGCGCAGGAAGGCCATCGATCTGCCTTCCCTTCCCATGCGGAGCGTCCCGATACGGACAGCTTTGCCGCCAGCTTTCCGAAGATGACGCCTGATACTTGATTGTGCCTTGTGCCCGCCCAGCCGGCCCCAGCCTCCCTCAGGCTCAGACAGAAAAGCGAGACAGATAGGGACGCAGGCCACGATCACGCCCGACGTCCCGAGCAGAACAGCCTGCCTGGCCCTTTCACATTGCGAAGCTGTCACGGATAAGCGACGTGCTGAGGGGTGAGGATGCCCGCGCTCCCGAGCGCCTCCTTCTGGGACAGAGACGTTGGCAAGCCCGGCCTGGGATAAGCCTCGGTATCAACACGCCCGCCCCTCTGCCGAAAACAGCTATGCTTAGATTTTAGAGAAACCTCCGCCCGCGCAGGTCAGATCGTGCGGCTCATCAGCTCTTTCATGATTTCCGAAGAGCCGCCGAATATCCGCATCACGCGCGCATCGCGCCACATCCGCGCAATAGGATACTCATTCATGTAGCCGGCCCCACCATGAAGTTGCAGGGAGGTATCACAAACCTCCCAGAGCAACTCGGTGTGGAAGAGTTTTGCCGCAGCCGCCTCGTCAGCCGTCAGCTGCTTGCGGACATGGCGGGCCAGAGCCCAGTCGAGATGGGCCCAGCCGACCTGGAGGCGCGCCTTGAGGTCAGCGAGGGTGAAGCGGGTGTTCTGGAATTCGAAAACCTTCTTGCCGAAAGCCGTCCGCTCCTTCGTAAAGCGCACAGCTTCATCATACGCGCGCTGCGCCATCGCCTGAGACGAAACCGCGATACTCAGCCTCTCCTGCGGAAGCTGGCTCATCATGTAGGCAAAGCCCATATTTTCCTGCCCGAGCAGGTTGGTTGCCGGTACACGGACATTTTCAAAGAAAAGTTCGGATGTATCCGCCGCATTCTGCCCGATCTTGTCCAGATTGCGGCCGCGCGTGAAGCCTGGACGATCGGATTCAACGAGGAAAAGCGAGATGCCCCTTGCGCCCGCGCTCATATCGGTCTTGGCAACCACGATGGCGAGGGTACAGTTCTGCCCTGCCGAAATATAGGTTTTCGCGCCGTTTATGACGTAGTCATCACCGTCCCGAACTGCGGAAGTCCGTATGCTCTGGAGGTCGGAGCCTGCGCCGGGTTCCGTCATGGCAATGGCGAGAATTGTATCGCCGCTGACGCAGCGCGGAAGCCATTTCTGTTTCTGCTCTTCAGAACCGTAATGAACCAGGTACTCCACCACGACATCTGACTGAAGGGTCACCAGCACCATGGAGTCGACATAGGAGTTCTCCTCGGCGACGACCGCGTTATACCGAAAATCGAGCCCGAGACCTCCATAAGCTTCCGGAACCGTAGGACAGAGAAATCCTGCGTCACCGAGCTTCTTCATGACGGCGGGCTCGATGAGGCCCGCTTTCTCCCAGCGATCGAGATGCGGAACGATCTCCTTCGCATAGAACTTCCGCACGGAATCGCGGAATACCTCATGCTCCTCATTGTAGACTGTACGCCTGCTGGTATCGAGCATACTGCTGATTTCCTTTGTCAAAACTAGCCAGACGACCGGGGCGAAACGGAGGAACTGCACTGACGGCAAGCCGCACGGTCAGGGATGAACAGGCGAGCGCCTCCGCGCAGGCAAGCTCAAAGCGCGCCCGGCCGGCCGCCGGGCCGGGCAGATCAGCCAGGAAAAGGCGTGGACCCCGCCCGGCCCGCACTCAGTAAGGGCGATCCAGGAATGCGCCGACAATGCTGTTGAACTCATCCGCACGCTCCCACTGGCACCAGTGCCCGCACTTGGAGAAGACGTGCAGGTCGGCATTGGGGATCGTCTTGAGCAGAATGAACGCAGCATCCAGGGGCAGGACGCGGTCTTCACGGCCCCACAGGATCAGCGTCGGATGCGGCAACTCATCCAGACGTTCACGCCAGAGGTCGTTACGGGGATTATGAGCCTGGCCTCGAAGCGGAGGATCCTTCATCGTCTGAGGCGCCATCGCTGTCTTCAAGCGCTCCTCGAGAAGCTCATCAGAGATCTGAGACGGATCATAAACCAGCAGCTCCACCACCTTACGCAGCTTCTCCATGGTCGGGCCTTCACCCTCATAGAAGTTCAGCATACGGAATAGCCCCTCCGTCGGAAAGGTCGACGTCATCGGAATGCTGCCACCCGGCCCCATCAGGACCAGCTTATGGGCCCGGTCGGGATGATCCAGCGCAAAGCGCAGGGATGTGCCACCACCCAGCGAGTTACCAACGAAACTCGCCTTCTCGATACCCTCATGGTCCATGATGTCGAGAACAGCCTCGGCCATCGGATCAAAAAGGCCCGCATAACCGGTACGCTTATCGGACTTGCCATAACCCGGCAGATCAATGGTGATGACGCGGCGCCCCTGATCTGCAATCGGGTCTATATTTCGGCGATAGTTGCTGTAGCCATAAGCACCCGGGCCTCCGCCCTGGATCAGGAAGACAACATCACCTTCTCCGGTATCGTGGTAATGGACCTTGCCTTTGGGAGCATCGACGAACTTGCTCTCATATGGTGAGTCAAACATAATAGCCTCTTCTCCCCTCGGATTTTTCTGGTTTACCGCCTGAAACATCCGTTCTATTCCGGTTTTGATCAACCCTCAATTTGTCGGCATCGGCGTTTTTTTTCCGCCATGTGAGACGCAGGCCTGAAAATGCAGGCCGGGGCGGAGCCGCCTGACGTCCCACAGGCGCTGAGGATCAACCATCAGGCGCCATCTGCTCAATGGCCCTGATCCTGGCAAAATCAGGCTCCGGCATGCCACCCCAAGGGCCGGCGGATTCAACAGTTCACGCGAACATCCGTGGCGGGCGCGCACCGGTCTCGGGGAGTTCTTCCATGCCAAAACGGTATTCGAGCGTCATACCGTCCGGATCGAGGAAATAGAAGAACATCGATTCCGACTGCGAGGGCCTGCCAGGCCCGCAGACGATGGGAACCCCTTCGGGCTTCATGCGCACGTTCGCCCGCCCGATATCGTCAATGTCAGTCACGATGAAATTTAAATGGTGCAGCAACCCTGCCGACACCGGCTCCCGTCTCAGGACCAAACGCCAGGCTTGATTTATAGTACAGACGTACTAATCTGTTCGTGCGCGCAAGACGCAGTGTCCGGATCGCAGCCCTGCGCGGTCCCAAAGGAGCGACCGATGACTGAAAAGTTTATCCAAACGGATGCCAGAGACGGCATCCTGACGATCACGCTCCAGCGGCCGGAGTCCCTCAACAGCCTTAACTCGGAAGCCTGCTTCGAACTTTCCGACATCTTCGACCAGTATGAAAAGGACGAAACCCTCCGCGTCGCCATCGTGACGGGCGCAGGCGAAAAGGCATTCTGCGCAGGACACGATCTCGTTGATGATTTCTTTGACCCCATGCCCGCCTCCGGATGGGCCGGCCTCTCCCACCGCGCCGGCCCGGACAAGCCGCTGATCGCTGCGGTCAATGGCCTTGCGCTGGGCGGCGGATGGGAACTCGCCCTGCTCTGTGATGTGGTGGTGGCTGACCCTCGCGCGAGTTTTGGCCTGCCTGAGCCAAAGGTGGGCTTTGCGGCGCTGGGCGGCGGCGCGCGCCTCCTTCCCCACCGTGTTCCACATCATATCGCAATGGGCCTGCTCCTCACGGGACGAAGGCTGACGGCGGGTGCTGCTGCCAGCCTGGGCCTCGTCAATGAGGTCTCCGAGCCCGGCAAGGTGCTGGAAACCGCCAGCAAGTGGGCACAGGATATGCTGGCCTGCGCGCCGCTGGCGCTTCGCATGTCGAAGAAGCTGGCACTCGCCTCGACCAATCCCCCACTTCTGCGCGAGGCGCTGCATAAGATGGAAATCGACCTGACCGGCGAACTTGCCCAAAGCGCGGACGCCTATGAAGGCATGAACGCCTTCAAGGAGAAACGCGCACCTGTCTGGACAGGAAGATAGTCAGGGAATTTTGCGGGCATGCGGCGGCGCAGGCCGGAAAAAGGGAGCAGCCATGGACCTCGAATTGCAGGGTAAGCGTATCCTGATTACCGGCGGATCAAAGGGTATCGGTCTTGCCATCGCCGATGCGTTTGCCCGGGAGGGGGCGAGCCTCGTCCTCGTTTCACGGTCGGAGGCTGACCTCCAGGCTGCCCAGACCCGTCTCTCATCCAGTCACACAGTCCGTATCGAGACGATCAGCGCCGATCTGGCGACGTCTGCCGGTATTGAAGCGGTGTCCGGCGCTGTTTCGCAGGTAGATATTCTGGTGAACAATGCCGGCGCAATTCCGCCTGGCTCGCTGACCGACATCAGCGCCGAACAATGGCGCAAAGCCTGGGATCTGAAAGTCAACGGATACATTGACCTGACCCGATCACTTTACCCCAAGGTGACAAAGCCCGGGGGCGTGGTGATCAACATCATCGGCTCTGCAGGTGAAAATCCCAACAAGGACTATATCTGCGGCAGCACGGGCAATGCAGCCCTGATGATGTTCACGAAAGCCTTCGCCCGGCACGCCCGCAGCGACGGCGTGCGCGTCCTGGGCATCAATCCTGGCCCCGTCCTCACTGACCGCTTCAGGATGCTGCTGCAGGCTGAGGCCGAGCGCCGTTTTTCAGATGCTGGCCGATGGCTGGATCTGATCCGGGACCTGCCTTTCGGCCGCGCGGCTGAACCGCGGGAAATTGCCGATGCAGCGGCATTCCTCGCGTCCGTACGATCGGGCTACACAAGTGGTTCAATTGTTACCATTGATGGAGGGCTCTGATGGGTGACCGGCCGAAAATCGGTTATATCGGGCTCGGCGACATCGGCGCACCAATGGCGGAGCGCATACGCTCAGCGGGATGGCCCCTGACCGTATGGAACCGCACGCCTGCGAAGACCGAACCCCTGTTGCAGGCCGGTGCGGAGGCGGCCTCTTCTCCGGCTGACCTTGCCAGCAGGTGCGATGTGATTTTCACCTGTCTCGGCAGCGTCGGCGCAATGCACGATGTCCTGTCCGGCACCCACGGTGTCCTTCAGGCATCGGGCATCCGGGCGCGGCTTGTCGTTGACAACTCAACCGTACCCCCGGCGGACGCCGTCGCGTTTGCGGAAATGCTTGCGGCCGCCTCAATACAATTTGTCGATGCCCCGGTTTCGGGCGGCGCAGTCGGCGCGCGTGCAGGCACGCTGGCCGTGATGGCCGGCGGCGCGCCTTCGGACGTCGCCCTGGCGGAGCCGATACTGCAAAGCTTTGCGAGCAAGGTAACCCATCTCGGACCCGTCGGCTCGGGGCAGGCCATGAAAGCCTGCAATCAGGTTCTGAACTTCGGAACCATGGCTGCGCTGGCAGAGGCGATTGCTTTGGGAGGCCGCTACGGTCTGACGCCGCAGACCCTCGTCGAAGCCGTGACCGGCGGGTTCGCGGAATCGAACGTGTCACGGGAATTCAGCCGATCGCTCACCGCAGACGACGCCAGTCCGGTTCGCCTGCTGGTCGAGACACTTGATGCCTTTTATGGCGGCCACATTCGCCGGGAGCTTTCCGGCAATCTCAGTATCCTGATGAAGGACCTTGAAATGGCGCTCGACATGGCGCGTGCACGCGGCGTTCCCCTGCCCGTCATTTCCCATTTCGATTCAGTCTTCAGAATGATCCAGCACCTGGAAAGCTGACCGGCAAGATCAGCCCTGGGCCGCGTTCCGGCCGGCCACAAGGCCGAATGTTGCCGAGCTGGAGAGCGATGACGCGCTGTAGTATCCGGCGCCGTGGAAACCGCCTGCGACCTCCCCGGCAGCGTACAGCCCGTCGATCGGCACTCCGAACCAGTCCACCACAGCGAGGCGGCCATCCACGGCGACCCCGCCATAGGTGGAGGTTATCGCGTTAGCCGTTGCGGCAATATAATAAGGCGGACTGTCTATCGGGCGGAGGCCGCGTGTCCGGCCAAACAGCTCATCCTTCCCGGCAGCCGCTGCAGTATTGTAGGTGCTGACGGTCGCTTCGAGCATATCGGGATCAATCCCAACCGCCTCAGCAAGGCCCCGGATCGTCTCTGCCTGCTTTACATAACCGCCTATCAGAGCTTCCTGGTAGTTGTTGACGCTGGTGTCACCAAGCGAGGCCGACATCATGACCTCGTCGAATACCTGGAAAGCAATCCCGCCTGGCTGCGCCATCCCGATCGATCCAAGCGCCTTGTAGCTCTGCGCTTCGTCAACAAAGCGCCTGCCATGCTTGTTGACCATGATGGCTGCATCCTGAAACGCAAAGATAAGAGGCGGAATTTCGTCCGCCTTGGTTGCCGTGTCAGGATAATTGCGAATTGCCCCGCCGAACGATCCTGCGACATAGCCCAGATCTGCATGTCCCGCGCCCAGATCACTCGCCATGATCAGACCGTCGCCCGTGTTGGCAACACCGCCATGTTTTACCCCCGCTGCAAGTTCTGGCGCGTAGATGCTCAGGAGGTCCGCGTTACGGGAAAAGCCGCCGGTAGCCAGGACCACGCCTTTGTGAGCAGAAATCTCGACGGCACGATCCCCGAACATGACCTGGCACGCTTCCACACGCTCCGTGTCGGGATTACGCACAAGGCGCACGCCGGCAGACTTGCTGACAAAGCGGATGCCCGGATGGGCCAGAACCCTCATGTGAAGCTGCGTTACGGCCCGGCCGGTTCCGGTCATATGAGCTCTCGGCATATCTGGTGGCGGAGACATGAACAGCTCGAATCTGATACCTTGCGACCTGAGGAAGCTGTACGCATCCAGCTGTTTTGCGAGAAACAGTTCGACAAGGTCACGATTATTGCGCCCCTTCCCCGAGCGCAGCAGCGCATCGCGGAAAGCCTCGATCGAATCGCTGACATTCGCCGCTTTCTGCTCGTCTGTTCCACAAAAGGCAAAGCCACCACCCGCGATGGCCGAGCTGCCCCCTGCCTGCGAGGATTTCTCAAGAAGCAGGACACGCGCGCCCGCATCGGCCGCGGCAAGGGCCGCGCAGTGTCCTGCCATACCCGCCCCCAGCACGAGAACGTCTGTTTCGGTAGGTAGTTCGCCAGTTTCCCTGAGCATTCGGTGCCTCCCGGAAGGTCTATCAAGCTGGCCAATGCCAGCCTGATTGACCGTAGGCCGCAGGGTCTCTCCCGCAATGCCATAATCAGCCAAACGGGCTTCACTTTTCTGGAAAGCCGCATCCTCGCTTCTGTCAGTTCCGCCGCCCTGCCGCACACGTAGAGTCGGTTCAGATCAGTTCGAGGGAAATCGCATGAGCCAGGTAAAACCACAATTTGATGTCGTCATCGCAGGCGCTGGCCCGGTCGGACTGACGATGGCAATCGACCTCGGGCGGCGCGGCGTCCGGACGCTGATCGTCGAACGCAACCCCTCAACTGGCCCCTGGCCGAAAATGGACCGGTCCAACTCCCGCACAATGGAATTCTACCGGCGCCTTGGCATCGCAGAGGACGTTCGGGCGCTGGGTTACCCTGCTGACGCCTCAATGGACATCTTCATTGTGCGTTCGCTGTCTGAGGCTCCGTTGCTGAAGCAGCACTATCCGTCCGTTGCCACCATGCGCGAACGCATCGAGGCGGCAACCGATCACTCCCAGCCACTCGAACCCTACCAGCTTGTCTCGCAAAACCGGCTTGAGCCCCTGCTGAAATCGGTTGCCGAGAATACCCCCAATGTAACGGTGAGATACGGATGCGAACTGACCGCCCTGGCGCAGGATGCAGAAGCCGTCACGGTGACGCTGAAGCCGTCCGATGGCGGACAGGAGGAGGTCCGGTGCAGCTTCCTTGCGGGTTGCGATGGCGGCGGCAGCACCGTGCGCAAGTCACTTGGCATCAGGCTGGAAGGCCAGGGCAGCCTGCGCAGGATGAAGCAGATCTGCTTCCGCTCGGAAACACTCTACGACCGCATTCCGATGGGTAAGGGCCGCCATTACTATTTTACGGACCCGGAGGGGTCTGCAATCATCGTTCAGGGAGATCGAAAGGAATTCACCCTCAATTCCGACATTCCTGACGATACCGACCTCGACGAATGGATCCGCAGGAAAATCGGCCCGGGCATTGAATTCGATTACGAGATTCTCAATGTCAGCAACTGGACCCTCCACCTGCTCCTGGCTGAGAAGTATCGCGAAGGCCGGGTATTCCTGGCAGGAGACGCCGCGCACCTCGTGATCCCCACGGGCGGCCTCGGAATGAACTCCGGTGTCGGCGATGCGCTCGATCTTGCATGGAAACTTGCAGGCACCGTCCATGGCTGGGGTGGCCCGGGCCTGCTCGAAAGCTACGAGATCGAGAGGCGCCCCGTGGGACAGAAAAATGTGGAGGCTTCCGGCTGGGCAGCCCAGGGCCTGGGCCTCTGGCGCGCAAACCTTACCGACGCCGTCGATCAGGACACAGAGGAAGGCCTGGATCAGCAGCGCAGGGCCGCCCAGCTTGCCAACCGTCACCATCGCCGTGTCCACGAGATGGTCGGCGCAGAACAGAACTATACCTATGCCGGCTCCCCCCTCATCGCATCTGAGGCCGATGCCGAGACCAGCTGGGAAACTGTGCGTTACCTTCCGACTACGGAGCCAGGTGCACGCATCCCGCATATCTGGCTTAAGGACCGGGCAGCGATGCAGGACGTGCTGGGCGCGGACTACACATTTGTCGACCTTACGGGCATGGCGGATGCTTCGGCGGTCAAAGCGGCCTTCGATACGCTCAGCGCCCCTCTGCGCATCCTCAGCCGCAATGAAGAACACGTGCGGATGGTCTATGGCTGCCGCTACCTGCTCGTGCGCCCGGACCTGCACATCGTGTGGACCGGAAACGGCCTGCCCTCAGACCCGCAGTCCCTCGCAGAGCTCGCGACCGGCCATTGAAGACCCCTATGCTGCGGGCCGGACAGCAGGCGGGGTAAACCCTACCTGCCTTTCGGCTGGAGCGCATACTGATCGATTGAACTGGCGGGGATTGTGTAACCTTCGGTGCTGAGAATTCTTTCAAGATTCGCTTCCACGATCTCAGCCGAAAGGTCGGCATGGGTCATCCCCGGCGCCGTCGCCGAAAAGATGCGCGCAACACGGCCGCCAGCCACGCTCAGCACTTCGCCGCTCAGCTCGCAGCGTCGGTGTGACAGGTAGACGACGACGGGCGAAACGGCCTGCGATGTCAGCCGGGAAGTATCGAGCTCCGGATGCTTGTCGAAATAGCTTTGCGCCAGCGGCGTTTCAGCGACCGGGCAGAGCGTGTTCACGCGGATATCGCAATCGCGATTGTCGAGAGACGTCGCTCTGGAAAGGCCAAGAACGGCCGCTTTTGCGATGACATAGGGCGCCGCTTCAGCGGCACCAAAGGCCCCGACAGCCGAAGCGGTATTAATGATCCGCCCATACCCTGCCTTGCGCATATGGCGCAGCGCGCAGCGGCTGGTCCAGAACATGCCGAAAAGATGGACATCCAGCACTCTGGTGAGATCGCTGGTTTCGATATCCTGGACCTTGCCCGCGATACCATTGCCCGCATTGTTGACCAGAATTTCTATGCTGCCCCATTTCCGAACGGTGGCCTCAACGGCGCCTTCCGCTTCAGCTTCAATGGCGACGCTTGCGGTGACAGCCTCGGCCTGAAAACCCTCAGAGCGGAGCTGGGCAGCCGCTTCTTCAGCCGACAGCTTGTTGGGGCCGGGCTTTACAATGTCATTTAGCATGACCCGCGCGCCGCGTTCTGCCAGGGCCCGGGCATGGCTGAGGCCAAGTCCGCTGGCCGCACCGGTCACGAGGGCGACGTCGCCCCCGAACGCCAACCGGGATGCCGCGTCAGACATGGTTCAGCCTGACCTGTCCTGCAATCTCGCGCCCGAACGCCACCGCCGAAACGATCGGATTGTAGAACTCCTTCAGGGCAACAATCTTCCCGCCCTCTATGTCAAACCGCAAGACATAGCGATTCCGGTAGTCCTTCCCGTCAGTCATCTCGACCTGCCCGCGCACTTCCACAAACACGGTGCGCGCATCCCACGACACAATGTACTCCGGATCGATGGCCTTTACGGACTTCTCTGCGGCGAATGCCACGTCAATGAACCCTATGATCTCATTGCGGCCAACATAACGCCGGAAATGCCCCTCTTCCGTCTTCCCGCTCTCACTGAACGGAATCTCGAGAACCATATCGTCAGCAACGACCTCGAGCTTGAGGTTCTTGTCCTTCAACTCGTCTCCGCGAATCCACTGCTGTGCGATGCGAATGGAGTCCCTGTGTGCGTCCGGAAGTATCTGAATCATCTCTTCGTCCTTTGATTGCCGGGTTATGTCCGGGTCTGAAGCTGGAGCCCGCCAGATACGCGGATGCACTCACCTGTAACGTAGCTGGCGAGGTCGCTCACGAGAAACTCGACGACGCCGGTGATATCGCTGGCCTGGCCGAGGCGCCTGAGCGGGATCGCATCGGCCTGCCCGCCCGTTGCAAGATTGCGCGCGGCTGCCTGGCTGGCGACGCGCGGTGTCGCGATAAGGCCCGGAGCGATGCAGTTGACCCGAACCTGCTTCGGGCCGAGTTCGACGGCAAGCGACCTGGTGTATTTCTCGACGGCCGCCTTCGACGCGGAATACATGGCGAAGCGGGCTGCGGCGTCGTCCAGGCACACGCCGACCGTGGAGATATTGACGATGACCCCGCCCTCCTTGATCAGGGCGGGGACGCAAGCCTGGCACATGTTCACGGCCGTATGGAAATTGGCGGCAAACAATGTGTTCCGGTCCTCCTCGCTCGCCATCGATGCCGAACTGGAACCGATCGGCGTGATCGCGCCGCCGGCATTGTTGACGAGGATATCAATACGGCCGAAATGACGCTCGATCTGATGCACCGCGTCGAATGCTGCTTTCCGGTCAGACAGATCGGCTTCAATGGCGATACTGTCCCGGCCGAGATTCAGGATCTCGTCACGGACGCTGGCAGCTGACAGGGTTTCTCCATACCGGGCGGCAACTTTCAGATCGATGTCGATGATTGCAACATTGGCGCCAAGCTCGGCGAGGCGGAGGGCATGCGAACGGCCCATCCCTCCGGCGCCGCCTGTGACAATCGCGAGCTTCCCCTGCAGCGAAGTCTTCATATCGCCCATTCCTTTTAAAACAATCGCATTACCAATCGGCACATTGTCATTCGAGTCATAATCTGCACAAGTAGGGCTTCAGATTTCTGGAAAGGTCCGGATGCGGTATAACCTGCCTCCCCTGAACGCCCTCAGAGCGTTTGAAGCAACCGGCCGGACCGGCAGCCTGAGTGCTGCCGCGCGCGAGCTGCGCGTTTCCGTCGGCGCCGTGAGCCGGCACGTGTCGATCCTTGAAGCCTATTTTGCCTGCGAACTCTTCGAACGCCACCATAATGGCGTCGACCTCACACAATGGGGTAAGCCGCTTCACACGGCCATCGCCACGGCCTTCGACACGATAGACGCCGCCTGCCGGGACGTCGACACCGGCGCCGCCCGCCCGATCCGCCTGCGCACGTTCACGAGCATGGCAACCGACTGGCTGACACCCCGGCTCGGAGAATTCCGCCAGTCTCATCCAGATCTGTCATTACAGCTGAAACAGGCATTCAATGATATCAGTTTTGCCGTGGACCCTCTGGACGCCGCGGTCACGGCGCAAACCATTGTCGAAAGCGGTATTCGCCAGTTCGAGCTTTTTCCGACCCTCTTTACACCTGTTGTGACGCCGGCTCTGAAAACGGATACGACCCGTAATATTCTGACGGGAGACAATCCGGCGCCCCTGCTCTTCACGCGCCGGGAAATTCCATTCTGGGAAACATTCTATGAGGCCATCGGCCTTCCGCCGCCTGTCTTCGAGCGCGGGCTGGAATTCGACAGCCTCAGCCTTACCTACCAGGCCGCAAGGCGCGGTGCAGGCGTTGCGCTCGGGCTTCTGTTCTTTGTGGCCGACGACCTTGCCGCAGGCTCGCTGGTGCCGGCTTCCCAGACCTGTATAGACGTGCAGCTGCCGCACTACCTTTACATCCGCGCGGGGCGAAAAAAACATCCCGGGACGGAGACTCTGACAGACTGGATCCAGCGCGAAGCAGCCAGGACGAATGCAGGTCTCGACGCCCTGTTCGGAACCGTTCTTTCAACTCCGGTCAAGACAGTCATGAAGCGCTGAACCTGTTTGCCGTTACAGACCCGGCCGCAGATCATCCGGTACGCATTCCCCCGAACACACTTGTGTTCTCGCCAGCCAAATGTAAAACGTATGTTTTGATTGGGTCGGTCCATCAAAAGTGTACAGAGGGAATTGCGATGAAAGTATGGGAAGTGCAGGACGCCTGGGGCATCGACAATATGCGCCGGGTCGAGCGGGAAATACCCTCCGCGCTCGCGCCCGAAGAAATCCTGATCAAGCTCCACGCCGCTTCAGTCAATTACCGCGATCTCGTGACGATCGAGAACAAGACCCCGTTTGGCGCCCTCCCCCAGATTCCCCTCTCGGACGCCGCTGGAGAGATCGTGAAAATCGGCGCTCGCGTGGATCGGTTCAGCCTGGGGGACCGGGTCTGCCCGAGCTTTTTCCCAAACTGGCAGGCCGGCCCGGTCCGAAGGGCTGACCGGTCTGTCTCGCTCGGCTCGGCCACCGCGCCCGGTGTGCTTCAGGAATACATCGTGACCCGGCAGGACGCCGCATCGCGGTTCAGTGACACCCTGTCCTACCTGGAAGCGGCAACCCTGCCCTGCGCCGGCCTCACAGCCTGGCGCGCTCTCGTCGATGAAGGCAACCTCCAGCCCGATGACTGGGTCCTGGTTCAGGGAACGGGCGGCGTATCCATCTTTGCGCTGCTCATCGGCGAAATGCTCGGCGCCCGGATTATCGTTACGTCGTCTTCGGACGAAAAGCTTGAACGGGCGCGCCAGCTCGGCGCAGACGCCACGATCAATTACAGCGATACCCCCGACTGGGGCAAGGCCGTCCTGGAAATCACCCGCGGCGCTGGCGCCGATATCATCGTGGAAGTCGGCGGTGGCGGGACCATCAACCAGTCGCTGACTGCCGCGGCTGTCGGCGCCCGGATCGTCATCATCGGCGTGCTTGGCGGACGTTCGCAGGAGCTCCTCATGCCGGCTATCTTTGGCAAGAACCTGCACCTGAAAGGTATTTCGGTCGGCAGCCGCGCGCAGTTTGAAGACATGAACGCCGCCATCTCGGCACATGGCCTGAAACCCGTGATCGACAAGGTCTTCGCATTTGACGACGCCCCGGAGGCCATCCGCCATCTCGCGAGCGGCCAGCACTTCGGAAAAATCGTTATCGATTTCGCCAAATGAGCCGGAATTTCAAACTCATCTGCACCGTCCACGGCCCATCCGAGGAAGAGGCGATCGCAAATGCGGTGATCCTTCATGGACTTGGCCAGACTGAAGATATTGTGTTTGAGCAGCTGAAGGGGGCCATTCCGCCGGGCGTGCGCGTCCTGGCCCTGCAGGCCCCCTTTCCTTTCGGACCCGCGTCCGATGCAGGGTATGCCTGGTTTAACATTGACATCGCCGGGGCGGCAGGACCGCCCAGGCCTGACCTCGCGCAGGAATCTTTCAGCCGCCAGATCATCTCAGACTTCGTCGATACACTCGCGCCGCGCCTGCCGCGCATACTGTTCGGATTTGGTCAGGGCGGCGTCATGGCCGTCCACCTCTACCTGCAACGCCCCGAAAGCATGCAGTTGTGCATCGCCGCTTCCGCAAGAGTGATGCCTCACCTGATCGAAGAATTTCCCCCGGGACCCCGTCACCAGGGCGTCCCGGTTATCTGGGTGCACGGCGAAAGCGATCCGGTCATTCCATTTGAAAGCGCCAGGGCAAGCGTCGGGACGCTGACGGCAGCGGGCACCTGCCTGAAATGGATCACGCACCGCGGCGGGCATGAATGGCCCGGCCATCACAGCCAGGACGTCATGCTGGAAATCGAAAGGCTAGTTCGACAGGGCAGAAGCCCAAACTGACCCCTCCTGCTCCGATAATTCCCA
Organism: Hyphomonas polymorpha PS728; assembly: GCF_000685315.1. Classification (GTDB taxonomy): domain Bacteria; phylum Pseudomonadota; class Alphaproteobacteria; order Caulobacterales; family Hyphomonadaceae; genus Hyphomonas; species Hyphomonas polymorpha. Next base: position 120,885 of record NZ_ARYM01000004.1, read on the forward strand.
CATTGTGCGAAATTTCAGCCTGAGCGGCACGGCATGGCCGGGCCCGCCCAATGGTAATACCTTTACGATGGCAAACTTCCCCGGATAACCTGACCGCAAAAGAAACTGTCAACAGTCGCGTTCCAAGGGAGAAATCAGCATCATGAAGCCGCGCATAAATGGCTCCGTTGCCCTCGATCAGACGCCTAAAGGCCCTGTCTCATCCCCCCCCGACTGGGGTGACTACCTGTGGGCGCCGTCCGGCAGCCGGATCCGGAATTCCAACCTGATGCGCTTCCTTGCCTGGCTGGAACAGGAGCGAAATCTTGAGTTTTCCACCTATGCCGACCTCTGGAGCTGGTCCGTATCGGACCTGGAGGGCTTCTGGTCTGCCATCTGGGATCACTTTGGCGTCGAAGCCGAAAAGCGGTATGATCGCGTTGTATCAACGCACGATATGCCCGGCGCGATCTGGTTTGAAGGCTCACGGCTGAACTTCGCCCAGAACATTCTCCGTCACGAGATCACCACGCCTGAGAAGACCGCGATCTTTGCTTTCTCAGAAGACGCACCGATGCGGGAAATCTCGTGGTCAGAACTTGGAGCGTCTGTTCGGCGCATCGCCACGGCCATGCGGTCTCTTGGTATCAAATCCGGCGATCGCGTGATCTGTTATCTGCCCAACAGGTCTGAAGCCATCGTCGCGCAGCTTGCATCTGCCGCAATCGGCGCCGTATTCTCATCGGCTTCCCCGGAGTTCGGCGCCAAGACAGTGATTGACCGTTTCGGGCAGCTCGATCCCAAGCTGATCTTCGCGGCGCCCTCCTATCGTTTCAACGGGTCAGAGAAGGATAAGCGCGAAAACATCGACACCGTTCTGAGGTCGATCCCAAGTCTTGAACATGTCGTCTATGTCACCTCGCCTGGCGCCGAGATGCCGGCGCCCTCGCCGATCAGATCCCACAATTGGGATACGCTGATGGCGCAGTCAGACGGGTCCGCCCGCGGGTTCGCCTATGAACAGGTCGCTCATGACCACCCTCTCTGGATCCTGTTCTCCTCAGGCACGACAGGGCTGCCTAAAGCCATCGTTCACAGTCATGTCGGCATCCTGCTGGAACATCTGAAGTCGGAACATTTCTCCGCAGAGCTCGGACCGGACTCCACGATCTTCTTCTATACGACCACCAGCTGGATGGTCTGGAACTCACTGATCTGCACGCTGCTCACAGGATGCAACATCGTCATCTATGACGGCAGTCCGGTTTATCCCGATGCCGCTGCACTCTGGCGCATAACTGAAAAAGCAGGCGTATCGGCGCTGGGTATGAGCCCCGGCCTCGTCCAGAAAATGGCGTCCTCGAATCTTGTGCCTGCCGAACGATTTGACATCGAACGCCTGCAGATGATCGTCCTGGGCGGCGCGCCCTCCACACCGGAAACTTTCTGCTGGTTCCACGAGAACGTCAAAGAAGATCTCTGGGTCACCTCCCAGGTCGGCGGCACGGACCTGTGCGGCACCATTGCCGGTGGGATCGCTATCGCGCCGGTTTTTGCCGGCGAAATACAGGGGCCGGCACTGGGTATCCATGTCGACTGCTTTTCACCCGGCGGCGAGAGCCTGCGAAACCAGACCGGCGAACTTGTCATCCGGTCTCCCTTCCCGTCGATGCCAATCGGTTTCTGGAACGATCCTGAAAACCAGCGTTATCACGACAGCTATTTCAGCGGCTTTCCCGGAACCTGGCAGCAGGGCGATCTGTGCCTGATCAATGACCGGCACGGAATATATGTATTCGGACGATCCGACGCGACGCTGAACAGGAACGGGATCCGGATCGGGACGGCAGAGATCTATCGCACACTCGAAACAATGCCTGAGATAGACGACTCGCTCGTCGTCTGTGTATCCGACCAGATCATCCTCTTCGTTCAGATGCGTGAAAGCAGGACCTTGAGCCCTGAGCTCTCGGCGGCCGTCTGCAACGCCCTGAAGCGCGAAACGAGCCCCCGCCACGTCCCGGACCGGATCGTGGAAGTTCCCGCCATTCCGTATACACTCACCGGAAAGCGGCTTGAGGTGCCGGTCAGGCGGCTCCTGGAAGGCGCCGCACTCTCAGATGTTGCTGACCCCCAGATGCTGCGCGACGCTCAGGCTCTGAAATGGTTTGAAAACTTCCGGTCCGGTTCGCTGTAGCTGTGTTCTGACACAGCGGCTTGCTGGCAGTACGTAAGGCACAAATCGCCGGAACGGCCCCGCAACAGGGACGGCAGTTCCATGACGGAGGCGTCACCGGGCGCCTACGGATTAGCTGAGGCACGCTTTACATTGAACTAAAATAATTGTTTTATTCTGTATCCGAACCACCCTGAAAGCGACGCAACCGGCATGCTTCTTCACGTTCACAATCACGCGCAAAAAACTCCCGGCAGGACCGCTTACAAGATGATGCCGAGCGGTGAGACCGTTACCTTCTCGCAGCTTGAAAGCCGCTCCAATCAGGGCGCGCACCTCCTGCGAAAATGCGGCCTGCGCCGGGGTGACGTCATTGCCATCCTCCTCGAAAACCATCCGAGCTATTTCGAGATCGCGCTCAGTGCAGAACGGTCGGGCCTTTATTTTACGGGGATTTCAACCCACCTGTCGGCAAAAGAGGCCGGATATATCGTTGGCGATTCCGATGCCAGGATCCTCTTTGCCTGCAACAGGACGCTCCCTGCAGCGCTTGAGATTGCAGCGATGTGTCCCGGGCTGATCGTGTTTGCCGTCGATGGTTCTGCCAAGGGCGCGCGTGACTATGTCGCCGAAAGGGACAAACAGCCAGGAACGCCGATTGCGGACGAGAGCATGGGCGCGCCCATGCTTTATTCTTCCGGAACTACCGGGCGCCCGAAAGGGGTAAAGTTCGCGCTCCCGGATATCGCCATCACCGAACTGGATGCGTTGACAGACCTGGGTATTAACCGCTTCGGTTTCGAACCTGGAATGGTTTATCTCTCCCCGGCGCCACTTTACCACGCCGCCCCGCTTCGCTGGAGCCTCAGCGCGATCAAGCTCGGCGGGACCGTCATCGTGATGGAGAAATTCGACGCCGCGTACGCACTCGAACTGATTGAGCGTGAACAGGTCACGCATTCACAGTGGGTACCCACGCATTTCATCCGGATGCTGAAAATGCCCGAGAACGACAGATCACACTACGATCTGTCCTCCCACCGGATTGCAATCCATGCTGCTGCGCCCTGCCCCGTAGCGATCAAGGAGCAGATGATCGCATGGTGGGGGCCGATTATTCATGAGTATTACGCCGGAACCGAATTCAACGGACTGACGGCCATCACGCCGGAAGAGTGGCTCACGCACAAGGGGTCGGTTGGCCAGGCTAAATTCGGGACGGTTCACATCCTGTCGGAAGACGGTGACGCGCTTCCGGCGCGCCAGGAAGGGCTTATCTGGTTTGAGGGCGGCAGTCAGTTCCAGTACCATAAGGACGATGCCAAAACCGCGAGCTCCTACAATGAGAAAGGATGGAGCACGCTCGGGGACATCGGCTGGCTTGACGAGGAGGGCTACCTGTATCTGACCGACCGGAAAAGCTTCATGATCATTTCGGGGGGCGTGAACATCTATCCTCAGGAAATCGAGGACGTGATCGTTACACATCCTCGCGTCGCGGATGTTGCCGTGATCGGTGCCCCGGACGCCGATCTCGGTGAGCGTCTGGTGGCCGTTGTGCAACCCCTCGACATGGCTGATGCCGGTGAGGAACTTGCTGCAGACATCAAGGCGCACGTCCTCGCCCACCTTGGCCGGATAAAGCTTCCCCGCCAGATCGACTTCATGGAGGAACTGCCCCGTCTGCCGACCGGCAAGCTCTACAAGCGGCTGTTGCGCGACGCGTACTGGAAAGAGGCAAAGCGCATCTAGCCGGTGATGCGCCAGCCCCCGGCGCTTACGTCACGATCGAGACCTTGCCAAAGCGCTCGGGCGCTTCGAGCCGGTCGTAGCCCTGTGAAATATGATCGAGATCAAACCGGCTGTCGATGACCGGCTTCAGACCGGTATTGGCTACCAGCGAAAGCAAGCGGCGCGCCTCATCGAAATTGCCCCCGGTGGAGCCATAGAGCTCAAGCTGGCGTATGAACATCCGCTGAAGCTCCACCGGCGGATTTCCGCCTGTCGTCGCCCCGCAGGTAATGATGCAGCCGCCGCGCCGCAGGGACCGCAGCGATTCTCCCCAGCTGGCCTCCCCCACACTGTCGATCACCATATCCACCCCATAGCCATCCGTCAGCTCCATTACGCGCTGGCTCACAGGCTCAGTCCTGTAGTTGACCCCGGCATCTGCCCCGATCGCCTCGGCCTGACGAAGCTTCTCCGCACTTGAGGATGTCACCAGAACGCGTGCGCCGATATGTTTTGCCAGCTGGATACAGGCAGCTGACACACCTCCCCCGGCACCCACGATGAGCACGCTGTCGCCTGGCTTCAGCGCCCGCTTTCCGAAGAGCATGCGATACGCCGTGGTGTAGGCCGCCGGCAGGACGCCCGCATCTTCGAAACTGATCTCGTCCGGCAAGGGAAGAAAACAGCGCGCGGGCATCGCGATATACTCGGCGAAGCTGCCATTGCGATGCTCGCCGGCGATCTTGACGTCCAGGCACAGCGGCTGTTCGCCCGCAAGGCAGTAACGGCATTTCTGGCAGAAACTGGAAGCGAACAGCATCACCCGCTGTCCGGGTTTCAGGCCACTCCCCGGTTCGCTCTCAAGAATTTCTCCCACGCCGTCGACGCCCAGAATGATCGGCAGTTCATGCGTAATCCCGCGGCCGTTGTCGCGCATATAGGCGTCGACACGATTGAGCGAGCTGGCACGGACTTTCATGATCGCCTCCCCCGGCTTCCTTTCAGGATCCGGGACCGTCATGATTTTGAGACCCGCAGCCCCGCGCGCTTCCAGAACCGCAGCTTTCATCCTTGTTCGTCCTTGTTCTGACTTATTGTGACCGGCTAAAAAAAAAGGCGCCGGAGCAGGCGATGTGTCTGCCCCGGCGCCATTTATTCGCTCTGTGACCGCAGCCGCCTTACTGCGGATGATAGGTCAGACGCAGCATGACCTGCCGGCCACGATTGACCGTCCCGGCTATATCGGAAAGTGCCAGGTCGCTGCCAGTCACCGGCACCTGGTAGGTACTCGCCACCCAGTATTCGTCCGCGAGGTTGCGGCCGATAAGGGCCAGCTCCCAGACCTTATCCTTGTCTGCAATGGCAATGCCGGCATCCACTGAGATATAGCTATCCTGACCGGAATTCGGGATCACATCAGAGTTGCCTTCATATGCGCCGCTATACTGGACCCCGGCATTGATACGGTAGTCGAGCGCTGTGGTAAGTGAGCCTTCATAGGCGCCTGCCAGTGTTGCGCTCCATTCCGGAGCGCGCGGGAGACGCTCGCCCGAAACGTCATTGGTATCGGTTGCAATATCGCAGCCCAATGCAGCAGTCTGGCCGTTGTAGCAGGCTGGCGCATACTCATCGAAAGTTGCGTTATTGTACGCCACCGCGCCGTTCAATGAGAAGCCTTCGAACGCCGGCGGCCGATAGTCGAAGTCGAATTCGACCCCTTCGCTCGTGGCCGCACCCACATTGCTTATGATGTTGGCAACAAGCACGGAGTCGAAGCTGCTGAGCTGCAGGTCAGTGTATTCGAATTGGTAAGCAGCCGCAGATACGCGCAGGCTCTGGTCAAGGAGATAGGCTTTTGCACCGATCTCGAACCCCTCAGCCTGCTCTTCCCTGAACGAATTGTCGATAACAGTGCCAGCGGCCAGCGCACCTGGAATGGCGACGTGCTCGGTCTGGAACCCGCCGGATTTATAGGCTTGCTTGTAAGCGACGTAAACATTCGCGTTCGGCGTCAGAGCGTAAGATAAAGTTGCTTCTGGAGACCAGTTCTCAAAGTTCAGCTCCTCGGGGTAAAGCCCGTCAAACTGGCCCGATCCGATCTGCTGCTGCTTTGTTTCGTCCGTATAGCGAACACCGCCCGTTAGCGTCAGCTTGTCAGTAATGTCAAAGCCGAGCTGTGCGAAGGGCGAAATCGTGTCGCCCGTTATACGGAAGTCCGCTTTCGGAAGAAGGGCACCGATAATCGTTGACTGGTCTTCGACATATTGGTCGTCCTGCAGGAAGACGCCCAGCATCCAGTTGAACCGGTCGCTGGCATTGTTCGAGAGGCGGAATTCCTGCGAATAGGTCGTCTTCTCGATGCTGGTCGCGAACCCTACGAAGGGAATCGCACCATTCGAAACGTGATCCGACGCGTCCAGATTGACGTTATAGAACCCCGTGATCGAGTTAAATTCCAGATCCGGGGAAAGCTGATAATCCGCGTCGGCCACGAGCACATGCTGCTTCGTACGCGTATAGGGTTGGTTGTCCGTCGGGAACCGGCTGTCAAACGCAGCCCAGGCAGCGGGCATGCCTCCATTGGTGGACACATTGTTGGTCTTGCAATCCTGCCCGGCATACCCGAACGGCCCCTGCGCAACCCCATTGGGACAGAATATGCGCTGCGACTGAAGGTAGTTCCCGTTCGTTTCCGTGTCGGAATAACCACCGATCAGCTTCAGCAGGAAGTCGGTGCTGGGCTCGATATAGAGGCTGCCTTTCGCAAGGAACTCTTCGGCCCCGGGGCCCTTCCGATCCGGGGTCAGGACGGTACCGGGAACGGTGGCCGGATCAGGCAGTTGATTGGTCAGCCAGCCTTCGCTGTCGGAGTAACGCACAGCAAGACGGCCCCGCACCCCCTCAGAAAGGGGGCCTGACACATAAGCTTCACCCGCGTACTGCTCAGCTTCGAACTCATACTCACCCCGCAGGCGGTAATCGAGATAGTCCGTAGGCGCCGCCGATGTGAGCGACACAATACCGGCTGTGGCATTCTTGCCGAAGAACAAGGCCTGCGGCCCCTTCAGGACTTCAACCTGGCCGAGATCGAACTGGCCGAGCTTGATTATGCCAGCGTAGGAAACCGGCACGCCGTCCACATTGACTGTAACAGCCTGATCTACAGACGCCGTCGACGTGGCACTCGAAATACCACGCATGGTAAGATTGCCACCATACCCAATGGTGTTTTCAGAGATCCGGAGCTCAGGAATCGCTGTTGAGATTTCCGTGAGGTTCGAGAGGCCGCGCTGTTCCAGCTCGATCGCCGGAAGCGCCGAAATCGCAACCGGAACGTCGATCTCACGCTCATCCCGCTTACGTGCTGTTACATAGACGACATTGAGCTTCTTGATATCGTCTTCGGGCTGATCGACTTGCGCATTGGTCTCGGCGCCATCTTCGACCTCCTGCCCGACCGCAACGAAACCGGACATCAGAACACCCAGGGCCAGCACCGACACGGCCGACCTCTGGATCGAAATTCTTTTGATTTTCCTCATCTTTTGCCTTCCTCCCAAGAAGATCAAATTTTACTTTTTTATGATGCTCAATCTCATACTTGGGAGGACTTTGGCCGACAATAGTTCGCCTGTATAAAACGATTGTTTTTTTCTTACACTGTGGGAGGATCGCGCTCACCCCCTCCGTCGCGCGCCAGCTCAAATTGCGCGTCCGGCGAGATGCGCCTTTCAGCGTACTCCGGAGGCTGGGTCCCAGGCCCAGTATTTCGAGACGGCACCGGCGTCGACCCGCAGATCCGTACCCGTAATCATGGCCGCATCGTCCGACGCGAGGAATACAGCCGCCTTGCCGTAGTCACTCGGTTTTGGCAGCTTTTGCATGGGGACATGATCGGAAAACTTCGCCATCAGCACCCTGAGGTTCGGATCCTCCGATACGTTCCGCCCCCAACGCCGCGCCCGCTCGAACGATTCACCCGGGTCTGTGGCTGTCGGCGTCAGCGAATTGACGCGTATGCCTTTGCTGGCGAGCTCCATCGCAACCGAGTTGGTGAAGTTTATCAGGCCCATTTTGGATGTGGAGTAGGCGACATTGCCTGGCTGGCCCTGATGTCCCGCCGTGGAAATGATATTGATTATACACCCCGGCCTGGCAGCCCCTATCATCGCCTGCGCAACGCGCCGGGTGAACAGGAAGGCGCCATCAAGGATTACGCCCGTCTGCGCCTGCCACTCGGCATAGCTCATGTCGAGAATACCCTTCTGATTAAAGAAGGCGGCATTGTTCACCAGAATATCGACACTGCCGAACTGCTTCACAGCATCGTCGACCGACCGCGCAACCTGCGCCTCATCGGTGACATCACACTTGATGGCCAAAGCCCTGCCGCCCTTGGCGTTGATATAGTTGGCGCAGTCATTGGCATTGTCCGCATTCGCATCAACGGCAACGATACTGGCACCTGCAGCCCAGAGTTCCTCGGCAATTCCGCCGCCTATATTGGGGCTGACCCCGGTGATCAATGCAACCTTGCCCGACAGCTTCATGCCACTCCCTCAAAAGTCTGGCGAATGCGTGTCGGCCCCGACCCAGCGTCCACATGTTACCGCCGGGGTTGGCCGAGCACCTGCGCGCCTGTTTTTATTTTCGCCCAATTTAATACATTCATTTTTATTGGGGTCAATGCGGCCGCGTACCCCTCTCAGGGCATCCTAACCCTCCGGGTGATCATTTCCGCCAGCCCGCCGAAAAGCAAAAAGTGGCGCCCGCCGGTAACAATTTCTGTTTGAACAGAGCGGGCGCCAGGTATCGGCCCGGATTGCCGGGAGGCAGCGATCCGGGCTCACGGACATCAAAAAAAACCGCCGCGCACGAAACTCCGTGCACCCCTCAGATGCTTAGCGCTAAACAAAATCAGAACAGCGCAAGCACCGCAAACAGCTTCCAGAAGGCGATACGCGGGCAACCCGGCACCGCCGATCTCCGTAGAGGAAGAGCGTAGAACGATCCCCTTCATCTGGCTACACACACGGAAAGACGCGATCGCACACTATCCCATATGATGGGAAATCATCTCTGGCCCACCTCGCTCGAGGGATATGTCGCGGCGAGTGCGAGCAAGGGCGCCAGCTTGCGCGCCTGTCCTTTGCGAATGCCGGAAAATGAGATCGGGGTGGACAGCCATTCAAACATCCCCACCCGACGCAGGCCAAACAGTAATACAAATGTTTTGATTTTCTGCAGTTTGCGTTCTAGGCAAAAGAATAGACTCCGCGATCGAAATGACGGAGCAAATTGGAGGGGAAGCACCGTGACGTTCTTGAGAGACCCATCTCTTCCCGGGATCACGCATCAGCGCGTCATGTCCCTGAGGAAGACGGCGAGCTATGCCTGGACGGAAAAGGACGAAATGCTTTATGCGCTCGGTATCGGCCTGGGACACGCGCCGCTCAACCGGCATGAACTTGCCTTCGTCTATGAAGCCGGCCTCAAAGCCTTCCCAACCTTTCCCGTCCTGGTCGGTTTCCATGGCAGCGCAATGGACGATGTCGGCATCGATTACAGATATGTCCTCCACGGCGAGCAGGCTGTTAGCCTGCATCGTCCCTTTCCCCCGGAGGGTCGCGCGTCAACTGTGAGCCGCATGATCGGGGCCTGGGACAAGGGGGCCGGGAAAGGCGCGGTATTCTCCCAGGAAACCGTGATGACCCTTGAGGGAGAAACCGCCCCGCTTGCAACGATCCGGATGACGAGCTTTGCGCGCGCCGAGGGCGGATTTGACGGACCTCGCGAAGGCCAGCCCAGGCCCCACGCGGTACCGGAGCGGGCACCGGACCGGACAGTCCGCATCACAACGACGCCGAACCAGGCACTGCTTTACCGGCTGTCCGGGGATCTCAATCCGCTGCACGCTGATCCGGACACTGCCAAAGCTGCAGGCTTTTCCCGTCCGATCCTCCACGGCCTGTGCAGCTACGCGATCTGCTGCCGCGCCGTTCTTGCCGAGTATTGCGACTTCGATCCCGCGCGGATCCTGCATCACGAGGTGCGATTTTCTTCGCCTGTCTATCCGGGCGAGACACTCGCCATCGATCTCTGGAAGGACGGCAACACCGTATCCTTCGAAGCGCGGATCGAAGAGCGGGATGTCACCGTTATCCGGAACGGAAAAACCCTGCTGAGCCGCTGATTTTCCGACCTGCCGATCTTCAGCCTCGCCCAAGAAAACATCCTGAAAACAAGTTCACTGGAAACGACTTCATGCAACGTCTGATCAAACCTGCAAAAACCTATTCTGAGATTTACGACACCTTTCGCTGGGATCTGCCACAGCGCTGCAACATAGCGCATCAGATCTGTGACAGGCATGCAGATGACCCTCAAAAGGTCGCGCTGATCCATCATCTGGGCTCGGGAATCCGTACGTATACCTTCCGCGAAGTCCAGAAGCGCGCCAACCAGTTTGCCAACGTCCTCAAAGGGCTGGGGCTAAACGAGGGCGAGCGCGTCATGGTCCTGCTGCCACAGCATCCGGTGACGGCAATCTCCCATGTCGCCTGCTGGAAGGCGGGCATGATCTCGGTGCCGACCTCAATCCTCTTCGGGGTCGATGGCCTCGAATACCGGCTCAACAATGCCGAGATCGGCGCCGTCGTGACCGATCAGGCCAATCTCGCCAAAGTCCTGGAGGCGAAGGCGCTCGCGCCCAGCCTGAAACATGTCTTCGTCATTGATGGGACGCCGGAAGGCGGCGCCCTCCCCTTCCACGAGACCCTCGACACGGCATCTGACCAATTCACTACACTGATGGTCTCCCCCGACACCCCCGCCCTTATCAACTACACATCAGGCACGACGGGCTGGCCCAAGGGTACGCTCCACGGCCACCGCGTCCTCTTCGGCCACCTTCCGGGAGCAGAAGTCCTGTTTGACCTCTACCCCCAGCCCGGCGACAAGATGTGGTCACCCGCCGACTGGGCGTGGATGGGCGGTCTTGGCAATACGTTGCTGTGTGGGTGGAACTACGGAACCCCAATCCTCGTCTTCCCAATGGCGGGCTTTGATCCGGAACTGACCATGCAGATGATGGGCCGTCACGAGATCAGGAACGCCTTCCTGACTCCGACCATGATGAAGCTCCTCAAGCCTCATTCACGGCTGATCAAAAAGGAGAATGTCCGTCTTCGAAGCATCATCAGCGGGAGCGAAGCGGTCGGCAAGGACCTGCTTGCCGCGATGCTGGAGATGTTTGAGGCGACCATCAATGAAGGCTTTGGTCAGACCGAGGCAAACATGACCCTGGGCAATTGCAGCGGACTCAACCATTACCGGATCGGTTCGCTGGGCACGCCCCTGCCGGGCCACACGGCCGCCATTGTTGACGACGATGGTAACGCGTTGCCGGTCGGAACTGTCGGAAATCTCGCCTTCAAAAGACCCGACCCGGTGATGATGCTCGAGTACTGGCGGGCCCCGGAGGCGACGGCGAAAAAGTTCGCCGGCGACTGGATGATCACGGGCGACCTCGCCCGCGCGGATGAGGAGGGTTTTTACTGGTTCCATGGCCGCGCAGACGACGTCATCACAAGCTCTGGCTACAGGATCGGACCGACGGAAATCGAGGACGCCATCATTCGCCATCCCGCCGTCAGCATGGCAGCGGTTATTGGTGTGCCACATCCTGAGCGCACAGAAATCATCCGTGCCTATGTCTCGCTCCTGCCGGGCCACACTCCCAGCGACACGCTGGCCGAGGAGATCCGGCAATCGGTCCGGGACCGCCTGGCAAAGCATGAATACCCGCGGGAAATCAGGTTCGTTGACACGTTCCCGATGACAACAACCGGAAAGATCCTGCGGCGCGAACTCCGGGACCAGGCACGCCTCGAACAGGAAGCGCAGTGAAACACTTTGATTGGCGACGGCCACCAGAGCAATTGACGTCTACCGGGCGGGAAAGTGCATAAGCGGCGGGGCTGACAGCGGGGCGACCATGCAGACGGCGCGTCTTCGGCGCGCTGCGCGTCACAGCGTTACCTTACTGCAGAACGAAAACGGTTGTCGCTCAGACAGGAAACTCGGTCTGGCCCGTCAGGGTTGTCCAGCAAGCCTCTGCGGGCGGCCTGAGCCGCTCTGACCTGCGCCGAACAACCATGCGTGTCACAATCCCTCCCCCCTCAAATGGTATCGAACGGCTGGTTTCACACGGCTCCGGATCCGCGTGAAACCAGCCGAGCGAAACAGCAGGGACCCGGAAGCGGCGAGCAAGGCGCAGCGTCGACCGGGCGTTCGACTCTGGCAGTTTGAACTGTTTCGCACCCCACGTATCGAGAAAGCGGGCTATGCCTTCCGAAAGGGCAACGCCGTGAACGCGGCTTATAGAGGCTACCGAACAGCCCTCCAGATCGGGCTTTTGCACGACGGTCTTGCCAAACAGCCAACTTGAACTGGGGACTTCAAGCTCAAGCTCCCTGCTCTCGATAACTTCGCCGATGAGGCCCGCCGCCGCTGTCGGGGTGATCGCCGAATCGAACCATCTTTCTTCTGGCTCAAACACGAAGGCGAGATCAATCTCCTCAAAAGCGAGCGCGCGATAAAGCCGGTCGTGGCTCATTTCCACAACAGCAACGCCTTCTGCACCAAAGCGCATGATGAGATCATCCGTTATCTGAACACGCGCTGAAATATCCGATGAATAGTAGGGGACGCCGATCCGGACTGCATTCTTGCGTATGTCCCTGATTTTCTGATGCATCCATTCAGTTTCCAGGACCATCCTGCGAGCATGGGCAAGAAACGAACGCCCTTCCGGCGACAGTTCGACATGCCGTTTGGTTCTGTTCAGGAGCGCGAACCCAAGCTGACGCTCCAGCTCCCTGATTTTCGCCGACAGGGCCGGTTGCGACATGTTCAGCTCTGAGGCCGCCCTTGTGAATGACCGGGCTTCCGCAACAGCGAGGAAAGCCCGAAGCGGCACGGCATGCAGGTCCACACTATTCTCCTTTCAAGCAGTCGCAGACTTATAACCAGATCCTTTTACTGAGCAAAAGAAATCAAATTCGACGATCATTATTCATATTGCTAGGAACACTGCAGGAAACGATTTTAAATGAGGACTCAGCGATGTGGTCATTTCAGACTGACCCGGATTTTCAGACCGAGATTGATTGGATTTCCAGATTTGTCCGAGAGGAGGTCGAGCCGCTTGACGATGTTCTGGGCAGTCAGTGGAATATCCACGATCCGCTCTTCCAGAAGCTGGTTCGTCCGCTGCAGGAAGAAGTCAAGAAGCGCAGGCTCTGGGCCTGTCACCTCGGACCCGAGCTCGGAGGCCCTGGCTACGGCCAGCTGAAGCTTGCGCTGATGAATGAGCAGTTCGGTCGCTCTCGGTTTGGACCGATCGTCTTTGGCGCACAGGCGCCCGACACAGGCAATTCCGAAATTCTTGCTCATTACGGCACTGCCGAACAGAAGGAACGGTACCTGAAGCCGCTGCTCAATAACGACATCGTCTCCTGTTTCTCGCTGACCGAACCGCAGGGCGGCTCTGACCCCACCATGGTAACCACATCTGCTGTTGAGGACGGAGATAGCTGGATCATCAGCGGCGAGAAATGGTTCGCGTCGAATGCACGCTTTGCGGCGTTCTACATCATTGCCGCAGTGACCGAGCCAGACGAAGAAAACCCCTACAGGCGGATGTCTATGTTCATCGTCCCGGCCGAAACGCCGGGTATCGAAATCATTCGCGATTACACCTTCCACGGCGAGCCGGAAGGCACCCACGGTCACGTAAGATGGAACCAGGTCCGGGTCCCAAAGGAAAACATGCTGGGTGGACGCGGAGACGCATTCGTCGTGGCCCAGGTCCGGCTCGGCGGCGGCCGGATGCACCACGCCATGCGGACCATCGCGGAAGCCTCAAAGTGCTACGACATGATGTGCGAGCGCGTGAAGTCGCGCGAAACCAAGGGCGAACCGCTCTGGAAGAAGCAGATGGTTCAGGAAAAGATCGCCGACAGCTGGATTGAGCTGCGACAGTTCCGCCTCCTTGTCCTGGAGACGGCCTGGCTCGCTGACCAGGGACGTGACTGGAAAGCGATCCGGCAGAACGTATCGGCAGTAAAGGCAATTATGCCGAAGATCCTCCATGACATCTCTGCGCGTGCTCTGCACCTCCATGGCGCCCTCGGCCTGTCGACCCAGATGCCGTTCACGGCTGCCCTGGTGAACAGCTACCATGTCGGCCTCGCCGACGGTCCAACCGAGGTTCACAAACTCGTTGTCGCGCGCGAAGCACTGAAGGGCGTAGAGCCCGCAAGATCACCTTTCCCGGAATACATCGCCTACAAACGGAAGGAACGATCGGCACAGAAGTTCGGCCTCTCCGGAGAATGAGCAGACAAGATCGACCCGGCCTCACCGTGACAGCTTATCTGTGATCTGTCCCGGCGGTTCTGAACAAAGGCTATGATCATGGGACAGTCCCCGGTACCGGGCATCGACACCGCCAGGATAGAGGCGTGGATGGATACGAAAGGGCTTGGCGAGGGGCCGATCAGTTCCGTCAGTCAGCTTTCCGGCGGTACACAGAACATTATCGTCCGGTTCGTCCGGGGAGGACTGACCTTTGTCCTGAGGCGGCCAAGCCTGACGCCCCGCGCCGGGGCCAATGAGGTGATGGCGCGTGAAGCGCGCGTGCTCGCCGCGCTAGCTGACACGAACGTGCCGCATCCTCACCTTGTTGCTGTCTGCGAAGATCGGGGCGTCCTTGGGGCAACATTTTATCTGATGGAGGACGTCAATGGCTTCAATGCCGTCACGGGGCTGCCGGAACTGCACAGGTCGCGAAAGGATATTCGCCATGGCATGGGCCTGTCGATGATGGATGCGGCTGCCGGGCTCGGCCGGCTGGACCATGTCGCGCTAGGCCTCGCGGATTTCGGTAAGCCAGAAACCTTCCTGGCCCGGCAGGCAGCACGCTGGATGTCCCAGCTTAACAGCTATTCGAGCCATGAAGGGTGGCCCGGCCCGGCAGAACTTGGAAATATTCAGGCACTTGCTGATTATCTGAGCGCCAATGTTCCACCAGACTTCAGGCCCGGCATCATGCACGGCGATTTCGTGATCGGGAATGTGATGTTTCGAAATGACGGACCGGAGCTTGCTGCTGTCATCGACTGGGAACTTTGCACGATCGGCGATCCTCTGCTGGATCTTGCCTGGGTAATTGCAACATGGCGTGACCCGGCCTGGCGCAACCTGCCCGTCTTGCTTGTGGAGCCATGGGAAGGCTTCCCAGCTATCGATGAAATGATCCAGCATTATGCTGATCGATCAGATCGAGACCTTTCCTGCCTCGACTGGTACATCGTGCTCGCATGCTTCAAGCTGGCGATTATACTTGAGGGCTCTTATGCACGCGCCTGCAGCGGTACAGCGCCGAAGGCGACGGGCGAGATGCTGCATGAGACATCTGTCAACCTGATAGAGCGGGCGCATTCCTGGCTGCAACGTCCGGCATGGCATTAGGGCGATGCAATTTGAGCGGGTCGCTCTGATTACAGAGGCGAAACTGATCCTGAAAGAAAGGAACACTCACTGTGAAGCAACTTGAAACGAAGGTCGCCATCGTAACTGGCGCCGGAAGTGGCATGGGAGCGGCGACCGCCATCCTGTTCGCACAGAACGGCGCAACGGTCGCACTGCTGGACCGGGACAAGAACGGTCTCGACGCTACGCTCGGCGCGATAAAGGAAAAAGGCGGCCGCGCGAAAGCCTGGGTGATTGATCTTGCCATGACCGACACAATCCCTGCCGTCATCGAGGACGTCGGCGCACAACTTGGCAGTATTGATATCGTCGTAAACAATGCAGGAATCGCAGGATTTCTGGCCATCGATGACCCGGACTATGACGCGCACTGGGACCGGATGATCCTCATCAACCTGACTGCGCAGCAAAAGGTCATTCGCAGCGCCCTTCCCTGGCTTCGCAGGAGCGATTCGCCCCGGATCGTGAATATTGCATCTACCGAGGCGCTCGGCGCGACCCCGCTCGATAGCGCCTATGTTGCGAGCAAGGCTGGTGTTGCAGGGCTGACACGCGCGCTGGCGGTGGATCTCGGACCTGAAGGCATTCTCGTCAACTGCATCTGCCCCGGCCCGATCGACACAGCCATGACATCTTTCGTACCGTCCGATCACAAATTGATTTTCGCAAAACGCCACACAGCCCTGAAGCGGTATGGCGGACCGGAGGAAGTCGCGCAGATGACGCTGGCGATGAGTCTTCCTACACAAACCTATTTGACCGGCACAGTCGTGCCCGTTGATGGCGGCCTCATGGCGCGGAACGCCTGAAAGCGACGCCTGGAACGAAGTCGAGGCTTTGGTACAAGGTTCGTGAAGTATTCACTAAGGACTGCAGGCCAGATATCGACACGGATCCATTTGGTACCCCCGGAGATTTCAACGCAGGCAGGACCGTCATCATCGAGCGCATCATGAATTTCAGTTCCGGAAAGCTCCGGCTATGCGCGCCTCAGGCAAACCAGACAGCAGAAAAGGAAAAACAGAATGGTTCAGGATACGGACTTTACCGGCAAGACGGTTCTGGTCGTCGGCGGATCGAGCGGGATCGGGAATGGAATTGCCCACGGATTCCGGCATCGCGGCGCCGACGTGCACGTCTGGGGCACCCGGGCAAGCGCGGCAGACTACGACCCCGCCGAGGGCAGCGACCTTACCGGCCTCACTTATACGCAAGTCGATGTCGGCAACCCTGACGCCATCGAAACAGCCAGGGCAACCTTCGACAGGCTCGACGTGCTCGTGCACAGCCAGGGCATCGTGGCTTATAAGCGCGCCGAATTCGAACAGCCAGGCTGGGACAAGGTGATGAGTGTCAACCTCGACAGCCTGATGCACATCTCCCGCAAGTTTCACGCCATGCTAAGCGAAACCCGGGGCTCGATCATAATTGTCAGCTCTATCTCCGGCCTCAGCGCCAATGTCGGCAATCCGGCTTATGCGGCCTCAAAGGCCGCCGCGATCAGCCTGACCAAGACCCTCGGTCAGGCCTGGGCAAGGGATGGCATTCGCGTCAACGGCATCGCCCCGGGACTGGTCGATACCAAGCTCACCAAAGTGACGACGGAAAACCCCGAGCGCCTGAAAGGTACGCTGCAATCGATCCCGGTGCGGCGGGCGGGTTTACCGGAAGACATGGCCGGTGCGGCGATCTTCCTCGCCTCACCGCTGGCATCCTATGTCTGCGGGCACACATTGATCGTGGACGGCGGGCTGTCGCTCTAGGGACCGGGGTGACGCAGCCTCCGGAAAACAACGATCAGTAGGCCGATCTCTGTTTTCCGGACGATCCGCGATCCCGGTTCAGGATTCAGGATTCAGAGCTCGCCCTGGATCCGCTTCATGACAGCTGAAAAATCAAGACCTGAATGGCCATCATCATCAAGCTTCGCGTATATGCTTTCAGCAAGGTGACCCAGCGGCGTCTCCGCGCCCGCCAGAGCGGCAGCCCCCGTGGCAAGTTTCAAATCCTTGAGCATCATCGCCACAGCAAAGCCGGGCTGATAGTCCCTGTTTGACGGGGCCGCCGGAACCGGACCTGGCGCAGGGCAGTAACTTGTCATCGCCCAGCATTGCCCCGAAGCAGTCGAGGAAATTTCAAAGAATGTCTGCGCATTGAGACCAAGCTTCTGAGCGAGATTGAATGCCTCGCACGTACCGATCATGGAGATACCCAGCAGCATGTTGTTGGCGATCTTCGCCGCCTGGCCGTTGCCCGCCCCTCCGGCATGAACAATTTTCTTGCCCATGATCTTCAGGATCGGCTCCGCCATCGCAAAGGCCCGGCGCTCACCTCCGACCATGAACGTCAGTGTACCCGCGTCCGCAGCGCCGACGCCGCCGGACACCGGCGCATCCAGCATATCGAACCCGAGCAGCGACGCTCTCACGATCGCGTCCCGCGACTCATCAACGGAAATCGTCGAACAGTCTATGAACACGGCGCCTGCCGGCGCCTTGCCCGCTGCGCCATCAGACCCGAAATAGACGTCCAGAACATGTTTGCCAGAGGGAAGCATGGTGACAACAAAATCGGCCTCGTCTACCGCCGTTGCCACACTGTCTGCAACAGAGGCTCCGTATTGCACCATCGCCTCAACCGCCGCGGAAGAGACGTCATATGCTTTTACGGAATGCCCGGCCTCCAGCAGATTGCGGCACATGCCGCGCCCCATATTCCCCAGGCCAATGAATGCTATGTTAGCCATTTAGGCGTCCCTTTGTTGTATAAAGGCGAGTTCGTCTTCGCCAAGCGGAGCAAAAAAACTATCCACCAATGTCTCAGAGACAGCCTCAAGGTCCTGAGGATCCCACTTTGGACTATTGTCCCGGTCGATCAGGACGGCGCGAACGCCCTCGATAAAATTCTGGGTCCGCACGAGACGGTTCGCTATCCGGTACTCCATCATCATGTTTTCCCTGAAGTCTCTCAGCTGCGCCCCTTCCGTTAGCTGACGATGCGCAATCTTGAGCGAAAGCGGAGACTTGGCGGCCAGGACGTCCGACTGGGCTTTTGCCCAATCGCTTCCAGCATCAAGAGCAGCCATGATATCTTCAACCGCACCCTTGCTGAAGCAGGCCTCCATCTCACTGAGATGTTGGTAGCCGCTGATCCGGGCAGACGTCTCGAACCCTTCCAGAGCCGCAAGCCCTTTCGCACAGAGCGCCTCAGCAATGCCGCTGGCGTCTTCGACGAAATGCGTTGCAATACCGGCGGCAAGGACATCTTTTCCTTTCAGCCGGGCACCCGTCAGCGCCAGCCACATGCCAATCGCGCCCTCAAGGCGCGGGAGAAACC
Source organism: Hyphomonas polymorpha PS728 (assembly GCF_000685315.1). Classification (GTDB taxonomy): domain Bacteria; phylum Pseudomonadota; class Alphaproteobacteria; order Caulobacterales; family Hyphomonadaceae; genus Hyphomonas; species Hyphomonas polymorpha. Next base: position 139,663 of record NZ_ARYM01000004.1, read on the forward strand.
ACCCCCCTCCGACATCCGGAAAGAGGCCGATCCCGGATTCCGGCATGGCGAAGATCGTGTTCGCTGTGGCTATCCGGATTTGTCCGTTGACAGATATCCCCACGCCACCCCCCATAGTCACGCCATCCAGCAGGCTGACATAGGGCTTGTCATATTCCTTGATCAACGTGTTGAGACGATACTCCGCCGCAAAAAACTCAACCGCCTCCCGGCCGCTTCCTTTCCCGGATTCGGCCAGCATCCGCACGTCTCCGCCAGCGCAGAAACCGCGCGTACCTTCGGCATGGTCGACAACGACAAGGTCCACATCCTCATCACCTTCCCAGGCGAGGAGGGCATCGGTGATCAGGGGCACCATATCAGAATTAAGCGCGTGCAGGGCTTCCGGACGGTTCAGCGTCAGCCGACCCGTCCGGCCCTGCTTTCCTGCGATGACGGAACGTTGGCTCATGCCCTGCCCCGCATCATCTCGCGCGCAATAATAACCCGCATGATTTCGTTGGTGCCCTCCAGGATCTGGTGTACGCGCAGGTCACGCACGATCCGTTCGACCTCGTAGTCGCCGAGATAGCCATAACCGCCGTGCAACTGCAGCGCATCATTCGCAACCCGGGAGGCCGTGTCGGTGACGAAGCGCTTGGCCATGGCGCAGAACTTGGTTTTGTCCGAGGCATCTGCATCGACTTTGCGGGCCGCATCATAGAGAAGCGACCGTGCCGCGGCGAGCTCCGTCTCCATATCAGCGAGCTTGAACTGGGTTGCCTGGAAATCGATGATCGCGCGTCCAAATTGCCTGCGCTCCTGGACATAGGAATAAGCCCGGTCGAGGGCATCCTGAGCGCCTCCAAGCGCGCACGCCGCAATGTTGAGCCGCCCCCCATCGAGGCCCGCCATTGCAATCCTGAAGCCTTGCCCCTCATCCCCCACACGATTGCTTACCGGGATACGGCAGTCGTCAAAGTTGACCATGGCCGTGGGCTGCGCACGCCATCCCATCTTGTCCTCAGGCTTGCCGAAAGACAGGCCCGGTGCGTCCTTGTCCACAACAAAGGCCGAGATACCCCGCGCCCCTTCATCTGCCGTCCGTGCCATAACCACGTAAACATCGGAAAAGCCTGCGCCGGAAATAAAGGCCTTGCTGCCATTCAGCACGTATTCTTCACCGTCACGTCTGGCGGTGGTGGTGAGACTTGCCGCATCCGATCCGGCGCCGGGCTCGGTCAGGCAATAGGAAGCGATGAGTTCAGAACCGGTCAGGCGCGGGACGTATTTTGCGCGCAGTTCCTCACTGGAAAAAGAGTCAATCATCCACGTCGCCATATTGTGGATCGACAGGAAAGCCGCATGGCTGACATCGCCCCGCGACAGCTGCTCGAAGATCAGCGCCGCATCGAGGCGGCCGAGGCCTGCGCCGCCAAAAGCGTCCTGTGTATAGATGCCACCAAATCCGAGCTGGCCGAGCGCCACCAACGTGGCGCGGTCCAACGTTCCGGCCTTGTCCCAGGCAGCCGCATGAGGACGCAGTTCGCTCATCGCGAAGCTCTCAGCCAGTTCACGGATCATGATCTGCACGTCGGTCAGAAACATACTCGTCGCCTCAAAAAAGGGCGCCCGCTAATGGTGTGATGGCGGGCGCCCAGTTAGCCCCGAAAACCCCAGGAGGGCAGTTTCGGGTATCTGGTGAAGGGTCATGCGTCCCTGAAGACAGGCGCGCGCTTTTCGCTGAAGGCGCTCATGCCTTCTTTCTGATCTGCCGTGCCGAACAACCCCTGGAACAGGCGGCGCTCAAACTTGACGCCCTCCGTAATCGGAAGTTCCAGCGCGCGGGCGACCATCTCCTTGGCCGCCATCAGCGACGGGATGGAGAAACCAGCGATCTCATTGGCCACGCCCAGCGCTGTTTCCAGCAATGTGTCATGTGGCACAACGCGCGATACCAGGCCCATCTTGTCTGCCTCATCGGCGTCAATCATGCGCCCTGTCAGCACAAGATCCATCGCCTTCGCCTTACCGACAGCCTTGGTCAGGCGAATGGAGCCGCCCATGCCCGGCGTGACGCCCAGTTTGATTTCCGGCTGGCCGAACTTGGCCTTGTCAGAGGCAATGATCAGGTCACACATCATCGCGAGTTCGCATCCGCCACCCAGCGCGAAGCCATTGACGGCCGCAATAACCGGCTTGCGCGACGCCGCAAAACGGTCCCAGCCCGCGAAGTAATCCTCGACATACATATCGGAAAAGGATTGCGGCTGCATTTCCTTGATGTCCGCGCCGGCGGCAAACGCCCGCCCGGCACCCGTCAGGACGCTGACGGCAATGTCCTTGTTGCGATCAATCGCAGCAAAGCAGTCCACCACTTCCCGCATAACTTCGGCGTTCAGCGCATTCAGCGCGTCCGGGCGATTGAGGGTCACCAAGGCCACGCGGCCCTTCTGTTCAAAGGTGATTGTCTTGTAATCGGTCATGTCGGTTTACCCCATAGTCGGAATGACGAACGCCTGGTCGCCGATGTCGCCCTCGGGCCAGCGCTGCGTGATCGTCTTGATCTTGGTCCAGAAACGCACGCCTTCCGGGCCGTGCTGGTTGGTATCGCCGAAAGCAGACCGCTTCCAGCCACCAAACGTATGATACGCCACGGGCACCGGGATGGGTACGTTCACCCCAACCATGCCGACATTCACCTGCGCGGCAAACTCGCGAGCGGCGCGGCCATTGGAGGTGAAGATTGCGCACCCATTCCCATACTGATGATTCGATGGCAGTGCAGCGGCCTCTTCCAGCGTCTCGACGCGCATCACCTGCAACACCGGCCCGAAGATTTCTTCCTTGTAGGACTGCATTGAGGCTGTGACATTGTCGAAAAGGTTCGGGCCGATGAAATACCCGCCCTCATTGCCTTGCAGCGTCAGCCCGCGGCCATCCAGCAGCAGGTTCGCGCCCTCATCCACACCCATCTGGATGTAGTTTTCTACCTTTGCTTTGTGCGCGGCCGAAACAACTGGGCCATAATGCGCGTCAGCATCTGTGGAGATGCCCACTTTCAGCCCGCGGGCCGCGTCGATCATGCGCTCAACGAACTCGTCGCCCGTCTTCTTGCCAACGGTTACGGCAACCGGGAGCGCCATGCAGCGTTCGCCCGCTGAGCCATAGGCCGCGCCGACAATATCCTTCACCGCCTGCTCAAGATTGGCATCCGGCAGAATGATGCCGTGGTTCTTCGCCCCGCCCATCGCCTGCACGCGTTTGCCGTGCGCGGTGCCGGTCGAATAGACATATTGTGCGATGTCGGACGAACCGACGAAGCTCACCGCCTTGATGTCGGGATGCGTCAGGATCGCGTCGACCGCTTCCTTGTCGCCGTTGACGACGTTCAGCACGCCCTTGGGCAGGCCTGCTTCCATCATCAGCTCCGCCAGGCGCATCGGCACAGACGGGTCTTTCTCGGACGGCTTCAGAATAAACGTGTTACCACAGGCAATCGCCACGGCCGACATCCAGCAAGGGATCATCGCCGGAAAGTTAAACGGCGTAATGCCCGCGCACACACCCAGCGGCTGGCGCATCGAATAAACATCAATGCCGGGCCCCGCCCCTTCGGTGTACTCGCCCTTGAGCAGATGAGGAATCCCGCAGGCAAACTCCACCACATCCAGCCCGCGCTGCACGTCGCCTTTGGAGTCGGCAATCACCTTGCCATGCTCGACGGAGAGCATGTACGCCAGCTCGTCGATGTTGGCCTCGACCAACCGCTTGAACTCAAACATCACCCGGGCCCGGCGCTGCGGATTGGTGCCCGCCCAGCCTGGCAGCGCCGCACTGGCAGCATCTACGGCCGCGCCCATCTCGGCCTTCGTGGCCAGCGCGACCTTGCCCTGAACCTTGCCCGTGTTCGGATCAAAAATCTCCCCAAACCGGCCGGATGTCCCGGCCACAGCCACGCCGTTGATGAAATGATGGACCTCGCCCATAGCCGCCATCTCCCTTGATGATTTCGCTTTGACCCAAGACTAGTGGCCTCTTAATCTCCGTTAAATGTTGATTTTTGCAGTCTTTGGCTGCGTTTTTGCAGGCGCTTGAAAATGAACTGGGATGACCTGAAATTACTCTTGGAAGTGAGCCGGCACCCCCGGCTGGCCGACGTGTCTGTTCGGACCGGACTGGACCCGACCACGATAAGTCGCCGATTGAGGCGGCTGGAAGCCGACCTCTCGCTTGCGCTTTTCGAGCGCACAGCGAAGGGACATCAACTGACAAGCGACGGCGAGATGATCGCCCGCAAAGCAGAAGCCCTTGAACAGGCCGCCGCTGAAGTCTCAGCGATCTCTGAACGCGAAGGTCCCCAGGCCACAGGACGTGTGAGGATCGGTGCGCCTGAAGGACTCGGTACCCTGATGATTGCTCCGGCAATTGCCGGCTTCTCAGCGCGCCACCCAGGACTCGGCCTGGACCTGATCGCCATGTCGGGCTTTGTAAGTGTGCCCAAACGGGAAGCAGATATGTCAATCCTGCTGACCCGGCCCCAGGCAGGTCGTCTGATCGTGAGGAAGTTATCAGACTACACGCTTCACCTGTACGCTTCTCCCCACTACCTTAAGGGACGCGGCGCCATCCCCGACGTCACCGGATTGGCCAGCCATGATCTGATCGGATATGTAGACGATCTGATTTATTCTTCGCAGCTTCGCTATCACGAAGAAATTATGCCAGGCCTCACCCTGAAACACTGCAGCCCTTCAATCGTGGCCCAATGGCAGATGACTCGCGCCGGCGCCGGTATCGCCGTTCTGCCGCACTTCCTCGCCGCGAATGATCCGCAGCTTGTACAGATCCTGCCGGATATTGTCCGGCTGGAACGCGCCTTCTGGCTGACGATCCATGAAGACGTTCACGTACTCGCCCGGATTCGCGCGGTGAGTCAGTTTCTGGCCGACCTGTTCGGGGGTTCCGAGGCGCGACTGATCGGGGAATGAAGTGCCCTCTTCCGAAAATTCCAATTCTCTGGGCACGTCAGATTGTAGAAAAGAACGTTTACCGCATATCGCGTATGCAGCCTGCCGTAATCGTGGCCCGTTTTCGCCCAAACTCATACTGGTAACTGCTAAGGATTGGCACGACAATTTTGACTGAAGCGCGATATGCACAGTCAAGATTCTACTGGCGGCCACCCTCGGCTGGGGACCGGGGCTCTGCGAAGCTACGGCCGAAGCGGAGCAACTCCTGAGGACAAGCTTCTTCCCGGCTTCGGCCCTCAGATTGCAGAAACCCTTATTATGGGTTGACTGTCGTCGGTCCCTGCAAAGAGCGAGACAAATACATCCACCGCATTTTCCAAACCATCAATCACTGTCGGGGCATGACGGACGTGTCCTTCACGCATCCACTGCGCAATCTCGCGCCTGGCCTGACGAAACTGATCCGCAAAGTCATATACAACGAGGCCGGACAAGGTCAGTCGTTTGGTAATGACAGGCACCAAGCTCTTCAGGCCATAGGGCTCCGTCCGGTTATATTCGCTCGTTTGCCCGCAGACAATCACGCGGCCGAACTCGGAGAGCGCCGCTATTGCAGCAGTCGTGACCTCTCCTCCGACATTATCGAAATAGACCTGCGCGCCGCCTGGACATGCCCTTTCAAGCGCTGAGGCAAGATCCGCTTCGCTCCGATAGTTTATTGCGACGTCCAGCCCGAAATCAGAAACCAGCCTGCGGCACTTTTCATCGGATCCTGCAATGCCGATGACGCGGCATCCTTTGAGCTTTGCGATCTGAGCGGCTGAGGAACCAACTGCGCCGGAGGCCGAAGAAACAATAACTGTCTCGCCTCCCCGCAGTTCCGCGATCTTCAGAAGACCGAAATAGGCGGTGAGGCCCGCCGGCCCAATTGCCGAAATGGCAGCGGTGTGGGGAACTCTGCCATCGAAAACATCCGTATCCAGCTTTTCTACCGCAGAACTCTTCAGCAACCGGTGCGACGCCCAGCCCGTTTCACCCGTGACAAGGTCACCCTGACTGAAATGCGGATCACCGGAACTTTCTACAATCGCGACACCAACTCCCGGTATAGTGTCACCGATTTCGACCGCGCCTGTATAGGTTCGCCCCGAAAGCTTGGGCCGGATACCCGGTGCAACCGTGTGAAAACAGGTCCTGATAAGCAACTCCCCCTCAGCTGGCATTCCCGGATCATAAGCCTCGAGTCTGAAATCGGCCGGTGCAGGCATGCCCGCAATTCGATTGGCAAGAACCCATCGCTGCTTTTCGGCCATAAGCCCCTCCCAGAAACCAAAAGAATCCACGGCACAGAATAATACATCTGTTTTAAAAAATCAAATGCCAACCTTCCGTCGCTGGCCAACAAGGTCGGTTTCTCTGCAGCCTATCACCGAAAAAATGCTCGGAATGCCTCAGTATTTTCAGCCATCCGCTTCAATCAATAAACCGAAAATGCAGCCGATGCCGTAGCCATCGTTACGAACTCGATTATTCACTTTTCGCGTTCCCGGCCATGGGAACGGGTCGGTTGATCGCTACATCGTCATGCGCCGCATCCGGGAAAAGCACAACATTGACAACGAGACCGCCCAAGACCTGCGGCATACCGGCGCGAACACAATGGCGTCAGAACGCAGCGGCGGGCGCGGCGAGGTCATCGCCCGCATCCTGAACCACACCCCGCTCGGTTCGCCGGTCACACAAATCTACAACCGGTATGACTACGCCGCTGAGAAACGGGCAGCGCTCGAGCTCTGGGCGGAAACCCTGCTTAAGATCAGTACGGCCAAACGAGGGGCTTGATCTGCCTCAATTGTCATTGAGCCGGATACCAGTTCTCAGAGCTGGTTCTTGAAATCACTGCTCCGCTCCCGCACAATTTCCAGGACCTGCCGGGAACTCGCAGCGGCATCCTTGTTGCGCGCTATCAGATCCGGCAATGCAATTGATGAAACAGCATCGTGCAAATGGCCGGCCAGACGCGTGAGGGACAAGCGGGCCGCTTCCTGGGACACGCCCATAACCCGCGCGAGCGTGTAGAAGTCGCGAGCGTCAAGGTTGTCGTCTTTTCCGGAAAGTTTTAAAGCCATACGATCTTTGGAAAAGCCTGGAAACACCCTCGTGGTAAGCGCATCATAGAGCGGCGCCATCCGGACACTGGCAAAGTCCTGGCGACCCGTGCCCTGCGCAATCTTCAGCACTGCAATGTTCTTGAGGTGCATGTCGCCGTCCGCTACGAGCCACGCGAATACAGCCCGCTCGAACAGGGTCAGGAGATCATCGTCAGGGCTTGTCGACAACGGCCTGAGGCTGCGCGCCGCCCGCTCAATCGTCCCCTTGTACTTGTCATCTGCAGGAAGCCCGAGAATGGAGCAGAAATCTTCAAGAGCGAATCTCCGCCTGTCCTTTTCGTCCTGCCGGATATCAAATCGCTCGACCAGGAGCGCTGGCGGCATGTTGTCCGGCATCGGGACCAGGGCGAAGTCGGGCACGATGAATCCGGCGGCCCTGCCGAGGGACAGGCACAGCCATTCCACAACCGGCATGTGTTCGAATCCCGACGTCCCGGCCGGTTTCAGAATATGGGTGAAGGGCTGGTCCGTGGCCGGAATAAGCATGCCCTCGCGATCAAGGAACATCGGCGCCTTGATCTGCACACCGGAAAGGCGCGGCGTGGTCTTGTCGGCGAAGAGGCGCGCCAGGTTGGCTTCAAATGTTTCATTCAGGTGGCCTCGACCCGGTCCTCGGTAGGTCCCGGAGAAAACGCCGTCTTCGGTGAAGGCGGGCAAACTGCCTGCCAGTATGTCTGCAGGCAGAGCGGCGAGGGCGGCGGTCGATTCCCCGACCGTTATGTTCGACAGGTACCGCCTCCCATGGCGTAGAGCGCTGCGCTGGTCCTCGTCATTCAGAACGGTTGCAAGCCAACCCTCCGGAAGTAGAGATTCAATAAAGGGCGGGAGTGTTCCGGGCACCGGGTCCCGCACGAGGATCGGCCCGTCGCTGTTCCCAGGCTGCCAGCGCCACTCATGGCCATCATGCTTCAGCCTGCCGATGATTGCGCCGTGCCAGGCGACCTCCAGGGTGAACGCGGCGAGGTTCCCGACGCCGGGCACCTCCGCGCGGTGTCCTTTGAGATACCGCTCTGCGCTCTCCCCTTCCCTGTACCACTGGTTGGCGCGCGCGAGAGTCCACAGCACGTCTGCAGCCTGATCGGCACTGCCATGTCCTGCGATGAGGCGCTCGGCGATTGCGCGGCGCATCGGCTCGGTCAGTGCACTGGCCTGCTCACTGCGCAGCCGGAAGGCTTCCAGCAAGCGCTGCTCCGGAGAAGAAACGCGCAGGGTGAATTCGCCCAGCCGATCACCGATTGTGGCGCGATCGAGCGAAGGCGCCGGAGGGGCCTGGGTTTGAACAATCTCAAGCGCCCGCAGCCGGGTGCGTTGATTCCTGCGCCCGGAAAGGAACAGGCGGCCGTCCGCCGTAGGGGCGAGCTCAACAGCGCTGGCCGAACACAGGTACGCATGGGGATACAGGTAGTGGGCGATGCGGATAGCAAACTCCCGCAGGAGCTGGTCAACATCTGAATCAGCCTCAAGGTAGACCCCCCGGACGATCTGAAGGAGTTCACCCGCCTTGGCCTTTCGATGAGCCGTTATCGTATCAATGGTCTCGCCAACAAGGTAGAGCATGTAATTATCTCGCATTTCAGATGCGCATTAATTACGCCCGCAGTCGCAGATGTCAATAATTTTCACGCATCTGAAATGCGCAATAATTACACTCTCGGGCACCGTTATTTGCCATTTACGACACCGGATTTGCACGCCTTGCGCGCGATGGGCCTGTTCGCGGACGCTTCCGGACGAGATATACGCCCTCCCTCTGCGCGCGCGAGGCCCTCGGCCAGTTCGGCCACGGCCTCGGCAATATCGATCATGACGGTCTGACGGGTGATCGACAAGCGGGTCGCAATCTCGGTATGCGTCAGGCCCTCCAACCGGTGGAGGCGCAGCGCCTCCCGTCGGCGCGCCGGCATCGCCTCCATGAGCGCTTCGACAAGCGCCAGACGTTCGGCATCGATCAGCTGCTGCTCCGGACTGACCGTCCTCTGGCAGGCCACCTGATCTCCTACCTCCCCGATCTCGCGGGATGCCTGCTGTCGCCGGTGATCGGCTGACTTGAGAAAATTGAACATGCAATTGCGCACCAGCGTGAACAGGAGCGGCCTGAGCTCGTCAATTCCCTTGTCCGGATAGGCGCGGCGCGCATTCAGGAACGCCGCCTGCACAATGTCCTCGGCATCCGCCTGGTTACGAACCCGGATCCTGCAGAAGCGCACCAACTGCCGGTACTGGCTGCGGAAGATCAGTGTGAGCGGCAGTGCGGGAAAATCAGGCCGCACGCCTTCATGTCCGCATACGGATTGGGACAGCCTGCCCGAGCTGACAGCCTTTCCTGTCACCTCCGTTGCGGGTCTGCAATTGTCTGCCGGCGCCATCGCGCGTCCTCCCTGCCCGTTCATCGCCGGACCTTCAGACAATCACGGGGATTTGCGGCAAGGCGCTCGCAAACACGTCTCATGCCTCTCCAGGGTTTCCGACGCCCTGCGCACCCTGATCCGGACTCAGACCGGCAGCGTCATACGTCAGGCACAGGCAAGCCGTTCGCGAAAAACAGGCGCGTGGGGACAGACTCATGCTCTGGCGGGGTTTCCGACGCCCCGAGCCCCTCCGGAGAGATGCTGAGGGGAATCTGACAAAAGTTGATCGCAAACGCAACCCTGAAAGGAAAGGTGTGGGCCGTCGGAAAACCGCGAAGCATGCGCAACGGGGCGCAGGTTTTGAACGGGAGTTCTTATCGCTGCGCCGGCCCACCCCTCCCTGAATACCGCCAATGGCGTGTCTGGCAAGAGCCGCCGCCGCCGTCTTCGCGGGAACCGGAGGGCGGACCGGATCCATATTCGAGACCCGCGAATAACCTCCCAGAATATCTCAATCTGCAATAGACAGGGCCGCCCCGATTTCGGAGAATGGCATAATACTTTCAGATACCCGAAGGCCCGAGCCGTTGCAGACTTCCCTCGATCACCTCCCCCCGGCCCGGCAGGCAGAATTTGCCAGGATACAGGAGGTCATCCTTGAGGAGCTGGAAACCCGCATCAGGGCGGACGGCAAGGCCCGCGCCAAGCGCTACCGCCTCCTGAAGCTCGTCCTGTTCGGAAGTTTCGCCAAAGGCACCTGGTTCGAGGACAGCCGGTCGGGGCGCGCCTCCGACGTCGACCTCCTCGCCATTGTCAGCCATGAGGCTCTCACCGAAATGAGCGCCTTCTGGGGCGAGGTCGAAGACCGCCTCTACACTGATCCACTCGTCAAACGCGATGTCTCCATCATCGTCCACACCCTGCAGGAAGTGAACCGTCAGCTCAAGGACGGACAGTACTTCTTCTCAGAGATCATCCAGCAGGGCATCCTGCTTTATGAGGACGGAGAGCCTGACAGCAATGGAAACCCGAAGAATAGGCTCGCAAAGCCTGGGATGCCCGATCCTAAGAGATCAGAAACTCTGGCAACGACCTATTTTTCGACATGGCGGAAGAAAGCGGTTTTTTGCTTGGATGATGGTCGGCATCACATCGGCGGAGACAAAGACGAGAATAATCATGCTGCTTTCCTTCTCCACCAGGCTGCAGAGAGCGCCTACCGTATGTTCTTGCTGACCACGACCCTCTACGCACCGGGCACCCACCATTTGGGAAAGTTGCGAAACATCGCCCGCACGATTGATGGCCGCATTGAGGATGCATGGGGACCACCGCAGAAGCCTTACAAGCGCTATTTCGAACTCCTGCGCCGTGCCTATGTCGAAGCGCGCTACTCGCCCTCCTACGAGACCACTCAGGAAATCCTCATTTGGCAGGCTGACCGGATCGAGCGGCTGACTGCCATCTCCGTTGAGCTCTGCAACGAGCGTTTTGAACGGCTCCAGGCCGAGGCCGAAAAAGGCCCATGAATCTCGAGCTATGCTCGCGACATACGGGACAAAATTTTCCGAGTTGAGGGCGCGGATTTGGGTTTGGGTCTTCCACCCGGACTCCGTGAAAGCCAAACGACCTACAACAATGCTGCTCGAATAGCCGCCTCGATGAGTTCAACGGATGCTTTGAACCACTCAGTGGCGCTGAAAGATCGGCCATCCGGTCCAGTGACCCGCAATGCTACGTGATAAGGGCGCAGAGCGCGGTGAATACGGCCTTCAGCCTCTTTGGCCGAATGGCCAACTAACTCATACGTCTCCACAATCTCAACGGGGGCAAACAGAAAAGTCGATTGTGTTTCCGCTCTGGCCACGCGGTCTTCGACGGTGCCGGCCGTCGTACCAACTTTTAACAGCCCCACTGCTTCCGGTTTATCCGAAAGAGAACGCAATACATAAACTACCCCTGTTCGCGCACCTTGGAACAGGGGGCCGGCATCAGTAGTGCCGATGCGTCGCGCGTCCTTATCCTCATACAGCCGCCGAACAAGGGAAGACATGAGCAGATTAGACTCTGTACCATTGTCGAATATCACCCGAAGGCGAGCGTCTGGCTTACCATTTCGGCGATGCTCGTCCCGTACGTCTGCCACGTAAACTAGTTGCCCCTTCAAGGCAAAGAACTCACCTAGATCGACCCGCTCCTGCCGGAAAGACTGAGGTTTTCGTATATCATCCTCAATGTCCCGCCGGACTTGTTCAAACAGCGGTTCGAATCTTTCAAAATCAGAACATGGCCGACGGTCGGCCACGTAATCGGGACGAGCGATAGGTTTCAGCTCATCGCGAACTTCAAATATGCCCAATGGGTCAGACAGGAGAGGGTCATCAAGCGGATCAACAGTTGTCTGTTGGCTGAATATTAGTCCACTGGCATCAAATGACGCCAGTTCGCCTAGCTCCGCCCGCGAAGCGCGCAAGCCCGCCAACTCATTCGCCAGCATACGCTCATGGACGCTTCGTCCAGGCTCCGAGAGCGGTTCTGCACCAGTTTCGCCCACAAATGCTTCAATGCGCCGCAAAACTTCCAAGGCGCGATCAAGAATGGGCGTGTGCTCAGCTCTGGGCTTTTCATCCGGCGTGAGGAGCAGTTCATCATTGAGATAATCAATCTCAGACATTGGCATCCCCTCTTTCGTCTGCACCCGCCAGCGCAGCGCGCTTTTCGCGTGACAGCTTCCTCAAAAAGGCAAGAGCTTCTGCCAGGCGTACTTCCCGTCCGTTTGGGGCGTTGAGGTTAGGCTCTCGGATTTCGCGCGCCATGAATTCCTTGATGCGGTCATAAAGTTTCTCGGCTTCTTCCTGTGTCATATTGACCTTCAGTGCTCGAACCTCACCATGCAGGCGTGCAAGCAACTCCTCTGAGAGTTCTTTCGACAGAAGTTCGTAGGCATCATCGAAATCACGTCGCCCTCCCAGAAGGTCGACCTCAAGTTCACGGACATTTATAAAGCGCCTTGCTTGTAGGACGAACCTGTCTCCAGCATTAGGCCCTTCGCGCTCACCGCCATCACCAGGCCCCATGAATATAGTGGGGTCTCCTTCGGTCGCACCCGGTGTCTGTATAATGCTCGGATCCTTGGCCACTTCACGACCTAGTCCGGCCCGCACTCCAAAAAGTCCGACAGCATCTCGCACTTGTTCATCGGTGAAGCCGGGGTAACGTTTTCTAATGATATCTGTAACGACAAGATCATACATCACGTCGGTGTGGTGATCGTCGGGATTGATCATAACGGTAAGCGTCCGTGGATCGCTTTGGACGTCAGCAAACAGATCATTGAAGTCAGTTTCAATCGCCTCAATGGCTCTGTCGTCAATCTCGGGCATTCCAATGATTTCAATCTCACCCGCGTTCGTCACTGGCTCATCCTTAGTCTTATCGCCTGGCGACCCATCAAACTGGTCTGCCCCCTTTTGCGTGCGAAATTTGAAGACCGGCGCCATCACCTGCTCCATGAGCAGTGAAACAGAGATAGCCTTGAGCATGTCATTGACAGCACGGCTGATCGCTTCGTCTTTAGCAAAAGGAGCTGACACCAGATTAGTAAACTGCGCTGCAGATTTGCCCGGTGCGTCGCGCGTTGCGCGACCGATAATCTGGACGACTTCTGTCAACGAGCCGCGATACCCAACGGTAAGCACATGCTCACACCACACCCAGTCAAAGCCTTCTTTCGCCATACCCAGAGCGATAATGATATCGACATCATCGCGATCTTTCACGGCCCGCAGTGATGTAAGTACCCTCTCACGATCGGAACTGTCATCAACGAGGTTGGCAATTCGCAGGGTACTATCGCCCGCTGTCAACAAAACAAATCCTGTTGTAGGGTCCACACGAGTGGTTGCACCGCTGCCGACACGCTCGCCAATGGCATCAACGATGGCATCGACGGCAAACATCTTATGCACTACCGATCCTTCGGCAGAGCCGACGTGCGGTATGTGCACAATCGTCTTGAGGTTAGGATCCAGAGCTTCCCCGATGGCATCAAGGTACCTGCCCTGATAAAAGCGGAAATTAATTCGCAGCGTCTTGAGATGTTCATAGCCGTTGAGCTGCTCGTAGTAAGTGTAGATAACTTTCTCGAAGCGCGCCTCATCTTCCGGGTGAAGAACGGCTGTGCCGTCTCCCCTGAAGTAAGATCCCGTCATGGCGAGAATGTGCGCTGCATCGCTGCCGACTTCTCCGGCGCGATCGATGAGGCCGCGCAGAAGGTTTCCTAGACGACTATTTTCATCCGAGGACGCATGGTGAAGCTCATCGACGCAGACAAGCGTTCTGTCAAACAGTGCAACATCATTGGTTTTGGCGTATGCTGCACGTAGCGTTGAGTGCGTACACAGCGCGGTGACGCCGCCCTCACCGCGCAGGAACGCTATTAGCTCATCCACCTTCCGACCAGTTTCGGAGCCGACTGTGCAGAGGTCCACATCCAGTTTCCAATTGGAATGGAACCCGTTGGAAGCTAGAGAAGTATCTCGGAATGAAGCACCAATGGAGCGCTCAGGAACTGCGATCACCACGCGGTCTGTCGTCCTGGAACGTAGTTTTTCAAGCCCAACAAACATGGCCGCACGGGACTTACCTGACGCTGGCGGCGATTTGACAAGCAGGTGCTGGGCATCGCGCTTGTCCCATACGCGGGATTGCATGGCCCTCATACCCAGCGCGTTCGTTGCTTTGGATGCTCCGGTCGCTTGGTAGTGAAGCGTGGTGGAGCCTAGGCTGTTTTTGTTCGCCGATGTAATGTCGTGGCTCATGCGGTCGCCTTCTTCTTTGCTTTACTTCCGTTCGCGCTTGCTTCTTCAACAACAATTCTCTCGTAGAGTTGAAGCATGTGCTCAATTCGGTCTGCATCCGACCGGTAGCGGCGAGAGCCAAAAATGGTTTCGATAGTTGCGTCCAGTTCCTCGTGAGCAAGACGAAGCGCGCGCGGAATGTTTTTGAGGTTGTAAAGTTCGGCGAGGCTTCGACCAAAACCGGCCTCTTTGCGGGCAAGATCGATTTCCCACCAATGCTCTTCCAGCTCAGCCTTACGTCGGTCCGACAGCGGAGGCAGCGGGAACGTGTTCCAGACAAGTGTGTTGGAGTAGCGAACACGGTTTTCTAGCTTGCCCCCAACGGTTTCAAGCCACAGTCGATGAATCCTCGACGACAAAATGGCCGCCTGCCAAATCTCACCATCAAAGATGCCGAAGGCGAGGTTGGAAACTATGCTTTCCTTCTCTTTTACATCCACGGGCAGCCAATAGCGGTCCTCGCTTGTGGCGCCTGGGACTATGATCGTATGTGAGTTCGCTTCATTCTGTTCGCGAAAAGCCCAAGGCGTTGCGGAAGCTTTTTGCATATCGTCGCCCGCGTCATGACTAGTTCGCACACGGAGAAGATCTTCAAACCTATTTTTAAGCGGTTCGATAGCATTCGCTTCATCGACCTGATCTGCCCGCACCCAGATGCACCAAATATCTTTGCCGTCCATAAGTTCTTCGGAACCGAAAATGGGGCGCAGAAATTTATCCGCATTTGGATACTCACCCAGAATTTCATCACGTTCCTTCCGACTCATCCGAAGGCACTTTTCATTCCGTCCATCCAGCGCCATGTTGCCGAACATCATGGTCTCGAGACACTTCGCTATAGGACCTTTTGCGCGGGTTCTGCCTGTAACGATAGTCTTAACATTGGGAGCAAGATATGGGCCTATAAGATCAACATCTCGGACGATATCGCCATCGAACAGTCGTTTCGACTTATTGTCGGGGATACCCATGCCGACGATGACGCATGTAACGGTTGCGTTGCTTTTAGCAAGATTTGACCACTTGAATGATCTGTGTGCAAACTTTATTTCCAACCCTTCAAGCAAGTGCGGCCAAAGGATGGGGACAGAAGCCCCTTGAACAATTGAGTTGGTGGACACCAACGCAAAAGGTGCACCTGTTTTACGCGTATACTCCGCAGCCTTAAAAAACCAGATAGCAACATAGTCGAGATCGCCCGCATTTTTTACTCGATTTGCGAAGACCGACTTCATATCATTGCGTTGCAACTTTGATTGGGTCTTCGAACCTTTGAATTGAGGGTTGCCGACAACAACTGTCTCCATCCCAGTTTGTGGCGTACAGATATCCAGCCAATCCACCGCTGCCGCATTGCCGCGTTTGATAACACCTGCCTTCTGCAAGGGCAAAAAGTCGGTGCGCTGACCAAGGTCTAACTCCAGCTGTTGATCGCATTGGTATTTGGCAATCCAAAGCCCGAGCCTTGCCGCCTCGCAGGCAAAATCGTCGATCTCTATGCCGCAGAATTGTTCGAGTTGGATGCCGGACATCCGGGCCTCGGCCAACTGTCGCAACGCCTTTATCTCCAGCGATCGCATTTCCTTGTAGGCGAGGATAAGAAAATTACCCGAACCGCATGCCGGATCGAATATGCGGATACGGCTTAGCCGCTGAAGGAAGTCCCGCAACTTCACCTTGTTTTTTCCAGCCCGCTCTAAATCAGCTTCCAACTCATCGAGCAGGATAGGGCCAAGCACCTTCATGATGTTGGCAGGTGAGGTGTAGTGCATCCCCAACTCACCGCGCTTTTCAACATCCACGACAGCCTGTAACATGGAGCCAAAAATATCGGGATTAATCAGCTTCCAGTTCAGCTTTGCGCAATCGAGCAACAGTTTACGGCAGCGTCCGTCCAAGGTAGGCATTGGAACGGCTTCTTCAAACAGCGAGCCGTTTACATATTGTAGTTTGGACCAGCCTTTGGTTTCCGAAGGCCGATCCTCCGGCCGGGTATTCATGTGCTGGAAGGCTCTTTCCAGAAAATCCGCCAGATCGCTGCCGTCTACCTTTGTCGACTGACGCACCGCTTTTTCAAAAACATCCTTTTCGAATATGCCAACGTCATCCGAGAACAGACAGAAAAGGACGCGCGCCATGAAGATGTTGAGAGCATGCCTGTCAGCTTCAGTGGACCAAGTTGGATTCACATCCCTGACGGCGTCATGAAAGCGGGAGATAAAACGCGTGGCCCTGACATCAGCTAACTTTTCTTTGGCTGGGACATAACGTTCGTGGCCACCAAGCGGGAAAAAGATATCGCCCTCAAGCGACAACATATCCAAGCCGACTCGGAGCGGTTCATCAGCAATCTTGGTATCGAAAGCAGCTATGCTCTCGCCGTCAAATGCCAGCAAAATACGGGGCCGGCGGCTTTTCGGTGAGGTTTCAGACTCTTCGCGAATCCGCGCTAAAGCGATCTCAGCGCCCCCTGGCGCGGTCGCTTCGAAGCGCAACATGCGCGCCCAGGTGAACGCGCCATCCTTCGCGGTTTCACGCAGCTTTGTAATTGTCGCTCTGGGCGCACCGACTGCTTCCATCAGCGCAAGGCCAAACTCCCCACCTTCAGGTGGCGACGCCGCCAAGGCGTCCAGATTGCTGTAGATTTCTCCCGGCGTAAGCATGGCTTAGCTGTCCTTTAAGACAAAGTGCTCATCGGAGCCGGAAGCCTCTTTGACGGTCAAACGGAAATTTCCACCGAGCGCAGATAAGCAGTGCGCAAGACGTTCAACAGAAAAGCCCTTAAGCTTCCCATTTAGCACAGCAGAAAGATCAGGCTGTCTCAGCCCCATGCGAGTGGCTGCTTCTGTCTGGGTCAGACCGTAAAACTCCAGCCGGCAAGCGATGTGGTCAGCAATCCCAGATTTGAGTTTGTTTTCGTCGTACTGGCAGGAGTCCAATTTTAATTCGCCCGTCATTTAACCGCGTGAAACACTCAATTATCAGCTTACTATAGCCATATGGCTATGCCGAACAAGCGAGTGGTGTAACGGCCTGTCCATTCGGGTAACTATTGTCGCGTCAAGCATTTGTAGCCACCGCCAATTCTAGATGTGTTCCCCACATAACCCCGCATGTTCGCCGATAGAAGATCTAGGTACTTTGCGCACCGCTATCGCAAGGGCAGTCGTGGCTGGAAAATCTGACTGGGCTGCACGTTTGGTGCTCTCATTCAAGTAGAAACCCTAGTCCCTTCATAGTTCACGGCTGGAGGTGTCCCCAGCTCATCGGGACCAAGGAAGTATAGTCAGCCTTGTGCCCGAGCTATTGATTCTGCCCAGCTACGTATAGCTGAGGCCCGATAAAGATTGCGCGCGCCCCCAAGCTGGACCGGTTGCGGGAACCCGAGGCTCTCGTCCTTCCGCCTTTCCCAGAGCGTTTTCCGGCTGATCTTCAGAAACGCGCAGGTCATGCGGGTCGTCCACCATTCATCGGCGGCCGGAGGCAGCGGGTTTGACACCGGCGTAGGTTTTGGCGGCGCAGTTCGCTCCGGCCTGTCATTTGCGGGCTCGGGCGGCGGCGTCGCGGGTACCGGGCGCGCGGGTGGGTCTGGCCTGGCTGAGAACAGATCGAACTGGGAAGCAGGATCGGGCTTGCGAGCAGGCATGATTTTACTCCGTATAGGGCTCAAGAAGGATATCCTCGGTGACGAGGACGCGGACGGGCGCGCCGGCCGGGACACGCAGGGTGGGCCGGAGATTGAGCTCGCGGCCAACGATCCGGCCGCCTGTGCGGGCGGCTTCCTGGGCAGCGGCGTCGCCGAGGCTGCGGGTAAACCGGCCGTCGGAGGTGTCTTCGGCCTCGTTCGCCAGGATGCTCAGCACAGCAGAGATCGCGATCGCACCACCGAGGCGCCCGAGATGATTGTCGACGCGGGCCTGAAGGCCGGCCGCCCCTGCCCCGTCAGTGGCCGCCATCTGTGGCAAGTCGAGGGAGCTGCCATCGGGCATCAGGAGCCGGTCCCAGCTCAGGAACACCCGTGTGTCGCCATAACTGTTCTGGCTGGAATACGTCCCGATCAGCCGCGCGCCCTGCGGGACAAGGAGATGATCGCCCGTGACGCTGTCATGGACGGGCCCGGACACCTGCGCGATGACGCGGCCCGGCAGATCAGAGTTCACCGCCGTCAGGAGGGCCGCCGGGATGAGACTGCCCGCCTGCAGAAGGTAGGGCGGCCCCGGTGGCGGGGCGGGCGTGGCGGTGAGGTAGGTCTGGCCAGGAGACAGAGCGGCTGCATCCCCCGCTCTGGTATTGTCGATGGCGGCGACGGGCCGGACGGTCGGGAGGTCCCGACGGGTGAAGAAAAGCTCTGCGGGCGCTGGCGGCGGAGCTACCGATTGGGAGCTGGTGTATTCCGTAGTCTGCGGCTCAGGCGTGTCCCAGCCGCTGCCCTCGGGCAGGCTTAGCGCTTGCTCATCCGTATAGAGGTCCTCCGGCGGCCCGTCCGGGCCCCAGAGCCAGTCATAGGGTTCGTCTTCCTCCCGGGGCGGCGGAGTGAGCGCGGCGGTCTCGTAACGGGCCGGCAGGCGGCTGAGGCCTTCGGGGAGCGCGGTTGCGACCGGTGGAGCGGTGTCGGCGCGGCTGCTGGCGGCCCTGGAGCGCGGCGAAAGCCCGGTGATGAGCGCAATGACGATCACCGCGCCGATGATCCCGGCGCCCGTAAGCAGCACCTTGCGCGAAAGCCGCTTCGGCGTGGGCGGGTGAGCGCGCAGGCGGACGGCGTCTTCGACCGCAGAGGGCTGGGCGGTATCCGTCATCGCCCGCCCTCCCTTGTCTCACGCGGCGGGCGGCGCAGGATCCTGACCACGACCGGCTTTTTCCGGCCGAGCCGGAGTTCGGCCTCGGTGAAGATCCGGTCGATCTCGTAACGCCGGCCTTCGATACGGTAGTTGACGAGTTCGAGGCCTTCGGCGGTCCGGATAAAGAGGGGCGGCATGTCCGAGGCTGCTATATCCTCCGGGAACTGCACATATGTCCGGCGCCCGTCATCCCAGACCTTTTCCGGCATCCAGGGCGGCGGGCCCTTGCGCGGGGCTTTGAGGACATAGTCCTCATGGAGCGGGCGGGGCGCCGGTTCGGGTGTGGGCGCTGGTGCTGGGACGGCCGGCGGTGCGGGCGGGGCCGGATAGGTCCAGGCCGCCTGCGCGGTATAGACCTCGCCCGCCGCGGAGACCGCCTCGATCAGATAGGCCCGCCGGTCGGTCACGAGCACGATGTTGGTTTTGAGTTTCGGGGCCGAGGGTTTGACGATCAGCAGGGCCCGGTCGCCCGACAGCGTGTTCGAGACGCTCCAGCGGGCGGTATCGGCCGCCGCAATATCGATCAGCACCTCCCCGGGTTCGAGCAGCAGGGTCGAGACGAAGTCAGGCGAGGTCTGGAGCTCATAGATGGCGCCCGGCTCCCAGGCATAAAGCAGGGTCGCCTCGGAAAACGCGCCCGGCGCCGCGCGCTGACGCGCGCCGCTGTTAGCCTCGGCAAGGATCTTTGCTGCCTCACGCGGGGTGACAGGTTCAGCGCGCTCCGGTTTCAGGCTGGCTGGTTCGGGCGCCAGGGATAAGTCCTCCGTAGACGGCGCTTCCGGCATGAGCGCCGGGATTTCTTCGGCCGGGACGGGTTCTGCCGGCAGAGGTGGTTCCGGGAGATCGCCAGGGACTTCGGAAGCCTCTGCAAAGGGCGGTTCAATACTGACGGCCGGAGGGGGTGGCGGCGTGGCGCAGGCGGTGAGCAGGCCAGCGGCGAGGGCGGCGGGGATAAGAGGACGCATCATTGGTCGCGGCTCCAGCCAAAATCGGTGATGTAGAGGCCGAGCGGATTGACAGCGACGTCATCGGCCCGGCGCGGCGGCACATGGGTTACGGTGAAGAGGCCCGTCCAGGACCCGCTCGCGAGGGGCACGGGGCCCGCCTCTTCCTCGGTCCAGCTGACCTGCCAGCTCTTGTCGCTGCGCTGGACGATCGAGCGGATATGGACCGTGCGGGCCGCGCGGCCGACCGTGCCGAACGGATCCTCGTCCCTTGCGATGGTATGGAGTTTGGTCGCCGCTTCCGGCGTCACGAATTTGTATGCCGTCAGCCAGTTCTCCCGCAGCACCACCGCGTCGGTCGGGCGGCTGCGCACCTGGCGGACAAACGCGCCGAGGAAGTAGGCTGTCTGGGCCGTGCTGGGCGTCCAGCTGCCGGCATTGGTGCGCACCGAAAGGACCTGGCCTTCCGGGGCGACCTCGACGACATGCACGAACGTGCGCTGCTGCAGGGCGACAACCATCAGCGCCGCGCCAAGGCCCGCGGCGAGGATCAGCGCGGCAAAGGCAACCTTTCGCCAGCTTCGCGCCGAGAGGACTGCCGAGCCCATGCGCGCGTCCCATTCAGCCTGCGCGCGCCGGTAGGGCGTGTCGGGCGGCGGGGGCGCATAAGAGATGGCCGGGGAGCGGAACGGAAAGCGCATCAGGATCTCCTTCTGGCGGGTCTGGGTCTGGGCTGGATCTTCGAATGATCGACGCGGGGACGTTCCGAGGGCGTACGGGTTCTGTCGGACTCTCCGGCGGGTTCCTCCTTCTTCCCGCCCATGCCGCCCATCAGGATCCGCGCGCTGACAGCGGTCCCGACCACGGTCGCCGCGGCGCCCTGGGCGGCGCGGAACCCATCGGCGCCTGAGAGATGGGGCTGGCCAGCCACCACCTCTGCGGCAAGCTGGGGCCCGAACCAGGCGAGCGAGAGCACGGTCAGTCCAAAGAGGAGCACGTTAAGCGCGCCGCCCGCGTTCAGCGTCAGCTCGGGCGGCAGCCCCTCGACAAAGGCGATCGAGACCGAGGCGATCAGCGCCAGCACGAAGAGGCGCACGGCGCTCCCTACCACCCAGCCGAGCGGGCGCTCGGCGATCCAGGCCGTTCCGGAAAACACCCCCCAGGGCAGCGCCACGAACGCGGCGAGCGTGCCGAGCTTGAACGCGATGATGGCGGTGAAGATCTGCAGGGCAAGGATGAAGAAGCCGAGCATCACGATGATCGCCGCAATCAGCACCACCGACAGGGTCACAAAATCGGTGAGGATGTTCATCCCCTCCCCGAGCGCCGCGGTGCGCCCGAAGAGTTCGGTGCCGATCCCGGCGATCCGCCCCGGGTCATGGAGATCCTCGAGAGTGAGGCTGCTGCCCCCGGCCCGCAGGCCCATCATCGCGCCGGACGCATTGATCGCCCCGGCCAGATCATTCCAGTTGTTGATCAGGAAGGCGAAGAAGCCGGTGAACACCACCTTGCGGAAGAAGGGTCCGAGCGCGGCTTCCTGGGCGAGCACCCATTGCACGCCCGCCAGCGTCACCGAGATGATGATCAGGGCGTTGAGCACATAGGCGACGTCCCCGGCAATGAACCCGAACCCGGCATCGAGCACGCCGAGGAAGCTGTCGAGGAAGCCGTTGAGGATCGTGTTCTCCATGGACCTCTCTCTTCAGAAGGCCCGGCGCGCGGGCGGCGCCGGCGCTGGCCGCGCCGGCGGGAACGCCCGCAGGCGGATGTCTTCGGCGCGCGCTTCCCGGGCAAGCCGCTCCATCCGCTCGGCCTGCAGGGCGCGCCCTTCGGCAATCATCAGCGCCTCGATCCCGGCAAGCTGCGCCGCGTTGAGCCCGGCGAGCTGGTTGCCCGCCTGAACGGCCGAGGTCTGACCTTCGGCGGCCGCTGAGGCGGCGAGCGCCGCATCGAGCCGCCCCCGCGTCTCGCTGAGGCGGGCAGCAGCCTGCGCCTGCGCCGCCAGAGCGCGCGTGAAGCTCTCCCGGCTTTCTGCGCGCCAGCGAGCGGACTGGTCAATGACACCGTCAAGATCATACGCGGCCCAGGTCTGCGGATAGAGGGCCTCGATCTCGCCGCCGATGCGGGTGATGTCATGGCTGAGCCCCTCCCCGCGCCGGAACAGCGCTTCGGCCTCATCGAGCGTGCGGGCAAGATCCGGGGAAAGCTGCAGGGAGCTCCGCGAAAGCATCCGCGCCTGTTGTTCCAGCGCAGCGATCTGGTGCTCGATCTGCTCAAGCATTCGGGCCGCCGCCAGCAGGTTCTCGGCATGATTGGCCGGGTCATGCACCACGATCTGCGCGGCGGCCGGCGCGAGCCCCGGGACGGCCGGCGCGGCCAGACCTGCGATCAGGGCGGTGAAGAGCGAGCGTGCGAGAGTCATGCGGCGGCCTCCTCTGGCGGGGCTGAGGGTGTTTCTGAGGGATTGTCCGTTTGCGGATTTATTTCGCCGCGGGCGGCTTCGGAGGCGTCTTCGCGGGCGGCGGCTTCGAACCGGCCGATGGCGGCGGCCGCTTCCGGCAGGCCCTTTGCGACAAGCCAGTGCCGGGCAAAGCCCTCTGCGCCATTCGTGGCGAGCACCTTGTCGATCAGCGCCTGGTCTTCGGGCCGGCCGGCGGCGGCAAAGGCGAGCGTGGCGGGGCCAAGTTCCAGCTCGATCCGGCGGCTTCCCGCGCGCCCGGCGATGTAATAGTCCCGCTTGGGTTCGGCTTCGGCGATCAGCGCGACCTGCCGGTCATTGAGACCGGCGGCTTCATAGAAGGCGCGGGTCGCCGGCTCGCGCGCTCGGTCGTTCGGCAGGAAGATCCGCGTCGGGCAGTTCTCCAGCACGGCGGCCGCAATCGGCGAGCGGGTCACATCGGCGAGTGCCTGGCTCGCAAACACCACTGCGACATTCTGCTTGCGGAGGGTCTTGAGCCAGGTCTCGATCTCGGCGGCAAAGGCGGTGTCTTTGAGATAGAGCCAGGCTTCGTCCAGCACCAGGAGGCTCGGCCGCCCGTCGAAGCGTTGTGCCAGACTGCGAAAGATCACCGGCAGCACGGCGCGCGCCGCCCGGGGCTGGCGCAGCAGCGCGCCCACTTCGAAGGCTGTCACGTCTGCGGTGCCCGCCTGTTCCCGGTCCTGGTCCAGCAGCGCGCCGAGCGGGCCGGCATGGGTGAAGGGCGCGAGCGCGCCGCGAAGGGACGCGTCCTGCACGAAGGCGGAGAGCAGCGACAGGGTCCGCTCGGAGACGGGGCGTTCGGCGAGGAGCTGCAGCGCCCGGCCGAGTTCTAGACGCAGCTCAGGTGTGAGCGGGACGCCTTCGGCTTCGATGAGGTCGCAGAGCCAGCCTTCCGCCCAGGCGCGCTCAGCCAGCACCTCAATCCGGCCGAGCGGCTGGAAGCCCGGCGCCAGGGCCGGGTCCTCTGCTTCCGGATCGAGGAAGGTCCCGCCCAGCCCCAGCACCATGGCGCGGCAGGACCGGCCGGTATCGAACACGAAGGCCTGCGCGCGCGGGTAGCGCATCCATTGCGCAATCAGCGTCGCGATCAGCACGGATTTTCCCGCCCCGGTCGGGCCGATAACGAGGGTATGGCCGGTATCCCCCGCATGAAGGTTCAGGCGGAAGGGGGTTGCCCCGTCCGTCGCCGCGAGCATCAGCGGCGGGCCATCCAGATGCGCATTCCACGCCGCCCCCGGCCAGACGGCGCTGGTCGGGAGGAGATGGGCAAGGTTGGGCGTCAGCAGCACCGGGCGGCGGACATCGGCATAGGCCTGGCCGGGCAGGCTCCCAAGCCAGGCTTCGAGCGCGTTGACGCTTTCGACCACTGTCACGAAGCCCAGCCCGTCCGTGACCTGACGGATCATGGCGATGGCTTCGTCGGCTGCGCCCGGATCCGGCTCCGCCACCGTGATGGTCAGCGTGACATAGCCTGCCCCGCCCCCCTCGCCGAGCAGGGTCTGGAGGGCGCCGTCCGCATCGGCCGCCTGATTGGCGGCGTCATTGTCCTGGAGGGCGGCCTCCTCGCGGAAGAGGGCTTCGCGCAGCAGGGTCGCGAGCCCCTTGCGCTTGGAGAACCAGCGCCGCCGCGCCCGCTCGATCTCCCGTCGTGCCTCATCCGGCGACAGGGGCAGAAAGCGCGTCACCCAGCGATAGGCCAGCGGCAGGCGGTTGAGGGCGTCCAGAAGACCCGCCTCGCTGGCACTGACGAAGCCGCGCACCGAGAGAACGCGCAGATGCCGGGCGCCGAGCCGGGGCGCGAGGCCGCCCGTCAGCGGCGTGTCGGTCAGCAGCGCATCGAGATGGAACGGCGTCTCGGGCACGGCGAGCCGGCTGAGCGCCCGGTCAGAGACCGCGTCATGCAGGAAGCCGAGGGTGTCGCCATCATCCAGCCAGCGCGCCTCCGGCATCAGGGGTTCAAGCGCCCTCCTGACCTGGTCGGTCTCTTCGGCAAAGCGGGCAAGCCGGGCGTGGTAGTCAGTCTTCGGGGTGGCCGCCTCCCCGCCTTCGAAGAGGAGGGATTCCAGCCGCCCCTCTTTCTCCGGAGGCGGCAGGAAAGTCAGGGTCAGGAAATACCCCGTCTCGAACCGCGCCCCGGCCGTCTCGAAGAGGAGGCGGCGCTCTTCGTCGATCAGCCAGGCAAGCCCGTGCCGGAAGTCCGTCTCCGGATAACCCGGCGCCGGGCGGCGGCGCGCCTCAGCATGCAGGCACCAGCCCGATCCCAGCCGCCGCAGGGTGTTCGACAGCCGGCTGGAGGCGCCCATCAACTCGGCAAGCGAGGCCGAGTCGAGATCCGGGCCCCGGAAGGCGAGCGTGCGCTGGAAGGCGCCGTCCTTGTTCAGAACGATGCCCGGCGCCACGAGCGCCCCCCAGGGGAGATAGTCGCTGAGGCGCGCCGGGTGGCGGCGGTAGGGGCGGAGATCCATCATCGTCTGTCAGCTTTCAAAGTGGGAGGGTTTGGAGAGGTGGCGCGGCCAGGTCTCGAGGAACCAGGGATCGCGCGCCGCGGCCCAGGCGGCCCCGCCCTGCGCGAGCGCCCAGAGCGGGACCCCGATCAGGGGCTGCTGCAGCCCGAAGGCGATGGCTGCGCCCAGCGTCGCGTTGAGGATCGCAAACTCGCGCGGCACGCCCCCAAGCAGCACCGGCCGGGTCAGCGAGGTGTGGAGCGGGATCACATATCCTTCGGGCAGGCCTTCCGCCATCAGAGCACCGCCCCGCCGGCAAAGCCGAAGAAATCGAGGAAGAAGGAAACCGCGGCAAACATGACCGCGATGCCGAGCCCGACAAAGGCTAGCTTGCGCACGCCCCCGCCCCCTTCGGAGAACATGATGGCAATCCCCGCCAGCACGATGCCGATGACCGCGGCCGCCCGCGCGACCGGCCCCGTGATCGAGTCGACGACCTGCTCGAGTGGCCCCTCCCAGGGCATGCCCGAGCCGGCCGCAAAGGCGGGCGCGGCCGCGAGTGCGGCGAGCAGCGTGAGTGCGGCCGCTTTTCTGGCGATACGGTTTGCTGTGTACGGATGATGTCTCATTCTGTATCTCCTCTGGGGGTCTGGGTCCTGAAATCGAGAAGCTCGGTGAGGCGGCGCCCGTCAGGCGTGCGCGCGATGAAGACGACAAGCGGCGCGGCCGAGGCGATCAGGCGCGCGGGGCTTGCCGCCTGCGCCTCGAGGCACAAATCCTCAAGCCGGGCGAGCGCGTCGCGCGCCGAATTGGCATGCAGGGTGAGGAGCCCGCCGGGATGGCCGGTGTTCCAGGCTTTCAGGACATCGAGCGCCGCCCCGTCGCGCACCTCGCCGACAATGATCCGGTCGGGCCGCAGGCGTAACGCGGCCTGGACAAGGTCGCGCAGAGTGATCTCCGGCGCCGCGCGCCGTGTGAGGAGCTGGACGGTATTGGGGGAAGAGACCTGGAGCTCCGCCGTGTCCTCCAGGACGATGAGGCGCCCCTCGGCGAGGCCGGGCTCGGCGAGCAGGGCATTGAGCAGGGTTGTCTTCCCCGACCCTGCCCCGCCCGCCACGATGATGTTCGCTCGCGCGGCCACCGCCGCGCGCAGGGCGTCGACTTGTTCTGGCGAGGCGATACCCGCGGCGAGATAATCTTCGAGCGTGAGGATGCGCTCCGGGCGGCGGCGGATGGCGAGCACCGGGGCCTGCGCCAGCGGCGGCAGCACCGCCTGAACCCGCGCGGCGCTCCCCGGCAGGCTCGCCGACAGCAGCGGGCGGCCGGGGCCGGCGGTCTCGCCGCCCGCATGAGCGAGCAGCCGGATCACCGTCTCCCGGTCACTGGCAGCCATATGGGCGCCGGTGGCCCGAAGCCCCTGCCCGGCCCGGTCGATCCAGATCGCGCCATCGGCATTGACGAGAATTTCGGCGACGGCGGGGTCGGCGAGCGCAGCGGCGAGCACGGGCCCGAGCGCCGCGTCGAGGACGGAGCGCTGCCGGATCGCCGGCAGGGAGATATCGGCCGCCGCGCTCATGGTGCCGCCTCCTCTTCCTTTGTTTCGGGGGGGACCTCTGCAAGGGCATGGAGATGGGCGGCGCCGCCCCGCGACAGCGTGATCGCCGCAAGGTCCATGAACCGGTCGAGCCTTGCGTCCGCGCTGGCGGAAAGGCTGCCCGCAATCGCTTCATCCAGCGGCGGGTTATGCTCCAGCCAGACCTGGACGAAGGTCAGGAAGAGTTCGCGCTGCATCGCCTGCTCGCTGGAAATCCGCAGGAGTTCGCTTTCGATGCGGCCGAGCTGGCGCCGGACACTGTCCCCGGCGGCGCGGGCGGGGCCGTCTTCGCCGGCCGCCAACAGGGCGCGGACCGCCGAGGCGATGAAGGCCGACTCTGAACGCCCCTGCCTTGCGGCGAGCCTCGACACCTTCCGGGCAAGGTCGGGTTCCAGATAGGTGCGCAGGCAGATCGATCCCATGGCGCTTAAATCCCTGTTCTGCGGCGCGGCCGCTTGCCTGGAGCGGCGGGCGACGGGCCCGGCTTGTCGGGCCAGCCCTGGGGCGGCCGGAGGCCCGCGAGCGCCTGCTCGGATATGCTGGGCGCGGTTTGCGAGAAGAGGTCGCCCTGGGATGAGGGCGCGGGCTTCCGGGGCGCCGGGCGAGAGGATGCGGCGGCCCGCGCCGGGGGATCCGTTGCCGGCAGCCGGCCGAGGGACACGACGGTTTCCCAGTCATGGGCCGTGGTGAGGCGCTGAGGGTTTCCGGAGGCCGGGCGCAGGCGGCCGGCAAAAACAGGCTCCCTGTCATACTTTATCTTCTTTGTACGGAGTGGCTTTGTCCCGGCCACGAAGGTCAGCTGCTCGCCCCGCGGGAGCTGGCGGACGTCTGAGGTCAGCAGCAGCGGGCGGCTTTCCTCGCGCCAGGTGACAGAGCCACGACGGGGGCCGAGGACCGGCCGGGGCCGCTGCTCGGAATACTGCGGGCGCAGCTCGCGCGCTTCCCCCGCCATCTCGGCGATGGTCTTCGCCGTGTTCATGTCGGCGGCGGCAAAGGCCGTCACGATATGGCAGTTGTCGAGAATGACATTGTCCCGGCCATAGGCGCGCAGGATATGGTTGAGCGACTGGCAGACGAGATAGGCTTTCAGCCCATAGCCGGCGAACGCGCCCATCGCCGTCTCGAAGAAAGGCATCTTCCCGAGCTGGGGAAACTCGTCGAGGCAGAGGAGCAGCGTATGCCGCTTTTCCCGTCCGTCGCTGCCATGGGCAAGATATTCCATGTGGCTGCGGGCAAGCTGGTTGAGGAAAAGCCGCATCAGCGGCATCAGGCGCGCCGCATCCGAGGGCGGCGGCTGCAGGTAAACCGTCACGGGTGCCTCGTGGCACATGAGATCTGCCAGCCGGAAATCCGACGTGCTGGTCTTCTCCGCCACCAGCGGATCGGCAAAGAGGCCGAAGAAGCTTTCCGCCGTCGCCTTGAGGCCCGCCTGGAGGCGCTCTTCCCCGGCAAGGAAACTCGTTGCCCCGTGGAGGACTTCCGGATGCACTTCCGGCGCGCCCGTCAGCGGGTTTACCCGGTGCAGCGTCGTGCGCATCTCTTCATACGTCGCCCTCAGGTCTGCGAGCTTCTCGCGCACCACGCCCAGCGACTTGCGAGGGAGAGGCTCGGCGTAGAGGACATGCAGGAGGACGCCGGCCATGACATTGCGCGCCGACTTGTCCCAGAAATCGGAATAGCGGCCGTCGCCGGCCGGATCGGCAATGATATCGACGATGTTCTGGACATCGCGCACCTCATTGATGCCGCGGCGCACCTCAAGGAGCGGGTTGAACGAGGCCGAGTCAGGCCTTGTCGGCGCAAGGCAAAGGACAGGGCCGAGTGTCTCCCGGAAACCGGCCGTGCCCGGAAACCCATGCCGGGGATCGCCGCTCGCAAGCTCGCCCTTCACGTCCAGCACGAGTGCCGAGCCGCCCCAGGCCAGCAGGGTCGGGACGATATGGCCCCTGCCCTTGCCCGCGCGCGAGGCGCCGATCAGAAGCTGGTGGCCCGGCCCGGCATGGCAGAGGATCTCGCCATCCATCTTGCCGAGAACCGTGCCGCTCGTCGCAAAAAGTTCGGCTTCCTGCGCGTCCTCGAATGTGCCCCAGGCGGCTGCCCCGAACGGCTTTGGCTTCCGGCTGGCCTTCAGCACAAGGAGCGGCGCAGCGCTGGCGGCGAGGCCGCCGGTGAAGAGGATTGCCTCTGCAAGCCGAAAGGGGCGCGGATAATCCTCGCCGTGCGCACTTGACCATCCGAGGATCGACCAAGGGGGATAGACCGCGATTGTGTCAGAGACGGCGAGCCGGGGCCCGAGCGCTGGATGATGCGCGAAGACAGAGGCAATGAACTGCGTCGCCGCGCTCAGGCTGAGCACCAGGATGAGGATGCAGGCGGTCGCAGCTTTCACCAGACGCATGTCAGGCCCCTTGCCCGAAACGCCCGGGAACAGCCCGGGCTTTCCGGGGGCATCACCGCGAAATCAGGCGAGGATCGCCAGCGCTGACGCCTTTTGCGCGAAAACCGCCCGGCGGGACGAAGGGGCGTTATCTGGCGGGATACGTGGTGCGGGGCCGGCCTGCTCGCGATTCTCTTCATCCGCTGGCGGATATAGGGAGAAATTCGCTTGAAGTGCGGCTTCTGGCCTCGGTGCGATTTCAGACGGAGGCCGTGTGGGGGAATTCGCGCGAGCGTGGAATAATCGCTGAGGGAGTGCCGGGCAAGCGTCTGGAGCCGCGCCTGTCCTGGGATCTGCATTTTGCGCCAGCGGACTGAGAATACGCTTCAGCTTGCCATGCCGCTGGCCTTTCCCGTACGGCTCGTTCCGGCAGAAATCCGATGCAATCCCCGGGCAGCGCGGAAAGCAGGTTTCGCGAACTTGATATCTGATATCATATTTCGTATATTGATATCTATGCTATCATAAATCGGAGATTGCTGTCATGGTTGCCGTCACCATCCGAAATTTGCCGGAAGAAGTGCATCGCGCGCTCAAATTGCGCGCCGCCCAGCACAATCGGAGTGCCGAAGCCGAAATGAGAGCCATCCTCGAAGCGGTCCTGCGCCCTGCCGGGCGCCTTCGTCTGGGAACCGCTCTGCTTGAAATCAGCCGGAATGCCGGGCTGACAAATGAAGACGTCGAAGCACTGGAGCAGGCACGCGACTCCAGGCCCGCTGATCCTATGCGTTTCGAATGATTATCCTGGATACAAACGTGGTTTCGGAAGGGATGAAGCCCGAACCGGATGCTCGCGTGCGAGACTGGCTTGATTCACAAGCGGCAGAGACGCTGTTTCTGACCAGCATCACTGTTGCCGAACTGAAGTTCGGAGCTGGCGCGCTTCAGGGCGGAAAACGCAAGGAGCGGCTTATTCGCGCGATCGATGGGCTGCTTGACCTTTTTGCCGGCCGGATCCTGGCGTTCGACTTTGACGCAGCGGCGCGCTACGCCGACATCGCGGTAGCTGCCCGCGCTGCCGGACGCGGCTTTCCGACCCCGGACGGCTACATTGCAGCAATCGCATCGGCCCGGAACTTCAGTGTCGCCACGCGCGACGGCAGCGCCTTCGCCGCAGCTGGCCTTCGTATCATAAATCCCTGGACCGCAGGGCCAGGGATTGTTGCCTGAACTCCGCCTGATGAACTCTTGCCGGCAACGGCGCGCAGCACCGCACAGGACTTGATCCGCATCGGCCCTGATCGGCGGGAATGCCGCCTGGAACCTCAGGCCAGATTCCGGCGAACGCAGCAGGAAGCCCTCAAGAATATCGATAGGCAACAGGACCAACTCCCGGTCCGCATCCCATCGCCATCAGCGGCAATCACCTTCGAGAAGAGGATGCGGGACGCTGCGTTTGACGATGCGCGCGACCGGCCGGATCCGCGCCCGGTCAATGAACTCTGCCTGCGGATCGAGGGACGCCCGCAGGACCGGCCAGTCGGAAGCATGGCGGAGCGCGGCCCTGAGCGAGAGATCAAACTCCCCGATTATCTCGATGGCTTCCATGACTTCCGGCGCCTCGGCAATCGCCTGCTCAAAGCGTTCGCGCTTGTCAGCCGGGCTGCGCGTGAGGGCGAGGTCAATCCACGTAACCGGCCAGGCCTCGAAGATGGAAGGATCGAGCTCGGCCATATAGCGCACCACCGCGCCGGACTCTTCAAGGCGCCGCAGACGATGGAGCGTTCCGCTGTGGGAAAGCTCGATGCGCCGGGCAATGTCCTGGATCGAGGCGCGCGCGCCGGTCTGCAGGAGGCGGAGGATCTTGAGGTCAATCCCGTCAAGTCTGGCCCCGGAAGGCGCATAGAGTGGCGGAAGCGGCAACGTCGCTCCCCGGTTGTGGTCATCTGGAGTCATCGGAACGTCTGTCGGCAGTTGTATCCGTTCTGGAAACCCTATCAGTGGGAACTTAACTAAAACCTAAACGGGAATCTTAATGCTCGCCAAAGGTGGAATCCTGATCCTTCAGGAAGTATGATATCCGCGTATGTTTCTGCGGCTGATGCAAATGACGAAGTTGTCCTTGATGCTTTGCAGGAAGATCAAGCCTGCCTAATATGAACAGGATGCGAACTGACCTCGACCAATTCAGGCAGGGTCCGTGGCATGCACCCGGAGGACAAGGTTTTTCCGGGAAGAACCGGCATGCAGCCACTGGCGCCCCTTTTTTGGCATTTATACGCCCTATTTTTGGTTGTGTTATGCCCTATTTTTGATGTTGATCTGATTTGCTT
Source organism: Hyphomonas polymorpha PS728 (assembly GCF_000685315.1). Lineage (GTDB taxonomy): Bacteria > Pseudomonadota > Alphaproteobacteria > Caulobacterales > Hyphomonadaceae > Hyphomonas > Hyphomonas polymorpha. Next base: position 171,002 of record NZ_ARYM01000004.1, read on the forward strand.
GCGCAACGGGCTTTATGCGCCGCACATCTTTCAGTCCGTTCAGCGCTTCCGGAAGAAGGTTACCAACTGGCGCGGCTCTGTCGACTTCTGATCATGATCCGTTCGGTTGCGCCTGCGCTCTCCAGAGCCCGGCACAGATCCCATCCTTCGCCATCAAGTCGCAAAGGCAGCCTCCCTTGGCGATCTGGCCATTCAACAATAAAGTATCTTTGCAGTGCGATCAGTCATCAGCTTTGACGCATAGAGGCGGACTCTCTCACAAAGATCCGCACACGCATTTTCTTCCAGATACCCCAGCCGGTCGTTATCAGACATGAAACTAGTCGGCCCATTTCCGAAGATCCGACAAGGCATCCGGAAGGCTGTCGAAGGCATAAGGGTGCAGGAACTGCCTACGCCATAAATACTTTTCATCAACTTCTGAAAGGCGGGCTTCGTTGCAGACACCCCTCCAACCCGAAGAGATGGCACCTACCTGCATCCTGATAATGTCGCACGCATCATCCTCCGAGAGATGACATGCTGGCGCGAGGTGCAGAACGGTTGCCAGACGGCTATCGCCAGCGTTACCTGAGATCTTCATTGCCTGGTTCACCTCACGCGCTGTGCGTGGCTGCGGACAGATATCATAGGCGGGTGTCAGGCTCAGCGTCTGACCATTCCAAAAGGCAGCATGGTTGCGCGCGTGATCGTCCGTGTTGCCCACAAGCACATTGAACACAACCCGCTTGTAGAGCTCCCTTAGCGTATCGCGCGGGCTGGAAAACTCACTCCGGATACGGTGCGCCAGTTCTTCATAGGACGCGTGGCGCGCGGCGACTTCATCCAGCCCGAAAAGCGTCAGGGCAGAAACCATTGCCCGGCGCGTCCAGCCAGTACCGGAACGCTGACGGTCGAACCGCTCCACCAGGATGATATCCTTGCCTGACGCCTGCGCGAGCGCCACTCCGGCGGCATTGATCTGGCAGGCCCTCGCCAGGCGCATGGCTATGAACTCTGCCTTTACCACGTTGAAGGTGTCCGAGGATGTTGAAAATTTTGCGATCAGCTTTCTCGTCCCATCTGTAAGGAGGGCTTTGGGCCGCGCGCCGCCGATAGAGCTGCCATGATGAAGCGCCTGGTCGAGCTCGGGATGCAGGGGTTCACCCGCAAGTACTTTCTCTGCCGATGCCTGAAGCTCGGCCAGTGTCGCTTCGCCTCCGCGTCGCGGCGCGTAATCCGTTGGGCTGGCCTGAAAGTCCAGGGCTCCGATCCGATCGGACCCTGATTCCAGAAGATAGGTGAGTTCATCAAACTCGACGGTAGCCGCTTCAGTGCCTTTGCTACCAGTCAGACGGTTGACAATAACGCGGCGGCCCCAGGCATCGGGAGCGCCATCGCGTAGGCAATTTGCGATCGACAGCGGCGGGTGTGGCGCGATGACGCCCGCTTCCAGGGGCAGCTCCTCCCGATAGATTGGAATAGCATCGCCCCGCGCGAGATAGGAGCGTCCGTAGTTAAAGACGAAGATCTCCCCTCGCTTCTCGATCCGCCCCGCGACGATCGGCTCCGTGGCGCCTGGAAGGCAGATCCAGACATAGGCTTCGTCAGGCTGGGGACGCTCAGAAGTCATCCTTCACATCCTTGCTTGTGTTCCGAACGGAGGCTGGCAGGAGTGCCAGCTTGTCGTCGACGCGGTCAATCTGGGCGGCCAGCCGGCCCGGCGCCTCCACAAATAGCGGCACCCCCGTCAGGACGGCGGCCTCGAAGACAAGGCCAATCTCAACCCCCGGCTCTCCCTGCTCGATGCGCCAGAGCGTGGAACGCGCAATTCCGATCCGCTCCGCCAGCTCGGCGGCAGAAATCTGACGCCGTTTGCGCGCAAGCTGAATTTGCTTGCCCATCAGAACAAGCGCTTCTCTCGCGGTGGCCGAATATACACGCTGTTGCTTTGCCATAAGACGCCCTAATGTTCGCTTTATCGAGCACCAAATAGGTTCATGTTCGCTTAATGCAACATTTTGTATTGAACAAGACGGGAAGCAAAACACACTTTACGTAGAATGCATGCCTGATTTTTCACACAATGAGCAAGGCGCCTCACCGCGCGCGGCTGGCCCGGCCGGGGCACAAAACCTTTGCGGGGCTGGTCGCAGATATGGCCGAAGGTCTGCAAATTGATCTCCAGCGCCACTTCGCGATTGCCATTGAGCGAACCACCACACGCATTGAAAATGGCGCTCAGGAAGTTCTGGATAACGCTTAGCCGGGCCTTGAGCCGTTATCCGACCTTATTGCCCCGCCCTGACAGGCGTTGCCTTGAGCACGGCCGAACGCCCCTCTTCGGACGGGCCCGGGCTGCAAGGGAATACCTATGCGCGCTGCCGCCGCTTCCGCGGATAGCCTGTCCGGGAAGGGAAAGCGAGACGCGCCATTTCCGCCCGCCCATCTAGCGCAATAGGGGGCGCTCCCAGGCTGAAGGCGGTCCGGCACGCCTCGTGCGGGTACTGGCAGGCAGCTGCGCTGCGCACGGATTTATGACCACTTTCGCGAAAATGGTCATATTATCTGCAATTTCTAATAGTTTATCATATATGGCGCTTTAACGGCTTTATAGCACTAAATTTGGGTGATTATTGTGAGTTCTCCAAAATCGGGATCTGCCCTGGCCCAGTTGGGGCGGGATGTGCGTGCTGCCCGTATCCGGCGGCGGATTACGGCGGCTGACCTGGCTGGGCGCGCCGGCACGTCCCCGAACACCATCGGACGGCTGGAAAAAGGAGATCGGGGGGTTGGCATCGGTACGCTTGCCGACGTCTTGGTCGTGCTGGGGCTGATAGCCCGCCTAAGCGATCTGCTCGACCTGCGTCATGACGAGCTTGGCCTCGCCCTGACAGATCAACAGACTCCGCAGCGCGCGCGCCCGCGCAGATCGGCGGGCAAAGCCAAGTCAGGGGCACACAAAAAGCTCTCGGCGACGGACCCTGACGGAGCCGCGTTCTGATGGCGGAGCAAAGCGCGCGCGTTGCCCTGGGCGAAGGCCTTGTTGCGGTCGGCCAACTCCGCTTTACACGGACGGGTCCACGGCAGTTTTCGACCTTTACCTATGATCCGGGCCGTTTAAATGGATACTCTGTTCGCTGCGGAAATGCGCATATCGGCGGACATCACGAAAGGCATACTAAGCCGCAGGCCTGGAGGAATTGGAACGTTTGATCATAAAATGCCGGGGGCCGGGTGCGGTCCAACGCTTCCCCTTCGGGTACAAAAATGACCATGCCTTGGCGCGCGCGGGTCAGAATAACGCGGTAGGCATTGCGCAAATATGTTTGACGCTCCGGTGCATTCACCTTCTGCCAGTTTGTTCCTTTGAAGGCGTGCGCGGTCCAGGCATCCTTCTGATAGCGAAGGTCCCCATCCCAGCTGACACAGGCCCAATCGACTTCTAGTCCTTGCACGTCGAATTCTGTGGCGACCTCCTCCAGATAAAACGCGGAGCGAACATCATCGGGCCCGTTTAGGAACCAATTGGCAGGATCTATCTTTGCCCGGACGTTCAGGCCTTCAGGCCGCAGCCGCAGCGCGCCGGAAGAAGCCATAATCCCATACCGCTCACTCCCGCGCGCCTGTTGGCGTAGCCATGCGCGCGCTTCGTCAATATTCCGGGTCAGCACGATCGGGTAGCGATCCTGGATCTTAGTATAGGCCTGCGCGGCCAAGTCTGCGCGATTGTCTAAGAGATGTCCGACAAACTCGGAGAGAGCCTCAGCCCGAAAGGAGCGCATCGCGACCCCGAGATGCAAATCAGGTTGCCAGGTGACCTGCTCATTTGCCGTCAACGCTTCCGCCGACGCCTGCAAACCATAATGGGGATCGCTCAGACGGTCTGAGAGATGGACGCGCCAGTTTGGATAGTGCACGCGCAGCGCCGACATCCATTCGGACAATCCTGCTTCGCCGGTATTGATCTCTTGTCCGCCGCCCACAAGGCAAATGATGACGCACCAATCTTCGTGGCGATCCATCACGCTGATCAGAAACTCAGGCTCTGACTGATCAAACCCTACCTGACCGCGCTTGGCCTGCATAAATTTCGACGCTTGATCTCTGTCCCATGCGCGTTGGGCCTCATCGAAGATAACGATCCGTTCGGGCGGGGCGTTTAGGTCCCTGAGCGCTTCATCGCGAAAATGGTGGATGTTTTGAACAAAGCTCGCAACTTCCCGTGCCGCATCTTGTTTTTTGCACCCGGTGCGCGCGCACTGATCGCGCGCGAGCGCTTCTCGCAACACCGTTACGAGCGGGCCATTGCCCGACAAGAAGACCGCCTTCTCCGCGTCGTCTTGCTGAACACTGGCCGTGGCAATGTTTAAGCCCGCTAAGGTTTTGCCTGAGCCCGGGACCCCTGTGACAAAGCAAATGGTCTTTGACCGAGACGCCCGTGCGTCTTGGATAACAGCGCGAATACATGCCGTCGTCGTATTGAGATTTTTAGCGCCGGCATCAGAGCGTGCAATCTCCTCGACCGCATGGTCCTGATAGAGCGCTTGTGCCGCCTCTATAATGGTGGGGGTCGGCAGATAGCCAGACACTGCCCATGCCGCAGCCTCCAGAACGCGAGGCACGGCGTTACCGAGAGCCGCTTCAATGACGGGAAGCAGATGGTCATGCGCGCAACATATCGGGGCAGCGACTTGATCGACTGCCCACTGAATATCGACAGGACCAACATTGCCCGCCCGTGTTGCGATCAGTATGGGGAGGATGGGCACGTCATGAGAGCCACGGTGGAAGTTTTTTAGATCAAGCGCATAGTCATGCACCTGATCGATGGCTGCCCGGTCGAAGGTGTCAGAGCCGACTTTAAATTCGATCACAAACACTATGCCGGCCAGAAGCAAGACGACATCGGCCCGCTTTCCCATGCGCGGTATCGCAAACTCAAAGAAGATCGTCCCAGAGTCCAGCCCTGCCAAGGCTTGCTGCAGCAAATCAATCTGAACCAGCCACGCGTCGCGCTGCGTGCCTTCGAGCGCAAAATGATGCGACCGGCTGAGCTCGCCCAGGATCGTGTCCCGCGGCGTGGTCAGAAAAGTCGCTAAAGGCGCATGATAGTATGATGTTTGAAGCACCGGCGGGTTACAGATTAAGTCGCGCCTCCTGACAAGTCGCAAATCGACCGGCGCCTCTGAGCGCCCAGTTCGAGGCGGATGTTTGATGCCAAGGACAAGACCAGCCTCCCCCAACATCTCTGATCCTCAAAGCCGGTAGCGGGCGGATGGCGCCTTTGCCGGAGCGCGGTCGGCCCGCAAGGGGGCGGGGGCTTTATTGTCGCTGAACGTCTGCCGGCCTCTTACCTACAGCATCCCCTTGCGCGCCGCCTCATGCGCCCCGGCCCTGCGCCGATCCCGCCGCCCGCCACCGCCTTCTGCGGTCAGGAACGAGACGGCGAAGGAGACTGATATGACCAAGCCCACCCACACCCATGCCCCCGAAACGCGCGAGGTGACCGGAAGCGGCGACGCGCCCCCGACGCAGCGCCCGCGCCTCTACGTCGCCTGCTTGGCCGCCTACAATAGCGGCATCCTGCACGGACGCTGGATCGATGTGACCACGCCCGACGAAATCCGAGGCGAACTCACCGCCATGCTCGCTGAGAGCCCTGTCCCCGGCGCTGAGGAGTGGGCTATCCACGACCAGGAAGGCTTCGAAGACATCAGCCTTTCCGAATACGCAGACTTTGACACAGTCTGCGATCTGGCGAGCTTCCTCGCAGAACATGGTCGCCTGGGCGCAAAACTCTATGACCATTTTGGTGGGCGCCTCGATGAGACCCGGGCCGCCTTTGACGACTATGCCGGCCCGTACAAGACCGCTGCTGAATTTGCCGAGGAGGTTATCCGCGAAACAGGCACACAGATCCCGCAATCGCTCGAATACTATATCGACTGGCAGGCCCTTGCCCGCGACATGGCACTGAATGGCGAAATCCTCGTCTTCCAGACGGGCTTCGATGAAGTCCATATCTTCTGGTCGCGGTAAGGGAGGGCGCCGCCATGTTTACGGAAGGCTTTGCTTCCTTTGTCTGCCCCGGCGACGTTATCACCTGCGAGATTGAGGGCTTCACCGTCTCGGCCCGGATCATCCCGGATGATTGCCCCGATCCGCCAGACCAGCGTCAGGACGGGTTCTGGCCCTCGCTCTACAAGGACGCGCCGGGGTTCATCGGTCCCGGGAATAATTTCCGCGCCCGCTTCGCCAGGGCGCAGGCGGAAGCCGAAGCCATCATGGAAGGCTGGCGTAAAGGCGAGTGGTTCTATTGCGGGATTGTCCTATCGGTCTCGCTGGACGGGGTGGAGCTTGCGCCCCATGCGGCGAGCCTCTGGGGTATTGAGGCCAATTATCCGGAGACGGACAACAGCTCTCTCACGGAGGTGGCCGGAAAACTCCTTCCGGAGGCGCTTGCCGCCGCCCGGGAGGTGCTGGCCCGCCTTGCGACATTGGCCCCGGATGTCCTCGCCGGCAAACACAGGGAGAGCTGACATGGACCTGTTCGACCGACTGCTCGGCCCGAGGCCCACCCTGACACTTGATATCGAGCAGGGCTTTGTCACCGCCCTCTGGGTGGAGCGCCGATGCCCCCGGATCATCATCCGGGACTTCGATCTCGGCGCCAGCTCGGCCGACGCTGGCCGTGACTATTTCGGCGCGCCCTTCGTGCCGATCCGGTGGACCCTGCCGCCCTGGCAGCTCGGCCTGGCGCTCGCGCCGCAGGCCCTGTTTCCGTTCTGAAAAGGTGATTGCCCCGTCGCAACCCGGCAGGGCCCACCTCCCGGCACCCGTCGCCATGATGTCTGCCCCCGGGTCTCCGCGCGCCGGCTCAGCGAACCCGGAGCCACCCCGCTTGAAAGTTGACTGCATATATGCTATCAAAACTCCCTGATGGATCGGATTGTAATCGATACAAACATCTTTGTTTCGGCCCTGCTGAACCGGAACGGCGCGCCCAGAGAGGTGCTCCGCCTGGCTTTGCGACGGGAGGTTCAGCCCGTCTTTTCGGCCGCGCTCTTCACCGAGTACGAAGATGTTCTGGCACGTGAAAGTCTGTTCGCGCGCTGCCCTCTCGATGCCGCAGAGCGAGGCGCCTTGTTCGATGCCCTGCTCAGCGTCAGCGAATGGGTGAGGATACATTTCCTGTGGCGGCCCAATCTGCCGGATGAGGCTGACAACCATGTGATCGAACTGGCGGTCGCTTCTGCGGCCATAGCCGTCATCACCGCAAATCTCGCTGACTTCAAACAGGCCGAATTATTGTTTCCGGGTCTCACGATCTGCGATGCGGGTACCTATCTGAAAGAAAGGAAATCAACATGAGTGTTCTGACAATCAGGCTTCCGGACGATCAGCATGAGCGCCTGCGCGCGCTTGCCGAGCACCGTGGGATCAGCCTCAACAAGCTGTTCGAGGAGTTCGCCACACGCGCGGTGACGGAATTCGACACCGAACTGCGCTTCCGCGTGCGCGCCGCGCGCGGCGACACGGCAAAGGGCCTCAGCCTTCTCGACAAGCTGGACCAGCAATTCGGCAAGCCCAGCTAGCGTTGGATGAGCCAGACGCCGCGAACGTCGAACTGCGAACGTCAACCCTGCCTGGCCGGGGCGCAGGCCATTGCCTCGGCTTTTCTGCAGGTCGCCCGCTGACGCGCGCCATATATACCCATTGCACGGACGACTTTTGGACCAGGCTGCAACTTTCAACGACACCTCGGCGACTGCCAGGGCGGGGGCCTCATATGTTTCCGGAAACTGTCCTGTGCGGCCCCCTTGTTTTCCGTCTCTTGCCGTTTGACCTGGACGCCCTGCGCCGGGCCTGAAACCTTCCCCGCGAAGAATTTTCCCCTGCGCCGGATGGCGCATTCCCCGCGGTCCAAAATTCTCCGCCTGTCAGGTGCTCCGCTGCGCTGCGCCCTCACAGGTTCTGGCCCGGCGCGAGGGCGTCCTTTCGGTCCGGCGTCGACGGGAACAAAGGGTTCCCGGATGACAGCCAAGGAAACGAACAGGAGACCCCCATGGCCAACGTACTCGGATATGTCACCAAAACCAGCACCGGCTTCGAAGGCAGCCTTGCCATGATGACCTTCTCGGCCGCCATCCGTATCGAGAAGAACACAGACAAGGAGAACGACGGCCAGCCCGACTACCGGATCCTCGCCGGCGAAGCCCGCACCGAAATCGGCGGCGGCTGGATGCGCAAGGCCAAGCAGTCAGGTCGCGAATACGTCTCGATCATGCTGGCAGACCCTCAGATCGGTCCCCGGAAGATCTTCGCCAGCCTCGCCCCGGTCAAGGGCAAGACGGGCCGCCAGGTGATCCTCTGGAACCCCCGCGACTAGGCAGCCTCTCAAGTCTCAGCGAGCCGCCCCGGGGATCTCTCCGGGGCGGTTTCACGTCGATGGCCCGGGATTTGCTTGCCGCTGCCCTGATGGCAGCGCTCAGGCTCTCCCGCGTGAACCTCCTCCTCCTGGCCGTGATGATGACCGGGATCGGCCTGGCTGTGCTGCGGCCGCAGGAACTAATCCTCTACAATCCGTCCGCGTCCCTGCCGACGGGCTTCTATGTCCGCACCGAAGGCGAACTCGTACTTGGCGTCATTGTAACGATCCGGTCCGTCGATGCGGCCCCTGAATATGCCGCCCGTCGGAACTTCACCGATGCCGGCGACCGGTTCCTGAAGCGTATCGCCGCCGTAGAGGGAGATACCGTTTGCGCAGAAGGCCGCAAGATCCGCATCAATAACGTCGCGATTGCGGAGCGGGCGGAGACAGATCCGGCGGGCGATCCGCTGCCCTCCTGGAACGGCTGCGTGACGCTTGAAGACGATGAAGTGTTCTTGCTTGGCGATCATCCCGGCAGCTTTGACGGGCGGTATTGGGGTGTCTCTCAGCGGGCCGATCTCACCGGTCCCTGGCAGCCGGTTCCCTGATCAGGCGACGCCGCCTCTTCTCCCCACGGATGAAACCGGAATCGCGAGAGGCCGGAAGATGGTAGGCTCCCCGTTATGGAGCACCGGAAAAGAATAAGAGGGCAAGATAAAGGCGCAGCCTGCAGGCCGCGCAAGACGCCTGACGGCGCAGAGGTTTTTTGCAGGCCGCAGGCTGCGGCGCAGGCCGTACCACAGCCTGCGTTTCGTTCCGTATACCGCGAGCCTTACCCTGACAGTATTGAAAGGAGTCGCCGATGAAAACCAGCGGATCTGACCGACCCCTGAGCTTTTCGAAACTCGCGCAACCGGCGAGTGGGGCGAGAGCCTTGCTGGGGCCGCTCTCGCGCCTTGCACGGCCGTTGGACGCGGACAGGCTTGAGGGCCGGTTCGGAAGCGGGCCGGGTGCTGACGGCGGGACCTCTGCCCCAGCGCCCCTGTCGCGCCGCCTCGCTCAGCGCGCACCGATCACGCGCCATGCGAAAGTCACCCGCCGCGGTGAGGCGGTCTCCGACCTGCGCCAGCGGGCAACAGTTAAAGTGCATTACTTCGACCATGCCCGGGGCGGGGCCAGCGCCCTGAAGGCACACACCCGCTATCTGGCACGGGATGCGGCGAGCCGGGAGGATCTGACACAGGGCGCCGAGACCCCTGCCCTGGAGATCGAGCCCCCAGTGGCAGGCGCCCGCGCGCATGCGGACTATCTCGCCCGCGGCGGGCCGCCTGAAAGCGTCTTCTATGACCGGGACGCTGAAGGGATCGATGGCGGGACGCGGGCAGAGGCCTGGGCAAAATCCGACAAGCGGCATTTCCGGATCATCCTCGCCCCGGAAGAAGGCGAAAGGCTCCGCGACCTGACAGGCTATACGCGGGAAGTCATGGCCCGGGCGGAAGCCGAACTCGGCACGCGTTTCTCCTGGGTCGCCGTCAATCACCATGATACCGGCCACGCCCACACCCACATCATCTTGCGGGGACGCCGGGCCAATGGGCAGGACCTGATCCTGCCGCGCGACTTCATCCGTCACCGGTTGCGGGAGATCGCCCGGGATGTGGCGACCGATTGGCTCGGGCGCCGCACTCCGGAACAGGAACGCGAGGCACTGGACCGGGAAGTCACCCGCCACAGGCCGACGCGCCTCGACCGGATGCTCGAGGCCCGGATGTCAGAAGGCCGGATGATCCATTTGGGCCGTCTGCAGGGCCCGGGCAACGATCCCCATCTCTCAGCCGCCCTGCGGGCCCGAGCGAAGGAACTGCTCCGGCTGGGGCTCGCCCGCGAAGTCCGGCGGGGCAAGCTGCAGTTCGAGACCGGCTGGCAGGATCGCCTCAAGGCGATGGAGCTCCACCTTGATATCCGGAAACAGCTGATGGCTCAGCGGCAGGTTGCGCAGCAGGCGGAGCGTGAGCGGTTGGCACGCGGGTTGTCGAAGGGCAGTCTGGAACGATAAATTTCGAAAGTTGGACCTCATCGTTCGTCCCAACCTTCATTATCCTGTTCCTCACCGGCACTCGCGATCACAGAAGCACCTGTCCCGTTTAAAGCTCGAAGCTGAAACTAAGGAACATCGCTTTTGTACAGCACGCCGCCTTTCTGATTTCAGGTATCGATCGGAGATGGCAACCCAATTTCCCGCAATAGCAATCTGCCCAGATAAGAGATTTCCATCCTGGACTTGAAGCCACCAGAGTTTGCGTCGAACGGCGGATATTCCCCCTTTTTCACCGTACCAAAATTCCGCCGAAGCAGCCCCAACCTGAGTAGGTTTTCTTTTCCAAGATTGAACAAAGCGTCATCGTCGATTTCGCTGGTGGTCGACTTCATATTCACTGGAGCAGGTCGTGGAATTTCAGTCCAAGGATCTGACTTGCCGCTGCCATAGCTTTGGCCATAAGCGTTCAAAATACCAATCTCATCGTTGTCCAACTGGTCCAAAAGGCCCGCGAGCCTTTTGCGGCGAACAATATCCGCGTCATCGCGCGACATGCCGTTGAACACAATCTCTACTATTTGAGCAATGCGTTCGTCCGTTGTCGCGCGCACTGCCTGATGGGCTCCCCGCTCGAACAGATCAATCCGCTCAGGATCGCCTATAGCCCGATCAATCTTGTCCTGCTCAAGCTGGCTCAATCGCTGTTCCAGCAAGCGTAAATATTTGACCAGGCGATCCTGTCTCTGGCCCGGAATAACTTCGGATATGATTTCACCAAGAATGCCGCCCACGAAAGGCACAGCTCCGACCGCCCCCTTCGCCACGGCGGCCAAAACATCTCTGGTATTCCTGTCCAGAGCATCATTTTCTTTGTCAGACATTCTGCTCACGCACCTTAGTTCCAAATCGCTTCCTGTTGCCATCCTTGAGGAAACCCTGCTGAGTTCAGGCTGAGCAACGGAGAATCCGGAAAGCTATTCAGCAATTCCCTGACACGCAGGTGCCACTCTGTCCCGCCATTCAGCTGACGGACGAGATAGTTCAGAATGACCAATGTCCCGTACAGACGCTCCTGAGACGGACGGCTCACAACGACATGGTCAAAGTCTGCGATGGCCCCGGCTCGCGGGAAGGCTGGCTGATCGACCATTGCCCGGTTCCAGAGACGGCCATGGTGCGCGCAGACATTGCGGACGAATGTAAAGGTGCGGGTCCAGGAGGGCAGAAGCTTAGCATCCGACAGGCCATATCGCTGGCTGATGTCGGTGATATCACCGTGACGCATGCCGCCCAGGAAGTGCGACAGCAGTCCCAGTTCCCAGACTTCGACGGACATCCAAACCGGCAAAAACCGCTCGGTCGTGTATTTGGTCCGGAAATGGGTGACAAATTCATCGCGGGAGCGACTCTCGCATTTGTCCAAACGCGACATCCATTCCTGAAAAGGTATCTGACCCCGACGGTTTGGCTTGTTGAAGCGAGGATGCACAAAACGGGCATCCCTATGCGCCCATCCGCCATGGACACCGACTGTGAGGGCGATATCCGTTCGCAGACTGATCTCGATCCGCTCAATGGCGTCGAGCACCAGCAGGCGCAGCTTCTTATCAAAGATGTAGAGGGAGACCGCATCCTGCAGCCTGGCCCCAGCCAGAAAAGCATCGGTGCGGCGATGCTCCCTGATTTCCCGGAACGCGTACCAGTAGGCACTCAGCCGATAGTATCCTATCTGCTCCAGGGCGCGGGTTGCCAGTAGCCGGTCGCCGATCTCAAGGCCACGTTGTTCGAGCTGCACGATCTGCTGCGCAATCGACAGGAAGGGCTTCTGATACCTCATCCCAGAACGTAGAAAGCCGACCCGTACACGAATGCAGAGGGGCCGGCCATATTACTTCCTAAGTAACCAAAACGGTTGCACGAGTCAACTTTTATATGCGTCAGACGCATTTTTTGAAAAAGACAAGTTGGCTTTATCACTTAACGCGACCCGTGTCCTGTAAACGTAACATAGTCACCCGATTCCTCAGTTTCTACCAGATGGCTCTTCTGATTTGCATTCCGACCGGTTCAAAAGGCCCATGCGACTTCGACCGGCTCGACACTGAACCTCGGGGTCGTTGGACTGCTTCAGCAGGCGCACGCATGTGAGAGTACCGATAAGTTGCTCGATCTCGGCTTAGCCGGCGCCGAAAAGATCAAGCATACGGATGATCGCAATCCAGGCTTTCGGCGCGCCTTATTTCCAACTCATCAAGCGCGACGCTCAGCCTGCGCATTTCATCCGGGCTCCAGACTTGGCCGCATGACAATGTCCGACCCGGATGCGGACTGCGGGCCCAATGTCGTGCTTAACTCTACCTTACGCGGCGAAACGCCGCGAAACAGGCTATCAGTTGGGACCCCAGTGGGACCCAGAGCTATTTTTGAGATTTTTTGCTGACACCCAAGGCTCGTAAGTCCTTGATTTCAGTGGTGCACCCGAAGAGATTCGAACTCCTGACCCCCAGATTCGTAGTCTGGTGCTCTATCCAGCTGAGCTACGGGTGCTTGGCCACTTGAAGAAGCGGGACACATACAGGCGGGTTTGCGACCTTGCAAGCCTCAATTGCCGGTATCTTGTGCAGTCTCTTCAGGGGGTATTTCTTCGGCCGGTCCGGCGGGGGCTTCTTCGCCGCCTTCTGCCGCCGTCTCTGCAGGCGCCGGCGGCGTTTCCTCTGCTGCAGCCTCCTCCAGAACCGGGGCGGCCTCTTCGGAAACTGCTTGGGAAACAGATGGCTCTGCCGGCAAAGGCAGCCCGGTCACCGCGCTGACCCAGGGCGCGAAGGCGGCAACCCGCATGTAGACCCCCGGGCTTTCGGGGCGCGCGCAGCCCATGCCCCAGCTGACAATTCCCGCCTGAACCGGCGCGCCGGACGCGCCGCGCAGCACCAGCGGCCCGCCGCTATCGCCCTGGCAGGCGTCGGAGCCGCCAATTCCGGCGCAGAGCTGGGTGACGGGGTCTATCGAGACATCCGGGTAAACCGCCGCAAGTCCTGCCTCATTGATACGGTCCCGGATCTGGCTGTTGCAGACGCCCGTATCGACCACAGGCACATATCCTTCCTGCAGGATCAGCGACGGCGCGCGTACATGCCGGCCACCACGGGCGACCCCCTCCTGCCCCTGCGCCGTTTCGCCCACCTTGCCGTAGCCTGCAGCGACAATGTCGGCATAGGGCTGCATCAGGTCGCCGGCGGTTCCCGTCAGCCCGTCGAGTGCCATCGTTGGCCCTGTCCAGCGGCCTGCAAGGCGAAGCAGCGCAAGGTCGTTGCCCTTTTCTGGCGCTGAAGACTGGTATTCCGGGTGAATGACCACTTCGCGAACGGCAAAAACGGTGTCCTTCGGCACGACCGTCAGATCACCCAGCCCTGCGGCCACGGCCAGCGTGCCGAAGCGGCTCAACTGGCCATTGTCTCCCTCCAGATACTGTGCGGCGCGGCCATTGGTTTCGATGCGGACATTCTCGACGCAGTGGGCCGCCGTCAGCGCCCATTCCGGCGAGATCAGGGTGGCGCCGCATTCATGATAGATCGTGGCGCCCGACACGGTCTGCACCGAGGCCATCCCCGGCCAGTCAGCGATGTCCGCGTCGCGCCCGGCCACCATACAGCCTGCGAGCGTGGTGAATAAGGCGGTCCCCACCGCCAGTTTGAGATATCTGTTCATGGCCGTCCCTCCTGCCGTTCAGACTCATATACACCACGAGCGATGGCGCGGGCGAGCGTGCTGGCGGCGAGTTCGCCGAGACGGGCAATCGCCAGCGGCCGGCTGCCTCCGGCTTCCCGCTTCCGGGTGGAGATCACGAAGATGACGTCGCCATCTGTGGGGGCAAAGACGGGGCGGATGGCACGGGCCATGCCGGCAAGGGCCATCTGGGCGATGCGCTGGAGTTCGTCATGGGTGACGGCCGCGTCGATTGCGATGCAGGCCAGGGTGGTATTCTCGCGGGGGCTGGGATCGGCCTTGGCGGCGCCCCAGTCTTCCGGGTCGAAGGCGAAGCCGGGTTCGGGGCGGGCGCCGCCGAACTCTCCAGAGATTTCAAAGGGCCAGGCCCAGAAGGCGGCGGAGCCGGGCATCCGGACCGACCCGAAACTGTTGACCGCAGCCAGCGCGCCCACCGTCAGGCCGTCATGCGTGACGATGCTGGCCGACCCGGTGCCGCCCGGCGCCAACCCTGCGGCGGCGCCATAGCCGGCGCCCGCCGGGCCGAGAACAAAGCTTTCCCCTGCCGCGTCAAAGGCTTGCCGGCCGAGGCGCGCATAGGGGGCTGTGTCGCCCCAGTCCTTGTTGCCGCCATTGGCGAGGTCATAGAGGATGGCGGCGGGCACGATGGGCGTGGCGGGCACGCCGGGCCTTGGCACCAGCGCAAAGCCCCTGCCCTGCGCCTTCAGGCCCGCCATCACGCCATCCGCCGCCGCCAGCCCGAAGGCGGAGCCGCCCGAAAGGCAGATCGCGTCGACACTGTCAAAAACGAGACGGCCTGCGGCCAATACGTCACTTTCACGTGTCCCCGGCCCGCCCCCCGCGACACAGACGGCGCCAAGAGCCGGACAATCCGGGACAATTACGGACACGCCGGTGACGCTCCCGGCATCTTCGGCCTGGCCGACAGATATGCCTTCAACATCGGTAATGAGGTTGCGCAAACCCGGTCTTGCCATGCTATGTGCCCTGCTACGTTTCTGCTTCGCCCTCAGTCCTTAGAGGGAGTGGAGCCCCGCGCCAAGAAAGGGACGATCTATGCGCCATCTCACCGCCCTCACCGCTGTCCTGCTGCTGGCCGCCTGCGCCCCGGCGGCGAAGGCCCCGCCCGCAGCGAGCATCGCTCCTGTTTCCGGCAGCGATGCCGAGGCGCTGGGCGATATGTCCTGGACCAAGGGCGCGATGGTGGCGGCGGCTGATCCGCGGGCGGTTGAAGCCGGCATCCGGGTGCTGAGCGAGGGCGGCAATGCGATAGACGCAGCGATTGCTGTCCACGCTGTTCTGGGCCTGGTGGAGCCGCAAAGCTCCGGCATCGGCGGAGGCGCCTTCATGGTCTATTATGACCGCGCCCGCGACGAGATCACCGTGTTTGATGGCCGCGAGACAGCGCCTGCCGCCGCCGGCCCGGACTGGTTCGTCAAGGATGGCAAGCCGATGGACTTCCTCACCGCCTGGCAGTCTGGCCGCTCAGTGGGCGTACCTGGCCAGATCGCGCTCTACAAGACGGCGCATGACGCGGCCGGGCGCGCGAACTGGGCGAGCGTGTTCCAGCCCGCCATTGAGCTTGCCGAGGAAGGCTTCGAGGTGTCACCGCGCCTGGCCGAAGTGATCGCATCCGAGCGCCTGCGCGCAGTGATCCGGCTGGACGACAATCCGGTTACGGCGGCCTATTTCTATCCCGATGGCCAGCCGCTGCCCGCCGGCTTCCGCCGCACCAACGCGGCCTATGCGGCAACCCTCGCCGCCGTGGCCAATGAAGGCCCGGACGCCTTCTATCGCGGAGCGCTTGCCTCCGAGATCGTCACCGCCGTCAATGAAGGCCCCGATGGCGGCGACATGACGCTGGATGACCTTGCCAATTACGAAGTTAAGGTTCGCTCGGCCGTGTGCGGAACGTTGCAGTCGGGCTACAAGATCTGCTCGGCGCCCCCGCCGAGTTCGGGCGGTGTTGCCCAGAACCTGATCCTGGGCCTCTACGAATACCTCAAGCCCGCCGCGACGGTGAACGCCGATGAGAGCCTGTTCCTCAAGGCCTTCGTGGATGCCCAGCGCCTGGGCTATGCTGACCGCGACCATTATGTGGCCGATGCCGACCATGTGCCCGTGCCCACCGAAGACCTGATCAACCCGGACTATATCAAGGCGCGCGCCAAGGAAGCCTTTGCGCCCGACGCCAAATCCTTCCCCGGCGATCCGGGTGTCGTGCTGGGCGGGGATCCGCTGCGCCCGATGTGGGGGGAAGACCCCACCACCCCCGGCGCCGGCACGACGCATATCTCGATCATCGACCTTGAGGGCAATGCTGTCTCGATGACCGCCACGGTCGAAGCCGCTTTCGGCTCCTCCCGCATGGCGGGCGGTTTCCTGCTGAACAATGAGCTGACCGATTTCTCGCTGATCCCGGAAAAAGGGGGCAAGCCGGTTGCCAATGCCGTTGCCGCCGGAAAACGTCCGCGTTCGTCCATGTCCCCTACCCTCGTTTTCGATGAGGGCGGCGATCTCTTCATGGTGACCGGTTCGCCGGGCGGCAATTCGATCATCGCCTATGTGTCCAAGACCCTGGTGGGCGTGCTGGAGTGGGGCAAGACCGCCCAGGAAGCCGCCGCCCTGCCCAACATCATCGCGCGCGGGGATACGGTGGCCGTCGAGGTGGACATTGAAGGCGGCCTGGAAGCGGCTGAAGCCCTGCGCACCATGGGGTACACGGTGGAAGAACGCACCGGCGAAAACTCCGGCCTTCACCTGATCGTCGTGCGCGACAAGGGCCTTGAGGGCGGGGCAGACCCCCGCCGCGAAGGCGTCGCCCTGTCGCTGCGCTGATCCAACATCTGCAGACCTGCCATGGCGAAACTCTACTTTTCCTACGCCGCCATGAATGCCGGCAAATCCACCATCCTCCTGCAAGCGGCGTATAACTACCGCGAGCGGGGGATGGAGGTTCTGCTGATGACATCGGCGCTCTACCGCGACGCCGATGACGGCCATATCAGTTCACGGATCGGCATCTCTGCCGAAGCCGTTCTGTATACGGCGGAAACAGATCTGTTCGGCCTCGTGCGGACACAGAGGGACGTTCACCCGATCGACGCAATCTTCGTGGACGAGGCGCAGTTCCTGACGCGGGACCAGGTGTGGCAGCTGGCGCGGGTGGCCGATCATTTCGGTGTGCCGGTGCTGACCTATGGCCTGCGCACCGACTTCCGGGGCGAGCTGTTCGAGGGCTCCTCCGCCCTGCTGGCGATTGCCGACGAGCTGCGCGAAGTGCGCACGATCTGTGAATGCGGCCGCAAGGCCACGATGGTGGTGCGCCTCGGCCCGGACGGCAAGGCCCTGACCGAAGGCGAACAGATTTCCATCGGCAAGGCGACCTATCTCTCCGTCTGCCGCCGCCATTGGGAAGAACGGATGGGCCGCACGCCCGAAAGCTGAGCCGCAGCCGGCCCGAAAACCGGCACAGAATTCGCATGATTGCCCCGGCCCACACATATTTCAGCCGCAAGCAGCACCCACGCTGACGACCGCGCCTGAAGAAGAGGAGGGGTCGCCATGCCGACACAACCTGCCCGCATTCACCTGCCCACGCTGGCGGCGGCGCTGCTGCTGAGCGGCGGCTTCATCTTACTCGGCATGATGGCAGACGCGCAGGAAGCCCCCGGCCAGATCGACTATGCCGGGTTTCAGGCGCTGACCGCCGAAGCGGCGCCTCACCGCCAGGCCCGGCTGGTTCAGATTGAGACGTTCAACGACATGCGCGCTGAACCCGGCACGCTGGTGATCGATGCTCGCAGCGCAGAAGCCTTCGCCCTCGGCCATATCGAAGGGGCCGTAAACCTCAACTTTGCCGACTTCACCGAGGAGAAGCTGGCCAAAGTCATCGGCAGCAAGGACCGCCGCATCCTGATCTACTGCAACAACAATTTCACCGACAATGTTGCTCCCGTAATGCTCAAACGGGCGCCATTGGCGCTCAATATTGCGACCTATGTAAACCTTTACGGCTATGGCTATCAGAACCTCTATGAGCTCGACGGGGCCTACAGTTTCAGCGATCCGCGCATGAATTGGGCCGGCCCCGAAGGTTGAGCAAAACTAAACCGTTCATCTGACGCATTGCATTTGCCCCGCGCCCGCGTCAACTGACGCCCGAACAAGAGACAACGGAGATCCTGGGGCATGAGCGCCGATGCATCCGCAGGCCAGGCAGCGCCTGTCAAAGTCAATCCGAACGGCCCGACCGAAGAAACGGTTCTCTCGGTGGAGCATTACACCGACCGGCTGTTCCGGTTCCGGCTGACGCGCCCGCAGAGCTTCCGCTTCCGCTCGGGCGAATTCGTGATGATCGGCCTGCCCAAGGAAGACGGCAAACCGCTGCTGCGCGCCTATTCCATCGCCTCCCCTGCCTGGGATGAGGAACTGGAATTCTACTCCATCAAGGTGCCCGATGGTCCGCTGACCTCGCGCCTGCAGAAAATCCAGCCGGGCGACAAGGTTCTGCTCGGCCGCAAGCCGACCGGCACGCTGGTGCTCGATGCGCTCACGCCCGGCAAGCGTCTCTACATGTTCTCGACCGGCACGGGCTTTGCCCCTTTCGCCAGCCTGGTGCGTGACCCTGACACCTATGAGCGGTATGAGGAAGTGATCGTCACCCATACCTGCCGGGATGTGAACGAGCTGACGTATTCCCGCACGCTGATCGACAGCCTCAGCGCCGATCCCCTGGTGGGCGAGATGGTGGGCGGCAAGCTGAAGCTCTTCACCTC
Source organism: Hyphomonas polymorpha PS728 (assembly GCF_000685315.1). Classification (GTDB taxonomy): domain Bacteria; phylum Pseudomonadota; class Alphaproteobacteria; order Caulobacterales; family Hyphomonadaceae; genus Hyphomonas; species Hyphomonas polymorpha. The sequence continues at coordinate 189,894 of NZ_ARYM01000004.1, forward strand.
CACCACGCGCCAGCATCATGAGCATATGGGCCGGATCACCACGCTGATCGAGAATGGCAAGCTGTTTGCCGATCTCGGCGTGCCGCCGCTGGCCCCGGCAACCGACCGGGCCATGATCTGCGGCTCGATGGAGATGATCCAGGACGTGAAGGCCCTTATGTTGAAGGCCGGCCTCACCGAAGGCTCCAACGCCGCCCCGGCTGAATTCGTCATCGAGAAAGCCTTCGCGGGCTGAAACTGTTGTCCAGCGTAGCCGATTATGCTGCAGTGCCGCATAAGCGGGCTGCTTGGGTGAACGGCTGGAGAGCGCAATGGACCTGACGGTCAAAGATCCGGTGATGATCTTTGCGATCGTTGCCGCCTTGATCCTGCTGGCGCCCATCGTGCTTGGCCGCTGGCGGCTTCCTGGCATGATCGGCCTGCTGATCGCCGGCGCATTGCTTGGCCCCAATGGCATCGGATTATTGGAGCGGGATACGTCCTTTATTCTCTTCGGCACGGTCGGCCTGCTCTACATCATGTTCACCGCCGCGCTTGAGGTGGACCTTGCCGTTCTCAACAAGTCGAAGGCGCATACACTCGTTTTCGGCCTGCTGACATTTTCTGTACCGATGACAATCGGCCTGCTCGCGGCACGCTATCTGCTCGGTTTCAACTGGATGGCGGCGATTTTGCTGGCCAGCACCTTTGCCTCCCACACATTGCTGACCTATCCCATTGCCAGCCGCCTCGGCATCGCGCGGAATCCGGCGGTGACAACAGCCGTAGGCGGAACGATCATCACCGATTCCCTCGCGCTACTGGTCTTGGCTGTCATTGCCGCTATGACGCGCGGTGAAGCCAGCGAAGCTTTCTGGACGCAGATGGCGCTGGGCCTTGCCTTCTATGTTGCCGGCATTCTTTTCCTACTGCCGATCATTGCGCGCTGGTTCTTCCGTAACATTGCCCGAGACGGTGTATCAGAATTTGCTTTCGTCCTGGCCGTCGTGTTTGCGATTTCGGCGACAGCGCATTGGGCCGGATCTGAACCGATAGTGGGCGCCTTCCTGGCCGGCCTTGCCCTCAACCGGTTGATCCCGCATCACGGCACACTGATGAACCGGATCAACTTTACCGGCGAGGCAATCTTCGTTCCCTTCTTCCTCCTGTCGGTGGGCATGCTGCTCGACACGCGCATCTTCCTGGGCGGGTTTGATGCCTGGCTGGTGGCACTGACGATGGTGGGTGTGGTCATCGCCTCCAAATGGATCGCGGCCCACGCCTCCGGCCGCCTGCTTGGCTACAACAACGACCAAGCACATGTCATCTTCGCTCTGTCGGTTCCGCAGGCTGCTGCGACGCTGGCGGCGACCATGGTGGGATTCGACCTGGGCCTGTTTGACGAGAAGGTCGTCAATGGCGCGATCATGATGATCTTCGTTACCTGCATCCTTGCGCCCATCGTGGTGCAGCGGTATGGCCGCGCTCTGGCACTGGCCGAAGCGGTGGTGGTGGAAAAGGTCGATGTGAACGCCCGCCAGCATATTGTTGTCGCCTGCGCCAACAGCCAGCCCGGCCACCGCGTGATCGACCTTGCCATCCTGCTGCGCGACAATGGCCATTCAGATCCAGTCAGCCCCGTGCGTGTTCTGTCAAACCTCTCCCGTAATCCCGCTGCGGATCAATCGGCACGGCTGGAACTGCAGGCCATTAGCTCCCAGTTCTCGGCTGCCGAAGTACCCACCGAGCCGCATTTGACCCATGCCGTGAATGTTGGCTCCGGCCTCATTTCTGTAATGCAGCGGACCCAGGCGACCGATCTCATCGTCGGCTGGCCCGAAACGGGCTCGACCCACGAGCTCCTGCGCGGCTCACTGATAAACCAGCTGCTTGGGAAGGTGACATTCAACCTCTTCGTCTCCCGCATACAAACGCCGCTGAAGACGCTCGGGCGCATCCTTCTGGTGCTACCGCCCCATGCCGAGCATGAAGAGAGCTTCTATGAGGCCATGCACACCATCAAGCGCCTGGCCTCGCAGATCGGGGCGCAGGTGAGCATCGTTACTGAGCGGGACGCGGCGGTTACCTTCGCCACCTATTTCGAGGACGGCGCGATCTTCGAGGACGTGAAATTCCATCCAGTGAAAAAATGGGGCAAGCTTATCCCCACGCTTTCCAAACTCGCTAACATGGAAGACCTCGTTATGGTGTATGGCGTTCGCCGGGGCGGCCTTGCCTGGTCACCTGGCGACATTGCGCTGCATGCCCGGATCGTTCAGGCGCTGCCCAAGGTAAGCGTTGTCCTCTACTATCCGGCCGAACCGGAAAGGGTGGATGAAACCCGTCCCGCCAGCCTGCCGGGCGGGTATATTCCTGCAATCCCCGACCGTTGATCAGCCTGTCCCGCCCCTGCCCGCTTTCAGCTCCTGAACCTCGGCGCGCAGGTCGGCTATCAGCCGCAACAGTTCCCGGTGACGCTTGGCCTCCAGGGTTTCCTGCGCTTCAAGCTCGTCGCTGATCTTCCCCTCCGCATCGAGAACTTTCTCGATGGCGCCTTCCTGCAGCGAATCGACGATCACCGCCGTGAAAAGGTTGAGGATCGCCCAGACGGTGAACAGGATGAACGGGATGAAGAACGCCCAGGCCCACGGATATTCATCCAGCAGATCGCGCATATGGCCGTTCCAGCCTTCCATGGTGAGCACTTCGAACATGGTCAGCGACGAGGCGGTCAATGTACTGAAATTCTCCGTGTTCTGCGATCCGCTGAACAGATAGGTCGCCATCACCACGCTGACGTAAAAAACAAGGCCCAGGATCGCGAGGATGGCGCCCATGCCGGGGAGCGCTGTCAGCAGCGCCTCGGTGATGCGCTTCATGGTCGGGATGAAATGCAGAAGCCGCAACAGGCGCAGCACCCGCAAGGCGCGCAGCACCGTAAAGGCCGACCCGCCAGGGATCAGCGATACGCCCACCACGATGAAGTCAAACCAGTTCCAGCCGAGCTTGAAGAATTGCAGCCTGTAGACGAACAGCTTGAACAGGATCTCCGCCACGAAGATCAGCGTCACCACCGTATCGAAGAAATTCAGCCCCGCGACGAGCCAGCCCGGCAACGCCTCTGAATAGGTAAGCACACCCAGCACGATCGCATTGAGGACGATCAGCGTCATGATCGTGCTGCGCACGGCAGACCGCTCGATGAAAGCCTCTGCGCCCGAATAGTGCGTTGTCTCGTCCAGTGTCGCTTTTGGCATTGTCCCCGTCTCCCAAGCTTTGCGGCGGCAAGCCTTAGCCTCTGACGCCGGGCGATCAAGTTAAAGGATCAAGACAGGCAGGCCGGAGGCCTCAGACGCCCGCGCCCTGCCCGTCCACGCTGCGGTGCGGATCGGAATGGTCCCATTCGGCCAGCAGCATGCGCAGGGTAGAGATGAACGCGACCGGCTGGTCCAGCATCACATGGTGGCGGGCATGGGGCACCGACACGAACGGCACCTGATGGCCCAGAAGTCCGCGCATATAGTCGCCCACATCATCCGGCATCAGCGCGCTTTCCTCGCCCCGGATGATGGCGATGCGGCACTGGGCGGCCTTCAGCATCTCGGCCGGATCCAGCCCCGGTTCAAACCGGGTCCAGATCATCGGATCGAATTTCCAGGTCCAGCCGCCCTCGGCGCGCTTCAGGCTCCAGCGGGCGATATAGTCCATCGCATAATGGTTCTCGCAGAGCTGTGGCGGCGCCAGGCGGAACCGGGCAAGCGCGGCGGCAAGATCGGGATAGACCTTATGCGGACGGCTGGCACGGGAGGGCCCGTCCCGCGGGCGTTCGGGCGGATTGACCGGGCTGTCAACGATCACCATGCCCTCAAACCGGCTGCCATGCCGGGCGCCGGTTACCAGGGTAACAAAGCCGCCGAAGGAGTGGGCGATGATGACCGGCTTCCTCGGCGCATCGAACAGGCCGGCCGCCTCGGCCACAGCCACTTGCTCATCGGAGAATGTGTCCATGTCATAGGCATCCCGCCACGCGCTGTCGCCCATGCCGGAGAATGTCAGTGCAGCAACATTGTAATGCCCGGCGAAATACGGCGCGACGAAATCCCACCAATGGGCATGGGCGCCATTTCCGTGCACGAACAACAGGCCCGGCGCCCCGCGCTTACCCCAGCGCTGGAAGGTGACTTCAGCGCCCTTCACGGTGACCTTGCCCATCTCGTAGGGCGCCGCGACGGCTTCGCGGAACCAGGCCGGGGCCGGTGGCAGCGCGCCGCCATATTCGGCCAGGGGCCCGCCTTCCGACGGCATCTCCGCAGGCTGGTCCCTGACGATGGGGTTCTTGTCTCGGGTCATCGGCGCCTCCTCCAGCCGTCAGGTTTTGAAGCGATATCCGGCAGGCGGCAACCCTTTCGCAACGTCAGAGGCCAAACGGAAAGGGCCGGCAGGTTTCCCCGCCGGCCCTTGTCAGCCCAGATGGCGCTGCCCGTCAGTATTTTACGGCGCAGCCATAGGGCTTGGTGGTGGGGGTGGCGACCGGCTTGCCCGCGCCAAGATCGGCCAGCGCCGCGGTGACGTAATTGTCAGCCTTGGCAATGTCATCGACCCTGGCTGAGGGGATCGAGTCGATCGCGCCGTCATAGACGAGCTTGCCCTCAGGCGTGACGATATACATGTGCGGCGTGGTCTTGGCGCCATAGAGGCGGCCGATGTCGCCGCTCTCGTCCAGGATCACATGCGCCGGGGCAGCCCCGCGCGACGTGGACAGCTCATTCGCCTGCTCCGGCGAGACATGGCCCTGCGAGCCCGGCCGGGAGGAGATCACCGTCAGCCAGACAATATCATCGGTGGCGGCCGAAGCCTGCAGCGACTGCATGTTGGCCGGCGGGGTGGCGTAATGCTTCTTCACGAAGGGGCAGCCATCATTGGTCCATTCGAGCACGACGGTCTTGCCGGCAAAGTCTGCCAGAGAGACAGTTTCGCCATTGGAGGTGGTGCCGGTAAAGGCCGGGGCGGAGCTGCCCACATCCGCGCTGGGGGCGGCTTCCGCGGTCGAGGCGATCAGCGCTCCGGCGGTGAGGGCTACCGCAGCGGCCATGCCGGCGGCGAGGCTCAAGTGGCGGCGGGAAAGTATCATCGTCGTCTCCTGTCTCGAATAATCACATGTGGCCGAATTATAGCCCTGTCAGCCTTCGACAAGTCCAATGACAAGTTCTTGATTGAGAATCTCGGGCAGGATCTGCGGCTCGCTCGCCCCGGCGGGATACCAGAGATACATCGGCACCCCTGCGCGCTCGCGCAACCTCAATTCCTCGGCAATCATCGGGTCTTTCTGGGTGAAGTCGCCCACAAGGAACGCCACATTCGCGGCCTTGAACGCATCCTGCACCTTGCGCGTTTTCAGCGTGGTCAGCTTGTTGACCTGGCAGCTGGCGCACCAGCTGGCGGTGAAATCCACGAAGACGGGACGGCCTTCCGCCAGCATCGCCTCGACGGTTTCCGGGCTCCAGGCCGCTTCGCCATAGCTGCCGCTGAAGGCGGCCTGGCTGCTGCCGGTTACCGAAGCGGCGGGCACATTGGCCTGCATGGCGGGATAGACAAACGCCCCGGCCAGCGCGAGCGCGGCAACGCCCTTGCGCAGGCCCCCGCCCTGACGCCCCAGCCAGATGGCAAAGACCAGCGCCGTTGCCCCGGCGAGGGTCCAGCCTGCTGCCCCTGCCCCGGCCAGCCCGGCGACCACCGAGAGCAGCCAGGCGGCGGTGAGGAACATCGGAAAGGCAAAAGCCTGTTTCAGCGTGTCCATCCACTTGCCGGGCTTGGGCAACAGACGGTGCAGCCCCGGCACAAAGCTGAGGATCAGGAAGGGCAGCGCCATGCCAAAACCCATGGCCAGGAAAACAGCGATCACTGCCGGGGCCGGCTGGCCGATCACGGCGCCGAGCGCGGCGCCCAGGAACGGGCCGACACAGGGCGCGCCGACCACGGCGGCCAGGACCCCAGTAAAGAAGGCCCCCACCGCGCCGCCGCGATTGGCAAGGCTGCCGCCGAGGTTCTGAACAGAGCTGCCGAGTTCAAAAAAGCCCATCAGCCAGAGGCCGACGCCAAACATCACCAGGGCAAGGATGGCCACGGTGGGCGCGTGCTGCAGCTGGAACCCGAGCGTCGCCGAACCGGTCGCCTGCCGCACCAGCAGCAGCGCGCCCGCCAGCGCCAGGAAGGAAATCAGCACGCCGCCGGTATACCAGAGGCCGTGGGATTTAAGCTCCCCGGCATGGCCCGAAGCGGCCGCCTGCACCATGCCGAGCGCCTTCATGGAGAGGACCGGCAGCACGCAGGGCATGAGATTGAGGATAATGCCGCCGATCAGGGCGAAGAAGGCCAGGGTCGCGATCCGCTCAAGACCAAGCGGCGCAGCCCCGCCGGCGGCAGAGCCAAGCCCCTTGCCCGGCATCACGGCCTGCACCTCGCGGTCAGCGGTGCCCGCAAATACCTCCCCGCGCGCGGCAGAGATCTCATAGCCGAAAGGTTCAGCGCCGGGCGCATCTATCCGGATCACGCCGTCGAGCGTGTCTGAAATGCTGCCTGCGCGATCAGGCGTCAGCGACAGGCTGGCGCCTTCGGGGCCCGCACGCTGGGGCTGAGCCGCCGGGTGGCTGATCTCGTGATTGAACGGGAAGAAACGGATATGCGCGTCTTCCGGAAAGCCGCCTTCCTGGCGCAGCGACAGCGTCCAGGGCTCGGCCGCGTCATCAATCCGCGCCTCGCCGGGAAAGGCGGTCGGCACGCGGGCGATCCATTCGCCGATCTTCGCGCCTGCCTCGGCATTCTCCTGGGGCGCGCCTACCGGCAGGGTCAGGAACACATCGGCCGTCTCCGGAATGCAGATCGATTCGCAGATGAGGTAATCGGCCTCGGCAACGATCTTCATCTCCCCGCTCGCATCCCGCGGCACCGTCACGGGAAAGGCAAAGATGACCTCGTCATCATAGCCATAATCCATGATCTCGCCTTCAACGACGGGGATCAGATGGGGCAGCGGCCAGAGAAACCCGCCCACGGCGTCTTCGGGCAGGCTGGTGCCCTCTTTCAGGATCAGCTGCGGCGGCAGGCCGGCATCCCCGGCATTGCGCCAATAGATGTGCCAGCCATCATCCATCTGCATCCGCAGCGCGGCATAGAAGGTCTCGCCCGGCGCGACGCTGACCCGGTCTGCGATCAGCTCTGCCTCGGCCCGGCGCTCGTCCATCTGCGCATGAGCCAGCCCGGCCATGAGCGAAAGGCCAAGCGCGGCAAAGGCAAAACGCCGGATAAACCCTGTCATCTACAGCAGCTCCGTCCATAATATCGATTGGATGACATATGCGCCGGGCGTCTGGCCGGGGAAAGCCCTGCTCGCCGGTTCGTGATGCTGGCAGCCTGCGTCAAAAAAGAAACGGCCCTCCACCGAGGTGGAAGGCCGTTTCCGGAAAATCACGAAGAAAAAGGGCCTCAGGAGACCGCTTCGGCCTGCTGGGGCGCCGCGCGGACCGCGCGGTTGACCACTTTCGACCAGTTCAGCAGCGACACGAGGTGCGCATAGCAGGCGCCAAGCGCGCCATTGTTGCGCAGCTCCAGGAATTTCTCCGGCGCAAGCGCATTGAGGCGCTCCTCGGAGATGGCCCAATAGTCGGCAACCTTCTGGGCCGGGCCGGTATTGTTGCCCTGCGGGTCGCGCGGCTGGAAGGTCACCGTCTTCTGCTCGAAGAGGTCCATGTCGCGGAGGATTTTCACGAAATCGACCGTGGCGCGGCGCTGACGCTCGAATTCCTTGCAGAACTCGATGGCATCACTGGTGAACTGGGTCGGCTGGCCGTTCTGGAAGAAGGGCACTTCAGGCTGGTTGGACACCATCGGCGCAGACCGGTCGACGCAGAGGAGAAGACGGTCAGAGCCTTCATCGGTGGCGAAGACGAACGGATAGCGGCGCACGAAGGCGGGAATGTAATGGTCTTCCAGCACCAGGCCGTTGCTGTCGACATACAGGTTCTCGCCCTGGCGAACGCCCATCACGGCGACCGGAGTGCGCTCTTCCCCCACGAAGATGATCGGGTAGGAAGCCGCCGAAACGCCAAACTCGGTCACGGTGACCGGAACGGCATGGGCTTCGCGGAGGAACCCGAAAGGCTGGGGGATCTGCTTAACGCCAAGACCGCCATGATCTTCAGCAGAAAGCGGCTGCGGATTCTTGTAGAACAGAACTTGACCGGAAAGTGCGGATGAACCGCCAGTCGGAATGGGCGTTGTCACGTTGCGTGGCTCCTCGGAACTTTGCCGGAGAAGTAACGGAAATAAACTATGGCCACAACACCCGAAACAAGCTCAATTACAGTGAAAACCGAGTAATATAAGTGTCATGCAAGCCTTAAGCGGACGCAGAACAGCGCGCCTTTTGCCGGCCGGGCTTTGCACAGCCCTTCTCCTTGCCGTGGTGCCGGCTGCCTGCACCCCCCGCGCAGACCCCGAAGGCACCCCCCGGCGCGTCGCCCGGGAGATTGAGCGGACGCTCACCACGGTGGCCCAGAACGAAGTCACCCGCGACCCGGAACTGGCCACGCGGCTGGGCCTGCCGGAACCGGATGCCGGCTATGCCTATAACCGCTTCCTGACCGACCGGTCGCAGGCCGCCTATGAGCGCGCGCGTCTCTCGCGCCTGGAAACCCGCGACCTTCTGGTGCGCATCACGCGCCCGGCGCGCGGCAGCGCCCTGGCCCGCCATCTCGACACGCTGATTGCCGCCCATGAAACCGCTGAAACCCTGTTCATGGCCGGCCATGGCGCCTCCGCACTGGGCGCGTCCTACCCCTATGTGACCGACCATACGCGCGGCGCCTATCTGGATGTGCCCGACCTTCTGGCGCGTTTTCATCCGCTGCGCACACCGGCAAACGCGCGCGCCTATGCCGACCGGATGGCGCAGTTTGCCGATGCCATCGAGGACGACCGGCGGCGCCTGGAATCCGATGCCCGCGCCGGAACAGTGCCCCCCGCCCCCATCCTGCGCCGGATGTACGCGCTTGCGGCCGCCGGAGCCGCCGCGCCGCCGGAGACAAGCCCGGCCGTGGTGAGCTTTGAAAACTTGCTGCCCGGCATCGCCGATCTGACCCCGGCGGAGCGCCAGCAGCTGCTGACAGATGTGCGCCGGATTGCCGCCGAGAATGTGCGCCCTGCCTATGCCGCCTTTGCTGCGAGCCTGAGCGCGCTGGCCAACACGGCGCCGGAATTGCCCGGCGTCTGGCAGCTTCCCGATGGCCCTGCCTATTACGCGGCCGCACTCAAGGCCTATACCGGCGACGACGCCTCCGCCGCCGGCCTGCACGAGCGCGGCAAGCTGGAAGTCGACGCGCTGCTGGCAGAGACCCATCGCGCGCTGGTTACCCTTGGCCTTGAAGACGGCAGCGTGGGCGAGCGCCTGGCTTTCCTCGCCGCCCAGCCCGAACAGATTTATCCTGATACGGAAGAAGGCCATGCCGCCCTGATCGGCCGCATCCTGGCCCATGCAGACCGCGCCGAAGCCGCCCTGTCAGGCCAGTTCGACATTCCCCTGACCGAAAAGGCAGGCCTGCGCGCCGTGCCGCCCGAATTTGCCAGCTTCCTGCCCCCGGCAGCCTACATTCCCCGCGCGCTTGGCAATAACCGCCCGGCGCGTGTGGAGATCAATGCCCAGCGGCTGGCAGACTGGCCGGATTTCTCGCTGGCTGTGCTGGCCTTCCATGAGCTTGTGCCCGGCCATCATCTGGAAAGCAGCGCGGCGCGCGAAGCCGGCCTGCCCCTGGCGCGCCAGATGGTGTGGAACGTGGCCTATGGCGAAGGCTGGGCCTCCTATGCCGAAACCCTGGCCGACGAGCTGGGTCTTTATTCGGAAGATCCGGTGAGCCGCATCGGCTATCTGCAATCCCTGCTGCTGCGCGCGGCGGCGCTGGTCGCCGATACCGGCATCCACAATGAGCGCTGGAGCCGCGATCAGGCGATTGCCTATCTGGCAGAGACCACCGGCCTCAGCCTGGAGCGGAGCGCTGATGAAGTGGACCGCTACACCGTGCGGCCGGGCTATGCGGCCGCCTACTGGATCGGCCGCGAACGGATCCTCGACCTGCGGGAACGCGCCATCCGCGTGCTGGGGCCGAAATTCGACCCGAAGGAATTTCACCGGGTGATCCTGATGGGCGGGCCGCGCCCGCTCGGCATGGTCGAAGAGGATGTCACCCGCTGGTATACCGCGCAGGTTCAGAACTGAGCCCTGCCCCGCGCGGCGCCACCACCATCGAAACCCTGTCAGGCTGCAAGCCGCACCGGCGCCTGGTCCGACCGGCAGACCGGCATGAACCCGGCCTCAAGATCAGCCACCATCGCCTTGCGCTGGTGGCCATCAAATTCCAGCGCCAGGAACACGGCATTGGCGCCATAGCGCTCCGCCTCGGCCAGCGCCCAGATCGGCTGGATGTCATGCGGGCGTCCGGAGAGTTCCATCACCCGGTAGACGCGCCAGCCGCAGGCATCCTGGGCTGCAAAGATCACCACACCGGCACTGCGTGCCCACGGCGCATCTGCCGCCGTCCGCTGGAATTTCCACGCCTTGCCTGACTTGCCGCGAAAGCTGACTTGACCAAACATGTTCTTGCTCCGTTCCTTGTAGGATGTTCTTATGATGTTCTAGTTTGGTTCGCAAGAAGTTTTTGGTAAACAAAGGGTTAAACGGCAAACGCGCCGTTAACGTTCCGCTGTGGATGAGTTTGTGGGAAAGCCGTCAGCGCACGATGGTGAAACGGCGTGATTCAAACACCTTCAGCACCTGCCGCAGATCCCGCCCCCGGCGCAGCACCTGGCCGGCAGATCCATACACCGCATACTGGCCCTGACGATTGGCCAGCGCGGGCTCTTTCTCGATTCGCCAGGTGGGGCTTTCGGCATGGCGGCGGAAGATCGCGAAGGTCGCCACATCCTCTTCCATGCCGATGGCATAGTCGCGCGCCTCGCCTGCAATCACCAACCGGCCATAGACATCAAGAATGGGCTGCATCTCTGCCTTCTGAAAGGCAACGACCGGTTCCGGTGCAGGTTTCCTGTGGAAAGAATCCGTCATCTCGGTTACAGTTTCGTCACAGGTTTTCGTTCGCGTCCAGCCCCTTGTAGAGCTAACGCATAATTAATCCCGCAGACTCTGTTTCACCGCAATTCGGCCTTGCCCCCGCCGCATCGCGCGGCCATCTTATGGGTGTCGGACGGAGGACTTTCGCAAGCGCCCCGGACCCATCAGCCCCCCCAGCCCCCTGGGGTGTTTGTTGCGCCCCCGTCCGACAACCTAACCCCCTGAAAATTCAGAAGAATTAAGCTGCGCCGCACGCGCTGCGATCAATGCTGTTTCTGCGGCATCCGGTCGAGAATCGGTTTCACGAATCGCGCGGCCGTTCGTCCGACCCCGGACGCATGCGCCAGACGCCGCTCAATGAAGGACTCAAGGTCTTCCGGGGACGGATTATCGGCCCAGTGCAGCACGATTGCCGGGATCACGCCCGCCAGCAGGCCGCGCTTGGAATAGCGGTTATAATCTTCAGAAGTGTCACCCGCTGCGGTCCACACCATGTCGGCCACTTTCCAACTGCGCTGCAGCGCCGGCCCGGCGCCCCAGGGCAGGAAGCCGCGGGCCGCCGCTCGGCGCACCGCTTCCCGGTGAGGCTCAAGCCCGGCCAGCCAGACGAGCACCCCGCGCTTCACCTTGTCAGGCACCCGCAGGCCGGACATGTCTTCCCCCGCCAGCGCGTCCCGCGCGCGGGCTTCGGCATCGTCGAAAAAGCCCTCGATCAGGTCAATCACGCCGCGCGGGGCAGCCAGCGCCTGCTCGTCCGGTGTCAGCCCCGCCTTTACGGAGGCGGCCGCTGCGGCCGTCTCGCTCCAGCCCTCAAAAACGACCTCTGGAAGCAGGGCGTCCAGCCAGCGGCGGCGAAGCAGTGCAGAAGGCGGCGTTGTCATGTGTCGATTCCCGGCGCAAGGGGCTTGGCGAAAGCTGTTTCACCGTGATATAGGCCGCGCTTCTTAGGCTGTCAGGCCCGTAATTAACGAATTCCAGGGTGCCTGGCGCCCGAAAGAACCCGATGGAGAAGTCCCATAGTACAGATCGTCGTCCGCGATAACAACGTTGAGCAAGCCCTGCGCGCGCTGAAGAAAAAGATGCAGCGCGAAGGCCTGTTCCGGGAAATGAAGGCCCGTCAGCACTTCGAAAAGCCTTCCGAGAAGAAAGCCCGCCAGCGCGCTGAAGCCGTGCGCCGTGCCCGCAAGCTCGCTCGCAAGCGCGCCCAGCGCGAAGGCATCGTGTAGGCTGATCGCCTCTCGGCATATCGCTGAACCACACGAAAAACCCCGCCAGAGCCTCTGGCGGGGTTTTTGTTTGTCCGCAACTGCCTCTTTTCCGGGCATTCCCAGCGGCAAAGGGGCTGTTGAGGCCTGATTTGACTCTGATTTTTGCAGGCGATGGAACCCATCGCCGCCTTGCTCGTTGAAACCGGCAGAGCTTACAAAAAAGTCAGGTTCCTCCCATGCCGCGCACCACCTTGTATGAATATCGCGCCTGGCCCTCTGAAGAGATGCCGCACATCGAGGCGCTTCACCATCTGTTTGGCCTTGGCGTCGCCGAGATCCGGACGGACACTTATCTCTTTTCCGCTGCCCGCCCGAACTGGCTGATCGTGCTGCACGGCGTGGCCGCAGTGGAGATCCTCGAAAAAACCGGTGAGGACGGCCTGCTCACGGTCTGGAAGGTGATTGGCCGGTCCGAATTCCCGCTGCGGCGCAGCCTTGTGCGCCATCTGCAGGAAGCGTTTCCGGAGGCGGACCTCTCCCACCGCATCCTGGTGCCCGGCGACCTCATCTCCTGGCTGGACGGCGATACGGAGATGTTCACCGTCAACAAGCGCACCGTGCAGTTCCAGCGCGAAGGCTGCGTGGCAGAATTCTCGCAGGTGGAAGTCGGTGGCCGCCGCGCCGAAACCTTCTCGCTGATCTCCAAGCGGGCAGACACGGTGACCGAAGCGCTCGATTTCCTGCCCGCCCCGCGGCTGGAGAACACCGATTACGGCTCCTGGCTGCAAGACCGCCCGTGGAGCGCGCAGATCCTCGAGCCTGTCGCCAAATCCTACCGCCCGATGCCGGTCCTCGGCGCGGCCAGAGTAGCCTAAAGCGCGGCGTTAGCGGGGATCACCCCGCCTTCGGTTTCATCCCCAGCGCGCGCTTGATCATGCCGCCCAGTTCTCCAATGCCTGCGCCGTGTACGGCGCCGGCGCGGTAGACCTTGGTGGCGCCCCAGACGACCAGCGCGGTGATCACCACCATCATCCCCATCTGCGCCAGCACTTCCCACATCGGCGGGTCATGCGGCATCCGCAGGATCAGCAGGAAGGGCGTGAACAGTGGGATCCACGAGGCCACATCCACGATGGGCGAGCCGGGATCCTGAAACGCCACGAAGATCGCAAACATCGGCAACATCAGCAGGATCATCATCGGGCTGAGCAGCGTCTGCGCCTCCTGGATCGTGTCACAGAGCGAGCCGAGCGCCATGAACAGCGTGCCATAGAGAATGTAGCCGAGCACGAAGCTGACCAGCGCGGGAAGGATCAGCTTGGGATCGGTGACCGCCGCAATGAAGGGCTGGATCATGTCCGCCATGCCGGGCACCTGGCTGGCCGAAACGGCAGACCCCACAATCCCGAACAGCGACCAGGACAGCATCATCGTCGAGGTCACCCCAAACACCGCCAGCATCTTCCCCGCCAGAAGCTGGGGCAGCTGCACCGAGGTGAGCAGCGTATCGAAGATCTTGTTGGAGCGCTCTTCGATCGTGCCCATCAACAGGTACTGGATGATCGAGAAGATCATCAGCCACAGGAAATAGGCCAGCGCGGCAGATACGATTGCCGGCGCCCGGTCTGCCATCGTCACTTCCGCGCCGCTTTCCCCCGCCTGCGTGGCGTTGAGACGGAAGGCCGGCACCTTGATGGCCGCGGCATCTGCCTGCTTCAGGAAATCCGGATTGAGGCCGGAGGCGGCCAGCGCGTCCCGCCGGCTGAGATCGCGCATGGCGATCTCCGCCGTCCGCTGCAGCGTGTCGACATTCACGTCCCCGCTCCAGTATTCCAGCTGTGATCCGTCCTCGGAAAGTATGAACACGGCAAATAGCGGGCGCTCGCCCGCCGGGCCGGCGATCATGCGCTCCCCCGTCAGCCAGGGGCGCAATTCCTCCAGCGTGCGCGCGGGCGCGGGCACTTCGATGAACTTCCGCCCCCCGGCCGCGTCGGCCACCTGATCCTGCGCTTCGGCGAGCGGAATGTTCATCTGCTCGGCCAGCGCTCTTGCCTCGGCGGCGGCTTCGCTGCTGCGGCGCTGGAACTCGCCCTCGATGGCATCGGCATAGATGCGGGTTGGCTCCACCACCGCGAAATAGCGCACCGGTGAGGCCGTCGCGGCGAAATACCCGAAGCTCGCGCCCACGATCAGGAAAAGGGGCACCGCCGCCAGGCTCAGCCAGAAGCCCCAGGCTTTGACATAGCCAAGATAATCCCGCCGGAAGACCAGATAGATGTTGCGCATCAGACAACCTCCCCTTCCGTCGGCACCGCAGGGGTATCCAGCGCTGCGGCTTCCGCTTCGCCTACCAGCGAGACAAACACATCGCGCAGCCGCGCCTCTTCCGGCTGGAAGCCGATGATCGGCGCGCCCGCCTCCAGCACAGCGCGCAGCGCATCCTGCGGTCCCTGCCCCGGCGCCAGATCCACCCGCCAGGCTTCGCCCGGCCCCTTGTCGGCAGCCCGGTGCACGCCAAAGCCCTTGGGCGCCAGCGCGGCGGCAAGATCAAAGCCCGGCTCCAGCGTGATCCGCGCGCCGCTGCCCAGCGTCGCATAGGCCTCTTCCAGCGTGCCATCGAGCACCTTGCGGCCCCGCGCCAGCATCACGATCCGGTCGCACAGCCGCTCGGCATGTTCCATCACATGGGTGGAGAAGAGGATCGTCGCCCCGCGCGCATGCTCTGCCTTGATCAGGTCTTCCAGCGTCTGCTGGTTCACAGGGTCAAGGCCGGAGAAGGGCTCGTCGAGAATGAGAAAATCCGGCCGGTGGGCCAGCGTGGAGAGGATCTGCACCTTCTGCGCCATGCCCTTGGAGAGTTTGGAGATGCGCGTCGTGCGGAACTTGCCAAGGCCTGTGGCCTCCAGCAGCTCATCCGCGCGGGCGCGCGCGTCACTGGCGCTGAGGCCCTTCAGGCGCCCGAAATAGATGATCGTGTCGCGGGCATTCATCTTCTTGTAGAGGCCGCGCTCTTCGGGAAGGAAGCCCACCCGTTTCAGGTTCTTCAGCTCCGGCGGGGCACCAAACAGGCGCACCTCGCCCTCGTCCGGCGCCATCACGCCCAGCGACATCCGCAGGCTGGTGGACTTGCCCGCCCCATTGGGGCCAAGAAAGCCGATGATCTGACCGGCAGGCACCTCGAATGACAGGTCGCTCACGGCGGTAAACGCGCCGAATCGCTTGGTTGCGTGTGACAGGATAAGTGGCGCGTCGCTCAAGGGCGGCCTCCCAGAACCGGACAGACTCTCAACTTTAGCGAGTTTCGATAAAGTTCAAGAGGGTATGCGGCAGAAGGCTTTGCGGCGGCGTTAACCGCGCCCTCAAATTCCTCAGGCGTTTTCTAGAGAAGAACGCCAAACAGCCAGATGAAAGCCTGCACGACCAGCGCAAGGCCGATCATCACCACAACCGTCGCCATCCAGCGGCCGCCGAGGTTGAGGAAGAGGCCAGCGCCGAAGCCGAGGATGGCCATCAGGCCAAGGGCAACCATCCAGTTGAGGCCGATGGCGATGGCCAAAGTCGCATAGCCCACCACCATGATGGTGATCAGCGAGCCCCAGGTGGAGCCGGTGATGAAGCCATCCCAAGTGGCTTTCTGGCCGTGGATGTCCATTTCACCGCGATGATATTCCTGGCTCGCCATGAGGGCCTCCCCGACTTCAAACTATGACTTCAGATAACTGACAGGCCGCCTTCTACCCAAGCCCTTTGCCACGTTCAAGCGCGGCAAAGCGCGCGCCGTCAATTGAGCGGCTGTTTACGTTTTGCGGATTTGGGCGGTTTGGGCGCAAAGGGCGCGGGCAGCGGCATCGCCGGAATGCCTTCATCGGCCAGCGCCTCGCGCTCTTCGGGCGTCGTCTCGCCCCAGATCGGGCGGTGGTCCTGCTCGCCATAATAGATGGCCCGGGCCTCTTCGGCGAAATCATCGCCCACATAATCAAAGTTCTGCGAGACATGTTCGCGGGCGCGGCGGACGAATTCCTTCATCAGCGCCTCCTCGTCGATCTTGCCCGGCAGGGCCTTGTCGGAGGGGCGCACGGCCGGGGCCATGATCTGCTTGCCCACCTTGTGGCCGCTGCATTCCGGGCAATCGATCTGCTTGCGCTTTGACAGGCGGTCAAACGCTTCGGAGCTGGCGAACCAGCCCTCGAACTCGTGATCGCAATCACCGCAGATCAGCGCGTAGAGAATCACCGCGAACGCTCCGCCTTCAGGCCTGCGCCAGCATCGGGTCGAGCTTGCCTGCCCGGTCCAGCGCCATCATGTCGTCACAGCCGCCGATATGGGCCTCGCCTACAAAGATCTGCGGGAAGGTGCGCCCGCCATTCGAGCGCTGGATCATTTCCTCGCGCAGTTTGGGGTCCATGCCGGCGTCGATTTCCTTGAAGTCGGCGCCCTTTTCTTTCAGCAGCGCAACAGCGCGGGTGCAGTAAGGGCAGAACTGACGGGTGTAGATCGTAACCTTCGCCATGACGCGAAATCCTTTCGTCAAAACCTGGACATTTCCGGTCATTCTCAGGCCGAAATGTCATCAAGCCGTTATATGGTGACATCCGTAGCGCGGACAACGCGTGCCAGCACCAGAACGTCGATCTGCCGCGCGCCTGCCCGTTTCAGGGCCCGCACGCAGGCGTTCAGCGTCGCCCCGGTCGTCAGCACGTCGTCCACCAGCAGCACGCGCTTTCCTTCAACCAGCTTCCGGCGGGACGGGCGCACATCAAACGCGCCCGTCACATTGCGGCGCCGTGCGCGGGTCGAAAGGCCTGCCTGGCTGGGTGTACGCCGCGTACGCCTCAAGCCGTCCACGCAGACACGCCGGCCGGAAACCTGACCGATAGCCTGCGCCAGCCAGGCCGACTGGTTGAAGCCGCGCATGACGAGGCGCGCATAGTGCAGCGGCACGGGCACGATCACCTCGGCCTCTTCCACCAGCGGGGCGCCCGCCTGCAGCATCCATCCCGCCAGAATTTCCAGCCCGCCCCGGCGGCCGGCGCGCTTCAGGTCCAGCACCGGGCGGCGGGAGATGTCGTCATAGACGAAGGCCGCGCGGGCCCGGCCCCATCTGGGCGGGCGGGCAATGCAGGCGGCGCATTCGGCTTCCGGGCCGGCATCATAGTCTTGCGGCACGCCGCAGCGATGGCAGACCGGCTCTGTAATGAAACGGATTTTCGTGAACTCCTCGGGCTTCAGCGGCCCGGCGCCTTCGCCCCGGTCGCCGCTGATAAGGGACCGGGGCGGCCAGAGGAAATCCCGCGTCTGGCGGAATAGGCTCTTGGCCGCGAGCGTGCCAGCCTTCATATCCCCGCTCATGCCCCCCTCCCCTCAATCCCCGTCTCCGCCGCAGATCTTTGACCGCGACAAGCTGCGCCGGCGGCGTCAGGCCTTTGCGCGCCACTATCAGGACTATGACTTCCTGCGCGCCCGCGTGTCGAGCGATCTTGAAACGCGGGTGGCCGACACGCCGCGTATTTTCGAGACAATGCTGGAACTGGGGGGGGCCGATGGCGGACTTTCCCGGACACTTCTTGGACAAAACCGGACAAAATCGGCCATCGTCGGCGACACTGCGGACCTCTTTCTGAACGCCGCCGCCGCGGGCGGCCTGGAAGCCGTCTTTGCCGATGAGGAAGCCCTGCCGTTTGAACCGGAACGGTTCGATCTGGTTGTCTCGCCCCTCACCCTTCACTGGGTGAACGACCTGCCCGGCGCCCTGGTCCAGATCCGCCGCGTGCTGAAACCCGATGGTCTTTTCCTCGGCGCGCTGTTTGGCGCCGGCACGCTGGCCGAGCTGCGCGACGTGATGAGCGAGGCGGAGACGGAGCTGACCGGGGGCCTCAGCCCCCGCCTCTCCCCCCTGCCCGGCCTGCGGGACATGGCGGGCCTGCTGCAACGCGCGGGCTTTGCCCTGCCGGTGGCCGACCGCGATACGGTGACCGTGCGCTACAAGACGCCGGTAGCGTTGCTGCGCGATCTCAAAGGGATGGGGGAACGCGCCGCTTTTGTGCGCGGCGTCAGCCGTCCGCTGCCCCGGCGGGTGCTGGCGCGGGCGATGGATCTTTACAGGGCGCGGTTCTCTGATCCCGATGGCCGCGTGCGGGCCACCTTCGAGATTGTTCACCTGTCAGGCTGGGCGCCCGCACCGGGACAGCCTCAGCCGCTGAAACCCGGCAGCGCCAAAGCCAGCATGGCAGACGCCGTGCGCCGCGCCGGAAAGCCGGGCAGTGAAGGCTGAAAGGCGCCCAGTTCTGGTCGCTCAGACGCCGACGAGATTTTCTTCGATTATCTGGTATACGTCATCATTGGCGCCTGCGAAGGAATAGAGGCTGCCAATGATGGCCAGGACCATAAGCCCGGCGATCAGCCCGTACTCGATGGCCGTAGCGCCACGTTCGTCTTTCGCCCATTGGCGCATACGGGTCTTGAACAGGCGCATCATCGCTCCGCTAACGCTTGCTCCATCAGCCAGTCGAACAGGGGCAGGTCTGCCGGTGGCGCAGGATACTCTCGCAGCCTTGCAGGCTCCACCCAGGCGATGGCTTGCCCCTCGCGCGGATGGATCGTCCCGGTCCAGCTTTCACACGCGTACAATGGCATCAACAGGTGAAAGTCAGGGTAAGTGAAGCTCGCAAATGTCAGCGGCTTCAGTTCCTCTTCCTTAACCGTGATCGACAATTCCTCGGCCAGCTCCCTTACCAGCGCCGCTTCGGGCGTCTCGCCGGGGTCGATCTTGCCGCCCGGAAACTCCCAGAGCCCGGCGAGCTGCTTGCCCTCCGGGCGCTGTGCCAGGAGGATCCGTCCCGTCTCGTCGATCAGCGCGGCCGCAACCACCAGCAAGAGGCGCCGGCTCATGTCCGGTAGGCGCCGTTGATATCGACATAGCCATGGGTGAGGTCGCAGGTCCAAACCGTTGCCCGGCCCGTGCCCACGCCCACCGAAACGCGGATGGCAAACTCGCTTCTGGCAAACACGGCGCTGGCGGCGGCCTCATCATAATCGGGCGCGCGCGCCCCGCCCTTGGCCACCTGCACATCGTCAAACCAGATGGCGAGGCTTTCCAGCTCGATCGGTTCATATGCCTTGCCCACGGCCATGACGATCCGGCCCCAGTTTGCGTCGCCCGCCGCCATCGCGGTCTTGATCAGCGGAGAGTTGGCAATCTCGCAGGCAATCTTCTTGGCAGAGGCAGGTGAGGCCGCGTCTTCCACGGTGATCTTGGCCACCTTGCTCGCCCCTTCCCCATCCTTCACCACCTGCATCGCCAGATCGAGGCAAACCTCTTTCAGCGCGGCCGTGAAGGCGCGGAAGCGCAGGTCTTCTTCCGAAGTGACCGGCGCCATGCCGCTCGCCCCGGTGGCAAACACCATCAGCGTGTCGGAGGTGGACGTGTCGCCATCCACCGTGATCGCGTTGAACGTCTCGTCCGCCACCTGGCGCAGCGCCGTCTGCAGCAGCTCGGGCGCGATGGCCGCATCGGTGAACACGTAGGACAGCATCGTCGCCATGTTCGGCGCTATCATGCCCGATCCCTTGGCGATGCCGGCAAAGCGCACTTCGGCGCCGTCAATGCTGGCCACGGTGCCCGCGCCCTTGGGATAGGTGTCCGTCGTCATGAAGGCGCGGGCGAGCCTTTCCCAGTCCGGCGCGCCGAGCTTTGCGGCCAGGTCCGGCACAAAGGCGCCGACATAGTTGGGGTCAGACAGCGGCTCGCCGATGACACCGGTGGCCGCCAGGAAGCAATGCTCCTTCTTCACCCCCAGGGTCTGGGTCAGTGCCGCCAGGGTCGCCTCGTTCTTGAGCACGCCCTTCGGGCCGGTGAAGGCGTTGGAGTTTCCGGAATTGGCCACCAAAGCGGCCGCCTGCCCCCCGCCCTGCTCCAGCGCCTGCCGGCACCAGCGCACATCGGCCGACGCCGTCAGCGAGCGGGTATACACCCCGCCGCAGGCGGTGCCGGGGTCGAATACCACCAGAAACACATCGTCGCGCGTGATGCCCCGGCGCGCATAGAAGCCGCGGCTGCCGGCGGCCGCCTTGAGGCCGCGTACAACCGGCAGCGCCGGAAAGGAGGCAGGGGCAAAGGGCGAAGGGGTCAGGTTCACAGTTCATCTCCGGTAAGGGCTTTGGCCGGCGCGGGCGCGTTCTCCGGCGTATAGGTCTGGCCGTCCACTTTCTCGATGCTCGCCTCGGTACGCAGGCGGCGGAGAATGCGGCTGACTTCGCTGAGCGTCAGGAAAGTGGCGATCTCGGGCCGCATTTCCTCACGCGTCTTGGGCGGTTCGGTGCGCCGGTCCTTGACCTTCAAGAGGCGCCAGCTGTCCTCCACCTGGAAGGGCGCCGACACCTCGCCGACCGGCGTGTTGGCAATCACCACCGGATAGGGATCGGGCAGATCATTGGGCGCCACATAGCCAAGGTCGCCATTTTCCATCCGGGTGGCGCTGTCCTTGGAATGGTTGAAGACAAGCCCCTCGAACGGCTCGCCCGCCTGCACGCGCAGCCAGACGGCCTCGGCCTCCTCCTCGGACTCCGTCACGATATGCGCCACCGACACCTGGTCGTTCACCTGCTGCAGGCGCACCTGCTCGGCATACATCCGGTCGATCATCTCGTCGGTGACCTGCTGGGCCACCACGCTTTCCACAAGAAGGTTCCCCATGATCCGCTCCTGCGCCATCTCCAGGCGGCGCTGGGCGGCGGGGTCTTTCTCCAGCCCCAGGCGCTCGGCTTCCTGCGCCATCAGCTTCTGATCGATCAGCTGGTCGAGCACCTGTCTGTAGGCCTCGTCCCCGCTGCGCAGCGCGGCGCCGGACACTACCAGCCCCCGCGCCACGGCCTCCAGTTCGACATCTGCGGTATAGATCGCCTCGCCATTCACCCGCGCGGCCACCTCCCGGCTGACCTCCCGCTGCTTCTCGTCCAGCTGGAAGCCATCCTGCGAGCAACCGGCCAGCACAAAGACCGCCAGGGCCGTACAAAGGACAGTAAAATCAGCGCGCCGCCGGGTCATGGGCCACACCTCTCTGGCTGAAGGCGCCGCATTGACACCCTTTGGCGGCGTTCTTAAGTCTGCCCCGCGCGCTGGTCGAGTGGTTTCATCCGGTGAAAGCGCGGTGGGAGAACCCGGAAAAGTCCTGTAAGATGTCTGGCAGGATTAGAAATTTTCACCCGAACTGGTTGGTGCTGCTTATATGCTTTCCATAGCTCGCAAGATTTTCGGTACGGTCAATGACCGTAAACTCAAGCCGCTTCAGGCGCGGGTAAACCGGATCAACGCACTTGAGCCGATCATGGAGGCGCTGTCGGACCAGTCCCTCAAGGGCAAGACGGCAGAGTTCCGCAAGCGCCTGGCCGATGGCGCCACCCTCGACAGCCTGCTGGAAGAAGCCTTCGCCGTCGTCCGTGAAGCGGCCAAGCGCGTCAACAACATGCGCCATTTCGATGTGCAGCTGATGGGCGGCATGATCCTGCATTCCGGCGCCATCGCCGAGATGCGTACCGGTGAGGGCAAGACCCTCGTCGCCACCCTCGCGGCCTATCTCAACGCGCTTGAGGGCAAGGGCGTCCACGTCATCACCGTCAACGACTATCTCGCCCGCCGCGACGCTGACTGGATGGGCCGGATTTATGCCGCCCTCGGCATGACGACCGGCGTGATCGTCCACGGCATCTCCGAGGAAGAGCGCAAGGCCGGCTACGCCGCCGACATCACCTACGGCACGAACAACGAGTTCGGCTTCGACTATCTGCGCGACAACATGAAATACTCGCTGGACCAGATGGCGCAGCGCGGCCACCATTATGCCATCGTCGACGAGGTGGACTCCATCCTGATCGATGAGGCGCGCACGCCGCTGATCATCTCCGGCCCGACCGATGACCGCTCCGAGCTTTACATCGCCGTCGACAGCCTGATCCCGCGCCTGGAAGATTCTGACTTCGAGCTGGACGAGAAACAGCGCTCGGTCGTCTTCACCGAAACCGGCACCGAAAAGATGGAAGAATGGCTGACCGAGATGGGCGTGCTGGAAGGCTCGCTCTGGGAGCCAAGCAACATCTCCCTCGTTCACCATTCCAACCAGGCCCTGCGCGCCCACAAGCTTTATTCCCGCGATAAGGACTACATCGTCAAGGACGATCAGGTAATGCTGATCGACGAGTTCAGTGGACGGATGATGGAAGGCCGCCGCCTCTCCGAAGGCCTGCACCAGGCCATCGAGGCGAAAGAGCGCGTCGAGATCAAGCCGGAAAACCAGACGCTGGCTTCGATCACCTTCCAGAACTATTTCCGCCTCTATAAAAAGCTCGCCGGCATGACCGGCACGGCGCTGACCGAGGCTTCGGAATTTGCCGACATCTACAAGCTGGAAGTGGTTGATCTGCCCACGAACAGACCTGTTCGCCGGATCGATGAGGATGATGTCGTCTACCGCACCGCCAAGGCAAAATATGCCGAGATCATCAAGGAAGTGCGCGCGGCCAATGCCAAGGGCCAGCCGATCCTCCTGGGCACTGCCTCGATCGAGAAATCCGAACTCCTCTCCCACCTCCTCACCGCGCAGCGCATTCCCCACAAGGTTCTGAACGCTCGCCATCACGAGCAGGAAGCCTTCATCGTGGCCGAAGCCGGCGTGCCCGGCGCTGTGACGGTTGCCACCAACATGGCAGGCCGCGGCACCGACATTCAGCTCGGCGGCAATTATGAAATGCGCCTTGAGCAGGAGCGCACGGCGAAGGAAAAGGCCCTCGGCCGCGACCTGTCGGAAGGCGAAATCTCGCTGCTCGGCGCGCAGATCAAGGCCGATATCGAAGTCAAGAAAAAGCAGGCGCTGGATGCCGGCGGCCTCTATGTTTTGGGCACGGAGCGTCACGAAAGCCGCCGGATCGACAACCAGCTGCGCGGCCGGACGGGCCGTCAGGGCGACCCCGGCAAATCGAAATTCTATATCTCCATCGAAGACGATTTGATGCGCATCTTCGCGGCCGACCGGATGGACGCCGTGATGCGCCGCCTCGGCATCAAGGAAGATGAGGGCATCACCCATCCCTGGATGAACAAGGCGATGGAAACCTCGCAGAAGAAAATCGAGGAACGCAACTTCGAGATCCGCAAGAACGTCCTCAAATATGACGACGTGATCAACGATCAGCGTAAGGCCATCTTCGAGCAGCGCATGGAATTCCTGCGCTCTGATGATGTCTCCGACGTGATCGAGGATATGCGCGAAAGCGTGATCGAGGCCCTCGTGGCCCGCACGATGCCGGAAAAAGCGTATGCGGAGCAGTGGGATATCGCTGGCCTGGAAGAAAGCCTGCGGTCAGACCTCGCCCTGGAACTTCCCGTGCGCGAATGGGCCGCCGAGGAAGGCGTGGCCAATGAGGAGATCGCCGGCCGCATCCGTGAGGCTGTCGAGGCTCAGTATGCTGATCTCATTGCGCAGATCGGCGCGCCGCAGATGCGCCGCATCGAGAAGCAATTCCTGCTTCAGGTGCTCGACCTGCGCTGGCGCGAACACCTCCAGCAGATCGACCAGCTGCGCTCGGTCATCCACCTGCGCTCCTATGGCCAGCGCGATCCGCTCAACGAGTTCAAGCGCGAAGCCTTCAACCTGTTCGACAGCCTGCTGAGCGAACTGCGCGCCACGGTTACCCGCTCGCTGATGCATATCCGCGTGCAGCAGGCCCCGGCCCAGCAGCCCCAGCCGGTGGCCCCGCCGCCGCGTCCCCAGCCGGCCCAGGAACCGCAACAGATCCGCGAGACCAAGCTTGATCCCGATACCGGGATCAACGAGATGGACCCCGACGATAAAGCCACCCCGCCCGGCCCGCCGCTGTTCCAGGCCGAGGACGACTGGTCCAACACGCCGCGCAACTCCCCCTGCCCCTGCGGCTCGGGCAAGAAATACAAATACTGCCACGGTGCCATCGTCCCTCAGAAAGCCTGATAGCCCCCCCTTCGGCAGTCCCGATCTGATACGCCGCGCCCCTCAAGGTGGGGCGTACCCCGTTTCAGGGGGAAGACCCGCGCGCGCCGCTGCCTAAGCTGGCAGCCATGAAACACGCCTCCCTGCTCGCGGCGCTGGCCGCTCTCGCCGCCCTGCCCGCCCTTGCCCAGCCTGCACCGGCAGAGGCCGCGCCCTTTGTGGGCAGCTGGCAGATCGGCTTCCGCGACGGGCCGGATGTTATCGTCAATGTGCCCCAGGTCTCCTGCGATGATCCGGCGGTGATCGAGGCGGCGGGCGAGTATGCGATCCACGCCCGCACGCCCGGCGGCGATATGGGCATCTGGGAGTTGAAAGCCTTTGGCGGGCGTTTCCCCTGGTGGCGCGCGGACGGCGCCTCGCTGGTGGCCGACTGGATTGCGGAAGACGCTTTCCTGCTCGCGAGCAAGGACGCCTCCGGCATTCAGAGCGACTGGGAGAACGCAAAACAGTGGACCCGCTGCCCGGTCAAAGCCCCAGACGCATCAAAGTAGCGGTTGGCGCGCGGTTGGAGGTTTCGGGCCAGCCGTTGGAGTTTTCCCTGGAGTTCTTTGGCATCCTTGTCCCTCAAAGGGGCGCGCCGGAATTCCCCTGAGAGGCGAGCGCTTATCCGGCAGGGAAAGTCAGACGATCCGGCCGCGCCCGCCCTGCCGGGCGAGCCACACCCCGCCCAGGATCAGCGCCAAAGCCAGGGCCGCATTCCAGCTTTGTGTCTCACGGAAGAACAGCCAGCCGAACGCCGCCCCTGCCACCGGTACGGAATAGCCCGTCAGCGACTGGAACGTCGCCCCGGCCCGCGCCACCAGCGCCATATACAGCACCTGCGCCACGCCCGATGGCCCGATGCCCAGCCCGGCCACCGCCAGCCAGTGATGCCAGCCTGCTGAAACCGCAGCAGGGTCCACGGTGAACACCATCGGCCAGGACAGCACCGCCGAGACCGTGATGAAGCCTGCCGCCATCGGGATCACCTCCATCGGCGGGGACGCGCGGGCGATTAGCGTGCTGGCTGAGAAGGCGAGGGTTGCCAGCAGCAGCAGAAGCTGCGCGGTCATGCTGGCCGAGCCGAAATGCCGGATCGCCTCCGGGCCGAACAGCGCCACCACCCCGGCAAAGCCGAGCAGGATGCCGATACCGGTATTCCGGGTCATGCGTTCTTCGGAAAACAGGAGGCTGGCGCCCAGCGTCACGAAGACCGGCGCGGCCGCCGTGTAGAGCGCCGCCAGGCTGGAATCCACCGTCTCCTGCGCCACGGTGATCAGAAAGAAGGGGATCAGCGAGCCGATGAACCCCATGGCAACGATGACAGCCCAGCGGCGCCGGTCGCTCAGCGGCGGCAGACGCTTTCCGAGTACGAACATCAGGGTGAGCAGAAAGATCGCCCCGCCGGTCAGCCGCCCAGGGAGTACCCATTCGGGGGGGAGGCCTTCTGCAGTGCCCGTACCGACGGCAATACGGGTCAAACCATAGGCGCCTGCCCACAGAATTGTCAGCACGGTGAAGATGATCCAGACGGCCAAAGAGCGGCGCTGGGCGCCAGACTGCGCCGTTTCGGGCATTGTCATCGTTGTCTCCCCGCAGCGTCTCTGCGCCGCCTGTCTCCCCTCCGGACTAGCACGCAGCTTGCAAGCAGCAAGGATGAATTCCCGTTTGTCCCGTTTCGCGTCGCGGTGCCGCATCGTGTGGGGTGGACGGGGCCGACACACCCATTTAAAGGGGCGCAAGCCTGTGAATTTGCTCGCCCAAGAGGAGAAATAAAGATGACCGTTCGTGTAGCCATCAACGGATTCGGCCGCATCGGCCGACTGGTTCTTCGGTCGATCATCGAGCATGGACGCACCGATATCGAAGTGGTGGCCATCAACGATCTCGGACCTGTCGAAACCAATGCCCACCTGCTCCGCTTCGATTCGGTCCATGGCCGTTTCCCGGCCGATGTGAAGGTCGATGGTGACAAGATTGTCATCAACGGCAAGCCGATCCTCGTGACGGCCATCCGTGATCCGAAGGATCTGCCCCACCGCGAACTCGACGTCGATATCGCGATGGAATGCACCGGCATCTTCACCTCCAAAGACAAGGCCTCCGCGCACCTCGCCGCCGGCGCCAAGCGCGTGCTGGTTTCGGCCCCGGCTGACGGCGCAGACCTCACGGTTGTCTACGGCGT
Source organism: Hyphomonas polymorpha PS728 (assembly GCF_000685315.1). GTDB lineage: Bacteria > Pseudomonadota > Alphaproteobacteria > Caulobacterales > Hyphomonadaceae > Hyphomonas > Hyphomonas polymorpha. The sequence continues at coordinate 216,381 of NZ_ARYM01000004.1, forward strand.
CAACCATGACAAGCTGAAGAAAGAATTCACCGTCGTCTCCAACGCATCGTGCACCACCAACTGCCTCGCGCCGGTCGCCCAGGTCCTGCACAAGGCCGTCGGCATCGAAAAAGGCATGATGACGACGATCCATTCGTACACGAACGACCAGCCTTCGCTCGACCAGATGCACAAGGACCTCTACCGGGCCCGCGCAGCATCTCTGTCGATGATCCCGACCTCGACCGGCGCTGCCAAGGCTGTCGGCCTGGTGCTGCCGGAACTGAAAGGCAAGCTCGACGGCATCTCGGTGCGCGTGCCCACGCCGAACGTCTCGGTGGTTGACCTGAAATTCGTCGCCAAGAAGGCCACCACGCCCGAAGAGATTAACGCCGCCATCAAGGCAGCGGCAGACTCCGGCCCGCTGAAGGGCATCCTCGGCTATACGGACGTGCCGAACGTGTCGTCGGACTTTATCCATGACGACCGCTCCTCGATCTTCCATCTTGATCAGACCAAGGTGATGGACGGCAACTTCGTCTCGATCATGACCTGGTATGACAATGAGTGGGGCTTCTCGACCCGCATGGCCGACACCGCCATCGCAATGGCGAAGCTTATCTGAACGCCTTCCCCGCCGCTCGCCCCTCCTGCGAAGGCGGGGGCGAACGGCGGCATGTAACCCTTCACGAGCCCCCGCCCCCGGGCGGGGGTGATCGGAGACACTCCATGCCCTCGTTCAAACGCATTCCCGATGCAGGAAACCTCACCGGCAAGGTCGCGCTGGTACGCGTGGACTTCAACGTGCCGATGGAAAATGGTCTGGTCACGGACGATACGCGCCTTCGGGCCGCCATTGACACCGTTCAGTCGCTGCGCACGGCAGGCGCCAAGGTTGCCCTGCTCGCCCATTTCGGCCGGCCGAAGGGCGAACGTGTTGCCGAGATGAGCCTGGCGCCCATCGCCGGCGCCTTCGCCAAGGTGCTCGGCGCCAATGTCAGCTTCATTGCAGATTGCAAGGGCGAGCATGTGAAGCAAGCAATTGCCGATCTTCCGCCTGCCGGCGTGATCCTCCTGGAGAATACCCGCTTCCACAAAGGCGAGGAAAAGGGCGACGCAGAGCTGGCGAAGGAAATCGCCGCCCTGGGCGACATCTACGTCAACGACGCTTTCTCCGCCGCTCACCGCCGCCATGTCTCGACCGCTGTGCTGGCTGACCTCCTGCCCGCCTATGCCGGCATGACGATGGAGGCTGAACTCGACGCGCTCGACAAGGCGCTTGGCGCGCCCGTGCGCCCGGTGATGGCGATTGTCGGCGGGGCGAAGGTCTCCTCCAAGATCGACCTTCTGAAGAACCTCGTTTCCAAGGTCGACATGCTCGCCATTGGCGGGGGCATGGCCAATACCTTCCTCGCCGCAGATGGCGTGAATGTCGGCAAGTCGCTCTGCGAGCATGACCTGGCCGGAACCGTCCGCGAGATCCAGTCCGCCGCGAAGGCTTCAGGCTGCGAAATCCTGCTGCCGCGCGATGTCGTCGTGGCAAAGGAATTCAAGGCGAATGCTGAAAACCGCACCTGCGGCCTGAACGATATTGCTGCGGACGAAATGGTGCTGGACGCAGGCGCCGAAACCATCCGCTACCTGACCGACGCCCTCTCCCGCGCCAAGACCGTGATCTGGAACGGCCCGCTCGGCGCCTTCGAGCTGACCCCGTTTGACACCGCCACCGTGAAACTCGCCGAGGCTGCTGCAACCCTCGCCAAGTCCGGCACACTCGTCGCTGTCGCCGGTGGTGGGGATACGGTCGCCGCGCTCAACCATGCCGGGGTCGCGGGCGATTTCACCTTTGTTTCCACCGCAGGCGGAGCATTCCTGGAATGGATGGAAGGCAAGGAGCTGCCGGGCGTCACCGCCCTGCTCAAATAGCCCCGCTCTGCTGCTGCGCGGCGCCGTTCTTGCAAGGGGCGCCACAAAGCGGACAAGAATCCAAGTCAGTTAGCCACCAACGAACGAACCTACCGGGACAGAACATCATGATGAACGCACAAATGGCAAAACAGGTCGCCGAAAAGCCTGGCTTTATCGCAGCGCTCGATCAGTCGGGCGGCTCGACCCCGAAAGCCCTGCGCCTCTATGGCATTCAGGAAAGCGCTTACAGCAATGATGAGGAAATGTACGCCCTCATCCACCAGATGCGTGCCCGGATCATCAAGTCGCCTGCCTTCACCGGTGAGAAGGTTGTCGGCGCCATCCTGTTCGAGCGCACCATGGACGGCGAGATCGACGGCATTCCGACCGCAGAATATCTCTGGACGAAGCGTCAGGTTGTTCCCTTCCTGAAGGTGGACAAGGGCCTGGCCGACGAGAAAGACGGCGTGCAGCTGATGAAGCCGATGCCGGAGCTGGACACCCTGCTTGAGCGCGCCGTCGCCAAGGGCATTTTCGGCACCAAGATGCGCTCGGTCATCAACGCCGCCAATGCCGAAGGCATCGCCGCCGTCGTTGCCCAGCAGTTTGATGTTGGCCGCCAGATCCTCGGCCATGGCCTGATGCCGATCATCGAGCCGGAAGTGACCATCACCATCGCCGACAAAGCCGAAGCCGAGGAAATCCTGCTGGCCGAAATCCTGAAACAGCTCGACGCACTGGGCCATGACAAGCAGGTGATGCTGAAACTGTCGCTGCCGACGAAGGCAAACCTCTACAAGCCGCTGGTCGACCATCCGCGCGTCATGCGCGTCGTTGCCCTGTCGGGCGGCTACAGCCGTGAGGAAGCCAACAACAAGCTGGCCGCAAACACGGGCATCATCGCCTCCTTCTCGCGCGCGCTGACCGAGGGCCTCTCCGCCCAGCAGGCAGACAGCGATTTCGATGCCGTGCTCGGCGACACGATCGACTGCATCTGCGAAGCCTCCAAGGCCGGCTGAGTGAATTGACCGGCCTGCCCTCTTGAGGGCCGGGCAAGTCACCCCATTTCAGAAGGCGCAGCGCATCCGCCGCTGCGCCTTTTTCATACCCTCAAGGAGCCGGCCCGATGAAATGCCCTGTCGATGGTGAAACCCTGGTGATCGCCGAGCGGTCCGGCGTCGAGATCGACTATTGCCCCAAATGCCGGGGCGTCTGGCTGGACCGGGGCGAACTCGACAAGATCATTGACCGGGCCGCCACCGTCATCCCCGCCCCTTCTGCGCCCCATCCCGAAGCCCACCCGCCGGAACATTACCGCGACGAGGACCGCTTCCGCGACCGCGATGATGATGACGACTGGAAATACCGGAAAGGCAAACGCAACAGACGCGAAAGCTTCCTGAGCGATCTGTTCGATTTCTGAGCCGTGCCGGGGCAGGATCTTACCGCCCGCTAGCTGCTGATAAACGCAAATCTGGACTTCGCCCCCAAAGACGGGCCATACTTTTCCCATGCCGCGCGCGGGCAAGACGCCCGCAAATCCGCGCCAAGGGGAAACGCCATGAAACCCAGATCCACCCTGCTTGCCTCCGCCGCGATGACGGCCATCCTGCTCGCGGGCGCCTGCACAACGCAGGCCGCCGCCCCGGAAACCCGCCTGGTATCTGCCGCCGAAGAACCCGCCCTGCGCCAGCTGGCACAGGCGATGATGGCGGATATTGAAACCAATCCGGCCTCGGCGGCCGAATTTGCCGCCCGTTGCACAGGCGGTCTCGGCCTCAGCGAGCGTATCCTGGCCGATCTGGAAACCCGCACTGCAGCGCCCAGCCTCGCTGACCTGCAGGATTTCGATACGCTGTCCAATCTCATCTATTCGGTCGGCTATGGCGAGGCGGGCCTGCTGGCAGAAACCAATCCGGACCCGGAAATCCGCACCGCCGGCGAAGACTGCCAGCAGAAAGCGATGGACATCACCACCCAGGTTTCCCTTTCGCGCCCGGTGTTTGACCGGTTGTCCGCGATTGACGCCGCCGCGCTGGATGAGCGCTCCGCCTGGCTGCTTCAGCGCACTCTGCGGGACTATCGCCGCGCCGGTGTCGACCGGGACGAAGCAACGCGTGACAAGATCCGTGCCCTGAATGCCGAGCTTGCCGGCATCAGTACGGAGTTCAACCGCAACCTTCGGGAAATCCAGGGCTCGGTCAAGGTGACGCCTGAAGCGCTTGCCGGCATGCCTCAGGATTATATCGAGGCCCATGCGCCGGGCGAAGACGGCCTGGTCACCATCACGACCGACTATCCAGATACCCAGCCGGTCTTCACCTATTCACCGAATGACGCGATGAAGAAGGATCTTGCCCGGGCAAGTGGCCTGCGGGCCTATCCGGAAAATGTCGCCCCGCTGCGCGGTCTTCTGGAAAAGCGCTATGAGCTGGCCAACCTGCTCGGCTATCCGAACTATGCGGCCTATATCACGGAAGACAAGATGTCCGGCTCGCCGGAAACCGTGCACACCTTCCTGAACGAGGTGGAAGCGGCCGCCCGCAATGCGTCGCAGATCGAGTTTGCCCGCCTTCTTGCCAAGAAGCGGGAAAGCGAGCCGGCAGCCACCACCATCGGAGACTGGAGCCGCGCCTATCTGGCCGAACAGATCCGCCAATCGGACTATGATCTGAACTCTCAGGAAGTACGCAAGTATTTCGCCTACAATAATGTCCGTACAGGGATCTTCTCTCTGGTGGAAGATCTTTTCGGCGTCGAAGTGCGCGACTGGGACGGTGCCCCTGTCTGGCATGAAAGCGTCACGGCGCACGAGATGTACAAGGACGGCGCGCTGATGGGCCGGTTCTTCCTCGACATGCATCCGCGCGAAGGCAAGTTCAAACACGCCGCCGCCTTCCCCATCCGTCTTGGCCCGACAAGCGAAGGCGTGCCCGTCGCTGCCCTCGTCTGCAACTTTCCTGCCGGGGATCATTCAACCGGGCTGATGGAGCATATCCAGGTTGAAACCTTCCTGCATGAATTCGGCCACCTTCTCCACTCGATGTTCTCCGCCCAACCCGATTATGCCAGCCTGAACATGGGCACGGTGGAATGGGACTTCATCGAAGCCCCCTCCCAGATGCTGGAAAACTGGGTCTGGGATTATGATACGCTGGCGAAATTCGCCGTCGATGCGGACGGCAACACCATCCCGCCCGAGCTCGTAGCCAAGATGAATGCGGCGCGCAATTTCGGCAAAGGCGTCAATACGCTCCGCCAGCTGATCATCGCCAATACATCTCTGGATTATTACAATCTGCCGCCCGGCGAGGTTGATCTTCTTGGTGTGATGAAAGGCCATTCCGACCGGCTGAGCCTGTTCGAGCAGGTTCCCGATATCCATCCCTATGCCAGCATTGGCCATTTCGATGGCTATTCGGCGATCTACTACACTTATCAATGGTCGCTTGCGATCTCGACAGACCTTTTCTCGGTGTTCGAGCAGAACGGCCTGCGGGATGAGGCAACTGCGGCGCGTTACCGGGATCTGGTGCTCGCGCCAGGATCGTCCAAACCTGCCGCTCAGCTGGTGCATGATTTCCTCGGCCGCGACTGGTCGCCGGAAGCCTATGAACAGCTGCTGCTGAATGCCGCCAGAGAAGAAGGCGCCAACTGACCCATGCTGGAAATGCGCCCCAACTGCGAGTGCTGCGACCGCGATCTGCCCCCGGATGAACCCGGCGCCTTCATCTGTTCGTTTGAATGCACCTTCTGCGACGAGTGCGCCGATGGTGAGCTTGATGGGGTCTGCCCCAATTGCCGGGGCGATCTGGAGCCCCGGCCGATGCGCCGGGGCGCGGCGCTGGCGAAAAATCCCGCCAGCACGAAACGTGTGCTGAAGAAGGGGTAAAGCCCCCCTTCCCGCGCGGTGTCAGCCCTTGGTGCCGGCCACCGGGGCGGCGGGCGCAAAGGGGGATTGAACCAGCTTCAGCGTCAGGCGGCGGGCCAGCGGCGCCACGATCAGGATCGCCGGATAGGCCAGCATGAAGGCGAGGCCCCAGGAATGCATCCAGCGGCTGAAGAAGTCCGGCGGCAGGCCGACATTGATCGCCGTGATGGCGCCCGACATCAGGAAGCTCATGAAGAAGGCCATGAACAGGCCGAAGAGGGGCTGGAAAAGGCGAACAGGCAGTTTCTTGGTCATGACGCGTCGTTGTCCCGAGAATAACAGTTCCAATTTGGAACTTATAGACATTGCTGCGGGAGCTCTACGCCTTCCGTTGACTTCCCCCGGCCGGGGCGCCAGAGGCTGCTGCCATGTCTGACAAAGCCCCACCCCGCGCCCGCACACGTCTCTATCTGATCACGCCGCCGCAGATCGGCGACGTGCAGGCCTTCGGAAAATCACTGGAGGACGCCCTCCGCGCCGGGGATGTGGCCTCCCTGCAGCTGCGCCTCAAGGGCCAGGATGGCATGATAGATATGCAGGCCACGCGCAACGTTGGCCGCGCCGTCATCGCCATGGCCCAGGAGGCGGGCGTAGCCGTGCTGATCAACGATTCTGCCGAGCTGGCCCAGGAACTGGGCGCAGACGGGGTACATGTCGGCTGGGATGACATGCCGGTGAAAACCGCCCGCAAGCTGCTGGGGCCCGATGCCATCATCGGCGCCACCGCCAAGAACTCCTATCACCGCGCCATGCAGGCGGGGGAAGACGGCGCCGATTATGTCGCCTTCGGCGCTTTCTACCCCACCGCCACCAAGGAAGGCACAGTGCCTGCCGAGCTGGAGCTTCTGGAAGTCTGGCAGGCCGCCATGCTGGTCCCCTGCGTCGCCATCGGCGGCATTACTGTTGCCAACGCCGCCCCGCTGGTCACCGCCGGGGCAGACTTCCTGGCCGTTTCCAGCGGAGTCTGGAACCATGAAGAAGGCCCTGCCGCAGCGGTCAGGGCCTTCAACGCGATCTTCGACGAACTGGCGCCCTGATCAGGCGGCCGGGGGCACTACCGGCGGGACGCCCTTGGCGGTCTTGATGTCCCGCAGGTCATCGGCCATGCGGAACAGCAGCATGTAAAGCTCGCACATGAACCGCCAGAACAGCAGCCCGAGAGCCGCCCCGATGATCGAGCCGATAACCATCCCGATCCCGCCAAAGAAGCTGAAGCTGACCATGGTGCCAAGCCCGGAGAGAACTCCGGCGATCAGCCCGAGCGCGATACCGATCAGCCCCAGATAGTAGAGAATGGTGATCAGCTTGGTGCCGATCAGCTTGTCGAATGACAGGAATTGATTGACCATGGCTTCAGCCCTCCTTTGCTCATGGAAGGCCAGAGTGCCGGGAGTTGACGCTTACGGCAACCACCTTAAAAGCCGGTATAGCCATTAACACTCCGGCGCCTTGACCCTGAGCGATCAAAGGCTTACGCCCCCGCTTCCCGCCAGAAATGCGCCCAGACGAGACGATCCCATGTCGAAACCCTCCCCCGTTGGCACTGTGATGATCGCCGCTGCCCTCGCCGCAGGCCGCAGCCTGGCCCGCGATTTCGGCGAGGTGGAAAACCTGCAGGTCTCCCGCAAAGGCCCGGCAGACTTCGTTACCAGCGCCGACATGCGCGCCGAAGAGATCATCTATAACAGCCTCACCAAGGCCCGCCCCGGCTATGGCTTCCTGATGGAAGAGCGCGGCATCGTCGAAGGCACCGACAAGTCCAACCGCTTCATCGTCGATCCCCTGGATGGCACGCTGAACTTCATGCATGGCCAGCCCCATTACGCCGTCTCCATCGGACTGGAGCGCGATGGGCGGCCATTTGCGGGCGTCGTGTTCGATGTCGCCAAGAATGAGATTTTCTGGGCCGAAGTGGGCCGTGGCTGCTGGCTGGAACAGCGCAAGCTGCGCGTGGCTGCCCGCAAGAAGCTCGGCGAAGCGGTCGTCGCCACCGGCACGCCATGGATGGGCAAGAGCGAGGAAAGCCACATCACCTTCGCCCGCGAGATGGCCGCGATGACGCCCGCCACCGCCGGCATCCGCCGCTATGGATCGGCCGCGCTGGACCTCGCCTGGGTCGCCGCCGGCCGGTTTGATGCCTTCTGGGAACGCGGTCTGAAGCCCTGGGACATCGCCGCAGGCATCGTCCTGGTGCGCGAGGCAGGTGGCATCATCGAGGAAATCGAAGGCGCCGACGTCATGAAAACCGGCAACATCCTCGCCGGCAATGAAGACATCGTGCCCAGCGTGATGGAACAGCTGCGCCATGCCGGCTCCTTCGGCAAGGCCGCGAAGGTCTGATCAGACTTAAATCAGAATTGGGTGGAACCGCTGCCCTTGTCGGACGCCTTGCCTTCCTTGGCAGGTCTTTCCGGCTTTTCCGGTGTTTCGCTCTTGGTTGCCGCAGAGCTAGTAGTGGCAGCAGGCTCTTCGCCTTCCACTGCAGACTGGTCAGCAACGACCTGATCGTCCGGCGCGGCTGGCGTTTCAGGCGAGGGCTTGGTCTCCTTGGTCGCTTCCAAAGCAGACTGAGCCTGCGCCGTCCCCATCAGCAGGGCAGCCCCAAGAACGACGGTTAACAATTTGTGTTTCATCGCTGATCTTCCTACACTTGATTGAAGTTCCACAACCATAACATGCGCAGCCGGCATGGGAACCCAAAATGAACGCGGAAAAAACCTGACGCCAACGTCATGTATTTCATTTCGTGAGAATTCGCGTAATCATGCGCGCCATGACCCAGCTCGACACAGACGTTCTCATCATTGGCGCCGGCCTCTCAGGCATTGGCGCTGCCGTACATCTCACCAAGCGCAGCCCCGGCAAGCGCTACCGCATCTATGAGGCGCGCGACGCCATCGGCGGCACCTGGGATCTTTTCCGCTATCCCGGCATCCGCTCGGATTCGGACATGCACACGCTGGGCTATAATTTCAAACCCTGGACAGATGCCAAGGCCATCGCCGATGGCCCCTCCATCCGCAAATACGTCAACGACACGGCCGACGAATACGGCATCCGCCAGAATATCCGGTTTGACACCAAGATCGTCGCCGCCAACTGGTCGAGCGCCGATCAGGCCTGGACGGTTACCAGCGAGAATGTGAAAACCGGCGCGCAGGAGAAAACCACCTGCCGTTTCCTGTTCATGTGCGGGGGCTATTACCGCTACGATCAGGGCTACCGGCCGGAATTTCCGGGTGAGGCGGCCTTCCGGGGACAGATCATCCACCCTCAGCACTGGCCCGAAGACCTCGACTATTCGGGCAAGAAGGTCGTCGTCATCGGCTCTGGCGCCACCGCCATGACGCTGGTGCCCTCGATGGCCAGCAAGGCCGGCCATGTCACCATGCTGCAGCGCTCGCCCACCTATGTGGTCTCGCGCCCGGCGGTTGACGGCCTTGCCAATTTCCTGCGCAAGATCCTGCCTGATCAATGGGCCTATAATCTGATCCGCTGGCGGAATGTTGCCTTCCAGCAATTCTTCTTCCGCAAGACCCGGTCAGACCCGGCCGCGGCCCGCGAGCGCCTCCTGAAAATGGTGCGCGAGGAGCTGGGGCCGGACTATGATGTCGATAAGCATTTCAACCCGGCCTACAATCCTTGGGAACAACGCCTCTGCCTGGTGCCGGATTCAGACCTGTTCAAATCGCTGAAGTCCGGCAAGGCCAGCATCGAGACCGACCATATCGAGCACTTCACGGAAAAAGGCATCCTGCTGAAATCCGGCAAGGCGCTGGAAGCCGACATCATCGTCACCGCCACCGGCCTCAACCTCGTCTTCATGAACGGCGTCGAGGTGTCTATGGACGGAGCCAAGGTCGATCCGGGCCGGCTGCTCAACTATAAGGGCGTGATGCTGTCGAACGTGCCAAACCTGGCCGTCACCTTCGGCTACACCAACGCCTCCTGGACGCTGAAGGCAGACCTCACCAGCGAATATGTCAGCCGCCTGATCAACCTGATGGATGAGAAAGGCGCGACCTCCGCCATGCCGTATCTCGCCGCCTTCCCGAACGAGACAGAGCCCTTCGTGGACTTCTCCTCGGGCTATTTCCAGCGCGTGATGGACCAGTTCCCCCGCCAGCACACAGAAGCGCCCTGGAAACTCAACCAGAACTATTTCGTGGACCGCAAAAACCTCCGGGAGCTGCCCATCGAGGACGGCGTCATGCAGTTCCACATTCCGTCAAAGGCCGCGCAGGCAAAACCGGCGATGCAAGCGGCGGAGTAATCCGAAGGTACCCACCCTCCGACCCGCAGGATATGCCTCCTCCTCCTCAGTTCCGTCACCCTCGCATCGAGGGTGACGGGGGAACGCAAGCCGTTCTGCCCTTCCAAACACCCCCATAGCCCTCCCTGCCCACTCGGACTAAACTCTCCCTTCAATGCAAAGGAGGCCCCGATGTGGCTCTGGCTTTTATGGTGGTGTGTGGATGATCATCTGGCGGCGGCGCTGGAAACGCCCGGCCTCGGCAATCTGCCGATCTGGGTGCCGCTGATCCTCTCGCTTGCCTTCTCCTTCTCTCTCGACGGCGCCCTGAAACGCGACCGGAAGAAGATGCTCGGCTGAAGGCGGTGCCCGCAAGAAACGGGTGGGCACGCTCTCTGGTCCTGATAGATCGCTCCGGCACTGGAAACCGGGAGATTGGTTATGCGGCTAGCGGGGAAGACAGCAATCATCACGGGCGCAAGTTCCGGAATAGGCAAGGCCGCTGCCGCCCGCTTTGCCCGTGAAGGCGCCCATGTCATCCTGTCGGGGCGGCGGGAAAATGCGCTCAGGGAACTGACGGAGAATATCCGTGCCGCAGGCGGCAAGGCACATTTCCTGGCGGGCAACATCGCCGCCCGCAGCCATGTCGAGGCGCTCACCGGCCTCGCGCTGGAAATCACGGGACGCCTTGATATTGCCTTCAATAATGCCGGCACATTGGGAACCGGCGGATTGATCTGTGATCTGACCGAAGTTGATTGGCACGATGTAATGGAAGTGAACCTCACCAGCGCCTTTCATGCCGCACAGAGTCAGATCCCGGCCATGCGGAAAACCGGCGCCGGATCAATGATTTTCACCTCCAGCTTTGTCGGCCACACGATCGGGCTGCCAGGCATGGCTGCCTATGCCGCCAGTAAGGCGGGGCTGATCGGTCTAGTCCAGGTGCTAGCGGTAGAGCTTGGCCCGGAAGGTATCCGCGCCAATGCCCTGCTGCCCGGCGGCACCCGCACAGGCATGATGGTGGACGGCGCAGAGGCCCAGATCGCTGCGCTCCATGCGCTCAAACGTGTGGCAGAGCCAGATGAGATCGCCAACGCTGCTCTCTTCCTTGCCTCTGACGAGGCACGCTTCATCACGGGCAGTGCCATGCTGGTCGATGGTGGCAATTCGATTACCAAGGCCTGAGCCTTCAGCGCTCCGTGAACTGAAGCTCGGCCAGCCGGGCATAAAGGCCGCCCTGCGCCACAAGGCTGTCATGGGTGCCCTCTTCCACGATCCGGCCATGTTCCATCACCAGGATACGGTCGGCCCGGCGAACGGTGGACAGGCGGTGGGCGATCACGAGGGTCGTGCGCCCTTCGGCGGCGTTCTCGATGGCCCGGCGCACGGCCGCTTCGCTTTCGGAATCCAGCGCCGAGGTTGCCTCGTCCAGCAGCAGCACCGGCGCATTGCGCACCAGCGCGCGGGCCAGCGCAATCCGCTGGCGCTGACCACCCGAAAGGCTGCGCCCCTTCTGGCCAAGTTCGGTGGCGAGGCCCTCTTTCTTGCTGAGGAAGCCCATCGCCTCGGCCATCCGCGCGGCCTGTTCCAGGATCGCGTCATCGGCAGCTTCGTCGCCAAAGCGGATATTGTCGGCGGCCGATCCGGTAAACAGGGCCGCTTCCTGCGGCGCATAGGCAAAACACCGGCGCCAGTCGCGGGGCTCCGCCTCTGTGGAGGAAACCCCGTCGAGGCGGATTTGCCCCGCCTGCGGATCAAACAGGCGCAGCGCCAGCCGGAATACGGTTGTTTTCCCCGCCCCGCTCGGCCCCACCAGCGCGACGAACTCGCCCGGCTTCACATCCAGCGAGAAATCCTTCAGCGCAGAGACAGTCTCCTCTCCATAATGGAACGATACCTTGTCAAAGCTGAGCGCGCCCGGCCCTTTCGCCGGCAGCGGTTTGGGATGGGCGGGCGCGGAAATCTCCGGCACCGCGCGCAGCACTTCGGCCGCCCGGTCTGCTGCGCCCGCCGCGCGCATCACTTCGCCGTAAACTTCCGCCAACATGCCGAAGCCCGATCCGGCATAGGCGGCATAAAGCACCATGGTCGCGAGGTCGCCAAAGCTCATCTCGCCGCTGGCCACCGCCCGCGCGCCCAGCCACAGAACGCCGGTGAAGCCGCCAAACAGCAGCACCGAGACCAGCACGATCATGATCGCCCGCGCGCCCGTGCGCCGCATCGCGGCGGCAAAGGTTGCCTCCACCGCGCGCTCGAAGACCGAAAGCTGGCCCGCCTCGCGGCCATAGGCCTGGACAAGTTCGATGGAGTCGAGCGTTTCGGCTGCTTCCGCGCCCGCATCAGCGAGGCGCGACTGGGCCCGGTTGGACATCTTCCGGATCGTCCGCCCGATGATCATCACCGGCAGGATCGCCACCGGCAGCATCGCCAGAAGCGTCAGGCCGAGTTTCCAGTTCACCGCCAGCATCAGCGCCAGCGCGCCGGTCGTCGTCATCAGCGTGCGCGCCGCCAGCGAGGCGGAGGAGCCGAGGAATGTCTCCAGCAAGGTGATATCCGCCGTGAGCCGCGAAACCGCCTCGCCTGAGCGCATTCTGGCGTGATAGGCGGGCGAGAGCTTCAGCAGATGGGCGTAGATGTCCCGGCGCAGGTCGGCGGCGATCCGTTCGCCAAAGCGGGAAACAAAGTAGAAGCGGATTGCGCCGAGGATGCCGGAGCCCACCGCAGCGGCGAACACCCAGAGGAAAGCCTGGTCGATCAGCGCCTTCAGCAGGGCGGGATCCTGCCCGGCCCGCTGGCCGGCATCGGCCGCCCGGCCGAGCAGCATGGGGATCGCCAGGCTGAGCATGGCGGCGGCCACCAGGAAGACCAGCGCCACGGTGACCGTGATCCAGTGCCGCCGGGCATAGGGCCAGAGGAGCGCCAGCGGCTTCAGGCTGCGCCCGCGCGGGCGGCCGATCGCCTCCCCGCCTTCGGGCAGGGTTGTGCGGCGGTCGTCCACGATATCGGCGCTGGAATCGGCCATAGGCGCGGCATTTCTCCCTGTTGGGCCCGGCTGTTGCCGAATCCCTGTCAGCGCCCCTTGCGGGGGCGAGGCCTTTCCCTTATACGGCCCACTTCGAATTCCGGCTGAGACATGCCAGCGCACCCCGGTGCGTCAACCCCGTTCCGAACCGCTTTATGAGAGAGAGGCCCAGGCCATGAAGAAAGAAGGGCATCCCGACTATCATTTCATCACCGTGGTGATGACCGATGGCACCGAGTATCAGACCCGCTCCACCTGGGGCAAAGAGGGTGACCGCATGGTGCTCGACATCGACCCGAAAGTGCACCCGGCCTGGACCGGCGGCGAGGGCAAGTCCCTGGACCGCGGCGGCCGCGTTTCGCGCTTCAAGGACAAGTTCAAAGGCTTCGTGTAAGGCTTTCTGCGTCTACGCGATGTGTAGCGTGAAAAACCCCGGCCTCTGGCCGGGGTTTTTTCTTTGCAGCGAAGGTCAGCTGCGCAGCCGCAGGGCCAGCCCGATGAAGGGAACGGCGAGTTCCACCATACCCCGCTCAAGCGGGCCTTTGGCGAACTTCCGGAAATAGCGGGCCAGGCTGCGGGCCTTCTGGGCCTGCACGAAGGCTGAGGGCACATCGGAGGTGGAGGTGTAATGCAGCGCGCCGGCGGCAGGCTGGTAGATCACGCTCCCCCCGGCCTCGGTGGCCCGGCGGCAGAGATCCACGTCCTCCACATGCAGGAAATACCCCTCGTCGAAACCGCCGAGCTGCTCGAAATCGGCCCGCCGCATCAGGAAGAAGGCGCCGGAGATGGCGCCGACAGCCACCGGCCCGGAGGGTGGGGGTTCATTCTCAAGCGTCCAGCGGGAGAGGCCGAGCGCGGCCATCAGCGTCAGCGTATTGCGCCGGGCGCCGCGCTGTTCCCGCCCGTCTATGCCGAAGATGCGGCCGCCCACAATCGCCGGCGCCGCAGCCCCTTCCAGCGCCGCTGCCAGCTGGCCGGCCGAGCCGCGCCGGATTACGCAATCCGGGTTGATCACCAGCAGGCGCTCGGCTGCTGTCTCCCGGGCGGCGCGATTGACCGCTGCGCCGAAGCCTGGATTGTCCAGCCGCAGAAGTTTGGCCTGCCCTGCGCAGCCGGTGATGAAGCCTTCCAGCCAGGCCTGCACTTCGGGCGGGTTACCATTGTCCGCGATGACGATTTCGGAAATCTCCGGATCGGCTTTGAGCGCATAGAGGCATTCGATGAGCCGTGGGCCGGTGTGATAGGTCACGACCAGGGCAGCAGTCTGCGCGCGGCCACTCATTCGGCTGCCTTGCTGCTTCGGTTGAGCAGGATGAGCATGGCCACCGCCAGGGCGAGCCCCGACCAGAACGCTTCGTTCCATACGCTGTAGGAGAAGTTGAAGATGCTGAAGGCGGCGCCCGCCATGCCGGCAATGGCGAAGCTGATTTCCGGGCGCAGCTGCGACGGGCGCGGCAGGCGGAAGCCGATCACCGTGATGGCAAAAGCCGCCAGCATGGCCCCCACAAAGCCGGTCTCGGCCCAGATCTGCAGCGGCATGTTATGCGGATGCCCCGGCACGACGGGAAAGTCTTGCCAGAACTCCGGCAACTGCGCCGCCCAAGCCGGATAGTCGGCATAGGTCTCGCGCCATGTCCGTGTGGCCATCAGGCCGTGGCCCGTATAAGGCGCCTCCCCGATGCGGTTCATCACCACTTCCCAGGACCAGAAACGAGACCGGAAGGATGCCGGCAGAAGGCTGTCGAGCCCCGTCATCAGCCGGATGAACTGGCTGACCATGAAGGGGGCCGCCGCAATGTGGCCGGCAATGACACCGAACAGCCAGCGATAGCCGGTTTCAGGCAGCAGCCGGATCAGCAGGAACGCGCCGATCATGCCGCAGACGGCAAAGACGGCGGCATGATTGTCCGTCATCAGAGCGGCAAAAACCGTCAGCAGCACCAGGCCCGAGGCGCCGAGCAAGCCGGCCCGGTCGCCCCGCGCGCCGAGCGCTGCGGCCAGGATGGGTAGAACCACAGTGAAGAGGTTAATGTTGCGGCCGATATTCTGGACGCCGTTGACGACATCCTGAGGATTGTCGCCATAGAGCATCTGCAGGACCGGGCCGGCAACCAGGGCCGAGAGGAATACCAGCGCCCCCTGCGCCGCCAGGACGCCATAAATCCACTTGCGTGTGCGGGGCCCAAGCTGGGACCGCATGGCCCCGGCAATGGTCAACATCGCAAAGCTGGCGGTGAGAACAATGATCAGGCTGCGCGCGCCAATGGCGAATGTGCCTTCAAACAGATTGCCGCTGACCAGCCGGCTTGTGGCAGGCGACCAGACTTCGCTGATGGCCGCCCAGCCGATGAAGGCAATCGCGAAGCCTGCATAGAGGGTGGGCGGCATACGCGGCCGGGCAAGGATCAGCGCGGCAATGCCGGTCAGCCCGAGAAGCGGAGCAAAACCCAGCGTGCCCAGCACGGCCAGAAGCGGCCAGAGCAGAAGCAGTCCGGCAAAGACAGGTCCGTAAGCCATTCTGCTCACTCTGGCCGTTGAGAACGGAGTTGTCACCGCCCCTTAACTGGGAGCGCGCTTCAGATCGGGCGGGAGCGCCTCATCTGCCAGCGAAACGAGCGCTTCTTCCAGCGAGAGGATCTGCTGACCGTTCGAACCCAGACGGCGCAGCGCCACCTTGCGCTCTTCCGCTTCCCGCGCGCCGACAACCGCAATGACCGGAACCTTCTGCAGAGAATGTTCCCGGACCTTGTAGTTGATCGTTTCATTGCGCCGGTCGACCTCTGCCCGGAGCCCTGCCTTGCGCAGCTCGGCAGCCACCTCTTCGGCATAGCTGCCGGCGGCGTCATCGGAGATCGCCGCGACGACGACCTGCACCGGCGCGAGCCAGATCGGGAAGGCCCCGGCGAATTCTTCGATCAGGATACCGATGAACCGCTCCATCGAACCGAGGATCGCGCGGTGCAGCATCACGGGACGCTGCTTGGAGCCGTCAGAGGCAATATATTCCGCCCCCAGACGTTCAGGCAGAACATAATCAAGCTGGAGCGTGCCGCACTGCCAGACCCGGCCGATGGCATCCGTCAGCTGGAATTCGAGCTTGGGCCCGTAGAAAGCGCCCTCCCCCGGCAGCAATTCGCAGGGCAGACCGGCGGCATCAACCGCCGCCTGGAGGCCAGCCTCGGCCCGGTCCCATGTCGCATCATCACCGGCGCGCACGTCGGGGCGCGTAGACAGCTTCACTGCGATCTTCTCGAAGCCGAAATCGCGGTAGACGCTTTCCAGCAGGCGGCAGAACTGGATGGATTCCTCGACGATCTGGTCTTCACGGCAGAAGATGTGGGCGTCGTCCTGCGTGAACTGGCGCACGCGCATGATGCCGTGAATGGCGCCGTGCGGCTCGTTGCGGTGGCAACAGCCGAATTCGGCCAGGCGCAGCGGCAGGTCGCGATAGGATTTCTGGCCGGATTTGAACACCTCGACATGTGCCGGGCAGTTCATCGGCTTCAGCGCCATCAGCTTTGCGTCTTCCGGCACGGAGATTTCCACGCCCTCTTCGCCTTCCGGAATGAAGTCCGGCACGATGAACATGTTCTCGCGATACTTGCCCCAATGGCCGGATTTTTCCCACTGGACGGAATCCATCAGCTGCGGCGTCTTGATTTCCTCATAGCCCGACGCGTCCAGACGCCGGCGCATATAAGCCTCAATCTGACGCCAGACTTGGAATCCATTGGGATGCCAGAAGACAGAGCCAGCCGCCGCCATGCCATCCAGATGGAAGAGGTCGAGCTGCGCGCCGAGTTTCCGGTGGTCGCGCTTTTCGGCTTCTTCCAGGCGGTGGAGATGTTCCTTGAGGTCTTTCTCGCTCGCCCAGGCCGTGCCGTACATCCGCTGGAGCATTTCATTGCGATGGTCGCCGCGCCAATAGGCGCCGGCCAGTTTCATCAGCTTGAACGCCTTGGGTAGTTTGCCCGTGGACGGAAGATGTGGGCCACGGCAGAGGTCAAACCAGTTGCCCTGTTTATACACCGTGATGGCTTCACCCGGCGGGATGATGTCGTCGATGATCTGGGCCTTGTAGTCTTCGCCAATGCGCTTGAATTCGGCGATGGCGGCGTCCTTGTCCCAGACTTCGCGGATGATCGGGTAATCGGCATCGACGATCTCGCGCATCTTCGCTTCGATCTTTTCGAACTCGTCCGTGGAGAAAGGCTCCTTGCGGGCGAAGTCGTAATAGAAGCCGTCATCGATGACGGGGCCGATCGTCACCTGGGCATCGGGGTAGAGTTCCTGAACCGCCTGGGCGAGCACGTGGGCTGCGTCATGGCGGATCAGTTCGAGGCCTTCGGGATCGCGGTCCGTGATGATGGCGACACAGGCATCACCTTCAAGCGGACGGACGAGATCCCACATCTGGCCGTCGACCTTGGCGGCGAGAGCCTTCTTGGCGAGGGATTTGGAGATCGACTCGGCAACGTCCAGCGGCGAAGCGCCGTCCTGGTATTCGCGTTTGGAGCCATCGGGCAGCGTGACTTGGATCATGGGTCTTTGGTTTCTTTGGCGGGCTGCGGAACGGCATGTCCCCGCAGGAAAATCTGGGAATCCGGCTAAGGCTTCTGGCGCGCCGTGATTAACGCGGCTTTACCGGGCTGCCTACCCCGTTTTCAGGGTCGCCGGGACGGGGTCATCTTGTGCGGGTGCATGAACGGGCACGCGGGCGCGCCTTCAGAAGTGCGTCATGCACCCTGACGAGTTCGCGGGGTGAGCCCGGTGAGAAAGAAACCTGCGTTCATGCCGCTCATATGTCACGCCTCGGGCGGGGTTTCAACCAGGCCCGGCGTGCCATCTCTGAGGCCAGACTTCCAGTCGCCATAGCGCCAGGGCTGCCAGAACGGTACGGTGGGTTTTGTTTCCGGGGGCGGGTCGATACCATGGCTACCGCCAGGCCGGCAGCGAATGAAGCGGGCAAGCGCCATCCATCCCCCGGCCCACCAGCCATGCCGGGCAACACATTCCGCGCCATATTCGCTGCAGGTGGGGTGGTGCTGGCACCGCGCGCCGAAAAGCTGCAGCGCCTGGCTCGGGCCATGCTTATAGATGGCGAGAAGCACATAGGCCGTGCGCCGCCGCAGGGTCATCACACAGCCGCCCGCGCCGCAAGCGCCTGGTCTATGGCGGCCACTGCGGCCTCGAAGGCGAGCAGCGTGGAAGCGTGGCGCGGGGGATAGTCGGCCACGGGTTCCAGATGGCGCAGTTCCCAGAAGCGGGCTTCCGGCGGCGGGCCGCCTTCCTTCAGCATGGCGCGCAGAGCTTCGAGGGCGGCGCGGATTTCGCTGACCGTTGCCCCAACCGCATTGGCCGAAAGGATCGACGTGGACGCCTGCCCCAGCGCGCAGGCCCTGGGATCAACGGCGATGGCGGTCACCACCTCCCCCGCCGCATCCAACGTCAGCGCTACATGCACGGTGGAGCCGCAGACGCGCGAGACTTTCAGCGCTTCCCCCTCAGCGCCTGCAAGCTGGTCCACATTCGGGATGCCGGCGGCGAGTTCGAGGATACGGTTGTGATAAAGCTCGCTCATGACTGACTAGATGGCCCGGCGGGACTTCACCGGCAAGAGGCGAGAAAAAAGGCCTGCCGGGCGAGTCTGTGGAGACACTTGCCGGCAGGCCGGAAGTCGAGAGGTGGAGAAATGAGGCCAAAGGCCATGAGGGGTCGATGCCCGCCCCATGCCCTAGGGTCAACTTAACGATTGGAGAGGCTTTGCCGCCTGCGCGTCCGCCCGGCGTTCAGAAGGGCCAGAGCGCCATCAGCCGGGGGGCGAGGTTCACCACCAGCAGGATGGCCCCGGCGAAGGCCGCCCCCGCCAGCAGCAGCACGAAGCCGTCCCGCGCCGTCAGCGCGAGGCCAAAGAGCAGCACCGTCAGGCTGGGCAACAGCGGCCCGAGGGGAACAAGACCGAGCGGATAGGTGAGGAGCGCCGCCAGCACACAGATCACCGCGACGATCTGGAGGAAAGGCGGCTCTGTCAGGAAGGTGAGGCGCGGCTTTACCAGCGCATCGACCATGTGGGCATACCGCTCCCCGGCGGCGACACCCTGGACGAGATGGTCCCGCTTGAACTTGATCTCGGTAACGCCCTTGGGCAGCCAGGGATGGCGCAGGCCGAACACGATCTGCAGGGCAAAGGCCAGGATGACGGTGGCGATGAACCAATTGGCGCCCGGAATGATGGTCAGCGGGCTGACCGCAATGAAACCCAGCAGCAGGAAAACCGGGCCATGGGCCCGCCGGCCGATCGCCACGAGGAGTTCGTGAACGGTCACCTCGTCGCCCTCCGTATTGAGGACGAGAGAGCGCATCATGGTGCGCAAGTTGGTGACGGGAATATCCGTGCCGTTGCGGTTCATGGCAGGGGCGTTTCTGCGCCAGATGCCGGGGCGCCATAACGTTCGATCCGCGAGGTGACCTGATAGCCACCGGTAATCGTGATGACGTAAAGCCGGTCAAACTCGGCCGCATCATCAATCGGCGGGCCGGGATCGGCGCCGATCAGGGCGGCCAGGGCGTCGGTCGTGTTGGAATGCCCCACCACCAGCTTCACCCCCGGCGTTGCGGCAAGCTTATTGCCAAAAGCAGGCAATTCAGCGGCGTCATAGGTCTGCACCGGCAAGCCCAAGGCCCCCGCAAGCGGCGCAGCGGTTTCCTGTGTGCGGCGTGTTGCGGTCGACCATATTTCGGTAACGCCTTCAGCCGAAAGGCGTTCCACCAGCGCCGCGGCCCGCAGGGCGCCGGCGGGCGACAGCGCCGGATCAGAGCCGGTCTCTTTCTCCCCATGGCGCACCAGGAAAAGCCGGGTCACCGCTTCGGCGGCAGGCACGGCAGTCTCGGCCGAGGCTTGAAGGGGGGTGAGGCAGGCCGAAAAGAGACCTGCCGCGACAAATGCAAGAAAGCGGCGGCGGATCAGATGCGCCGCCATGTGCTGCCTGCCGGACCATCCATGATCTCGATCCCCTCTTCCGCCAGCGCCTTGCGGATACGGTCCGCCTCGGCCCAATCCTTGGCCGCGCGGGCATCTATACGGGCCTGCACCAGAGCATCGATGCGGGCATTCTCGTCCGTATCGCCGCCCTGCTCCCATTCCTTGGGTGTTTTGGTGAGCAGACCAAGCAGTTTTCCAGCCGCCAGCAGGTTTGCCCGTGCATTGGCGATGCCGGTGGCATCCTTGATGTCGGCCGCCGTATTGGCTTCCGTTGCCAGGCGGGAAAGTTCGGCCAGCGCGTCCGGCGTGCCGAGATCATCCTCCAGCGCCCGTAGGACGCCGATATCGCGCGCTTCGCCGCCTTCCGCCTCCCAGACACGGCGAAGGGCGCCGTAAATCCGGTCGAGCGTGGTCTTGGCCTGTTTCAGGAGGTCTTCGGTCCAGTCGAGCTGGGCGCGGTAATGCGCCGTCAGCAGCGCAAAGCGCAGCACTTCGCCCGGCCAGCTTTTCAGCAGGTCATGCACGGTGACGATGTTGCCGAGCGATTTCGACATCTTCTCACCGCCCATGTCGAGGAAGCCGTTATGCATCCAGTAGCGCGCCAGTTCCTCGCCATGGGCGCATTCGGACTGGGCGATCTCGTTCTCATGGTGGGGGAAGGTCAGGTCCACGCCGCCGCCATGAATGTCGATCGTGCGGCCAAGATGCTTGGCGGCCATGGCCGAGCATTCGATGTGCCAGCCGGGGCGGCCACGGCCCCAGGGGCTATCCCAGATCGCGTCTTCCGGCTCTCCGGACTTGGCAAATTTCCAGAGTGCGAAATCCGCCGGATCGCGCTTGTCCTCGTCCACTGCCACACGGGCGCCGGCTTCGTTATCCTCGGGTTTGCGGCCAGACAGGCGGCCATAATCGGGCATTGAGGGCACAGAGAACCAGACGCCCGTTTCGCCGACATAGGCGTATTTCTTGCGCACCAGCTTTTCGATCATCTCGATCATCTCCGGCACATGGCCGGTAGCCCATGGCTCGATGCTGGGCGGGATGATGTTCAGGGCCTGCACGTCTGCATTGTAGATGGCAGCATATTTCTTCGTGATCGCCGCAATCGGCTCGCCTGAGGCCAGGCTGGCGGCGATGATCTTGTCTTCGATATCGGTGATATTGCGCGCATAAACGACCGCGCGCTCGCCATATTTCGCCATCAGCACCCGGCGCAGCACATCGAACACGACCGGCGGGCGGGCATTGCCGATATGGGCGTAGTTATAAACGGTCGGGCCGCAGACATACATCGTGATCCGCTTCGGGTCCTGGGGCTCGAAGACGCGTTTCTTGCGCGCGGCAGTATCGTAAATGCGAAGGGTCATCGTATCTCTTGGATCGGGTATGTCGGGGGAGCAGCTCGCGGGCTGGATGTTCCGGGCAGCCCTATGGCCCGTTGCGGCCTCAGCAGCAACAGGGACGGCAGCAAGAATATGCAAACGCGGCGCTCGACATGGGCCGGTGCGTATCACCTTCCGCTGGGAAAGCCAAGATTTCCGTAATCCAGCGCCCAGGTTTCCCCGTAGAAAGCGCTGGAAACAAAGACCCGCCGGGCCTATGTATCCTCACATCGCCCTGAGGGTATCAACTCCGGGCGGGCGTTAAGTCCGGGCAAGAAGGCGTCAAAGACCTTCAAGGGATGCCCCGGCTCGACCCCCGTCCCTCAGTGAAGGACAACTGAATTGGCTATGGACGCCGTAACCCCCAAAAAAGATATTCCGCGCGCGGACCCCGTTCGGCGCCCCACTCAGCAAGAGGCCGAAGAAGCCGTCCGCACGCTCATTGCGTGGGCGGGCGACGATCCGCGCCGCGAGGGCCTGATCGACACGCCCAAGCGCGTCGTGAATGCCTACAAGGAGTGGTTTGAAGGCTATGGCGAAGACCCGGTGAAATATCTCAGCCGGACCTTCGAAGATGTGCAGGGCTATGACGACATCGTCATGCTGCGCAACATCGAGGTGGAGAGCCATTGCGAGCATCATATCGCGCCCTTCATCGGCAAGGCTTTCGTGGCCTACAAGCCGTCAAGCGCCGTGGTCGGCATTTCCAAGCTGGCGCGCGTGGTGGAAATTTTCGCCAAGCGCCTGCAGACGCAGGAAACGATGACCGCGCAGATCTGCGACGCGATCACCGAAAGCCTCGCCCCGATGGGCACGGCCGTGTTCATCGAGGCCGAGCATCAGTGCATGTCCACCCGCGGCGTTCACCACAAGCACGTCACCACGATCACCACGCAGTTTACCGGCGTGTTCAAATCCGACGCTGACCTGCGCAACCGCTTCCTGGCGATGTGCAACCAGAACGGCTGATTTTTCAGACGGCTGAAGAATTTTCTCGAAACGCCCTGCCCTTCCGGCGGGGCGTTTTTCTATTGAGCGGAAATCAACGCGCCAGCCAGTCGGCGATATCCGCGACGACCTTTTCCGTGCCCGGCTCGTCCACGATCCAGTGGGCATGACCGGGATATTCGATGAAATCACCAGGCACGGGGCTGGCGGCGTATTTGGCCGCGACCTTGCGCACAGCCTTGGCGAGGGTGGCGCGGTCTTTGCCGGCAGCAATCGTCAGGGTGGGGAGGGTGATCTTTTTCTCGTCTATCTCGATCCCGTCGGTGATGTCGCCATAGACCCGGCCGGAATCGTAGAGCGCGCCGGCATAGATCTCGTCATGGCGCGCCTTGGGGACGCAGTTGAGCACGCCATAACGGAAGCCGGTTTTCCAGACCTTGTGCGCTTTCTTGCGATCCTGCGACAGGATCACGTTGAAGAAGGTCCAGGCAACAGAAGGGCCGATCACGGCGCAGCCCTTGGGCTGGGCAGGCGTCAGAAAAACAGCCCTGGATACATCCCCGCTTTCGGCCAGCGCCTGCGCGATCAGGCCGCCCATGGAATGTCCGATCACGGCAGGTTTTTGCCCCGTGGCGGCAGCGATGCGCGCCGCTTCGGCCCGCATCGCCTGGATATAATCCTGCAAGCCGAGATCCGAGAGATTGGCGGGCGGATTTTCCCGCACGCGCCGGTCCGGGAAAAGGGTCGGCGTGTGGCAGGTCCAGCCGCGCGCCTCAAACAAGGGCTTCATCCGGTCCCAGGCCGAGCCATCGCAGCCTACCCCGTGGATCATCAGAAGATCGCCCATGTCCCCTACCCCCTTATCCTGTCAGCCCTGCGGCACCCTGCCCGGCAACACCGGCTCTGCCCATTGCTGGAAGCGGGTCGCCACTTCCTGATAGACGGGCCGCTTGAAGGGTACAATCAGGTCCGGCGTCTCCTCCAGCCTGGCCCAGCGCCAGGCATCAAATTCGGGCGTATGGCGATCCAGGCGTACATCGCTGTCAGACCCCTTGAAGCGGAAGGCGAACCATTTCTGCCGCTGGCCGAGATATGGCCCCGGCATCCGTTTCTTCAGGTCCGGCGGGAAATCATAATAGAGCCAGTCGGCGGTCTCTTCGAGCACATCGACAAGCTTGGCGGGCACGCCGATTTCCTCTTCCAGTTCGCGCAGGGCGCCGGTCAGGGGATCTTCACCGGGGTCAACGCCGCCCTGCGGCATCTGCCACTGGAAGGGGCCGCGGCCATTGATACGGCGGCCAATGAACACATGCCCTGCCTTCGAAAACATGGCGAGGCCGACATTGGCGCGATAGAGTTGGGGATCGAGTCGGGTCTGGGTCACCCGCCGGTTTTTAGACCAGCCTTGCCCACGCTGCCAGTGCGAAGCTCGCGGCGCTCAGCCAAAGGCTGGGCCACAGGCTCTGCCGAGCGCGGCACGAGGGCGGACACCGGCGCCAGCACCAGGCCTTTCTCGTCCAGCGTGTCGATCCAGAGCGAGGCAGCTTCAATCGTTACCGGGAAGGCAAAGCCAGCTCCGATCGCGCCGCCATGCTGACGGGCGAGGGTCTCAAGTTCCATGAACTCGGCGGCGATATCCTGAGGGGACTGGCGGGTGTCGACCGGACCGGCAGCGCGGGCAAAGCGCAGGCCCTTTGTATCGGCAACCTGGCCGAAGAAAGCTTTGTGAACGCTGCCATCGTCAATGAAGGCCAGGCCGCGTTCGGCCAGCACATCGAAGATGGGCTCGATGGACCCGGTATCGGCACCAAACTTGGCACCCTGATAATTGATGACGCCGAAATAGCCGCTGGCGCGGCTGAGCACCTGGTTGAGCTTGGCAAGGTTTGCCTTCTTGTCAGCCCCGGCGGTCAGCGTGTCGGGGTGCATCCGCATCCGGCCATACTCATAGGCCTCCATCGGCACTTCGATCAGCACTTCATGCCCGTCCGCGCGGGCCATCTTGATCCAGTAATCCAGACGGCTGGCATCCGGCGCAAACGACAGGGTGACATCGGCGGGCAGCGCGTCAATCGCGAGCTTGGTCTGGGTGGAGTTGATGCCAAGGCCGCCGATCACAAGAGACACAACGGGGCGCCCCTCCGGGTTCGAGAATGGCCGGGCGTAGATGTCTGCCGGTGCCTTGCTGGCGGGTTTGGGGGCGGTTTCGGCGGTGTTGAGTTTCAGGGGCACGCCCGCAGGCGCTGCGCCTGACGGAGCCCCGGCCGCCACTTCGCCAAACGACTGGCCAGGCTGGACGAGACGGCCATTGATCCGGATGCCGGCCGCCGGCGCCATGATCGGCCCGCCCTGCCCGCCGGTGATGTCGATGCGCATGCCCTCGCCATCCAGCTCGGTATAGGCAAGGTCCATGCCCCCGGAGGCTGGATAGTCAGCCGGCATATAATCTTCATCATAATCCGCCGCGCGGATGGCTGCGAAGGCTGGGCCTTTCTCATCCGCGTCTCCGGAAGTGGTTCCGAACAGCGAAATCGTCTGGCGGGGACCGGCTGCGGCCGGATCAGCCGTAATGTGGAGACCCGCGCCCAGTGCCACGGCGAGACCACCAAAGACACCCAGGCTCATGCCAGCATGCATGAGGCCGGACTTCAGCGGCGACGGCTCTGATTGCCGGTAACCCATGTATCGACCTCGTGAAAATCTGACGGCTGCGGGAAAGCAGCTTTCAGAATCGCCGCGCAGGGTTAACAGGAGGCAAACAGATGCTTACCGGGCCTCAATCAATCGAGCCTTTAAGCAGTGGAAATCGTTAACCGGGCTCATCAGCCTGCATGGCGAGACGCGAGACGGACGCCCGCCCGTCCTTCACCAGCTGCAAGGCCCGCTGAAGCTGGAAGTCTTCGCCTTCATAGCCTTCGGGCGGCTGCTCGTCCGGCATCCGCAGCTTGGACCGCTCTGCCCCAGACTCGTTGGCGAGGGCGTGCGGCAGATCGGCTTCGGAGAAGCGCTGGATCCGGGCGAGTTCTTCCTCGGTCAGGCGGACCTGGGTGATCATGATGTCCGGCTCGATCCCCAGCGCCTGGATGGAGCGGCCCGACGGCGTGTAATACCGCGCCGTGGTGAGGCGGATGGCGCCGCGCTCTGCCCCCAACGGGATCACCGACTGGACCGATCCCTTGCCGAAGCTGGTGGTACCGATAACCAGGGCCCGGCCACGATCCTGCAACGCGCCGGCAACAATCTCGGATGCCGAAGCAGAGCCGCCATTGATCAGCACGACCAGAGGCACGCCCTTGAACACTTCCGCCTTGGTGGCGTTGCGGCGCTCAACGTCTATCGGGCGGCGCCCCTGGGTCGAGACAACCTCGCCCCCGGAGAGGAAGAAGTCAGACACCTTCACCGCTTCGTCGAGCAGGCCTCCGCCATTATTGCGCAGATCCAGCACGATACCGGCAGGCTTGGCGCCAATGTCGCGGCTGATCGCCTGTACGGCGTCTTCAAGCAGGGTTCCGGTGCGCTCATTGAAAGTGGAGACACGGATATAGGCAATGTCGCCCGGCTCTTTCTTCCAGGTGACGGATTTCTGCTGCACCACATCGCGCACCAGCTTCACGGGGAACGGGTCAACGCCTTCGCGCAGGATGGTGATCTCGATCTCGGTGCCCTTCTCACCGCGCATCTCCTTGACGGCGTCGTTCAGCGTCTGGCCGATGATCGGCTTGCCATTGATGGCAGTGATGTAATCGCCCGGCTGGATGCCGGCACGCTGGGCGGGGGTGTCGTCAATCGGGGAAATGACCTTCACGAAGCCGTCTTCCATCGTCACTTCGATGCCGAGGCCGCCATACTCGCCGGAGGTCTGGACCTGAAGCGAGCGGAAATCTTCCGGGTTCATATAGCTGGAATGCGGGTCAAGCGAGGTCAGCATGCCGTTGATGGCGGACTCCATCGCTTCGCGCTCATCGATCGGGACGACATAATCCCGCTGCGCGCGCGCAAAGATTTCTGCGAACAGCTCAATCTGCTGATACGTGGCAACGCGCGGGTCTTCAGGCGGCTTGACGTCCTGCCCCTGGGGCCAGGCCATTGCCGCAAAACCCACCGCCAGCGCTCCCAGAACTCCACCCAGGGCCGTTCCGGTCAGCAATGAACGCATATTCCACTCCATCATAATCCTCACACGGCGGATCAGCCGCCACGCATCATCCACTCTGCAGGATTAAGCACCCTGTCGCCAAGCCTTAATTCCAGAGTGAGTTCAGGCGGCGGGTCGGTGCGATCAGGCATCAACCCTACCGGCTCACCGGCAGTAACAGACTGGCCTTCGGATACGTAAATCCGGCTCATCCCTGTCAGGATAACATGATACCCGTCGCTTGTGCGCAGAATCAGCATCGACCCATAGCTGCGGAAGGGCCGGGCATATTCGACGGTGCCGGCCACCGGCGCGACAACCTGAGCTTCCGCGCGGGTCTCGAAACTCACCCATTCTGCAGTGCTGCCACCAGAAAGCTTGTCTCCGAAACGGTTGCGCACGTCGCCTGCGACCGGCTGCAGCAGGCCGCCGAGGGCCGCTTTTCCAAGCGGTTTTGACGAAGTTTTGATCGGCGCGGTCTTCGTGCTGGGCGCGGTGGACTTCGGCGCGGGCTTCAGCGCGGCCAGTTGCGGGCGCTGTTTCGGCTTGATGCCGGGGGCGCCGGGCGCGCTGGATTCCAGCGCCGCCAGCAGGTCCCGCAGCGTATCGGCTTCGCGGCCGAGCTTCTCGGCGCGGGCCTTGAGAGCGGAAACGTCTCCGGCGAGGCCTTCATATTGATTGCGCTTGGCAGCGGCGAGGCGTTCGATTTCTTCTTTTTTCAAGGCGATAGTAGCCTCGGCAGCGTCCAGGCGCGCCTGTTCCGTGCGGATCTGGTCCTCCAGCCGGTTGAGCGCAGTGATCTCACCGGAAATACGCTGGGCACGGGCATTGAGCTCGGGCAGCGTTGCCTGCATCAGCACAGCGCGGCGGATAGCAGTGCCCGACTGGCCGGGCGAGACCACCAGCGCAGGCGGACGGCGACGATTGGCAGCGGCGAGCGCGGCAATCAGATCCTCATAAGCGCCTTCATTTTCAAGGAGTTGAGCAGAAGCCCTCTCCCGTTTGACAGCCAGGTCAATCAGGGCCTTTTCTGCCGAGACGGCTTGCTCCTCCCGCCGGAGCGCTTCAGCGGCAGCGGCGAGGAGATCCTGGTCCAGTGATTTGAGATCGCGGACAGTGCTTTCACCCGTGGACTGAAGTTGCTCGAGCTTCTGCTCTGCCGCGCGTTTTTCCTTTTCCAGCGTTTCCAGATCCTGCCGCGTATAGGTATCGGGCCCCGCAGCAGTCAGCGCGAGCGCGAGGCAGGACAGGACAAGCGGCCGGAAAAATCGCATGACATCAGACATGCGCCATGAGGCGTCACTTTGGCGTTAATCATGCGGCTTTCCGGGGACTTTCACCGCCAGGGCCGTGTCCAGCGCGGTCAACTCCCGGTCAATCAGGGACAGGAAGAGGACAAATCCGGACATATCGAACGCCGGATGGGTCAAAAGCAGATGCCGAATGACGTCTACCGCCGTCCGGGCGAGGGTGGCGGGATTTTCCGGCACCCGAAAGCCGAGCCCATGGACGGCGGCATTGCGCATGGCGACGAGCTCCTCAAGCCCGCGCACCTGCGCGCCGGTGAGATCCAGCCGCTCAGGCGCGTTGAGATGTTCCGACGACCGTGCCCGGCGCAGCAGCAGGGCAATCGGCGCCACCCGGTCTGACTGGGAGGGGTTGGCGACATCCTCATGCCGGGCCGAAGCGTAGCCGGAAAGGGCAGCAACCAGCGCCGCCTGCAGCGCGCTGACGAGACCGAGCGCCACCCAGCGCCAGCGCTCTGGCTGGAGTTCTGTTCCGGCATGCTCCCGGCTGGCCAGGCGCAGCGCTTCAAGGGCGGCCTCGATCGCGTCGGCAATCCTTGTTTCCGGGTCGGAGCTGAACTGGCGATCTGTATCCATCTGGCCTCCTGAGTTGCAGGCCATCGCCCGGCCTGCAAGCCCCCAACCGAAACTGACAGCGACCTGACAGCGCGTGTCAGGACGGGCTCAGGGCCTGCGGGGCAGAACCACGCTCAACTTCCCCGCAAGAACACTCCGAAACCTGAAGGACGATGATTATGAAAGCACTGATGACATCCTTGGCCCTGCTGGCTCTGGCTGCCCCTGCCCCGATCGCGCTCGCCGACGATGAATACGGCCTGCGCGGCGGCGGCGGCACGGGCGGCGTCACGATCTCCCGCGAAGAGGCCGTGCGCATTGCGCGCGCCGAGGGCATGACCCGCGTGAAGGAGATCGAGCGGGATGACGGCAAATGGGAGCTGGAAGGCTGCACCCGGAATGGCCGCGAGATAGAGATCGACATCCATGGCCGCACCGGCGCGGTCCTCGACCTGGAGATTGATGAGGATGACGATTGCTGAGGGACAGCCTCCCTTCAGCGAAGGGCCGGGCGGATGGGTTTCCTCCCCTGCACACATCCGCCCGGAACCCCGATCCAATTCACACGTTAGAACGACGAGAGAAAACAAGGAGTTCCCCATGAAGCGCATTTCTGCCGCCCTGATTGCCGCCGCAATCGCCGCCCCGGTTCCTTTTGCCTTTGCACAGTCTGCCGGCACCGACACGATCAGCCGCGAGCAGGCGATCGACATCGCCCGCCAGAAAGGCATGGTGCATGTGCTGGAGATCGAACTGGATGATGGCGAATGGGAAATCGAAGGCTGCACCGCCGATGGGCGCGAGCTGGAAATTGACCTGCATCGCCGCACCGGCGACATCCTGAAATACGATCTTGATCGTGACACGGATGATGATTGCCTGCGCGTGATCGGTTAAGCGCACGGCAACAGCTCACACGTGACAGGGCGCGGAGGGAGACCTCTGCGCCCTTTGCTTTGCGCGGCTCAGCCCCTGCGGCGGGCGCGCCAGTCGTCTGCGGACTGGCCGTAGATGTCCCAGACGATGTCCTTGAACGGCGCCGGCGCGGGCACAGCGCGCAACTTGCGGGAGCCGAGCCGCTGGGCAACGCGGATCGAGGGCACATTTTCCGCTTCGATACAGTGGATGATTTCCTGCCAGCCGAGGATATCGACGGCATAATCCATGGCGGCAGACGCGCCTTCACTGGCATAGCCCCTGCCCCACGCAGATTTCAGCAGCCCCCAACCGACCTCAGTGCCGGGCCAGCCATGCGGGTGCCACGGCCCAAGCCTGCCGATCCATTGGCCGGTTTCCTTCTCGATGACGGAAAACATTGAGCAGCCGCTGATCGTCCAGGCGCCGGCAATCGTGCAGAGCGCCCGCCAGACCGTTTCCGGAGGCTGCACCCCGCCGATGAAACGCGCAGCTTCCGGATCCGCCGCGAGCGCGCAGAACCCCTCAAAGTCCTCCGCCTGCGGAGGGCGCAGGATGAGACGCGGCGTTTCGAGGAGAGGTCCGCCCGGCATCGCTTCAGACTTTCCGGGACAGCGCCACTTCATGGGCGTGGAGATTGCGCTCCACAACATTGACCCCCGCCAGCGCCGCGCGCCAGGGCGCCATGTGCGGCTGCGCAAAATGAGTTTCCAGCGCCTGCCAGCTTTCCCAGCGCTCCAGCACCCGCATCAGGCAGGGATCGGCGACATCAAGGGCGTAGGTATAGTCGAGGCAGCCAGGCTCGGCCCGGCTGGCGCTCATCTGGGCGAAGGCCGCGTCACGGATGCGGGGAAAATCCCCCGCATCCGCAAATCGCACATAGCCTTCGACTATGATCATCGGGCGCTTAGGCCAGCGACGGATCAATGCCTTTGCAGGCTTCGATCAGGCCGTTCACCGAAGCGACGGACTTTTCGAACATGGCTTTTTCGTCGGCGTTGAAGTCGAACTCGACGATCTTCTCGGCGCCGTCTGCACCGATCAGCGTGGGCACGCCGACATACATGTCCTTGAGGCCGTATTCGCCCGAGAGGTAGGCCGCGACCGGCAGGACGCGCTTCTGGTCAGCGAGGTAGGATTTCGCCATGGCGATGGCCGATTCGGCCGGGGCGTAATAGGCCGAGCCGGTCTTGAGCAGGTTGACGATCTCGCCGCCGCCCTTGCGGGTACGCTCGACGATGGCATCCAGATCGCCCTGGCTCATCCAGCCCTGCTTGACCAGTTCGGTCAGCGGCAGGCCGCCCACGGTGGAGTGGCGCACCATCGGCACCATGTCGTCGCCGTGTCCGCCCAGCGTCCAGGCGTGGATGTCGGCCACCGACACGCCGGTCTTCTCGGAGAGGAAGTAGGCAAAGCGCGAACTGTCGAGCACGCCCGCCATGCCGACGACTTTGGAGGTCGGCAGGCCGGAGAATTTCTGCAGCGCCCAGACCATCGCGTCGAGCGGGTTGGTGATGCAGATAACGAAGGCGTTCGGGGCGTGAACCTTGATGCCTTCGCCGACGGCTTTCATGACTTTCAGGTTGATGCCGAGGAGATCGTCACGGCTCATGCCCGGCTTGCGCGGCACGCCGGCGGTGACGATGCAGACATCTGCGCCAGCGATGCCGGCATAGTCGTTGACGCCCTTCAGATTGACCGAAGCGCCGTAGACCGGGGTGGACTCGGCAATGTCGAGACCTTTGCCCTGCGGCAGGCCTTCGGCGATGTCGAACAGGATCACGTCGCCCAGTTCTTCGCGCGCTGCGATATGGGCAAGTGTACCGCCAATCATGCCGGAGCCGATCAGCGCAATCTTATTGCGGGCCATGTGTTTCTCCTGAGGAAAATGGTCGTGGAAACAAGCTGCCGGACCCCTAGCCGAGGACCGCGCGTGTTGCAATGCGGCCAAAATGTGAAACGCCCCGCGAGACGGGCTCGCGGGGCGTTTTATTTGAGGGTTTCCCCTTCCCGGTCAGTCGCGCGAGAGCAGCGACATCAGGATGGTGAACATGTTGTAGAACATGATGAAGAAGTTGAGGGCGCCCCAGTTCGTCATCACGGCGAGGGAGCGGGTGTCCCCCTCATTGGCGAAGTAGCCTTCTTTCAGTTCCTGCGTCTGGAAAGCCACCAGCACACCCGAGATGCCGAGCACGGCAACCTGGACGATGACTTCAAACATGCCCGAGGGCGGGAACAGGAAGCTGAGCAGCGAGATGCCCACCACGCCCCACAGCGCGAAGACGGCGATGATGCCGATCGGGCGGAGGTTTGTCTTGGTGGTGTAGCCAAAGAGGCTCAGCGCGCCGAAGGCAGAGGCCGTCAGCAGGAAGGCCTTGGTCATCGTCATGAAGGTCACGTTGAGCGTAGCGCCGCCCCGTGTGGTCACGCCGGTCTGCGCGGCCGCCATGGCGACCCAGATCGACAGACAGACGCCGAGCATCACCACGATGGTCCAGTAAAGAATACCGGTTGCCAGCGGGGACGGGTTCCGCATCAGGAAGGCTGAGCCCAGGATCAGCGCCAGAGGACCGAACTGGAAGAGGTAGAAGAGCGGCGTGCCGAGAAGCAGCTGCGTCAGGCCGGGGACGAGGCCCGAACCGACGAGGAAGGCAACGCCGCCAGAGAGCGCGATGCCGAGCGCAAGCTTCTGATATACACCCAGCATGAAGGTCCGCAGACCCACATTGACCGAAGTGTCCATCGAGCGAACATCGACCGCGCCGAAGCCCCGGTTGAATTCGTTCATGATTTTCAAGTCCTTTCTTGTGAACCCGGCAACCCGAGGGTGCCGTTCATTGCTGAATATGGGCATTTCGCATCCGGTCCGCAACAAAAACCGGGATCAAGCGTTTAGTTAAGCGATTGCGCAGGTACACCAACTCTTTTGCACGGGGATCCATCGGCAGGAAAGCATAAGTATTTATTGTACTCATACTCGATATTTCAAAATATAGAGTGTTTAAGTTTTGATTTTTACTTTAATGCCTCAATCCAGCCTGATTCTGTCCAAATGTAGCCGTGCCCGCCTTTTAAGTATCATTGACTCGGCACGGGCGAGGGTTAAACCTCTCCGTGTGGAGAACCTCCATCAGGAGGCGTTCCATCAAATGAGAAGGGGAAACTCATGGCTGATGCTTCTGCTTATGCTGAGAACATCAAGAAATACAGTAACGGTTACAATCAGGCCGCCGCCGAAAAGATTGTAGGCCATCTGGGGATCGCGCTGCGCAACAAGGACAGCTCGATCGTGGCCTGCTCGGATTCGGGCGAACTTGACCGCGTGCGCGAGAAATGGTGTCGCGGCAAGCTGGGCCTGGCGCATAAGCAGCAGGAACTCGATGCCGCCATCCAGTCTGTCTGCGAAACGATGAAGGCCGAAGGGGGCCAGAAATCGCGCGTGACCTTCTATTATCTCCTGGCGGAGCATTTTGGCCGCCTGGAGGCTCTTTCCGGTTGAAAATCTGAATGAAAGGCCCACTCCGCCACCGGGGTGGGTTTTCATGACCGGAGCAGTGTGGTGAACAGGCGGAATGTACCGCCTGTTCGCTGCCCTTCCCGTTCCGCCGGAGATTTCGGCGCCCCTGCGCAAGCTGCAGAAGGATCTGCCCGGCGCCAGCTGGCGGCCGGAAGAGAATTTCCATGTGACGCTGTGTTTCTATGGCGAGCTTTCCGACACGCAGGCCCGCGATCTGGACGAGCTTCTCGGCGAGATCGAGGCCGATGCCTTTGACCTGCGCGTGGAAGGCATGGGCTGGTTTGGCCGGCGGGAACCAAGTGCCGTCTGGGCCCGGATTGGGGAGAGCGACGAGTTGCGCGCGCTGGCCAGCCAGTGCGAACGCGCCGCGCGCCGTCTCGGCATCCCGCTGGAAAAGCACCCCTTCACGCCGCACATCACGCTGGCTTACCTGCACGGCACACCGCTCGACACGGTGAGGGACTGGACAGAGGCCCATCAGGCCCATCGCAGCGCGCCCTTCCGCGCCAGCCTGTTCCATCTTTATGCCAGCATTCCCCGCCGCAGCGGCGGCCCTTCCCGCTACGACCCCATGGCCGACTATCCGCTGCGCGATCTGCGCGCCGGTTTTGACTGAGGCGGCGCAGATCGGTCAGCAGATCAAAAAAAGGCCGGCCACGCGAACGTGACCGGCCTCTTTCAAGGGGTAGACCTGACCTTACCAGGCGATGTTGACACCGAGCAGCAGCTGCTGCGCATCATAGTTCGGGCTGTTGTACCGGCCCTTGTATGACAGCTCCAGGCCAACGCGGTCGCTGAGATCGCGGCGGGCGTTGAAGCCATAGGTGTAGGTGTTGAGGTCACGCTCGGTCGACTGAACCTGCCAGACGGCATCACCCAGCCAGGCCGTCCGCTCGACCGTCGGATCATCTCCGATGTCACGCGACCAGTTGGCAAAGAGGGCGAAGTCCGTACCCGCAAGGGAGCGGGCCACCTCTGCGCCCAGATTCGTCTGGGCAGTGTGGCGGGATTCTGCCTCAAGGGTCAGCTCGGCATGATCGATATTGCCGGTCTCGCGATAGGCGCCGACATTCATGAATGCCGTCCGCAGACCGCCGATGGCGTAGATGCTGGTTTCCCCAGCATTCACCAACCGGTAGCGGGCTTCCAGCTGCGCATGCGTTGCCGAAACCTGCTTGTCGGATTTGGTGAAGGCTGCGCCGCTGGTCAGCAGCGTGGTGCGGCTGACTTTGGGGGACGCCTGAGTGTAACCCAGGAGACCCGACAACGTCAGACGCGCCGAGACTGTGCGGCTGCCATAAGCATAGGCCGACAGCATGTGATTGGTCGCGCCGTTGGCCGTGTCATTGTAGAGCTCGACGGTCTTGTAGCTGCCGGCAATACCGGCCCGCATGTCCGGCGTGTTGAGGAAGGTGGCGCCCATGGTCAGGCCATAGACATCCTCATCAAAGCCGAAACCTGCCGCATCCGGATCATAGCTGGCACCGCCTGCTTCCGCACGGGCCCAGACGCGGGTCCCATCCTTCAGCTCGCGGTCAACACCGCCGACCGTCCGGCCGCCGAACGCTGCCGTCATGACGATCTCGTCAGAACTGCGCAGGATCGATTCGGTGCTCTCTAGGATATGCGCATGCATATCGCCGGACAGGGACGCAAGCGCACCTGCCACCTGAGCCTGGCTCATCCCGTCAAACTCGGTGAAGAGCGAGAGAAGCTGGCCGCTGGCTTGCTCGCCAAAGGCAGATGCCCGGTCAAGCGCCGCCCCGAAGGTAACCGCGTTCGAGCGCAGTGCATTTTCCTCGGCGAGTGTGGCAAGGCTGCGCGCGACCAGCGCCAGCTGGATCGTCTCGGCATTGTAGAGCACCTTGAACCGTGTGTTTGGCGCAAGACCACTCTGCGGCTGGACCAGGGTGTCGAAGGTACCCGAGACATTGTCGGCCACCACGATGGTGAAGATATCACCGATGACCGGGGTGAACGTGTTGTTTGCGTCACCCGTAATGCCCCTCAGCAGCGGATTGATCGATCCGCCAGCTGTGAAGGTTGCGCCTTCACCGGTCAGGACGATGCGGTCATATGAGCCCGCGCCGCCTTCAGCGCTCCACACGCGCCCGTCGATCTCGGCCTCCAGGACCGACCCTTGAGACAGCATGACATCGCCGCTGATATAGAGCGTACCCGGAGAATTACCCGGCTTCAGCATACCGCCCGACAGAACCATGACAGACCCGTCAATGGCGCCATTGCCGAACAGGGACGCGCTGTTGGCAACCATCAGAAGTTGGGTTCCCAGAAGCCCGTCGACGCTGAGGCTGCCTTCGTCAAGGAAGGTGTTGCCGGCAATGCCGCTCTGGCCCGTGAGCCTGAGAAGACCATTGCCGAGCTTGCGCAGCTCTCCATCCCCAACGATGGTTCCGGCATAGGCACCGTCTTCCTCCTGGAGGAACTCGATGGTGCCATCATTCCAGACATCGCCCTGGATAGAACCGGCCGCGCCTGCGAGCACGCCCTGTTGGATATAGGTGCCCCCCGCATAGGAGTTCTCGGCCGTCAGCAGCAGACGCCCCCGCCCCAGAAGGTTCAGAGCGCCGTCGCCGGTGATGACGCCATTCCAGACGATATCGTTCGACTGAACGTCCATCCGCGAGGCGGCGTGGCCGATGATCAGCTCACGGTTTGTCTCGATATCCCCGGCAGCCTGGAAGACGGCATTGCCGATGGTCAGCGACCCTGCGCCCATATTGGTGTCATGGTCGGCAGCCAGAACGCCCTCCAGAACAGAGATATTGCCTGCGAACGTATTTGCGCCCGCCAGCTCAAGACGGCCATCGCCAATCTTGATGAGCGCGCCTTCGCCCGACATGCTGCCGGAATAGGTGCCATCTTCGGCCTGCGTGAACACCACGCTGGCATTGTTCAGAACATCACCCTGGATTGATCCGGCAGCGCCCATCAGCGTGCCCTCAACCACTTCCGTGGCGCCTGTGTAGCTGTTCTGACCCGTCATCAGGAGAACGCCGGCACCCGTCTTGCGGACAGCGCCGCCGCCGGTAATAGCACCGGCAAAAATGCCGTCCTGCATCTGAAGGAATTCAACCATGCCGGCATTGCTGATGTCGCCCTGGAGGGCGCCGGCCGCGCCGATAAGTGTGCCCTCCTCAACGGCGGTGCCGCCGGAATAGGAGTTTGCACCGGTGAGCAGCAATGCGCCCGCCCCTGTCTTGCGAAGGGTTCCCTCACCCGACATCTGACCGCCATAGGTGCCAGCTTTCGGTCGATGAGACGTCGGTCTGCGTCGTGGACGCGGACGGCACTGCGCTGATGACGTGTCGTGTTGCAACGGATCCGCCAGAGATTGCGAAAGCGCTACAGCCGTTTGCCAACAAGCTGAGACGGGTTGGGCATGAGGCCGGAGCGCTGTCCCCCTGGCTTCATCCGGCCCTGAAAGCGATCGGTCTGCCGGTGGTGTGCCTTGAGACCCGGCATGTGCGCGCGTCGATGTCAGCGCAGCGCAACAAGACCGATGCCGCCGACGCGCTGGGCATCGCGCATCTGATGCGGACCGGCTGGTTCCGCCAGGCCCATATCAAGACCGATCAGGCCTATCGGCTGCGCCTGCTGCTGATCCAGCGCCGCAACCTGAAGCAAAAGTTCCTCGATCTCGAGAACACGATCCGCCACTCGCTAAAGGCGTTTGGGATCAGGCTGTCAAAAGTCGGCCGCGCCCGGTTCGAGGCGGCTGTTCGCGACGCCTGCGCGAATGATCAGCTGACGGCCGAACTGATGGAGTGCATGCTGTCGGCGCGTGCGGCGCTCTGGCGGGAATATCTGAAGCTGCACGGGCTGGTCGTCCGGATCGTGGCCCGGCATGAACTCTGTCGCCGCTACATGCGCATCCCCGGCGTCGGTCCGATCACGGCGCTGACATTTGTGACCGCGATCGATGATCCGGCGCGGTTCCGCCGGTCCCGAAATGTCGCCGCCTACTTTGGCCTGACGTCCAAACGATGGCAGTCGGGCACGTCGATCGACGTAAAAGGGCGGATCAGCAAGGCGGGTGACCCGGATGTGCGCCGCGCCCTCTATGAAGCCGCCAGTTCGATGCTGACCCGGTACAAGGGCAAGACGACGCTCAAGACCTGGGGCGAGAAGATTGCCAAACGCTGCCACCGGAAAGGGGTGGTCGCCGTCGCCCGTAAGCTGGCCGTCGTCATGCATGCCATGTGGCGAGATGGATCGGAATATGCCGATCAGCCGCTGGCCGATGCCGCGACGCCCCGGCGTTCCCCGCAGGCGAAGGACCGCAAGCTCCTGGGAGCCCATGCGTGACGTGAATATATGCGAAAAGGGAACCCAGTTGAGGACACCTGATTGAACAATGGAGGTCCGCTTCGGCGGATGGAGTGATGCAGACCAAGGAAAGCGGGAAGCACGATATCTTGCCTGTGGCCGGCGCAAGCCTGGACCACGCTCGAGTGCCTGTGACGATGCCCCGCGAGTCCGATGCCGTAATGTGCCGCGACGGATCGATGACCGCTCAGACGGTCCCCACCAAGCCGTCGATGAGCCCGGAAGAGTGCACGGCGCGTCATATCCTGAAAGCCGAAAAACCGTACACCGACGTTCAAAAGGCGGTTCAAAGAAGGGTCGCCTCAAGCCCCGTTCTGAAGTAAAAGTAACAGGAGAAGAAGAAATGGCCAAGACGAAGACAATGAATGCGATTAAGAGGGCAAGATAAAAGAAGTGGCGCCACACCTTCGGTAACGCCTTGCCTGCACAACGATTTTTCGGTGCCCTTCGCACCGGGTCGAGGCGCCACTTCGTGCCAGCTCCCC
Organism: Hyphomonas polymorpha PS728; assembly: GCF_000685315.1. Lineage (GTDB taxonomy): Bacteria > Pseudomonadota > Alphaproteobacteria > Caulobacterales > Hyphomonadaceae > Hyphomonas > Hyphomonas polymorpha. The sequence goes on from NZ_ARYM01000004.1 coordinate 254,052, forward strand.
TGCACCTGTGGCATGTTGGAATGGCGCGCGGCCTGGGAGGGAGGGTTCCCGGCGCAAGGAATCCCGGGCTGAGGGCGCCTTGGGGGAAAGGGATCGGGCCTCGCCACGTCAGTGACGGCTGGCGGCGCGGGGCCGATTGATCACCTTGTCCCCACCGCGAAAGCAGCCATCCTTCGGCTGCCCTGACGACCGCCCTGCCAGCCCCCCCTGACTGCGCGCGATGGGCCCCTGCCCGCAGGCGCATTTTGTATGTACACGCAGCGCATGCTGGAGGCGGTTTACGCGTTGGCTGTCCATCCTCGATCAGGATCCCGCAGCATGCCTGCAGGAATGGGCCCAGGCATTACGCTTCCAATGCCGCCTGAGGACCCGCCTGCCTTGCTGCAGAGAGGAAGCGAACCATTGCACCCGGTTCCACGCCGTTGCACGCGCTTGCATGCGCTCCAACTAGGCGCGCCCGTGTGCAGGGACCAATATGGGGCCCTGTGCTGGCTGGATCACCAGCCTCACCAGGACAAGGACGAAGACCATGCCGAAGCACTCCCTGCGAACCCTCCGGGAAGCACCGCCAATTGAAGACAGGCCTGCACGGTTCCTGTGCCTTCGGGACGTCAAGGACCGGCTCGCCATCAGCCGGTCGCTCCTGTACGCACTGATCAAGGACCCAGTTCATCCGTTCCCAGCACCTGTCCATATCGGTAGGCGGAGCGTCTGGATCGAGGCCGAAGTCGAAGCGTACATGCGACAAGTTATTGATCGGGAGCGGCGCAGGCCGCCGGTCAATTGAGGGTGTCAGCAAGCATTGTTCAGCAGCGGCTTGCCTGTGGACTGATGGTCCGTCTCAAAGGCCGCAGGATACACCGAGGCAGCGCCATGGGCTAAGCCTCACGCCGATGCGCGCCGATCGACTCCCTTGGCCTCTTGTTTTTTTTAGGAGCAGGGCTCCGGATTGTGGAGCCGGATGACCCGCGGTAAATAATGCCATGATCATCTCCCTCCTTTGCGCCCTGGTCGCTGGGCCCGCCCCGGAGACGCCACTTGTCGTCGCCTCCTACAGCTATCCGGCATTCGACCGCAGCGTCGCGCTCACGCCGCTTGCTGGGCTTGTGGCAGAGGCCGCAGGCCGCCCGGCGCGTATCGTGCTCTTTGACACCCCGGACGCCCTGTCAGAAGCGGCCTGCGCCGGTCAGGTTGACGTGGCGATGACCAACCTGGGCGCTTACGTGACGATGCGTGATTGCGCCGGGATTGACGCGGTCGCGGTCCTCGACACGCCTCCAACGGTGCTGGATCGCTATCGAGGCGTGCTCCTTGCGGGGTCCGGGACAAGCGTCACCGCACTGTCCGGCCTGCCCGCCCATATGGAGACCCTGCGCTACAGCGAAGTGCTGCCCGGCTCGACGTCGGGCGCTCTTGTCCAGGCCGCCCTCCTGCGCACGCTTGGCGTGACGCCGGATCAGTTCGCGGCGCGGCTCCATGCCGGGACCCATGACCGCGCGCTTGAAGACCTGCTATCGGGCCGGGCCGACATAGCTGCCCTGGCTGAAAATCCCTGGCGCAAGCTCCAGGAAACTGAGCCCGCTCGCGCGGCCGCCTTACGGCTCCTCTGGCGGTCCGAGCCCTTGCCCCCTGGACCGGTCATCTGCCGCCATACGGACGGTGTCCCCTGCGCGGCAATTCGGGACGCGCTCCTGGCGCACGAGGCGTCTGGCGTCGCGCAGGCACTCGCAGAGGGCTGGACCGAGACAGAAGGGGCCGAACGCTTCCGGGCCTATGAGGAGGCCGTCTATGAGCCATTCAGGGCGCCATGAAACAGGCATCCCTGCCCCGCCCCTTCCGGGGGCTTAATGGGGAGCCTCACCGGATCCTGTGCCGGCTGAGCTTGCAGCAATGTCTTTCATTGGGAGGGTGGTGTCGCTGAGCATTTCAGGAGCAATTTTTGCGCCTGTCATGATGAGTTTCTTGGATGCCAGGAACTCCGGCGGGCTGTTGACCGCATCGACCGCAATGAGCGTGCCATTGCGTAGATAGAAGGCGGCAAACTTCCGGGCCTTCGGGTCGCCGCGCAGGACAATCTGATCATAATCGGTGCTGAGGCCTGCGATCTGCAGTTTGAGGTCGTACTGGTCCGACCAGAACCAGGGGCAGTCTTCGGCTGGCCGGGGCAGGCCAAGGATGGCCGCCGCCACCAGCTTGCCCTGTTCGATGGCGTTGTGGACGCTTTCAAGGCGGCCCATTCGGCCATAGTGAACCAGCGGGCGGCTGGCGCAGTCGCCGGCGGCAAAGACATTCGGGTCTGAGGTGCGTCCGTCCCGATCCGTAAGGATGCCGTTGGCGCAGGCAATGCCGGCCTCTTTCGCCAGCTCCTCATTCGGCAGGATACCGATCCCGGCCAGGACGATGTCGGCTGGCAGCCGCGTGCCATCGGCCAGGACGGCGGCGCTGACATGGCCATCCTTGCCCTCCAGATGAGACAGCGTCGTGTTCGTGAGGATCTTCACGCCCCTGGCGGTGTGCTCATGGGCGTAGAAGTCACTCATCACCGGGCTGGTGACGCGCGCAAGCACGCGCGGCGCCATTTCCAGAACGGTGACGTCCAGGCCCATCGTGCGGGCCACAGCGGCTGCCTCAAGGCCGATATAGCCTGCGCCGATGATGACCATGCGGCGGCCTTCCACCATCTGCGGGCGGATGCGCTCCACATCGGACAGCGTCCGAAGGTCGTGGACATTTGCGAGATCTGCGCCCTGGCAGGGCAGCTTTCGCGGGCGGGACCCGGTGGCGAGGATCAGGGCGTCATAGTCCAGCACGCCGCCATGTTCGATATGCAACTGGCGGGCGGCACGGTCGATCCGGGTCGCATGCGCGCCGAGGATCACCTCAATATTGTTGTCCTGATACCAGGCGGCGGGTTTGAAATAGAGCCGCTCCTCATCCATCTCGCCCTTCATGTAGGCCTTGGAGAGGGGCGGGCGCTGATAGGGCAGCGCGGTTTCTTCACCGACAATCGTGAGCGCGCCCGTATAACCGCCCTGGCGCAAAGACTGCACAGCCTGCGCAGCGGCCTGGCCGGCACCGGCGATAAGTATCCGTTCCGGGATCATTACAGCGCGCCCTTCAGGTCTTTCATGACCCCGGAGAAGTCGAGCCCGCCGAAGCCACGATCGGAGAGGTCCTGGTAGATGCGCCCTGCCATCTCGCCGAGGCGGATCCCGGCGCCCGCTGCCGTGGCAGCTCCGGCGGCCAGGTGGAGGTCCTTGAGCATCATCGCCACAGCAAAGCCCGGCTTGTAATCCCGGTTCGCCGGTGAGGCGGGCACGGGACCCGGCGCCGGGCAATAGCTCGTCATCGACCAGCACTGGCCCGACGACACCGACGAGATCCTGAAGAAAGTCTCTGCGTCGAGCCCGAGCTTTTCTGCGAGGTAGAACGCCTCGCATGTGCCGATCATGGAGATGCCGAGCAGCATGTTGTTAGCAATCTTGGCGGCCTGTCCGTTCCCCGCCCCGCCTGCGTGGAAGATGTTCTTGCCCATGCCCCTGAGGATCGGTTCTGCTTTGCCGAACGCCGCCTCCGTACCCCCCGCCATGAAAGTGAGCGTGCCGGCTTCCGCCGCCGCGACGCCGCCGGAGACGGGTGCATCGACCATCAGCAACCCTGCCGCTTCTGCCCGGGCATGCGCCTGCCTTGCATCGGTGACGGCAATCGTGGAGCAATCAACCAGCAAGGAGCCCCTGGGCGCATTTGCGGCAACACCGCCTGCGCCGAAATAAACCTCCAGCACCTGCTTGCCCGCCGGAAGCATGGAGACCACGACCTCTGCATCGCGCACCGCTTCGGCAATGGTCGTCGCCGCGCGGGCGCCCTTGCCGCTGGCCGCAGAGACCGCCTCCGCATTGAGGTCGAACGCGGCGACGGCATGCCCCGCCTTTACAAGGCTGGCGCACATGCCAGCGCCCATGTTGCCAAGGCCGATAAACCCAATTCTTTTCATCTGGCGGATCCAAGCTCTTTTTGTCTGTGTACGGGATTTTTCTCAGGTGTCAGTCTGCGGGCTATGGGATCACCCTGCAGCCTTCATGATTTCGCGGGCGATGATGACGCGCATGATTTCATTGGTACCTTCAAGGATCTGATGAACCCGCAGGTCCCGGACAATCCTTTCGACGTCATAGTCCTCCAGATAGCCGTACCCGCCATGCAACTGGAGCGCGTCATTGGCGACCTTGAAAGCCGTGTCGGTGACGAAGCGTTTTGCCATGGCGCAGTAGCGGGTCGCATCAGCGCTGCCCGCATCCAGCCTCTGCGCTGCGGTATAGAGCAACGCCCGGGCGGCCTGCAGTTCGGTTTCCATATCCGCGATCTTGAACCGGGTTGCCTGGAAATCCAGGATGCGCTGGCCGAACTGCTTTCGCTCGCCGGCATATGTCAGCGCCTTGTCAAAGGCCGCCTGCGCGCCCCCCAAAGCGCAGGCGGCGATGTTCAGCCGCCCCCCATCGAGCCCGGACATGGCAAAGGTGAAGCCCGCCCCTTCTGCGCCGATGCGGTTGCCCTCAGGGATACGGCAATTGTCAAAACTGACGGTTGCAGTAGGCTGGGCACGCCATCCCATTTTCCGCTCGGGCAGGCCAAAGGACAGGCCCGGCGTCCCGGCTTCCACGACGAAGGCCGAGATCGCGCGTGCGCCGCTTTCCCCTGTGCGCGCCATGACGAGGTAGAGATCCGAGAAGCCAGCGCCGGAAATAAAGGCCTTGGAGCCATCCAGGACATAGCCGCCGCTCTCCCGCCTTGCCGATGTCCGCAGGGAGGCGGCATCTGAGCCCGCATCCGGCTCGGTCAGGCAGTAGGAGGCGAACATGTTTCCAGCCGTCAGTTCCGGGACGAATTTCTTCCGGAGCGTATCATCCCCGAACGCATCCATCATCCAGGCCGCCATATTATGGATCGACAGGAAGGCGGCGTGGCTGATGCAACCCTGCGACAGGTGTTCAAAGATCAGCGCAGCGTCCTGCCTCGAAAGCCCTGACCCGCCCTGCTGCTCGCTGGTATAAATCCCGCCGAGGCCGAGGGTCGCCATTTCCCTCAGCACGCTGCGATCGAGGTTGCCTTCCCGGTCCCAGCGGGCGGCGTGCGGCCGCAGTTTTTCGCTGGCGAACGTTGAGGCCATTGCGGTGATCAGTGCCTGGTGTTCGTCCGGAAGCATGTCACTTTCCAAAAAAAAAGGGGGCGCCCGCCGATACCCATGAAGGCTCCCGGGCGCCCCCAGGTCAGCCCCGGAACGCGCGGAGGAGAGCGAACCAGTTCCTGTTCGTTCCGGGAACACGGGGGCCGTCCAGGCCCAGGTGCTTCTTCTCTGCAGGCAGCATGACGACCTATCCCATCGTCGGGATAACAAACGCCTGGTCGCCGATATCGCCTTCCGGCCAGCGCTGGGTCACGGTCTTGATCTTGGTGTAGAAGCGGACGCCCTCGGGGCCATGCTGGTTGGTGTCGCCGAAGGCAGAGCGCTTCCAGCCGCCAAAGGTGTGATACGCCACCGGCACCGGGATCGGCACGTTGACGCCCACCATGCCGACATTCACCTGCGCCGCAAACTCCCGCGCGGCGCGCCCATTGGAGGTGAAGATGGCGCAGCCATTCCCATACTGATGGTTTGAGGGCAGTGCGGCGGCCTCTTCCAGTGTTTCCACTCTCATCACCTGCAGCACCGGCCCGAAGATTTCTTCCTGATAGGATTTCATCGACGGCTTCACATTGTCGAACAGGTTCGGACCGATGAAATAGCCGCCCTCATTGCCCTGCAGCTT
>NZ_ARYM01000005.1 GCF_000685315.1 Hyphomonas polymorpha PS728
CCAATGCCCACCGGCGCGCAAAGGTGCAGCACATCAGAGGCGGGAATGCGGATCGACGGCGCATAAGTGATTGCGGTTTGCGTCGGTTTGACCGGAAGAATCCAGTAGGCCGCGCGCGTGCCATCGGCCGCGAATTCAACACCGCCCACAATATACCGGCCGTCACCAAGGTCTGCCGTCTTCGCTTCGTCCAGTTGTTCGGCCGGGATGGCGCGAACGCGAAGGCCGCGCGGCGTCTGGATAAGGTGCAACAGCGAGTCGCCGTCCACAATCATTCCGTGAACGGCCAAAGCCACGACTCCGGCTAGATCGGTCCGGCCGTCGGCATCGGCCACGTTCTGCCAGGTCGCCCAGGCGGCGCCCAAGGCGGTGCGAGCATCGGTGTTCGCCGCCTTGCTGGCGGGGGAAATGCCGGTGCCGACAAGATGCGTCACAAGGGCTTCCACGCCGCTGCGAGCGTGGGCGTTGTTATTGTAGAAATACCGCGCCCGCGAACGCATCGGCCCCGCCGCTGCCAATGCTTCGGTACTCACTGCGCCGAAATGCGCGCCGCGATCCCAACGCCTTCCACCGGCCGCCCCGTCGAAACGGCGAACGGCTTCGGGCGCAATCGCACGGGCGATGGCTTGGCGGGCACGGTCGAAGGCGGACGGGCGGCGGACCATGTTAGTTCGCCCCGCTGCGATCTGACACCAGCGGCAGAAGGATAGGATTCAACTCAACATCAGAAGTCGAAATAGCTTGTCCTGCATAGGCATCTACAATCGTTGCTGATTTGGGTTGCGCCTCATCTTTTGCCATTATGGCCGCGGTGTATTTTTGCCCTTCAGTGGTCTGTCGAAGAGAGAAACGGATCACCCACAATTGGCCCTCGCCAATCCCGTTCAATGCCGCAGCAATGCCGCGGCCACTGAAGGAACCGCGAGAGGGAGCAAAGGCGCGCACCGCCCCCGCGACAAGGCGCAAGCTGTTTGCACCAAGATCAGCTAGCGAAGTGGCATATAGAATAAGAGCGGTTGCCACCTCCTCTTCACTAAAATCGGTCGTGCGCCCACGGCCGATGAAGAGTTCAGGCTGGATTAGGCCACGATCTCGAAAACCGCGCATCCTAGTATAAACTTCATCAGCACCGTGGACGAACACGGCGCTGGCAGAAACTTGGGACGATGGCCAGACACGGCTTGAGCCTGAGAGCCTCGCCGCGCGGGCTGAGAATTGGGGAGATATGTTGCCTGATGGGGTGGCCGTGATTACGGCCGGCGTCGACGTCCAGGATGACCGGCTTGAAGTTGAGCTGGTTGGCTGGGGATCTGGCGAAGAAAGCTGGAGCCTTGATTACATCGTGATCCCCGGTTCCCCCGCCGAAGCGGCGACATGGGCAACACTTGAGGGCATTCTAGGCCGTAGGTACACGCCGCCCAGGAACGCGCCGCCTCTTCCTGTCAGGGCCGTATGTATCGACAGCGGCGGGCATTACACGCCAACCGTGCTGGAATTCTGCGCAGCAAGATCAGCGCGCCGTGTATGGGCCATTAAGGGCGCTTCTGGCGCCGGACGCCCCGCATGGCCTCGCAGGCCTTCCAGAGCGAAGAAGGGCGGGCAGCCCCTATTCGTGATCGGCGTGGACGGTATCAAAGACGTCTTCTATTCGCGCTTGTCCATCGACACAGCGGGCGAAGGTTACGTCCATTTCCCGGCTGGCAGGGATGCTGAATGGTTTGCCCAGCTCACGGCAGAGCGCCTGCACGCTCGCTGGCACAAAGGGCGGCAGATCCGGGAATGGCGGAAACGGGCTCAGGATAGAAACGAGGCACTCGACTGCCGCGTGTATGCCATGGCGGCGCTGGAAGGGCTGAAGTCCCTTGGCCTCAGGCTGAACGATGAAGCCAGAATACTACTGGACGCACCTATGCGCGGGCCAGGCGATCCGGTTCCCAGTGAATCGCTGACGCCTCATCCAAAGCGCGGAGCCATCACTTCGCGCTGGATGAGCGGGCATTGACCAGGCGCACGCCGGGCTTCGCGCCATAGAGGAACTCAACACCGGCCGCTTCCAAGGCGGCCTTCATTTGCTCCAGCTTGTAGGGATCGGCAGTGTGGCCGTTCTCGAAACTGCTGATCCGGTTAGGGTGCACGTCTGCATGCTTCGCCAGATCGCGAATTGACCAATCGAGCAACGCCCGCCCGGCACGAATATGCAAGCTTGTCAGCGACTCATTCATTCCGTATCAAAACCGTGCGTTTGTACCGCGCGAATAACTTACAATCGAGAGGATTTAGGATGACTCGTTCAGAACTGGATAGAGCAGATCTGCAGAAAAGATCATGCAAATGCGCAGCAAAGTGGCGCTTGCCACAATGGCAATTGATGGCTGGAGCATCTGCGGAAAATCCGAAAATGGCGTGTACGCTTTGGGAATGATGCTCGATGAAGTCATAGCAGGCCTCACCGAAGTTGAAGAGATCCTTCACCCATCAAAGCCGAAAGCTGTGGAAAACGAGGCAGCCTAACTTATCCAACGCCCAATTTCAATTTGACGCATTACAGCTCTACTTCTAAAGTAAAGCGGTAAACGGAGCATCAAAATGAAATCAGGCATGACGGTCTCAGAAGTAGCTGAAAAGCTTGCGGGCACTTTGCCGCTCGATACGTCATATTTCGAGCGGCAAATTCGCCGTTGGGCTCAACAAGGACTTTTTGGCGATCTTCCGCGCCGGGGCCCGGGGCGAACGGCATCGCAGCTATTCGAACCAATGCATGTGGTTATGGCCTTTGTGTTTGGTCGACTTACAAGGATTGCTGGGGAAGGCGAAATCTTGAACATCGCTAGCCGGATAATGCTCCAGTATCGGCCCGCGATCCCTGTGAACATTTTCAGCGCTGACCACAGTTCCGTCGAGCCTAAGACAGCAGGACCGCTCCGTACTGTGCGACAGCCGTTTGCCGCTCTTGCGGCAGATTTTCTCGCTGAGCCGGAAAACGACGTGTTGTGGTTTTTTGTCTCGATCGACACGACTGACGATCGAATTGTCGGGGGCGATACTCTTGGAAAGGGCGCCCTCAGTCGTCAGTTGCAAGCTGGCGGCTTCTTTATCGCCCCAGACGGAATTGCGCAGTACAATCCGCTAACGCTCACCCATGTCGACACTATTATCTCCATCAACTTCACGGGTTTAGAGCCTTCATTCTTTGGAATGAAGTCGGCAGGCACAAAATGACGAGCCTAGCCACACGTATGAGCAGAACGCTACGCCGTCTTGGCCGCCTGCGTTTTCAGCGCTCCAGGTCCGATGACGGAGAGCCGTTGGGGCTTTGAAGTTGACGCCCTCCAGTTCAAAATTCGCCATGATCTCGGTCACGCCTTTGTCGAATGGCGCGGCTGGACGCGGCTTGATCACGCGGCGACACCCTGATGACTAGCGCGGCGGAGTTGGAAGCCAGACTTGAGGCACTGAAAGCGGCTCGGGCTTCGGGCGTCCGCAAGGTCGAATACGACGGCAACAGTGTCGAGTATCGATCAGATGCAGAACTTCGCCGCGCCATTCAGGATCTCACCGAAGAACTCAGAACGGCCCAGAGCGGCCAACCACGGCGGTCTGTGACCGTCCGTATGACGAAAGGATGGTAATATGCGCAATTTTGTTCAGCCAGGTCATGCCGTGACCGTGCCTGCCCCCAGAAACGTTGTGTCCGGCGAGGGTGTTCTTATCGACCGACTGTTTGGCGTTGCTGGCACGGACGCGGCATCCGGTGGGGATCTCGTGCTTCATTGCGAAGGCGTTTATGATCTTCCCAAATCCACCTCGCAGGCGTTCACGCTCGGCAGCAGGGTTTACTGGGACCCGACCGCTGACCAGTGCACAACCACAAGTGAGAGCAATTTCCTTGTCGGGGTATGTGTTGAGGCCGCCGGGTCAGCCACGCCAGAACTTCGAGTTCGCCTGTCAGGCGTTCTGAATTAACGGGGGGCGACATTGACGGCCCCGAGGTCGGCCGAACAACGAAAAGCGTTCTGGGACCCCCCACGGATATCGAGATCCTTCAAGGACGCACGGCCTCACCCCTTAACCAAATCGGAAACTGACGATGCCTAGACAGAGACCCCAGCGCCCCACCCTCCCCAGTGCGCGAGATGTGGCCGGCATTGCTAAGCGACTTCGCGCTGAAGGCTTTCGCTCGGTTTCCATCGAAACGACGCCTGATGGCCGCGCCCTCATCCTAGCCGCAATGGGCGAAGATGAGCCGCACTCCGAGCTGTCAGAACTAGAAAAATGGAGAGCAAAACGTGGCTCTTCCTAAAGGCGTTCACCGAGTTCGCAGGAAGCTGGTTGGCGGGGCTGTGAGATGGCACTTCTATACGCGGCGCGGAGGAACCAAATTCTGGGTCGATGGGGTGAAAGAGCCACGCGATCCTGACTTCTTTCGGGCATATGCAGAGGCAGCTGAGAGACCGCAGCCGGATCGGCTTATCGTCCCGTTGCTGGTCGAGCAGTTCTTGGCCAGCACTGCCATGCCAAAAGCCGAGCGCTCCCGCCGCGACGTGAAGAAATGGGCGGTACGGTTTGCAAACCATTTTCACGACGCACCGGCCTGTATTTTTGAGGAGAAAGGATCGCGCGGCGAACTTAATAAGTGGCGTGCGACCTGGAAACATTCTCCCAAACAGCATGACGCTGCGGGAACCCACGCAGTGCGCGTTCTCAATTGGGCGGTGGAAGAAGGACTTTTATCCGAGCACCACTGCCACAAGCTACACCGTCTTTATGAAGTGGACCGTTCGGAAATCGTCTGGACCGCTGCAGATCTGGAGGCGATCAACCGCATTGCCCCCGACTGGATTAAGCGTCTGCTGTGTGTTGCCTGTGAAACTGGCCTCCGCCCTGGTGATCTGATCAAGCTAAATCGCGGCCATGTCGAGAAGATCCCAAACGGACACCGCCTCAGGGTTCGCACCAACAAGCGGAAACGCATCGCCTCTATCCCAATCACGCCCGAACTGGCCGCAATCATTGCCGCTACCCCGGCGGATCAAATGCTTATCCTTACCAATGCTTCAGGCGGTCAGTTGACCGAACACAGGGCTTCTGAGGGACTTAGGCAATGGAGAGACAAAGCCGGGTTGTCCCGTGAGCTTCGCCTCCAGGACACCCGGGGCACAGCTGCAACTCGCCTACTGAATGCTGGCCTGACCCTAGCTGAAATTGCGAACCATATGGGATGGTCGATACGCACAGCGGCCAACGTTATCGAGCACTATGCCCGCGTCTCTCCGGATGAGACCGACGCGGTTTTGATCAAACTCGCCAAGGCCAGAGGGGCCGCATCATGAACAAAACTGTAAACGCCGCTGTAAACGGAGACGTGCGCGTAATGGGCTTCATAGAGAAAACCCAAGAAAAACAATGGAGGCCCCACCCGGAATCGAACCGGGGTGCACGGATTTGCAATCCGCTGCGTCACCACTCCGCCATAGGGCCTCAGGAGAAAGGCCCTCTAGCAGCGCTTGGGCGCGGAGACAATCGGCCTTTCATCACCTTTCACAGAAGAAGCATGTCGCGGCGATCCTGCGCATTGCGCGGCGCAGCCGCCGTGATACAGGGGGCATACCTATCCAGCGATTCAGAAACGGCGTTTTGAGATGGACTTCGACCTTGCGCGCGAAATCATGGTGGACAGCCAGATCCGCCCGAATGATGTGACCGATCCGGCGATTGTGGCCGCCTTCCTGCGCACGCCCCGCGAGGAGTTTGTGCCCAGCTCGCGCCGCTCTGTGGCTTATTCCGAGATGGAAATCGAAACAGCGCCCGGCCGGTCCCTATGGACGCCGCGCGATACGGCCAAGCTGATCAAGCTCGCCCAGATCAAACCAACAGATGTGGTGCTGGTGATTGCGGCAGGCTCGGGCTACGAAGCTGCCCTCATCAGCCATCTGGCGGACACGGTTATCGCGCTGGAAGACAAGGCGGGCCTCGTGGACGCGATGGGTACCCGCTTTGCCGAGCTCGGCCTTGATCGCATTGCGCCGGTAGAAGGCCAGCTGGCCAGCGGCCTTGCCGAACAGGCGCCGTTTGACGTCATCTATGTATGCGGCATGGTTGAAACCCTGCCCGAAGCATGGGGCGCGCAGCTTTCCGAAGGGGGGCGCCTCGTTGCAGTGGTCGCCGATGATGGGCGCCTGGGCCGCGGCAAGGTCTTCACCAAGGCCGGAGATACCCTCTCCTCGCGCGATGGCTTCGATGCCTGCCCGCCACGCCTTGTGGAATTTGACCGCAAACCGGCCTTCACCTTCTGAAGGCGCCCTGCGTCCATATGTTTTGGTGAACAGCGTTCACCTTATTAAAAGAAAAGCTTATATACCCTGCTGACAGGACCAACAGGGTATTCCATCATGCGTAAGCTCACGCCCCGGCTGCTGATTGGCACCAGCCTTCTTTCTTTCTTCTTGGCGACACCGGCGCTCGCGGAGACCTTGCCGGAAGCGGTTGCCTCTGCGTTTGCGACCAACCCCCAGCTGGAAATCGAGCGCTACCGCACGGATATCGCCCGGCAGAACCTTGAGGCCGCGCGCGGCGCCGGACGGCCCACCGTCAACCTGACCGCCGGCGGCGGCTATGAATATATCGACACGACCAGCCCGTTCGCCTTCGGCGTGGGAGACCGCCCGGTCGCTTCCGCCCAGCTGCAAGCCATCCAGCCCCTCTACACGGGAGGGAAGATTTCCGCCGGCATCCGGCAGGCTGAAGCGGGCATCAGCTCTGCTGACCTCGGCTTTGCCGCCGCCCGCCAGGATCTGGTTCTCCAGGTGGTCACGTCATACATGGATGTCGTCCGCGATCGTGAGGCCGTTGCCATCCGCAAGAACAATGTGGAGGTCACCAGCGAACAGGTGCGCGCGGCGCAGGACCGGTTTGATGTCGGCGTTGTCACCCGGACGGATGTGGCACAGGCCCAAGCCCGGCTCGAAGGCGCCCGCGCGGCACTCGCCGGCGCTGAAGCCACGCTCCAGGCCAGTGAGGCCAATTATCAGTACCTGACCGGGCTGCGCCCCGGCGATCTGGCCCCGCCTCCACCTGTGCCGCCGCTTCCGGAAAGCCTCGAGACAGCGCTGGTGACGGCGATCAAGGACAATCCCAGCATCGCTGCGGCGCGTGAAGATCTCCGCGCGGCAGACGCCGCCGTCGATTCCGCAAGAGCCGACGGCCGCCCGCAGGTAAACCTCGTGGGCACTGCCTCCCTTCAGGAAACATTCGGCAGCAATGATCAGCGGGACACCAGCGTTTCCGCGCTCGCACAGGCGCGCATTCCCCTGCTCACCGGCGGGGTGGTGAAGGCACAGACCGAAGGCGCCAAGCTGCGCCGCGAACAGGCGCGCCGGTTTATCGATAATCTGGAAACCCAGGTGCGCGCCCAGGTCACTCAGGCGTGGTTTACCTATGAGGCCGCCCTGCGCTCAATCGAAGCCTCGCGCCGCCAGGTCGAAGCGGCGGAAATCGCCTATGAAGGTGCTCAGGAAGAACTCGCCGTTGGCGTGCGCTCGACCCTCGACGCCCTGGATCAGGAGCAACAGCTGTTCGAAGCACGCTTGGCACTGGTCGCGGCGGAAAGAGACGCCTATGTTGCTGCCCACAACCTGCTGCGCGCAACCGGCGCACTGGGCACTATTGGCTGATCCACTCGCCTCTCAGGCGTTAACAATGTCAAACGCTTGTTAACCCCGGCGGCCTAACGGTGGTATTCAGACATTGTGATTCCGCCAGCGAGGGGCTGAGATGGCCAACGAAGCACATAAAGAACCCACGATGGAGGAAATCCTCGCATCGATCCGGAAGATCATTGCCGATGACGGTCCTGCGCCTACCGCCGGGCGGCCCGTCATGCGCGAAGTGACAGCCGAGCCGTCCAGCAGCCGTCCCAACTTCTCGTACGACAATGATGCTGACGATCTCGGCATGTTCGAGGGCGACGAGTCGGATCTGGCAGACGAAATCGCCGGAGAAGTGGCTGAAGAGTTCACCACCCAGATCAAGGGCCCGGAATTTTCCTTCGAGGCAATTCTCGGCGCGTCGACGGCACGGGAAGCCGTTACGCCCGCCCCGATGCCGGAGCCGGAACCCGAGATCGACCCGCCTTTCCAGCCTACGCCCCGCCCCGCGCCCCGCGCTGTTCAACCCGCCCCTCAACCGGAGCCGAAAATGCCTGCCGCACCGCGTTATGCAAATGAGCCTCTGACGGACGCACAAACTGCCGAATCAGCTGCCGGCGCGCTCGGCAAGCTGATCTCCAAGATGGATCTTGGCAGCGACAACACGCTGGAAGGCCTGGTGCGCGAGCTTCTCAAGCCTATGGTCAAGGAATGGCTCGATGCCAACCTCGCCCGGATCGTCGAAGAGAAGGTGGAAGCCGAAGTACAGCGGATTGCCCGCATGGCGCGCTAGCCTCATCCCTCAAACTTGCTATAGGGAACGGCGCGCCTTTACCGGCGCGCTTTTCTTTTATGCCCTGCCCGCAAAGCCCACACGAAAACGATGCTTGATCAGAGATTTGACCCCGCCGAAGCCGAACCGAGGCTCTATAAAGCCTGGGAGGAAGCGGGTTGCTTCCATCCATCGGGCGATACCAGCGCCCAGGCCTATTCCATCGTCATTCCGCCGCCGAACGTTACCGGCGTGCTGCATATGGGCCATGCGCTCAACAATACGCTTCAGGATGTGCTGATCCGGTTTGAGCGGATGCGTGGCAAGAATGTGCTGTGGCAGCCGGGTACAGATCATGCCGGTATCGCCACGCAGATGGTGGTCGAGCGCCAGCTGGCCCAGGAAGGCAATCAGGACCGCCGCACAATGGGCCGCGAAGCCTTCCTTGAGCGCGTCTGGAAATGGAAAGAACAATCGGGCGGCGCCATCACCGGCCAGCTCAAACGTCTCGGCGCCTCCTGTGACTGGAGCCGCGAGCGCTTCACCATGGACGAGGGCCTCTCGAAAGCCGTCACCAAGGTGTTCGTGGAGCTTTACCGCAAGGGCCTGCTCTACCGCGACAAGCGCCTCGTGAACTGGGACCCGCATTTCCAGACCGCGATTTCCGACCTCGAAGTCGAGCAGAAGGAAGTCGACGGGCATTACTGGCACCTGCGTTATCCGCTGGCAGACGGCGTCACATACGAACATCCGATCAAGGATGAAGACGGCAATCCGGCTAGCACAGAGACGCGCAACTATATCGTGGTTGCCACCTCGCGTCCCGAAACGATGCTGGGTGATACCGGCGTTGCCGTTCACCCCGAAGACGAGCGCTATAAGGGCCTTGTCGGCAAGTTCGTCGAGCTGCCTATCGTTGGCCGCCGCGTGCCGATTGTGGCGGATGAATACGCCAATCCGGAAAAAGGCTCCGGCGCGGTGAAGATCACCCCGGCACACGACTTCAACGACTTTGAAGTCGGCAAGCGCGCGGGCCATACGCCGTTGAATATTCTCACATCCGTTGCCGCCATTGTCAGCGGCGCCGAGGCAGACGCCGCAGGCATTCCGGAAGATTTCCGTGGGCTCGACCGGTTGAAGGCGCGCGACAAGGTAGTTGAAACCTTCGAGGTCCTGGAGCTCCTTGAGCGGATCGAAAAGCTGAAGATTGAACAACCCTTCGGCGACCGCTCCGGCGTGGTCATCGAGCCGTGGCTGACGGATCAGTGGTATGTCGATGCGGGCACGCTGGCCAAGCCGGCGCGCAAGGCGGTTGAAGACGGGCTTACGCGCTTTGTGCCCGAAAACTGGACCAAGACTTATTACAACTGGATGGACAACATCCAACCCTGGTGCGTCTCCCGCCAGCTCTGGTGGGGCCACCGGATTCCTGCCTGGTATGATGAAGACGGAAATTGCTTTGTTGCCAACTCTGAAGCAGAGGCGCAGCTGGCTGCTGGGCCAGGAAAAAAGCTGGTTCAGGATGAAGACGTTCTCGACACCTGGTTCTCCTCCGCGTTGTGGCCCTTCTCCACGCAGGGCTGGCCGGAAGAGACCGACGCGCTGAAAACCTACTACCCCACGGCCACGCTGGTCACCGCCTTTGACATCATCTTCTTCTGGGTCGCCCGGATGATGATGATGGGCATCGAATTCACCGGCCAGGCTCCGTTCAAGGACGTTTACATCCATGCCCTCGTCCTCGACGAGAAGGGCCAGAAGATGTCGAAGTCCAAAGGGAACGTCATGGACCCGCTGGACCTCATCAATGAGTATGGCGCCGACGCGCTGCGCTTCTCGATGAGCCGTCTGGCGGGACAAGGCCGCAACATTCGCCTGTCGAAACAGGTGGTCGAAACCAACCGGAACTTTTCCACCAAACTCTGGAACGCCGTGCGCTTTGCCGAGATGAACGAGTGCGGCGCGCCAGGTCAGATTGATCCGTCCACAATCGAACGCCCGGTCAACCGCTGGATTCTCAGCGAGCTCTCGGCCTGCGTGGAAGACGTTACGCGCGGACTTGAGGAATACCGCTTCAACGAAGCGGCTGGCGCGCTTTACCGCTTCATCTGGAACACGCTGTGCGACTGGTATCTGGAACTGATCAAACCCTTGCTCGCAGGCATGGATGACGGCGCAAAATACGAAACGCGCATGGTCTGCGGTTATGTTATCGATGAAGCGCTGAAACTGCTTCATCCCTTCATGCCCTTCGTGACCGAAGAGCTGTGGGAGCGCCGCGCCCCTGGGCGGGCAAACGATCAGGGTTTCCTGATGCTGCAGACCTGGCCGAAAGCCACCGGTTGGCGCGACGCGGCAGCTGCTGAAGAGATTACCTGGCTGATCGACCTCATCACCGAAATCCGTTCCCTGCGGAACGATCTCGGCGTGCCGGCCGGCGCCAAGGTGCCGCTTGCTTTCGTCAATGCCAGCAATGGCGATATCATGCGCGCCGAGGCGCATGGGGAAATCCTTCGCCGCATGGCGCGCGTGGAAGATGTGACGCTGCCAAATGAAATGCCGGCAGGCGCCGTTTCCGCCGTAGTCGGATCAACGGTGGCGGCCCTTGTCATCGCAGATCTGATTGATGTGGCCGAGGCACGCAAACGCCTCGACAAGGAAATCGCCACGCTGGACAAGGACATCACCAGCACCGAAAAGAAACTCGGCAATGCTGACTTCGTGGCCAAGGCGCCCGAAGAAATTGTCGAGGAAAACCGGGAGCGCATCCGTGATTGGACCGCGCGGCGGGAGAAACTGAGAGCGGCCCGCAAGAGCCTTGAAGGGATCTGAAAATGAAGACACTGACGCAGCTCGCCCTCGCCTTTGGAGGATTGATCATGACCGCCTGCGCCAGTGTCTCCGCCGAACCTGCCCCTACCCCGGAAGCGACAGCGCCTGAGTGGCGCCTCGTCATCCATGGCGGCGCAGGCGTGATCCTACCGGGCAGCATGACGCCGGAACTCGAAGCCGCTTATATCGCCGCGCTGAATGTCTCTCTCGAAGCCGGCGCGAAGGTGCTGCGCGAAGGCGGCAGCGCGCTCGACGCGGTGGAGGCAGCCGTATTGACGATGGAAGATGACGCCCTGTTCAATGCTGGCCATGGCGCAGTGTTCACCGCCGCGGGCACCCATGAACTCGACGCCGCGATCATGGACGGCCGCGACCGGAATGCCGGCGCCGTTGCGGGCGTGATGCGCGTGAAAAATCCGATCAAAGCCGCCCGGGCCGTCATGGAAAAGTCCGAGCACGTCATGTTCGCGGCCACGGGCGCCGATGAATTTGCCCAGGCGCAGGGCCTCGAAATGGTCGAGAACGGCTATTTCGACACAGACCGGCGCCGCGAGGCGCTGGAGCGTGTTCTGCAGGAACGGGCCCGCACGGCCGCCGATCGTCACGGCACCGTCGGCGCGGTCGCCATAGACGCCAACGGTGACCTCGCCGCTGCCACCACCACCGGCGGCATGACCGCGAAAGCCGCAGGCCGCGTGGGCGATACCCCGCTGATCGGCGCGGCCACCTATGCCGAAAACGGCGTCTGCGCCGTCTCTGCCACCGGCCATGGGGAATATTTCATCCGTGTAGCCGTTGCCAAAACCATCTGCGACCGTGTGAAACTGGCGGGCGAAGACGTGAAGACGGCAGCTGGCGTGGCGCTGGCTGAAGTCGCCGCGCTCGGCGGCGATGGTGGCGTCATCGTGATTAGCGGCGATGGCGACTATGGCTTCGTTTTCAACTCCGCCGGCATGTATCGCGGCTGGATCGATGCCACCGGTTCCGGCACCGCCATCTACGGCCAGAGCGATGCAGACTGACCATGCTGCTTCGCAACTGACGGTTCGCCACGCAGTTCCGGGCGATCTTTCGGCGCTGGTTGCTTTGTCCCAGAAAACCTTCACCGACAAATTCGGGCACCTCTACCACCCCGAAGACCTCGCCAGCTTTCTCGAAGACTCCCACGGAACGGCCGCCTATGCCGCCTGGCTCACCGATCCGCGCAACCTGATCCGCGTGGCGGAGACGGAAACCGGCGTGCTGGCGGCCTACCTTCTGTGCAGCCCGCTCTCGCTCCCTGCGGACAATGCACAGCCCGGCGCTGTGGAACTCAAACGCCTCTATGTCGACACGCCGCTGCAGGGGCGCGGGCTCGGCTCGCGATTTGTAGACGAAGCCCTCTCCTGGGCCCGCGGCCAGAGCGCGCCGGAAGTCTATCTCAGCGTCTACTCGGAGAATGAAGGCGCGCAGCGGCTCTACGCCCGCTATGGCTGGGAAAAGGTGGGAGATTTCATTTTTCCCGTCGGTCGGCACGAAGATCTCGAATATCTGCTGCGTCTCGCCCTCTGATGCCGGAATCGGGGCCTTTCAGCCCCGGCCAACTCGCCCTAGACTTGACGGACCAATTGACAGTTCGGGACAGCTGGCATGACCGATACCCCCCCTTCCACGGACAATTCCGCAGGCAATCTCGCCATCCGTCAGGCGCTTGCGGGTCTTCCCAAGGAGTTTCAGGGCTTCGACCAGATCTTCGAGGAGCGCATCCGCCCCGCCCTGCTGGCGCGGGAGGAAGAGCGGATAAAGGTCACCAAGCGCGCCATCCTGATGCGTTGGATCGCCGGAGGCGTGATCGCGGCGGGACTGGCAATTGCTTTCCTGTCTCAGATGCTCTGGATCGCCATCGTCGCGGGGTTTGTCGGCATAATCCTCTTTGCCGGCGGCGAGCATGGGGTGAGCCAGCTTGCCAAGGAAGCCAAGGGCCTGATCGTCGTGCCGATCGCCGAGCAGTTCGGCCTGAATTTCACTTCTGAACCTGGCCCTGTGGAGTCGATCTATCGCCACAAGGAAGTCGGTGTGGTTCCTGGCTGGGACCGTTCCAAGTATGAGGACTATATCACCGGCGTGCGCCGCGAGGTGAACTTCGAACTGTTCGAAGCCCATCTTGAGGAAAAGCGTACCACGACAGACTCCAAGGGCCGCACACGGACCACCTGGGTCACGGTGTTCAAGGGCCAATGCCTGCGCCTCGACTTCCACAAGACCTTCTACGGACGAACGCTGGTGACCCGCGATGCCGGCTTCTTCAACCGCTTCGGCGGGGGGAAAGGCATGCAACGCGCTGGCCTTGAAGACCCGACCTTTGAAAAGATCTTCGAAGTCTACACCACTGACCAGGTTGAGAGCCGGTATCTGCTCACCCCCGATGTGATGCAGAAACTCGTAGACCTCGAACAAGTGTTCAAGGGCGGCAAGCTGAAAGCTTGCTTTGACGGCGGTGAAGTACTGATCACAGTCCAGGGCGGCAACCTGTTCGAACCCGGCAGCATGTTCAAACCGCTCGACAGCGCAGACCGCGTGCGCGAGCTTCTGGAAGACTTCAACGCCGTCTTCAACATCATCGATGTAATCACCGCTGGCCGCATCCGGGTGGAACAGAACCACAGCTGAAATGCGGCGGTGAGGTGGCAGACCTGTTCAGCCTCGCTTCATCGCTGGCCCGGATAATCAGGCCGATTGCAAGGAGCTCTCAATGATCCTGTTTCGTCCCCTGTTTCTGGCCACACTGATGATTGCCTGCCCCGTGGCGGCCGCACAGGCCAATGGCACGGCGGACATGCAGGCCTGCAAGGCCATGGCTGCCACACTGCCGCCAAAGCAAGCCGAGATCACGCAGCTGACGACAGAGCGTGATGCGGCTGCGGAAGCCGTGGAATCCACCGGAGAGGCCTGGGAAGATACAGAAATTCACCGCCGCGCCTCTGCTGGCCATGCCGCAGCTGCCGACGCTGCCAGGGGCGTTTATGACGAGGCCAAGAAGCGACTTGCACGCCATGAGCTGGCGCTGCAGGCGAGCGTCCGCCAGTACAATGACGACGTCGCCGCCTTCAACAGCCGCTGCGCGACGAAATAGGCTTCCGATACTACTGCGAGAACGAAAAAGGCCGGGCTCAAGACCCGGCCTTCTGCTTACGGCGTTACGATTTCGAAAGGTGGGCCGGTATCGGCCGGATCGAACACGGACATCAACGCCGCCGTGGCGCCCGGCTCGCCCTCCACCTTCATGATGCCCGCTTCCATCAGCGCGGCGGCGGTCTGCCCGGCAAACAGCATTGCCAGAAAAGCCGGGCGCGGAATGGTAACCGTTGCGTCCACGGGGCCTGCCGCACCGTCTTCATGGATCAGCACGGAATTGCGGATGGAAACACGGCGCGTCTCGCCCCGGTCCGGGAAGACAAATGCCACAGACGTTGCAATCCCCTCGGCCTTGGCCGGATCAACGCGAATGGCCAGCATGTCGAACACCTGCGGCGTTGTGATCGCGCCGATCATGTCCGGCGAAACGGTCGTGATCTGACGATCGGCCGGGGTTTCTCGCGCCTCGGCGGCGCCCGTAAGGTACATGTTCCGCCACAGTGACCCTTCCGCCTGATAGCCCATCTGCTCGAACGCCTTCGCCAAAAGTTCGCGAGCCTTCATGTTGGTGTCGTCGGAAAAGACAATATGGCTCGCCACCTGCGTCGCCCAGCGATAGTCGCCGCCATCATAGGCCTTCTGCGCCACCTTCAGCGCCTTTTTTGCCCCGCCCATCGCCGCCACATAGCGCTTGCCGGCTTCTTCCGGCGGCCAGGGGTTTAGGTTGGCCGGGTTGCCATCATACCAGCCAAGATAGCGCTGATAGACCGCCTTGGAATTGTGAGACATCGTGCCGTAATAGCCGCGATTGTACCATTTGCTTGCAAGGCTATTGGGCAGAGCAATCACCTCGGCAATCTCGCTGGCCACATAACCCTTGTTCATCAGACGGATGGTCTGATCGTGCAGGTATTTGTAGGCGTCGCGGTGATGCGACATGTATTCGGTGATCTCCGCCTGCCCCCAGCGTGGCCAGCCATGAGACACGAACATCACGTCGGTCTTGTCGGCATAGAGGGCGATCGACTCGGTCAGATAATCCGCCCACGCCTTGGAGTCGCGCACCAGCGCGCCGCGCGGCGGCAACACGTTGTGCATCGTCGCATTGGCATTCTCTGCCAGACAGAGCGCGCGGAGATGCGGAATATAGAAGTTCATTTCCGCCGGAGCCTCGGTGCCGGGCGTCAGCTGGAATTCGATCGCGATGCCATCGATAACCAGCGTCTCGCCGGTCTCCGTGATAGAATGCGTCGGCGGGATAAGGCTCATCGAACCGCGCGGAATGCCCGTGCCGATGCCCGCGCCGCCCTGCCCCGCCGGGCCGGGTTCGAGGCGTGACCCAAACTGGAAATTCGCCCGTCGGCTCATCGCTCCGCCTGCGATCAAGTTCTCGCTGACGGCATGCTCCATGAAGCCTTCCGGCGCGATGATCTGCACCTTACCGGCAGCCACATCCTCCACCGTCACAATGCCTTTGACGCCGCCAAAATGGTCGGCATGGCTATGGGTATAGATTACCGCATGGATAGGCTTGTCGCCCAGATGCTGCTTCACAAGTTCAAACGCCGCCGCCGCAGATTCGGTCACTGTCAGCGGATCGACGATGATATAGCCCGTCTCGCCTTCGATGATGCTCATCACCGAAATATCGAAGCCGCGGATCTGCCAGAGCCCGGGAGTCACTTCGAACAAGCCATGTTGCTTGAGCAGCCCCAAATGCCGCCAGAGGCTCGGGTTCATCGTTTCGGCAGTGGGGCCGTCGGTAAAATCATAGGCGCTGAGATCAAACACCTTCTCGCCGTCCGCGCCAAGGATCACCGGATCTTCCCGTGTTACCAGGAATCCGCGCGCGGCAAGTTCAGCCTCTGACGTATCGTCCCAGGGCAGCCCTTCGGCGAACGCCTTGTTGGCGTTGATTGTTGCCTCAGTGGCTTTACCAGGCTCAGCGATCGCGCCCAGCGCAGGAACCAGCAGGGCCGCAAAGCCTGCAACAAGATGACGGCGCATGTGTCTCTCCCCGGAATGCGTGTCATCTCTTTTGACACGTCTTGTGCAACATCTGCTATCGCCCGAAGGCGGAGTTGCCAAGTCCGGTATTCACCCCGTTTGCAGGATCAGGTTCCGGAGCGTCGCCACCGTATCGGCTTCGGCTGCCGGTTTATCCCAGCGGATACGGCTGATCCGGGGGAAGCGCATCGCCAGCCCGGATTTGTGTCGGCTGCTCGCCCCGATGGAATCAAACGCCACCTCCAGAACCAGTTCCTTGCGAACCTCCAGCACTGGCCCATAGCGCCCGGTAATGTTTCCGCGCACAAACTTATCGAGGCGCACAAGCTCTTCATCGGTAAAGCCGGAGTAAGCCTTCCCTACCGGCACTAATTGGCCATCCTCTGTCCAGCAGCCGAAGGTGTAATCAGAATAGAACGATGATCGTTTGCCTGATCCGCGCTGCGCGTACATCAACACACAATCCGCCGTATACGGATCTCGCTTCCACTTATACCACAACCCCGAAATCCGCCCCGCCATATAGGCGCTGTCCCGCCGCTTCAGCATTACGCCCTCGATGGCCGGCGCGGGTGGCTCCCGGCGCATTGCCTCCAGCATGACGGCATCCGTCACCGGCACCAGCGGCGAAAGATCAAACCGGTCCGGCGGCAAACGCTGCACAAACATCTCCAGTATTCGCCGCCGCTCAACCCAGCTCTGAGGGCGCAGATCTTCATCCTCATGCTCCAGCAGGTCATACACCCGGATGAAGGCCGGGGAGGCTTCCAGTAGACTGCGCGGCGGCGCTTTGCGCCCGAGACGTTTCTGCAATTCCGAGAAGGACGCCGTCCGATACGGAACGTTTTCGTCCGCTACCAGAAGCTCGCCGTCCAATGCCGTGCCATGTGGGATCGCTCCGGCAAATTCCGGAAAGGCTTCGGAGATGTCCTCCCCGCCCCGGCTGTAGAGGCGCGCTTCGCCGCGGGCCCGCGCCAACTGCACGCGGATGCCATCCCATTTCCATTCTGTGGCAAAGTCCCGCAAGTCCGGCGGCGCGCCCTCCACCGGTACAGACAGCATGAATGGCCGGAACCGCACCACCGCGCTCACATCCGGCGCAGGCGCGGCGCCGGTTGCCCAGGCAAAAAGATCGTCATGCGGCGCCGGGCTCGCATGCCAGAATTCCTCCACATCCGCGAGCGCCAAGCCGAACGCTTCGGCAAAAGCGGTCTTCGCCAGCCGTTCGGAAACACCGATCCGGAAGTTCCCCAGCGCCAGCTTCAGCAGCGCGAACCGCTCCTCCACCGTGGACTGATCAAGCCACCTCGCCAACAGGCCTGGCGCCTCCCCCCGTCGCGTCGCCTGGAGCGCCGTCACAACCCCGCGCAGCGTCAGCGGCGCGGCCGCCCCGCTGTCCTGGGCGGGCCAGATCAGCGCAACCGTCTCTGCGGTATCCCCCACAAACTCCCGGCTGAGGCGCAGCAATTCCTCGTCCACCCGCTCTGCCGCCATCTTGCGCACCACGCTGGAGGTCAGCTGCGGCAGGTCCAGCGATCCGCCCAGCGCCGCGAGCGCCCAGCCCCGGTCTTCGGGATCAGCCTCCCGCAGATAGCGCGCAATCAGGCTCAGCTTCTCATTGCGAGAGCGCGTGATGATCAGCCGGTCCAGCAGGCGGGCAAAGTCGGCAATCATGCCTCGCCCTCATCCGTTCGCCCCAACATATGCAGCGCCCGCGCGCGGATCTGATTGAGCTCACACCAGCGCAGCAGCCCCGCCTCGCTGCCATGCGTCACCCACACTTCCGAAGGCGCCACCTCGCGGATCGTCTGCGTCAGCTCTGCCCAGTCTGCATGATCAGAGATCACCAGCGGCAGATCGATATTGTTTTGCCGCACCCGCTGGCGCACTTGCAGCCAGCCGGATGCCATCGCGAGCACGGGGTCTGGCAGGCGCCGTGTCCATCGATCCCGCAGTGCGCTTGGCGGAGCCACCACCACATGTCCCGCCATTTCCTCTGCTTCCGCGCCAGTCGCCGAGCGCAGCTCTCCCAGCTTCACGCCATGGGCCTCATAAAGCGCGCAAAGCTTCTCCATCGCGCCGTGCAGGTAAACCGGCCGGTCATACCCCGCCTCGCGCAGATGGCAGATCACGCGCTGCGCCTTGCCCAGCGCATACGCGCCGATCAGCACGCTGCGCTCCGGTGCTTCAGCCAGACGCTCCATCACCTTGGCCACCTCACCCGCCGCCGGCGGATGCCGGAACACCGGCAGACCAAAGGTCGCCTCGGTAATCAGCACATCACAAGCAACGGGCACGAAGGGCGGGCAGGTCGGGTCCGCCGCCCGCTTGAAGTCGCCCGTCACGATCACCCGCTCGCCGCCCCGCTCCAACAACACCTGCGCCGAGCCCAGAACGTGGCCCGCCGGATAGAGCGTCACGCGCACATCCCCGATCTCCACCGTCTCGCCATAGGCCACCGCCCAGCCCGCCGTTGGCCCATACCGGGCCTCCATGATCGCCAGCGTCTCGTGCGTGGCGATGACGCGGCCATGCCCCGACCGCGCATGATCGGCATGGCCATGCGTCACGATTGCCAGCGGCCTCGGCAATGACGGGTCCACAAACGCCGCCCCGCCCGCCACCTCAATCCCGCCCGCGCCGGGCCTTATCCAGTCAATTGGCAAACTCATCCTCACCGTCAAACGCGCCGGCGCGCCGGAAGGTTCAATCTGGACTCTTCCGGCGCGGTGGCAAGCCGGACGCAGGAATCAATTGACGCGATGCGTGTCATAATGTCAGATGGATGTAACGATAAGATGAGGGAGGGTTTCATCATGAGGCGCAGGCTGTTTGCTGCCTTGACTATCCTTGTGGCCGCCGCTGTGCCGGTATCGGCACAGGCCCAGAGCCAAAAACCCAACTTCGTGGTGATGGTGATCGATGATGCCGCCCTGATGGATCTCGGCATCTATGGCGGGGAAGCGGCCACACCCAATATTGACGCCCTCGCCACCTCGGGCGCGATGTTCACGCAATACCGCTCCTCCCCGCTCTGTTCACCCTCGCGCGCCATGCTGCTCACGGGGGTCGATAACCACCGCACCGGCATCTCCACCATCCCGGAAGTCCTGCCCCCAGAACATGTCGGCAAGCCCGGCTATACGATGCGCCTGGAACCCGGCGTCACCACGCTCGCTGCGCGCCTGAAGCCGCTGGGATACCGTACCCTGATGACCGGCAAATGGCACCTTGGCAGCGGCAAGGGAGACCTTCCCGATGGTCATGGCTTTGACCGGTCCTTCGCGCTCGATGCGTCGGGGGCGGACAATTGGGAAGACAAATCCTACATGCCCTTCTACGCGGATGCCCCGTGGTATGAAGATGGCAAGCCCGCTTCCCTGCCAGAGGATTTCTATTCCTCCACCTTCATCGTCGACAAGATGATCGACTATATGGACGAAGGAGACACGAGCGCGCCCTTCCTCGCTTATCTCGGCTTTCAGGCGCTCCACATCCCGGTTCAGGCCCCGCCGGAATTTACCGCCAACTATCTCGAAACCTACCGCGACGGCTGGGAAGCGCTGCAGACGCGCCGCTGGCAACGTGCCCAGGAACTCGGCCTCGTGCCTGCGGGTGCCGCCCAACCCGCCCTCCACCCGAACCTTCGCAAATGGGACGATCTTTCGGAAGATCAGCAGCGCCTCTTCGCCGCGCGCATGGCCGTCAATGCCGGCATGCTGGAAGCGATGGACCATCATGTTGGCCGCCTGATCCAGCATCTCAAGGAAACCGGAGACTACGAGAACACGGTCTTCGTCATCACCTCGGATAACGGGCCTGAGCCCTCCACCGCAGAAGACCCGCGCTTCGGCCCCTGGCTGGCCGCCAATGGCTATCATATCGGCCTTGAGCGCATCGGCGAGAAAGGCAGCTACGGCTTCATCGGCCCGGAATTTGCCAGCGCAGCATCTTCCCCCAGCTACCTTTTCAAGTTCTACGTTTCCGAGGGCGGCCTTCGCGTACCGCTCATCATGTCCGGCCCCGGAATATCTCCCGGACGGGTGGACGCCTTCGCAATCGTCACTGACGTTGCGCCCACCCTGCTGGAAATGGCAGACGCCGGCCCTGCGCCAGAAGGCAGCATCTCTATTGATGGCCGCAGCCTGCTGCCCCTGCTGTCTGGCGATGCCACACATGTCTACGCGCCAGATGATGCCATTGGCATCGAGGTGTCCGGCAACGCAGCTCTTTATAGAGGCCCCTGGAAGATCGTCCGCAATCTCCAGCCCTGGGGCGATGGCAACTGGCGCCTGTTCAATCTGGAAAACGACCCGGGCGAGACTCAGGATCTCAGCGCCGACCATCCGGAAGTCTTCGAGCAGCTTCAGGCAGACTACGCCGCCTATGCAGACCGGGTGGGCGTGCTCGAAGTGCCCGCGGGCTACAATTCCGTTGCCCAGGTGGAAAAGAACATGACCGCCGCCGTGCTCAAGCGGAACATGCCGAAAATCATCACCTTCGGCATTATCGGCCTGCTGCTCCTTGGCGGCCTCATCTGGCTGATCATCAAAGTCCTCCGCAGCCGGAAAAAAGAGGCCTGATCCATGCTCCGCAAGATCCTTATTGCACTGGTCATACTGATCGCCGGCTTGGGCGCCTTGGCCTTCTTCAATCGCAAGGAAATCATCCTCCACCTCGTCACCCGCGCCGAGCGCCCGCCGATTGCCCCCAATCGGCCGGTCGAGTGGATGAAGGGCCCGGAAACGGCGGACACGACCGTTGCTGACCGCCCGCCCAACATCGTCTTCATCCTCGTCGACGATCTCGGCATCAATGACATCTCCACCTTTGGCGGCGGCGTCGCCGGCGGGCGTGTGCCCACGCCGAACATAGACCGTCTGGCCGCAGAAGGCGCCCTCTTCTCCACTGCCTATTCCGGCACCGGCACCTGCGCGCCCTCGCGCGCCATGCTGATGACGGGCCGCTATCCCACCCGCACAGGCTTTGAATACACACCGACTCCGCCCGGCATGTCCCGCATCGTGCCCATGTTCGCCAATGACATGCGCACAGGATTGCCGCCCACGGAGCATGTGAAGGAAAACGAAAAGATCATGCCCCCCTTCGCCGAGCAGGGCCTGCCGAGCGAAGAGATCACCATCGCCGAAGTGCTCAAACAGCGCGGCTATCACACCGTCCATATCGGCAAATGGCATCTGGGCAACGCCGCCCCTTTCCGCCCCAACGATCAGGGCTTTGACGAAAGCCTCGACATGGCGAGCGGCATGTTCCTCCCCCCCGGTGATCCGCGCGGTGTGGATGCAAGGCTGGATTTCGACCCCATCGACAAATTCCTCTGGGCACGTATGGATTTCGCCGCCAGCTATAATGGCAGCGACTGGTTCGAACCGGGCGGCTATCTCACCGATTACTGGACCGACGAATCCCTGAAAGTCATTGAAGCCAACCGCAACCGGCCCTTCTTCCTCTACCTTGCCCATTGGGGCGTCCACACGCCGCTCCAGGCCACCAAGGAAGACTATGAAGCCGTCGGTGATATCGAGCCCCACCACCTGCGCGTCTACGCCGCCATGCTGCGCGCCGTGGATCGCAGCGTCGGCCGCATCATGGAAAAGCTCGAGGAAGAAGGCCTCGCCGACAACACCATCATCGTCTTCTCAAGCGACAATGGCGGCGCCGGCTATATCGGCATTCCGGAGGTCAATGAGCCTTATCGGGGCTGGAAGATCACCCTGTTTGAAGGCGGCATTCGCGTGCCCCTCTTCATGAAATGGCCTGCCGCCATCCAGCCGGGCACAGTCGTCGATGAGCCCGTCGCCCATATCGACATGATGCCGACGCTCGCCGCGGTTGCGGGCGCGCCTCTCCCCGCCGGCGTTGAAATCGACGGGCAAAATCTCTTGCCCCTGGCAATGGGAGCCGATGGCTTCTCTCGCCCAGGCGACGCCATCTTCTGGTCCAGCGGCTACTACAAGGTGGTTCGCGCCGGAGGCTGGAAGCTTCAGGTCAATGGCCGCCAGAACAAGTCCTGGCTGTTCGATTTGAACAATGACCCTACCGAACAGACGAACCTCGCCGCTTCCGAGCCGAAAAAACTGGCAGAACTGCAAGCCCTGATCGATGCGCACTGGAAAGATGCGCGCCCGCCGCTCTATCCGTATACGATTGAAAGCCCGATCAAGATCGACCACACCCTGGCCGACGACTACGTCGAGGGCGAGGAATACATCTACTGGCCCAACTGAACCCTGCCTATTCGGCTTCCAGATCCTTCACGATCCGGAAGCCGATATGGTTTGAGGAGAAGTCCACCTCCTGCGGGTGGCGTGCGGCGGGTCGATACCGGCGGCAGAAATTATCGGCGCAAAGATAGCTGCCACCCTTGATCGTGTTGTTGCCGGGCGCAAACGGCGTATCCGTCCACTCCCACACATTCCCGATCATGTCGTAAAGGCCCAGCCTGTCCGCCGGGAAACAGCCCACCGGCGCAGCCCCTGCAAAACCGTCATCCCCGGTATTGGCGACCGGAAAAATGCCCTGCCATGTATTTGCGCGCGGCTTACCGTCATCGGTAAAAGCGCCGGAAGTGTCCCGCTCCGGGTCGGGCAGGCCGAGGCGCGCGGCATGCTCCCATTCCTCTTCGCTGGGGATACGCCCCCCTGCCCAGGCCGCATAAGCCATCGCATCCGCCAGCGACACATGGATCACCGGCCAGTTGCCCTTGCCTTCAATGTCTGTTCCCGGACCATCGGGCGCCTTCCAGCTTGCGCCGGAAATCAGATGCCAGCGCGCATTGCGAAATACCGCCGAGCCTGCCCCCGGCCGGTTCTCGATCAAGCCCCGCTCGGCATCGGTCACATAACCCGTCGCCGCCACAAAAGCCGCAAACTGATCATTCGTCACTTCATGCATCTGGATGCGGAAGCCGTCGACATGCAGTTCCATCTCTGGCCGCTCTTCCGGATAGATCGCGTCACGCCCCTTCTGCAGCACGCCGCCAGGCACGGTCACAAACTGTCCCACCGCACTAGCTTCAAGCCCGCAGCTTCCCGCAGCCGGATCATCCGAAGGTGAAGCCCCACAAGCTGCCAGCGCGCACAGCGTCAGAAGGGCAAGGCGGGCGCGCATGGGATCAGATCAGACAGACGCCAGCAGCGCTTCAACCAGCTTGCGCACCGCTGCCCGCGCTTCCTCAACCGAAAGCCCGCGATCCTGACGCAGCCGCCGCCAGGTATCAAAGCCCAGAACGCTGTCGAACGCGGCCTCAAGCACCACATTCGAGCGTATCTCCTCCGGCAGCACCGAATCGAGGATCGACCGTTCCATCGCCACGAAATCCTGATGCCCCTGCATCAGATAGGCGGAGCGGAACCGCCGGATGCTGCCGCACACGCGGTAGGGCATGATCCGCTCGAACACTTCAGACCGGCGATCGACAAGTTCCAGTACCGTGTCGCGCCAGTTGGTGCTGCTGAACGGCGCCTTGACGATCGGCATCACCTCCTCTTTCACCCGGCGGTTCATCTCCTGGTAGAGGCCATCGACTTCTTCGAAGTGCCGGAACACCGTGCGCAGGCTGACATTTGCCACCTCTGCGATCCGCGCGGCGCCAGGATCAAGCTCGCCCTGGGCCACAAGCTCGAACATCGCTTCGATGATCTGCTCCCGGCTGCGCTCGGAGCGGCGTTTGCGGCCGTCTTCGCTTTCGGTTGCCGCGTCCACGAGTTCGGGCTCATTTTCGAGAAGGTCTGCCATTCCGCTTCCTTGCTAGGCCAGTTTTCTGGCGCTTTAATAGCGGTTAAGTCCGCGCCTGCCTATGCCTTGATGCCCATTTGTGACAGCATGACCTCCTTCATGCTCTCCTGAAGCACCGTTTCAATGTTCAACTGCCCTTTGAGGCCAGCGGTGCGGTGGACAGCCGCCGCCTGCCACTCGGTCGACATCGACATGCGTACCATATCGGCACGTTTGGGATACATGGCGATGGCCACCTCATCCCAAAGCTCCTCAGCCTTGCCCAGCGACAGGAAAGTCACGTCTGCGGCGAAGATCGCCTTGCCGCCAAACTTGGGCAGAATCTCGGTCACCGCCCGCCCATAGATCATGTAAGCATCTCGCCCGGAAAGGTCGCTCGCGCGCCCATCCTCATACTCGGCCTTCTCCTTGAACTTCAGGAGATTGACCATGAAGATCGGCCCATCCGGCCCCGGCTTCATCAGCTCCTGAACTACTGCGGGATCTGTCGGAAACACTTCATTGGTAACCTGCATTCATTCCTCCCTGTACGGATTTTCCTGTTTATTTCGCCAGCGCGTCTTCAATGATCCACATACGGTCCTGCCCCCAGGTGGCAACATCGCCCACCCGGAAACTCGGCACACCCCAGATGCCCAGGCCCATCATCTCCGCCCGGTTGGCCTCTGCCTCCGCGCGCCAATGGTCCCCGCCGATCAGGGCGCGTGCCTTACCCCAGTCCAGCCCCGCACGTTCAACAATCTGCCGCAGGCCGGCATCGCTTCCCGCATCAATCCCTTCAGCCCACACGCCTTTCAGGAATGATTGGCAATATTCAAACCCCACACCCGCCTCCATCGCCATCGGCAGGATGGCGTAGCCCCGCTCCACAGGCGTGCCGACCGGATCAGCAATCTTGCCGAACGGAATGCCCATCCGGCGCGCTTCCCGCGCCACATCCTTGGTGATGTACATGCCCTTCATCCGCGGCACCGGCAGGCCCCGCATCACCATCGGCAGCACAAAGCGCAGCTTCAGCTCTGCCCCATAGGCCTCCGCCAGCGCCCGGATGCGCTCGGCCGCAATGTAGGTGTAGGGACTGCGAAAGGAGAGATAGAAGTGAACCTCTTTGGCCGCCCCGCCAGGATTTGCGTCCGCCTGCGGACTATCAGGCTGAACAAACAGAAATGCTTCCGGCGCCCCCGCCTTCTTCGCGCCCAGCTCCCGCAGGCGCCGCTCCAGATAGTGCAGCCGGTCGACACCCCAATACCATTCACCCTCATAATGGAGCATCCCGCCCAGATAATGCCCCAGCGCCTCGCGCCGGGCCCCGCCCTCGGCCAGCACCGCCGCTGCTGTCTCGCCACCGGGAGGTAGCGGCGCGCCAGCCCACAGCGCCTCGCTGATCTCCAGCGCCCGCACGGCAAAGCCCGGCGCATCGAGGATGCCTGCCAGCGCCGCTTCGGCCTGCGCCAGCCGCGCAGCTGAAGGCTGCGCCCCCGGATCGGTAAAGCGCAGGCCCGCCTTTGCTGCCAGCCGCCCGGCATCTTCGCGTGAATAGTCCTCCAGCTTCGTCCGCTCCGGCGCGGCCCAATCGGGCGGCGGCGGCGCCAGCCTCGGCTTCACCTGGATTTCATAGCGCGCAGCCAGCAGCGGCAGAACTTGCAGCATCAGATGCGAATAGGGGTCACCCGCGACATGGAAATACTCTGCCTGATGCATCCGCCCGTCCCTCTGCCTCTTGCGCTCGGCGGCGGCGCGCAGCTTTGACTGGCGCGCCTCCCCTGTCACATATTGCGTCACCTGCGAGACCAGCTGCGTTTTCAATGACATTCTGGCCTCCCCCGGCGATGCCGCATGCCCCATACCGGCACGCGGCCAGGGCGGTTGTTATTCCGGAAACGGTATCTATTGACACTCGTGGTGTCAATTGGCCTGCCCGCGCCCACCCGCCGCCGATTTTCCGTTAATTTTCGGCCCCGGAAAATTCACCAATGGCACGAAGATCGCCTGCCCAGGCTCGCGTTTCTGGCGCCGGACTTGCAACGCCAGGGCAGAAATCCTGCCGGTGCGCCCACCGGCCCTGCTGTATGTGAATGCTGGAAAGGACACGCCGTGCGTAATCAGATTGTGCCTCGCCTCAGCGGAGCCGCGCCCCGGCCGCTGCGCCACACGCTCGACCGGATCGCGATCCTCAACAATTCCGGCCATGCGCCCGGCCATCGCACACACCTCACAGACCTTCTGGCCGAACATTGGCGCGCCAGCGGTGTCGAAGTGATCGAGCTTTCGGGCACGCGCGGCTTCGTGGAGGCAGATCTCCTTTTTCTCAATCTCAGCCGGCCGGTCGTGCCGGAAGAGTACAACCGTTTTGCCGCGCAATACCCGGTCACCTTCAATGCCGGCGCGGGCGACCTGCGCAAGCATCGTTATTCCAGCGGCCTTCTGCAGGCAGGCGCCGCTTACAAGGGCGCTGTCATCGTCAAGTCAGACCAGGGCTATATCGGCCCGTCCACGTCCGAGCGCGCCAGCCTCCTGCGCCGCCTCACCGGCCTCACCCGCACCGCTGCCCCGCGTGAAGCCTTCGCCAACGACAATTATCGCATTTACCCCTCCATCAACGATGTTCCGGCCGAAAAGTTCGTCCCCGGATATATCGTCCAGAAATTCCTGCCGGAAGAAAACGCCGGTCGCTACGTCCTGCGCCAGTATCATTTCCTCGGCGACCAGCATTTCCTCAGCCTACAGACTTCCGGCGCCGCCATCATCCGCACATCCGTTCCGCAAAGCCTCGAAGAATGGACCCCGCCGCAAGAACTTCTCGACCTGCGCGCGCGTCTCGGGCTCGACTATGGCCGCATCGATTTTGTCGAGGCCGAGGGCAAGCCCTTCGTCATCAGCGTCGCCCGCTCGCCCGCCTTGCCGGTCAGTAAGGAACCCGGCTTCGTCCCACCCGCCTATTTCCGCCTCGCCGAAGCCTTCGCTGACGCCATGGTCGACATCTACAGCACCACGGAAAAAGCCGTCTTCTGAGGCCAGCCCCGGCCGTCGGCTTTGTGCTGCAGAATGAGGATTGCCCGCTGCCCGCCTGCCAGCCAGTCTGACAGGCGCGCCGCCAGCCGGTCTGCCAGCGCCTTGTCCAGTCCAGCAAAAGGCTCGTCCAGGATCAGCAGTTCCGGCCCTGCCAGCAGCGCCCGCGCAAGCCCCAGCCGCCGCAGCTCGCCGCCCGAAAACCCTGCCCCGCCCTCGCCGATCAGGCTCTCCAGCCCCTCGGCCCGCGCAAATACAAATTCATCGGCCAACGCCGCTTCCAGCGCCGCGCGCATCTCCGCCTCGCTCGCCTCCGGCTTTGCCAGCCTCAACTGATCGGCCACCGTGCCCGGCAGGAAGGCCGGCATCTGCGGGCTCATGGAAATCCGCTCCAGCACCGAAGCAATCCGTACACCGCACGCGTCCACCCCGCCATAGCTCAGCATATCCGGTGCCACCGGATGCAGCCGCATCAGCGCCTCCGCCAGAGTAGACTTTCCCACGCCCGACGACCCGGCCAGCTGGGTCACGCTGCCTGCTTCAATGCGGAAACTCACCACCGGCGTCTGCGGCGCGCCCGGCGCGGCGGATACCGTCAGCCCACGCACTTCCAGTGGAAACACGCTGTCAATCGCCTGCGCCGTCTCGGGCGCCGCGTCCCACGCCGCTGCCCCGCCTTCCAGCCGGTCTGCCAGCCGGTCAGATGCTGCCTTAGTTTTCGGCGCGGCCTCCATCACCTTCAGCATGGCTGACGCGGCTTCAAACGCCGCCATCAGCGCCAGCGCCGCCCCGGCCGCCATAGGCAGGTCGCCCTGCGTCACGGCGGCCCGCCACAGAGCCAGCACGCCCATCCCCACGCCCACGGCGCTGAGAATGGCCGAAAGCCCCCGGAAAGGCCGCTCCAGCGCCTCGCTCTCTTTCTGCCAGTGCGCCAGGGTCGCTTCAGCCTCCCCGGCATAGCGCCTCAGCGCGCCATACACGTCCAGCTCCGTTGCATTCTCGATCAGGCGCGCCACGTCCCCGCGCGCGGCGTCCGCCTGAAGGCTCAGAACGGCCGCGCGCCGCTGCGCCGCCTGCACGGCCAGGAAGGGCAACGCCCCTGCCGCCAGGGCTGCGGCCAGCACCGCCAGAACAAACAGCACCACATCGCTCGCCAGCGCCAGGCCCAGCGCGACCACGAAGCCGGAAATCACCCCGATCCCCGGCAGCACCACTTTCAGGAACGCGCCCTCGGCTGCGTCCATGTCATCCACCAGCGCCGTCAGGTCTGCTGATGCCATCGGTGACAGCCCTCTGCGGCTGCGGGCCCCGGCCTCGAAGACGCGCGGGCGCAGCCGCGCTGACAGGCTGAGGATCGCGTCATGCCCGGTCAGTTGCTCGCCATATCGTCCCAGCACCCGGGTGAAGGCGGCCCCGCGCACACCCGCGCTCGGAAACAGGTGGTTGAAGCTGTGCCCCGCCCCCGCCACGCCGGCCAGCGCGCCGGCAACCAGGAACCAGCCCGACAGCCCCATCAGCACCACGCCGGCGATCGCGGCGACCGCCGCCAGCCCCATCGCCAGCCCGAACTGAAGACGCCCCGGCGCTCCAAGCGCTGACCAGAGCTTCATCATGGCGCCGCCTCCTGCCGATGGGCGGTCAGATCGACCACGTGGTCACACGCTGCGCGCAGATTGTCCGAATGTGTCCCCAGAATGACCGTCCTTGTCCGGGAAATGTCCCGAAGTGTCCGGATGAAGTCCTCTTCTGCCGCCTCATCAAGGTGCGCGGTCGGCTCATCCAGCAGCAGAAGGCCAGATCCTCGCAGGATCACTCTCGCCAGCCCGATCCTCTGCCGCTGTCCACCCGAAAGCCCGCTGCCGCCCCGCCCCAGCTGCCGCGGCAGCAGCGCATCTGCCTCTCCGGCTTCCGCCAGGCCCACCGCCACCAGCGCCGCGCGCAGGTCAGCGTCCCCTGCCTCCGGCGCCGCCAGCCGCAGATTGTCGGCAACACTGCCCTCAATCATCCAAGGCGTCTGGCTGATCCAGGTCGCGCTTTCGGCCAGGCTCGCCCCCGGCGCCAGCACTGCGCCATCCACCCGCACTGCGCCGCCGGTCACACCGCCTTGCCCCACCAGCAGTTTCAGCAGCGTCGTCTTGCCTGCGCCCGAGGGCCCAGTCAGCGCCACCATCTCCCCGGGCCGGGCCGTAAAATTCACGCCCTCCAGCCGCGCGCCATTGCCGAACGCCACCGCCACATCCTGAAACGCAATCTCCGGCGCCGCCCGGAGTGCGGGTAACCGCTCCGGCAGAGGCCGCGCCGCCGCCGCCTCCAGCCAGTCATCCAGAAACCCTGCCGCAGCCGTCCCGTCTGCCCGGTCATGGTGCAATGCCGACAGCTTGCGGATCGGGGCAAAGAATTCCGGCACCAGGATCAGGATCGTCATCCCTTCCGCCAGCGTCAGCGTCTCGCCGGTCGCAAACGGAAACACGCCGAGCAGCTTGAACCCCACATACACCGCCACCATCGCTACAGAGATCGAGGCAAAGAACTCCAGCACCGCTGTAGAGAGGAACGCCACCCGCAACACCTTCATCGTCCGGCCACGGAGGTCTGAGGAGGCTTCCGCCAGCGCCGCCGTTTCCCGCGTCACGGCCCGGAACGCCCGGATAATGCCCGCCTGCGCCGCCCGCGCCTGGAATGCGCCCGACAGCTGATCCAGCGATGTCTGCTGCGCCCGCGCCACCGCCGTCACCTCGCTCAGCGTCAGCCAGATGAACGCCGGCAACACCAGCACCGACACCAGCAACAGCGCCGCCGCCAGCCAGCTCTGCGTCGCCACCGCCACCAGCACGATCACCGGCCCGGCAAGTGCCATCCGCTGCCCCGGCACCCAGCGTGCGGCGTACCCGGCCAGCTTCCCTGTACGATCTATCACCTGTGACGTGCGCATGCCCGCCCCGGCGCCTTCCAGCATTCCGGCCCCGCGGGCTTTCAGTGTCTCGAATATCTCGCCGCGCGCTGCTGCCACGGTCACCAGCCCTGCGCGTGCCGCAGCGCCGTCATGCAACCATCCGGCAAGCGCGCGCACCATGGCGCACCCTGCGGCCAGAACCAGCAGCCCCCCAGCTGGCTCCCCATCGGACAAATTGTCCACCCCGTAGCCGATGCCGAACGCAATCCCCACCCAGGCCAGAAGCCCGAACATCTGCAGCAGGAATGCCTGCCCCGACGCCGCTTTTGCCGCGCCGCTCCAGCGCTTCAAGCGCGTCCTTTTCTGCAGTCCTGACGATGCCATGTACGTAGTTTTACTGTGGACGCTCCAAGTGACGCATGCGACTTATCGCGGCGTGACTTCACCCACGGATTACTTTAGAGATTCGTGAAATACGCAGCATGGAGCTGCCTCACAACGGAGCTGGGAAATGCCCGATCTCCTCGTAGCAGACCTGTCGCGCTGGCAGTTCGCTCTCACCGCAATGTACCACTTCCTCTTCGTGCCGCTCACGCTCGGCCTCTCGATGATCCTGGTGATCATGGAAGGCGCGTATGTGATGACCGGCAAGGAAGTCTGGAAGCGTATCACCAAATTCTGGGGAACGCTGTTCGGCATCAATTTCGTGCTCGGCGTCGCCACCGGTATCACGATGGAGTTCCAGTTCGGCATGAACTGGTCCTACTATTCCCATTATGTTGGCGACATTTTCGGCGCGCCCCTCGCCATCGAAGGCCTGATGGCCTTCTTCCTTGAAGCCACGCTCGTCGGCCTCATGTTCTTCGGCTGGGACAAGCTTTCCCGCCCGGTTCACTGGCTCGTTACCTTCCTAGTAGCGCTGGGGTCGAACCTCTCGGCGCTCTGGATTCTCGTCGCCAATGGCTGGATGCAGAACCCCGTCGGCTCGGAGTTCAATCCCGAGACGATGCGGATGGAAATCACCAACTTCATGGAAGTGATCTTCAACCCCGTCGCCCAGGCCAAATTCGTCCACACTGTCAGCGCCGGCTATGTCACCGCCTCGGTCTTCGTGCTCGGCGTTTCGGCCTGGTATGTCCTGAAGGGGCGCCATCTTGGCCTCGCCAAGCGCTCCATGGCGGTTGCCGCCAGCTTCGGCCTTCTCTCTGCCTTCTCGGTCGTCGTCCTCGGCGATGAAAGCGGCTACGCGCTCACCGATAACCAGAAGATGAAGCTCGCCGCGCTCGAAGCCATGTGGCACACGGAGGAAGCGCCCGCGCCCCTGACGCTGATCGGCATTCCGGACCAGAGAACCCACGAAACCCACTTCGAAGTGAAGTTCCCGTGGATCCTCGGCCTGATCTCCACCCGCTCGCTGGACGGTGAAGTCGAAGGCATCCTGCCGCTCGTCGCTATCGCCGAAAGCCGCATCGAGAATGGTCTCCACGTCTATGAAGCCGTGCAGCACCTCAACGACAATCCGGAGGATGCCGCCGCCCGTGAAATCTTCGAGCAGACCAAGCAGGATCTCGGCTACGCCCTCCTCCTGCTGCGCTATGTCGATGATCCGCTGACGGCAGACAAGGAAACCATCACCAAGGCCTCCTTCGACACGGTGCCGAACGTGATGATGGCCTTCTTCTCCTTCCGTATCATGGCAGGGCTGGGCTTCCTCTTCATCGGCATCTTCTCGCTCGCCTTCTTCTTTGTCAGCATGAAACGCAAGGTGCCCAGATGGTTCCTGCGGGTGGCGATCCTGGCGATCCCACTGCCTTGGATCGCGGCAGAACTCGGCTGGGTCCTCGCCGAAGTTGGCCGCCAGCCCTGGGTGATCGACGGCGTGCTGCCCACCTTCCTGGGGGTCTCCAGCCTGTCGGCTTCGCAGGTCATCATGACGATGGTGGGCTTCACCCTCCTCTACGGCACACTCGCCGTGATCGAGATCAGCCTCATGCTCCGCGCCATCAAGGCCGGGCCTGGCGGGCGGATCCTTCCCGAGGGTGTGACCAGCGAAGGCCCCACCGGCGGGCGCTCTGTCCAGTTTGACGTCTGAGGGAGAACAACAATGGATATCCCACTCGACTATGCCACTTTGAAAGTCATCTGGTGGGCGCTCGTCGGCATCCTCCTGATCGGCTACGCCCTGACCGACGGGTACGACCTGGGCGTCGCCACCCTGCTGCCCTTCGTCGGCAAGACGGATGCGGAACGCCGCCTCGTGATCAACTCCATCGGCCCGATGTGGGAAGGTCACCAGGTCTGGCTGATCACTGGCGGCGGCGCGCTCTTCGCCGCCTGGCCCTTTGTCTATGCGGTCAGCTTTTCGGGCTTTTACCTGGCAATGTTTGTGGTGCTTGCCGCGCTCATCCTGCGTCCGGTCGGCTTCAAATACCGCTCCAAACGCGCCAGCAAGGAATGGCGGCGCAACTGGGACTGGGCGCTCTTCATCGGCGGCTTCGTCCCGGCACTGATCTTCGGTGTTGCGCTCGGAAATGTCCTTCAGGGCGTCCCGTTCGACATCGACCGCACCATGCGCGCCACTTATGACGGCGGCCTCTTCGGCCTGCTCAACCCCTTCGCCCTGCTGGCAGGTCTCGCCTCGGTCGCCATGCTGGTGGTGCACGGCGCGTCCTGGCTGGTGGTGAAGCTCGAGCATGGCCCGGTGATGGACCGCGCGGTAAAATATGGCCGCATCGCCGCCCTCGCCGTCATTGTCTTCTATGCGCTCGCCGGCATCTGGCTGTGGCAGTCGGGCATGGGCTACCGTATCGTGTCGGATATCGATCCCCACGGCCAGGCAAACCCGCTGCGCAAGGAAGTCCTCGTTGAGGCAGGCGCTTGGATGGGCAATTACGGAAGGTATCCCTTCCTCATCCTCGCCCCGCTCGCGGGCTTTGGCGGCAGCCTGCTCGCCTTCTGGGCGCTGGGCCGGAAGTCGCCGCTGGCGATGGCGGGCTCGGGCCTTGCCGCAACCGGCATTATTGCCTCTGTCGGCGCCTCGATGTTCCCTTTCATCCTGCCCAGCAGCGTGAATCCCACCGCCAGCCTCACCGTCTGGGACAGCTCCTCGAGCCATGTCACGCTGTTCATCATGCTGATCGCCACGGCGATCTTCCTGCCCATCGTGCTGGCTTACACGGCTTGGGTCTTCAAGGTGCTCTGGGGACGGCTGACCATCGAAGAAGCCACCAGCGAAGGCAAATACTGAGGAGTTTGAACAATGTGGTATTTCACCTGGATTCTCGGCCTCGGCTTCGCGCTGACCTTCGGCATCCTCAATGCGCTCTGGAACGAATTCTCCATGAGTGAGGCGGGCGAAAACGACCTGGAAATCGACCGCTGACAGAAATTTCCGCGGATAGGCGCCCTGCCTGTCCACGGGGCTTCTGCCTGCTTCCATCGGAACGGCAAATCAGGCCTCCTTATCCGCCTGCCTTCCGTAGCGGGCAGACTTTGCGGCATGATCACCAGCCGCCCTTCCTCTGCGCCCCGGCGCCCCCGCCCACCCGGCAAGGCCGTGTGGGTCGCAGCGCGCATGGTGCTCCTTATGCTGATGGCAACGGCGGCCTGGGCGCGGCAGATGGCGCCGGGCAAAACCCGTAACGGCGTCCTGCGTTTTGCCGCCGCGCGCACGCGCTGGCTGGAACATATCTTCCGCTGCCTGCTGATCGTGCTGCGCGCCCGCCCGGCGGCGGCCAAACCCGTCCCCTTTGTGGTAAGCCGCCCGCTAGCCCCCAGCGGCCGCACGCGCCGTCCGCGCCGCGCCTCAAAACAGCTTTCGCTCAGCCTCTGGAGCCTCGCCCGGGGCTTTGAGCAGGCCGGCAAGGCCGATCCCCTGCTGGAAGACTGGAAGGCACGCCAGGCTCGCGCGCGCCCTGCGGCGCGCCCCCTTCTGCCGCGTCCCGGCCCCGCCCTATGTCCGGCTGATCCCGCCGCCCTGCTCGAAGCGCGCCTCGCCGCGCTCAAGGCCGTGCTGGATGATCCTCACCCCCATGCCGCCCGTATGGCGGCCATTCTGAAGGCGGCCGGCCTCTGCGCGCGCCGCCTCAAGCCCGTCATCCCGAATGGCGAAATCTGGGCGTTCTTCAATCACACTTCTGCCCACGCGCCCGCCGCTCCGTCTTCGGGCCTGCGCGCGGATACATCCTGACGCCGCTGCAGCAAATCCGCAGTCAGTTGCATTTGCCGGCCACGCCACTCGCGTGTTCCGGGCAAAGCTGCTGGCCGCAACGCCCTTCCACCTTCCCTTGCGCCACCTCCGGCTAAACTCACAGAGGAGTTGACTGGATTAACCATCGCAGCGAAAGGACACCGCCAGAACCAAGGGGCGCGCTGTCTCTGCCGGAAAGCCCGGCAAAAGAGGCTGCACGGGTTAGAAAGTCTGGACGGGGAATGAACACCAAACAGTTAGCAAATGGCCCGGCGGAAACTCCGCAGGCCACTCAGCCGCAAGCGGTCCGGAAGCCGCGCGAAAAGGGCGCCCTGAAGGTTGCCCGCGAAATCGTCCGCCATATCCATGAGGAGCGTATCGCCGCTGGGCAGAAATACCTCTCGGAAGCCGAAGCGCTGGAGAAATACCGTGTCGCCCGCGGCACGCTGCGCGAAGCGCTCCGTTATCTTCAGATCCAGGGGGTTCTGGAAATCCGCACAGGCCCCAATGGCGGCCACTTTGTCGCCTTTCCTCATTGGGAAAGCCTCGCTTCCACGATGGCGCTGCTGCTGCAGTTTTCCGATGCCACCATCGAGTCGTTGATCGAGGCCCGGATCGCCATCGAGCCCGGCATGGCCGCCCTCGCCGCTCAGCGCGCCACCCCGCAGGACATCGCAGAGATGAATGCCCTGCTCGATGAGCTCAGAGCCAATCTTGGTGACTATGATGCCTATTACGGGCTCTATCTGGAGTTCTGGGAGCAGATGACGCTTTCCGCCCGCAACCCGTTGTTCCTGTTCCTGTTGCCCGCTTTGCGCCGCATCACCTGGACGGCCGGCATCCGCCCGAACGAAGCCCAGCGCGAAGCTGCGCTTGATGGCCTCTGCCTCATCCGGGATGCCATCGCAGCGGGCGATGAAGGGCTCGCCGCCAAAACCTTGCGCAGCCTGGAAAGGCTATACCTCACTACGATGCGCGCGGAATATCCCCGCGAAATCGCACGGCCCATCCTCTGGCACGAGCATCGCTGAAGGCCTCAGCGCCAGTTCTTGAGCCGGGATGTCTTGCCGATGCCGGGATTGAGCGAGTTGGTGGGATCCAGGTCGCGGTAAAACTCTGCCAGCGCGGGTTTGGCTTCGTAGAGATGCCCCACATTATGCTCCGCCGGGCATTCGGCCCCGCGTGAGGTGTAATGGCGCAACATCCCGCGCTTGAAGACTTCGGCATCTGCGTCCTTCTTCAGGATGAAATCCTGATGGAACACATGGCAGAAATAATGTCCGTAAACGAGGGTGCGGTCCACCATCTCCCGAAGGTGGTCGGGCAATACATACCACCAAACCTTGTCGTTCCGGCGTAGCGCCACATCCAGCGCAACCAGTCCGCCAGCGGAGCTTCCACGCAGCAGGGCATAACGGATGGCCGCGCCCGCCGCCACGAAGCGGTGCAGGAAAACCTTCCGCCCCTCGCGCGGGCTGCATTCATTCACCTCGCCCCTTTCTGCGGGTAGTCTGGCAGCCAGAAGCTCGCGGACGGCATCCGCCTGCTCCCCATCCACCCGGATCAGTAGATGATGCTCATAGCGCGCGCCCATCTGGCGAAACCGGTCCGGCAGATGCTGCGGCGCCAGCCGGCTCAGCCATTGCAGCGTCCGGTCGCTGACATGCAATCCGCCAAACCCCATCCGCACCGCCAGCCCGTCCACCGCTGCCTTCAGCCGGAAAAGCATCGGCAAACGGTCAACGCCCAGCATCCGCACCGCCAGGAATGTATCCTTCCCATAGCGCTCTGCCATACGGAACACATCGCGGTGCATGTATTCTGCCGCAATCGGAACCAGCGCCGCATCCTTCAGCATCCGCCGGCGAATATCGCTCAACACCGTCGGATCGTCCGTCGCCAGATGGAATGCCCTGCAGTCCACCGGCTTGGGAAATGTATCCAGCCGCACGGCAAACACCACGACCCTGCCCGCGCTTCCGCTTACGCCCTTGAGGAAGCGCGGATCGGCGTTGTACCGCGCAGGGCTGGCAGCATCCACTTCGCGCACATGGTCCACATAAGCCTTTGCCGAACAGGCGCGCTCATGCATATCACTCAGCACACGCGCAAAATTTCCGCGCTCCAGATTCTCCAGCTGTTTCTCCGGGTCCCGGCCCAGTTCGATACCGAGTTCGTTTACCAGCCGCAGGTCGCCTGTCTCGTCAACCCGCGCATAGATTGCTGCCTCGGTATAGGCAGGCCCCCGCCGCACCAAAGCCCCGCCGGAACTGTTGCAAACTCCGCCCTGCACCGATGCGCCCAGGCAGGATGATCCGATCTCGGAATGTGGCTCCCGGTTAAGCGGTCTGAGTTCCCGCTCCAGTTCGAACAGCGTCGCGCCCGGAAGGCAGACAACCTGCGCCCCGGCATTGAGCATATGGATGCCCTTCAGCCGCATCGTGTTGATCACCACCACGCCGCGGTCATACACGCCGTCGGGCGTAGACCCGCCCGTCAGCCCTGTATTGGCGGCCTGCATGATGATGATCCGGCCTGCCCTTACGCAGGCCCGCGCTATGCGCCAGAGATCAACCAATGATCCGGGCAGCACGACCGCAACCGCCCGCCCCTCTCCATGCCGGTATCCCGTCACGAACCGCCGAATTCCCTGAGCGCCGGTATGCACATGCCCGGCACCAGCAATCGTCTTCAAATCTCGAATCAGGGCGGCATCTGAAATCATGCCGATTTGTTATCATCAATAATTGTACAGGCATCCACGAGACTGCAAAACTGCCAGTGCAATGACGCCGGATCAGCAGAATTCCCCAGAAAAACAACAGGCACCCGCGATGTACGGGTGCCTGCCGGGAATTCCGGAATGATGATGCTGAAGAAAGCGAAGCGCTTTTCCGCCCCCCTCAGAAGCTGAGATTGACGCTCACCCAGAAACTGCGGGCCTTGTCCTTGTTATTGTAGTCGTCCTCGGTCGAAAGGCTCCAGCTGCCATCGCCATTGTCGGTGAAGCTATACTGATACGAGGTGAAATCCTCATCCAGCAGATTGTTGACACGCCCACTCACCGTGACCCGATCATTAAGACGATACTGCGCGCCCAGATTATAGACGACATAATCCTTGTAGTAGAGATGCTCGCCGGTAACGCTGCTGACGCCGCGATACCGTTTGGAGCGCAGCTCCGAGGAAAGCTGTGTACTGAACTTGTCGGTAACGCTCCAGTCCAGTGTGGCGTTGGCCATATGCTTGGCCGTGTTGGTCAGCGGTTGGCCGGCATTGGCGCCGCTTTTCTGCTCACTGTCGGTATAGGTGTAGTTGCCGCGTAGGCTCAGGCTGTCGAAGATCATGTACCGGCCGGCGATCTCCGCCCCTTCGATCACCACCTTGTCGATGTTCACCGTCTTGCTGCTGTTGGCATAGCCGATATCGGCATAGTCGCCCGCGCTGACACAGCTGAGCGCAAGGCTGCCACCGCAGGGCTGGGAAGCGATCTTGTCCTCGAACTCATTGCGGAAGATCGTCGCGTTGAAATTGTGACCGCCAGAATGCTGCCAGTAGACAGCCAGTTCGGTGCTGGTGCTTGTTTCCGGCTTCAGGTCCGGGTTGCCAAACATCGGTGAAGTGCCCTGCCCGCCGAAGCCGACGACACCGGCATAAAGCTGGGTCGTTTTCGGCGTTTTGAAACCCGTGCTCACACCGCCCTTCACCGTCAGGCTGGGGGAGACAGTGTAAACGCCGTAGAGGCGCGGGCTGACATGATCGCCGAACACCTCATGATCGTCATAGCGCACGCCGCCCGTGATCGCGAAGGGAGCAATCGGGGTCCAGGTGTCCTCGACGAAGAGGGAATACATATTGTGCTCCTGAGCAGCGCCCGAGCGGCCCTCCTCAAGGCCGAACACGCCATCTGTCAGTTCACCCTGGATCACCTGGGTGCCAACGACGACGATATGCTCCCCGGCATACTGGAACGGCATGTCGAGCTTGGCATCAAACGTGTACTGCGAGCTTTCCAGCGTCCGTTTCGAGCGCGGCAGGTTGGCGAGAAGCGCCGTATATTGATCTGCCGTCAGATTAGCCTGCATGAAAGCGAGTT
Organism: Hyphomonas polymorpha PS728; assembly: GCF_000685315.1. Lineage (GTDB taxonomy): Bacteria > Pseudomonadota > Alphaproteobacteria > Caulobacterales > Hyphomonadaceae > Hyphomonas > Hyphomonas polymorpha. Next base: position 38,314 of record NZ_ARYM01000005.1, read on the forward strand.
TGGCTTCTTCAGACTGGTTGTTCCAGGCGTTGACATTGGCAAAGCCCGTGCCTGCGGTCGGGCAGAAACCATTGCCATTCACTGTGCCGCCGGCATTGGCGCAGGCCACGTTCCACAGGCCCTGCAGCGCCTGGCGCTCATCCACGCTGAAAGGCAGTGTACGGCCATTATTGTTCGTTTCGATATAGGCGAGCGAAACAAAGCTCTTGCCGAAACCCCAGCTGCCATTGTGCGTCAGAGCCCAGCTGTCGCGGGTAAACTCCTGCGTTTCGGAATAGCCTGCGCGCGGCTCAATCCGGCCGGTGCTGCCGATCCGGAGCATGGCGCCGTAATCATCCACAGTGCCGAGCGGGTATTCGAGAGCGCCCGAAGAAGTCACGGTGGGCGTGTTGTCATAGTCCTGCTTGGAGCCGTCAAAATCGAAGCTGAGGGTCTGGTTTTCAGCAATCAGCCAATCAAGCGTGAAGCCATAGCTGATATTGGTGTTGTCCACGGTCTTGCCGCCGCCGCCGAAACCGAGGGATCGGGTCTGCACCACTCCGGCGGGGTCGGTCACGGGTGCGTATTCCGGATTGGAGGCTTCCCGGTCATACCAGCTGCCCCGGCCGCTGAGGTTGAGCTTGCCAGGAACAAGCGGGCCAGAGACGAAAAGGTCGGCCGTCGTGTCATCGCCGAAATCGTCGTTCGACTGAAAACTGCGCCCCACCGTGGCCGAGCCGCTCCAGCGATCGAGCGTTTTCTTGGTGATGATGTTGATCACCCCGCCGAGGGCATCAGACCCATAAAGCGTGGACGCCGGACCGCGGATCACTTCGATCCGCTCAATCGTGTCGAGAGGCGGGATATGGTTGAACTGGTTACCGCTAAAGCTGTTTGGATAGATATCGCCATGATTGTTCTGGCGTTTGCCGTCAATCAGGACCAGGGTGTAGTCAGATCCCATACCCCGCATACTGATGGTTTTCTGTCCGGTCTTGTCGGAGGTTTCGCCAACATCCACCCCTTCCAGATCGCGGACCGCGTCGATCAGCGTCATATAGGGACGTTCTTTGAGTTCCTCGTCGGTGACGATGCTGATGCTGGCCGGAGCGTCGACGAGCTTCTGTTCGAAACCGGTCGCGGTAACAACGATTTCATTGAGGCGCATCAGGCGTTCGGCGCCTGCATCATCTTCGCCGGCCGCAACTTCTGTTTGGGCAATGGCAGTCTGGCCAGAGAGAACGGCAGCGAGGATAGCGCCGCTGAGAACGGCTTTCCGGGCGAGATAGGATTTCATGGCAGACCCCTGCAATTGAGAATTAGTCTCAATCTCCCTATAGGGGCGGGCTGGAAGACTCAAGTTTAAATGACTATCATTCTCAAATATTAAGTCCTATTTTTTCAACGCATTATGCTCATTTTTGGATAGTAGTGGATATTTGACCATTTTGACGCAGGTAGGCTGGCCCCGCAAAATTGCCTCCGGCCTTTGAAAGGCCCCTCGCCTCTTCAGTCTTGCCAATCCGCAAGACGGGCTGAAGCGCGCGCGGGAGCGTCGCGGTATTGAGCGAGAACGGCGAGCCCCAGACGGTCTGCCAAGACAAGGGCGGCCGCATCGCCCATGGCAAAGAGGGCCGTCGCCCAAGCATCCGCCAGAGCGCAGGTTTTGTCGATCACGGAGAGGCTGGCGAGGTCACCGAACCTGCAGGCTCGGGACACAGCGGGGACAATATGGGACAGCGTGTGACAATCCCGGACAATCTGCTGACGATAATCGCCAGACGTGGCCACGCCGTGGCTGACCAGGGCGAGCCGCCAGGGCGCCTCCCCCGGTGACGGGTTTTCCAGATCGACCCACCAGGGAGAGCGGTCCGGCTTGACGCCCCGGCCCACAAACTCACCGCCGATCTCGACAAGGTATTGGGTGATGCCGAAACGCTCCAGCGTGGCGGCCATCTGGTCGACCGCATATCCTTTGGCGACGGCGTTGAGATCGAGCGTCACGCCGCCCGGCTGGTAAAGGCGGGCAGGCTCCGGCAAGAGCTGATCCCAGATGACGGGGCCATGCGCCCTGCCCTCTTCTCCGGCGCCGATGCCGGCGGGCCCAAAGCCCCGGCGCATCACTTCGCCGCCCAGGCAGGGATCGAGCGCGCCGCCGCTGGCCCGCGCGACGTCCAGCGCAATGGCCATGACTTCCGTAAACGGAGCATCGATGGACAGGCTTTCACCGGGGGTGAGGCGATTGTAGCGGGAGATGAGAGAGAACGGCTCCCATGGGCTCATCGAAGCGATCATGCGGGCAAAGCCAGCCTCAAGCGCAGCCCTGACGGTTTCTTCCGGCAGGCCCGGCGCGGAGCACCAGCTGGCCGACCAGTTTGTGCCCATCGTCTGCCCCTGAAGGCGCAGGCCCATAAAAGCATCCGGCCGCGGCGTAATCTCGCCGCGGCCGAAATCGTCTGGGATCAGGAGGCGAACCTCACTCAAAGAGGCAGAGCCTCGAAGGTGAAGACGTAGCTGGAGCGAACCTGGATTTCCTTGCCGTTCAGCATGCCCTTGCCTTCGCTGTCGGTGCTGAGCCAGTAGGCGCCCGCTTCTTCCGGCGTGAATTTGATCGTGCCGGTGGCGTCGGTGGTGAGTTTCAGGCCGTCCTCGGAATTGCGGTAACGGTCGCTACCCCGGATGATGTCGACCTCGATGCCCGCAGCCGGCTTGCCATCCATCAGCAGCTGGAACGTCACTTCTTCGCCGGCGAACACGTCGTTGGGATGGGTGACCGGCTTCAGTTCAAGGCCGGTGCCTTCAGTAGCGAAGACCGTGGTGGTGGGAGAGCCGAGGGTCACGAAAGTTTCGATGCGGCGCACATTGCCCGACACCTGAACACCGGGCTTGGCTTCGATGGCTTCGGATTTCAGTGTCTCGGCATTGCCGCGCCAGCGCTTGCGCTCGCCGCCCTCTTCCCAGCTGGCCATGTAGCCGGCGCCGCCGGAGGAGATGCGGTAGGTGCCTTCCTTTTCCAGCGCCACATCGAACACCGAGCGGTATTTGCCAGACGCCTTGTTCTGCGCTTCCACCGGTTTGCCATCCGGGCCGAAGACGGTGACCGTATCGAGGTTCATCGCGTGGTGGTTGGGATAGAAGAGGTTGTTGGAGATGGCGCCATCCACCGTCACCCACTGGTTTTCGCCGGAAAGCGTGAAGGATGACGGCAGCATCCAGGCGCGGTGGGCGCTGGCAGAGCTGGCAATGGTGAGCGCCAGGGCGGCGACGGCGCAGGCTTTGAGAAAGGTCGGTTTCATTTCGTGACTCCCGTGATGGTGTTGCCCGGCTGGGCACTATTTGCCCGCAAGGCGGAGGGTGACTTTGCCGAGTTCGCGCTCGCCCGCGGCGGTCTGGGCAGCGCCTTTCAGCGGCCAGGTGAACGGCACGCTGACGAGTTCGCGGCCACCAACTTCGCGGGCGGCTTCCACGACAAGCTGGTAGTTTCCGGGTTTCAGGTCTCCGAAGGGGCCTTTGTCCGTTGGCAGAACGATTTCGTGGGTGCCTGGCGCCTTGGTGGGGCCGGACACGCCGTCGACCGGCATGGAAAGCTCGCGGCCCGTGCGGCGCCACCATTGGCGGATGTCCTTCAGCCAGGTTTCGCCCTTGCCCTCACCTGTTTCGCCGGCCTGATACCAGACGGCGATATTGGAGACGACCGAGTGATCGGGATTGGCAATCCAGATGGCGACATAGGGGCGGTGATATTCGGCCACATCAAGGCGGGGAATGCCGACTTCGATGGAGACATCCTCCGCCATCGCCTGCCCGGTAAGCAGGGAGAGACCGGCAATTGTCAGAACTGTACGCATACAGAGCACCTCATATGTGAAGGAAGAAGAGAAGGATGACGACGGGAATGGCGAGCCCGCCCAGAACGAGCGGCCATGTGGATCCGCGCCGCTGGGAATGGATCTGGAGAAGCCACAGGCCCGTCATGCAGAAAACGATACAGGCAACGGCAAACACATCGAGGAACAGCGACCAGATGGCCCCGGCGCTGCGCCCTTTGTGCAGGTCGTTCAGATAGGAGATCGGGCCGCGGGAGGTGACTTCGTAAAGCACGTCGCCGGTTTCCCGGTCGATGCTGAGCCAAGCATCACCGCCGGGGCGCGGCAGGCTGATATAGACGTCTACATCGGTCCATTCGCCCTTCTTGCCAGAGAGATCGGCGCCGAGCTGGCGCCGGATTTCGGCGGCGGCCTCAACGGGCACGGTGGCGCCGTCCGCGATGTCGATCTCAGACAGAAGCGCAGCGAGGGCAGCTTCGGAGAGGACCATCTCCACCTCCTCCACCTTCGGCTTGGCGGGGATCTGGTGGGCATGGTTGAGGGTGATGCCGGTGAGCGCAAACAGCAGCATGCCGATCAGGCAGATGGCGCCAGACATCCAGTGCCAGGTGCGCGCCTGCCGCTTCCAGAAGGCATAGGTGGACCACTTCTCCAGATGGCGGAGAGGTGACTTGCTCCAGGCGGAGGAAGAGCGTGCGGCGGCGATAATCTGTTTCAATGCGGAAGGCCCGAACCCTTGGTGATCTGAGACAGCCAGTGCCCGAGTTTATCCGCAATTGCAAGTCATTCTCATGTGCAAAATTGCATTTGTGCAGGGTGTCGCAGAGGATTTGGGCAGCCCTCGTCCCTACCCGCTCAGGCGCGCATCTGGCTGGGCCTTCCGGGGCGGAGCTGAGGGCTCAGTAGCCGCCGCCCACCGCGACGTAGAGGTTGATGGCGGCTGTCAGACGGTCGAGCCGGCCGAGGACATAGGTGTTGGCCGCATCGAAATAGTTCTGCTGAGCGTTCAGAAGGCTGGTGAGGTCGCCCGTGCCCGCCTGATACTGGATTTCAGCGGCGCGCAATGCTTCCTGGGCCGCATCCCGGGCGATGAGAAGCTGTTCCTCCCGCGCGGCATTCGCCTCTATCGCCTTGAGGCTGACATCGACGTCGCGCAGCGCGCTGAGGATCGACTGGCGATAGGCGGCGAGTTGAGCTTCGCGGCGGGCCTGCGCGCTTTCAAGCTGGGCATCGAGGCGGCCGCCGGAGAAGATCGTCTGCGCGACGGAGGCCGACAGCGAACCGATGAGATTGGTGCCGCCGGTCAGCGCGGTGGAGAGCCCTGCCCCGAGATCGATACTGGGGAAGAAGGCTGCGCGGGCGGCGTCAATGTTGGCATTGGCGGCGCGCAGGCTGGCTTCGGCCTGCATCAGGTCTGGCCGGCGCAGCAGCAGGTCTGACGGCAGGCCCGGATCGGCCGTGGGCAAATCAATGGTCAGCACATCGGACTGCGGCGCGGTATATCCCTGCGGGACGCGGCCGAGGAGGATAGCTAGGGCGGTTTCCTGGCTGGTGATCTGAGATTCCAGCTGCGGGATGCGCGCGCGGGCATTGGCCAGCTGGGCCGACTGGCTGGATACATCAAAGCCGGAGATCGTGCCGGCCTCGTACCGCACCCGGACGATTTCGAAGATGCGTTCGGAGATTTCGAGGTTGCGCCGGGCGACGGCGAGCTGTTCGCGGGCAGAGAGCAGGTTAAACCAGCCAGCGGCGACATCTGACTGGACCGTCAGCTCCAGCGCGCGCTGGGAGAAGACGGCGGCATCAAGGTTGGCGAGCGCGGCATTGCGGCTGGCTGCGTTGGCGCCGAACAGGTCGAGCTGGTAGCTGGCCGAGAGGCGGGCACTAGCATCCACATCATCGAGGCCTGCCTCGGTGTTGCTGCTGGATGAGAGACTGCCGCTGGCCTGCGGAAGGAAGGCGGCGTTGGCCGTCTTCAGCGATGCACGGGAGGCATCGACATTCGCAAGGCCCTGGGCCAACGAATTGTTGGCCGCGAGCGCCTCGGTGATGAGGGCATCGAGATCAGCGGAGTTGAAGCCTGCCCACCAGGCCTGTTCCGGCGCGCTGAGGGCGGCAACTTCGGCGGCATAATCATAGCCATCGGGCATGGTGACGCCGGCCTCCGTGGCAGTTTCCCGCTGGATGGGGTTGATGCTGGCGCAGCCTGCGAGGGTGAGCGCGGAAGCGGAGATGAGCAGCGTGCGGATCATGAAAACTACTCCGAAGCGAGCGCGGCGACAGGGTCGAGGCGCGATGCCTTTCGGGCTGGCAGAAGGCCGAAGACGAGGCCGGTGCCGAGCGCCGAGCTGAAGGCGAGGATGGCGGGAAGCGGGGTGACGGCGACGCTCATGCCGGACTGAGCCAAGATGAAGACAATGCCGAAGCCGATGGCGACGCCAGCGATGCCGCCGAGGCCGCCGACGACGAGGGATTCCACGATGAACTGGGTGAGGATATCTGACCGCCGGGCACCGGTGGCCATACGCACGCCGATCTCGCGGGTGCGTTCAGACACGCTGACCAGCATGATGTTCATCACACCGATGCCCCCGACCAGCAGCGAGATGGCCGCGACAGAGCCGAGCAGGATGGAAAAGGAGTTCTGCGTTTCCTCGACCGAGGCGAGGATGGAGGCGGTGTTGCGGATCTGGAAATCTTCCGTGCCGTGACGGGCAAGCAAGAGCGCCTGCGCTTCGGCTTCCGTTTCGGCGATGCGCTTCGTATCATCCACGGCAATGGTGATCGAGGAGAGGTAGCTCTGGCCGAAGAGGCGCATCATGCCTGTGGTGATCGGGATCAGGGCGATATCATCCTGATCCTGGCCCCAGGAGGAAGCGCCTTTGGATTCGAGGATGCCGGCTACCTCGAACGGCGCGCCGCCGAGGAACACATATTGGCCAACGGCGCTCTCGATATCGTCGAAGAGATTGCCCGCGGTGGTGGTGCCGAGGACGACAACGCCCATGCGGCGGTCAACGTCATCCTTCTCAAAGAAGGTGCCGTGGAGCATGTCGCGGTTCTGGGCGATGGGCCAGGTTTCCGAAACACCCTCGATGGAGCTGGAATAGTCCTTTCCGCCATTGCGGAGGGTGGCGCTGGTGGAACGCGAGGGCACGGCAGCAAGGATGTTTTCGAGTTCACCGAGGGCCTGGGCGTCTTCCAGTGTCAGCGTGGCAATCGCCCCGCCGCGCATCCGCGTGCCGGGGGCGCCGGGGCGGACGAACAGGAGGTTTGGCCCCATCGACTCAAACCGCGCCATCACATCTGCGCGGCTGCCCTCCCCGATGGCCAGCATGGCGACCACGGCCGAGACGCCGATCACCACACCGAGCAGCGTGAGCGCTGTGCGGAAGAGATTGGCCCGCAGTGAGCGGAACGCCATCTTGACCGACTCTACCACCTGAGCCAGCGGCGACGGGCCTTTCCTGTCGTAGCGATACTGGGGCGCTTCTTCGGCAGCGGCCTGATGATTGCCGGTATCGGAGACGATCTTGCCGTCGCGGATCTCGATCACCCGCTTGGCGCGGGCGGCAACTTTCTGATCGTGGGTGATCAGGATGATGGTGCGGCCGGAAGCGTGGAGTTCCTCCAGCAGATTCAGGAGATCGTTACTGGAGCCGGAATCGAGCGCGCCGGTGGGTTCATCGGCGAGGATGACTTCAGCATCATTGACCAGCGCACGAGCAACGGCGACGCGCTGCTGCTGACCACCGGAAAGCTGGCCGGGTTTGTGGTGGATCCGCTCGCCCAGGCCAAGCTTGGCGAGGAGGCCTGCGGCCTTCTCCCGCCGCTCAGAGAGCTTGAGGCCCGCATAGACAGCGGGGATTTCCACATTCTCCGATGCCGTGACGCTGGCGAGCAGGTTGTAACGCTGGAAGATGAAGCCGAAAGTCTGGCGGCGCAGGGCCGCGAGCCGGTCCGGATCAAGATCAGATACATTCTGTCCACGGATCGAATATACGCCGGTGGTTGGCCGGTCGAGACAGCCGAGCATGTTCATCAGCGTCGATTTGCCGGAGCCGGACTGGCCGACGATGGCGACGAACTCGCCCGTCTCGATGGTCAGCGAGACGCCGTCCAGTGCGCGGACTTCGGTATCGCCGGACCCGTAATAGCGGGTCACATCTTTCAGTTCGATCAGAGGAGGAGTCATCAGGATACCTGCTGCCTGCGGGTTACCGGGTTGGGCCTACATACGGCCCGGCGGCGGCCCCATGGGCCCCTGTTGCGCGCGCTGCTGCGATTGGCTGGTTGCGGCAGTGTTTCTGGCCGACACTTCGCCCGTCACAACCGTCTGCCCCGGCTCAAGCCCGAAAAGAATTTCGGCCTGGGTGCGGGTTTTCAAACCAACAAGCACAGGGCGCGGACGCGGCGTGCCGTCTGCCCCCATGATGAGGACAGTGGCGACTTCGGCATCCGGATACGCGTTGCGGGCTTCCATGAAGGCGCGGCGCTGGCTGTCATCCTGCGGCGGGCCACCGGCGCGCTCGCTGGCTTCAGCCTGCATCATGCCTCCGCCGGTACGGCCTTCCCGCGCGCCGCCCTCGGCACGCTCGCGGCCACCTTCACGGTTTTGCCCCTGCGGGCGCTGGCCGCGCTGGGGGGCGGACTGCAGCGCCGTTACCGGCACGAGCACGGCATCCTTGGCAGAGCCGGTGATGAAGAAGACCTGAGCGGTCATCTCCGGCTTCAGCAGATTGTCCGGATTGGCGATGTCGAGCATCGCCTTGTAGAGGACCACGTCGTTCAGCACTTCCGGCGTGGGCAGGATCTGACGGACCGAGCTTTCCCAGCGGCGGGTAGAATCCCCCAGCGTCGAGAACCACGCCGCCTGCCCCGGCTTCACGCGCAGGACATCAGCTTCGGACACATCGGTCTCAACCGTCATGATTGTGAGGTCAGCCAGCGTCAGGATGGTGGGTGCGGTCTGGTTGGCGTTGAGCGTCTGACCCTCCACCGCTTCCAGAGACACGACTGTGCCGGAAATCGGGGCATAGATGTTTGTGAATTCCAGCGTGGCCTGCTGGGCGCGCAGGGTGGAACTCTGGCGGGTGATCTGGGCCTCGATTGCCTCGAGCCGGCCGATAGCGATGGTGTATTCGGCCTGCGCGCTTTCAAAGTCGGCACGGGCGATGGCGTCATTTTCGAACAACATCTTCGCACGGTCTGCATTTGCCTTTGAAAGCTCCAGGGAAGCTTGCTGCTGCCGGCGGCTGGCCCGCAGTTCCAGAAGCTGGGCCTGGCTGCCTTCCACATTCGTTTCGGCGATGGTGGCGTCGATGCGTGCCAGAAGCTGTCCCTGCTCCACAAGGTCGCCTGCTTCCACCAACAGTTCAGTCAACTGGCCGGAAACCTGCGCGCCGACGGCGACGGTATCTTTCGGGGCCACCTTGCCGGCTGAGGAGATCGACACCTCAATATCACCGCGCGTGACCTCGGCGGTCTGGTATTCGGGGGCTTTCTCACCGCCCCAGATGGCCTGCCAGGCCAGCCACGCCGCCAGCACGGCGACAGCGGCAATAATGATCCAGGTCCAGCGGGTTTTCAGCAGATGGGTCTTTGACATGGAGGCTCAGCTTCAAATGATTTCTCTGGGCTTTAACGCGGGCCCGGCGGTATTCCGTCGCGCGCAACTGCCAGAAGTCTGCAATTGTGTCGCTGGTGTTCGCGCCATAGCCGATTTCACCTGAGATTTTATTGTCACGAATGCGGGAATTCATGGCGAACACGCCATAAATGCCTGCATCGCCCCGTCTCTGGAGGGGAGATGCAGTAAACCGGAGGCTGGCTGAATGCGCCGCAACCGCTCGTTTCGAGCGGCGGCGCAGGATTATTCGGCCGGGCCGCCGCCAGCGGCTGCGGGAGACGGCGCGCTCGCCGGCTCGCGGCGCTGGGACAGGAACCAGCCCAAAACGAGCGGCACGAGAATGCCCGGCAGCCCTTCATAGATGCTCTCATGCCAGCCGAGGCCGAAGCGCCAGAAGAGTGCCACGCTGACCCCCAGCACAAGCATGAAGATCGCCGCCGGCTCCGACACCCGGCGGCGCAGGGCATAGAGCGCGAGGAGCGGCGCAAAGGCAGAGGCGAGCGTAGACCAGGCGAGGATGACCAGGCTGAAGACACTCTGATTGCCCGACAAAGCGAGGCCGAGCGCAATGAGAATGGAGGCCGCCGTTGCTGCCTTCAGCATGAAGGCCGTCTCCAGCCGCTTGGGCGCCAGATCGTGCGTGAAGGCGGCCGAGCAGGAAAGAACGAGGGAGTCGGCGGTCGACATTGTGGCCGCGAAGATGCCAGCCAGGATCAGCCCGACGAGGACCGGAGGCAGTAATTCCGTTGCCATCATTGGCAGGGCGAGTTCCGGGTCGATGTCAGCGAGGTCTGGCAGATAGAGGCGCGAGAGCATCCCGACGCCCGTGGCCAGCAGATAGAAGATCGTGAAATAGCCATAATACCAGGCGCGCGCACGGCCCATATTCCGGTCATCATCGAGCGCCATGAAGCGGACCATCACATGCGGCTGACCCACCACGGAGAAGCCGGCAAACAACCAGCCGACAATGAACAGCGCCATGCCGAGCGCGCCGGGGAAGAGAATATCATCCGGGAACGGATCAAGAAAGCCGGGGATCGCGCGCCATAGCTCCATTGCGCCGCTGACCCCGCCCACGCCCGCGAAGGCAGCAATGAGCAACAGCGTCATGGCGGCCATCATGGTGATGGATTGAGCGCCATCAGTCCAGATCGACGCGCGGATGCCGCCGACGATGGAGTAAATCAGGACCATGGTGGCGACCATCACCGCGCCCGTCCACGGATTGATGCCGAGCACGCCTTCGAGCGCCTTGCCGCCCGCCGAAATCTGCGCGGCGGCATAGGCAATCAGGAAGATGACCATGATGACAGCAGCAATCTTCTGCCAGACACCGAATTTTTCCCCATACCAGCGGGCGATCACCGCGGCGAAGGACGCCTCGCCCGTCCGGGCGGTGGCCTGGCGCAGGCGGCGGTGAATGAAACTGGAACCGATGAAATCCCCCACGATCCAGCCGAACATCAGCCAGATGGCAGCAAGGCCGGTCTGGTAGGTGAACCCGATGACACCAATGAACATGTAGCCGGAATTGTTGGTGGCGACCGCGGAGAGCCCGGCGAGCCAGGGGGCAACGCTGCTGCTGGCGAGGTAGTAGTCCTTGCGCTTGCCGGTTGCCTTTCGGCCAGAGGCCAGACCGATTGCCACAAAGGAAAGCAGTATAAGGACGAAGCTGATGGCGGTGATCATGGGGCGGCCTCCTGTGGGCCGGAGGCGGGCCCGGAAAACAGATCCGGTTGCTCAGGCTCGCCGCGCGGATCGATCTCTGCGATGGCAAGGCTGGTGGCCGGGGATACGGAAAAGGGTTCGCGCGCCTGCGTGGGCACAGGCGGCGAAACGGCGGCGCGGGAGAGGCAAGCGATGGCCAAGCCCGCCAGCGCAAGGCCGGCAAACAGGAAGAGGCCGCCCCCACCTGGAATGATCTGGAGAAAGCCACCGGCAATCAGCGGGCCAATGACCGACCCAATACCCCAGACGACAAGGATGCCTGCCATCATCGACGTGATTTCCTCCGGGGCCGCACGATCTGCCGCATTCGCCACGGCAACAGCGTAGTAGCTGAGCGAGCCGGCGCCGAAGATGGCGGCGAGGAGGAGCGTGATCTGTGGAATATTGATGGCTGCGGTGATGAAGAGGAAGATAGCCGCAACGGCCCCGATGCCGGCAGCCGCAGCGATGACGATGCGGCGATCAAACCTGTCGGAGACCAGACCGATCGGCCAGAGACCGATCATGGCGCCGGCAAGGATCGCGCCATTGAGCTGCGCGGAGAAGGCGGCGGCATCTTCAGGCCGGATGGCGGCGGCGAAAACGGGGTACAGCTGGGCGACGGAATTATTGACCGCGCCCGCACAGAAGGCCGCGAAAACCGAGGCGGGCGCAAGGGAGAGCAATCGTCTGGGCCCGAATGGTTTGGCGGCGACGAGTTCGGGCTGCGTGCGATTGGTCGCCGCGACGGGCAGCAGCGCGGCGATGAACAATCCCGCCACCACCATGAAGGCGCCAAGACCCGCGAGCGCGGCAGCAACAAGAAAAGGCGCCGCGATGGCGCCGGTCTTGGAGACCATATGATAGAAGCCGAGAATGGCGCCGCGTTTCTGAGGCGGAGCGGCATTGGCGATCCAGCTTTCGCCCGCCGTGAGCATCCCCGCAGCCCCTGCTCCGGCCAGCGCCAGCAGCAGCGCCCAGCCGGCAATTTCACGCCCCGCAATTGGCAGGATCAACGCGGCCAGCGCGCAGATGCCCGCCAGGAGGGTGAAGGTGCGGATATGCCCGATGCGGCGAATTTCGTGGGGCGCAATCAGCGTTCCCCCCAAAAACCCGGCGGAATAGGCCGAGGCGACGAGGCCGATGCCCGCCCCGGCGACGCCGGCTGCAAGCAGTTTCAGCGACATCACCATGGCCAGCGCCGCCATGGCGCCCTGAAGCAGCGTCAGCGCGGCCACCAGAACAAGGATGTTCCGGTAAGCCGCAAAGCTGCCGTGTCCCGACAGGACCAGCCCCGGCCTGCCGAGGAATTGCATCACGCCGCCGGGCGCAGCGGCGCGGCCGGCCTGACAGAAACGCCCGCCCGCTCCACAAGCGTCTCATGCAGCGCGCAGATGGCGGTGTCAAAATCCTCCTCCTGGATGACGGCCTGAATGTCCGTTTTCCGGGAGACCTGCTGCAAGCCGATGAGCGGCACGCCAGCGTCATGCAAGGAGGTGAGCGCCCGCGCCGTGATGCCGGGCACGTTTATGTCCGCGCCGATGACGGAAACGATCGCCACGCGGCTGGTAGAGACGGCCGCCCCTGTGAGACGGGCTTCAATGTCAGCGGCGGCGCGCTTGAGGGCCTTGCGGCTGCCTTCGACATAGTGGGTGATCGTGTTGGCGTTGGAACATTTCGACACGATACGGATGGAATGACGGGTCAGCGCTTCCAGTACGGCCGCGTCATAGCCCTTCTCCCCCACCATATCCTGATCGAACACTTCCAGAGCGAACACGCCTTTGAGGCCAGTGACGATTTCCGCCCGCGGCTTCTCCGGCGCATAGTCTGCGCAGATGACCGTGCCGCCATCCTTGGGATCGAAGGTGTTCTTCACCCGCAGGGGAATGCCCGCCTGACGCAGGATCTTGGCCGCTTTCGGATGGACTGCTTCCATACCCATGTTGGAAAGCTGGTCGGCCACGTCAAAATTCGTCAAGCCGATCTTGCAAACCTTGTCGCTGCCGACGAGGTTTGGATCAGCGCTGGAGAGGTGGAACTCCTTGTGGATGATCGCTTCATCCGCGCCGATCAAGGCGGCAAGGCGGGAAAAGGTTACTTCCGTATACCCCCGGCCAAACTGGCGGACAAGACCGTCGCGGCAGCTAGCATAGCCAGTGACGATGGGCAGTTCTGTTTCCAAGTCAATCTTGTCGAGCGCGTCCTGCATCCGCTCTTCCATGGTGAGATTGCGCTCGTCCCGCCAGGCGGTGAGATCTACAGCCTTTGCATTTACACCATGCTTCTGAAGCAGAAGGGCCGTGTTGAACGCCGAATGCGCTTCCCCCAGTGAGGAGAGCACTTCCTTCACGGTGGCGAGGTTTTCATCCAGCCGGAATTGGCCGTAGGAACAGAGACGGTGCAGATCAATCAGGCAGTTACGGACGTCTTCAATCCGTTCCCGCACGAAATTGTCCGCAACGGCCTGCTCGGGCTCGCCGCCGAACATTTCGGCGTTCTTCTCTTCCATGGCAGCGGCTACCGCGCCGAGCGCCTCGGTCCACGCCCATTTGTTGCCAGCGCCGGAGAACAGGCTGAACACGCCCGCCTCACCGGATTTTTTGTGTTCAAGCAGCCGGTTTGTCATGCCCGAATAGGCCGAGACGACGAAGATGCGGTTATAAAGCTCTGCGCCCTTGCGGCCACCGATCAGCACATTTTCCAGCACGGCCTGCGTATTGGAGATCGACGTGCCGCCGATCTTTTCCACGGTACGTTTCATGTTATCGGCCTCCCACGGGGAATGGCGGCAAGGTCTTCAGGGCTCGGATGGGCTCCTTGACCTGACGGTGGGCCACGAATTCCGGACGCGGCTGTGTATTCCCGAACGGATCGCGCAGGCGGTTACTCCAAGCATTGAACACGAAGAAGGCATTGATGCGTTCATAGGGCGTGATGTTGCTGTTGGAGCCGTGCATTGTATTGCAGTCGAACACGACGACAGAGCCAGCCTTGGGCGCCGGGCCCTCGATACCGCCGAGCTTTGACAGACGGGCGAGACTATCCCCATCAGGCACACCATATTCCTGTTTCTTCAGGGACTCGCGGTAATGCTCGTTCGGCGTTTCGCCCACGCAGGTCACATAATTCATATGGCTGCCCGGCATGAACATCGTCGGACCGGAATGGGGGTGATTGTCCGTCAGCATCACCGACATCGAGATCGCCCGCATGCGCGGCATACCGTCTTCCGTGTGCCAGGTTTCAAAATCCGAATGCCAGTAGAAATCCTTGCCGCGGAAGGCGGGCTTATAATTGATGCGCGATTGATGGATGTAGACATCATCGCCGAGGATAAACTGGGCAAGACCTGACAATCGCTCGTCCGCCGCCAGACGCTCGAAGACGTCTGACTGGCGATGCGGCGCGAAGACAGAGCGCACGGCGTCTGCCCCCCCCATTCCGCGTTCACTGATCCGGCTTTCGGGGATCAGGCCCCCACGCTCGCGCAGGGCGTTGGCTTCGCGCGTCAGGGCTTTCACCTCTTCGGGCGAAAAAACGTCTTCCAGCACGACAAAGCCATCGCGCACGAACTGATCAATCAGCTCACGGTCTACCGGTGGCTCCTGCCCCGGCTGACCGTGCACCACGGGGTCGCGGCGCTCCAGCCATTCGGGCCGGGGTTTCTGGCGGGAAGGATATAGATCCTGTTCTGTGTCCGTCATCATGGAATATCTCCCTTCAGGCAGAGTTTTCGAGGGCGGCATCGGCAGGATAGGCGCCATCTGCGCCATGCACTTCCTTGCCTGTGACCGGCGGATTGAACACGCACGCCATCATCATCGGCGCGCCCGCATCAGCCCGCAGGATGTGCTTGTCGTTCTTGTTCAGGGCGTACATCACGCCGGGGCGAATGGTGTGCGTCTCGCCGGTTGCAATGTCGGTGATCGACCCTGTGCCTTCCATGCAGAACACGCTCTCAAGATGGTTCTTGTAGTGCATGTGGAGCTCGGCACCGGCATGGATGGTGGTGATGTGGAAGGAAAATCCCATACCATCATCTTTCAACAGCAGGCGGACGGAAGACCAGCCATCGCTGTCGACGCGGCGTTCTGTGAGGATTTCCTTTGCGAGGTCTCTTACAATCATTTTTGTCTCCTTCAGGCTGCGGATTTCTGCTGACGCGCATTCACTGCGCGCACGGCATCCGCGAGAATTTTGAGGCCGGCATCGAGTTGCGCATCACTGATGGTGAGGGGCGCCAGCACCTTGACCACCTCATCCCGGCTGCCGCTGGTCTCAATGATGAGGCCATTGGCAAAGCAGGCCGCGCAGATTTCTGCGGCAACTTCGCCGCTTTCCATCTCGATGCCCGACATCATGCCCCGGCCCTTGAGATGGCCGGCAAACGGCGCCGATGCAGCAATTTTTTCCAGCCCTGCGCGCAGACGCGCTGCCTTGCGGGCCGTTTCCTTCTCGAAAGCGTCATCGGCCCAGAAGAGCTCCAGCGCTTTGGTGGCCGTCACGAAGGCGTGGTTGTTGCCCCGGAAGGTGCCGTTATGTTCGCCCGGCTTCCATTGGTCATGCTGGGGACGGATGAGTGTCAGCGCCATCGGCAAGCCAAGCCCGGAAAGGGATTTGGCCAGAGTCACGATGTCCGGCGTGACGCCCGCCTTCTCGAAACTGAAGAAGCCGCCCGTACGGCCAATGCCGGCCTGGATGTCATCGATGATGAAGAGCGCGCCATGCTTGCGGGCGATCTTCTCGATCTTCCGCAGCCAGGCATCCGAGGCGACATTCAGCCCACCTTCGCCCTGCACCGTTTCCACGATGATGGCTGCTGGCTTGTCCAGACCCGAAGAGGGGTCCGACAGCCGCCGGTCCAGCTGTTCCGCCGTATCGGTGTCTTGGCCGAAATAGCCGTCATAGGCTTCGTGCGTTACGCCGGTTAGCGGGACGCCCGCTCCGCCGCGCTTGCCGGAATTACCGGTGGCGGCCAGCGCGCCCAGCGTCATACCATGGAAGCCATTGGTGAAGGCGATCACATTCGTCCGCCCCGTGACTTTCCGTGCCGTCTTCAGCGCCGCCTCAACGGCGTTGGCACCGGTCGGCCCCGGAAACAGCGCGCGATAGTCCATACCGCGAGGCTTCAGAATGCAGCGCTCGAAAGTCTCAAGGAAGCGCGCCTTTGCGCGGGTATGCATGTCGAGACCGTGGGCCACGCCATCCGCCTCGATATAATCGAGCAGCGCACGCTTCAGTTCCGGATGGTTGTGCCCGTAGTTCAACGTGGAGCAGCCAGCCAGAAAATCGATATAGCGGGTGTCATCTTCGGCGATCAATTCTGCGCCACGCGCAGAGCGGAACACCGCCGGGAATGAGCGGCAATAGCTGCGCACGCGGGACTCGCGGCGTTCAAAAATATTCGAGGGTGCAGATGCATGTTCATAGGCCATTGATGGCTCCTTTTTGCTCTGATTTGACAGGGGGCTGACGGTCAGCCCGAAGCCTTCGGTGCCTGGAATGGGCCAATGGTGACGAGAAATTCGGTATCGTGCTGGCCAGCGAAGTGCCGGTTACGATCGAACCAGGGCTCTTCTCGCAGCGGCGCCGACAGCCAGCCCGCGACGCTGCGGAACAATCCCCAGGAGGCCTCATTGGCGCGCGTGATGGAGGTTTCGATCTGCGAGACGCCCGCCTGCGCGCGGCGGGAGAGAATGTCCGCCAGCATCCGGCGGGGCAGCTGTTGACCGCGGGCATCCGCGTGTACAGCGACCTGCCAGAGGAAGTAGGTGTGATCCTTGCCGGGCGGGCGATGGCCGGAAATCCAGCCCACAACTTTGCCATTCAGGCGCGCAACAGCGGAAGATGCAGCAAAGTGGGTACACTGGATCAGGTTCGCATAAAGCGAATTGGTGTCGAGTGGCGGACAGGCGGCAATCAGCGCATGAATTTCAGCCGCATCTTCCGGCACCGGTGATCCGATCTGGATCACGGCACCTGCGGTCTGACTTCGGTCCGGGACGGAATCATTTCCATCCATTGTGGTGGCCTCATCGGGCATGACGGCTCCCATTGGTTTATTATTTTGTTCGTCAAATTATTATCCTGACAGGAATGTCAACCCTGAAGCCCGCGATTGGTTGCATTGTTAACGAGCATAATCGCTGGAAATGACAGGGTATCTGGCAGATATTTAGATGTGCAAATTATTTGTTGATCAATGGAATTGACTTAGATTGAACCTCATGATCGCCGCAGATGACTCCCTCGAATCGACCCATCCCGCCTCCGAAATGGCGCTGATTTCCCTCCGCCGGATTCTCAAGGCTGTGGAGGCACAATCACGCTCCCTCGCGCGCGACACCAGCCTTACCCCCTCCCAGCTGGTTGTGCTGAAAGAACTGGCGCAGCGAGATGGCGCGCAGCCGGGCGAACTCGCCCGGGCGGCGGGACTGAAACAGGCGACCATCTCCATCCTGCTCGACAAGCTTCAGGCACGCGGTCTTGTTCTGCGCAATCGGGGAGATGCCGACCGCCGCACCGTAAGAGTCCAGATCACGCCAGAAGGCCGCCTGGTTCTGAAGGCGGCGCCGGATCTTCTGCAGGCGGAGTTTGGCACACGGTTTGCGCAGCTGCCCGATTGGGAACAGGCTTATGTCAACGCGGCGCTGACGCGGCTTGTCTCATTGCTTGACGCCGCTGACATTGACGCCTCCCCCGTTCTGGATGTGGGCCCGGTGACAGATCTGCCCGCCGGCCCGGCTGAGCCGCGCTGACCCGATCAGCCCGTCTGTAACAAGCGCGGCTGGCTTCTGCTTACGCGGTTACTTTCCGCGCAAGCGATCCCTGAAGTCGCGCTTGGCTGTTTCCAGATTGCTGTTGAGCTGACTGCGCAGGCCTGTTCGCAGGCTCTCCAGTTTGCGGGCCCGGGCTTCGAGCAGTTCGGATGACACACCCACGCCTTTCATGGACTCGGTGAGACTTGGTCCCATCAGGGTGAACCCTTTCGCATCCTCGATAGCACCGATCGTCCAGAAATCTTCTTCCATCGACCAGGCATCCATCGTTTCGAACGGGATCCAGCAATAGCCCTGCTCTGCCCAACCAGCGCTCCAGCTATTGCGGACGAGATAGGCGCGCTCATTCATGTCGTAGCCGACGATGAGCATCGCATGGCCTGATGGCGGACGCTGAGGCACCACCTGGTCCGGGCGCGGCATACGGCCACTTTTTGCGGCAGCATCGTAGTATTCCCCCGGCACAAAGATGCCGAACACGATGGGCAGACCATGCGCCAAGGCGGTGAGCGCGGGGACGCCGCGCGGCGTGCGGGCATATTGGACCGCTTCATAGTTGCGGGCGTTCTGATAGCAGGTTTCCGGCGGCAGGGCCGTAACCATCGTTTCATTGAAGGGCCAGAGCGCCGCCTCGCACGCGCCATAAGCCAGCACGGCGGCCATGCCATGATGAATGAAGCTGCCCTGGTCAAGATGTGTCGAGTCCGACAGCTTCCGGGCATTGTAGTAGACGAACAGGCGGGAAAGATCCGTCAGTGAACGGCCGGCTTTGAGATGGTGATATTCCAGCGCGCCGATAACGGCATTGGCAACGCAGGAGTTCGTCTGCAGCTGATTTTCGACCGGCGAGCAATGGACGCGCAGGTCAACCCGGTCCGGCAGGCGGACGGTGGGCGCGGCGAGGGTCGGCGCGGCAGACGGCTTGGGCTCGAAGCGGCAGCCATTGAGGCTGAAACCAGACCAGTTACCAGACATTGGACTTCTCCGTTCAGGATTTGAGTGGCTAGGCAAAGGGGTAGCGCTGACGGCAACCCCGGCTTTCAGTGTGCAGAGTTGCGATGATCATCAGGGGCATGGCGCGCCCGGAGGGTGATTTACGTGGATCTGGCCCTGCGCGGCGAACGAGCCGGACATGTCATAGGTCTGGTAGCTGATGTGGCAGCCCTGATCCCAATGCATCCGCCCTTGATAGTTCAACCCGGCCCCTGGCGCGCTGAGCGTGAAGTCCCCGGCTGTGCCGTTCAGCTTGCCAGTGATCTGGAGGTTGTAGCCATAACTGCTCTGGCCGGTTCCGGAGAAGGCACCGTTGCCGGAAACGCTGACATTGTAGATGTTTCCGGCGCCATCGTCCCAGCGGCCACTGAGGCTGGCATAGGGAGAGTTGGCGCCGCCTTCGCCGCCATTCCCACCGCCGCCATTTTCATTTCCAATTGCGCCCGCGACTGCGATCAGCAGGAACAGGGCGAAGGCCGCCGCGCTGCTGATACCGATCCATTTGAACATACCGCCGCTTCCGCCCGTTACCGGCGTTCGTTCGGGTTTAGTTTCCGGGACATAGGCCGGGCCCACATTGACCGCATCGACAAGCTGCTTGCGGTATTCTTTTGCCGTTTGCGGACGATTTGCCGGGCGGTTGGAAAGGCCGCGCTCGATCAGCGCGTCGATGGTCTTGGGCACATCTGACCGCCCGCCCGATGGCGGCTGCCAATGTCCCTGGGGCAGAACATCCACGAGCAGTTCGTAGAAGATCACCGACAGGGAATAGATGTCGGCGGAAGGCCCGGCACTATCAGCAGCGGTGACTTGTTCAGGCGCCATATAGCGCGGGGTTCCAAGGCCAGTTCCGGTGCCCGAGTCCATGGCGCCGGATGTTGCGCGGGCAATCCCGAAATCCAGAATTTTCAACGGTGAGGCGGCCTCGGCCGGCTCGTCAATGAGCATGATGTTTTCAGGCTTCAGATCCCGGTGCACCACACCTGCGCCATGCGCCGCGGCAAGACCATCAAGCACCTCTGCGATGATGCGTGCAGCGACCCGCAGCGGTATGTCCTGACGCTGACGGATCTTGTCCCGGTGCCAGTCGCGCAGGGACTGCCCTTTGATGAACTCCATGGATACAAAGGGTTGCCCTTCTGTCTCGCCCACATCGTAGACCGCCACGATATTGTGATGGCGAATATCCCGCGCGGTGATGCCTTCCGAGATCAAGCGCTTGATGGCCCCCTGCCCGGCGAGGCGATCAGGCCGGATGAGCTTCAGCGCAACTGCCTTGTCGGCCAACTTGTCATGCGCGCGATAGACGACACCCATTCCGCCCTTCCCGACGATACTCTCGATGATGTACCGCCCGGAAAATTCCGTACCGGGAGAAAGATCGCGCATGCCTTCGCGCTCAGTGGGGCGCGCCTGGGATGGATCCATCGTTTCCAGGCCGCCAATGGTCATCAGCGCCTCAAGGCTGCTCCCCTGCTGATCGGCGCCGCACTCCGGGCAGAACCGGTCACCGGAATTGAGTTGCGCGCCGCAATTTCTGCATTTTGTCATGGGGTGCCCCTACTTCCGGACTTGAGAAAGGCGCTGAAAAATTATCTGCCGGGCGCTGCCATGCTCGACACGGAAGCTGACCCGCAGACCGAGCCTCTCCGGCGAGGACACCAGGGGCGCAATCACATCGCCGTCGGCGAGCCGGACGATCTTGCCTTCGCCGTAAGCATTGGCATTGACGCGCAGCCCGCTGCCGGCGGTTACGCGCAGGATCAGGCGGTCAGACTCGATATAAAGTTCAAAATGGCGGCGCGAGATGAGCAGGCTGGCGGATTCGTCCAGTTCGTCTGAGGCCCCGAAGACCAGCAGGCGCACATCGCCGTCCCCGCCCTGGCGGCGGGTGCGGCTGCGGCCGATGGCGAGCATGCCGTCCTGTGTCATGATCGGTCCGTTGAAGGGCGCGTCGCCCTCGCCAAAGCCGAGCCAAGAAAATTCGGCGTTTCTCGGCACCCAGTTATCGGCGTCGATACCACGCAAGCCCAGGCGGCGCTCTTCCCGCTCCGCTCTTACCAGAGGCAGCGCGACAGCCTGATCCGTCTGCTGAATGGCCGGCCGAGCATCGTTCTTTCCGGATATGTAGACGAGGTTTCCATGCCCGGCGCTTTCGCCCCCAATATTGACGACCGGCCCCTTTTCAGAGTTCGGGTCTTCCACCATCAGGGTGAGGTTTGCGGTGAAGGCAAAGTTTTCCTGGCGCCAGCGCCAGCGGCTGGCCATCGCGACCAGCAATTGAAGGCCGTGGGCTCCGGCCCGCTCGATCTGGTTTGCAACGATGCTGAGGGGGCGGGATTCGCCGGCATCCAGCCGCTCCCAGCCGAGACTTTCCTCCCGCCACGGACCGGAGGCCTCACGGCTCCAGAGGCCTGTGACGAAAAGAGGCCGCTGCACGCCAGACAGATTGCCGATGGACATGGGAAGCGCCACCGCGCCGCCGACCTTTGCGACAGTCAGCGCGCCGGCATCCACTTGCAGATAGGGCGCGACACAGACCGTGCAGAGGCCCCGATCATCCAGAAGGCCCGCGCACTCCTCGGCTGCCATGCATCGCATCAGCGGCTTTCCGCAATCTCCGCAGAAAGTCGCGTCACGGTCCAGCGCCGAAGTGTAGCAACACTCCGCCTGTGTCCGTTGCGGCCCAGTGTTGCGGGAGGTGACGATGGACATGGGATCAAGTCCGCATCTTGTGGCCACAGCCGGTGCAGAAATTCGCCTTTGCGGGCAGCGACCTGCCGCATTTCGGGCAATCGACATTGGCTGCATTCTCGCCAAAGCTTTCGGGCGTTGTACCGGTTTTGCCTCCGGCGCCATGGGCGACACCGGTGGCGCCGGTCATGCCGGCCTTGAGGATGTCCAGCTCATGCTGACGGCTGACGGCACGCTCTTCCGAAGCGCCCTTGATCAGTTCCCGCATGATTTCCATGGATTCCTGGCTGTTGCCGGCCTGGGCCCGCGCCTGCTCCTTGAGGACTTCGGCCACCTGGGGCGACAGACCGGCATTGATCGCCAGGATCTGTTCCGGCGTCATTTTCGAGCCCGCCATCAGCTGCGCGGTGCGCGCGTCAGCCTCAGCTTTCATAAGGGCGACCTTATTTTCCGTATCGGATTTCGAAACGAGGATGCCGCGCTGGGCAGTCCGGTCGTCGCCGGCAGCCTCCAGCTTCATCATGGTCTCGAGATTTCGCGCCGCCTGTTCCTGAGCGAGGCGGGCGATGTCCAGTTCCATACGCTGACGGCGCTCGTTCAACTCGAGATCGGTCATTACCCCCATTTTCTTGAGGTTCTGAACATGGCGGGCATCGAGCTCTTCAATCTCGATTTCGGTTTTCCGCAGGCGGGCCGCTTCCCTGGTCAGGTCTATGAGATGGCCGGCATCGGCGATTTCTATCTCCACCTTGGCCGCACGTTCAGTACGCAGAACTTCCACCTCATGAGCGAGGGCTTCCATCTCGTGACGGCGCGTGACAGCCTCGCGGGCGTCGACGAAGCGCACCTCACTGTCGAGGACCATATGGGCGAGTTCGTCATCCGTCGCGGCCTGGATCTTTGCGAGGTCTGCGGAGGATTCGAGCTTGAATTGGGTGGCTTCAGCCTCGCGGGACATCTCGCGCTTGAGAAGCTGGAGCTGATAATCCAGCGCTTCCTGATCCCGGTCGATCTGGGCGCGCTTGAAGGCTTCCATCTCGACACTGTTGAGCGCCCACTCGACGGAGACAGCGCGGACCAGCACGCCGAGATCGCCCAGCACGCGCTCAGCTTCCTGCATCATGTCGGCCTGAATCTTGTCCTGCAATCCGGTATTGCCGCGCATGTCACCAGCGTCAGTCCGGCTGATCACAGCCTCCAGCACGCGGTCGGACACATGGGGCGCGAGACGCTCCAGAATGTCGAGCGTGGTGAGCGCCTTGCGGCCGGGAAGTTCGCTTTCCTTCTCCGAACCCCGCTCATTGCGCGCGACGCCGCGCATCAGGCCGAGGATGTTGGACGGCTTGTCGGGGTTGAGTTGCAACTCGAATGTGCAGAGCCCGCCGACTTCCACATTGTCCCGCGAAACGCCCTGGAAGCTCATATTGACGCTGAAGGGTTTCAGGTCTGCCAGCAGGATGGCGATATGCGTTGATCCGCCGACCACACCCTTGATGGCATTCGCCAGGCCACCGACGGAGAAGTGGGCGCCGACGAAGCTGTCGATAAGCTGGCCATTCTTGAACAGCAGGGCGGCAAGATCTGGCGGAGTGGCAAAGCGCTTCTCGAAGAAGGTCTTGAATTCAGCTTCCCGCACGAATTCGGCAAGAAGGTTCGGGTCAGTCAGGACAAGAGGCATCGAGGCCATGGATTAGCCCTCCTTCTTAGCGGTCATGAAAAACTGGGTGTAAACGCGGGCGAAGATGATCAGCACGCAGACCGCCACCGGGATCGGATGCGCCATGACGATCGAAACCATGCGATCTACCGCCGACATTTCCCCGACCATGTCTCCCATGCGGGAGACGGTAAAAATCGAGGTTGTGACGATCGAAAACAGGGTGAACACGGACATCACGAAGGTTACGAGGCCGGCGATCCGCTGAGCGAACGTCAAAGGCTCACGGCGAGGCGCGGAATTGGCTTTGACCTCTGCCCTGGCTTCTTCCGCGTCTCGCCGGTCAAGCGCTCTTTCGTGTAGGTCCCCGCGCTTGATCGCCTCGGCCCTGGCTTTCTGGTCCACCTTCAGAAAGTCGGGCTGAGCCTTGTTGTTCTTGCTGGTGGCATTGACGGGCGTCAGATTCGACGCATGCCGTCTCCAGATGACGAAGACTGTCAGGGCAAGCCAGATGCCTGCTGCCGCCATCGTGACATTGAAAAGGATTTCAATGATTGGCCACGCTTCGGGGGGAATCTGTTGCAATGTCTCTTGGAGGGTCTGTTCCATCTGAGGCGCCTTCAGCTAATTCGCTTCTGATGTTGAAGGCGCGAGATCACGGGATTTCCGGTCACAATCTCCGAAAAATATTTCCAGAGCAGGCGCTGCGCCTTGTCGCGGCACGGAATTTGCGACAGTTTCGCAGCGGGAGGTGGCGATGAGCCAACCGGGTGACATATCGGCCAAGCAATTGCT
Source organism: Hyphomonas polymorpha PS728 (assembly GCF_000685315.1). Lineage (GTDB taxonomy): Bacteria > Pseudomonadota > Alphaproteobacteria > Caulobacterales > Hyphomonadaceae > Hyphomonas > Hyphomonas polymorpha. The sequence goes on from NZ_ARYM01000005.1 coordinate 62,380, forward strand.
GGATGCCTGGCGGGCGGGCGACCTGACCGCGCGCGACCGGCTGTTCACCGAGCTTTACTCCGAACTCCGGCAGATTTCGGCGGGCCTGATCCGCTCTGAACGCAACCTGTCCCTTTCGACCGGAGACCTGGTGAACGAAGCCGTCATTCGCCTGATGCGGGTGGACCAGATTGAATGGGCCGACAAGGTTCACTTCCTGGCGCTGGCGGCCAGGGCCATGCGGCGGGTACTGATCGACCATGCCCGCAAGAAAAGGTCCGACAAGCGCCACCATCAGAAAGTGACCCTGGTGTCCCGCCTCTCCGATGGCAGTGCCGACCGGATCGAGATGGATGTGCTGGAGAAGGCCCTTATCCGGCTCAGCGTCATCGACGAAGAGAAGGCCGAAATCGTCGAGTTGCGCTATTTCGGGGGGATGACGCTGGAAGATATCGCCGCCATCAAGGGCGTTTCTGAAGCCACGGTGAAACGCAACTGGCGGGCGGCGCGTGCCTGGCTGCTGGATTGCCTCAATGAAGCAAAGCAGGATGAGCACCGGATCGACTGAACGCCGCGCCCTCGAACTCCTCTCGCAGGCTCTCGACATGCCCTCCGATCAACGGGAGGCTTGGGTACGCAGCCAATGTGCCGGAGACGCGGCGCTGGAAAAGCGTGTGCTGGGCCTGCTGGCGACCGAGCGCGCCCATCCGGGCGCCCTGAAGACCGGCGGCGCCCGCCAGGATACGGTTGAGCCGGAAGCGCCCGAACAGGTCGGCGCCTACCGCATTATCGAGACGATCGGCCAGGGCGGCATGGGCGCGGTTTACAAGGGCGAGCGGGCGAGCGGCAATTTCGATCATACCGTCGCCATCAAGATCATCCGGCCCGGCGTTCTCTCCGAGGCCCTCATTGAGCGGTTTGAGCGGGAACGGCAGATCCTTGCGGCGCTGAACCATCCCAACATCGCGCGCCTCTATGATGGCGGGGAGATGGCCGACGGCTCCCCCTACATGATCATGGAATATGTGGACGGCGAGCCTCTGCTGGTCTGGGTAGAGCGAACCGGCGCTTCCCTCCGTGAACGGCTGGATCTGTTTCAGAGCTTTTGCGGCGCTGTGCAGTTTGCCCACCAGAACCTGGTCATTCACAGGGACATAACCCCCTCCAACGTGCTGGTGAACAAGGCCGGCCTGGTCAAGCTGATCGACTTTGGAATTTCCAAATCTCCCGACGGATCGCCCCCTGCCCGGTTCAACCCGCCCGGCAGCAAGGACGCGATGAGCTATACGCCGGGCTATGCCGCGCCGGAACGTACGCGCGGGGCGGCTGCCAATACGCTGTCTGACATCTATTCGCTGGGCAAACTGCTGGCGGACCTGTTGAAACCGGAAGAGCGATCACCCGAGCTGACGGCGATTATCAAGCGCGCCACGGCGCAGGAGCCTGTAGACCGCTATGCTTCCGTCGACGCCCTCAATGAAGACATCAGTGCCCTGCGTTCCGGCAAGCCGGTGGCGGCTTACAGCGGGAGCCGTGTTTACCGGTTCAGGAAATTCGTGGCCCGCCACCGCATCACTGTGGCATCGATTGCGGCGGTGATCATCGGGCTTAGCGCGGCGCTGGCCACGACCGTGGTACAGTACAACCGCGCTGAAACCGCGCTCGCCATCGCGAACAAGCGCTTTACCCAGGCGCGGGAACTCAGCCGCACGCTGGTTTTCGACGTGTACGACCAGACAGAAAAGATCTCAGGATCAATGGAAGCGCGCAAAGCGCTTGCCGGCGTGGTGAAGGATTACATCGACAGCCTCCAACTCGATAAGGATGCGCCAGAGCAAGTTCTGATCGAGGTGGGCATCATTACGTCCCGGCTGGCCGACCTTTATGGCGGCATCGGCATCGCAAACCTGGGCGAAAACGAAGTGTCCATGCAGCTGTTCCTGGATGCGCAGAAGGCTCTGAACAGCGCGCTGGAGCAGAACCCCAATGATAAAACGGCCATTGCCGAACTTCTGATGGTCGAGCGTATGCTGACGATGCAGTATCTCTACCACAAGAACGATCTGGTGACGGCGCATCAGGCCAATGACCGGGCCCGGAATCTCGCCGAACGCGGCCTTACGCTCGGCAGCGAAGGGGAAGGCCCTATTCTTCGCCACTTCTGGAGCATCCGGACTGATGAACTTCAGTTGCTGACTGCCGAGAAGCGTACGGAAGAGGCGTTGACCAAGGTTCGCCAGTGGCGATCGGAGCTGACGCTGGAGATGGTGGCGCGCATCGGCAGCGGAGAGGAGATGCAGGCCTATTTCGCCATGCAGGAAGCGATGCTGCTAACCGGCGCAGAGCGCGGCGCGGAGGCGCTCGAACCGCTGGACACAGCCATAACATTGCGTGCGGCGCAGCTGGCCGAGAAACCGGAAAACTATTATTTCAAAACGCAGCTGATGGTCGCCCATGGCGAGATGGCCACTGCTTCGCGCCTGGCGGGGGATATGGCAAGGAGCCGCGCGAGCGCCGAGCAGGCCGTTGCCCTTGCGCGGGAAATCATGGCCGATGATCCAGAGGATGCCGGCGGCCCGGAAGGGCTGTCTGCGATGTTGCAGAAGCTCGCGACCGCTGAGTTCAGGTCTGGGAATATCAGTGCGGCACACATGGCCGCGGATGAGGCAGCCCGTCTCATGGAAGGGCTGGTGCAGCAGTTTCCGGAAGACAAGTTCTACCAGGTCCGCCTGCTGAACGTTCTTTCGCAAGGCGCGGAGATTGATGCGGACGATCCGGCGCGGGCCTGGTCTTGCGGGCTGGTCAGGCGGGCGGAAGGATATTTCGACGTGAAAGCCGTGCTGGAAGATACGACCGCGGGATGGGAGGAAGAGAAAATTGCCCCCCTTCGAGCACTGTCCTGCAAGAACTGAGACCTAGCCGCCGACATTTTCCCCGATTCCGAAATCGCGGCGGGCGGCAACGATGCTGACGATGGGCCCGGCGACGACATCCAGCAAGGTCATGACCATCAGCAGAAAGAAGACTGACGTTCCAAAGCCCGGAAATGCCAAGAACCCGATCACACTGAACAACAGCAAAACCATCGAAAGGGAATGATTGACGATGGCGTCTCCCTTCGTGCGCGCTGCCTTGAGGATTTCGACAAACAGGAAGATGAGCCCGATCAGAAGGACAAGGTCGCCCAAAGCGAACACAAACCGGCCACCGGACATCATGGGTAGACTGAACAATGCGCCGTCCAGTCTTGCTTGCGTCCCCCCCTGTCCTGCTGTCAGCGAGACAAGAAGGTAGAGGCACACCGGAATAATCAGAAGCGGGGCAACGATCAGCGCACGCAGCATGGCAAGTCTCTCCTGACGTGCCCCTTGCCCGGCATGGGCACAAGGCAGAGCTGAGGGCACATTTGCCCTCATCACTTAAGGCGCAGAGACGGGCGTTTTCGGGTCACCATTTTTTCCAAGATGTTCAGGGAACGCCGTAAGGCTCGATCTTGGTGAGCGTCAGCGTGTAAGCGGCAGCGGCCAGGTCACTTTCCTGCGTCTGCGCCGTCAGCGTCCCTTCCAGCCAATAGGCGGTCCATATGTCATCGATCTTCACGGCAGGATCGGCCTCGACATAGATGATCTGATTGGGAGGCGGCGGAGGAGTATGGATGCAAGCCCCCATATAGGGAGCGAGCAGGAAGGCCGCCTGCCTGTTCTTCAGGTTGAAATCAAAGGGCACCACATAGCCGGGTATGCGGATCAGCATGCCGTCCAGTTCGGGAACGGTGTCGAAACCGCCCAGTTGCGGCATGTAATCAAGCTCCGATCCTTCCTCGATCATCTCCATTGGCTGGCTGGCATACCGAGCCTCCAGCGCCTTGTAGAATTCGGCATACTCCTGCTCCAGCGCTTCGCCGGCCCCTTGGGGCATCAGGTCTTCCCAAATGATGGGAAGCGCCTCTCCTTCCCGGACGCCCCAATAACCGTTCTCGCCACCCGATTCGGGGGCTGCCTGCTCCGGCACGCTGACGTAGGCGGAGGGAGATGGCCGCTCGAAGGTTTCACTGACGGCGCCTTCTGGCATCGGAGGAGGTTCGCTTGGGGCGCCATCCTGACCGTCAGGCGCGCCGCCGCCACACGCAGCAAGCAGGAAAACCAGAACCGCCGCCGCAAAAGACCTGACCACACAACACCTCATTCCACCTAATACTGAATTGACCACAAATGTAATAAAGTAACATTCGCCTGTCCATCGGGCTTGTATTCAGATTCTACCGGTTTGGGCCGCCTGGCCAGTCTTTCAGTTCATCCTCGTGACGGACTTTCCCGCGGCTCTTGCATGGGCGGCGCTTCCGGGATAATCGGCACGCGTCATCTGGGGAGTAGCCAGCCACCGCAAGGTGGGCTTCCGCGTCAACATACTTGGTCGAGAGGCCATGGTGCGGAAGGAGCGGTCATACCGTTCGGGCGAGACCAATGACATTGCCTCCTGCCTTGCCGGGCGAGGATGCGATGTCGTTGGAATCAACAACTGCCCGGCCCGGAGACTATCCTCGTGGAAGCACTCTTCACCTCGACCGCCGTGGTCGCGCTCGCCGAGATTGGCGACAAGACCCAGCTGCTGGCCATTGTTCTGGCAACTCGATTCAAGCGCCCCGTCCCCATCATTCTCGGTATTCTGGTGGCCACGCTTGCCAACCACTTCCTGGCGGCCTTTGTCGGGGCGCAGGCTGCTGCCTTTCTGGAAGGCGACTGGTTCCGGTATCTGATCGCGGCGTCGTTCATCGCCATGGGCGCCTGGACGCTGATCCCCGACAAACTCGACGATATCGAGGAAAAACCCGCCCGCTTTGGCGCCTTCGTGACGACAGTGATTGCCTTCTTCCTCGTGGAAATGGGCGACAAGACCCAGCTGGCAACTGTTGCCCTCAGTGCCCGGTTCAATGACCTCCTGATGGTGACCATGGGCACGACGCTGGGCATGATGCTGGCCAACGTGCCTGCGGTCTTCCTGGGGAATGAGCTGATCCGGCGTGTCCCCCTGAAGGTTGTGCGGATGATCGCCGCGCTTCTATTCCTCGTCATCGGATTGTGGCTGGCTGCGCAAACTGCTGGCCTGGCCTGAGTTTTCCCATCTGGCGGGCTGGACAGGTGCGCAGAAGCGCCCCACCTCGTCTACGCACCAGTCTGGTCCTTCCGAGGAGAACATTTGATGGCAATTGCCAAGCGCAAAAGGGCGAGCAGCGTTGCCGTGGTCACCGAAAGGGTTCACGAAGCGGCTGGCGTCCTGAAGGCAATGGCCAGCGAAACCCGGCTGAAAATCATGTGTGCGCTGAGCGAGGGGGAACTGCCCGTCAACCAACTCGCGGAGATGACGGGGCAATCCCAGTCTGCAGTCTCCCAGCACCTGGCCAAATTGCGCGCGGCCGGGCTGGTGGAAAGCCGCCGCGACGCCCAGACGATTTATTACCGGTGCCGTCCGGGCATCTCTCAAGCCCTGATCGATACGCTCTGCGATTATTACGGGACCAAATGAAACAGGCCGGGACGCGCCCGGCCTGTTCATTCATGTCCTGAGGCCGGGCGGGCCGGGTCAGTGGCTGTTGGCCAGCACGGCGCTGGAGGCTGCGACCGTGATTGCCGAGAGATCCGCGTTCAGTTCAGCCTGAGGGGCCGCATCCGGATATGCCTTGGCGAGCTCGGCAAAAGCCTCGTTCAGGGCTGCGGCGCCTGCCGGGTTTGCGGCGGTGATCTGGGTTTCCTGATCTTTGAAGAGGGAAAGGCCCGCCTTGTAGAAGCCGTAACCGTCCAGATAGGGCTCGTAGGTGCTAGCTTCTCTGGCGATGCGGTACATGGCGGCGGCGCGGTCTGCCTGATCCGCCGCGATGGCAGCGCGGATGGAAACCGGGCTGCGCGAAGATTCCGGCGCCTTGGTGCCCGCTGCGCGTAGCGCCGCAATGATCGCATCGGTGCGCGCGCTGATCTGCTCAGCGCTTTCGCCCGCCATCACGGCTTGAGAGGCCTCCAGCAGCAGATTGTCGAACAGCGTCACGCCGCGCGCCTTGAACAGGTCTTCCAGCTCGATCAGCACTTCGCTGACCGGGTGGGCAAACATCTCGGCGGCAGCGTCTTTTTCGCCCAGCGCGAAGGCGTCGCGCGCCGCGATGACGTGAGCTTCCGTCACGCCCAGGGCTGCCCCATAGATGACCGGGTCGGTCGCGGCCTGATCAAGCGAAATGCCGCCTTCGCCTTCCCCGCCGGAGGCCACCGCCTCGACCGCTTCCTCAAAGGAGGGCGCCGGAGCCGTTGCAGCAGACTGTTCCGCAGCCGCTTCGGGCGCATCCGCCGCAGGGGGCGTGGCCTTTCCGCAGGCGCCAAGCCCGGTAGAAATAAGGGCGAGGCCAAGGCCAAGACCGGTCCAGGCTCTGTACGACTTGCTCATTCATGCGCTCCGCATATGTTGTTTGTGATTGAGAATGAGTTGCAGTTAAAGCAAATGGAGCTGCGCCGCAAGACCAGAGGCGCCGAAGGCCTGAGATGATTGTCGTTGAAAACGTACTGAGCCCTGAGGTGCTGTCGGAGGCTACAAAAGCGCTCGCCGAGCTGCGATGGGAAGATGGCCGCAAGACCGCAGGAGCGACCGCGCGCCGCGTGAAGCAGAACCAGCAGGCAGACCTCACCAGCCGGACGGGCACCAAAGTGCGCGACATGCTGCTGGACACCGTAAAGCGTCATCCGGTGGTGGAAGCCTATGCCCGCCCGCTGAAATTTGCGCCGCCCCTGATCAGCCGCACCGGCGCTGGCGACACTTATGGCCTGCACATCGACAATCCCGTTATGGGCAAAGGCGACGCGCGGTTACGCACAGACCTTTCCTTCACTTTGTTTCTTTCGCCCCCCGAAGCCTATGAGGGCGGCGAACTTGAAATCGAGACTGTGTTCAGGACAGAGTCAGTGAAGCTGCCTGCGGGCAGCATGGTTATTTATCCGTCTACGGAGTTACATCGCGTCGCTCCGGTGATCTCCGGAGAGCGATATGTATTTGTCAGCTGGATTCAGAGCGCCATCCGGGATGCAGCCCAACGCGCGATCCTCTTTGACATCGCAAACCTGAAAGTGGGCCTGGCGCGCGCCTTTCCGGCTGGTTCTGCAGAATTGCTGACGCTGGCCAAGACTGAAGCCAACCTCATCAGAATGTGGGCAGACGCGTGAGGAATGGCCGCCCGCTTCACAATCCTGTGAGGTGGGAACAATCGGGCCCCGGATGCGATTTTCCAAGGCAGTTGACTGACTACAGGCTGACGTTTCGTAATTTGAACCGTGACCTCGATGCCTGCGTGCCCCATATGGGCGGGGTGCATATATTGCGCCGCGTTATTTTCACGAACTGCTTTCAGATCAGGGAGAAGATCACATGTTGAGAACACTCGCCATCGCCACCGCAGCCCTGGGGGCCGTCGCCTGCACCAGCATGGGCACCACGGCTCTCGCGAGCGAGCCTGCGGCGCCCGCCGCTTCGCAAACGACCGTTACATACACCCTGCCCGATCTGCCTTATGGCTATGACGCGCTGGAAGGCGCCGTTGATGCCAAGACCATGGAAATCCATCATGGCAAGCACCACGCCGCTTATGTGAACAACCTGAATGCGGCGCTGGCCTCCGAGCCGGCACTGGCGGCCGAGCCGCTGGAAGCGCTGCTGGCAAAAATCTCGACGCTTTCCCCTGCGATCCGCAACAATGGCGGCGGCCATTACAATCACAGCCTCTTCTGGAAACTCATGGCGCCTGCGGGCCAAGGCGGCACACCGTCTGCCGAGCTTGCTGCCGATATCGACGCCACTTTCGGATCGATGGACGCGTTCAAGGCGGAGTTCAACAAGGCAGCGACGGGTCAATTCGGGTCAGGCTGGGCCTGGCTCGTCGTGACCGATGAGGGGCTGAAGATCACCTCTACCCCCAATCAGGACAATCCGTTGATGGATGTCGCCGCCGTGAAGGGCGCGCCCGTGCTGGCGGTCGATGTGTGGGAACACGCCTACTATCTGCAATATCAGAACCGCCGCGCCGATTATCTGAAGTCCTGGTGGGATGTTGTGAACTGGAACGAGGTGAACAGCCTCTACGCCGACGCAAAATAAGCCGCAAACAGATCGGGAGGGCCGAACCGGCCCTTCCGTTTCTTCTTTGGGCTTGCCTGCGCCTGCACGTTCCAGCGCCGTTCATCTCCCGGTAGGCAAAACTATCCGGGTTGCTATAAAGCCCAGACATGACGCCAACTCAGATTGAACAACTTCGGTTTGCGCTGTCACAGCCCCGCTATGAGGGCTGGACCGCGCCGCCGATCATTCCTGGCAACTGGCGCAATCTTTCCGGGGATATGGCCCTAAGTACCATCATGGCCATCTGCGAATGGCTGGAAGACGAACGCGATATCAGAAACCTGGCCATCGACTGGAGCGTTGACCGGGCGCGAGTTCGCAACCTTGCCTGCTATGAAGACACCGTTTTGGTCGAACTGGCAGCACATGCCGGTTACGGGCGTCCGGGGCTGATCAATGTTATCGTGCATGAAGATGGCATGGCCCTGCTCAACGGCACGTCCGCAGTCATTCATGAGCTCAATATGGATCTGCCGCCGCTGCTAGAAACACATCATCAGCGGCTGGACTATCTGCATCTCTTCATGAACTGGGTACATGCCAGCGAAGGACGGTTTCAGCCGGTCGCCGCGCAGGAAGAGTTGCAGGCACGCCTGCTACCTGAAGGCATAGAGGTCGCTGCCCACGCTGATCTCAGCCCATTTATCGAGATAGAGCCGGAAGAAGAGACCAAGGCACTGGCGCACTATACCGGCACAGTCCTTTATGGTTGCAGCCTGTTCCGGGCTGTAATGGCAGTCTTTCCACAGGGAATTGTGGAAATGATCGATGATGACGTGCTGCTGGCAGAATTACCGGTCCGGGAGGAAGGCCTCATCGGACCCATGATCGTCAGCCGAAACTGACCCTGGGGGGAAAATGCTGGATCTGGTGCCTGTTCAGTCAAAACTCGAATTGCCGTCAGAGGTTGGGGGCAACAGACTGCTCGTCGGCTGGTCGATGGAACTTGAGCACAAGAAAACGCCGATCGGCTTTTCTTTCGGTGATCCGGAATGCACGCCTGCGACGGGATATATCGACCCGATCCTGATGGAGATGGAGGGGCATCTGATGACCATTGCCCCGACCGGTGCGGGCAAAGGCGTCGGCTGCATCGTCCCTGCGCTTCTGCGGTTTGACGGGCCCTTGATCGTGATCGATCCGAAGGGTGAAAACGCCCTGATTACCGCCCGGCGCCGGAAGGAGCTTGGCCATACGGTGGCGATCGTAGATCCCATCGGCGTGACCGGTCTTCCCTCCACGCCGATCAACCCGCTGGATCTGCTGGACCCGTCCGGGCCGACGCTGGTGGACGATGCCATGGCCATCATTGCCACGATGATCGACAACCGGATGGGCCGCAACACCAATGACGGCGACTATTGGTCCGAACGCGGAGCAACCTTTGTTCTTGGCGTGATGCTGCATGTTGTGTCTGATCTGCCGCCAGCCCGCCGGCATCTCGGGACCGTCCGCGAACTCGTGGCGCAGGCGATGGGCGAGGCGGGCATCTACTCTCAGATGGCGGAAAATCCTGCCTCCACGCTTTCCAGCGCCACGACGGTGCTGGGCGCGCTCGAGCGGTCGCGCAATTCCGAGGCGGTCCGGATCGGGCAGATGCTACGGCTGGGCGCTGTGTCTACGCTGGGCGGGATCCTTTCCTTTGCGCAGTCCATTGTCGAGGTGGCGCGAGGCGACGCAATCACGAAGAGCCTAGCTTCGACCGGCTTCGAACTGGACGCGGTAACGAGGGGCGATCCGCTGTCGATCTATCTGGTATTGCCGCCGCATATGCTCGACAGCCACGGAAAGCTGCTGCGCCTGTGGGTGCATACGCTGATGACCCTGATCACACGGCGGAATGCGCGACCGGAAAAATCCACATTGTTCCTCCTGGACGAGGCCGCGCAGCTGGGAACTTTCACGCCGCTGCGCCGGGCGGTGACGCTGATGCGAGGCTATGGCCTGCAGACCTGGAGTTTCTGGCAGGACCCAAGCCAGCTTCGCAACCTTTATCCCGATGACTGGCAGACGATGGTGAACAATTGCCGGGCCGTGCAGTGTTTCGGGGCCAACACCATGCTGGCGGCAGAATCGATGGCCGCGATAGTCGGCTTCCGTCCTGCCGAAAGGCTGCTGGATCTGGCCGATCACGAGATGCTGCTGCAGCTTTCAGGCGATGCGCCGGTGCTCGCGCGCCTGCCGAGCTATCTGACGGATCCCGCGTTTGACGGCATGTATGATGCCAACCCGTTCCATGATCCGGCGAGGCCTGTGATGCGGCCGCCCCCCGCAGTTGAGCGCGTGGTGGTGCGCCGCCCGGCTGGCCAGGGCGAGCCTGAAACGCTGTCGCCGGCAGGCCTTCTGAAGATTCTCAAGGATCCGCCGGAAACGCCGGCGGCGCCCGACTGACGCCGTTTTCACACGCACAAAAAAGCCGGGCAGCAGAAATGCGCGCCCGGCTTTCTTTCCAATTACAATGCCCTACCGCGATCAGAGGATACGGGCGCGGGCCTGCTCGTATTGCTTCATGATGTTGCTGACGAGTTCCTGGCAGGTCGGAATATCATGGATCAGCGCCTGGCTCTGACCGGTGGTCCAGATGCCGCCGTCCATGTCACCGTCGCGCAGCACGTTTTCGCGGCCCCGGACACCGGCCATCAGTTCCTTCACGTCCGCGAAGGTCTTGGTCGGATCCCTCTGGATTTCAGCAACCTGAACGGAGATGTCGTTCTTTGCGACGCGCGCCGTGTTCCGCAGCGAGCGGCCAACGAGAACCGTGTCGAGCTCGTTGTTCTCAACGATCTTTTTCTTCACGTTTTCATGGATCTTGGCTTCCACGGTGGCGCAGAAGCGGGTGCCCATATTGACGCCGTCTGCGCCCAGCACGATGGCCGCCGCCAGACCGCGGCCGTCTGCCATACCGCCCGAGGCGATGACGGGCACGTCCACCGCATCAACGGTAGCGGGCAGCAGAACGATCAGGCCGACATCATCCTCACCAGGATGGCCAGCGCACTCGAAACCGTCGATGGAGATGACATCAACACCTTTATTTACTGCGGAAACCGCGTGGCGAACCGAGGTGCATTTGTGGATGACCTTGACGCCGTTTTCCTTGAAGCGCGGCAGGTGGTCGGTGGGCGCGCGACCAGCCGTTTCGACGATTTTGACGCCGCTGTGGATGATCGCTTCGCGGTATTCGTCATAGGGAATCGGGTTGATCGAGGGCAGCAGCGTGAGGTTTACGCCGAAAGGCTTGTTGGTGAGCTTCTTGGTTTTCTCGATCTCGGCGAGGAGTTCTTCGCCGGACTTGAACATGTGAGCCGTGATGAAGCCGAGAGCGCCTGCATTTGCAACAGCAGCCACGAGTTCGCCGTAGCCCACGCCGGTCATGCCGCCCATGCAGATCGGTGTTTCTACGCCGAACATTTCGGTCAGACGTGTCTTGAGTTTTGCCATGTCACTCCCCTGTCTCTGGCTGCAGCGCGGGTTGAGGGCCGCAGCGTCTTGGTTTCACAGATGAGACATGGCACAGGCTGGAAGGCGTTTGGAAGGCGTCACCCAGCGGCAATCCGGGGCTGTTTCGGCCTTTTGGCAGGCAGACTGGGACACCAGATGGACAAATCCGGACACTTTCGGACAGTTTCGGACACATGCACGACGCCCCTGGCCCACCCGGCACCCGCCGGGACAGATTGGAGACTTATTCATGACGGGGACGCCCTTTTTCTCGGAGACCACCCTGCCCGCCCGGCACACTTCCGCCGAAGCCTGCGCGCGGGCGGTGATCGAACGGGTAGGCAAGGATGTGCGCTTGGCCCTGCCCCTTGGCCTCGGCAAGGCGAACCGTCTGACCAATGCTCTCTATGACATCGCCAAGGCTGATCCTTCGGTGAAGCTGACGATCTTCACGGCACTGACGCTGGTGCGGCCGAAGCTGGGCGCGGGACTGCCGGCGCAGTTTGGGGGGCCGGTGGTCGAGCGGTTGTTCGGGGACTATCCGGATCTGACCTACGCTGTGGACCGGGCGCGGGGCGCCCTGCCCCCGAATGTGCAGGTGGAGGAGTTTTTCCTGGCGACCGGCACACTGCTGAACAACGCCTATGCCCAGCGCCATTACAACAGCGTCAACTACACCCATGCGATGCGCCGCATCGTTTCGGCGCGGGTCAACGTGATCGGCCAGATGATCGCGGCGCAGGACGGGCGCTACAGCCTCTCCTGCAATACCGACATCACGCTGGACCTCATCCCCGAGCTTCAGCGCCAGACGGGGCGGGAGAGCTTTGTGGTGGTTGGCGAAATCAATGATCGCCTGCCTTTCATGACCAATGATGCCGAGGTGCCCGCCAGCGAGTTTGACATGCTGCTGGACGGGGGCGGGTATGACCTCGCGGGGCTGCCGGCCGCGCAGGTGGACCTGTTGAGCCATGCCATCGGCCTGCGGGCGGCGCGGCTGGTGAAGGATGGCGGAACCCTGCAGATCGGCATCGGATCCCTGGGAGATGGGGCGGCGCAATCCGTCCGCCTACGGCATTTGGACCCGCCTGCCTTCAACGCCGTTCTCGGCGCCCTGCCCGGCCCGGCCGGGCCGGTGGAGGAAGGCGGCGACGGGGCGTTTGAGCAGGGCCTCTATGGCTGCACGGAAATGTTCACCCAAGGCATGCTGGAGCTGCTGCGTGCGGGCATCTTCACGCGGCGGGTGCGCGAGGGCAGCGCGGTGACGATTGATGGCGGGTTCTATCTTGGCCCGCAGAGCTTCTATCAGGCCCTGCGCGAGGCGGGGCCGGACCTGCTCGCCGCGATCAACATGACCAGCGTGGCGGATGTGAACGCGCTCTATGGCAATGAAGCCGCCCGCCGCCGCGAGCGCGTCCATGCGCGCTTCATCAACATAGCCATGAAGGCGACCTGCCTCGGTGCCGTGATCTCCGACGCGCTGGAAGACGGGCGGGTGGTGAGCGGTGTTGGCGGACAATACAATTTCGTGGCGCAGGCGCATGAGCTGGAAGGTGCCCGGTCGATTATCCTTGTGAAAGCCGTGCGCGAGGCGGGCGGCAAGGTGGAGTCCAACATCGTCTGGTCTTACGGCCACACAACTGTGCCGCGCCATCTGCGCGACATCATCATCACCGAATATGGCGTGGCCGATTTGCGCGGGAAGACGGACGAAGAATGCGTGCGCGCCATGCTGGCAATTACCGATGCGCGCTTCCTCGACGGCCTTGTGCGCGAGGCCATCGCCGCAAAGAAACTGCCAGCGAATTTCACCGTGCCCGCCGCCTGGCGCGGCAACACACCGGAGACCGTTCGCCGCACGCTGGCGCCTCACGCCGCAAACCTGCCCGCCTATCCGTTTGGAAGCGAGCTGACGGAGGTTGAACGCGAGCTTGCGCCTGCGCTGACCTACCTGAGCGCGCAGATGGCGGCGCCGATGAAGCGCGCCAGGTTCATTCTGGGCGCGTTGTTTGCTGGCCCCGAAAAGACGGCGGAGGCCGCCTTCCGGCCTCACCTTGAGCGCCTGTCGCTGGCGGCGCCGGCCAGTTGGAAGGAGCGGCTGACGCAGAAGCTCGTGCTGCAGGCACTGGCGAAGACGCGATGAAAAACGGCCCTCGGCGCAGCTAGACCGGCGCGCCCCTGGCGAGCACGGGCGGGGCGTGAATGATCATGTCCTGCAGTACGGCTTTCAGGCTTGCTGACAGAGGGCTTGAGCCAGCGGGGGTCGCCTGAACGAAGGTGGTGGTGCAGATACCGACGCAGCGGCCATCCTGATACATCGCCTGGCCGATCTCGTAGGACGCTGTCCCGATGTGGAGGATGCCTGTGCAGACCTCCACGTCGTCCTTGTGGAAAACTTCAGCGAGATAGGTGACGCGGCTGTCTGCAGTGACGATGCGGGTCATTTCGTCCGGATCCACCTTCGCGAAGACATGGCGGGAAAATCTCGACCGCGCCTCATCATAATAAGCAGCGACAGAAATGTTGTTGATATGGCCGAGACTGTCTTCATCCATATAGCGGGTTTGAATGGCGCAGGAGAACGGATAGACGGCGCGGTCCTGGCGCCAGGCGGGAGGTTTCATATGCAAGGGCCCTGTTTGACTGCAATCAGTTTGGGCCGCTGTTCAGAGACATGACTTAGCGGCAGTCAAGCCGGAGAGGCCGCGCGCGGCCGCCCCTTTCCTGCCGAGGGGCAAACCACGCAGAATTTCAGGCCACAGCCCATTTGCCGCGCACGCGGTCGATAATTTCTTCTTCAGTGCCGCAGAGCTTGTAGACACCCACAAGCCGCACCTCATCCCCATGCGCTTCGTCCGCGGCGATTTCCAGTTCGAGCGCCGCGTCATCCTCACAGAAGTCGCAGAAGTCTACAAAGTCTACCATGTCGGAAAATACCAGAAGCCATTTGGCATTGCGCGTGATGCCGGCCCGGATCCAGGAACGAAACTCTTCAGAAATACCCGGATAATCCATCATCGGTGCCACCTTCCCAACTCGCTGCGTTAATGTTCCCTTAATGTTCTTTTCCCGCTCACAAGTCAAGCCCTATTGTTGCAGCACGGAGGGATGGGACAGGCCAGCGTCCCGATGGAGAGAGCTTTCCTTTGCCTGAGCGCAACCCCCGCGCCTTTGCGGGACTGGCGGTTACCGCTGTTCCGGCACCCAACTACAGCAGTTTGCTGGCAGCATTCTGCAGGCAACCGGATAGCGACAGCAAGCTCGCGGCGAGGGGCGAGGTCTCCCGCCAGATGAGCGCTATGTCTCTCCGCGCCATTGGGTGATCGATGAGGCGGATGTGAAGCCCGCGGTCCCGCCGCGCCTCGGAAAGCGCATAGAGGCTCGGAAGAATGGCGATACCCGCGCCCAGTTCCGACATGAGACGGATCGCATCGAGGGACGTGCCTTCATATTCGGAACTGACGGTAGCCCCGGCCGCCGTGGCCAGGTCTTGGGTAATCTCGCTCAACCTGTGCCCCTGACCGAGGGTCAGCAGCTGCCGTCCCCTGAGATGTTCAAGCCGGAGCGGACCATCGCCTTGCGTCAGTTCATCATCCGGAGGGCCGCACGCATAAAGCCTCTCGGCAAACAGATGCGCATAGTCTGTATCAGGATGATCTTCCGGCGTAGATATGACGGTGTCGAAAAGACCGGCCTGCAGACGCTCGTCCAGATCGACTGTACGTTCCTCCCGGACGCTCAGACGCAGTGCCGGAAAACGGGCACGCAGGTCGCCGGTGGTTTGCGGCAGAAGATAGGGCCCGATTGTTGGCAGAACGCCTAGCCGCAGGCGGCCGGAAAGCTCTGTCCGGCCCAGCTTCGCTACGGCTTTCAGGTCTTCGACCTCGCGGAGTATGACCCTGGCGCGCCGGACCAGTTCTTCTCCCGCCGGGGTCAGCAAAGCGCCGCGGCGCGACCGTTCGACCAGCGCAACGCCAAGCCCGGCTTCCATTTCGGCTACCTGCGCCGAAAGGCTTGGCTGGCTGACATTGACGGCCCGGGCCGCATCCCCGAACTTGCCGGTGTCGGCGATGGCGATGAGATATTGCATCTGTCGTAGTGTGGGGCGCACTTGATAGTTTTCTCCTATCGGATCGAGAGAATAGTTAGATTGGCGCTATTTAAATTCAATCCCATCTCCCGGGCAGACCAAGAGTGGTTTGCTAGAAAGGAGAAAAAAATGTTCCCCTCATTCCCTGTCTCAGGTACCCTGACTGACGACAGGACCTTGAGTTCCGCTGTGTCCTCCGCGCCCGGCAATACTTCTGCGCCGCCACGTTTCAGCGCGCACGACCGCCGCGCCTGGCGCCGCCGCCGCCGGCTTCGGGACCTGCGCAAGGCGCTTGTCAGAGCCGAATAGAAACCTGACCCGATCTGATTTGCGAAGTGGCTGCAAACGCCACCGCCAGAGTGGCCGGCGCCGCCTCATCTGCGAGGTGGCGCCGGTCATTTGTGCTCAGAACCGATCTGGGCGAAGCACGTTCACTTCACCGATGCTCAGTACACCGATGTGATTACTCAGCAGGCTTTCAATCTCTTTCAGCGCCGCCTCGATCTGCTCCTGTGCGCCGATCGACACGACAACCACCATATCGCTGGAGGCAGAAATATCCGCATCCCTGTTCCAACGGGTTTGCCGCCCGAGGCCGGAAATGGCCGGCAAGACCGTGTAGCCGGTTAGGCCCGCCTCTTCGAGGATCCGGCAGGCACGCGGAGCCGCCATCCGTTCAATGATGAGTTCACAGCGATAACGCACATGCATGATCAGGCCACTCCGGCAGACACCATTTTCGCCAGCCATATATATAGCGGCAGTCCAAGGATGAGATTGAACGGGAATGTTATTCCCAGCGATAATGTAAGATATATTGATGGCCTGGCCTTTGGCATCGCAAGACGCATTGCAGCCGGGACGGCGATGTAGGATGCCGAGGCAGCAAGCGTTATCAGCAGGGCAGCATCGCCTGCGGGCATGCCATTGAGCGCTGCCACCCCGGCGGCGAGAAGCGCTGAAACCAGCGGCATATATACGCCGAACGCAATTGTTCCGGGGCCAAGCTGCCGCCAGCCATTCCGCAGGCCGCGCCCGGCAGAGAGACCCATATCCAGCAGGAAGAGACAAAGGACACCCTGAAACGGCGTCACGAAGAACGGGGCAACAGCTTGCATCCCGGCTTCACCGGTTATCCACCCGATCACAAGCGCGCCGAGAAGAACGACCACCGACGCGTTCAGCAGGACCTCCCGCGCCAACTCGCCTTTGTCAGACCCTGCCACCGCCTCCGATCTGGCGCCGCCGCGATTGGCTATCACGAGCGCCGAGATGATGGCTGGCACTTCCATCAAGGCTGCCACTGCCACGAGATAACCTGCCGCTTCGAGCCCCGCAGCCGCGACGGCCTGCCCCGCCGCCACAAAGGTCACAATCGAGATCGAACCATAGTGCGCGGCAGCGGCGGCGGCGTCGATCCGGTCCAATCGAGTGGTCAGGCGCAACAGCGCAAAAGCTAATACCGGCAAAAGGAAAGACAATCCGACGGCTGACATCATCACCAGCCCTGCGTCCCAGCCGAGTTGGCCCTTGGAGATTTCGACGCCGCCCTTGAGGCCTATCGACATCATCAGATAAATAGCCAGGCCTTTGGCGAAGGCTTCCGGTATTGTCATCTGCGACCGCAGCAACGCCGCGCCGAGCCCCAGGAGGAAAAACAGGACGATGGGTGAGAGGAGCGTGGCGAGGGCTATGTCCATGCGTCTGGCTCCCGAGAATGATCCCGGGCCGAGCGTCTAGCGCTGCAGCCATCCCAGCCGCCAATCACATTATGCGGGCGGGTCGAGAGGAAAAAACTATAATAGAGTTTGGCAGCATCCCCGCTGCTTGCAGCTAAGGGGCCATCCGGCGGAAGAAGAATCAGCTCGTCGGGGCCTCCGATCCCCGGTCTGCTGCCTGAGTACGGAGTTCTGCACCTTCCAGCTGCGTTGTAACTGCTACAATTGCGGGAACGGAAAGACGTCGCGAGTTCCGAATGGATTCATGCGATATTTGCAACGCACAACACTGCCGCCCCCTGCTAGACGTTCCAGGCAGAAAGCTACCAAACCGGGGCCTAATGGCAGACAACAGAACTCTGTACGACAAGCTGGTCGATAGCCACACCATCCGCCCGCTGGATACCGGCAGTGACGAAGTGCTGCTCTACGTGGACCGTACCGTGCTTAATGAATACACGAGTCCGCAGGCTTTCACTGGTCTGCGGGAAGCCGGGCGCCCGGTGTTCCGTCCGGAATCCGCACTCGCCGTGATCGACCATGTGAATTCGACGCGGCCAGAACGCATCGCTTCCCCGCAGGCGCAGGCAGATGACCTGCAGATGTCGTATTTTGTCCGTAACTGCAGAGACTTCGGTATTGAGCTGTTTGACCTTTATCACCGCCAGCAAGGTATTGAGCATGTCGTGATGCCAGAACTTGGCCTTGCCCTGCCCGGTCTCGTAATCGCTGCGGGGGACAGCCACACGACCACATATGGCGCCTTCGGAGCTCTGGGCTTTGGCATTGGTACGTCCGACATCGAACATTTTCTGGCGACCCAGACACTAGTTTACCGGCGGCTGCGGAATATGGAGATCGCCGTGAACGGCGACCTGCCTCCGGGCGTGACCGCGAAAGACCTGATCATGGCCGTGATCCGCAAGATTGGGGCTGACGGGGCACAGGGGCACGCGGTAGAATTTACAGGCGCAGCGATCCGCAGCCTGTCGATCGAAGAGCGGATGACGATCTGCAATATGGCAGTGGAGTGCGGCGCCCGCGGCGCGCTGGTCGCCCCGGACGAAAAGACCTTTGCATACCTCAGGGATAAGCCCCGCGCGCCCAGGGGGGATGCCCTTGATGCAGCCCTAGAAAACTGGCGCACGCTGCGCACCGATGAGGGCGCGGTGTTTAACGCGCGCGTGGAGATCGCGGCCGGGGATATCGAGCCGATGGTCACCTGGGGTACGAGTCCGGATCAGGCCGCGCCGATTTCGGACATCATCCCCGACCCTGCCCGTGAGGCCAGCCCTGCCCGGCGCAAGGATGCCGAGCGCGCGCTGGGCTATATGGGCCTATCGCCGGGAACCCGCTTGAGCGACATCCGCATAGACCATGCCTTCATCGGCTCGTGCACCAACGCGCGGATTGAAGACCTGCGGGCCGCCGCCGCTGTGCTGAAGGGCCGCCACGCCGCACCCGGGGTCAGCGCGATTGTCGTACCCGGTTCCCGCGAGGTGCGCCGCATGGCCGAGGCCGAAGGGCTCGACCGGATCTTCCGCCAGGCAGGCTTTGAATGGCGCGAGCCGGGATGCTCGATGTGCCTCGCTATGAATGATGACGTCATCGCGCCGGGTGAGCGCTGTGCGTCGAGCACCAACCGGAATTTCGAAGGGCGCCAGGGTGCAGGAAGCCGCACTCATCTGATGAGCCCGGCTATGGTCGCGGCGGCGGCCGTTTGCGGTCATCTCTGCGATGTGCGCACACTGGAGCCCCGCCATGCCGATTGAACGGTTCGGGCGCGCCTCAGGTGTTATTGCCACTCTGCCCGCTGCCAATATCGACACCGATGTGATCATGCCGAAGATCTTTCTGAAGGGCATCGACCGCAGCGGCCTCAACCGCGGCGTGTTCCATGACCTGCGCTTCGACGAAGATGGCAGCCCCCGTCCCGATTTCGTGCTGAACAAGCCTCCCTGGACCAAAGCGGCGTTTCTGGTTGCCGGCGCCAATTTCGGCTGCGGGTCATCGCGGGAACATGCTGTCTGGGGGCTGCGGCAATTCGGGATCCGGGCCATCATCGCGCCCTCCTTTGCTGGCATCTTCTTCGACAACTGCGCCCGCAACGGCCTGCTGGCGATTGAGTCAGACGACTCAACCGTTCGCCTGCTGACAGACCACGCCGCCACCGGCGAAAACATCACCATCGATCTGGACGCCCAGACGATGGAAGCGGGAACCGCCACGGTCCGGTTCGACATCAGCGAACGGCGCAAACACATGCTGCTGAAGGGGCTCGACGGGATCGGCATGACGCTTCAGTGGCGCAACGAGATCGAAACATTCCAATCACGCTATCTGGGCGAACGCGCTTGGCTGGCCTGAAGACACTCAAGGACACGCTGCATGAGCAACCCGCCCCGGAAGGTGGTCGTCACCCAGAAATTTTTCGATGACGCCGCCATCGGTTATCTTCAGGACAGGAACATTGAGGTCGTGATCGCAACCCTGCCCCCCGGCAAGGGCGAAGGCGATCTGGATGTGGAGGACATCCGCACCCTGCTGGCCGGGGCCGGCGGATGGATTGTGGGACATGCCCGCATCACTCGCGAAGTATTTCAGGCACTTCCCGATCTGGCCGTCATTTCACGCCGCGGGGTGGGCTATGAAAAGGTTGATGTGCAGGCCGCCAAAGAGCTTGGCCGGGTTGTGGCCATTGCTGCGGGCGGGAATGATGCCTCGGTGGCGGATCAGGTGATCGGCATGATGATCTCGATCGGCCGCCGCTTCCAGGAAGCCCAGCGCGCGATGAATGCCGGCAAGTGGAACATCCTTGTCGGGACAGAACTCTACAGGCGCAAGGTCGGTATTGTCGGATTCGGCCGCATCGGGCGCAGCCTTGCCAAACGCCTCAGCGGATTTGAAGCCGAAATCCTGGTCTGCGCCCCGCGCCTCGCCCAGGAAGACGTGGAAACATTCGGCCTGCGCCATGTCGACTTTGAAACCCTGCTGAAGGAGGCCGACTATATCTCCGTACACGCCCCCCTTACGCCTGAGACGCGGCATATGTTCAATGCCGGAGCATTTAGTATGATGAAGTCTTCCGCTGTACTCATCAATACGGCCCGCGGCGGGCTGGTCGACGATTCCGCGCTGCTGGCGGCTCTGGAAAGCGGACAGATCCTTGGCGCGGGGCTGGATGTCTACGAGAGCGAAAGCGATCCTTCAAAACAGCCTGTGACCGACGCCCTGATCGCCCGGCAGGATGTGATTGCCGCACCACATGCTGGCGCTTCAACCTATGAAGCGCTGGCGCGCACCAACATGATTGCTGCGCTGTGTGCGGCAGAAGTGATTGACGGGAAAAGCCCTCCGGCCGCCTGCATTGTAACGGATGGGCGATAAGGCAGAGCAGCGCAAAACGGCCAGTTTGAACTGGTCGTTTTGCTCCGGCGACAGATTTAAAACTTGAACCGCAAGCCAACTCCGAAACGTTGCTGGGCTTCATCGCCCTCAATCGCAACAACCGGGCTGTCGGCTGCGTCCCCAAGGAGATGCTTGTGGCTCGCTATACCAACGATACCCCAGTTCTGAGTCAGCATGTATTCAGCCGAAATCTGAAAATCGACATCCTTGATGCCGCTGCCCGCTTGATAGAGTGGCAAGCCTGATCGCAGAGCATTGTCCGCATCAATACTGAAATATGTGTTCATATAATCTTCGCTTGCATAACGGCTTTTGATATCTAGTCCGATCCCGAACCTGTCTGTCATTTGCCGATCGTAACCCACACCGAATGTTGCGACATAGCCGTCATGCGTGCCGGACGTATCAGCGAGAAACTCTGCGCCAAAGGAAAGCTGATCTCTCAGCGTAAATACGCTCTGATATGTGAGCTTGCCAAAGACGCCGGCTTCCAGCGCATCATCAATCTGCCTCAGACGACCGACTGTGACATTTTCAACGTCATCGCCGCGACCGCTGCGAAAGGACGCAATCGGTCCGAATTCCAGCGATTCATAAGGGGAAATGTCCAGCTCAACATCATCGCCAAATGCCCGTAGGCTGAGGAACTTGTAATTCACCTCGGCCGCAAAGAGCGGCACTGGTTCGGGATCGGAGGAGCCCTCATAATCAGGCCGGGAGGCTGCGCCCCCTACAACAAAGCCGGAAACTCTATCTTCGGCCGCCGCCTGAGGGTGGCCCCAGCAAGGCCAGATCAAGGAAACGGCCAATATGGATATTGTGCATTTGTAACCTGTCACGTTGACTTCCTTTGGGTGAGCTTAAACAGCGTTTGCTGCAGTGCAAATTATTAGTAAGGATCCTTACTAATGGCAACGGGAGACAACACGATGGTTCATGAAACTTTGTTAGAGATTGAGGATGCCTTCAAATTGTTGGCGGACATGAACGTCATCCAGAACCATGTCGCGGCGCGGTTCACCGCAGATGTTCCACTGGACCTCAGCATTGCTCAGTTCGCCATTCTGCAATTCTTCTTCAGAAGACCAGGACTGCGCACAAGCATCAATCAGCTGGCGGACCACTTGTCGCTCAGCAAGGCCAGCGTGGGCGACAGTGTCGAGAAGCTCAAGAAGAAGCACTACCTGCTCGTTGAGCCTAACAAGGAAGATAGAAGAAGCCGGCTGGTATCGATCACGGAAGAAGGTCTGAAGGCCCACAGTACAGCGCTGGCCGCCATTCGGCCCTTCCTCATGGAAATGCGTGACGGCGTTGGCGCAACAACCTTCCCGCGCGCAATCGCCCTGCTGCAGCCACTTCGGGAATGGCTGCGCATGAACAAGCAGGAATAATCGTCGTGCCTTTTGAGGTGATCACCTTCCCGGCAGAATGCTGATCACCCCGGGCTTCAGATCATCCGGCGGTGACGGGCGCCTCTGCTTCGCCGTTCTTCAGCGCCGCGCGCGCGCGCAATGTTTCCCGGTCCTGGGCATGGGCTTCGCGCGTAAGAGGGTAGTTCCGGCACATCAGAATGCACAGTGCAAAGATTACCACGGGCACAAGCGTAAAGACCAAGATCAGCCCCATTCTGTGATCAGGGTTTTCAGGCATTTCCGGGTTGAAACCGATCAGCGCGAGCAGCAGGAAGCTGACCCCGATGGCAGTGGCCTGCCCGATCTTATAAGACGTGCCCATGAAGGCAAAATAGAAACCCGCCTTGTTGAGATCGGTGCGGACTTCCTCGCGATCCACCTGATCGGCGATCATGGCACGGAGCAAAGCCTGCGGGGCGCCGAAGCTGAGGCCGAGAAGCGCCACCAAGGCAATGAACAGCCAGAGATTACCCCACATGAGCGCCGGGATCAGAACAAGGTTGCACACCAGCGAGTAAAGGCAGACGATCTGCAGCGCTGTATGCTTCTCCAGCCGCTTACTGACCCATAGCCAGAGCGGAATGCCGATGATGGAGAAGATGAAAAAGATGAGCAGGATACTGCTCGCCCCGCTCTCCATACCAATCACCCCCCTTGCGACGAACAGGAAGGTCGACGCCGTGATTCCGACACCAATTCCCACACAGATTTCCACCGCGAGGATCCGCCAGATCGCCCGTTCCTTCATGCCGGACAGGATCTGCGAGAGCGTCATCTTCGGGCGATCGGGGATGACCGGTGTGATCGACTTGTCGGGAACGAGCGCGAAAGCAACCAGGATCGTCAGCGGGAGGACCAGCGCAAGGAACCAACCCATCGAGGCAACTTCGCCATATTCGTCGAACGAGAACCAGCTACCCAGTAGCGCCGGCAGGGAGAGGATGAGCAAGGTTCCACCCGCGCTCATCATTTCGCGGTAGCCAAAAAGTTTCGATCGCTCGTCATAATCCGGGGTCAGATCAGCACCCCAAGCCTGATGAGTCGTCTGTAAAAATGTCCACCCTGTATAAAGCACCAGAAGCTGAAATAGCAGCGCCCAGGCGCTGGCAGGCTCTCCCCTTGCAGGCATGAACAGAAAGAATGCCGTTACGCACAACAGAGGCACGCTGAGCGCGATCCAGAACTTGCGGCGACCGTGGCGCCACTGAAACCGATCCACCAGGACGCCCACGATCGGATCAGTGACGACGTCCCATATCCGGGCAATCATGAAGATAAAGCCGATCGTGGCCAGCCCCAAGCCTCCCTGCCCAGCATAGAGGGGCGGGAGGTAGGTGGTCACCGGCATGCCAACCGCCGTGATCGGGATCGTCAGACTACAATAGGCCAACAGCTGATGTAACGGCAGTCGGAAACTTTTCTTGGAGGGGGCAGACATTCTTCTTCCGATCCTGAAACGCGTATTCTGAGGATATCGTTATCCCACCGAGCGGAAGGAGGTCGCTTATGAATCAAAGCCGGAATTGATCCGGTTGAGGCGGCGCAGCAAGGCTGGCCAGACGAGCATGTCAGCGGCGTGCGACATACTCTTCGACTGCGACTCAACAACAGACTGAACGTCTTCCTGCGGCATACGGAGCGTCCCGCCCCCCTGAGCTGCGATCTGGATGGAACAGGCCCGCTCCAGGAAATACATGAACGAGAACGCCGCGGCGACCGAATGGCCAACTGACAACGTGCCATGATTGCGCAGGATCATTACGTTGCTTGTGCCAAGGTCCGCCGTGAGACGCGGGCGCTCATCATGATTAAGCGCGATACCTTCATAATCATGGTATGCAAGCTGGCCGTTCAGCAGCATGGCCGTCTGGTTGACGGGCAACAGCCCCTCTTCCTGACAGGATACCGCTACGCCATCCACAGTGTGAAGATGCAGCACGCACTGAGCGTCCTCGCGTGCCTCATGAACGGCAGAGTGAATCGTAAAGCCCGCCGGATTAACCCAGGCATCGGACTCTCCGATCTTTTGGCCATCCAGATCCACCTTGACGAGCGACGAAGCCGTGATTTCTTCAAATAGCCAGCCATATGGATTGATCAGAAAGTGGTGTTCCGGACCCGGAACACGCGCAGAGATGTGCGTGAAGACCAGATCATCCCATCCGAACATTGCGACAAGCCTATAAGCAGCGGCCAGATCACAGCGGACCTTCCACTCGGCATCTGAGCAGGACATCTGAGTTGGCCGGGCTGTCGCATTCATACTGGAGTACTTTCTGTCTGGCGTCTGACGGTTTTGTCTGAACAGCTATGCGGGATGGGCTAATCGAGCTCAATATCCAGAAGACGCACATATTGTTGCCCAGAATGCATATCACGCTCGACCATGCCGCCTTGCGGCGTTGCCCGGGGATAGGAAATTTTCACAAGATTGAGGTCGGGCACCGGAATATGCTTCACGAGCGCCGGGTTCGTGCCAAAAAGGTGGCCAAATACTTCTGGTGACAGTGCCGGGCTCGCGCTATAACGTTCAAAACTGCCTGGGCCATCGAACCAGATATCAATCGTGACCCAGA
Organism: Hyphomonas polymorpha PS728; assembly: GCF_000685315.1. Lineage (GTDB taxonomy): Bacteria > Pseudomonadota > Alphaproteobacteria > Caulobacterales > Hyphomonadaceae > Hyphomonas > Hyphomonas polymorpha. The sequence goes on from NZ_ARYM01000005.1 coordinate 87,152, forward strand.
ACGGGCCGGCCTGCTTCGAGCGCACATGCCGGGAAACTTCACCGAGCCTGGCCATTATGCTTTCCCCTTCCACGACGTTATTCTGTATACGATCACAAGTTCACCCATTTTGTTCGCACCAGTTCGAGGGGATCGCTAACCTCGACAACATGGTTCAGTTTGAACTCGTAGACCTGTCCGCGCGGCACATCTGCCGGGGAGAAGGCAAACCCGTAGCTGGGCAATTCCTTGTCCATCACGGCGGGGTAATGGAAGAAATACGGGTTGCAGGCATGGGTAATGGCATTTGCAATTTCCTGCGTGCGCGCTGTCGCGATGAACAACACACCCAGTTCCCGCGGCGCCGGCGTGCCTGCTGGCACAGGCCTGCCATCGACCGCGTTCCAGCCATACATCCGGATTGAAATGTGGAAATCGTCGTGCTCTTCCGGCGGCAGTGTCTGGCGTGCGCGCAGATACAGCGCGTCGAGGAAGCGGTCATGAAATCCGGATACATCCCGCAAAACGTCCGGATCCTGAATACCCACGAGCATGATTGTCTGGAATTTGCCTCCACCGGCGCCTTCCAGTTTCATCGTATAGGGACGCGGCTTCCATACAGCCCCGGTGACGCGCACGCTGCGCCTGTCGTCAAGCTCCTCATAGGTCACCTGTGTGACGTCCAGCTGCCCACCGGGCTCAGTGAGGATGTAGGGATCTGTGTTTTCGTACAGCATATGGGCCGAAACCCCCTCGCGTGCGCAGTAATTGTCGCGCGCCAGAGGTTCGACATCAAAACTGTCCTTGCCGATGCTCAGCAGCACACCGGCAGAATCCCGCTTCTCCGTACACTGCGCGCCGCACTCGCCCACTTTCCCCGCATGCCAGGAAGCCCCCCAGCCAGCGCCCTTCCAGATGGGGAAGCTCGCGAGCACTGCCGGATCGGTCGAACGTCCGCCCAGGATGACATCTGCCCCCTGCTCCAGCGCCGCAATGTAAGGCTCCACGCCCATGAGCGCGACGATATGGTCGCACGCGTCTACTGTCGCGTTTTCCAACACCCCAAGAGGAGGCAGCGGCCGGATACGGCCAGCGGTGTTGAACGTCTTGATATCGTCGCGTGTCTGCTCACTGTAAAGCAGCGCGATCTTGGGCGAAATACCCAGTTCAGCGACGATTTCAAGCAGGATATCCCGCGTCCAATCGACATTCAGATCGCCGCCTGCCTGGCCGGATGTCCCAATGATGACGGGGATACCCGTGCGCGCATGCGCTTTCATGAGGATCATCAGATCCCGCTTCACGGCGCCGCGGCTGTTTTTTGATTTTCCGGTGGCGAGATAGGCTGCACCACTGTCTGTGGAACCGGCATCGGTGGCAATCGCGTGCGCGCCCCGGGACAGTCCGTACTCAACTTCGTCTTCACGCACTCCAGCGCCCAAAGACCCGCAGGGCACAAGCAGTTTAATGGGCAGTGTCAGTTCTTCACTCATATCAAACCTGAATTCATCGGAAAGAAACGGGAGGAGCGCCAGGCGCCTCCCGCTGGAGGTCAGTAGTCCCAGGAGAGGGTAACACCATAGGTGCGGGGAGGATTGAACGCACCGAAGTTGGCCCCGAGAAAACCGCCCTGGAACGTCCGTGTCCGCTCGTCTGTAAGGTTTTTACCCCAGAACGATACGCTCATCCCGTTGCCGAGCCCTTCGAGCATGACCCGGGCATCCACGAAGCTCGTCGCGTCCCGAAGTTCGGGAGGCTGGTTGCTGTTGTCGTCGAAAATCTTGCTTGTGTACTGATAATCGACTGCGAAAGTCAGATCCGGCCCATTCGCCAGCGTCAAGGTGTAGGAAGGCGACACAGTCACCTTGTGCTTGGGCGAACGGGAAATCCGGTTTCCCGAATAATCCACGCCATCTTCCACAAACTCGTCAAACACGGCGTCAGTATAGGCATAGGCCATGGCCAGATTGAAATTCGAGGAGGGGTTAAGCTGGAGCTGGGTTTCATAACCCTGGATATGCGCCTCGCCGGCATTGGTGATAATGCGGACTCCATTGTCCGTCTGGGTCGTCTGAAGATCGGTATAGTCGACATAGAACAGCGAATTGTTCCAGATCATCGCGCCGTCGAGGAACAGGCTTTTATGCCCAATCTCATACTGTACCGCCACTTCCGGATCGAAAGGCGTAACGGCAGCAGCGGCATCTGACGGCTCGCTGTTGAACCCGCCGCTCTTGAAACCGCGCGATACGCTGGCATACGCCATATGGTCCGATGTAAGCTGGTATTCCAGGCCCGCACGATAGGTCAGATCATCAAAATCGGCTGACGCTGTCGCATCGAACAGGTCATCCGCCCGCAACGGCACATTGCTGTCTGTATTGAACACACGCTGCGTCTTCTCGTCTTTCGAATAGCGCAGGCCGCCAAACACCGTCAGCTTGTCCGTAACCGGAACAGACACATCGCCAAACACGGCATGGCTGTTGAGTTCGGCATCAGCCACGAACGCATCGAACAGCTCAATTGGCGCAATCATGGCCGCATTCAGAACCAGGCTATCGGTCCGCAGCACATTCTGATTGTAGCGATACAGGCCCACAACCCATGTGACCGGGCTGTCGGGAAGTGATGACAACCGGAGCTCCTGGCTGGAAAGCTCTGCCGTTTCCTCGTTTCCGCCGCTGATATTGATGGCATTAAAGCCGGGCGAGGAAGGATCCGGATTACCGCCGTCAAAGTCGTAGCCGAAGCCATAGTCAAGATCACGGTAGGAAACCAGCGCTGTCAGCGTTGCAAAACTGAAGTCATAGGAAACTTCCCCACGCGCGCCCCAGGTGTCGCGCTCCAGGAAGCCCGGATCAGACCCATAGGTTACATCCGGATCGAAATTCTGTGTGTAGAAGTTCGACAGCGGATTAGTTTCGTCGAGTTCCAGAACATGGTTCGCGGTACCTGCAGCCCGGTCCCGTGTCCCATCCAGGGTGAAATGTAGCCGCAGGCTGTCGGTCGGCTCCGCGTAATATTGCAAACGGCCACTGATCGTCTCCTGATCGTCAACATCCCTGCCCAGGAAAGGGTTTTCCACGTAGCCGTCATTGGAGCGATAGGAGCCACTCATCCGCAGGGCGGCGGTGTTTCCAGCCAGAGGTACGTTGAGGAAGCCCGCCCCGTCCAGCCGGCCGTAATTGCCGACTGTTGCGTTTGCTCCTGCGCCGAAGCTGTCGGTCACCGGCCTCTTCGAGATCACATTGATCGCGCCGCCCACAACATTTCGCCCATAAAGGGTGCCCTGCGGCCCTTTGAGAACCTCGATCCGCTCGACATCGAAAGCGTCAAAGGCGACCGCTGATGGTCTGCCCAGATACACCTCGTCCAGGAATACGGCCGAGCTCGGATCCCCCGAGGCGCCGCGGTCGCCAGAGCCGATGCCGCGAATGTAAAGGCGCGGCTGGGAGGCGGGAAACGCATCAAAGCTGAGGCCCGGCGTACGCGTGACGATATCATCAATCTGCTGGATGCGCGCGGCGGCGACCTCATCGGCGCCGAAAACGGTAATCATGACCGGAACGTCCTGCAGGCTTTCGCTTCTGCGCTGCGCGGTCACGGTCACCGTTCCCAGCGTTCTGGCGCTCTCCTGAATCTCTTCAGATGGCGCAGCAGCTTGCACGCCGGATTGTTCTGCGCTCTCCTGCGCCTGGGCCGTGGCGGCGCAGAATGCCAGCACGCCGAGGGAACAGGCGCCCGCCGCAAGGCGGATCGAAAGTGACTTCATAAGGTACTCCTCCCAATACGTTTCATACGGCGTGTTGCCCGCCATCCTGGTCGGCTTAGGACATGGAACCGTCTTTCACGTGGCAAGGATTTTACATTTTTGGATAAAAAGCGTTCTGTCCGGATATGCCGAAGGGGGTTTGCCATCGCCGCCGCCCCGAGTCAGATCGTACTCAGGAGGACGCTATGCATATTGCAGGTCAGCTTAACTGGATAAATGAACTCCCCGCCCCGGCGCGGGCAGCCATCCGTGAGCGGTTCGTTTACCGTGATATCGAGACCGGAGAGACCATCAAAGAAAGCGGTCAGCCCGCAGACGGCATGTACCAGGTCCAGTCCGGCTTCGTTAAACTGCTGGCAGACCGGCCGGATGGGGAAAGATCCCTGCTGATGATCTACATCCGCGGCAACAGTTTCGGGGAATCGCCGATGGTCGCCCGCCGCCCGCACCACCACACCACCGTCGCCGCCAGCCCTGCCCGCATAGGCTTCCTGAAGCAGGACGACTTTGACGAGCTTTACCGCACCTATCCCTCCATTCCTGAAGCCCTTTGTCGCAAGTTTGCAGCAGGTCTCAGCTCGATGTTCGCTTTCCGCGAAAAGCAGACCGAAACAACAGTCGCCCAAAGGGTTGCGCTGGTGCTTCACAATCTGGCCGAGATGAGCGAAACGCCCCGGATCGGCAACCAGCGCGCCATTGATATCCCGATAACCATTGCCGAGCTGTCCAGTTTCCTCGGCCTCACGCGCCAGACCGTGCAGAAGGAGATATCGCTTCTGAAGCGCCGCAACCTGATCTCGAAATCACACGGCGCCTGGGCGGTGCGGGACATGGAGGCGCTCAGGGCGCTCGCGCCAACCGCAGAAGCGCCGGATCCCGCCGCCTGAAACGTCAGGCGGGAGAATCAGACTTCTGACTTTTCAGGATTTTGGACCAGAGCGTCTCCGCCGCCGGAGACTGGCGGGCCGCCGGCCGCCATAGCCGGATCTCGATGGGCACGTCCTGCTCCGGCGCGCCCGCCCGCATAAGGGTGCCTGTTTCGATATCTTCTTTCACAAGGCTGAGCGCTGTCCACGCAACGCCGCGTCCGTTCCGGGCCATCGCGGTCAGCACACTGGCCAGATGGGATGTGAACACCGGCATGGACGGCGGCGCGCGCCCGCTCACAGCCCAGGCGGCCATCAGAATCCGTCCCATCCCGGACTCTGGCGAAAGCGCCAGTTGAGGCGCCTTTTCCGGCTCAGTCTCCGCCGCCAGTTGCGGCGATATCACGGGCAACAGCACATCGCCCCCCAGCACCACCGAGCGGAAATCCCTGCCAAACCGTGTCGGCACAGCGCCATGATGATGACACAGCAGGAACTGAGCGCGCCCCTCGATCATAAGCCGCTCACACGCCACCATATGATCGGCCGTCAGCTCAACAGTCACCGTCGCGGGCTCGTCTTTCTCCAGGTGGCGCAACCAGTTGGGAAAGAAGGTGAGGGACAGCGCATGTGTCGCGGCAAAGCGGAGCGTCTCAGAGGACGCCTTGCCGACCGCGCGCGCCTGCTCGCGGCCCAGTTGCAGCCGCCGGGCCGCCTGCTCGGCAACGCTCTTGAAGCTCTCCCCTGCCGGGGTCAGCCGCATGGTATGCGTACCCCTGTCGATCAGCGTCACACCAACCCAGTCTTCCAGCGCGCGAATGCGGCGGCTGAAAGTTGGCTGGGTCATCGCCCGCCGCTCGGCCGCACGGGCGAAACCGCCCGCCTCGATCAGGGCCAAATAATCCTCAAGCCAGTCAATATTCATGAACAAACCGGTTTCCGTTGCACACCGCCCCCTGATGCTCTGCGCCTTTCCAGACCCGCCTTCCGGAGGGTTGGTGTGGCGGAGCGAAGCCCAGGGCCGGACCTTCTGTTACGCCGACATTCCCCAACAGCGCAACTTAATCGGTCGAGCGCGTTCATTCCGGTCCTGCCAGAGACAGGTGATGAGCAATTCGGTACTGTCTATCTGAAGCTCCAGAGGCAAGCTCGTAGAGAAGCCGTCGGGCTTCTTGCCCAATATTCTCGGAATGGTCAGGAGACGGATATCGCAAATACCTCCAACAAGGACGCAGCGCGCGGGCCACAATCTCGTGCTCCGCGGCAGCCTCCGACAGAAACCATTTCGGCTGTCACGGCGCGGCGCCCGGCGGCCTCTTCCCGGCCTCTTCATACCAGCGATCAAGAAACGCCTCCGCCTGCTGCAGCCTGTCAAACAGGTCGGAGGCGTCCCCTGAAACACACCCCTCATCAAACCGCGTCCTCTGAAGCTCGCTGCCATCTTCCGCCAGCCAGATCACATCGCCGTAAGGCAGATCAGCGATGATCCGGTTGCATTCGAAATGCCGGCTCTCATAATCTTCAAACAACATCCTCAGCTCGCTGAACTGTTCCGCAGAAACAACAAAGGCCTCTTCTGCCCCGTCGGCCAGCCGCATGGCCCGCCCGTCTGCACCCACCTGCCAGGCGGCCAGAATATTTCCCCAATAGCGATGCTCGATCCGCAACATACCGGGCGGCGGAATAACCGGGGCCACATACCGCGCCTTCCCCCACCCCTCCATCAGCCGCCAGGCCCGGTCCGCGTTCTTCGCGAGCGGACGGTCGCCATCGGCATAGCAGAGCGTATGCATCTCAACCCGATGAACTTCCTCTCCTGCCAGCCGCCACACAATGTATCCGGGGCGGATATATTCAGAAGGGGAAGAACAGGTCAGCCCGCCAGCCTTCAGCGGTTCAAGCAGCGCTGCAATCTGGTCAAACTCTTCTGCAGTCGACCGGAAATGCTGATCCCGGCCAGGAGCAGCCCCCAATATGTAGGCCGCGCCTGAACGCGTGACCTCATATGCCATCTTATCGGGTGCATACACCACCTCGATGGAGGCTGGCGCGCCTCCTTCCGGAAGCGACGAGGCACAGGACACAGCTATAACGCAGACACTCGACATCAGTGCACGCCACATGTTCGCTTCCAGTCGCATGTCACGCCCCTGTCTCACCAAGCTGCCGGAAGTATAAGATGCAACCGTATCCCATCCACCCCCTTTTTTCCGGGTCTGAGACGTTCTCTTCCTCTTTAACAGGCTTTGACTCCCACCTTACCCGCCGGAGATCAAGATCCCGGAAAGCGAGGCCTCACTTCATCCAATTGTTCACAAAGCCGAGGACCGGCAATGCGCAAGAATAATGTGCGAACAGGAGATCGTTTCATGCAACCGCTGGAAGCGTACGGGAGATGTTCCGTGGACACGTTTTTGCGGTGACTGACACCGCGCAGAAAATGCGGTAGGATTGTATCTAAAGTTTGGGGGGCGGGTATGAACACCTGGAAAGCCGGCGCGGCAGCGATACTTGTCCTGGTCCTGATGAGCGGTCCGGGGCTTACGCGCCCGCAATATTCTTTGCCCTTCCCGGACCCAGCCTTACTGTCGGACGCTCGATGTCTGAGCGCCCCGGACACTCGCAACGGTCTTGCGCGCTTTTTGGGGGCAGCGCAGGCCTATGCGCAGACGAGTTCCGATGGCACCCCCTCGGCCGCCGGTCAGGCCGGTTACGTCGTGCGCTACCCCGTGTCGACAGCCTATCCGGAAGCTCAGGATCTGTTCGATGCCGGACTGTCGCTTGTGGTCAGCTTCAATCACGAAGCGGGCATCGCCGCCTTCCGCGCGGCACAGACCGCCGATCCTGACTGCGCGATGTGCTACTGGGGCGAAGCTTTTGCCTGGGGCAGCAACATCAACCTCTATCCCGCCGGGGATGCCTTCCGCGCGGGCCGGGACGCCGCCCAGGCAGCTCTCGCGCGTGTTGAAGGGTCCAGCGCCAGGGAACGCGCCCTTGTCGAGGCCATCGCGGCGCGCTTCCCTTTATCCGCCGATGGCACAGTGACGGAAGATGCCGCTGCATTCGCCGGCGCGATGCAGGCCGTAGCCGAGCAGCATCCGGACGACAACCTCATCCTCTCGCTGGCCGCCGAAGCCAACATGAACACGCAGCCCTGGGACTATTGGGAAGCCGACCGCCGGACACCGAAGGGCCGGACAGCAGCAACCATGTCGCTGCTCGAAACGATCCTCACAAGAGATCCCAAGCACGTTCACGCTATTCATCTCTACATTCACGCCGTTGAAGCCTCCGGCGATCCTTGGAGGGCGATTCCGTATGCGGACCGGTTGCCGGAACTGGCGCCGCGGTCAGGCCATCTCGTTCACATGCCCTCCCACATTCATTACCTGACTGGGCAGTGGAAAGAATCGCTTGAACTAAATCTGAAGGCCGCCAAGGCGGATGAAGTCTACCTGGCTGCCAATGACGCATCCCCGATTTACCGCTTCGGCTACTATCCCCACAATCTTCATTTCGTCATGACCTCCGCGCAGATGGCTGGAGACCGAAAGACTGCGCTGGAGTATGCGCAGAAGCTCGATGCAGCGCTTCCCGGTGAGATGGCTGCCGTTGCGCCTTGGGTATCGGTTATCAAAGCCGCGCCCTACTATGCCCACGCTCAGTTCTCGCCGGCCAGCCAGATCCTTGACCTGCCCGAACCAATGAACGTCGACTCTGTCAGCAAGGCGGCCTGGCATTATGCGCGCGCCGTCGCGCTTGTGGAGCAAGGCCAACCTGAGTCAGCGGAAGCGGAAGCCCGGAAGATCGCTTTGCTGCAAGGCAAAGCCGACATCGAGGCCCTTGAAGCTGCCTTCCTTCCCGCAAAGACAATTCTGGAAATCAGCATCCGAACAATCGAGGCACGCGCGGCCGCAAGATCGGGCGACTTCAAGAAGGCCATTGGAATCATGGAAGCCGTTGCGGACATGCAGGACACACTCCCCTACTCTGAACCGCCCCTGTGGTATTACCCCGCGCGCCAGACGCTGGCCGCACTCCTCCTCCAGGATGGCCAGTTGGACCGGGCAGAGCGGATGTTTCGGCGCACGTTGCTTGACTCTCCCAACAACGCCCAGGCGCTCTACGGGCTATGGCAGACCTACAAGGCAATGGGCGATACGCGATCTGCAAACTACACCAAGGCTCTTTATAGAAAGGCCCGGCTTGGCGGTGACCGAAGCCCCCCGTCCCTCAGCCGGATCTGACCCGTTTTCCGGAGCCTGGAGCCAGTCCACTTCACCCAGCTACATCTTCCCGCCATCGGCATATGTACGGGATTGCGCCTCGGGTTTCAGGGCCCGGATTATGAGAGGTCGGTGAGTGGCATTTTTGGCATCGCCCTGCGTTTTTTCGAAGGGTGAGAGCGCCATAATAACCAGACAACCGGCCGGCCTCGGGCGGACGCCAGCAGAGCCCCAAGACACTGGAAAGCTGCAACTCTTCGTTTTTATGAGATATAAGCCCAGATTTTGGACGCAGAAAAACTGCCCCGAAGAACAGTTTGGTGCAGAAGAGCACTTTCGTTAACTTTTAAGGCCTCTGTATATTATTGATTTTTATAGATTTTATGATTTTTGGTGCCAGATGGGAAGCCAGTCTTTTTGCTCCCTTGTGGCGGTTCGAGTCCCGAATTCCACAACTTTCCGACTACATCTGCTGTCGTCCGAAGCACCAACTATTCGCTCTAGATCATCCGTGTCGCGCTTCGCCAGGAGCCGGCAACGATCTATCCGCGCGGTCGCGTTTCGTTTTCGCCGCAAACACGCCACTACGAGAACTCTCGCATGGCTGAAACCGCTTAGCATTTCCGCCCGCGACGCCATACGCCAGGTAGTCCGTGCCAAGAAGTTTTGGCATATTCATTTAGAAGAACACGGAACGCTACGCTGAAGGAGTTCGAAAATTGGTTGTCAGCGACGCTGAAATCGAAAAAGCCATCCGATCCGTAGCGAGACTTATTCACCGCTACGGTGATGCGTATTGGCCGCTGTTTGAACGCCTCGAAGCGGAACTCAAAGAGCGAAATAGCCGCAAAGACAGACTGAATGCCTACCTGCCGACCCATGAAACACATTCTGAAAATCCGAAGCGGCAGACCGACTAGGGCGAAGCGCTCCGCTAAAAATTTAAAATACTTATTTTTCAATGCTTTATTGGGTCGGAATTTTCAAAATGTAGGAAGTTTTGTAGGAATATCTGTAGGATGATTTTTGCCTCCGTTTTTCCTGTCGTGAATCCGGATTCGATGCATCGACCCAATCGCAGGTTCTTGAGACTTTGCAACCAGCTTTCTGATCGCAACCGGTCGGTTGGACTGATCTGCCAAGACACTCATCTATGAAGCGGCGCCGCAAGGTTCTGCTACGCAGAATGATCCCGCCGGAACCGGTGAGCTGCCAAAACCGACACTTCGGCAACCGAAGGTGAGTACTCAAAAGCCTTCGCCCAGAGCGGCGTCTTGATGTATCGCCTGTCTTCAATATGGGCGTGCTCGCTGGTCGTGATGTCCGCCAGGAGGCCCACCCAGCAGAGCGGGCGCAGCACCTGGTTCCAGATCATGCCAGGAACCCGGTCATAGGATCCTGCCGGCTCGGGGCGGCCAAAGAGGGCTTCCCGCAGAGCGCCGCAGGTTACGCCGCGTGCCGCCTGGACGTGCAGCAGGTTGAGGTAAAGGCTCCAGTCATCGAGCCGCGATTCAGAAAGCCGCGACCATGCGGCATGATCGACCTGAAACAGGTAGAAGGGCGCGATCTCATTAAAGAGATCGCCGGGCGAGCCCGCCAGCGCCCTGCCCGCTTTCGTCAGCCTGCAAGTCAGCTTTTCATGCCGTATGAGCTTCAGCTTCAACAACACGAAGTGCAGCGCCTCAAGTGGCGGGAAGTCGTATTCGTTGAGCACCTTGTTAACACAGAAGAGCTTTTCCTCTTCCCAGCCCGGCCAGGCGAACTCTGCCGCGGCCCAGTGGACGAACTTGCGCTGGAATGCCTTGCCTTGGGTCAGCCCGATGGTTTCGTGCTCAAGCAGGAACGCCAGCAGCTTCTGAGCGGCGCAGATCATCGGCGCGTCCGCAAGCGCCGGCTCATGATTGGAAATAGCAATGGAATGGAGCATAATAGCGGATCCCGGTCAGGCGCTTACTTTCGAGTGATCAATTCACCGGTGCAAGCAGGAACTTCCCCTGGGGTCTGGATCAGGCTCGAGCCCCGAATGTCGCGTCGAACCAGACCATACGGTGGAGACGCAAAAATCATTTCAGGATTTTCAACAGGTTAAGCCATAGAGTTCGACGCAAGTGACGCGCGTCGAAACAAGAGACAATATTCAATTAATACAGTTACTTATCTTATTTTATTCTGCAGTTTGTATCTCATTTTGTATCCACGTTGTATCCCGCTTTTGAAGCACTCTGGAGCTGGCCCAGCCCCCTGAATTCCGGCCATGATTTTGCGGACTTGAACCAGTCCCCTGATCCAGGCCGTTTTTTTGGAGACTCTGTTCGCCTTTCTTTCTGGTTGGGCGTGGGTGGCTAAGGCCCGCTAAGCGGAGCTCTTGCGTAGCTCAGGCAAAGCGGGCCGGGCTCGCCGCGCCTGGTCGCAGCCAGGGCCCGCAGACGCTCCCGCATGACCGCGTCATCGCCTGCCTGTTTCTCATATTGGAACGTTGATCGATCCAGCTCAGCCAGCTTGCAGGCCCGACGTTCGCTCAGCTCGTGCACCTCCATCAGGTGCTGCACGGCCTTGCGTTTGACATCGGGCGTCAGAAGTTTTTTGAGGCAAGATCCTTCAGCGCTGCATTGTCCAGCATCGCCTCGGCCAGAAGGCGCTTCAGCTTGCTGTTCTCGGTCTCCAGCGTCCGCAGCCGCTGGGCGTCCGACACCGTCATCCCGCCAAACTTGGCCTTCAGCTTGTAGAACGTCGCATCCGAAAGCCCGTACTTTCGGCAAATGTCTGCCGTCTTCACGCCGCTCTCGTGCTCCCGGATCATCGCAATGATCTGCTAGTCTGAGCCGCAGGCAGGCGAAGCCAATATCTGCTCTTGCGCATGTGTCATCCTCTCTCATCGAGAGAGTCTGCAAAATCATGGACGGAATTCAGGGGAGGCTGGGTTAGTCTCGTTCTTGGTTCGCAGGCGGCTAAGCAATTATTGCCCGCCTATTTGCCGCCACAATAGATGAGCCTCGGCTCGCTCCAAGATCGGTTAATACGCTTGTTACGCCAATCGTGCAGCGTTCTCGACCAAGTCGACAATTTTCCATCCTTGGTGTGTGGCGGGGCCTACCAGATTCATCGCTTCGGATTTGCGTAGCGCGAGGCCCAACAACTCGCGAGGCCTGGTTACGCCAACGAAGACGTTTGTCGCAGCCGTGAGCTTCACTCCGGTAAAGATCTCGTCGGTAACGCCGAACGCGCGTGGAAGTACCGTGGTCAGGTCGATGCACCGCTCGTCTGCACGACTGCCTTTCCAAACCTCACTCTCCACAACGAGAATACCATCTACGCTCTTGCCCTTGACCGAGTGGATCGATCCCAGCCGCAATGTGAGCTCGTCGAACTGCACCTGTTTTGTGGAGCGGCGTTCGGGGTCAGCGGGATCGGCCTTTTGTTCCGCGACAAAACCGCAAAAGTCTGCAATTTCCGCTTCAGCGCCCTGAGGATGCGGACTCAAGAGCGGCAACAACTGTTCCATGAACACCAACCATGCCGCCTGGTCCCACGCTGCATCGCCGGTAAGCACATGATCCCGCAGCAATCGGCGCACAGCCCGTGGCAACCCGAGGTCGTGATGCGATAGTGCCGCCCACACGTTGTGCGCGGTAATCGGACGATCATTCGCCGCTCTCCACCCATGGGCGCGTGCCAAACCGGAAATGCCGACCGCGAGCATCTCGCTGACCTCGGCGGGTGGGCGCGCCGCGGCATAGTGCACCGCAGCCTTCTGAAGCTGCCGGCAAAGGAGGTTAGCCTTACCGCGAGAACCACCTTCGCTGCGATATGCCGGATGGTAGTCGACCAGACTCTTCGGCTGCCAAGCCCCCTTCTTGCCGGGCAGATTGTGACGCGATGCGACCGCCCAGACGTCGCGCGTGCTGCAATCGTCGCCCCACAGCGCGCGTGCTTCTTCGGCGAAGGCTCCGAGAACCCCGCCGATCGTACCTTCGTCGAACAGGAACATCAACCGCTCTTCCGCCACCCGTCCCTCAATCTGGATCTTGGCCTCAGAATACCGGTTCATTTCAGCAGCTGCTTCAGCCAGCGTGACATCCGTGAACGTGATCATGCCAGACTGCCAGGACAGCGCCCGGCCGAGGTCTACACGCGTCAGCGACCTGCCCTGCCCGGACAGCCTCAACTGATCACCGGACGCAAGCCGCGTGTCCTCCCCTGCTGCCAACACATTCACGGAGCCCTCGATCAGCGTTACACGCACGCCTTCGGCTGCCGTCAGGTCCTACGAGATGATGCGTGGTGCGCATCCGCTCAATCGTCTGAAACAGGGTGCGCTCTGGATGGGCGAGGAGCCGCGCGCAGCCGGCCAGCGACTTGTCCTCTTCGGCATAGAGTACGTGCAGGATAACGGCGACGAGCAGCGCATATCCTGTCTTGTCCCAGTGATCGCGCCGCTCGGCGCTGCCTTCGGGATCGACCAGGATGTCAGCAATGTTTTGCACATCCCGGACTTCGAAGTCGCCTTTGCGAACTTCCAGCAGAGGGTTGTAGCGGGGGCTCATCCTATCTGTCGGATCAAACCGGATGCAGGGGCCGAGCTTAGACCGCCATCCGGAGGTGAGCTGCCAGTTCTCTCCCTTAATGTCATGCACGACGCAGCTTCCGGCCCAGGAGAGGAGCGTCGGGATGACGAGCCCTACTCCCTTGCCTGAACGGGTTGGCGCAAATGACGGCGTTCACATTAGGTGCAAAACGCATCCCTTTCCTATCCGCTCCAAAGCTTTCGATAGAACTGATGCAAGCGGCTAGCTTGTCTGCTAGGTAATCCCCGGACGCCATACCCGGCGTGGATTGACGGGACTCTGATAAGAAAGCCCCCGGCAGTTGGCGCCTTACTCGGTGGCGCAAAAGCCCTCCATACCCAAGTGGCGACCTGATCATGACGTTTGAGGCACTCGGCTCCGACATGTCGAGTTGAGCTATGATGCCAAGGTCAGGCTTGGCGCCTCTCGGCTGTCGTTCAAACCACCTGACGTGATTTCTGGTGTCTTCAGAGAGGTTTGCAATCGTAGTATCGTCTGGCCGAGAGTCCCCTTCCCGGTCGTCATAAATCTCTACAAAGCGCGATCCAGCCGACTGGCTCGATGTTTTTCCTTCCCCTCCGCGCTAGCGAGCGGAACACCAACTTATGAGGCCTTCATTACATGAATCTGTCGTCCCGCCGGCGCTAGCAACGAGAATGCTCACAACGGGTTTTGCCGCCAGCAGGCCAGATACATCTTCAAGGGCCCGCGAGACTTGCGCTGCGCTGAAGCCGGTAGAAATTCCACCCACAGAAATCCCGAAAGCGTCGCCGAACGGCGCCAGCCTTGACCGAGTCGGAAGGCTGCCCAAACGATCCCCGTTTCACAAGACAGACCAATAATCGGTACCATTCTCAACTGAAAGGAAATCGACTTGCTCGACACCGCTGGGCGAACGCAGCGAAAGCGTAAGCAAGTCGGGGACGCAGTCAGGATCGAGAACGCTAACGGCGGGGCAAGGATTACTTCCTTCCTCAGCCTTCAGCAGCACCTCTTGGGCTAGCGCCTGCCAGGCGAGCCGGATCGGGTGCATAGGCGACAACATAACCGCATCCGGCACACGGGAGATCGTGCGCCGATCACTCTCCAATGATGTGATCAGGCTGACGTCGACCCAGCATGCCACACCGGGCTCAGCTGAAATCCAAGCTTGGTATGCAGCAAGGTATCTTTCCAGGAGCGCCTTAAAGTCCGGGTCGGTGTCCAGCCATTTTCCGAGGAGGGCTGATTCCACAAGGCCAGGCTGGTCGTCGGATCCGCGAATCCGTGCGGCGAGCTTTTGGCGCGCTTCGATGAACCCCTCAGGCGGGTTGAACTCAGAAACATCCGGCCGCGGATCGTGCAAGAAGCGCCCAGTTGAGAACAATGGCCCGGTACCCTTGCCCCAAGTGGGCTGCACCCAAGCGTCAACATAGTCATCCGCGAACACGGTCGGGAGATATGATAGGCCCGCGCCTTCCCGTGAAAGCATCCAATCCTGGAAGCTCGATAAGGGCCGAAGGAAAGGGTCTTCTGCTTCCCATCAAAACTGTAAGCCATTTTCCAGAGTTTGGAGCCGTTCGGCTTCACCTCCAGGTACATGTTCCCGCCATCAGCATACTTGCGGGTCTTCGGCTCCGGCTTCAGCGCCCGGATCTTCATATCGGTCAATGGCATCGTCTGGTATCGCCCTTCGCGTCTGGCATTATTCAGTACCAGAAACCCCGCAATGATACCAGAAATTGGGCTGGCTGCAGGTGGAAGCCAGTGGACGCGGGCGGACAGCCAGATCTCACTAAGCATTGTTTTAATAGAAGTTATTTAGAAATCTGGACGTAAAAAAACCGCCCCGAAGAGCGGTTTGGTGCCCAGAAGAGGACTCGAACCTCCACGCCTTGCAGCGCTGCTACCTGAAAGCAGTGCGTCTACCAATTCCGCCATCTGGGCACGGGGTAGAGAGGCGGGGATTTATCCGTGGGATACGGTCTCGTCAACCGTCAAATCCATCGATCCACAGGGTTAAAGGCCGCTGACTTGTGCAGAGATGCGTTTTTTCTTCGCATGGCTATCGGAATCCGCTCCGGGGCATAAAACGATGTTCCGTCTGACAAAGAAGGTTTTGGGGTGGCCACTACAGGAACGAAGTCTGAAGGGCCGGTCAAACGGGCGATCCGGAATGCAGGCTGGCTGCTGGCCGGCAAAGGCGCCGGGGGTTTTTTCAGCCTGTTCTACCTCGCGCTTACCGCCCGAAGCCTCGGCGCCGAACAGTTCGGGATATTCGCGCTGATCCTGTCCTACGGTCAGGCAGTAACCAATCTGGCGCAGTTCCAGTCCTGGCAGACCGTGGTACGCTATGGCGCCATGCATGAGGCAGACGCCGCGCCGGACAAGTTGAGGCGCATCATCGTATTTGCCTTCCTGCTGGATCTTGGCGCCGCGTTGGCAGGCACACTTCTATCGGTGGCCGGGGTATACCTGCTTGGAGGGCAATTCGGCTGGTCGCGGCCCGAGCAGGATCTGGCCGCCCTGTTCTGCCTGTCCCTGCTGTTTGGGGTGCGCGGCGCCCCGACGGGCGTATTGCGCCTTTTCGACCGGTTTGATGTGGCCGCCTATGCTGAAACGGTGCTGCCGGCCACGCGAATGGCGGGTGCCCTGATCGCCTGGATGAGCGGCGCGTCCATAGCCGGATATCTGGCAGCCTGGGCGGTGGCGGAACTCGTGACGACAGGGGCTATGTGGTGGGCCAGCGTGCGGGAGATCCGAAAGCGGTTCCGGGAGCCGGTGATGGGGCCGCGAGTCCGGGGTGTGGTGGAAGAGAATGCAGGCCTCTGGGTATTCGCCTGGACGACCAACCTCAACACCTCGCTCAACCTGGTCTGGAAGCAATTCCCGGTGCTCGCCGTGGGCTGGGCCGTTGACGCTGTGGCCGCCGGTGGCTTCCGGATTGCTACGCAGCTCGTCGGAGCATTGAACAAGCCGACGATTGCCCTGGCCCGGGCAATCTATCCCGAATTTGCAAAGCTGGCAGTGGTCGACAGGGCCGCCATCAACAGGACAGTGCTGCGGGCATGCCTGATCGGCGCGCTGGCCGGGGTCATCGCGCTCATAGCGGTGCTCCTTGCCGGGCAGAGCGTTCTGCAGCTGGTGGGCGGCGAGGATTATCTCTTCGTATTCCCCGTGCTGCTCATCCTTTCAGTCGCGGCCGTGTTTGATCTGAGCGGTGTGGCCATCGAGCCAGCTCTGGTGGCGCTGGGACGGCCGGGCACCGTGCTCTGGGTTCGGGGTATGGTGTCGATCATGTTTGCCGCCGCACTTGCCGGCGCCGTGCTGGTCTATGGCAGCCTGGGCGCTGCCGTGGCGACGGCGGGGGCATCTCTGCTCCTGCTCATTCTGCTTTACGCCGCCTTTCGAAAGCAGGAGTGAGCGGTAACCTTGAGCCACCGGAAGCTGGTGTCTCTCCGCAGCCGGATGATTCCGCTTTAAGGGGTAATATTCCGTGTTTCCGGAACGTAAATACATATCTTCGTCAGACTATCGTAAGGTTTGACAAAAGAAGCAGTCGGTTTCCCACAAAAGAACTCTATTCATCTTGACGATAAATGTCGGAAGCGTGAATTCATACGAGCGGCCTGTGCCCATTTCCGGGAACAGCAGTCTGCAGAGTGGACGTTCAGGGGTCTTTCAAATTGGAACCAACTGCGACAGAGGCGGGGGTACCCGCGCGTCTCGGCACCTTTCAGTCGACTTGCGACGCATTGGATTACGCGGCCACAGGCCAGAGCGGCATCAACTTCTACAATTCAGAAGGCCTGCTGACCCGGAGCCTCTCCTACCGCGAACTACGCGACAGGGCCTTAAATATGGCTGGCCGCATGGCCGCGCGGTTTTCCCGAGGCGCGCGAATTGGCGTGTTGGCAGAAACCTCTCCCGACTTCGTCACCGCCTTTATGGCGTGCCAGTATGCAGGCATGGTGCCCGCGCCATTAAGCTTGCCGGCCGCCTTTGGCGGACGCCAGACCTATGAATGGCAGATCAGCAACATGGTTCGCAGCGCGGGCCTGTCGGCGCTGCTTGCGCCCCCTGCCCTGCACGAGATTTTGCTGTCGGCCACCGCCAACCAATCCATTGACCTCTTCGACCTCAGCGGTGACAATCTGCCTCCGGAAACGGCTCAGCCAATTCCTCACGGCCCGGATGAACTGTCCTATATCCAGTTCTCGTCTGGCAGCACCAGCGAGCCAAAAGGTATTGTCGCCACTCAGGCCAGTCTCTCGGCAAACTGCCGGGCGATTATCCAGGAAGGCTTGCAGGTCCGCGCGGGTGACCGCGCAGTTTCCTGGCTGCCGCTGTATCACGACATGGGGCTCATCGGCTTCCTTATTGCGCCGCTCTACTCCCAACTCTCGATCGACTTTCTCTCGCCGACAGATTTCGCGCGCCGGCCGGGAACCTGGCTAAAGCTGATCAGCGCCAACAAGGGCACCCTCTCCTACAGCCCCAGCTTTGGGTATGAACTCTGCGTGCGGCGTCATCGCGGCGAGGTGCTCGACCTTTCCAGCTGGCGCGCCGCCGGCATCGGCGGCGATATGGTACGGGCCGATGCCCTCGACCAGTTCAGCGAAACATTTGCGGGCTCGGGATTTCGCCGCACGTCCTTTGTCGCCAGTTATGGTCTGGCCGAATCTACACTCGCAGTGAGCTTTGCGCCGCTGGAAACTGGCCTTAACACAGACCAGGTTGATGTAACACGGATGCAAGCTTCCGGGCGCGCCGTTCCGGCATCGGACCTGACACGGGATGGAGCTGACAGGTCATTCGTTAGCTGTGGCCGGCCTCTGCCGTCCACAGAACTCAAAATCGTGGATGAAGACGGCGCAGAGCTCGGCTTCAGACAGATTGGAAGGATCCTCATCCGCAGCGCCTCGCTGGCAGCGGGATACTTCCGCGCAGATCGCGATCTTCAACCGCTCACGGACGAATCCGGGTGGCTGGACACCGGTGATCTTGGCTATTGGCTGGGCGATGAAATCGTCGTGACCGGCCGGTCAAAAGACATGATCCTCTCCAATGGCCGCAACATCTGGCCGCAGGACATCGAATGGGTAGCCCAGAAAACTGGCGGGCGGCTCGTGGCCCGGTCTGCTGCATTCGAGATCCGGGAAGCGGCCGATGCCTCACGGATTATCCTGCTTGTCGAATGCCGATCGCAAGAGACCGACCTTCGCGAAACGCTTATAAGCGACATTGCGGCGGCTGCGCGTTCGGTTGCAGGTGCGCCGGTGAGCGTTGAACTCGTCAGTATAAAGACACTTCCGGTAACCAGTTCCGGCAAGCTCAGCCGCGCAGCATCCCGCGATGCGTACCTGTCCGGCCGGATCAATCAGGACAAGGCGGAGGCCTCTACCCGGGCCGCTGCCTTGCCTTGATAGCGCGCTGTCTGCACCATGACGGGTCGGCCGCTCATTGCACTGACCGGCGCGACAGGATTTGTTGGCAAGATACTGCTGGCGGACCTGTCGCGGCGTGGCCATCCGGTCCGGGCGTTGGCGCGCGCCGCGCCGGGGAGAACCTTGCCGGCCCACGCAGGTGTGGAATGGATTGCAGGCGATCTTTCGTCCGGAGAGGTCCTTTCCTCTCTTGTGCGGGGCGCGAGGGTGGTCATCCATCTGGCGGGCGCGACGAAAGCGAGGGATGCAGCGACATTTCACGAGGTGAATGCGGCGCGCACCGGGGATCTCGTGCAACGCGCACAGGCTGCAGGCGTGGACCATTTCATACATGTCTCGTCCCTCACCGCGCAGCGGCCCGATGTTTCGCCTTACGCCCGTTCCAAGGCGGACAGCGAGCAACTGGCCATCGCCAATGCCGGAAACATGGCACTCACTATCCTTCGGGCCCCGGCTGTTCTTGGGCCTGATGATGACGCAACGCGGGCGCTGTTTTCGGCTTTGGCCAGAGGCCTTCTGCCGAGCCCTGGCGGCGCAGCCGTAAATTTTCGCTTTTCCGTTATTGATGTGGCGGACGTCTCGCGATGCCTTGCCGATTGTGCCACGAGTGCCGCGAGCGGCATACGATCCATCGCCCCCGCCGGCCATCTCAAGCTCGGTTGGGATGATGTTGCGCAAAGCGCGCAACGCGTTCTGCTCCACCCGGTGCGGCGCGTCGTGATGCCGCCGCTACTGATGAAAGCGGCTGGTCATGCGGCAGACCTTGCTGTGAAGCTGAACGGGCAACCGCAGGTATTTTCCAGCGGCAAGGTGCAGGAACTGCTCTCTGGTGACTGGCTGGCGGACACTCAGGTATCAGGGGCCGTTCCGCTCGATGTGACGCTGCAGCGGTGTATTGCCCCCTTTCAGCGGTCTGCTAGGAAAATGAACAGGTTTGGGAAGAAACGAGCGTGAATATGCCCTCAGGAACAGATCAGAAAGCGATCTTTGAAAACGTTGCCAGAGTGCTTTCAACCCGCAGCCACACTCAGGCAGCCATCCGTCCGGACACGCGGATAGGCGCCGACCTGGAGATCGATTCCGTCGAGATATTCGACATCGTGATGGAACTTGAAGACCTCTACAATATTTCCCTGCCGGTCGAGGCAGCATCCGATATCGACACCGTTCACGACCTTGTTGCAAAGATAGGACAACTCGCAAATGTTCGATAGTGACGCCAAAAAGTCCGACATTTTCGAGAAGTTCGAGAAGGTAGGGCAACGC
Source organism: Hyphomonas polymorpha PS728 (assembly GCF_000685315.1). Classification (GTDB taxonomy): domain Bacteria; phylum Pseudomonadota; class Alphaproteobacteria; order Caulobacterales; family Hyphomonadaceae; genus Hyphomonas; species Hyphomonas polymorpha. Next base: position 107,255 of record NZ_ARYM01000005.1, read on the forward strand.
GCCGAAGCGGTGTTATCGCTGGGCAAGCTGCCCTTCGGCATGACATTCGACAAGATCCTGTCGCCGACCCGGGCGCTTGTGGACGGCCGGGAAATCATCCTCGCCGGCACGAACAATTATCTCGGGCTGACATTCTCCGAGGCCGTTAAATCTGCGGCCATAGATGCCATTGCCCGCCAGGGCACAGCCACGACCGGCAGCCGGCTGGCGAACGGAACATTCCGCGAGCATATCGACCTGGAAGAAGACCTGAAGACATTTTTCAGGGCGAAGTCTGCGGTCGTCTTCACCACCGGCTACCAGGCAAACCTCGCCGCGATCAGCACATTGGCCGGGCGCGGTGACCATCTGCTGATTGATGCCGACAGCCATGCCTGCATATATGATGGATGCCGGCTGAGCGACGCGGAAACCATCCGTTTCCGGCACAACAGCCCCGAAGACCTCGCAAAACGGCTGGCTCGCCTGCCTGATGAAGGCGCGCGCCTTGTGGTGGTGGAAGGGCTTTATTCCATGCTGGGCGATGTGGCGCCGCTGGATGAATTCGTTGCCGTGGCCCACGAGCACGGCGCCTATCTCTACGTGGATGAAGCTCATTCGGTGGGCTGTTATGGCGACCGTGGACGCGGACTTGCCGATGCGCTTGGCGTGCTCGACAAGATCGATTTTCTCTCCGGTACCTTCTCGAAAAGCTTTGCCTCGATTGGTGGGTTCTGCGTATCGCGCCATTCCGGCCTTGATCTGATGCGGCTGGTAAGCCGGCCTTATCTTTTCACTGCCTCGGGATCGCCCTCAAACGTGGCGGCGGCGCGCGCAGCCATGGGTGAGATGATGCACGGACCCGACCTCAGCCGTGAACTGATGGCGCGGGCGCACCAGCTTCACGCCGGGTTGGCGGCGGCCGGGTTCGCGGCGGCGTCTCCTCCGGGGCCGATCATCGCCCTGCCTCGCCCCGACGAATTGACAGCTGTGCGGGAATGGAACCAGCTTCTGGCGGCAGGCATCTATGTAAACCTCGCCGTTCCGCCGGCGACACCTCATGCAAAGTCGCTGTTGCGGCTCAGTGTATCTGCAGCGCATTCGGCAGAAGAGATCGACGCGATTATCTCGGCCTTCCGGGATCTGACTTAAAGATCGAGGCACGCAGCGGCGTCAGCGAAAGGCACCCGCCCGATAGAGGCGCCAGGCCAGGGATGGCGCATGGATCAGAGGACGGCGGCGTTCTTCCTCCGTGACCTGAAGGCGCACGCCGGAATGGCTTTCGACCTTTTCGAGAATGTAGTCGAGGCCGGCATTGAATGTGGTCGCCGCTTTCATGACGCGCAGCGCGCCCATGGGCTTTCCAATAATCCGGCGCAGTATCCACTTCGCCTGGCAGAGGAACGCGCGGGCACGGCCAGGCTTGGGCGGTGTTTCCAGTTCTGCCGCGAACAGTATTTCCGACAGCCTCTGATAACGGGCCTCGAAACGAGCAACGATTTCGCTGGCACGCGCATCGGGCCGTTCCGGCCTTAATTCCGTTTTATAGCTTTCACTGAGGCCTCTGACCCACGGCATGAGCGGCGTAACCGAACCTGACAGAAGCGGGCGGATTTCTCCGGCAAAATGCGCGCAGGCAAGGGCCAGCGTGTCCAGAAGCTGAGTACGCACTTCAGAATCGTCTGACAGCACCGCAGAAGGCTGCGCGAAACGGGCCCAGAGCATGCTCTCAAAGGCGCCGCCCCGCGCGCGCCGGTGAAACGCTTTTTCCGAAACGATCGAATATTTGCTTCGAAGGCGCTTGCCGTTTGCGCCCGTGATCTGCATGAAATGCACGCCGGGTGGGAGCAACCACGATCCGAAACGCTTCAGGCCTGATCCGTAGACAGATTTGTACTGATCCACGATGACATAGAAATCATACATCTTGTCAGCCACTTCGCCTTGACGCATGGCGGATCCGTAGAAGACGAGCCCCCGCACAGCGCCCTTGTGGCGTTCGCATATCGCTTCCGCGACTTCGCGGGCACCTTCACCCAGCTTGATCTGATCCTCAAGGATAAGGGCGCGTAAGGCCGGTAAACGGGCGTCGGTCATCGTTATCTCAGAAACCGGATGGGGCGGGTGGACGTGATCCGGATGGGATCATATGCCGGGATTTGCAATAGCTCCCCGTCCAGCACAATCGGGCCGGAGCAGTTGAGCGTGAGCCTGTCTGTCCGATAGCTTGTGAGCCCATGGCGGGTCATTTCCGGACCTGTGGCATTCGCGAGAATTTTCAGGAATGCAGCCCGAAACGCGGAGATCGGCCACTGGGCGTAGGTGAGAGCGATGGGCCCGCCCTCCTCCCCCCAGAAAGGTTTCAAGCCGAGGCTCAGATAAGGCAGAGTCGTCATGAGGCTGAGCGCGTGGACGCCCTGCAGGCGGAAGACCGCGCTCTCTGCCTTGTAATCACAGGGGCGCAGCAATGGCGCTCCATCCGTGTCCAGATAGGATCCAGGCGAGACGACGAAGCGAGCGGCCGCGTTGGCGACAGCGAGCGATCCCCTGTGGCCGTCCCCATGTATCTGCTTCTGGGTGTAGAGCATCGCGCGGGCGAGCGATCCGGTGGAGAGCAGCATACCGACCAGAGGTGCCGGGAGATTGGAGCTTTCGATCCGGAGTGCGGGCAAGCTGGTCCGCGTGGAGAGGCTATCCGCGCGGCCGGATCTTATGAGTGCTTCAATATCGTCACCGGCGCTGCGGCGGAGACCGGCCACCTTGAAGGCAAGATTGGTGCTGCCTCCTGGCAGGATACCCATGTCCGGAAGTTGCGCGCTTCCCTCGGCAAAGCCCGGCCACCCTGACAACACAGCCTGGAGCGTGCCATCGCCGCCTTCGACAAAGACGGCAGACGGATGCTCCGCGGTGAGCTGGCGCAGCTGATCCGGCAGACGGGCAAAGTCATCAATGCGGATCAGCACGGCATCTTCCACGCGCGCAGCAACCCGTTCGAGCGTTGAGCCTTTACGCTGGACCGTGTGGCTGAGTGGATTGACGATAAAGCCGATCTTGCGGCTCATTTCCTGACCTCACGGTCCAGTGCCAACCACAGACTGGCGCAGAAGAGGACGAGGATTGGAAACGTAACGGCCAACACCGGACTGAGGCTCCCATTCTCTGCCAGCGTTTTCAGGATGCCGTCTACCACCATATAAACAAAGCCAGCGGCAACTCCCGCGGCGACAGCCAGATCGGCATTCGACCGCCTGCCATAGACCTGCATGATTGGCACGGCCAGAAATAGAAAGCCGATTGCCGTGACCGGCAGCAATATGCGGTTCAGCGCCCAGAGCAGATAAGCGCCGGATGGCCGGCTTCCCGATCCGCGCATTTCACTGAGCGCAAAGAGATTCGAGATGGCCAGATCCCGCGGTGACGCGAGCAGAAGCTGAAGGCTATCGGGAGTTTGGGGGCTTGGCCAGAAGGACATCTCCCGGGGAGCATCGCCATCGAAGCGCCGCTGGCTGGTATTGCTGAGCTGCCAGCCACCATCAGCGGGACGCGCTGTTTCGGCCATGGTGACGGACACAACGGCCCCTTCGGCATTCCGTTCGAAAATCGTGATGCCGCTTAACTCATCCTTCTGCATACTGCTCAACTCGATCAGCAGCGGACCATCTGAAAGCCAGAGCTTCTCCGGCGTCTGGGCGTCTTCCTGAAGCGCGCCGGCGCCGAGCCAGGCCTGCAATGCACGGGTGGAGGGCGGAGCGGCGATATCAATTGCCAAGGCAGAGACCACGCCTGCCACGAAGACAACGGGCGCCAGCGTCCTCATCTGTCCGAATACGGAAATACCGGAGGCGGAGATCGAAACGAGTTCATTGCGCCGGAACAGCGATGCATAGGTGAGAAGCGCTGCCAGCAGAAAGGCAAAGACTACAATCCTATCGAACAGGGCTGGCAGGCGCAGCCACATATATCGCATCTGCCCCTCAAACCCGGCACCGGCCGGCAGCTTGTCGGCATTGCTGAGTGCGTCGAGGACGCCCAGAAGCGCAACCAGCGCCAGCGCTACAACGACCAAGCGCTGCAGGAATAACAGGGAAAGATACCGGGTAAGACGCGTGGTCATGTTGCCTGCTTTCCGGCAAGGGCGCTGGCATAATCTGTTCCCTGGCGGGCGATCCTGCGACGACCTGCAAGAAGGCTTCCCTCGGAAAGACGCTGAAACAAGGCAAGCGCGGCGAGCGCCACAAGAAGGACGATAGGCCAGAAACCCGCCCAGGGGGGGATGATCCCCTCGTTGGCCTGAACCAGAGTGAACTCCAGAACCTTTTGGACGCCCAGCAGGATGAGGATACCCAGAATCACACCGCTGGAGCGCGCGATCCGGCCGAGGTTCAAGCCCAGAAGGACAGCGATGAGCGGCATGACAAGCAATAAGGCTGCGCGGCTGGTCCGGTCATGAAACGCTGAAGCGGCAACGGCAGGCTCAATGCCTTCTCCACTGGCTGCTGACGAAGGGCTGAGCAGTTCGGAGAGGAACAACTCGCGCTCGTCATTTCCGCGTTCACGGTACTGTCCGGCATCCGGAATCACCGGCCAGATAAGCTCTGCAAATTCGATCCTGTCATACTCTTCTGGCGGATCGCCATCGCGATAGGCGGCGCCCGCGCCTTCCTGGAGAATGATTTCCCACTCCCCGGAGCGCGGCTCCTGCAAAAGGCCGGTGCGGCCTGTGAGTACGGTACGGGTACCGTCCGGCTCTGTCTCCAGAATGAAGGTTTGTCCCAGCCGCCGGCTCGAGGCCTGGACGCTATCTGTCCAGATGATCCGGTTGTTGTACTGGACGAACTTCTGCTCCTGAAACACGGACAGCACCGACTGGTGCTGAAGATTGTAAACGATCTCGCGATACGAGTAGCGCGACAGAGGCTGAAGGATACCGGAGATCAGGAGGGAGGCTGCTGCCAGAACAAGCGCAACCAGCATGAAGGGCCGGACAATCCGGTAAAGTGATACCCCTGCCGCCATCAGCGCGACGATTTCCCCCGAGCGGCTAAGCCGGTCGATTGTCAGGATCATCGAGATCAGAAACGCGCCCGGCAATGCCAGATTCAGGTAATGTGGAATCAGGTTGGCGATCAGGAGAGAGCCCGAAAGCAGTGCACTTCCAGAGCCCGAAACCAGTTCGGTAATACGGATAAGCCGCTCCAGCAGCAAAAGCGCCATGGCCAGGACGGTAAGGCCTGCAAACATGCCAAGAAAGCTACGGATCAGGTAGCGATCAAGCCTGGCAATCATTACCCACTCCCCCGGCCAATCGCTCTCGGCTGACTTTGTTATAGCATCGCGTGTGACAGTCCATTGATCCCTGCACCGGCTTGGCGCTACTAACAGTCTGAAGCATATGTGTCACAATAGGACTGTGTTGATGCACCTTGGCAAGGTTCTGATGCTGATGCTGGCGATCTTTTGCCAGACAGCTGCGGCGCAAACCCTCAATGTCTTGGATATTCGCGCCGACGAGGCCGGTGATATCTGTGGCCACGGGGGACCGCAGATTGAAGTCCTCGTAACTGGCATCTATGCGGAGGGAATTCTGACGGTCGAGCTGTACAAGCCGAGTGAACGGGACTTCCTGAAAAAAGCTTCTCGCCTGAAACGTGTGCGCGTGCCCGCCGAGAACGGGTCGCAGCGCGTCTGTTTTGATCTGCCGTCATCGGGAACCTATGCAGTGGCCGCCTATCATGACGTGAACGGTGACCGGGAACTCGCCCGGCACTGGAACATGCTGCCAGCTGAGCCCTTTGCCCTTTCCAACAATCAGAAGCTCAAACTGCGCATGCCCAAGTTCGACGAAGCCGCCTTCAAGGCGGGTGATCAGACAACAACGGTCCGACTTGAGCTTCGCAAATGAATATCCATGCGCCAATTCAGAATCTCTCTTTTGGCAATGAGCCTGTTACAGTGCGGCGGGTGGAAAGCGCGGCCGACCGGCGCGCGTTTCTGGACCTCCCTTTTCGCGCTTATGGCAACCTGCCAGCCTGGCGGGCGCCCCTGAGATTTGAGCGCGCGGCGCAAATCGATCCTCGCCGCAATCCGGCGCTTGCGCAGATGCCACATGATTTGTTGCTGGCCTGGCGGGGCACACAGGCCGTTGGCCGGATTGCCGTGTTCATAAATCCCGCTCACCTGGCGCGGCATAATGATCAGACGGGTCATTTCGGATTTCTGGACACGCTGCAGGAAGACGAGGAAACCATCTCCGCGCTGATGGGGGCTGCCGAAGCGTGGCTGCGCCAGAGGGGCATGCGGCGGATTGCAGGGCCATTCAACTTCTCCGTGAACGAAGAGTGCGGCCTTCTGGTCGACGGGTTTGATACGCCGCCCGTAATGATGATGTTGCACGGCCGGCCGGATTATGCCCCCTCTCTGGAGCGCGCCGGATATTCCAAGGCCATGGACATGTTCGCCTACATGATCCGGATGGGCGAGACATATGAGCCGCCTGGTATTGCCAGCAGGCTGATCGAGGGCTTTGAACGCGATCCGCGGCTGAGGATCCGAAATCTGGACAGCCGCAACTATGAGAACGAGATTAATCAGATCCTCGACATATTCGATGATGCGTGGTCGGACAATTGGGGCTTCGTGCCCTTTGGAAAGGCCGAAATTACGCATATGGCCAAGGAGCTGAAGCCCCTCATAAGCCCCGATCATCTCTGGATAGGACTGATCGATGAGGAGCCCGCCTGTTTTGCTCTCGTACTGCCGGATATTTTCGAGGCCGCCGAAGGGCTGAATGGCCGGCTTCTGCCATTTGGCTGGGTACAGTTTCTTCACCGATTGAAGGTCGCGGGCACCACAACCGCCCGGATACCGCTGGCCGGAATGCGGCGGAAGTTTCACAAGACGCGCCGCGGCGTGCAGACCATGGCAGCTACCTGCAGCATGACACTGGCGGCGCAGCATGCCCGAGGCGTGCGCAACATCGAAGCCTCCTGGATTCTGGAAACGAACACCAATCTGATCAACATCATCTCGCTGTTCGACGCGCCGAAATACAAGACCTATCGCATCTACGGAAAACCCCTTTGAGCCAGCACTCCGCGTGTGACACGGCATATGCGCTTGTGCTGGCTGGCGCGCGGGCGAGCGGGGATGCGCTCGCCATGGCCCACGGCGTTCAAAGCAAAGCGCTGATCAATATTGGCGGCGCGCCGATGCTGTCGAGCGTACTCCGCTCCCTGATGCAAAGCGGCCGTCTGTGTACGGCGCCTTATGTTTCAGGGCTTGAACCGGAAGTGCTTGAAGAAGCCAGCGGCGGCATACCTGCGCAGCGAGCCCAGTCGGTATCCGGCGGCCCGGCCTCCAGCCTTCTGGGCGCGATAGAGGGCGGGATCCAACTGCCCCTGCTTGTGACGACCTGCGATCATGCGCTGCTCACATCAGAAATGGTAGATCACTTCGTTGGAGAGGCCATTCGGGGCGGCGCGGATCTGACCGTAGGGTTGGCATCGAAGGAGACAATACAGGCGAGCTATCCACAAACACGGCGAACCTATATCCCATTCGGGGGGGCTCCCATGTCTGGCTGCAATCTGTTTTTCATCCGCTCATCCGAAGCACTGAAGATTATCCGGTTCTGGCAACAGGCAGAGCAGGACCGCAAGAAGCCGTGGAAGATAGCCTGGCGCTTTGGGCCGGTGACAGCACTCCGGTTACTGATCGGCAGGCCGGATGTTCACAGGGCCTTCCAGATGATTTCTGCGAGACTGGGCGCGCGCGCAGGCGTTGTTGTGATGCCGTTTGCTGAAGCCGCAATTGATGTCGACTCCCAAGCCGATCTTGAGCTGGTCCGGAGCATTCTAGCGGACCGGCGGCAGGGCTGAAAATGCAGGTGCAAACCTCCAGTCATGCCCGAGGATTGGGCCAAACTGCCCGCAATTGGCCCGCGACGCGCTCAGCATCCGGTAGCCCCTCCGATACTGTGAGGACTGGCTGTCCCGGCCAGCCCGGATCAGTGTAGGCGGTTCCTTCAAACATCACCGGAGCGGCATAGCGCGGAAGAACATGGAAATGGACATGGGGATCCACCATCATCAGCATCAGATAGTTGATCTTCGTGTTGGCGAACGCTTTCGCGGACACTGTTTCGGCATCTTTGACAACGGTAGCGAGTTCGGCAAAGGCCTCCGCAGCCAGCGCAGAGAATGCCGTGGCATCGCTATGAGAGAGAATGATAAGAGCACCGAGCGTGACCTGTTTTGGACGCACCTGAACGCTCCAGTGCGTGTAATCGCGGATCAAGGTGCGGCTGCCACCAAATGTTTCAAAGGTTGCATTGCGATGCATGACGCTCTTTCTCCTTTTGCCGGTTTCGGGTTTGAGCCCACCTTCAACTAAACATCTTAGAGTTATTCGCCCTATGACACCAAACGCCGTCTCGGTTCGCCTGCTTGGGGAATTGCCGTCAAAGCTCTGGGGGCTGGATCTCCGCGAATGGCAGCGCCGCGCCTGGACGAAGGCGGGAGCCGCAGGCGTGGATCAAGCGGAAAGCCGTCTGCTGGCAGGCCTTGAATGGGTGCTGTCGCCGTCGCTCCAGAGAAACCTGCTGGCCCAGCCCGGCGCGGCGCTGCTGGCGCCAGCGGTGGATAACACGGGCGAGCAGTTGGTTGCCATCCACTTGCCCGAAGCGGCTGACGCCAGCACATTTCTGGCGTTGTTCGAAAACCCGGTCGCAGACCGTGAGACGCTGAAGTCAGCTGGCCTCACTCCGGGCGGCATGCATGACTTTGCCGATGCTTATAACAAGAGCCTGCGCAAACGGGAGGTGCCGTACGTTCTGTCGATGCGCACCGAGAAAGCCATCGACATAGAGCGGGTACTGTTCAAGGGCTCCTACAAGGGCGTGACCGATCTGGTGACCAAGTATGCGTGGCCTGTGCCGGCGTTTCATATCACGCGCCTTTGCGCTTTCCTGCGTATTTCGCCCAACACCGTGACCACAGCCAGCCTGGCTTTCGTCATACTAGCCTTCTGGCTGTTCTGGAATGGCGCTTGGGCGGCCGGTCTCGCGGCAGCCTGGATCATGACATTCCTGGACACGGTGGACGGCAAACTCGCGCGCACCACGATGACCTATTCGAACTGGGGCAATATTTATGATCACGGGATCGACCTGATCCACCCGCCCTTCTGGTACTGGGCCATCTTCGTCGGTCTGCAGGGCACGGACGATGGGCCTTCGCAGACGCTGTTGGCCGGATCGCTGGCGATGATCCTTGCGGGGTATCTTCTCAACCGGCTGGAGGAAGGGGAGTTCATCCGGCGCTTCGGATTTCACATTCATGTCTGGCAACCCATCGACAGTTTCATGCGTGAGATCACCGCGCGCCGGAATCCCAACATGCTGATCTTCATGGCAGCGGTCATGCTCGGCCAGCCTGGATGGGGCTTCATCGCCATTGGTGTTTGGACATTTATCTGCCTGCTCTTCCACGGGGGACGGCTGGTGCAGGCGATGGCCCAGAAATCGAAACCCGCATCCTGGCTGGAGGCCTGAAAATCATGCCAACGATCGCCATCTTTGATCTCGACAAGACGATCACACGGGCCCCGACATGGACCCGTTTTCTGATTTTCGTGAATCGGAAACGGCCGGCATTCCTGCTCCATCTTGCCCGCATCCTTGTGCAGGCGGCAGGCTACAAACTTGGATTGGTGAGCCGGGACTCCGTGAAGGTGGTGAGCCTCAGATCACTCTCCCATCTCTCCAGAGAGGAACTGGAAGCCGCAGCCACGGCCTTCATTGTGCGAGAGGTCCACTCCGGGCTCCGTCCAGGCGCTGTAGAGGCGATCCGCTGGCACGCTGCGCGGGGTGACCGGCTGATCATAGCAACAGCTTCGGTTGATCTTGTCGCCGATGAACTTGCGCGCGCGCTGGGTTTTCATGAGGTCATCGCGACGCGGCTGGACTGGTCGGCGGAGGGCGAGGCCCCAGCTCCGCGGCTCTCGGGCGCCAATTGCTATGGCGCAGAAAAGCTCAAGCGCATCGAGGCACACGGAATCGAGCGCGTGTCCTTTGCCTATAGCGATCACGTTTCCGATCTCGATATGCTTCTGAATTCCGATCATGGAATTGCGGTCAATCCGTCTTCCGGATTGCGGAAGGCAGCGCGCGAAATGAACCTGACAATCGCAGACCTGAATTTGCCTGAAATCGGTTTCCTCTCGGAAGAAGTGAGCACCTCCAAATGAAAGCTATTCTCCTGAGTGCTGGTCGCGGATCGCGCCTTTTGCCTCTCACGGAATCCCGCCCGAAATGTCTTTTGCCGGTGCAGGAAACCACGCTGCTGGGGTATCAGCTGAATACCCTTGAGGCGGCCGGCATCCGGGACGTGACAGTGGTGACCGGGTTTCTTCCTGATCTGGTGGAAGCAGAGCTTGCGGGCCGCAGCGGCCCCTTGAAGGGGAGCCCGTTCTTCAACCCGTTTTTCCAGGTGGCCGACAATCTTGCGAGTTGCTGGATGGTTCGGGAACGGATGGATGACGACTTCCTCCTGATCAACGGGGACACATTATTCAAGCTGGACCTGATCGAGAAAGTGATTGCCGCACCAGCCGCGCCAATCCTGGTGACGATTGACCAGAAGGAAAGCTATGATCTGGACGACATGAAGGTAACGCTTTCCGGCACGTCCCTCACGGCCATCGGCAAAACGCTTTTGCCGAGCGAAACTGACGCCGAATCCATTGGAATTCTGCGCTTCAAGGGAAGCGGGCCAATGTTTTTCCGGAGCAAGCTGGAACAGATGATGCGCACACAAGATGGCGTTCAGGCCTGGTTTCTAAAGGCCATCAACGCCATTGCCAGCACCGAAGGCGGCGTCGAAACGGTTCTGATAAAGGGGCATCGTTGGGCTGAAGTGGACACGGTGGCGGATTTCGAGGGCTTGAAGAAAAACGGATTCTGACCCGGCCATGCCCCGCCTCCCTTCTCCTGGGCAACCTTCTTTTTCGCCTCGCATCCTTGTGCTGGCGATTGGCGAGGCGCACCAGCTGTTACACGTTCTCGGCGCCGCCAGAGAACTTGCTCGCACCGGGGTGAGTACGGATATCCTTGTCTCAACAGATTGGCACGAGCAGCTGATTGCAGCCCATGCGCCAGAGCTTTCCCGCAGCGTCTTGCGAACACCCCTGTTCTATGAGGGGCGGCCCCTCTATCAGTGCCCCCCTCGCCTGCCCAACCTTCTGCTGAACCTCGCGCGCATTTCCGGATACAATGCCATTCTGACACCCGAGCGCACATCGACGGCGCTGAAGAAAGTGCTCGGCAAGCAGTGCCCGAAGCTCATCCATATTCTTCATGGCGCGGGCGACCGGGAAAAAGGATATGAAGACCGTATACGGCTCTTTGATCTGGTTTTTGTTGCAGGCCAGAAGGATTATGACGCTTTCCTGAGCTATGGGTTGGCGACCGCTGAAACCTGCCATGTCATCGGCTATTGCAAGTTTGACGTGTTGCCACCTGGCCCACCGCGTTTCTTTGAGGATAACCGGCCAGTCGTACTCTACAATCCCCATTTCGATGCTGATCTCAGCTCATGGATGAGCTTTGGGCCCTCCTTGCTTGAAGCCTTTGCGAAGATGCCGGACTTCAATTTCATCGTCGCTCCCCATCTGAGGCTGCGCGGCAAAGGCAGGCGCCTGTTCGATAAACTCTCCCAATTATCTCAGGCGCCAAATCTGAGGTTTGATGGAGGCAGCATTCATTCCCTCAATATGGACTACACGCGCACAGCCGAGATTTATGTAGGGGATGTCAGCAGCCAGGTTTACGAGTTTCTGCAAACGCCGAAGCCTTGCGTCTTCTTGAATGCACATGACGCCCACTGGCGAGATAGTCCCTTCTATCGCCACTGGACTTTTGGCGAGGTTGCCAATTCTGCGGAGGAAGCCCTGCGCCTTATCTGCTCAGCAAAGGCTGAGCATCCAGGATTTCTGGCGCAGCAGGTGGCAGGCTTTGCCGCCGCCATCAATGCTGGGCCTGTCTCTGCGTCTGCCCGGGTGGCCGCGTTGATCCGGGATTTTCTGGGCCGGGCCTGACCATAACCATCGTTTAGACAACCCTTCCAGCTTTTCGCGGGCAAGGATATTGACTCGCACCCAAAAGAACAAAATAAGAACATATGGATCTTGTCACGCTCATATCCAAAGGCCTGGTTGGCCCTCTTACTGCCCCGCCAGCGCGGGAGGTGGAGTTTCCTTTTGGGCTGGGCACACACGGGCTGCATGAAATAGCCGAGGCCGCCTATGGGGACCGTGCCGCAACAACCGGCTTTCTGCTGGCCGCAGCCCCCCGCCCCTCCGGCAGGACTATCCTGCTATGGGTGACCCAGGCCAGCAGCGCGCGCGACATGGGGCGAGTTCCCGAAGCGGCCCTGCGTGAAGCCACCGGCGGCAAGGCCCGGCGGCTTGGCATTGTGACCCGCCATACCAGCGATGCACTCTGGGCCATCGAGGAGGCGATTGTGTCTGGAGTCGTAAGCCATGTGATCGCGGAAGTGAACAGCGCAGACTTCACCGCAACCCGGCGCCTGACCCTTGCATCCGAACGCCACGGTGTACCGGTTACACTGCTTCTGCCGCACACCTGCGAAGGGGCGACAGCCGCCGCCACTCGCTGGCGTGTCTGCCCTCAACCCTCAGCCCCCAACCGCTACGACCCCCGCGCACCCGGGCATGCCCGCTGGCGTGTCCATCTCGAACGCTGCCGCGCCGCTCCAGCCTTGGTGGGACAGGCTTTTGATCTGGAATGGAATGATGAGACGCTATCTCTCCTTATGGTTCCCGGAATGGTCACTGGATCGCCTGCGCCGGATGAGGCGTCGCCCCATCACGCCTTCCCAAATCGGAGAGCCGGCTAGGCTGCGGCCATTCATCCTGCATGAGAAATCTCCTCACGGACTTGTTGTGGCCGCAGCCAATCAGGCGGCGCTTGCAAGCGGCATTCATCCTGGCCTGCGTTTCACGGATGCCCGCGCCACCCTGCCCGATATTGCTGCCGAAGAGGTTGACCGGGAGGGCGACCGAAAATCTCTCGCCGCGCTAGCCGCCTGGATGGTCCGCTTCTCTCCCCTGGTCGCGCTTGAGGGGGAAGACGGGCTGATCCTGGAGATCACCGGTTGTGACCATCTGTTCGGAGGTGAAAGTAAAATGGCGGACGCGCTTTCCGTACGGCTCGCGCGGACAGGATATGGTCACCGGATCGGGATCGCCGGGACCCTCGGCGGGGCTTGGGCCCTGGCACATGCCGCCGCCGAAGAGGGACAGCCGGCCCTTCTTTCCAGCGGCGCGGAACGCGAAGGGCTTGCCCCGCTCCCTACAAGTGCCCTGCGCATTTCCGGAACTGCGATTACACTGCTCCGCCGGTTTGGTCTGACACGCATCGGGCAGCTCTATGATATCGACCGCAAGGCACTCACGCGCCGTTTCAATTCGCGGCAGGCGGCAGATGCAGTTACGCTCCGTCTGGATCAGGCGCTTGGTCTCCGATCAGAACCTTTCATGCCATTTCGTCCGCCGCCGGATCATTTTGCAAGACTTGCCTGCCCCGAGCCGCTGACAGATGCTGCGGGGATAGATGCCGGCCTGATAAAGCTCACCGAAGAGCTTTGCAGCGACTTGTCCGCCGATGGACTTGGCGCACAAACCTTTCTGTTTCAGGCATTCCGCTCCGACGGAGAAATGAGCTCCATACGGGTCAACGCGGCCCGTCCCGTTCGCTCGGTGGAACATATTTTGCGGCTTTTCGGCGAAAAAATCTGCCAGATTGATCCTGGATTTGGAATTGATCTTCTGCTTCTGGAAGCTTCCAGAACAGGCCCAATGACCGCAGGTAGCCGCCCACTCTCGGGCGACCTTTCCGGGACCGACCTTGACGAGGAAGCGCTCTCGGCGCTTGCCGATCGCATCAACGCCCGTATTGGCGAAGGGACTGTCACCATCACACTGCCAGAAGCGCGGCATCCCGTTCTGATGGCGGAAAAGACCGTGCCCTTTGCGGGACAGGGTATGGAGGGGGCTTTACCGCCTGATAACCTGCCCGGCCTGCGCCCGGCACGCCTGTTTGCGCAGCCTGAACGAGTAGAGGTGATTGCGGAAGTGCCGGATGGGCCCCCTCTTCGCTTTGTCTGGCGACGCAAGGTCCGGCGGGTTGTCCGCGCCGATGGGCCAGAACGTATTGCGCCGGAATGGTGGGCCTATTTACCGGCACAGGCCGGCACCGCTTCCGCCCTGCCGCGAACCCGGGACTATTACCGTGTGGAGGATGAAGACGGCCGGCGATACTGGGTCTACCGGAATGGGCTTTATGGTGATGGCCGCGGCGAAACGCCAGACTGGTTCGTTCAGGGACTATTTGCATGAGCGATTATGCCGAACTGGCCGTGACAACGAACTTCTCCTTTCTGCGGGGCGCCAGCCACGCACATGAATTGATAGCGCGCGCGGCTGAACTGAAGCTTGCCGCAGTGGGCGTGGCCGACAGGAATACCTTAGCCGGGGTGGTTCGTGCCCATGTGGCGGCGCAGGAAGTGGGGCTGCGGATCGTGGTGGGGGCGCGCCTGGTGCCGGAAGATGGCCCGGAAATCCTGGCTTACCCAATGGACAGAGCGGCCTATGGCTGTCTTTCTCGCCTGCTGTCGGAGGGTAAATTTCGGGCACCGAAGGGAGAGTGCCACATCACGGTTGCGGATATCCTGAAGGCCAGCGAAGGGATGATCCTGATTGTCATGCCGCCAGATATTCCCTCTGCAGATTTTCTGCTCATGCTGGGAAAAATTGCCAAATCCGCACCGGGGCGAACATATCTGGCAGCGCGCTACACTTATACCGGCCGCAATCATGAGCGCCTCTCTCGTCTGGCACAAATTGCAAACCAGACCGGCGCAATGATGATCGCCACAAATGATGTGCTTTATCATGTGCCGGAGAGACGCCCCCTGCAGGATGTCCTGACCTGTATTCGGGAACACCACACGGTCGAAACGGCTGGCTTTCTGCTCGAAGCGAACGGAGAGCGGCATCTCAAGGACGCGGCGGAGATGGTTCGTCTGTTCAAGGGATTTGAGCATGCAATTGCCCGCTCAATCGAAGTTCTTGAGCGCTGCCGGTTCAGCCTGGACGAGCTTTCCTATGAATATCCTGATGAGCCCGTTCCGTCCGGCTCCTCACCGCAGGAACACTTGGAACGCCTCACCTGGGAAGGCGCCAGGGTGCGCTATCCAGAGGGTGTTCCGGAAAAAGTTACGAGTCAGATCCACAGCGAGCTGAAGACCATCAGCCAACTTTCCTATGCACCATATTTCCTGACCGTAAACGATATCGTCCGCTGGGCACGCAATCAGGGAATCCTCTGTCAGGGACGCGGCTCGGCAGCCAATTCTGCCGTCTGTTACTGCCTGGGCATTACAAGTGTTGATCCCACAATGACCAAGCTTCTCTTCGAGCGCTTTCTTTCTCCCGAAAGGAAGGAACCACCGGACATTGATGTGGACTTCGAGCATGAACGCAGGGAGGAAGTCATTCAGTATGTCTACGAACGATATGGCCGTCATCGCGCGGCACTGACCGCCACCGTCATTTCCTATCGTTCGCGATCCGCCATCCGGGAAGTCTGCAAGGCTCTGGGGCTTAGCGATGATATTTCATCGGCCCTTGCAAATGGCGTTTGGGGCAGTTGGAGTGATACCCTGCCCGACAAGCGCATTGCCGAGGCCGGACTGGATCCAGGCAACCCTCTGATCCGGCGCGCGGTTCAACTGGCGCGTCAGCTGCTCGGTTTTCCCCGGCACCTCTCCCAGCATGTTGGCGGATTTGTTCTGACACGCGGCCCTTTGATCGAAA
Organism: Hyphomonas polymorpha PS728; assembly: GCF_000685315.1. GTDB lineage: Bacteria > Pseudomonadota > Alphaproteobacteria > Caulobacterales > Hyphomonadaceae > Hyphomonas > Hyphomonas polymorpha. The sequence continues at coordinate 123,128 of NZ_ARYM01000005.1, forward strand.
CCGTCCCGATTGGCAATGCGGCCATGAAAGACCGTACCTTCATCGAATGGAACAAGGACGATATCGACGCTCTCGGGATCATGAAGGTGGATGTGCTCGCCCTCGGCATGTTGACCTGTATTCGGAAGGCATTCGGCCTTCTGGAAACGCACAAGGGCATCACGCACTCGCTCGCCAGTATAGAACAGGGCGACGAGGCGACTTATGACATGCTGTGCAAGGGAGACAGCATAGGCGTGTTCCAGGTGGAAAGCCGCGCTCAGATGGCGATGCTTCCGCGATTGAAACCGCGCACCTACTATGATCTGGTAATCGAGGTCGCCATCGTGCGGCCGGGGCCCATACAGGGCAACATGGTTCATCCCTATCTGCGCCGCCGCAAGGGAATTGAAACCGTCACCTATCCAAGTCCCGCCCCGGACAAAGGACCGGCGGATGAACTTCAGTCGATCCTCAGCCGGACACTGGGGGTCCCCCTGTTCCAGGAGCAGGCGATGCAAATCGCCATTGATGCGGCGAAGTTCACGCCAGATGAAGCCAATGGATTGCGGCGGGCGATGGCAACTTTCCGGAATGTTGGAACCATACATCAGTATGAGGAAAAGCTGGTCTCCAAACTCATTGACCGGGGATATGACCCTGTTTTCGCGAAGTCATGCTTCGAGCAGATCAAGGGGTTTGGGGAATATGGCTTCCCGGAAAGCCATGCGGCCTCATTCGCCTTGCTGGTCTATGTTTCCTCCTGGATAAAATGTCACCACCCGGACGTTTTCTGCGCCGCCCTGCTCAATAGTCAGCCGATGGGATTCTATGCGCCGGCGCAGATCGTTCGAGACGCGCAGGAACATGGGGTTGAGGTACGCCCTGTCGATGTGAATTATTCCGATTGGGACAACACCCTTGAGCCCATGGAAGACTGCAGCGGCGTTTTTGCTATGCGCCTCGGTTTCCGTCAGGTGGACGGGCTCACCCAGGCTGATATGGAGCGCCTGATGATGGGCCGGGGGGCGGGCTATACAACGCCTGAGGAACTGATGCGGCGCGCCCGCCTGCCCAGATCAGTTGCAGAGCGGCTGGCGGCAGCAGATACTTTTGGCTCAATGGGGCTCTCCCGCCGCGCGGCCTTATGGAAAGTGCGGGGTGAACCTTCCCAGCATGGCCTTCCCCTCTTCGCCGCCGCGCATCTTGCCGAACAAGGTCCCGAAGTGGCGGCGGAACTCCCCCGAATGCCATCTTCAGTGCATGTTCTTCAGGATTATCAGACCACCCGGTTGTCTCTGAAAAATCATCCAATGCACTTCTTGCGCCCTCTGCATCAGCAGCGGGGCCTCCTTAGCACAAAGGCCGCGACTTCTCTTCCCAGCGGGCGCCGGGTGGAAACATCCGGTATCGTCCTGGTGCGTCAACGGCCGGGCACTGCCAGCGGCGTTGTGTTTGTTACCCTGGAGGACGAAACCGGAATTGCCAATCTGGTTGTCTGGCCACGGGTGATGGAACGGTTTCGCGCAGTGGTCATGCGCTCACGGATTATCCATGTGAAAGGCCGGGTTCAGACAGCCGACAATGTAACCCATATTGTTGCCGAGCAGTTGATCGATTGCACAGGTGAACTGAATCTCCTCTCGGAAGATACCTTACGCGATCCGCTGAAGGGTGTGCTCGCGCGGTCGGATGAAGTCGTCCGCCCGATCGCGGAACGCAAAGGGCCGCTCCAAAGAACAGCAGGCGTTCATCCGCGCGATGTTCGTGTAATCCCGCGCAGCCGCGATTTTCATTGATGTTGAGAGGGCCGCCTGAAATTCAGCCGGTCCACGGGAAAAGCAGCATGTCAGGCGCCTCATACTTTCACCCCCCGCCGGATGGCGTAGTTCCTGAGCATAATCTTTTCTTCGCGGTCATGGCGCCCACATGCGTACATCCGTTGCTGGCAGAGAAAAGCGCCCAATTCCGAGACCGGTATGCAATACAAGGCGCGCCGATCACGCCTGACCGCTGGCATATCTCGCTGTACCCTGTCTTCAGGGGACCGCACCTTCCGCCCGAGGTGATCGCGTCATCAACGATGATTGGCGAAGCGCTGCGCTTCGAACAATTCGAACTCAAACTCGACAGGGTCATGAGTTATCAGAACAAGAGACGAAAGAAACCGTTCGTCGTATGCGCGCAGCAACCGTCGATGCATATAGACCGTCTTGTCAGGCTCATGGTTGAAACTTTTGCCGTCCTTTCAGGAGGGCCTCCCCGCGCTGCCAGCAGGATCAGCCCTCACATTACGCTGGTATGGGACAGGAAGATTATCCCCTCGCAGGCGATTGATCCCATCACAACACCGGTCACGGAAATCGCGCTTGTCCACAGCCATGTCGGTCAATCCCGATACGAATTTCTGGGGCGTTGGGCATTGGTTCCCTGACGGGTTCGCGGTCATCGCGAGCAAAGGACCTCCACGTCATCCCAAGACTGCCCCAACGGCACCCCGCCCCGGAATCACGCCTGATTACGCCAAGCACACCGTTGGCGTATGAAGGTATTGAAACTTCGCCACGACCAGAATACAAACGTTTGCGTAATAATGAGGTCAGGCGGTTTTTTGGGGTGTCTCGGTTCGGCGCCCCCATCTTCCGGGCACTCTGAATAAAATAAGCTGCGCAACGCAGCGCATACCGGGAGGAACTGGAATTGGTTGCCAGACAAAAACACCTTTCGCCGTTCCGCAATCTGGATGCTGACCCACGCGCCTCAAAGGTCGCTGGACGCAGTCTTGCCCTCCTCGCCTCTTTCGCCGCCCTTACGGGGTTGGCTGGCATCTGCGAAAGTGCGCCGAACGCGCAGCCCCCAGAGGGTCAGCAGATATGTGCACAGCTGAATTCCGGTGCCCGCGCATTCCTGGATGAGCTGATCCTTGACATGCTCGATCCCGAAAGTGATTTCAGCCACCTTAATTATCTCGGCGAGCCTGAAATGAAGGAGATTCAGTCTCTGGACATGGACCGCCGGAAGAGTGACTGGGGTAATCTCTGTCAGTACAGAGATGATAATATGATCCTCATGACGGGGCCCGCACCGAAGGTCGTCTTCCTTGGGGATTCGATTACCGAATTCTGGAGCATCGGCGATCCGGATCTGTTTGAGCAAGGCTTCATCAATCGCGGCATTAGCGGCCAGACTTCCTCACAGATGCTGGTACGGTTCTGGCAGGATGTCATCCGATTGCAGCCTGAAGTGGTCCACATCATGGCCGGCACCAATGATCTGGCAGAGAACACCGGATATGTCAGCGATGAGGCTTTCAAGGGCAACATCGAGGCAATGGTCACTCTGGCGCGCAGCCATGGAATTGGCGTGATCCTGGCAAGCATTCCGCCCGCAGGATCCTTCGGCTGGCGCCCGGACCTCAATCCACCCGAAAGAATTTCAGCTCTGAATCAATGGATTGAAGAGTACTCTGCACAAAACGGCCTGGTTTTTGTGGATTACCATAGCCTGCTGACGGACGATGGCGCGAAAATGTCAGAAAACCTCACACACGATGGGGTCCACCCGCATCGGGAGGGATATGCCCGCATGCACGAAGCCGCCCTACAGGCGATTGCCAAAGCGCAGAAGTAAACTCTGCCATCGCCTGGAAAGCCGATTACCCATCCGTTCACGTCCCATCTCGGAGAAGCAAATGTCCGCCCTTGTTATACGCCCCGGAAGTGCTCCTCACTGGTTGTCAGGCCTGCTGGCGGGCGCCGCGCTTTTGCTGGCGGCATGCCAGACTGCGCCACACCCGCACATGACCACCGAGAACCAGCACTCAGAGCAAAACTGGGTGGCAACGTGGGCCAGCAGTCCCTCGCTTCCTCTCGCTGCTGAAGCTGCACCGCCCGGGATGACCCCGGTACTTCTGGAGGGAACCGTTCGCCAAGAAATGAGGGTTAGCGCTGGCGGCGAGCGTGTCCGTATCGTTCTGGATGGGGGCGCGAGTGTCTCCCGGGTGTCCATCGGCGCCGCGACCATTGCCCTGGTCAAAGAAGGCCGGATAGACACTGCAAGCCTGCAACACCTTACCTTCTCCGGAGCTCCGGATGGGCTTATCCTCGCCGCAGGCGCGCCACTCTGGAGCGATCCGGTGGCGCTTTCCATTCCGGATGGCGGCGTCGTCTCGGTCAGTTTGTATCTTCTGGAGCCTATTCAGGTTCCTCAGGCGGACCCGCAATTGATCGTTGAAGTGGCGCCGGGCGGCGACCAGACGGCCGCTGCCGAGTTGACAGACAGCAGACGCGTGGTGGCCCGGCCGCTGTTGACCACGATCCATGTGGATAATCCTGAGGTGGACCGCGTCATTGTCGCTTTCGGCGACTCGATCACCGATGGAACCGGAAGCCGGGATCCTCTCATGCGCGGCTGGCCGGATTACCTGGCCGAGCGTACGCGGGCTGAGGGTATGAAGAACGTCGCCATCATCAACCACGGCATCGGCGGAAACCGCCTTCTCCAAGACAGCGTCGGCCAGAGCGCCCTTGCAAGACTTGATCGCGATGTTCTGGCGATGCCAGGCGTCACGGACCTGATTCTTCTGGAAGGCATCAACGATCTTGGACTGAGCGGCCTCACGCTGCCGGGAATGAGCGAGCCCTTTCCTGCGGTGGAAGCTAAAGACATCATCGCGGCTTACACGCAGATTATCCAGCGCGCCCACACCAGGGGAATTCGGGTAATCGGAGCCACCCTGACGCCGGACCTCGGCTCCCCCTTTCCCGGCTACGCAACAGAGGAAAAGGATGTGATCCGTAATGAGATCAATGAATGGATCCGCAATAGCGGCGCTTTTGACGCCATTATCGACTTCGACACTGCGGTGCGCGATCCTGAGAACCCTGCTTATCTGTTGAAGGCCTATGACGCAGGAGACCGCATTCACCCCTCTGATGCAGGCTACAAAGCCATGGCGGCCGCAATAGACCTTGATCTCTTTCGTTAGAGCCTTGGGCCCAGGGGTATCAAAGCCCCTCCCCACGCCGCCGGGAAAAAGCGTAACTTTGAAGAATGGGGCTGCAGAATATGGACAGCCAAGTCCGGAAAAAAATTTGCAATCGATTGCACTGCGTCTACCATCAGATGAAGGCGAGGATCCAAGAATGACTGTCTCCAACAGCTCTGCAGCAGCCATAGACCGGCCGGCAAGCCGCTACGGGTTGGTCACTGGCCTGACCTACGCCATGTTCTTCATGTTCGCGATGACAACCGATGCAGTTGGCGAAATCATCAGCATAGCCAAAGTGGAACTAAGCCTGTCGAATACTGAGGCGAGCCTGTTTCATTGGGCGACGATGGTGGGCATTGCGCTCAGCGGCATTTTGCTGGGATTTCTCGCAGATTTTCTGGGCCGGAAGAATGCGATTGTTCTGGGGCTCGCCATCTACGGAATTTCGTCCGCCGTTTTTTTCAGCTCCAGCTCCTTCTCGTTCTATTTGGCGCTGCTGTTTGCAGGTGGCCTGGCGATCGGTATCTTCAAAACAGCCATCCTCGCCCTTATCGGCGACATATCCACCTCCACAAGCGACCACACCCGCCGCATGAATGCGTGCGAAGGTTTTTTTGCCATCGGCGCGATTGTTGGCCCACTGACCGTCGTTACGCTTGATTCTGCAGGCCTGTCCTGGCGTTGGCTCTATCTGCTCGCTGCCGCCATGTGCGGGGTCATGATCCTCGCCTCCCTGCGAACCCGCTTTCCCGCCCCTGTCCGCCAGGTGGAAACCCCAAAGGCGGATATGCTGAGCGCGGTTCGATTGATGGGTAACCGCCACGCCATGGGCTTCTCCCTTGCTATCGCCTTGTATGTCGCGTGCGAGGTCGCCATCTTCGTCTGGGCACCAACATTGTTTTCCGGCTACACGGGCACGCCACTGGCGATGGCAGTTGCAGCCTATGCGGTCATGATTTTCTTTGTCCTACGGGCTGTGGGCCGCTTTCTCGCGCTGTGGATTCTTCGGATTTTTGACTGGAAAGTCGTCATGTCGACGTTCACCGGCGCCATCTTTATCTGCTTCCTGCTCAGCACACTGTTCGGAAGAGATGTGGCTGTTTTCGCTCTGCCGCTCTCGGGGCTTTTCATGTCGATGATCTACCCCACCTTCAATTCGAAAGGCATCAGCTGCCTGCCTAAAGCCAAGCATGGTGCGGCCGCCGGCCTCATCCTTTTCTTCACCGCCGTCTCCGCTGCCTTCGCCCCTCTTCTCATGGGATATGTGAGTGACGTTGCCGGAAATGGCGACATGGCGGTTGGCTTTCACCTGGCTACCGTATTCGCGGCGCTTCTCTTTGCCTTGGCGCTCTACAATTTGATCGCAGATCCAGCTGGCGGCGCATTGGCCAACGCTGACTCCAGCGACTACTGAGTATCAGAATGACTCTTCAAAAGCCGGTTCCGGTTCCTCCGCCGTCCTCCCTTCTCTTTGAAAATGGTATTTCGCATCCAGACCTCTGGCTCTGGGACTCGTGGACAGCGGAAACGGGCGGCATAACTCATCTTTATTGCCTTGCCCTCAGCCGCAAAGACATTGAAGGAAGGCCGGTTCTTCACGAAGACCGCAATGACTATCCCTTCCATATACGCCATTTTTCATCCACTGATGCAGGCCGCACCTGGCAGGATCACGGGGCCTATCTATCCCCACAGACAATCGGAGATGGCGCATTCGCCCGCAACGTCTGGAGCGGTGGAATGCTTGCGCGCGCAGAAGATGATTGGCTGTGCGGCTTCACCGGATTGCGGGAAGCGGGGAAGGACAGACCCTTCCTGCAAACGATATGCCTTGGTCACTCACATAGCGGGTTCCGGCTGGATACACCGCCGACAACAGCCCTATCCTGCCCGGTGCGCGACTATGACAGCATCCGGTCTGCAGGATATTATCTGCCTACGAAGGATATGTTGGGCCATAAGGATGGCGAAGAGGGCGGCCCCATTCTCGCCTGGCGCGATCCCTTCATTGTTGCTGGCCCCGCCGACACCCTGGAAGTTTTCTGGTCTGCAAAAGTGTCATCAGTCCAAGGCACTGTAGCCCACGCGACCGTGACACAGAAAGGTAACGGCTTTCAGATTGAGAAGCTTCACCCGCCGATCCTCCTGCCCGATGCAGACTCTTTCACGCAGGCCGAAGTGCCCAAACTTTATTACGATCAGACGAGCTCAACCTGGTTCATGGTGATTTCTGCATGCGATCGGATCAATGAGAGCCAGCCCGCAGAAGAAGTTACAAAAGTTCTGCGCCTGTACAAGTCCACCTCGATGAGAGGCCCATGGGTCAGCGCGTTTGGCCGTGAAGACTCTCTCGTCCCTGGAACAGAACATCTCTTTGGCGCCAGCTTCCTGCCCAGCGCCTGTTCCAGCAATAGCATTACCCTGATTGCACCCTATACGGAATATGCTTCACCGGACCGGCAGCTGACCTTTGCCCCTCCGGTGTCGATCAATATCGGCGAAGCCCGCCAGACATCTCGGGAATCCTCAGAACAGGATTCGCACTGATATGCGCGATCAGGTGGAATGACGAATGATCAGTTCTGTCTTGGTGAAGCAGGAATTGGCGGTTCCGCCCTCCAGCTTTGCCAGCAGGAGTTCCACCAACATACGCCCGCCCTCGGCAATGTTCTGAGAAACAGTCGTAAGAGGCGGTGTCATCATGGATGACTGCCCGATATTGTCATAGCCCACGACCTTCACATCCTCGGGAATGCTGAGCCCCTCAGCCACCAGAGCATGCATGGCGGAATTTGCGAGAATGTCCGAACTGGCAAAGATGCCGTCTATCCGGTTACCCGCACGCAGAAATTCCAGAACCTGATCATAGGTGGTGCGCCCGCCGAAGTTCATGCGCAGCAGATAGGAAAGGTCATGAGCCACCCCCGACTCCTGGTGCGCCTTCTTGAACCCATCATAGCGGAGCTTAACTTCAGGCAGCCCGGGATCGCCGAGAAAGAGAATGTTTCTGGCCCCCCGGCTGAAAAGATGAGCCGCTGCGATATACCCGCCTTTGGCGTTATCACTGCCGACCGTTGTGTACTTGGCGCCCTTCATCCGTGCGCCCCAGACAACAAAGTTGGCATTTCGCGCGGCGAGATCGTTGAGGTGGGCGGCTCTTGCTGCCTGGCCAATAACGATAATCCCGTCGGCCCGGCCAGTATTGAGCAGGCGCTGTTCGGCGGCGTGGCTCGCTTCGCGCGGAACACTCACCACCAGATCGTAATCGAGTTCCGCAGCGGCCTGCGAGACACCGCCCACCATTTCCAGAAAGAAGGGATCGGACATCGTCTGATCCGTTTCCGGATTTAGCGGGATAACCATTCCCAGGGCGCGAGCCGACTTGCGCCGCAGGCTGCTTGCCGGAGCGTTGACAGCATACCCGACTTCGCTGGCAATCCTCTGAATCCGCTTGCGAGTGCTTTCCTTGACCACCGGACTGTCGCTCAATGCGCGCGAAACGGTCGAAATATCGACGCGCGCAATCTTCGCGAGTTCTATCATTGTGATCTTTTTGTTCATTTCGGGTCCCTGAAAACCAAGATATGCAATGAACCTGCCATGTGCCACGGTGCCAAACCTCCCTGCATCCGCAACAGATGCATAAGCGGTTGATGCCATTTGCGTTAAACCCTGACGCCCGCCGTCCGCATAGGATATTCCGCTCAGTCCATTTCGAATTTAGACACGATCCCAGTGAATGGCCAAGGGTCGATAGGCTCAAGAACACTCCCGGCGGACCCCAAAAAGCAGGGGTGAACACTATGAAATCACCAATACAAACGTTTGCACAAATGAAATTCTGATTGTAGTTTTTACCAGCATTTGAATGGGCGCCCCGGAAGACCTCACGTGGCAATCAACCGGACGCAGGCAAACAGAGACAAAACAACATAGGCTGGCAAACCGGCTGGGAGGGAGGAAACATGGCCGCACGTTTGACAAGAAGGCAGTTTGGAATCGCAGGTATTGGCGCCGCTGGTGCCCTCACTTTGGGGACAGCGTCCTGCGCAGCCCTCGACCCAAAACCTGCCGTCCCTTCCCCACTGCTGGCGCGAGATCCTCTCAGTCATGTGGATCCAGAATTACGCGGGATTGCTGCGCGCATGATGGAGAATGGGCCGCCGCCAAGCTACTCGGCTGAAAGTCTCAAATCGGCGCGCGATTTCGGAGCAGCATTCGCGCCACCCCGCCTGCCGGACATTCCTGTCTCGGAAGTGTTTGCCCCCCTTCCGGGCGGCGAGCCGGATGTGAAGCTCTTCGTCGTCAATGCCAAGCCAGGAGCCGCTCGCCCCGCTATTTTGCACTCACATGGCGGCGGGTACATACTTGGAAAGGCCGCATGGGAGGTCGGGCATCTGCAGGCGCTCGCACGCGACCTCGACTGCGTGATCGTCAGCGTCGAATACAGGCTCGCCCCGGAAACACGCTATCAGGGCTCGATCGAGGACAACTATGCCGGCCTCCTGTGGCTCTACAAAAATGCGGAGCCAATCGGCGCCGATCCCACCCGCATCGCTCTGCTTGGCGAAAGCGCTGGAGGAGGCCATTCAGCCCTGCTGGCGATCACTGCGCGCGACCGGGGAGAAGTTCCTGTTGCCTTCCAGGCGCTCGTCTACCCCATGCTGGATGATCGCACGGGCAGTACACGCATGCCGCCGCCATTTATTGGCGCCTTCGGCTGGGATGCGCCCTCCAACCGGTTCGGATGGGAGGCGTTCCTGGGCCATCCACCCGGCGGCGGAAGTGTGCCGGCTGGGGGTGTTCCAGCCCGCATTGAAAACCTGACGGGACTTCCGCCCGCCTTTATCGGCGTAGGCGGGATTGACCTGTTTGTCAGCGAAGACATCGAGTATGGGCACAGGCTGATTGAGTCTGGTGTACCCGTTGAACTGGTCGTCGTTCCCGGCGCTTTCCATGGCTTTGACAGAATTGCCGCAGACACAACCATCGCCAAACGCTTCACCAAGGCGAAGGTAAACGCTTTGCGCCGGGCATTTGGCCAGCCGCAAGAGATATAAACTGAGCCTGTTTTCCATCCGCTCAAAGATAACATCGGAGGGTCGAATGAAAGTCCTGTTCCTGGAACGCCACATGCCAGCGTGGCGCCTTCTGCGCCCACTTGTGGCATCATGCGCTGGCCTGCTCGCAGCGTGTACGCACCAGCCTCTCCCGCCGCCCCCGGAAACCAGCACTCAGGTAAGTGTGGATCCAGACGGGCTGGTGCATGTCCCGGCCATGTTGGTTCCGGTGTCCGAATATCTCAGTCCGGAGGGCAAGGCATATCTCATTGATCACCTGCTCACGATGAAGAATCCCGAACTGCTGAAGGAAGTTGAGGGCATCGGCGGCCCGGCATTCCTCAAGGGATATATTGACCGGCAGAGAGAGCTCTTCGCCGTCCAGAAGTCCGAAACCGAAATTGGCGGTGTTCAGGTTTACGATTACACGCCCTCAGAGGGCATCAAGCCAGAAAATCAGAACCGTGTGCTGATCAATTTGCATGGGGGCGGGTTCATAACTTGCTGGCCCGCCTGCGCCGAGGTGGAATCGATGCCTGTCTCCGCGCTGGGAGGCTACAGGGTTGTCGCGGTCAACTACCGCCAGGCACCCGAATACAAGTTCCCTGCCGCCAGCGAAGATGTCGCGGCCGTCTACACAGAACTCCTGAAAACCTATCCGGCAGAAAACATCGGTATCTTTGGCTGCTCGGCGGGCGGAATGCTGACCGGCATGTCGCTGGCCTGGTTTCAGAAGCATAACCTGCCGACGCCCGGCGCGGCCGGTATCTACTGCGCCGGATCGGCCGCGCCGGTCAACGGCTTTGGCGGCGACGCAAACTATACGGCCACGGCCATTGGCGAGGCACGCTTCATCGCCCCGCTGCGCCCAACCGCCAGCGCTTCGGATGCTCCAAAGCGTTCAATGATGCCCTATCTTTCAGAGGTTGACCCGTACGACCCGCTCGTTGCGCCCGCTCACCATGACGAGATTCTGGCGGCCTTCCCTCCAACACAGATCATCACCGGCACCCGGGGATTTGAACTCAGCTCAGCTGTCTACACCCACAGCAGGCTGGTGAAGCTGGGCGTGAAGGCAGATCTGCATGTCTGGGAAGGCATGTTTCACGGCTTTTACAGCAATCCGGACGTTCCCGAATCCCAGGACGCCTACAAGGTGATGGTCGACTTCTTCGACGAGCACCTCGGAAATTAGTTGCCGGGTCGAGTTTGAGAGAATCCCGCCGGCTTTATGGACCTGGGCCCCCTCAAACATCACCCTATGACATACACCACGAGCTCTCCACCTTGGACGGGATGATACAGCATGGTCGCAGAAACACGCGTGGCCGCAATTGAACTTGGCGGAACAAAATCCATCGCGATTTTGGCGGAGGGTAACACCGTGGTCGATCAGGTATCGGTTCCCACTACCACTCCGGAAGAAACGCTGCCCCACCTGCGCGACCAACTGAAAAGCTGGCACGCCGAAAAGCCCTTCTCGGCAATTGGGATTGCATCCTTTGGCCCCGTCCAGCTTCGACGACAAGCGGAGAACTTCGGCAGCATACTGAAAACCCCCAAACCATTCTGGACAAATGCCGATGTCGCGGGGGAACTTACGAGCCCTTTCGACTGCCCCTGGGCCATCGATACCGACGTGAACGGTGCGGCACTTGCCGAGTATCGCTGGGGCGCGGGACAAGGCTGCACCAGCATTTGTTACATCACAATTGGCACTGGCGTCGGCGGCGGTATGGTTATCAATGGGCAACCAGTACATGGCTTCATGCATCCGGAAGTCGGGCATGTCCGCACACGCCGATCTCCCAATGACGCGTTCGCGGGCGCCTGCCCCTTCCATGGAGATTGTATCGAAGGGCTCGTTTCCGGCCCTGCCCTGGCAGCGCGTTTTGGGCGGCCGATGAGCGAAGTGAACGACGCAGATCCGCTCTGGATGCTTGTCGCCAACGACATCGCAGAACTGGTTTCCCTGCTGCTGCTGACCACATCAGCAGAGCGCGTATTGTTTGGTGGCGGCGTCAGCACCTCCCGGCCCTTTCTGCTTCCCTTGGTACAGAAACGCGCCCATGAGCTCCTGGCTGGATATCTTCCCATTCCGCAAACGGAAGATTTGTTTCCAATCGTCCGGCAAGCAGGACTTGGCAGCCTGGCGGGACCTCTGGGCGCGGTTGCGCTGGCTCACTCCGCACTCGGTATATGAAGCAGAATGCTGGCAAGCTACCACATACTGCCAGTTTCCAGGCCCGCCGGACAGGATCAGGGCGTGACCCTATCCGGCTTCCTGAACAGAGTGATGTAGATCAGTCGGCCGACGTCCCAGTATCTTCGATCAGGTCAAGGAATCCATTGACGATTGCCGTTTCAGCACAGCCTGGTTTTACCCGGGAAGAAACAACCTCAAAGGTGTTCTGAGCGAATGCCGCATCATTGGGAATGTACCCCGAGCGGGACATGCCATTGGTCAATGTCGCAACGATTGAGTTCTTGATGGGGGACTCCGCTTTGAACCGCTGGGCAATCATTGTGAAGATTTCCGCATCGATTCCCCCGATCACGGTGTCACCGATTCTCAGGAGGCTGAGCTTCATCGGTACGGAGTCGGCGTCCTCGTAAACACCCGCGTAACCGGCGCGCCCTTTATCAAGCCGGTTCCGCCCAGGGCAACTGACCGTCATCTGCGCCCCGGAAATCGAAGCCTGCGTCACCGGCCGCGCCAACCCGGAACGCAGAACATGAAGCACCTCTTCACCGAGCATCTGGCCCAGCGTGGCATTCATCTGCTTTTGTTGCTCCATCAGCATCGCCACTTTGGGATTTGACCTGTCCATCCCTTGCCCACCGGGAGGCATTGCGTTGCTGATATCCTCTCCGCGCGCGGCGAAGTCGGCAATTCGGATTTCCCTGAGATCATAAGTCTGCTGGAAAAAGATCGGGTTCTGGTCGCCAGCGGCACCATAGGAAAATACCGCAACCGCGTCTTCCCCAAGGGACTCCTCAATGTAACCGGATGCCGCGCCGGGAATATCACCGCTGATCAGATCAAGGTTGCCCGTGATCACCGGATGTACCGCGTAATTGTAGTATACCGCGATGGGGGCTCCATCGAGGGATTGGAAGCTCAGCACAGCGACAGTCTTGTCAGACGGTCCCTGATAGTTTGGCCCTTCCCACCAACGGCCGGTCGCCGGATCGATGATGTTTCTATTTACGTTGATGTAGGAGACACCCGTGCCCGAAGCCATTTTTGCGGGCTGAAGCGCGGCCGCAGCCTCTTCAACAGCCTGATACAACTGCTCCTCATAGCCCACGCTCCAGCCGAAGGGGACGCTGTGTGTATGGGTCGCCGTCAGAATGACCTGATTTGCCGGAATACCCAATTCTGCTTCAGCCTTGGTGGTAAGCCTCTGCCAGATCTCATTCGGTATGGCGCCGGCATCCACTGTCACCAGCGCCGCTCTTTGCGCGCCGTTCTCCAGCACAATTGCCCGGACATGAATGGGATCCAGAATGCCTGTGAATATCCCGGGCAGCTTATCGCCTGATGGCGTGATATCGACCTTGGACGCACCCGCTTTCAATACGGCTTCCTGCGCAAGAGACGCCGATAGTGGCGAGAATCCTGCAACGATAGATATTGCGGCAACTGCGCTGCGCAGCGCGAAAACGCTTGAAGATATTTTGGTCAAGTGAGCCTCCCTGAGCGGATTTATTACAACCGTTTGCAAAACGCGTAAGGGCGTTACACGGACAACGCAAGTCAGAGACGGTGCCGCAATCCGGTTTTGGCCCGTTGCCGGGAATGATCCGTCCCCTGATTCTGCGCCCGATGAGGCGCTCAATGCTGCGCTGCGCCATTATATCTGCAGCTAAGGCTTGGCTTGGGCATTCCTCGGGTACGCAGAAACCGGCGAGCACAGCCCGCCACCGAACAACAGTTGCAAATGCAACACTCGGGTCAGTTTATTTGCTGTTCCATCTTGGAATAGCTTGACGAGCGCGCTATGCAAACGTTTGTATAGTTCTGAGAAAATGACTTCTGGGAGGAAGTAATGCATCGTTTCCGCAACGCTTCAGCGATCTCGCTGATTCTCGCTCTTTCCGTGGCCGCCGGCACTGCCAACGCACAAACGGACGAGTCCACATCCACAGACAAAGAATACGAACTGGGCACAGTTACCGTCACAGCCTCCAAAACCGGGGCACAGGAACTGCAATCCGTCCCCTTGGCCATCCAGGCATTCTCCGGGGAGGAGATGAAGGTACGCAACATCACCACGGTCGACGATCTTGTATCGACGGTTCCGGGTGCATCTGAAGGTTTCCGTCAGTCCGTCAGTTCCCGAATCTACAATCTCCGCGGCGCCGTGAGCAGCAACGGCGATTCGCCGATCGGCTATTATCTCGACGACGTTCCTTTTGTGGTGCCGAATTTCGGTATTGCCCCGCCGGTGCGCTTCCTGGACATGGAACGCGTTGAAGTTCTGCGTGGCCCGCAGGGCACGCTTTACGGCCAGGGTTCTTCCGGCGGCGTCTTCATTTTCCACACCCGCGATCCCAACCTCGAGAGGGTTGAGTATTCTGCCGAAGCAGAAACCTCGCGGACGAGAGGCGCCGAAGACTACAATTATGGCCTCGCCGGCGCGCTCTCCGTCCCGATCATCAAGGACAAGCTCGCCATCCGCGTCAGCGGCGGCCATTCACGCAATCCGGGTTGGGCGGACGCCTATTACGGCCCGTATGATGGCACCCCGGACGAAGAAGACGTGAACGGCGCGAAGAACGACGATTATCGTATCGTTGCGATGTACAAGCCCGCCGACAACGTCACGCTTCGCGCACAATACTGGAACTTCCAGCCGAGACAGGACTTCACCGGCTTTACGGCGTCAGTGAACCCTCCCTACTTCCAGAATACTGCCGGACAAAAAGGCTTCAGCAACGGGGATTTCACCCTGATGAGCTTTACCGGCACGGTGGATTTCGACAAATTCTCTGTCACCAGCGCAACCAGCCATCTGGAAGGCGATTTCGGGATCAACATCCCGCTTTCACCGGCCGGATCATTCTCCAGCCAGTTCGGCCCGAAACTGTTCTCGCAGGAAGTTCGTGCAAACTCCAACGGTGACGGCCCCCTCCACTGGCTGGTGGGCGCCGCCTATCAGGATGGCGAAGGCCCGCAGTTCAACACGCTGACGCTGCCCGTTGTTGTGATCAATGCGGACAACAATACGCTGACGGAGAACTTCGCCGTGTTCGGTGAGGTCAGCTATGAACTGTTCGGGGGCAAAGTTGTGCCTCTGGTGGGTCTGCGGCAATACTATGACACCCGTACGTTTGAAGACGCCACCGCATCGCTTCCGACCGAAGAGGAAGTGACCACCTGGCGGGTCAATATTTCCTATCTTCCTACTGACGATCTGACGATGTTCGTATCGGCAGCAACGGGCTTCCGTCCGGGTATCGTGCAATCGCGCGTACAGGTACAATCCCTCGAGGATGCAGGCATCCCGACGGATGTGGCTCTGGACCCGGAATCATCCAAGAACTACGAGTTCGGCCTCAAATGGCGTCACCGTGAACTTGGTCTCAATTTTGGTCTGAACCTGTATCAGCTGGAGTATACCAACCTCCAGACCAACACGCCCGGCGCAATTGCCGATGTGAACGGCTTCACCAATTTCGGCGACGCCACCACGAAGGGTGTGGACCTGGAAATCCGTTGGGATACGCCGATCGAGGGTCTGAGCTTGGGTGCTGTGGGCAACTTCAACGACAGCAAATACGATACGGTAGACCCGGTGGTGCAGACAGCCCTGCCGATGTTCCGGCCTGGTTCGCGTCTCGTGAACACGCTGGATCAGAACTACCGCTTCGACATCAACTACAACCGCGACCTCGGCAACGATATTACCGGCTTTGGCAATATCGGGTTCAGCCATTCGGGCGATCGCCTGCAGGCGAACGGTTTGACCGCAAATCCCTATGACATCGTCAACATGACTCTGGGTCTGCGGTTTGAACGGTATGAATTTGCGATTGTTGGAAACAACCTTGGGGATGAACGTGGCCCGACATTTCTGGGCACCAATGGCCCCCTGTCCGGTTCCGGCCCAACGCCGCGCACGCTGGGCGTGAGGCTGCGGGTTCTTTCCGAATAACCAGCCGCAAATGGGTCTGCCTTCCTGAAATTGAAGGCAGACCCATGCGGACGGACACCTATCCCGCCAGCCCCCGCTGGCGGGATTTCTTTTGGTTCCCGGCATGGTCAGGCGATGGACAAATCCGGACAACTTCGGAAAAAGCCGGACAATTCCCTGTCAAAACAATGCTCCCAAATGGACAACGCGCGCCGTCCGAAGGAGGCACCTCCAGAGCACATCAGCAGCTGCTGGCGAACAAGACTGGCACGAGAGTGAACAGGCTTGCGAAGAGGCCGACCAGCGCTCCAGCACGGGGAAGCCATGTTTCACGGTCTTTGCCAGCGGGCAGACGTAACAGAAGCCAGCCTCCCGCCGCGATACCGGCCAGCCAGCCCAGCAGCATCAGCAGGCGGTGAAGGCTGACGGGCCCGGCCTGGATGCCGCTCCAGCCTGAGGCGCACCCGGCGCCATGCAGGGCGTATACAAGGGTGAAGGTCGCCGCCCAGATTGCGGGGCCGAGCGCCACGAGACCAAGCCAGCGAAGCCCTCCTCCCTTCATTGGCTGAGCCCCTGCGCCCAGATCACGGCTGCGGAGATCGCTGCGACGGCGAGCGTATAGCTTTGCCAGAGGTTCCAGTTGCGGAGCGCGCCGAGAGGGCCTGCGGCAAGTTCTCCCCGCCGCGCCTGATCCAGGGCGAACGCGGCAAAGACGGCGGCAATGAAAATCTGGAGCGCCACGTAACCAAGCAGAGCGGCGCGAACTGCATGCTGGGCATGAGCCCGGGGATCACCAAGCTGCCAGATGGCGAGACAGGAGAGCGCGGCCAAAGTGGCCAGATTCGCGGCGAGCCCGAAGGCAATAAGCCGCAATGGGCTTTTCGCCCGCGAGACCTCTTTCACAGCGCGCCCGGGAACAAGGGTTGCCAGAGCCGAGGCCAGCAGACCGCCTGCGATCAACATCGCGGATACAGCCACCTCTCCCTCCACGGGCGGAGCCGGCGGCCCCGGCGACACGAGCGTGATGAAAGCGAGACCGAAGATCAACGAAGCAAAAAATGTTCCGTTAGCGAACAGAAAGCACGCCAGACCGCTGGCGGCAAGGGTGGAGGGGCTGTCGTAATGCGTTGGCAAATGTATACCCGGCGCTACTTCCACTGCCGGAGTATTGCCGGCAGGCACAAGGGCGCGCCCCCAGCGCCACACAAACCAGAGCACCGGAAGCAAGGCTGCCACCGCCGCATAGTAGAAGCTGAACAACATCATCAGCACAAAAACGCCAATGGAAGCCGCAAGCTTTATGGGCAAAGCCGTATTGGTGGGGAGGATGCCGACATGCTGCGGCGTCGCATGGCCTATGCCCGTCACCAGAACTTCCCGCTGTCCGCGCGGGGCACCCGGCAGCACGCCTTCCCCCCGCGCGAGCGCCAGGGCAACCGCCGGACCGCCCGCATATTCATTACCCGTCATATCCGGGCGCGGAAGGGAAGCGAAATTGTAGACCGGCGGCGGCAAGGCCATTGCCCAGTCAAGTGTCGGCGCCTTCCAGGGATCCCTGCGTGAGCGCTTTCCGAGCCATGCCTGAAAAATGCAATCCAGCGCGAAAAGCGCAAAACCGAACGTCATGATGAAGCCGAACACGGAGGAGATAAGGTTCAGCACCTCCCATTCCGGATGGTTCGGATAGATATCAATCCGGCGGGGCATACCGACCAGTCCCGTCAGGTGCATTATGAAGAAGGTGCCATGAAAGCCGACCAGAATGGTCCAGAATGCCAGTTCGCCGAGGCCCTTGATGCGGCGGCGTCCGGTGATCATGGGCAGCCAGTAGGTAAGCCCCGCCATCATCGGGAACACAAATCCGCCGATCAGAACATAGTGGAGATGCGCTGTGACAAATGCCGTGTCATGAGCCTGCCAGTTGAACGGCACGATGGCGAGCATCACCCCCGTCAGGCCGCCCATGACGAAGGTGAAGAAGAAGCCCAGAATATAAAGCATCGGCAGCTTGAGCTGAGGCCTGCCTTTCCACATGGTGCCGATCCAGGCAAAGATCTGCACTGCCGTCGGCACAGCCACCAACAATGAGGCGGCCGAGAAGAAGGCGAGCGCCATATGCGGAATTCCGACGGCAAACATATGGTGTACCCAGAGACCGAAGCTGAGGAATACCAGGCCCAGGATGGAGGCGACGATGGCGCCATATCCGAGTATCCGTGTACGGCTGAGGACCGGAATAACTGTGGACAATACGCCCGCGGCAGGAAGGAAAATGATGTAGACCTCGGGATGCCCGAACAGCCAGAACAGATGCTGCCAGAGCAAGGGATCTCCCCCTCGCTCGGGGTCAAAAAATGGCCAGCCGAACGCCCGCTCTATCTCCAGCAGGACCGAACCGAGGATCAGCGGCGGAAAACCCGCCAGCATCATGACGGCTGCGCCCAGTATGTACCAGGCAAACAGCGGCATCTGGGTGAGCTTCATGCCGGGCGCCCGCATGCGCAGGATGGTCACCGTGATTTCAACCGCAGCCGCGAGCGCCGAAATCTCGACAAAGGTTACGCCCAGCAGCCAGACATCGGCATTGATGCCGGGAGAATATGTGCTGCCCGAGAGTGGGGTGTACATGAACCATCCGTCGCGCGGCGCGACGCCAACCAGCAGCGCGCCGATAAGGATCATTCCACCGAACAGGTAACACCAGTAGCCGAAGGCAGACAGGCGCGGAAACGCCATGTCCCGGGTTCCCAGCATCTTGGGCAGGAGGTACATGGCCAGCCCTTCCAGCATCGGGATGGCGAACAGGAACATCATGATGCTGCCATGCATCGTGAATATCTGGTTATAGATTTCGGTGTCGAGGAACGCGCCCTTGCGGGTGGCAAGCTGTGTACGGATGAGCATGGCGAGAATGCCGCCGATGCCGAAGAAGACAAGTGCCGTACACATGAAGCGCAGGCCGATGGTGGAATGGTTCACGGCTGTGAACACGCCGCGCATCCCCGGCGCGTTGCTCCAGACGCGGGTGAGCTCGCGGTGCAGGCGGAGGGCCGGCTGCGGAGGGTTTTCCAGACGCTCTGTGGAAGACGTTGGGTTTTCGATCATTCCGAAGCCTCCTCCGCCGGCGCAGGCACGTCTGCTGGCCACTCGGCCGGGTCGTGCGCGATAACGCGGAAGCGATGTGTCGCATAGCCGATCCCACAGAACTCCGCACACCGGCCTTCATAGATGCCGGGGCTTGCCGCCTGGATGCGCAAGACATTCTCCCGGCCGGGGATGGCGTCCATCTTTCCGGCAAGACGCGGCACCCAGAAGGAATGAATAACGTCTGCCGAGGTTATCCGTACATCGACGGGTTGGCCCGCAGGGATATGAAGATCACGCCCAGCCTCCACCATCGCCCCATCCGGGCCCGGATGCGTGAAAGTCCAGCTCCATTGCTGAGCGTGGGCGTGAACTTCAATAGCCGCGTCTCGCGGCACAAGCCGCTCTCCAACAGCTACGCCGGCCACCAGCATGCCGCTGAGGATGGCAAGGGAGAACCAGACGCCGAGACCCCATGTCCAGCGGCGCTCTGACACGGCGCGGGGCCGCCCGAAGGATAGCGCCAGCAGCGCCATGACGAAGACTGTCAGGCCCGCCGCGCCGGCAAGAAACACCCACCACAACCAGGAGATCGCCTCTGCGGATGGACCGGCAGGATCCAGCGTCGAGAGAGGCGCTGTGCATGCCTGCGCCGCAAACAGGGGAACCGATAGCGCCCCTATGCGCTTGAGTATCGACATCATCCTATCCGACAGGGGCGCGCCATGAACGATCTTGAAAAACAGCTCAGCGATCCAATTGAGGAGCATCGCGGACTGCACGAGACGGAAACGCGCATTGCTGTTTCGGGCCACCCTTTGCACGCCATGCTGGTGGCCTTTCCGATTGCCCTGACAATGTGTGTTCTTGGGGCCGACATTCTGTTCCTCTGGACGGGCGACGATTTCTGGGCCCGCGCCGCAGGATATGCCGCGTTCGGCGCGTTCTTCATGGGTGTCGCGGCGGGCATAACCGGCACCGCGGAGTTGCTGCTGGTGCGCGGCATCCGCAATCGCACCGCGAGTTGGAGCCATTTCATTCTGGCAGTGATGCTGCTTGCCATTCTCAGCGCGAACTGGATCATCCGCATTGGCGCGCCCGAAAGCGCAGTGCTCCCGGTCGGGCTTCTGGTGTCCATACTGGCTGCTGGGATGACAGCGGTGACGGGGTGGCATGGCGGCAAGCTCGTCTTTGACTATCATATCGGGACAAGATCAGGGGGCAGTTCGCGGTCCTGAGGCTGCTGCAGAAACTCCGGCAATTGATAAAGCAGGGGTGTCAGATTGGGCTTGGCAAGCACAAGCAGCAGAACGCCCGCGATCAGCGCAAGCCCGAACGGTACGGCCAGCACCGGCGATGGCATCTTATAGCTGCCCCTGCCCTCGGCGGTTTTGAGGATCAGGTGTCCAAGCCATACGTGCAGCAAAACCATGAGCGCCACGACAACGAGCTTTGCCATCATCCAGGCATCTCGCAGCTCCAGCAAAATGATCAGAGCCGCGCCGAAGGTGATGGTTAGAACCGCTGCAGGGGTTGCCACGCGGGTATAACCGGCGTGAAGCAGGATACGGAATTCCGTGAACCCGGCCTGGGTGCTGATTTCCCGGCGGCGGCCGTAGATCTGGAGGATTACCGGCAAGGCCAGAAGGCCCGCACACCACACCGACAAGGAGGCGATATGCCCGGCTTTCAACAGCGCAATCATACGGCCGAGACCTCCCGCCAGCCCCGGCGCAGTATCATGGCGGCTATCCATGCCAGCGGGATCATGCCCGGCACCCACATAACCAGTCCGGCGAGTTGCTGATCCCCGAGGGCGGAGAGGCCAAATGCATCGGTCAGCAATATATGTTCAGTATAAAGAATATTTTCGGAGAAGGTCAGGATCGCGCCAATCAGGCCCATCTGACCCGCCAAGGCGGCAAGCAGAAGCGCTGCGCGGACCTGGCCGGCGCCACATTCCGACCTGAAAATCGACACCCAGAATGCAAAGCCACTACCGATCAGCAGAAACTGCATGATCCAGTAGATGAAGTTGCTGTTCCACGCCGCCGAATAGATCGCCGGGACATGCCAGCTCCAGAGAACGAGCGACACTGCTGCGAAAGCGGCGGCGCCAGCGCCGTCAGGAAGGCGAACCCGCCGGAAGGCCATTGCGAGCGCTGGGGCAACCATACAAAGCAATATCAGATGGTGCAGGCTGCGCGCGGAGAAAAGAGCAACCGTTAGCGCGCAAAGAGGTGAAATGAACGCAATCACCAGACCCAGTGAAGCTGTTGCTGCATAAGCTGGCTCGTGGCCGGTCATGCGGACGGACCCGCGGGCATAGAGCCCCCCAGCCAAGACGATCAGCACGAGGCTGATCGCGAACGGATCAAGATTCCAGTTGGCCAGTAGTGTGCTCGCCTCCGGCGGCGGGCCGCAATATGGAATGAATTCACTCATTCCAGTGACCATGTTCCTGAGGACGCGACAGGATCAGCTTCTTGCAGAGGCAAGCGGCAACGATTGATGCCCGCGCCTTTACCGATTGAACCAAGCTCATCAGAGTCCCCTCTTGCCGCCGGGCATTGGCCGAGACGTGCGCAGCAGGTCACCCCGGTTGGAGGTGCCTGCGTCTCGTGCTTCGATCTTAACGGCCCAAGCGCGCTTAGGTTCCGAATGCAGGGTGAAATACCTGCAGACCCCGCCCCCTTTCCTCTGTCTCCAGCTGTCTCAGCTGCCCGTTGGCGGCGACAAACCGCTCAGATCACATCGTCCCATTCCGGGCTGAGCCGTGCGGCGGCGTTGATGATTCCGACCATGGAATAGGTCTGAGGAAAGTTCCCCCACAGCTCACCTGTCGAAGGATCCACATCCTCTGACAGGAGCCCCAGCTGCGTACGGTGAGCAAGAACCGCCTCAAAGATTTCCTGCGCCTTTTCAAGTTCCCCGCTTCTGGCGAGCGCATCAATATGCCAGAAGGTGCAGGCGGTGAACGCCGTCTGCGGAAGGCCGAAATCGTCGGCAACCCGGTATCGGAAGACATGTGTGCCGACGCGAAGTTCCTCATCGATCCGGGCCACCGTGGCCCGGAACTTCGGATCCATAGGCGGCAAAAATCCGATCTCGGCCATCAGCAGGACCGAAGCATCCAGCGCCTCTCCTCCAAAAGCTCCGGTAAAAGCCTGGCGTTGCTCGTTCCAGGCCTGCTGCATGACGGCCGCGTGTATTTCCTTCGCGCGGGCTTTCCAGAATGCGCTGCGATCCATCAGGCCGAGCGCCCGGGCAATGCGAGCCAGCCTGTCACAGGCTGCCCAGCACATTATTGCAGATGAAGTGTGGACCGCCTCACGCCCCCTATACTCCCAGATACCGGCGTCCGGCGTGTTATAGACCTCATAGGCGCGCTGCCCAACGGCTTCAAAATGCTCGAACTCCATCCGCCCCGCCTTTGTCAGGAGGCGCTCGTCGAGGAAGGCCTGCGCGGCGCCCAGAACCACATGTCCATAAACGTCGTGCTGAACATGCTCTGCCGCCTGGTTTCCGAATCGCACGGGACCCATACCGCGATAACCGGGCAGATGGCCGGGAATTTCCTCCGTCAGCGCCTCTTCGAGCGCAATGCCATACACGGGCTGGATATGCCCTCCGCGCGTCCGGGCAACGATGTTTCTTATATAGGCAAGGTAGCGCTCCAGCGTGCCCATCGCCGACAGGCGGTTGAGCGCGGTGACGGTGAAATAGGCGTCCCTGAGCCAACAATACCGGTAATCCCAGTTTCTTGATGATCCTGCATGCTCCGGGATGCTCGTCGTCAGAGCCGCGACGATGCCCCCGGTTTCTTCATATACGCAAAGTTTCAGGGTTATGGCCGCTCTGATTACAGCCGCCTGCCATTTGGGCGGCGTGGCAAGACGGCGGGACCAGTCCTGCCATTGTTCCCTCGTCCGGGCGAGCCAGTCGAGCGCAAGATTTCCCGGCGACTCAGATACCGGATCATCGGGCCCGAGCACGAGGCTTACTGTGCGATCCAGTACAAATTCCGTCTGCTGAGCGACATAGGCAAGCGGCGCATCAGTTGTAATGCGGAATGCGGCTGCATCGTCCAGGAATGAAATGTGGGACACGCCGCGGCGCGTCGGCATCAGAGACTTGCCGCGCCCCGTCTCTGCATCGATCCTTATACAGATGCGCGGCTGGCCACGCAAAGGCTCTATTCGGCGCACGATCGATGCCGGCCGAAACATGCGGCTCCGGTCGGTAAATCTCGGCGCAAAATCGGTTATCTTGATGACCGATCCATCTTCAGCCTCGATTATCGTTTCGAGAATCGCGGTGTTTCGCTCGTAGATCTGCCGGCATGACTTTTTTCCCGCCAGATCGACTGAGAACCGGCCGCGCCCCCCCAAAAGAGTATTGAAAACGGGCTCGCCATCCAGCCGGGGAAGACAAAACCATCCTATTTCGCCAGCGGCATTGATCAGGGCGGCAATTGTGCCGTTGCCGATAATTCCCAGTTCGAGATTGTTCAATTCAGTCCCTCCCGGAGCCAATTCCAAACGTCCTCCGGACCATCGAGCCGGAAAGGAGCAACCGAAGCACCCGCACCCACCTTAATCGCCGCGCCGCCCGCCTGCAGGCAGGCCTGCATCGCCGCTTCATCAGTGGTGTCGTCGCCGATCATCAGAGGCACTCGCCCTGAAAACTCCCTGCGCCGCATGAAGGCAGCGACAGACTTGCCCTTATCGGCATGGTCCGGGCGCGCTTCGATGACCATCTTCCCGGTTTGCAGGGAATATCCTCTGAAACCGGCAACTGCAGCCGACATCTGCGCCTTCAGTTGCGGGCCGGCTTCGGCCGCGCCTCGATAATGCAGGGCCAGCACTTCGCCCTTTCTTTCCATAACCACGCCGGGGTATGGGCTGGCGATCTGCTGAAGCCGCTGCACCAGTTCTGGAGGCGCCGCTGTAAGAACATCGGAGGGGGCTGTGCCCGGCGCGCATATCTGTGCCCCATGCCCGCCCGCTCTCCAAAGTTCCTGTGGAACACGGCGCGTCAGATCGCGCACATCCCGTCCGCTGAGAATGACAAGCCGCTCCTCCAGCCGAGCAGAAACCGCCAGAAGGATCTCGGCGCCTTCCGGCGGCAGATAAACACAATCTGGCTCCTCACGGATGGGGGCCAGCGTGCCATCGAAATCCAGAAAAAGCGCCATGTCAGGTGATAAGCGTGGAAAGTGCATTCGTTCCTGTCAATTCCTGAGCAAGTCTACTTCCAACTTTCCACCAGTTGCGAGGCAGCTGGCAAAGGGGGCGAGCGGATCGTGGGGCCGGTTTCACATAAGCGCTTTGCTAAAAGGAAATAAAGCGTTTCACGCGCCGAGAGGTTCCCAAAGAAAATCACAGCGCAGGATTAGAAATGCGCCGCGTTTTGCCGCCGCGCTAAAGGCCACTCGCTTCGGAATGTGCCTCATTTTTCAGCACACTGAAATATTTTCCAAAAATTAAACCTGCGATCATGCAACCCCACCAGTGCTCATCCGTAAAAAAGAACGGATCTGACAAGTTGGTCCGCCGGAGAACTTCATGTCGAGACTTGTGATATTTTCAAACCGCGTTCCGGCAGATGGTCCTCCGAGCGGTGGCCTCGTCGTCGCTCTCCAATCCACCATGGACAATCGCGGCGGATTATGGATCGGCACGGAGCCGGGAGATGAAGAGCCGCCTGATACTCTAATTCCCAGACCGGGAGAAACGTTCGATCGATTGACGATGCCGCTTAGCCGGGCGGAACATGAGGACTATTATCTCGGTTACGCAAACTCCGTCCTTTGGCCCATGCTGCATGGCCGGGTTGATCTTCTTGATGTCAGCTCCGGTCAACGAGCGACCTATGAAGCTGTCAACAGAAGGCTGGCCAAACTCGCCCGCCCCCATTTGCGGGATACTGACATTCTATGGATTCACGATTATCACCTGATACCCCTCGCTGCGGCTCTCCGCGAACTTGGGGTTACCAACCCCATTGGATTTTTTCTCCATACACCTTTTCCTGACGCGGGGAGTGTTCAGGCTCTTTCCCATAGCGATTCATTTCTCCGGTGGTTTGCGGCCTATGATCTGGTCGGCCTGCAGACCTCACGCGACGTGGCCCGCTTCCTGGACGCTTTCCGCAGCGCGGGCGCCGCGCAGCTGATCTCCGGACGCTGTATAAGATGGCAGGATGAGATCATCCGTGTCGGAAGCTTTCCAATAGGCATTGACGCAGATGGATTCCGCGACATGGCAGAAGATGCCATTCGCACGCAAACCCCTCCTCTGTCTTCACACCGGCTGATGATCGGCGTGGACCGGCTTGACTACACCAAGGGCATACCTAACCGCCTGCGGGGGTTTCAGACCTACCTTCGGGATCACCCGGCGGAAGAGGATCGGATAGCATTTGTTCAGATTGCTCCGCCAACCCGGGAAGATGTCGGTGCCTATATGGATGTGCGCCGGGAACTCGAGCAACTTTCTGGCGAGGTAAATGGCGAGTTTTCAGACATTGGATACGTACCGGTTCAATATATACACCGGGCGGTGGCCCGATCAGCGATATCCGGCTTGCTCCGGCGGGCGGACATCGCGCTGATTACTCCGCTCAATGACGGTATGAA
The DNA here is from genome assembly GCF_000685315.1 of Hyphomonas polymorpha PS728. Lineage (GTDB taxonomy): Bacteria > Pseudomonadota > Alphaproteobacteria > Caulobacterales > Hyphomonadaceae > Hyphomonas > Hyphomonas polymorpha. The sequence goes on from NZ_ARYM01000005.1 coordinate 149,021, forward strand.
CCTGGTGGCCAAGGAATTTGTCGCTGCTCAGGATCCAGAAGATCCCGGCGTGCTCGTGTTGTCGAAGTTCGCAGGAGCCGCAGAACAGTTAGAGGGCGGCGCGGTGTTGATCAATCCTCACGATCCAGCATCGGTGGCAGACGGTATCCGAAAGGCTGCCAGAATGCCTGTCGGGGAACGGAGGCAACGTCATGAACAGATGTATGACATCCTCCGTCAGAGCAATGGAGACTGGTGGGCCGATAGCTATCTCCGCGCTTTGGAGGCATCTGCAGTTATCCGGATCAGCAACCTGGCTTCGCTCGGCCAAGGTAGCCTTGGACCGATGACCAGTCCCCTGACTGCATTTCCAGGCAAGCTTTGAGCGCACATTGGAGCAGAGACACAGCCACTGACCAGGAGCCCCACCCCCGGGGCTCCTGGTCAGTTGTTACGATGCGACGATGATACCCCCGTTGGGGTGAAGAACCTGCCCACTCATATAGCTGGAATCGGCGCAAGCGAGGAACAGGAAGCAGGGCGCCACCTCATTGGGCTGGCCGGGGCGGCCCATGGGCGTGCTCTCCCCGAAATCCTCAAGCTTTTCGGGCAACGCTCCTCCGCAGGGGTTAAGCGGGGTCCAGATCGGGCCCGGCGCCACCGCATTGACGCGAATACCGTCGCCCACCAGGCTCTCCGACAATGACCGGGTAAAAGCGGTGATGGCACCTTTCGTGGCAGAGTAATCCAGAAGATCACTGCTGCCTGCGTAGCCGGTAACGGACGTGCAATTGATGATGCACGCGCCTTCTCCCAAATGCGGTCGCGCCGCGCGGGTCAGATAAAACATGGAATAGATATTTGTCTGGAAAGTGCGGTGCAGCTGGTGATCCGAAATATCCGTTATATCCCTGTCAGGATGTTGTTCTCCGGCATTGTTCACGAGAATATCTAGCTGCCCGAACTCGGAAATCACTTCCGACACAATATCTGCGCAGAATTCCGGGTCGCCCAGATCCCCCTCAAAAAGCCGGCAGCGGCGCCCTTCCGCTTCAACCAGTTGCTTCGTCTTCTCTGCGTCTTCTGTTTCACAAAGATAGGCAACGGCAACGTCTGCACCTTCCCGCGCGAAGAGCACGGCCACCGCCCGCCCAATTCCGCTATCGGCGCCAGTTATCAGAGCGACCTTGTTCTGCAGCCGCTCAGATCCACGATACCGGGGTTCCCAGTCCGGTTTCGGATCAAGCGAACGTTCATTTCCGGGGAGCTTTCCTTCTTTCATCTTTTCATGTTGCAGTGCCATCGGGACCTCCTTCAGTGTTGAAACCAACTAGGGTGCCAATGCGTGCAGCCCGCGAGGGTTGCGCGCTACGAAGTGAAGTTTTCGTCATCAAGGAACTTCCTGCCAGCTGCTGGCTTGTGAGCATGGAAGGACAGATACCTCATGGCAGCCAGACGACCTTATTGGAAAGGCTATCTCAAGCTTTCGCTCGTCAACATTGCTGTTGAACTCTACTCCGCCACATCATCAGGCCACCACATCCGCCTGAACATGATCCACCAACCTTCTGGAAAGCGAATCCGATATCAGAAAGTGGCCGAAGGCGTGGGGCCAGTGGATACCGATGATATCGTGAAGGGGTATGAAATAGAAGACAATGAATATGTTCTGCTCTCTGACGAAGAACTCGATAAGATAAAGCTAGAGAGCAAGCGCACGATCAATTTGATCCAGTTCGTAGATCAGGGAGAGATAGATCCCCGATATTTCGAGAAGCCCTATTATGTGGTGCCCGCCGGAAACGAGATTGCTCAGGAGGGGTATGCCGTTATCGCAGACGCCCTGCGCAAGACAGGGAAAACCGCGCTGGGGCAATTGTCCGTGCGGGGCCGCGATCACATCATTGCCATACGGCCCTGTGGCCGGGGTCTTTTGGGAGAGACACTGCGGTATGCCGACGAAGTACGCGCCTCCGAAGAGGTTTTCGATGTGATAGAAAAAATCAAGATAGACCCGGACATGGCTGCACTGGCAGGCGAACTTATAGAGCGGCGGTCAGAGCCATTCAGACCAGAAGATTTCAAGTCTGGATACCGCGCTGCCCTGCTCGACCTCATCAAGGAAAAGCAATCGAAGGGCACCATATCCGCACCATCCGATGATGATCGCGATTCCGACGCCAAGATTGTTGACCTGATGGAAACGCTGCGGCGCAGTCTTGACGCCGAAAAACAGAAATCTGGCAAGAAAAAACCGCGCCGGAGCAAAAAGGCAGCCTGACATGGCCGGGCAGCGATCTCTTGAAGAATATATCAGTAAACGGAATTTTTCCGAAACTCCGGAGCCTGCGGGCGCAGAGCAGCCAGCGTCTCCGGGACGACGATATGTCGTGCAAAAGCATGCCGCGCGGAGGCTGCATTTCGATTTCAGGCTGGAGCATGAAGGGGTGCTCCTGAGTTGGGCCGTCACCCGCGGTCCAAGCCTTGATCCTGCGGACAAACGCCTTGCGGTGCGAACCGAGGACCACCCGGTGGCCTATGGCACTTTTGAAGGTGTAATTCCGTCAGGATACGGCGCGGGAACCGTCCTGCTCTGGGATGAAGGAAGCTGGATCCCGGATGGCGATGTAGATGAAGCGGTAAAAAAGGGTGTGCTGAAGTTTCAGATTCAGGGCCAGCGCCTTCGCGGCGGATGGGCTCTGGTGCGGATGAAACCCAAGCGCCGGTCTGATCGTGAGAACTGGCTGCTGATCAAGGAAAAAGACGCTGAAGCCAGCACCGACAAAGATCCGGTGGCCATCTGGTCCGAGAGTGTTGCCAGCGGCCTCGACCTTGAAGGAATTGCGAAAGGAAAATCCCATGCGCTACCGGAGTTCATTCCGCCGCAGCTCGCAGTGGCCGTCGATACGCCCCCTGAAGGTCCAGACTGGGTTCACGAAATCAAACACGACGGATACCGGATCCAGGCTCTCATTCAGGGCAAAACCGTTCGGTTGATGACCCGCAATGGCCACGACTGGACCCAGCGCTACCCACCGGTTGCCCGCGCTCTGAGCGCGCTCGGACTTCCCTCCGCGGTTCTGGATGGCGAACTGGTGGCCTTGAACGATGCAGGGCGCAGCGATTTCTCGCAGCTCTCGAACGGCGCCGCAGAACGCCTGACCTATTTCGTTTTTGATCTACTAGAGTTTGACGGCGCGTCTCTGAGGGAGAAGCCCCTTCACGTCCGAAAGAAAAAACTTCGCGCCATCCTGCCATCTGACGGCGTCACCGTCCGCTTCAGCGAGGACCTGCAGGGCGACGGCGCACAGATTGCCCGCGCCGCGTGCCGCATGGACCTGGAGGGTATTGTCTCTAAACGCCGCGGCGCGCTCTACCGGCCGGGACGTCATTCCAGCTGGCAGAAGTCCAAATGCATTGGCCGCGACGAATTCGTGATTGGGGGCTATCGGCGATCAGACAAGAAGGGCCGGCCCTTTGCCTCCCTTCTTCTGGGAGAATACGAGGGCGATCAACTGATCTATCGCGGACGGGTCGGCACCGGTTTTACAGACACGGCTATGGAACAGCTCGCCGGGCGAATGGAAGGTTTGAGACGGACGAAATCTCCCTTCAGCAACATCCCCAGCGAAGCGCGCCGCGATGCTGTGTGGCTTGAACCTCGTCTTGTCGCCGAGGTAACATATCCGGAGCAGACCGCTGCTGGCCTGTTGCGACACTCATCTTTCATGGGGCTGCGAGAAGACAAGATGGCGAAGGAAGTTGGACGTCAGCCTGCGCCCAGAAGCAAGAAGGCCCCTCTTCCCGGCGCCACGGCAAAGGATACCCTGGAGATAGAAGGTGTCTCCGTCACACATGCCACTCGCATCGTTTTTCCCAATGCCGGACTTACAAAGGGTGAGGTGGCCCGCTGGTACGATCTCGCCGCGCCGCGTATTATCCCTTGGCTGAGCAATCGCCCCGTCAGCCTGTTCCGCTGTCCCGACGGAATTTCAGGGGAGTGTTTTTTCCAGAAACATGCCGGCCATCTTCCCGATAAAATCCGCCGGGTGTCAATCCGCGAAAAATCGGGGAGCAAGGCAGACTATCTTCTGATCAATGACAAAGCCGGACTGCTTCAGGCGGCACAGATGGGAATGATCGAACTTCACGGCTGGGCGGCTCGCGCAGATCGCCTGGACAGGCCTGACCGAATGATCTTCGATCTGGATCCCGACCCATCCGTATCCTTCGATCAGGTCAAGGGGGCCGCAGAGGATATCCGGCAACTTCTGGATCAGGTGGGGCTCGCCTCTTTTCCGATGGTAACAGGCGGAAAGGGCGTACATGTTATGGTCCCGCTGATGCGCCGCCATGGCTGGGACGATGTAGGCTCTGTATCGAGGGGTATTGCGCGCAGCCTCGCTCAAGCGGCGCCGGAACGCTTCATTGCCACCGCTTCGCTTGAAAAGCGCAAAGGACGCATTTTTATCGACTGGCTGCGCAATCGCCGCGGAGCAACGGCCATCGTGCCCTATTCGCTCCGGGCCCGAACCAGCGCAGCGATTGCCGCGCCGGTAACCTGGAAGGAACTGGCCACTCTGCCGGCGTCAGATGTTTTCACACCTGAACTGGCGCCCTCGAGGCTTAAAGAAGATCCGTGGAAGGATATCGCCGGTCATCGACAGGCGTTGACCAGTTCGATGATTACCGTCTTTTCGGAGTTCTAACGTACCTGCGGACCTGCCTGTCCGGTCTCAGCCCGAAATCAGAGCGTAGCAAAGCCGCTCGTCTGCACGCAGACGCACAGGGCCGCCCTTGGCAGTTGGGGTTATATTCCGCGCAGCCGCCTCAAGGATCGCCGGGTGGATATATGCACTTCGCGCAACCGCCGGCGTGTTGCCCAGCCAATCCGCCGCCGCCCGCGCCACTTCAGGAATGGAAGGAGGCGGAGCGGCGAGCAAAGCTCTGGTCGCCGCTACGCTACCGCCCCAGGTTCGGAAGTCCTTGGACGTGAAGCCCGCGCCCATCAGTTCAGCGATAAACTGGTTCACCATGCTGGCGGTTATCCGTCCCTCTTCCAGAACGAACAGATCCGGTCCCGGCATCCTGGTAAGATCAATCAGGGCGGCTGCAATCTCTGGATCTTCTACGTTTACCGTCTGCTTCTGGCCACTCTTCCCGGGAAAAGTCAGCAACAACCCATCGGGCTTTTTCCTGAGATGCCGCGACTGCAGAGTCGTCGCGCCGACAGCCCCTGTTCGTTGCCGGTGACGCCGGTGGCCGATCCTGAGGCCCGCACAATCCAGAAGACCGACAATGACGGCAAGAGCAAACTCACGATCGTCAGCGGGCGATCTCAGCTGTCTGCGCAATGCTGCCCTGAGCCTTGGCAGTCGTCGTGCAAACTCCGGCAGGTCCTCAAACTTCGCCGTGGCCATCGCTTTCTGCCAAAGCGGGTGGTAGAGGTATTGACGGCGCCCAGCCGCATCCGTTCCAGCCGCCTGAATATGCCCGCGCAGATCGGGGTTGATCCACACATCTGTCCAGGCAGGCGGAATGATCAGGCTCCGGCATCTTTCCCGGCTTCGTCCGAGAAGCGGCTTTGCGTGAGTGCCGAGATAGCGCCACCCCTTGCCGCATCGAATGCGCCGCCAGCCTGGCGCGGAAAGATCGGAGGCATTCAGACCAGCCATCTCTGCCGAGACTTGATGCCGGGAAAGCGGCGGTTCAGGTTCAGAACTAGACATAAGACCCCTCAATACAGGCGGTTACCCATCGCTTCTCTTAAATGCCTGACTTCCAATCCAGTTCCGATCAGGCTCACGCTGCGCGCAAATAACCATCCGATACCGGATGGTATTTCTGACATCGAAAAGGGAAAGCCGATAATATTTAAGCCCCGCCCCGGACCGCCGGAGCCTCTGGCTAAAGGGGCAACGCAGGCGAGGCCTCCAACTCGGACAGCACCTCTCAAGGCGGCCATCTCCGGTCGTCCACAAGCCCTATCGAGGAACGGCGTTTGATCTGCGCCCTTAGCCAGGTCCCATAATCGATATTGGGAAGTAGTGGGCTGCCTTGCGCGAGAAGATAGTCCGCCACCGGCGAAAGCTTTCTACACTCCAGAGCGACCGTCATGGTTTCTTTTCCAAGGGCTTCGATCTCCGTAATCTCGGCCTTGCAGGCGCCCTTCCGGAGAGACAGGCGTGTTTTGCGCACTCTACAGAAAAAGGCGTGCGGCATCAGCATCCGGACTAGCCGCCCAGGGGTGTCCAGCGCGCCTTCGGTAAGCGTGGCACTCGGATAAACTGCTTCAAGTACAGGCTGAACATTCAGGTTGAGCGGGAATTTTTCGCTGAAGATCCGCCGCCAGATTTCGACGGCGGCGTCGGTTCGGATCCTTTGCTTTATCTCGAATTTCTTCCCCGCCCGGATTTTTGGAAGAAAGGTCAAAGCTGAAAGCCCTACCGGCAATAGATAGTCATCCGTTCTATCTTCCATTTGCTGAGACTGGAAATCCCGCCGGATAGTTGCCGCCAGAGTATCCTCCGGGCCCGGCCAGGCACGATACTCATAGGTCTTGTCCCATTTCAGTATCCGCGCCATCCTCATGGCCCTTCCTGCGAAAATGAACGCCCTCAGAAGAGTTACCTGGTCGCCCCGATAAACGATGAAACAAGAGCCTTGTTCCCCAAGGCCTACAAATTCTTTCCAACGCGGGCGCTTCAGCCTACGGGTTTGGGCTAAAGGGCTGCATCCACCTACTACAGATATTTAACGCAACAAAACGGCGGCGCATCCGTTCCGGCCACACAGCTCAGGAGCATGATATGTCCTATACACCGCCCCCAGAGGATCCCCACCGGCCATCTTCTTCCACCTCGCCGCCTGATCGCCAGGAAGGTTCAGCCGAGACAACCGAGCGGAAACCCGTCCGCCCACCACCGATGCTTACACTTCTGGTGTTTCTGGTCGGCTTTGGTTTGATCATCGCCTTCGTCCTTTTCCGGTATATTCTGCCGGGCCATGCAGACTACTGACCACCTCACTCTGGAGGATAAGACCATGCTCTTGCGTCTACACTCTGCTTTATCTGGATTCAGACAAACAAATCGTACAGAGAACAAAACAGCAGGGCCGCAGCCTGTTCGGGATGCTGGCCCCGAAGCCATGAAAGATCCGCCTGCCGAATGGGATGAAATTGACGAAGCAATGGACGAATCCTTTCCGGCGAGCGATCCACCGGGCGGCTATTGAGACGGCTTCTTCTTGGCGATCAGCCACCGGTAAATGCCAGCGACATTAATAAGTGTCAGCACTGCATTCTGCAGGATCAACGGCGTTTCGCCATCCTGAAATGCATACGTGATCCAAGTTATAGAAGAGATCGTGAAGATCACGAATCCATAACCCGTTAGCCTGCGCCCAACATTGGCAGACACCATGATCGCGGCGACCGTTCCTGTCAGCATGGCCGCATATCCGAGAAACTCCTTCATCGGAATACCGGCTGGAAATATTGCAGGATCATGATTGCTCTTCAAACTTTATATTAATGTCCCCTCACAATGCGTCAGCTTTTCGCCGGTTCCACGCTGGCCCCATCATTTAAGCTGACGTTTGAACTGAGCGTCTGCCCCTAACGCCAGGATGCCCAATGTGCCTGTACTTTCTGAAGGTTATTTGTCCGATATCTTTCCGACTGGGCTCTCCGGGCCGCCGCCGAGAACCGCATCTTCCGGCCGGCCACTGTAATGACTGACTTCTTCTCCGGGAGGCCCGACTGGCTCAGCGCCAGGGATCATCTGCCGCCAGCGCCGCCGCGCCGAAGCCAGTGACTGGAGCGCAAAACTGAGAGAAGTGCGCGGCATGGCCAGCCGATCGAGGGGAGTCTTTTTCATCACGTATCCTCCTGTCTTCCTTCAACGCCTGGAGGGACGGATGGTTTCTGGTCTCTGTGGTCATGTTTGTGCCTGTCTGCCAAATCAAGCATGCGTTCAACGCGGCGCATCGGCCTGAGAATGAGCAGTACCAGGAAGGTAGCCGCCAATGCGAGGGTGAGCATGCCAGCGCCGCAGGCCAGACCGATAGCGCCCGCAAGCCACATACCGGCCCCGGTGGTCAGCCCGATCACCTTCCCGCGTGCCTGGATGATCATTCCCGCCGCAAGGAAAGCGACGCCGGAGGTGATGGCCTCCACAACCCGCAGCGGATCAATCTGGACGCCTTCCAGCGTCCCGAACAGTGCGGTGATCTCTATCGCCGTGAGCGTGAAGGTGGCAGCGGCGAGGGAAACCAACATATGGGTCCGGAGACCGGCCGGCCTCCCGCGTATTTCGCGGTCGATCCCTATGAGAAATCCGAGGAGACAGGCACATCCCAGCCGGAGGAGAATGCTCCAGCCCGGGGTCCGGGTTGCAAACAGCTCTGCCAACTCATCAGCCATCGTATACTCCGGCGTATTTGCGTCTTCCCCGGAGAAGGCACCGATGCTGAGCGTGCGCGGCGAGCAGGTCAGGTAGCTGAGCGCGGGGCGGCATCGTCAGTGTCCGGGGGATCGGTCCTCTCGTGGGTTTCGTCGTGATCGCTGCGATTGGCACCCTCATCCCCTTCCCTGTAGAAGCGCCCTTCCAGCCGCTGAACCGGCAACGCATAAGGAGCCTGGGCCCGCAACCATACAATCATCTTTTCCCGCAGGTCACAGCGCAGATCCCAGGCGTCGGGCGACGAGCGGGCGCTCGTCAGAGCCCTCAGCTCAATCCGGTCCTGCCGGGCTTCGGTGACCTGCAGCACACAAACTCTGCCGTCCCACAGCGGATGGTCCTCGCAGCACTGCTTCAGGTGCGCCCGCATCTCTTCCAGAGGGGCTCTGTAATCGAGAGACCAGAAGATCGACCCGATGATGGACGCGTTTTGCTTGGTCCAGTTCTGAAAGGGATTCTGGTTGAAATAGGTCAGAGGGGTGACGAGGCGGCGTTCATCCCATAGCCTGATAATGACGTGGAACAGCCCGATTTCCTCAATCCAGCCCCACTCGCCCTCAACGACCACGGCGTCATCGATGCGGATGGGTTGGGTGATGGCAATCTGCAACCCGGCAATAAGATTTGCGAGGACCGGCTGAGCCGCAATCCCGACCACAATCCCCGCTACTCCGGCGGAAGCAAACAGGGACAAGCCGACTTCCCGGGCTACCGGAATCGACATCAGCGCCACAGAAAGGGTAATAACGCCCAGGAGTACACCGGCAACCCGCCTGAGGACGAGCATTCGTGTACGGAATTTTCTGGCTGATAAATTATCCGCCACACTGATATCGGCGCGGTCAATTGCAGCTGCAAGCCGCCAGTCGGTCAGAAGCGCAACGGCCCATCCAACGGCGCACACCATCAATACACGACCCGCGTATTCCGCCCATCCATGAAGCCCGCGGGAATCTGCCTCCGGCACCAAGGTCGACAAACCGATCAGACCGGCTCCGGACAATGCCAACAAGACCGGCCAGGACATTGGCCAGAGCCGCCGCTTTTTTCCAGAGATCATGCGCGCATCTTCCTCCTGTCCGGCGAGACAAGGCCTTTTGCACAAAGGCCATCATCGACGCGTATGAGACCAGAGAGTTCCATACTGCGAGCGCGAAACATCCTTGTTGCGCATGTGTAATGCAACCTTGGCGAACCGCAGGCGTAAGTCACCGTGTTGAACAGGAGCAACTGCATGCCAGACAAGCAGCCCCCTCCCAGCCCGACATCGGCAGCAACACGCTTGAAGCATGCCATCGACTCCGGAAACACTGGAGAAAAGGCCAACTATCCCGATCTGGCCGCAGCGCCTCTCGGGACAGATGATGAAGCGGCCGGAACCACACCTGCACTGACCAACAAGGAAATGGACATGGTCGGCGCCAGCCCTGCTTACAACCAGCGGAACTGGATCCGGGAAAACTTGGGGGAAAGGTCGGCAAAGGTCGTCGTCCTGGCGTTTCTGCTGGTACTCGCGATTGTGACGGGTCTTATCGTGCGCGGCCACAATGCCTGACCACGGCGCGCTGCGACACCTGGTTTTCCTCGACCCTGATCCCGATTTATCAGCTTTCGCAGAGCAGTGCATCGCTCTCGGCGGCGGGCTTTACATCTATTATACCGGCCTCTCCCGATCGCGCCTTTATCATAGACTTAAAGCGGCGCATCATCCTGAAAGACTTCTCGTGGCGCCTCTTGCGGACGATCCAAAATTCAAGGGCATGGCCGCTGGCGCGCTCAAGACTTTGCGTCTGCAAACAAAAACACATCCGACCAATACCTTGCAGGCAAAGCAATCCGTCCATACTGGGAACTCGTCATTGGTAGCGGACGGTTCCCATTAATCCTCAACTACGACAAGAGCGCCGAAGTCAGGTTAGAGCGCGAGGCCTAGATTTTCGGCAGTTTCGAACACCTAAACCAAATCACCTGCCTTAACGGTATTTCTTTCCCTGTCCGGATTATTCAACAGGCTTTCTTCGCCCCCCGCCATCCAGTCGGCTATATCGGCAGGATCGGTAAGAACAGAGGGTAAGGCATCTGAGCGAAGTCGGCCTCCCTCCACTGGCTGGACAGCGAGAATAACGAACAGCTTCAGCCGACTGTATACCCGGCGCCGTTCTGTCTCGCCCGGAAGGGATACAAGCCGCGTGTCACCCTCCCAGGAACGCCAGAAACCCGCCAAAAATCCCAGACCACCCTCCGGGAAAAACCACCTCTGGCGCCTGCCCTGCGTGATAGCAAATGCAGAAACCGGAACCAGGCAGCGATGACGCGCCTCAAGCAGATAGGACCGGTTCAACTCCTGCCACCACCGATCCTCGAGATCATGCACCTGGGAGATCGGAGGATTCCAGCCGTTCCGGTTGGTCAGGCTGCGCGGCGGAAAGCCCCAGCGCATAAACTCCATCCCGGTCCCCTCTGCTCCCTTGCGGATAACGAGCGCATCTTCATCAATCCCCACAGGGGTTTCCGACGGCACACCCGCGCCGCGCGGGAGTTTCACTGCCTCCGCAAGAGATTTGTTGATGGCGCTGACGGCAAGTACCGGCGAGCCGGATAAAAAGCTGACTAACATTCCTGCATGAGGCGCTCATCTGCCTGTCAGGTCAACCCCAAAGCGAACACTAGATAAACGTAAATACTTCAGATGTTGCATAGCGGGACACCAGAACGTTCTTCCCATCCAAACTCATCCGTACACAACTCGGGTCCGCAAGAACCACGCTGCGCATGCCTGCTGGCGGACTCGGACAATCGCCCGGCGGAAGCAAGAAGAACGGGGATCTGGCGCCAAATGCCTGCCAGGAGGATCAGGCCAGCTGCGCCATCTGATCAAGCCGCCGCTCCAGGAACGGCAAGGTAATACGGGCAAAAGCCCTCAACGCCTCGTTCTCGCCATACACCGCATAATAACAAAAGATGCTTACCGCCTCTTCATGCGACGCTCTCTGCTGATTAATAAACAAGGCACCGAAGTCATCTTTATCGCTTGTTCCTCTCAACCGCCCAAAAAGATGTTCGCGCCGTGGATCAAGCTGGTAGGGTACGAAATGATCAACGTCCCCCAGCGATGCAATTTTGAGGGTAGACCGCAGGCGCTGGGCCTGCTGGCGGCGTTCCTGCAGAAGCGACCGGGCGAGTGTCCGAACCTTCTCTCCGCCCTGCGCAAGCGCCAGTTCGGCGACCCTCATCTCGAAAAGATCCGCCATGGAAGCAGCCGCGACAAAAGCCCTCGAAATTTTCTCCGGCGGCTCACCTTCAATCCAGGTCGCATTGCGTGACCGCAGCTCAGCATTGAGCCGCATTACGTATTCATGAGGGAGACGGAATTTTGTCATCGCCGGACTCTTTTCTGTTACCGGTCGCGATCACTGACCTGATATCAAAAAAAATATTAGCATAAACTACATTCACTGTTTCTTACGATCCAGTAATATTCTGTTCAAACAACGGCTGTTCCTTCGAATAAAGGATCTCGGTCATGCCAATCCCAGCTCCATCTGATCGGGTTACACTGCCAGGACGAGCGATTCCGATGAAGTCTCAAAAGGGCAAACAGACTGCAGGCCATCTGACTGCCTGTTCCAGCGACCATGTCTCCGACGCATTTTGGGCTTTCTGCGGCGTTTTCCTAAACCGCCTCGCCTGAGATTTTATCCGTATAGAGATTATTAGTTGACAAGGCGCAGGGAAAGATAGCGTCCCTAATATTATTTAATGCAACCAGGCAGCGGTCGTCTGGTTGCTTGGGACCACCTTCCAAGAAGGTGGTGGCGGCACAGACCGTCACCCAAGAAGTCAAGGAGGACCTTCTCATGTCAAAACATAGCAGACACGCCCCTTATCAGGAACGGCGCCGGGACCATGGCTCATATGAGTCGAGGCAGGCACATGAGTCCCGTAACCCCGACACCAATGAAAGATACGAAGACAGTGATCTGTGGGAAGAAAATGAAGCCAGCGGCCGCTTCGAGGACGCCCAGTCTAACTACTTTGACCGCTCCGGAAGAGACCGCCCCCGGTCCTACCGCGAGAACGGTCGCAACCGGGACCGCGCAGACCGGCCCGACATGACCTATGACGATACCTACCAGGGGCGGCCCGCACCGGGCAGGTTTGACCAGGAAAGCCGCGGAAGTGACTGGGATGGCCGCGGCAGCGATGGCGTTGTCCTGCCTACAGGTCCTTCGGCCTATCTGCACGAACGCAGCAACGGGGACCAGCGCCATAGAGGAAAGGGCCCCAAAGACTATCAGCGATCGGATGACCGAATTCGCGAAGACGTCTGCGACCGGCTTGCGGACGATGGGGCCCTCGATGCGTCGGACATCACAGTCCGTGTCGAAAAAGGTGAAGTGACCTTGGCTGGACATGTTGATTCCAGAAGATCCAAACGGGCCGCAGAAGATTGCGTCGAAAGCGTCTCGGGCGTGCGTCATTGCCAGAATAATCTTCGTGTTGCTCGGAATGAAAATTTCCAGAGCAGCGAACGACAGAGCGCCGAAAATAAAAATGACGGCTCGTCCCGGAAGCAGAAGCAGAACTAGTACCTGATAGAGCTGCAAATTGAACGCCGCCCGGGAAGCCGGGCAGCGTTTCTCTGCATGGTGCTCGGGCGGACAGGTTGATGGGGGCCCTTAGCGCTGAGGCGGGTTCTTCCGGTACCGTCCGACTGATCGCCGGCCTTTCAGATAACTCAAGGCGATCAGGCCGGTCAGGCCGGCTGCCACAACCAGAAACACTCCGATACCTGCCAGAACGAAAATCTGGCTCCCCGCCAGATTCGCCCCCTCCAGAGAGACTTGCACATTGTTGATATCTGCGCGCACTTCCTTCCTCCAAACCCCGCTTTCCACACCCTTCCCGCCAACGCATAAGCCGCTTCAAAGTGCCATGCGGAGACCGGTTTCCTACCCCCCCCATTCCTGTTAGCCGGGCCCATGGCGATGATACTGTCCGTGCCCGGATGTCCAAATCCTATCTGGCGAAAAGAATCTGCGGGCAGCTCAGGGGTCAGAAGCTGCCCGCAGACATAGGCTGTTCTTCAGGTCAGGACGGCTCTGCAGCTTCGACGGCCTGAAGAGTGCCCATGCACGTAATCGAGATGTCTTGCCGACGTGCCGGCGATCAGGGGCGCTCCCAGTATCGAAGTTTGGGAAGCTGAGAGACAAATTGATCAATGTCGTCCGTCCCATTGAGTTGAACGCAACCTGAATCCAAGTCCGCGGGCAAACCTGCCGCCTGCCACAGAACCGAGGCGTCTGGCGAAAACGCGATAAATTTCTTGTGCGAATGGGCGTCCGCAAGGAAATCTCTCATGGCCGGATTGCCGGCAAGTTCTTCCGCTCCTTCCTTGGATGCCAGGATGGCGACCGCATCGAACAGTACGGAGGGCGCGCCTTCCAGAGCCTCATCTGCAGGGCGCAGGGTGCCATCTGAGTCCGTCACCCCGCCCACCCGCGGGCAGATCAATACCGGGACGCCGCCTGCATCCATGACCGCGTCCAGAATGCCTGAAACCATCCCGGCATCAGCGCCCTCAGTAAGCACCAGGCCCAGCTTGCGGCCGGAAAAACTCTCCGGCCCGTTCGAAAGGATGCTCAAGGCCGGTGAAGCCGGCAGGTCAGTAATCGGTTCCCGCGCGCAGGGCGCCGGCTCGGGCAGACCGAGATTCAGCCCATCGGCCACCTGCCGGGCAAGATCCTGATCAATGTTCAGGAGATGAGACACCATCCTGCTACGGATTTCCTCCCGCTCGCACTTCCCCAACTCGAACACCAGCGCCGAAGCTATATGAGCCTGTTCAATCGGTGTCTGGCTGCGGTAGAATTGGGCAGCCTGACTGTAATGATCGGCAAAAGTCTCGGAGCGTTCCCGCCCGCGCTCTCCGGACGCTGCCGCCGGCCAGGAACGGAACCCACGCGCCGGATCCTCTCGCGGCCCGCCCTTCTCCGCCCCCCAGCTATTGGGCTCATAATTGACCCGCCCTTTGGGGTTGCGCATGGCCATATGTCCATCCTGATGGAAATGGCTGACGGGGCAATGCGGCTGATTGATTGGGATATGGGTGAAGTTGGGACTACCGAGGCGTTTAAGCTGGGTATCGAGATAGGAAAAGTTTCGCCCCTGCAACAAGGGGTCATCGGTAAAGTCGATACCGGGCACAATGTTTGCGGTATGAAAGGCGACCTGTTCGGTCTCGGCGAAAAAATTGTCGACGACGCGGTCGAGCACAAGCCTACCGACAATCCGCACCGGGACCAGCTCCTCGGGAATAATCTTGGTCGCATCAAGAATGTCGAACTCGAATTCATCCGCGAAGGCTTCATCAAACAACTGTACGCCCAGATGCCATTCCGGAAAATCTCCAGCGCCGATAGCATCCCACAGATCGCGGCGGTGATAATCGGGATCCGCTCCGTTTATCTTGACGGCTTCATTCCAGAGGACGGATTGAAGCCCGCCCGCGGGCTTCCAGTGAAACTTGACAAAGGTCGACTGGCCCGCCCGGTTAACGAACCTGAATGTGTGAACGCCAAACCCCTCCATGAACCTGTAGGAGCGCGGAATGGTTCTGTCGGACATGATCCACATAACCATGTGCATGCTTTCCGGTGTCAGGGAAATGAAGTCCCAGAAATTGTCGTGCGCTGTCTGCGCCTGAGGGAACCCGCGGTCCGGCTCAGCTTTCGCCGCATGGATCAGATCAGGAAATTTGATGGCGTCCTGGATGAAGAACACAGGAATATTGTTACCCACAAGATCCCAGTTGCCTTCCTTGGTATAAAATTTCACGGCAAATCCGCGGACATCCCGCGCGAGATCCATTGAGCCCTTATTCCCGGCCACCGTCGAGAACCGGACAAAGACCGGGGTCTTCTCACCCGCCTTGCGGAATATTTCTGCAGAGGTCACATCCGTCAGCGGATCAAGCGTCTCGAAGAATCCATGGGCCCCGTAACCCCTCGCGTGCACCACACGCTCGGGGATACGCTCGTGATCGAAATGAAACAATTTCTCACGGAACACGAAGTCATCCATGAGCATGGGCCCGCGGGCGCCGGCCTTGAGATGATTCTGATTGTCCGAGACCGGAACCCCCTGCCGGGTCGTCAATTTTTCCCCGCTTTCGTCTGCTGTCTGATGAAGAACACCAGCAGCATCGAGGCCGGATTGATCTTTGTCTTTCATAACGAAACCTTTTTTGCTGTTTGTTTTGGCAGGCGTCTTATACCGCCACGAACGGCGTCAAACGGAATTGTAAAGACAGCCTTTCTTTGATCTGTATACGTTCTTTACTCGAAGACTTTTGCGTTGCCCTCAACGCATGCGCCATCCCTGCGGCGCGTCCTCCAGGCTGCTTCTCGGTTGAAAGAAACGCTCACCAAGATCACAGGCCTTGACGCGTTTAATAGAAACGAATTCATGAAAGGGCCTCGCGAAATGAGCGGCATAATGCCTGTCTGTCCTCCCGCTGCCCCAACGCAGCTTCGCGGGCAGAGTTCCCGGTGGATTTCCCTTTTTTACGATTGTCTCAGCGTCGCCTTCCGCCCCGCTTAACTTAGTTTAATGCAACCTTGGAGAATGTCAGACGTCGTTCGGCACACTTCACAGGAGCGCGCGCATGGTAGACAGGCCAGCCCTTAAAAGACCGCTATCCTCGGCGGCTGGTCTCAGCCCCGAAATCGATTCGGGGGAGATCCCTTTCCCCGATCCGGACCCGGGACGGGCTGATGGATCTCCTTATACAGATTATTGGCCGCTGCCGCGGGTTGCCGTCCTTCATTTTTTCCTAATTTGGTAACGAGCTTCCATGCACGCTCCAGGCGTTGTCATCTCCATCCCTGTCCGAAACGAAGCAGAACTGCTTCCCCGCCTGATCGACGCGCTGGCCGGTCAGGACATCTGCCCGTCCGTATTTGCAGTCCTGTTTCTTTTCGATAGCTGTCATGACGAAAGCGTCTCCGTGGCCAGCGCTGCTCAGGAAACATGCGGCTTCCGGATGATGCAGGCGCACCTGCCCGACGGTCCTCCAAATGCCGGAGGGGCTCGCCGCGCGGCCTGCCGGCACGCGCTCCAATCAGTTCCTGAAGCGCAGTTTCTTTTGACCACCGACGCTGACACGGCCCCGTCTCCCGACTGGATACGCAGAAATCTGGCAGCGCTGGAAGAGACCGATGTCGTGGCAGGACGGATCTGCCGCGAGAATGCCGCCGACCTGCCGCTGCGTTGCCGCCAGGAAACCTATCTGGAGCGCCTGCACGGCCTGCGCAGGTTTCTGGACCCGGTCGCACATGACCCTTATCCCTCTCACCCCTCCCTCGGCGGCGCCAGCCTGGCCTTCCGGCGGAAAACATACGAGGCCCTGGGCGGATTTCCCGCAATCTCGACAGGCGAGGATACGGCACTTGTGGCCGAGGCACGCCTCCAGGGCTGGCGGGTTCGCCATGACCGGAGCGTCCATGTTCTCACTTCCGCCCGGACGCTCGGCCGGGCCCAAGCCGGCCTTTCCTGTGAACTGGCAGCCTTTCCTGCCACCGCCGAAGCAATCCTGGTCCCCGATCCGGACGCGGCCGTCATTCACTACCAGTGGCACAACTGGCTCAGGCGTCAGGTTATGGGTGTGGGCCCGCTCACGCTGCCAGCAGAATTTAATCTCGCCATCAGCCCTGCCCGGCTTTCAGAACTCAGAAAGGCCGCCCCGAACTCTGATGCCTTTGTCGAAGCCGTCATCTTTGAAACTTACAAACTGCCCGAGCTTTCCCTTGATCGGGCCGAACAGCGGCTCGCCCAACTGGAAGCCGCGCTCTTGCCGAAAGCGGAAGCCGCATGAGCCCGCTCACCGTCCAGTTCTCCGCATCCTCCGTCCCCGCGGGCCTCCCGGAACACGGGATATCCTGTACCGATCCTCAGACGCCGAAGGAGATGAAATGCCTGCTGAGCCAGCTTCACGCGGCAGGCCGCCAGGATCTTCCCTATGCGCGGCTTCTTGAAGGACACGTCGATGCTATCCAGATCATCCGGCGATATTCCGGAATGCCGGGTCTGGCTGACACCCTTGCAAAAGCCAGCTGGTGTGGCGTGTGGAATGCTGATCTTCCCGGCGCCCCGCTGCGGATCGAGAGCGGCGTCGTGCGCGGTGGAAAATCCTTTGCCAGTGGCGCAGGCAGTCTGACGCACGCGCTGGTGACGACGGCCGCGAATGATCCGGCCCGCGTCCAGCTCTGGCTCGTGGATCTCCAGAAAACGCCGCCGCATATTGATCGGGACTGGTGGCAGGTCGTTGGTATGCAGGCTTCCCAGACGCACAGGGTCAGCTGGTCTGCCGTTCCGGCACATGCACTGACGAGGATTGGCGCGCCCGGCGATTACGCGCGTGAGCCCTGGTTCAGCGGAGGCGCGCTGCGATATGTGGCCATCCATGCAGGGGGCATTGCCGCCCTCTTTGATACCGTCCGCACTCACCTTGTCGTCAGGGAGCGGGAGCGAGACCCGCATCAGCTTGTCCGCCTCGCCCGGCTGTTCACCGCCGCTGAAACCGCGGCTGACCCCGGGCAGCCCCTGCGCTGCCCTCACATCAACAACGGAGCGCTATCTTTCTTCATCGGAAAAACATCGCAGGCTCGCATCCTGACGAACCGTCTGCTTACGGATTACCCTTACCCGCCTGCAGGAACGATCCGGATTTCTGCGTCTGCGCGCTCAGCCCTGACCGGGAGGAACACTTCCATCGCCGCAGCGAAGCCTTCCTGATCTCCGGCCCGGAAAGACCCGCTGAGGCGTTCGCCTGCCAGGCGTTCATCAATCCGCAACTTGATTTCGGAGTAGCGGTTCATTTCGGCAGCCGCCTCTTCGAGTGTTACATCGGTGAACGAGATCATGCCGCCCTGCCAGGCGGTCACCTGCCTGGCGTCTACCCGGGCCACGGTCACAGCACCGCCCTGCATCGAGAGCTGCTCGCCGGGTGACAACAATACGGGCCCGGCTCCGCCAGCGGCGACCTGCACCAGCCCCTCCACCAGGGTCACCCGCACACCCTCTCCTGGCAGGTAGACTTCAAACGATGTCCCGAGCGCTTTCGTCTCCGACCCGCCAGCTGACACGACGAAAGGCCTTGGGCCCCGCGCCACGTCAAACAAAGCCTGCCCTTCAGACACGGTCACCTGCCGCACGCTTTCAGAATACAGTACTTCAATCCGGCTGGCCGTATTGAGTCGCACCTTGCTGCCATCTGCGAGCGCCACCGTCCGCTGCTCGCCCACGACCGTGGCATGGACATCCGGCGCTATAGCTGCCGGAACGCCCGGCACATCGCCAGACCGCGGAAAGATTAGAACCGCGCCCAGCAATACTGCCGCGGCGATCCCCGCCGCACCCCACCAACGGGAAGGTCGCCGCGTTTCAAAGCGTGAGCGGTCCAGCGTCTCCATGGCGCGCTCGACCTCTCGAAACGCGTCGGCGTTTTGCGGTTGGCGCTCCCAGACCAGGAAACGCCGCCAGAGCTCAGGACCGGCGGACTCGTCGGAGAGCTCGGCATACCAACGTGCTGCCTGCTGGAGCGGGCTCTGAGGCGTCTCCTTGGACATCCGGTTTCTCTTATGTCCTGCCGGTTACCGGCCGGGCGGAATGCGCCGGCCTTCTGCGCGCGCGAGTCCCTCGGCCAGTTCGGCCACGGCTTCGGCAATCGCGACAATGACTCCCGTCCGGGACATAGACAAGCGCTTTTCAATCTCGGCGTAAGTCAGTCCCTCGATGCGGTGGAGCAGCAGGGCGTCGCGCCGGTGCAGGGCCATGCCATCGATAATCTTCTGCGCGGCCTTCAGCCTGTCAGCATCCATGAGCTGTTGCTCCGGTGTGGGAGACCGGTCGCAGGCAATGAGGTGAGCCGCCTCTCCGATCTCCACCGAGGCCTGCCGCCTCCGATGGTCCGCTGACCTCAGGAAATCCAGCGCTCCGTTGCGCACCAGCGTAAACAACAAGGGCCTCAGTTCCTCGATCCCCTTGTCCGGATAAGCCCGCCGCGCATTCAGGAACGCCGCCTGCACAATGTCCTCGGCATCGGCCTGGTCACGCACCCTGATCCTGCAAAACCGCACCAACTGCCGGTACTGGCTTCGGAAGAGCAGTGTGAGGGGAGAGATCGATATGTCCAACCGAACTGCGGCCAGGCTCGCTGCTGCGGATAGCTCCGGCGGTCCGGGTACGGTCTGTTTCAGCGCTCCTGGTGACTCCATGACCTGTCCTCATTGCCTGCTCCAACGCCGGACCTGCGGACAAACAGAGGGAGAAGGCGCGCAAAGGGGCTCGCCAGAAAATCTCATGCTTCTCCAGGGTTTCCGACGCCCTGCGCATCCTGTTCCGAAGAAAGGACCGCAGCGTCAGATATCAGCCATAGCGTTGCCATTCGCGAAAACCAGTGCGCGTAGGGCTGATTTCATGCTCTGACGGGATTTCCGACGCCCCGAGCCCCTCCGGAGAGATGCTGAAGAGATTTTGACAAAAGTTGATCGCAAGCGCAACCCTGAAAGGAAAGGTATGGGCCGTCGGAAAACCGCGAAGCATGAGCAACGGGGCGCAGGTTTTGACCGGGGTCTTATCGCTGCGCCGACCCAGCCGACAATTATGCCTGTCAATTGGACGTTAGACAACTTGCGCCCGGAAAGATGCTGAAAGCCCAACTGGGCTATTCGCTGGCAACTCGCTCGCGAAGGCGCAGCTGTTCATAGAGCCGAATATTGGCTTCGTGGCGAAGCATTACGGCTACTGAGAAGTTTTGCGCCTCAATCAGTTCGCGTGCCCAACCTCAGATGCACCAGACGACAAGTTAGTAGGGATTGTCATACCTCGAAATGTCCAGCTGCATCTGAAAATGACCAATCTGCAGGCTTCCTTCCTGAAGCTGCAACGCGCCTCAGACCCTGTTCCAACCGCTGCATCCTTACTCCTCCTGTGCCTTCCACATCCCGGCATATAACCCGTTTTTTTCCATCAGGCTTACATGGGTGCCTGTCTCCGCCACCTGTCCACGATCAAGCACCACGATCAAATCCATACCTCTCACTGCCGTCAGCCGGTGCGAGGCAAGGATCAGGGTCGCCTCGCCGATCCCCCTGAACAATTCTGCCAGGATGGCAGATTCGGTCATTGGATCGAGGGCGGATGTCGGCTCATCCGCCAGGACCAACCGGCAGGGCCGCAGCAGGGCCCGCCCAATCGCCAACCTCTGCCGTTCGCCTCCAGAAAGTCCCGCTGCGGGCGCCCCCGCGACCAAGGTGCCAAGGCGCATCCGCTCCAGCATCTCCCTTGCCACGTCGTCTGGAACATCCGTATCCGGAAAACCGAGATTAAAGGCGAGACTTTCCTGGAACAATCCCGCCTGCTGGGGGATAAAGGCAACCTGCTTACGCAGGGACGACAGAGAAAGCTCTCCGACCGGCACTCCATCGATCCGCA
The DNA here is from genome assembly GCF_000685315.1 of Hyphomonas polymorpha PS728. GTDB lineage: Bacteria > Pseudomonadota > Alphaproteobacteria > Caulobacterales > Hyphomonadaceae > Hyphomonas > Hyphomonas polymorpha. The sequence continues at coordinate 169,957 of NZ_ARYM01000005.1, forward strand.
CTCCGCCGCCGGAGGGTGTCAGCAATCCTGGTACGAGCCGCAGCAGCGTCGACTTTCCGCTGCCCGACGCGCCAACGAGACCTACCCGCATCCCCGGCCGGATGTCGAGCGAGATGTCCTGCAGGACGGCGTCGCTCGTCCCCGGGCGATAGCTGACAGATACCAACGATACAGCCATGCCCCCGCTTGCGGGCAGGCAGACGCCGGGACCCGCCGTGCCTTCTTCGGGCAGCTCACGGAGAATATCTCCGAGACGTTCGATAAAGGCTGCGCCCTGCCCGATATCGCGGGCCGCATAACCGAGCATCTCGATGGGCCGGACGATTTGGATCATGTAGGCGCTGATGAGCAGGAAAGCGCCGGGCGTCATCTCACCGGTCCCGACCCGGTCTATGCCCATCCAGAGGACTGTGAGCATCCCCGCAGAGAAGATCAGGGTCACCAGTATTCCGTTGCGGAGCCGTACCGAATAGAAGTGCCGCCAGCTCTGTCGCGCCTCCTCGAGGGCGTGATCCATCCGGGCCAGGATCGTTCGCTCACCTGAAAGCGCCTTGACGGTCTCGATGTTGAGAAAGCTGTCTGCCAGACGGGCAGTCACCTCGATCCGCGCAGCCGACACCTCCCGGCTCGCCAGGAGCACCCGTGCCGCCCCGCCACCGAAAACCACAGCGTAGAGGAGCCCGCAAAGCATAAAGACCGCCAGGAAGTCAAGATCCAGTTGGGTGGCAATAATGACGCCAATCAGGGTGATTTCCAGGATGCCCGGTAGCAGTGTGAACACGCCGTGCTGCAGCAACAAACGGTAGCCTTGCAGGCCATTCTCGAGGATCTGCACCATCGCGCCGGGAGATCGCGCCTGTACAAAAGCCAGCGGCAGCAACAGTGTGTGACGGGCGACCGAAAGGCTGAACGTCCGCACAATATCCTGCTCTGCCCGGCCAAAGAAGAATGCGCGCCCCTCAGCAGCAATACGCACAAGCCCCTGAGTGCCGGCATAGAGGCAAACCAGCACCGCAGCGGACGTTGCCCCTTCCGGCAGGAGATCGACCAGGCGCGCCAGCAGCAGCGGCGCGGCAGCTGACAGGCCAGCGCCCACAATGATGCACAGAATTGCCAGAATCAGCGCCCCGAGGCTCCGCCGATCGAGCGAGCCAACGAGCGGCCTTAAAGGCAGCCTCACACCCTCGATCCGCCGCCGTCTCACCATGCAGGCACGTTATCTTAAATAGCAGAGAAATTCTACCTTAAGATTTTGTGTCTGCTGGCGCTCCCGGCAGCCGTTCAGATATTCGCTTCTCTGGCGGGGCCCTAAAGCCTGGCGTTGCGGTTCAGGCCGGCGGCCGGGCGATCCCCGGACCTGCAGATTGAGCCGCCCTTTGAGCGTCGCGCCAGAATCTAATCCAGCAATCAGAAGTTATTCCTTGTGCGGATTATAAAAAGCGGGTGAAGGTTTCTATTGGCCTGAAGTGAGCAAACGTGCGGTCAGCAAGTGCTTTCCTGATTGCTTATGCTCAAACCCCTTCGCTGCCTGCGAACGCCAGCGTCAGTCTTGTGAACAAGACATTTCCCCGTGTCAGCTTCCGGGCAACCTGCTCAATGAAATACTCAAATCGCCTCCGCCCCAAAGCATGCGCGATCTCGCGCTCCCCCTCCGGGATCGGGGGCGAGCGTCTCCAATAACAGGGCCACATCCCGTTCGATCTCACCCTGCCATCGGCTGCCTCGTCTTAGGAGAAACCTGTCAGGATCGCGGGAGCTCAGCGATCGTTCCTTGTATCCATTCTGCATATCAATTTCCACCCTTAATTGCCAAGGGCGCATTTTCCGGGCGCTCGCCCGAAGAATGCGTAAGGACGTCAGGCAGCTTGCCAGATCGCAGGTCTATCTGTCGTAGCGTGCTCCAGGACCTGGCAACTCATCAGCCGGATCAGGCCCATCCTCCTGTCGGAGGTTAAGGGCGACAGTACGGGCAAGCGCAGCTATCTGCGCTTCAAACTCAGCAAGAAGAACGCCATCTCCGGCAGGCATCGCAGCCACTTCGGCGCGCGCCAGAGGAAGCGCTTCCAGAATTTGCGCCGTTATCATTTCCACGCGGCGGAGTGTGGCTGTCTCGGAAATACCAGCGGCCTGCGCCATACGCCGCCAATGGCGGCCAAAGATGTACTGCCCCCGCCGCTGTCCACCGATATCCTGGGCCTGATTTTCAGTAATGCCCGCCCAGGCCAGTCCCGACATGAGGTCATAGAGGGGCGCAAGCGAAGGACCTTCCGGACGCAGCAGGATCGAATAATTCTTGGCATGTGCATCGACATTGCCAATGGCGGTGTTGAAGATCACGGCCTCTAGAAACCGGTTGGTATCGCGCGCTGTCATCTGCTCACGGATCAGCGTGAACATGTCGGCCAGTGTCACCCCCTGCCGGCCTGTTCCATTATGCTGGTACTTGGCCACAGGCGGGCGCCCCAGAGCCTGGCAGAAGTCTTCCTGGTGAAGTCGCCCGACATTTCGGCGAACGACACGGTCATAGCGGGTCACCAGCAGATAGCTGCGCGCCCCCGCCTGCCCTGTCGTGACCTCTGCTGTCGGCAAGCCGCAATGGCGGGCCAGAACCATGCAGAGCGCCTCGTTCTGAACGCTGCCCGGCAGGCGGGGATTGTCAGGTTTGAGAATATGGGTCGAAGCCGCCCCGTTGACCGGAATAAAGAAGCTTCCATCGACAAATCTCAGCGGCAGCTTGTCCTGCGCGCCGGCAAGGCTCATGGCGACCCCCTCATCCCCAACCAGAAAAGGCCGGGCGGGCAGTTCCTCTATGATCCGCTCAAGGGCTTCGCCATCCTCTATCGGAATGTAACCCGCGTCCGGTCCCACCTCCTGGAAGGACAGCGCACCAGCCAGATCCCGCCCGGACGCAGACACAAGCCCTGGAATATCTTCCGTCCCAAGACCAAGCGCGCGGGTCATCGCCCGCAGCGGTTCGCCCTCCGGCAGGAGATTCATGAGCCAGGGCGCGGCGATGTCAGGACCTGCGGTCTCATGGCTGAGCGGCATGGCAAGGGAGACCGGAAACGCGTCCGCTCGATCCTGCCATGCAGCAGCATACCGGAAGGAAGGCCCCTCTTCACCAGTCAGAAATTCGCCGACCCGAGCGCCATCTGCAAGAACGGATAATTTCATTTCCGGGGCGTCTCAGTGCTGTTCCCGGAGGCGTCTTCAAGGCGCACACCGACCGCCCGCGCGGCGGCGAGCGCCTTTCCCAGCTGGGTCGTTGGCTTGCCGGCTTCCAGGTCGACGATGAAGCGCTCTCCGGCATTGATGGCGAGCGCCAGTTCGCGCTGTGTTATGCCCAGCGCCTTGCGGGCCCGGGCGACCATCTGACCGAAATCTCTGGCATTGCTGATCATATCAAATCTTCCCGATCGGGAAGATACTAGGACCAAAGTCCTCAGACAACACTGAATCTTACCGATCGGGAAGATCACGCCGATTTCGCATGTAAATCCTATGAATTCTTACTGATCGGGAAGTTCTTGGGCACACACTTGGATTGTGATCCACGAGACGTCAGACAGCGCCTTTGTATCCCAGTTTGTATCGCAGTTCTGGGGGGGACAATGGAAATCGAACCGAAAGATCGGCCCAAGTCATCGATTTTATTGGAGTTCATTTCGTGAGAAATGGCGCGAGTGACGCGCTTCGGAGCACTCTATTAATTCTTTATATATCAACGCACTAGACTTTGCTGGTTGGCAAATTGTATCCCCACTAGGTATCCAGTTTGTATCCCACTCATTTGTGCGATACTGCAAAAACGGCCCAAGCAAACCTTTGCGCACACCAGAGTCGGTTCTTCCTATCTTCCGATCAAATTTTTGGGACCACTGAGGTTCATGCGAGGACGGCCTATAGGCGCCATGATCGATAAAATACCCTTTTATTAATCACTTTTTCCGCATAATGTGATCGAAATAACAGGATTTTTTCGATCATGGCTTGGAACTGGGAACTTCGCGACTGGCCGGATTTCATCCGGGACCGGCAGAAACTCGCCACTCGCGAGGCTCGTTTTCTGGAGCAGGCCGGCGTCCTGATCGGCACGTCGCGTCATATTTCTGATGAAGACAGGATCGAGCTCAGCATATCGGTCATGAGCCTGGAAGCGATCGATACATCTCAGATTGAAGGGGAAACACTGGACCGGGCAAGTGTGCAGTCCTCTATCCAACGCGCCCTCGGTCTGAAGGCCGCCCGGACATCGGCGCGCCCCGCCGAAAGCGGGATCGCGGACATGTTGGTCGACCTTCTGCAGACATCAGGTGATCCGCTTTCGGACGCGATGCTTCATCGCTGGCACAGGAAAATGTTGAGCGGTCGCACCGACCTAAAAAGCCTCGGCGGCTACCGAGAGCATGAGGAACCGATGCAGATCATATCGGGCGCTTCCTATGCCCCGAAAGTCCACTATGAAGCGCCGCCTTCACGTGACGTTCCCAGCCATATGGCGGCGTTCATTGCCTGGTTTAACCAGACCGCGCCAACCGGCGAGGCACCACTGCTTCCAATCGAGCGGGCCGGACTTGCGCATCTCTGGTTTGAGTGCATCCATCCGTATGAAGATGGTAATGGCCGCATCGGCCGCGCCATCTCGGAAAAGGCGCTTGCTCAAGGTCGGCAGCGGCCGGTCTTCACCTCACTGGCTGGCGCCCTGCTGCGCCACCGCAAGGACTACTACTGTGAACTGGAGTTCGCGAGCGCAACCCTGAATGCAGACAGGTGGCTCAACTGGTTTGCGGATATTGCGCTCGAGGCACAGGGCAGGAGCCTGAGGCAGGTAGAATTCATGCTGTCCAAGACCCGCCTCTTCGACCGGCTCGCAGGGCAGCTGAATCCACGGCAGGAGAAAGCGTTGCTGCGTATGTTCGCCGAAGGCATTGACGGCTTCAAGGGCGGGCTAAGCGCGAAGAATTACATGACGATCACAGGCGCCCCGACAGCAACCGCAACCCGCGACCTTGCCGACATGGTCGCCAAAGGCGCGCTCGTCCGCGAGGGGGAACTTAAATCCACCCGGTACTTCCTGAAGCTGGACTGAAACGCTTGCGCAAAGAACCTGCAACACCCGGGTCTCGAAAAACGGAGAACATGCGAACCTTTAATAGCGAATGCCCGTTGTTAAAGGCTCGCGCTCAGCGACTTCGTTACCGCTGTGTCTCCGGAGGGACCCGCGTGCTGGGGGGATCTTAAAAATGAGAGAGCGGGATGGTTCGGGCCATTTGAAAGCAAGGCGAGTAAGGATATACCGCCTTGTAATCATTGAATAAATGGCGCGAGTGACGGGGCTCGAACCCGCGACCTCCGGCGTGACAGGCCGGCACTCTAACCGACTGAGCTACACCCGCGCATTTTTCTGGCGCCCCTTTCCGGAAGCGAAGCGCCTCTCTAATCAAGCATGGCGGATGGGTCAAGCACACTTCTTCACGCAATTCACAAGCATGTGTTGGGCCCCTGCGCAGGTGCCTTTCCCCCCTTTTATGCCCGCTTTGCCATTCACACGACACATTCCGAACCCATGTGATACAGAATTACGCAAAAGTCGGGATTCGCCCCATGAATATCAAACGCATCGGCCTGATTGCTGGCGGCGTTATCGCCCTGCTCCTGATCGCCCTCGTGACGGTGCCCTTCCTTGTGCCCAAGGAGGTTTACCGGGCCCAGATCGAACGCGCGGCCACACAGGCGCTGCAACGCCAGATCTCCCTGACCGGTGATGTAAAAATTTCGATATTTCCGTCGATTGCCGCCAGCGTGGGCGGGGTAACGGTGGCCAATCCGCCTGGATTTGATGGCCCCTACATGGTCGAAGCCGGTGAACTTCGCGGCTCGGTGCGGTTGATGCCGCTACTCTCCCGCCGGGTTGAGGTAAAGGAACTGGCCTTTGTAGACGCGAAGGTGTCCCTGCAGAAACTTGCAGATGGACAGACCAACTGGGTCTTCACCCCGGCTGAACAGCCCCAGCCCGCCCCAACGCGGCCGCCGGCAGAGCAGAAGGGATTCAATGGCGGGGTAGAACAGGCCCGACTGCAGAATGCGTCACTGACTTACCGGGACGCGGGCACCGGCGAATATTATGAGCTGCGCGACCTTGATCTGCTGGCCTCGATGGCGTCGACGGACGAGCCCTTCCGGCTGAAAGCGAAGGGGTTCTTTCAGGCCCATCCCTTCGAGATCAATTCGACGATTGATACCATCGACGCCCTGACCAAGGAAAGGCCGGCAGATATCAAGGCCGACCTGGAGACGCCGTTCGGCAAGGTCCATTACACAGGATCGGTCAAGCTTGGGACAATACCGGACATCGAGGGACAATTCCGGGCGTCTTCGGACGCGCTTCCGGCCCTTGCCGCGCTCACCGGGGCAGAGGTTCCCTTCGACCTTTCCAAGCTGGGCAAAATCAATCTGGAAGGCCGCCTGAAAGGCCCTGCCGACGCCCTGGTAGTCGATATCGACAAACTCACCCAGACATCAAACCTCGCCAAGACGAGCTTCTCCGGACAGCTCAATCTCTCCGAAGCGCTGACCATCTCCGGTGAGTTGAGCCTCGACGCGCCAAGCCTGGCGGAGCTTGCCCGGTTTGCTGCTGTGGAGATGCCTCTCAACCTCGCCCCGCTGGGCGGGGCCGATATCAAGGGCAATGTCAGCGGGTCCCTGCTGCAGCCTGATCTCAGCTTCGAGAAGCTGGGCATCAAGGGCGCCCTCATCAACGCCAACTATACCGGCACCATTCAGCTGGGCGAAGTGCCGTCGCTGAATGGCAGGCTGGACCTTCGCTCTTCCAATGCGGGAGAGCTGGCGCGCCAGTTGGAGTTTGATCTTCCGGCCTCGACCGCGCTTGGCAAAGTGGAGCTGTCCTCTGCGATCAGCGGGCCCGTGGACGAGCTTGTCCTGACCGGGCTGGAACTCACCCAGCAGAGCGACATCCTGACCGCTTCCTATAAGGGGGATGTGGGCCTGGGCGGCGATGGCAGCCTGAAGGGCCAGCTTTCGGCGGAAAGCGAGCGCTTGCGAGACCTGCTGGCAGCCGCCGAGGTGGAGATGGTGCCAGGCTCTACCCTTCGCAGCTTCAGCGCCAAGGGACTGGCCAGCGGAACATTTACGAAAATTGCGCTGACGGGCCTCGACCTCAAACTTGATGACATTACTGCCAATGGCACCGCGGGCATCGACCTCACGGGCGAACGCCCCCGCCTGACCGGCAATCTCGACATGGGCGCGCTTGACCTGTCCCCCTTCCTCGCGCCCGCCGACCAGAAGCCGCAGCGACAACAGCCGCTGGAAGCCTGGAGCAAGGACAAGCTTGACCTTGCCGGATTGCAGGCCGCCGATGCGGATCTGAACATCAAGACAAGCAAGCTGACCCTGGGAAGTGTCGTTCTGACTGATGCGGCGCTGGCCGCCAATCTGAACGCCGGCAAGCTGACAACCGATCTTTCCCAGTTCAAGGCCTTTGGCGGAAACTGGAAAGGTCAGATGGTGGTAGATGCGGGCGGCCAGATCCCGGCGGTGAACCTTGCAATGGAAGGCAACAGCGTCGCCATTTCCAGCCTGCTGGGAACCCTGGCAGGGTTTGACAAACTAACCGGCACAGGCGCGTTCAAGGTCAATGCTTCTGCACGCGGCACCTCGATCGACGAGATCATGCGCGGGCTGAACGGAGAGCTCTCGACAAATCTGAATGAAGGCGCGCTCAAGGGTCTGAACGTCACCCAGATCGTGCGCAGCGCACAGTCGCTGCAACAGGCGTTCACTACCGGCAGCTTGAACAATCTGGACTTCCGCGGCGTTCTTTCGCCAGCCGCCGAAACCGAGTTCACCACATTTAACACAGTGCTCAGTGTGCAGAATGGCGTCGCCACTGTGGATGTCCTTAAACTGCTGAGCCCGGTGCTCGGCATCGACGGCAGCGGCAAGATCGACATTGGCGGGCAGTCCTTGGACGTGCGCCTGGCAACGGCCATCGACAAAAGCGGTCAAGGCCAGGGGGCGGTAGTGCAACTCAACGGCATTCCGGTGCCCGTGCGCCTGTCAGGCAGCTGGGACGCGCTGAAGGTAACGCCGGACTTCTCAGGCGTTCAATCGGCCCTGCAGGCAGAATTGACCGGGCGCCTGCAACAGGAAGTGAACGACCGGGCGGGCGACGTTGCCGGATCGATCATCGGCAATATCATTGGCGGAAAGCAGCCTGCCGGAACGCCGCAGACGACACCCCCTGCTGGCCAGGCAGATGACGAAACACCTGCGGCCCAGGCCCCTGCTCCTACCGTTGAACAACAGCTGGAAGACGCAGCGGAGAAAGCGGCGCGTGACGCGATCGGTAACCTCTTCGGCCGCCGCGCCGCGCCCAAACCCGCAGAAGACCCCAAGCAGGACGAGAACGGAGAATAAGGCGTGCTGGCTGAGCCCCCAAAAGGGCGCTCAGCTGGCCCGGCTTTGCACGGCCGCTTCCAGCGCGTGCGGCGGTGACGTGACCTCGACCGCCTGTCGCAGCGGCACGATATGAGCGAGCTGCTCCAGCGGGTGGGCACGGCTGAAGAAGAAGCCCTGCAATTCCTCACAACCGAGTTCGCGCAGATATTCCGCCTGAAGCGTGGTCTCCACCCCTTCTGCGGTACACTGCATACCCAGCGACCGCGCAAGGCTTACCATGGACTGGGTGATCGCCTGGCTGTCGGAGCGGGTTTCGATGTCCCTGACGAATGTGCGGTCAATCTTGATCCGGTCAAACGGGAACGACCGCAGATAGCTCAGGGACGAGAACCCGGTCCCGAAATCGTCCAGCGCGATGCGTACACCCAGCGAGCGAAGCTGGTGCAGGCGGCGCAGCGTGAACTCGGTATTGCTCATCAGGGCCGTCTCGGTGATCTCGAGTTCCAGCCGGCTGGGGTCCAGCTTGCTGGCGGCAATTGCGCTGACAATTGTGGTGGTGAGCGAGGCGGAGTGAACCTGCAGGGGTGAGATGTTTACGCAGATGCGGACATGCTCCGGCAGGCGGGCGGCCTCAGTCAGCGCAGCCCGGATCACCCATTCTCCCATACGGGTTATCAGGCCGTTTTCTTCTGCATGCTCGATGAACTCGCCGGGATAGACCAGCCCGCGTTCAGGATGCTCCCAACGGAGAAGCGTTTCACAGGCAACCGTTTCGTGCGTCTGCGCGTCAACGATGGGCTGGAAGTGGATCCGCAGCTCGTTGCGCTCCATGGCGCGCTGCAACTCTTCCTGAATATCCAGCCTGGCCTGAGCCCGTTGCTCGAGTTCGTCCTCGAACATGCACCACTTGGCCTTGCCCAGATGCTTGGCCTGATAGAGCGCAAGGTCTGCCTGGCGAAACATGGCCCGGCTGTCGCGGATCGACGGATCAAACAACCGTACACCAATCGAGGCGGAGGAATTAGCGGTTGATCCCCAGACATCATAAAGCGCGCTCATTTCGGAGGCGAACTGGTCAAGGAAGCTGCGGAGCGCGTCAATGCTTGGCCGCTCTACGACCATTGCAAATTCATCGCCGCCAAGCCGCGCAACGAGGTCTCCGGGCTCCGACAGCGCGCGGATACGCGAGGCAACCTGGCGCAGCAGCTCGTCTCCTGCCGGGTGGCCGAGCGTGTCGTTTACCCATTTGAAGCTGTCGAGGTCCATCATCATCAGTGCCCGGCAGGCCGGCGCGACAGGTGGGCGGCGCAGCAGGTTTTCCAGCTGATCCTGCATCGTGATGCGATTGGGCAGACCGGTAAGGCCATCGAAATGCGCCATGTGCGCAATGCGGTCTTCGATCTTCTTGGATTGAGTCACGTCTGCCGCAACGCCGCGATAGCCAATGAATTGTCCGTGTTCGACGACAGGCTTGCCGGTCACCGACCACCAACGCAGGTCTCCGTCCGCACCTTTGATCGGAACGACCCTATCGCGGAACGGCTGGCGGGCATTGACTGCCTTTTCCAGCGCCCTGCGGGCGTCACCCGAATGAAAGACTTCCGTAAACACCGCGCCGCGGCGCAACATGTCACTCTTGCTCCAGGCCGCATCGCCTGCCTCGCTGACAATCGGAATTTCCTGCAGCACACCATTCGCATCCGTCTGCCAGAGCGTATCGGACGTGCTTTCCTCAAAATCGCGCAGGAGAAGGCCAATCAGCTGTGACTGGTCCTGAATGGCTGCCCGGCCGAGGAACTGTTCCACGAACTGCCGGTGGGTCCATGCCACGGCGACCAGCAGAACGATCAGATAATACACCATCAAAATGGAAAGGATGGCATATTTCGGCCCGGTCTGAAGCATCAGCGCCGTCGCCAGGCCGAGGCCCGTGGGAACGATATAGTAGATCGCTGCAACGGGGATGCGGGACAGCAGGAAACCGCCCGCGAACATCATGCCGGCCGTGATGATGCCCATCACCATCTGGCCCTGAACATCAGCCGTTCCAAGCACAACGATGGGCGCCAGCCCCCAGAGCACCCCGTTGCAAATGGCAACACGGGTGAAGTCAGCGATGGCGCGGCGGTTGCTGCGCTGTTGCGGATCGATCCGGAGGAAATGGCGATATTTGAACCAGGCGCCGATGTTAATGATCAGTCCACAGACAGACCACGCCGCCAGGAAGTGGATCTGGCCATAGTTCAGGAAAATGCCAAGAATGGCGATGATGTTCAGAACATTCGACAGGATGATCACATTGGTGATCCGGCTCATCGAATTCATCTGCTGAGCACGCAACGCGGGCACGTGCTTTTCCGGCACCTCCACACCCTGCAAAAGTTTCCTCAGCGACCAAAGCGTCGCCGAGCCATCCTGGCCATGTGGCATTACCCCATCTCCCGCACGCTTTAAGTGTCCCGCCTTCTACTGAACATTGTTACCGCAAGCGGGTTAGCCACTGCCGACCGGGATCGATGAAATTTGATCTATCTCCCTGTGGAAATGCGATTGTTACGGGGAATTCAGGCCGATCTCACGAAGGAAACCAGCCGCTTCGGAGCGTATCTCAGCGCGTTCCGAAACGCTCATCCTGTTTAAGGATTTACAGATCACGGCCATCCGTGGGTTGTTTTTGAAGCGCGCTTCATGGCGGTCGACAAAATCCCAATAGAGAAAATTAAAAGGGCACGCTTTTTCGCCGGTCCGGCGCTTCACATCGTAGGAGCACCCTTCGCAATAGTCCGACATCTTCGAAATATAGTTGCCGCTGGCCGCATAGGGCTTGGACGCCATAAGGCCGCCATCGGCGTGCAGCGCCATGCCATGCGTGTTGGGCAGTTCCACCCATTCATAGGCGTCTGCATAGACCAGCAGATACCATTCATTAACCTGCGCCGGCGACAGCCCGGCAAGCAGGGCGAAATTGCCGGTAATCATCAGCCGCTGGATATGATGGGCATAGGCATAGCGCCTGGTCTGGCCGATGGCCTCGGCCATGCAGCGCATGGGGGTCTTTCCGGTCCAATAGAATTCCGGCAGCGGATGATGCGCGTCCAGAGCGTTCATCTCCGCATAGCCAGGCATCTTGAGCCAGTAGATGCCGCGCACATATTCCCGCCAGCCGATAATCTGCCGGATGAAACCCTCAACAGCGTTGAGCGGCGCCCTGCCCGCTTTCCATTCCGCTTCTGCGCGGCGGCAGACATCCAGCGGGTCCAGCAGGCCGCAATTGATGTAGACCGAAAGCAGCGAGTGCCACATCCACGGCTCGCCGCGCGCCATGGCGTCCTGCCAGTCGCCAAAACCCGGCAGGATTTCGGCGATGAAATGGTCCCGCGCCGCCTCGGCTCCCGCGCGCGTCGTCGCAAACACCCAGGGCTCGAGATCGCCGAAATGGTCCGGAACGCGCTCGGCAACCAGCGCCATGACCTCGCGCGTCAGCGCATCGGCCTCGGGCAAGAAACGCGGGGGCGTCACCATGGATTTGGGAAGGCGCTTGCGGTTTTCGGCGTCGTAATTCCACTGGCCGCCTTCAGGTTGGTCTCCCTCCATCAGCAGACCCGTCTTGCGGCGAACCTCGCGGTAGAAATACTCCATCCGCAACTGTTTGCGCCCCTTTGCCCAGGCTTCAAACTCCGTCAGCGGCATGATGAAGCGGGTGTCGTCCCGCAGCTCCACAGGCACAGGCAACAGCGTGCCCCATTGCTCCATATCCTGCAGCAGACGCCACTCTCCGGGCTTTGTGATCACCAGCCTGTCGAGACCTTGCACCTCTTCCAGCGCGCGGGCGGCTTCAGCCCTGAGCGAGCCCTGATTGTCAGGATCATCCAGGCGGATGTACCGCACCGTGTATCCCGAGGCCGTCAATTCCTTCGCAAAATGGCGCATTGCCGCGAAAAGGAAGGCAATCTTCTTCTTGTGATGGCGCACATAGGTCGCCTCCTCCCTCACTTCCGCGATGAGGATAACGTCACATGATTTGTCGGCATCCCTCAGGGACGAGAGGTCCGGCGACAGCTGGTCGCCGAGCACGAGCCTTAATGTCCCCACCCCCAGGCTCCCGGCGCATCAATACATCTGGTTGAGGACGTACTCGATCTGCTGGCCGCGCGCCTCGAAGGCGAGCTTCACCCACCGGCCCTGATCATCATACCAGAGATCAACGTCCAGATCGGACTCCAGAAGGTAGCGATTGGCCTCGATCTCGCGCCCGGCGGCGGTAATCGTTTCGCGGCCTTTCGGCGTGACCTTGATGTCGTAGATTTCGCCATCTTCGGTCGAGAGCAGGTTCCGCGTCTGTGTCTGGGCAAAATTCCAGTGGCTGGCCGGGATCACATTGGTGGGCACCTCGCCGGAAAACAGCGTGCCTTGCACGGCCAATGCGTTGCCATTCCGGACAGCTTCCATCGAAGCCCTCTTGCCATCGTCATTGACCTCGCCGGCCACCTCGACGAGTTGGCCTTCCCGCCAGACTTCGCTGGCGGTGTGATCATAACGGAACACCGTAATCGGGCCGAGGCCGGCCTTCAGGTTGATCTTCGTCTTTGCCACAAGGGCGCCATCGGGGCCCTCATCGAAGGTAACGAGGTGGGACCCGAACGGGCTGCCCTTGCGCAGAACATCGAAGCGGATCACGTCACCCGGCGCGGGTTGCCAAGCCTGCGTGATGCCTGCGGGCTGCGGAACGGGGGCGTTATCCGCCGTCGCCGCGCCGCTGAACGGAAAAATCAGGACAGATGCGGACAAAACCAGTCGCTTGACGAGCATGTGAGTTATCCTTTCGCTTGTTTGACCTCTGTACGGCCAGCCAGGCGAAATAGATCAATCTGAGCTGTCTGACCGGAAATGCAGGGGCGGCCAACCTGCGGCCGCGTTCAGGGAATTAACCCCGCTGCGGCGAGATGGTTCCACGCCCGCTTAAGGGACATGTGAGTTGACGGCGGGTACCACCAGCCCCTTTTCACCCGCAAACCGGGCATACGCCGCGGCAGTTTCGCAGCCCTTGCGGATTGAACGCGCTGACGGCGGCGCGTAGCCTGCATTCAAGCAACCCAGTGTCAGAATCGAGTAACGCCCCATGACCATCCACAGGTCTGTCATCGACCTCATAGGCAACACGCCGCTGCTCCGGCTCAACCGTGTATCGGATGAGACGGGCTGTGAAATTCTCGGCAAGTGCGAATTCCTCAATCCCGGCCAATCCGTGAAGGATCGCCCTGCCCTGGGCATCGTCCGGGAAGCGGAAGCTTCCGGCGCGCTGAAGCCTGGCGGGACGATCGTGGAAGGCACCGCCGGCAATACCGGCATCGGGCTTGCGCTGGTGGGCAAGGCGCTCGGTTACCGGGTGGTGATCGTGATGCCGCGCACACAGAGCCAGGAGAAGAAGGACGCCATCCGCCTGCTCGGCGCCGAGCTGATCGAGGTGGACGCGGTGCCCTATGCCAACCCGAACAATTATGTGCGCTATTCCGGGCGCCTTGCCGAGGAGCTGGCCGCGAGCGAACCGAACGGCGCGATCTGGGCCAACCAGTTCGACAACCAGGCCAACCGCCGCGCCCATTACAACACCACAGCGCGGGAAATCTGGGATCAGACGCAGGGTCAGGTGAACGGCTTCATCTGCGCAGTCGGTTCCGGCGGGACGCTGGGCGGCATTGCCCTTGGCCTGAAGGAGCGCAATCCGAAGATCACCATCGGCCTGGCCGATCCCGGCGGCGCAGCGCTCTTTTCCTATTACACCACCGGCGAACTGAAAGCCGAGGGCACCTCCATCACCGAGGGCATCGGCCAGGGGCGCATCACGGCAAACCTCGAGGGCATCCCAGTCGACAAGGCCTGGCGCATCCATGACGATGAGGCGCTACGCTATCTGTTCGATCTGGTGGAATATGAAGGGCTGTGCCTTGGCGGCTCAAGCGGCGTCAACGTAGCCGGGGCGGCCCGCCTGGCAAGGGAGCTGGGGCCGGGGCACACCATCGTCACGATCCTGTGTGACTACGGCAACCGTTACCAGACCAAGCTCTACAATCCGGAATTCCTGCGCTCCAAGGGCCTGCCGGTTCCGCCATGGATGGAGACGAAATGATGAGCGAGCAAGGCGACCCGCTGGTCAGCGCAGACTGGCTGATGACCAACATAACGGCGCCGGATGTGCGCATCGTGGACGCAACCTGGTTTGCCTCCTGGACCAATCCGGTGGAAACCGGGCGCGAGGCCTGGAAGCGCGGACATATTCCGAAGGCGGTCTATTTCGACATTGACGAGATCGCCGACACCGCCTCCCCCTACCCGCATATGATGCCCGATGCCGTGAAGTTTTCCTCGCGGGCGCGCAAGCTGGGCCTCGGCGATGGCAGCCGCATTGTGGTGTACGATCAGAACCGGTTCTTTGCCTCCGCCCGCGCCTGGTGGATGCTGCGCGTGATGGGGCACAAGGATGTGTATGTGCTCGATGGCGGGCTGCACGCCTGGGTGTCCGAAGGCGGCGCGCTGGACGACCTGCCCACCCCGCCGGGCGAGCGCCACTTCACCCCGCGCGTACGCAGCGACCTGATCATGGATGCGCGGGATATGGAGCAGCTCGTCGGCTCTGCCCGCGTCAAGATCATCGATGCCCGCCCGGATGGACGCTTCTTCGGGCGAGATCCCGAGCCGCGCGCCGAGCTGCCCTCGGGCCATATCCCCGGCAGCATCAATGTGCCGGGCAGCCTGCTCGTCTCCGAAGATGGCCGCATGAAATCGGCCGAAGAGTTGCGCCGCCTGATGCCCGATCCGGGCGCGCCGACCGTGGCCACCTGTGGCTCCGGCGTAACGGCGGCGATCACGGCGCTGGCACTCGCCCGCCTCGGAAACTGGGATGTGGCTGTCTACGATGGTTCGTGGACGGAATGGGCGTCTGATCCCTCCCGGCCGATCGTGCGGGGCGCGCCATGAGCGCAAACGATGACGCAGCCCCCGAAACACGCCTGATCCATACGCGCGCCGAGCGCCTTGGCCGCGTGACGGTGAACCCGCCAGTCGAGCGGGCGTCGACCGTTCTTTTCCGCACCGAGGCAGCGCTCTATGGGCCCAAGCCGACCTATGGCCGGATGGGGCTGACGGTTCACCGTGAACTGGAAGCGGCCCTGTGCATTCTTGAGGGCGCCAGGCATACGCGGCTGGCCTCGAATGGCCTGCAGGCCTGCGCGCTGGGGATTGCCAGCGTGGTGGAAGCCGGTGGGCATCTTCTGTTCACCGACAGCGCCTATGGGCCGACGGCGCGCTTCTGCGAAAAGCGCCTGAAAACGATGGGCGTGGAGGCGGAGCGCTTTAATCCGCGCATCGGCGCGGGCATTGAACGCCTGTTCCGGGAGAACACGCAGGCGATCCTGCTGGAATCCCCCGGCTCCCTGACCTTCGAGATTTCCGATCTGCCGGCCATTGCCGAGGTGGCGAAGAAGCGCGGCATACGGATCGTCTGCGACAATACCTGGGGCGCGGGCCTGCACTATCAGCCGCTGGCTCTGGGCGCCGATATTTCCGTGCAGGCGCTGACCAAATATGTGGTGGGCCATTCGGATGCGTTTGGCGGCGCGGTGATGACGAATGAGCTCAGCCTTGCCAACAAGGTGGCCAATTGTTCGGAAGACTGGGGCATCGGCCTTGCTCCGGATGATGCCTATCTGGCCATTCGCGGCATTCGCAGCCTGAAGACGCGCCTGAAAGCCCATGAGGCTGCCGGGCTGGAACTGGCCAGATGGCTGGAGACACGGCCGGAAGTGGCCAGCGTCATCCATCCGGCCCTGCCCTCCCACCCCGATCACGCCCTGTGGAAACGGGATTTCACGGGCGCCAATGGCCTCTTCGCATTCGTGCTGAAGGACTATCCGGCAGAGGCGAAGAAGCGTTTCTTCGAGGCCCTCAGCCTGTTCGGCATGGGCTTTTCATGGGGCGGTTTCGAGAGCCTGATCATTCCATGCGATGACCAGCTGACACGCAGCGGCACATGCTGGACGAGGCAGAAGCCCGGCGAGTTGATGCGGGTGCATGTGGGGCTGGAAGCGGTGAGCGATCTCAAGGCAGATCTTGAGGCGGGTTTTGCGGCGCTGAACGCGGCCTAGGGCGCGGACCGTTCAAAATCCAGGAAGACGAGCAGGTCTTCCACATCGGCGCCCAGATCGGACTGCGGCTCGGACGGAGGCCAGAGGCGCTGCTGGCGCTCCTCCATCGCAACACAGCGGCGCGTCATGTTTGAAAGGTGGACGAAATCGTCCGCGCCCGGCAGGGAATCCAGAACGCACTGGTCAAACACCGGATAGATCATCCCCGCGCCGCAGCCGAAGGAGGAGCGGTCCGGCCGGGCCGCTGTCATCACCAGCCGGTTTGGCGCGGCCAGTTCCGGCACGAAGACGCCGGAGAAGCAGGCCGAGACGACCACCACCGTCGGGCGCTGCCCGCACCACTGGCTGATCAGGCCGTTGAGTTTCCTGGGGCTGATCAGCCCTTCCGTGCCCAGCACCATGCCTTCGGGAACACCATGCGAGGTGAAATAGAAGAGGCAGCCCGCTGGCGCCTTGGCTGCCAGCTCTCCGAAGGCAGAAAACACCTCCTCCGAACGCAGCGAAAAGCCGCCCAGCTCTCTTGGGCGCAGCGACATGTGGCTGATGTTATCCGGGTTGAACCCCACATCGGCAAAGCCGCGGGCAAGATCGCGCCGCGCATTCTCGAAAGCATCGATGGGGGCGCCTTCACTGTCGCGCCAGTCAGCCGCCAGGATACCGACGGCCCAGTCCTTGAGCGGAGCATCTTCGACGCCGGGTTTGGCAAAAGCAGGCCCCGCCCAGCACGCAGCCAGGAACAGAGCCACAGCAAACAGACGGCGCAACTTCAACCGCGTTTCTCCCCACGGTGAGTGTGTTCTCCGGCCATATGAGCAGCGCACAGGGCGAAGCGCAAGCGCGCAGGCAGCCGCCTTTGTTTCCTTCCGCTCCTGCGCCCGGAATTGCGGCGGCTATTTGGGATAGGTGTCGAGCGATGGCTCGCGATGCCAGCAGTCGCAGCTGGCATTGTACTGGAAGGCTTCGCCATAATCGTTGATGCGGGTGGCGGGGGTGACATAGTAGCCGGGCACATAATCCCAGGCCGGATCTGCGTAGCGGTCGGCAAAGCCATCGCCAGTGTCGTCGCACACGGCATACCCCTGAGCATTGTAATCGCATCCATAGCGAGGGGTCTGGGTCAGCGTGACGGCCATTTCGTCAGCCGCAATATTGAGGCCCATGGCAACCGCCTCCCAGTCAGAATGGCTGCAGCCAGCAACGCCGATCAGCGCTGCGGCTGCCATCCATCCCCGTGTCCCCAGTCCCGCATGCCGTCCCATTTCCCACTCCCAGACTTCATGAATGACATTCTGGTAATGGGGCGCATGAACGCAAGCTGAACCTGAGCCTCAAACCGGCTCCGGACTGACCTGAACTACGAGTTTTCCGAGATTTTTGCCTTCAAACAGGCGCGAGAGGCTTGCCGGCGCCTTCTCGAAGCCCTCGACGATATCGGTCTCGAATTTGAGCTTCCCCTCCATCAGCCACTGCGCCATCTGCTGCATGCCTTCCGGGAAGCGGGGGAAATAGTCGATGACGATAAAGCCCTTCACCAGCGTCCGCCGCATCAGCAGGTTGGCAAAGTTGTAGGGGCCGGGCACCGGCGTTGTGGCGTTGTAGGTGGAGATCAGCCCGCAGAGCGGCATTCGCGAGAAGTCGTTCAGGCGCGCGATCACCTCATCCATGATCTTGCCGCCGACATTCTCGAAGTTGATGTCGATGCCCTTCGGGCAATGCTTGTCCAGCGCGGCGCCGACATCTTCATTCTTGTAGTCGATGGCGGCGTCAAAACCGGCGACTTCTGTGAGCCAGCGGCACTTCTCGGCCCCGCCCGCGATGCCGACGACGCGGCAGCCCTGGATCTTGGCGATCTGACCGACCATCGAGCCGACGGCGCCGGCGGCAGCGGACACAACCACCGTCTCGCCCGCCTTGGGCTTGCCGATGTCCATCAGGCCGAAATAGGCCGTCATCCCCGTGGCGCCGAGGGGCCCCATGAAGGCCGTCAGCGGCACGTCCGGCAGCTTGGGCAGCTTGGTGAGCGCGGCGCCAGGCAGCGTGTTGTAGATCGCCCAGCCAGCCAGGCCGGTGTTGACGATGTCGCCGGGCGCGAGGCCCTCAAACCGGCTTTCGGTGATCACGCTGAGCCCGCCGCCGCGCATCGGGTCGCCGATCTGCACGGGCGGAAGATAAGCGTCCATATCGCTCATCCAGATACGGTTGGTCGGATCGAGCGAAAGATAGATCGTCTTGGCGCGCACCTGTCCTTCTTCGAGCGGGGCGAGCGGCGTTTCGACCAGCTCCAGATCCCCCTCTTTCAGATCGCCCACAGGACGATTGCGCAGCACCCATGTCTGGTTCTTTTCGTTGACCATGTTGTTCCTCCCTGAACTTCTCGCCGGGAGGCTAGAGCGAATTGCGTTCAGCGCAAGACGCCGCGCTTCATCTGCCACCAGGCATATCCGAGCTGGACCAGCGCGATCGCGATGATGACATAGGGGAAGAACTCTGCGCCCTCCATCTTCGGCGCGTCGGTGGCCATGATGCCGATGGCGAGGCTGATGACGGCGCCGAGCAGCGAAAGGGCAAAGAGCCTCACCGCCCAGACGCTGCGCAGCAGCAAGGCGGCCGCGCCGAAAAAGCCGCCAAATACACCGAGCGCCCAGACCGCCCAGACCCACCAGGGCATGGCAAACCAGTAGTCCAGCATCTCCTGCGGATAGGGCTTCAGATAGGCTTCGTTGCGCGTGGCCGTCATCACGAAATCGAAACAGCCAAAGGCGTTCCAGAAGAGCGCGAGAATGCCCACGAGCCAGATATGCCAACCTGCTTTCGGTGCGATTACGGATGTATCTTCGGTCATATGCGCGCCCTCCCTGACGTAGGGGAAGTGTACGACGATTTCGGGGGAGCGCAATCTGGGCGGCCGGAGGCCTACTTCAGCACGCCGAACTTCGCCCAGGTCTGCGCGTAATAGAGCAGCAGGACAGAGACCACGATCGTGAACATGGAGACGGCGTGGATGGTGCCATCATCGGGCGCGCCATTGGCGAAGGTAAAGCCGATGCCCAGAATGGTCGCCGTGGCGCCGAGGGCGAGGATCCGGACGGCGGTGAGCCGCTTGCGGATAAGGTAGACCGCGCCGGCAAGGGTAGCGAAAACTGCCACCGCGCGCAGGATGATCACTGCCGGCGGAAGCTCGTAGATGAACTCTCGTGTCAGCTCCGGCATCTGGTTCATATAGGGCGCAAAGCGGGTGATCATCGCCAGAAGGTCGAAGACGCCCAGGAGGCTCCACAACACGGCGATGGCCCCTATAACGGGGAGATGCCACGGCGCCTTCGGCACATGCTTCTGCACAGCCGGAATAAGGGCCGTCGCTTCTTCGAAGTCCAGATCACGGTCCATGTTGCATAATTAGCACACCCCGACTGCCACGGAAAAGACAAAATTGGCCCCGGCGCATTACTTAGACGAAAGGTGGCGAATCGACAGGCAATGCGCCTGATTTCCGGGCCAGCGGGTGACGTGGCCGATCATGCGGGCTAAACCGGGAACAAATAAAGGAATCGCTCATGGCCACGGCGCCCATCACCCAGGACAGCCACCTCTACCTCATCGATGCGAGCGCCTATGTGTTCCGCGCGTTTCATGCCCTGCCCCCGCTGACGCGCTCCTCCGATGGCCTGCCCGTCGGCGCCGTCGCGGGTTTCTGCAACATGCTGTTCAAGCTGCTGGAGGAGCTGAAAGGCGGCCAGCGTCCCACCCATTTTGCTTGCATCTTCGATGCCTCCGAAGTCACCTTCCGGAACGAGATCTATCCCGAATACAAGGCCAACCGCTCCGACCCGCCGGAGGAGCTCGTGCCGCAATTCCCGCTGGTCCGCCGCGCCGCGGTCGCCTTCGCCGCCCATGCCATCGAACAGGGCGGGTTCGAGGCAGACGACCTGATCGCTACCTATGCCAGACAGGCCGAAGCCAAGGGCGCCCGCGTCACCATCGTCTCGTCGGACAAGGACCTGATGCAGCTTGTTTCCGACAAGGTGCTGATGATGGACCCGATGAAGAACAAGCTGCTGGGCCGCGAGGATGTGATCGAGAAGTTCGGCGTTGGCCCCGAAGGCGTGGTGGACGTGCAGTCCCTCGCCGGCGACAGCGTGGACAACGTGCCCGGCGCTCCTGGCATCGGCATCAAGACCGCCGCCCAGCTGATCAATGAGTTCGGCGACCTTGAAACCCTGCTGGCGCGCGCCGAAGAGATCAAACAGCCCAAGCGCCGGGAAACGCTCATCGGCTTTGCAGACCAGATCCGCATTTCCAAACGGCTGGTGCAGCTGGAAGAAAATGTGCCGGTGAAGGTGCCGCTGGAAGACCTCGCCGTTCAGGACCCCGACCCCAAAGAGCTGATCGGCTTCCTGGAGGAGATGGAGTTCCGCACCATCACCCGCCGCGTGCGCGAGCAGATGGAGATGGAAGGCGCCCTCGAAGCGCCCACACCCGAAGGCCAGCCCTTTGACCTGTCCGCCTATACCTGCATCCGTGATCTGAAGACCCTGGAAGACTGGGTATCTCGCGCGATGACGCAGGGCCACGTCGCCGTTGATACGGAGACGGACAGTCTGGACTCGGTCTCCGGCGGCCTCGTCGGCGTGTCACTGGCGCTCAGCCCCGGCGAGGCGTGCTACATTCCGCTGGCGCATGTGGACCCCGAAGCCAAAGGCGATGGCGACATGTTTGGCGCCGACCCGCCGCGCCAGATCCGCATGGCCGACGCGCTGAAAGCTCTGAAGCCGATGCTGGAAGACCCGGCCACGCTGAAGATCGGCCAGAACATCAAATATGATCTCTGCGTGTTCGCGCAGCATGGCATTCGCGTGGCGCCCATCGACGACACGATGCTGATCTCCTTCGCGCTGAATGCCGGCATTCACGGGCATGGGATGGACGAGCTGTCCGAGCGCTATCTCGGCCATACGCCGATCACCTTCAAGGATGTGGCCGGCAGCGGCAAAAGCCAGAAAACCTTTGCGCAGGTCGCCCTCGACAAGGCCACGGAATATGCCGCCGAAGACGCCGATGTGACCCTGCGCCTCTGGCTGGCGCTGAAACCGCGTCTGCGTACGGAGCATATGACGGCGGTATACGAGACGCTGGAGCGTCCGCTGGTACCGGTGCTGGCGGAGATGGAGCGGGCGGGCATCAAGGTGGACCGGCAGATGCTGTCGCGCCTGTCGGCAGACTTCAACCAGCGCATGGCAGGCCTGGAAGCGCAGGCGCATGAGCAGGCCGGCCGCAGCTTCAATATCGGCTCTCCCAAACAGCTCGGCGAAATCCTGTTCGACGAGATGAACCTGCCGGGCGGCAAGAAGACCAAGACCGGCGCCTGGGTCACCGATGGCGATGTGCTCGAAGGGCTCGCCGCAGAGGGCCATGCCCTGCCCCGCACGATTGTGGACTGGCGGATGCTGTCGAAGCTGCGCTCGACCTATACCGAAGCCCTGCAGGCGGCGATTAACAAGAAGACCGGCCGCGTGCATACCAGCTTCATGATGGCCGGCGCGCAGACCGGCCGGCTTTCCTCAACCGACCCCAACCTTCAGAACATCCCTGTGCGGACCGAAGAAGGCCGCAAGATCCGGGAGGCGTTCATCGCCGAAGACGGCAATGTGCTGGTCTCGGCGGACTATTCGCAGATCGAGCTGCGCATCCTCGCGCATATGGCGGACATTCCGGCGCTGAAGGATGCGTTCCGGCAGGGGCTGGACATTCACGCGATGACAGCGAGCGAGATGTTCGGCGTGCCGATCGAAGGCATGGACCCGATGGTGCGCCGGCAGGCCAAGGCGATCAACTTCGGCATCATCTATGGCATCTCGGGCTTCGGCCTTGGCCGCCAGCTCGGCATTCCTGCGGGCGAGGCGAACCAGTATATCAAGACCTATTTCGAGCGCTTCCCCGGCATCCGTCAGTATATGGACGAAACCAAGGAGTTCGCCCGCGAGACCGGCTTTGTGCGCACCGCCTTCGGCCGTAAGATCAACCTGCCGGACATGAAAGCCAAGGGCCCGGCCCGGTCCTTCGCCGAACGGCAGGCCATCAACGCGCCGATCCAGGGCTCCGCCGCCGACATCATCAAGCGCGCGATGATCCGGATGCCCGAAGCGCTGGGCGAGGCCGGCCTTAAAGCAAAGATGCTGCTGCAGGTGCATGACGAGCTTGTGTTCGAATGCCCGGAGAAGGAGGCCGGGAAGCTGATCGCCCTGGTGCAGAAGACGATGGCGGCCGCTGATGGCCCCGCCCTCAAGCTTTCCGTGCCGCTGGTGGTGGAGGCCAAGGCGGCCAGCAACTGGGCGGCGGCGCACTAATTTCAGAGCTGACGAGCGCTTTAAATGGCAAAGACCTCACCAAGAATTGAGATGGACAAAGCATTAAAGCAGCTCGTCGTCCCGTTGCTCCGCACCTTGGGATTTCAAGGAAGCTATCCTCACTTTCGGAGAATGCAGAACGAGCAAATCGATCTGCTGTCTTTCAGCTTTTCCCGCTTTGGCGGGGAGTTCTCCGCGGAACTCGCGATCTGTCCTGTTGATGGCTTCAGATACCATAGTGGCAAACTCGTGCCGCCCGAGAAGGTTACCGCGTTCAATATTCTTTCCGAGCGGACAAGTCTTCGCAACCCCGCGCACAGCTCCGAGAACTTTGTATTCGGGAAGCCCTCATTTGAACCGAACTACGATGTGGCCCTTCCTCGACAATACTATGAGCACATTGCCACTCAGTTGAAGGAACAAATGAGCGCCCAGCTATCAGAGCCTTTCCGGATACGCTCTCGCGCTTCCGGTGTGTAACCGCAGGCAATCCGCCATCTGGCCCATTCCAATCTTTCCCGCAGATGCTAAAGAGCGGGTGAATTCACCGCTTTCCGGCTTCAATTTCGCCCCGGAGGGCAAAATTTTGCGTATGTATCGAGACCTGAGCCAATGATCCCCTACCGTTCACGCACCTCCACCCACGGCCGCAACATGGCCGGTGCCCGCGGCCTCTGGCGCGCAACGGGCATGACGGACAGCGATTTCGGCAAGCCGATCATTGCGGTGGTAAACTCGTTCACCCAGTTCGTGCCGGGGCATGTGCACCTGAAGGATCTGGGCCAGCTGGTGGCCGGGGAGATCGTCGCGGCGGGCGGCGTGGCCAAGGAGTTCAACACCATCGCCGTCGATGACGGCATCGCCATGGGCCATGACGGGATGCTCTATTCCCTGCCCTCGCGCGAGGTGATCGCCGACAGCGTGGAATACATGGTCAACGCCCATTGCGCCGATGCGATGGTCTGCATCTCCAATTGCGACAAGATCACGCCCGGCATGATGATGGCCGCGCTGCGCCTGGATATTCCGGTCGTGTTCGTTTCCGGCGGGCCGATGGAGGCCGGCAAGGTGAACATCGACGGCGAGCTGCGCGCGGTGGACCTGATCGACGCGATGATCGAGGCGGCCAATCCGGAACGCTCCGACGCCGAAGTTGACGAGTTCGAAAAGAACGCCTGCCCCACCTGTGGCTCCTGCTCGGGCATGTTCACGGCGAACTCGATGAACTGCCTCGCCGAAGCGCTCGGCCTTGCTTTGCCGGGCAATGGCTCGACGCTGGCGACGCATGCCGACCGCGAGATGCTGTTCCGCCGCGCCGGACGCCGCATCGTCGAGCTGACGAAGATGTATTACGAGCAAGGCGACACCGGCGTCTCCGCGCGCGGCATCGCCACCAAGGCGGCCTTCGAGAATGCCATCACGCTCGACATTGCGATGGGCGGATCGACCAACACCATCCTCCACCTGCTGGCCATGGCCCGCGAGGGCGAGGTGGACTTCACCCTCGACGATATCGACCGGCTCAGCCGCGTGACGCCCTGCCTCTGCAAGGTCGCCCCGGCGGTGCATAATGTGCATATGGAAGACGTTCACCGTGCCGGGGGCATCTTTGGCATCCTGGGCGAACTGGCGCGTGCCGGAAAGCTCGACACGTCCGTGCGCACGATCCACTCGCCCACGATGGCCGAAGCGCTGAACAAATGGGACATTGCCGTCACCAATGATCCTGAAGTGCAGGAGCTGTTCCTGGCCGCGCCGGGCGGCGTGCGCACGACGCAGGCGTTCAGCCAGTCGCGCCGCTATAAAGCTCTGGATACGGATCGTGAAAAAGGCGTCATCCGCTCGGCGGAACATGCCTTCTCCAAGGATGGCGGGCTCGCCGTTCTGTTCGGCAATATTGCCGAGCAGGGCTGCGTGGTGAAAACGGCCGGCGTGGATGACAGTATCCTGAAATTCTCCGGCCCGGCCATCGTGTGCGAAAGCCAGGAAGAAGCCTGCAAGCGCATTCTCGGCAAGCAGGTGAAAGCCGGCGATGTTGTCATCGTGCGCTATGAAGGCCCGCGCGGCGGCCCCGGCATGCAGGAAATGCTGTATCCGACCTCGTATCTGAAATCGATGCGGCTGGGCAAAGCCTGCGCTCTGATCACGGACGGGCGTTTCTCCGGCGGCACATCCGGCCTCTCCATCGGCCATGTCAGCCCGGAAGCAGCCGAAGGTGGCGCCATCGGCCTGATCGAGGAAGGCGACCTCATCGAGATCGACATCCCCAACCGCACGATCCATGCGAAGGTTTCCGCCGAAGAGTTTGCGCGCCGCCGCGCCGCCATGGAGGCCAAGGGCGCCCAGGCCTGGAAGCCGGTGGAAGACCGCCCCCGCAAGGTGAGCCGTGCGCTGAAGGTCTATGCGGCGCATGTGGGTAACGCGGCTCAGGGGGCCGTGCGGCTTGATCCCTGACATCTGCTGAAAGCGGCGGCCGGACGGGCGCTTTGGTTTCAGGCAGCACGAAGGGCCGGACGCAGCGGGGGGCTGGCCGGGGGATTTGGGCTGAGTTCGAAGTTGCGGGAATAGCTAGGACGTGTCGGGGCGTGCGGCGCGGGCGCAGGCCCCCTTCATTCCTTCTCGGGGCGTTTGCAGTGCAAACGCTTTTCCCTCGAAGCCCCTGCAAATGCGGGGGAAGAAAAGGGTGTGCGGCTCATCAGCGTTGAAGATCGCCGGAACGGCGCTTGACCAGCAGGGATCGCTCCACGGCTTTCGTGTGGCCTCAACTGGTCTGTAGGCGGAGGGGCTGGGCGCGGCGTCGCCGAGATATTCGATGCGTACCCCGCCCCACCACATCACGCGCAG